>CP073761.1:0-1200000 GCA_018399015.1 Cyanobium sp. M30B3
GGCCGCATGGTGCCCTTCGCCGGCTGGGAGATGGCCGTGCAGTACAGCGGCCTGGTGGCTGAGCACGAGGCGGTGCGCAGCCACTGCGGGGTGTTCGACATCTCCCACATGGGGGTGCTGGAGCTGCGCGGCGACGGCGTGAAAGATTTCCTCCAGGCACTCGTGCCGAGCGATCTGTTCCGGATCGGCCCGGGCGAGGCCTGCTACACGGTGCTGCTCAACGATGCCGGCGGCATCCGCGACGACCTGATCGTCTACGACCGTGGCCGGGTCGTGGCGGATGGGGGCGAGAGCGACGAGCTGCTGGTGGTGATCAACGCCGCCTGCGCCGAGGCCGACACCGCCTGGTTGCGCCAGAACCTGGAGCCCAGGGGTGTCGCCATCCGCGACATCAAGGGCGACGGTGTGCTGCTGGCCCTGCAGGGGCCCGACGCCCCGCGACGGCTGGAGGGCCTGGCGGGGGTGGATCTGGCAGGCCTGCCCCGCTTCGGCCACCGGGAGCTCACCCTTGCCCACGCCGAGGGCGCCGCAGCGGGGGCCCGGGTGTTCGTGGGCCGCACCGGCTACACCGGCGAAGACGGCTTTGAACTGCTGCTGGACAAGGAGGCGGGCCTGGCCCTGTGGCGCCAGCTGCTGGCGGCGGGCGTCACCCCCTGCGGCCTCGGTGCCCGCGACACCCTGCGCCTGGAGGCCGCCATGCACCTCTACGGGCAGGACATGGATGCCGGCACCTCGCCCCTGGAAGTGGGCCTGGCCTGGCTCGTGCATCTCGAAATGCCTAAACCGTTCATCGGCCGCGGGGTGCTGGAGCGCCAGAGCGCCGAGGGGGTGAAGCGCCGGCTGGTGGGGCTGGAGCTGCAGGGCCGGGCGATCGCGCGCCACGGCTACCCGGTGCTGCACAACGGCGCGGTGGTGGGTGAGGTGACCAGTGGCAGCTGGGCCCCCAGCCTGGGCAAGGCGATCGCCCTGGCGCTGGTGCCTAGCGAACTGGCCCGGCTGGGCAGTGAGCTGGTGGTGGAGATCCGCGGCAGAACCGAGCCGGCCACCGTGGTGAAGCGCCCCTTCTACCGCCGCTGACGCGGAACAGCCCGCCGCTGACGCGGAACAGCCCGTCGCTGACGCGGAACAGCCCGTCGGCCCGGGTGGGACAATCGCCCTTCCTCTCGGGATCTCAGATGCGCAGCCACGGATGCGGCGACCTGCGCCAGGACGCCAGCGGCCCGGCCGTGCAACTGTGCGGCTGGGTGGATCGGCGCCGCGACCACGGCGGCGTGATCTTCATCGACCTGCGCGACCGCAGCGGCACGGTGCAGATCACGGTGGACCCCGACCTCGGCGCCGCGGCCTTCGCGGTGGCTGAGCACCTGCGCCACGAAACTGTGATCCAGGTGGCGGGCACGGTGCGCCAGCGCCCCGCCGCATCCATCAACGACAAGCTCGCCACCGGGCGCGTGGAGGTGCTGGCCAGCACCATCACGGTGCTCAACGCGGTGAAGGGCAACCTGCCCTTCCCGGTGTCGGTGCACGACGAGGAGAACACCCGCGAGGAGCTGCGGCTGCGGCACCGCTATCTCGACCTGCGCCGCGAGCGCATGAACCGCAACCTGCGCCTGCGCCACCGGGCCGTGCAGGCGATGCGCCGCCACCTGGAGGACGCCGGCTTCATTGAAGTGGAAACGCCGGTGCTCACCCGCTCCACCCCCGAGGGCGCCCGCGACTACCTGGTGCCCAGCCGCGTGTGCGGCGGCGAGTGGTTCGCCCTGCCCCAGTCGCCCCAGCTGTTCAAGCAGCTGTTGATGGTGGGCGGTCTGGAGCGCTATTACCAGCTGGCCCGCTGCTTCCGCGACGAAGACCTCAGGGCCGACCGCCAGCCGGAATTCACCCAGCTGGACCTGGAGATGAGCTTCATGGACCAGGAGCAGATCCTGGCGCTCAACGAGGGCCTGATCGCCGCCATCTGGAAGGCCGTGAAAGGCATCGAGCTGCCCCGGCCCTTCCCGCGCCTCACCTGGCACGAGGCGATGGCCCGCTACGGCACCGACCGGCCCGACACCCGCTACGGCCTGGAGCTCACCGATGTGTCCGACCTCGTCAAGACCATGGGTTTCAAGGTGTTCAGTGGCGCCGTGGCGGCTGGCGGCAGCGTGAAGTGCATCGCCGTGCCCGGCGGCAACGACGCCATCTCCAACGTGCGCATCAAGCCCGGTGGCGATGTGTTCAGCGAGGCCCAGAAGGCCGGCGCCGGCGGCCTGGCCTTCATCCGCGTGCGCGAGGGCGGCGAGATCGACACGATCGGCGCCATCAAGGACAACCTCTCCGCCGAGAAGAAGGCCGAACTGCTGGCGCGCAGCGGCGCCGAGCCCGGCACCCTGCTGCTGTTCGGCGCCGGCGACACCGCCACGGTGAACAAGGCCCTCGATCGGGTGCGCCAGTTTCTGGCCCGTGAACTGGGCCTGGTGCAGCCCGACCGCGACAACGACAGCTGGAACTTCCTCTGGGTGGTGGATTTCCCGATGTTCGAGTTCAACAAAGACGAGAACCGCCTCGAGGCCCTGCACCACCCCTTCTGCGCGCCCAACAGCGCAGACCTCGGCGACGATCCAGCCGCCTGGGCCACCACGTTGCCCACGGCCCGCGCCCAGGCCTACGACCTGGTGCTCAACGGCCTGGAGCTGGGAGGCGGCTCCCTGCGCATCCACGATTCGGCCCTGCAGCGCCAGGTGCTGCAGACCATCGGCCTGCCGCTGGATGAAGCCGAGCGCCAGTTCGGCTTCCTGATGGAGGCCCTCGACATGGGCGCCCCGCCCCACGGCGGCCTGGCCTACGGCGTGGACCGGATCGTGATGCTGCTGGCCGGCGAAGAGTCGATCCGCGACACGATCGCCTTCCCAAAAACCCAGCAGGCCCGCTGTCTGATGACCCAGGCCCCCGCCGATGTGAGCAATCGCCAGCTGGAGGAGCTGCACGTGGCCAGCACCTGGGTGGAGGAGGAGAGCTGACCGGTGCGAGGCCGACGTGGGCTGGCTCTCCTCTCCCTGGGCCTGCTTTCGCTCTGCGCAGCGAGCGCTCCGCTCAGGGCTGTCGAAGCCCAGCCCTTGCGGGTGGGCGTGGTGCAGCACGCCATGCCCTGCTCCGACCTGACCAACGGGCAACCCACAGGATCGGCGGTGGACCTGTGGTCGGCCATTGCCCAGCAGCAGGGCTGGCGCTACAGCCTTCAACCCATTGCCACGCCGAACGCAGCCATTGAGGCCGCCGCCGCAGGCCAGCTGGACATTGCGATCTGCTGTCTGAACATCATTGCCGAGCGCCTGGAGAAGGCAGACTTTTCAGTGCCCTATCAGGAGGACAGCCTCGCCTTTCTCTCCCGCAAGACCAACGAAGGCATCCTGCCCCTGCTGAGGAGAATCGGCAAGGAACAGATTCTGCGCGACTCGATCCTGCTGCTGTTTGCGATCACCGTGATCGCCGCGATCCCCCTCTGGCTGATCAGCAATGGCTTCAATCATAAGGATATCGACAGCGGCCGCAGGCGCAACACCTTCTTCAAGGGCTGGATGATGCTGGTGATGGGCACAGGCATCTACAAGATGGGGCCCGATCCACCCACAATTGCGATCATCACGCTGGTCAACATCTGCAGGCTTGTCGTCACGTCTGTGTTTGTGGGCACCACCGCAACCGTGGTTTTCAAGACCAATACCCCCAGTGACATCTCTCAACAGGACAGCCTGATTGCCGCTTTGCGTGATGGCATCGGCGTGGATTCAGGAACCATCAGTGAACTCTGGCTCACCGACCAGGTACGCAAGCTCGATCGACCCGACCTGCTGACGAAGATCCGGCCGATCAGTGGCGACAAAGCTCTGATCGAATCCCTGGAACGGGGAACGGTGGGCAACATCATGGCCGATTCGGGACGGGTGCAGACCCTCAGCAGAAAGCTGCAGAACCCGGATCAGTTTCAGATCTCAGCCAAGACCTATAACCAGACCCCTCAGAGCTTCGTTTTTGGGGCCACGCTGAACAAAGCCAAACGCGATCAGATCAACAAGCAGATCTCCCGTATGCGTTTCGAGGGCATCATTGAAACCATCATCAAACGCTGGGAAACCTCCTGATCCCCGCACCCCCTCCTGATCCCCGCACCCCCTCCTGATCCCCGCACCCGTGGTTTCGCCAAGGAAATCCAGGGGTGGGCCTCAGCCGCTGCAGGACAACCAGAAACCGAAGGAAACAGGACAGAAATCGCCTGTCACCTGTCTGCACTGGCAAAGCTGGAGATACCCGGCTGGCCGTTGTTTGCCCAGAGCTCCCTCCACCACCGACCTGGTGCGCCTCTACCTCCAGGACATCGGCCGGGTGAACCTGCTGAGCCAGGAGGAGGAACTCACCCTGGCGCGGCTGGTGCAGGAGCGGGAACGGCTGCTGAAACTTCAGCCGCCGGAAAGCGGCGATCCGGAGGCGACGCAGGCGGCATGGGCGGAGCGGTCCGGCCTCAGCCCCACCCAGCTGCGGCAGGCGCTGCACCGGGGCAAGCGAGCGCGGGAGCGGATGATCCAGGCCAATCTGAGGCTGGTGGTGGCCGTCGCCAAGAAATACCAACGCCGCGGCCTGGAACTGCTGGATCTGGTGCAGGAGGGCAGCCTGGGACTGGAGCGGGCGGTGGAGCGCTTCGACCCCACCCGGGGGTTCCGCTTCAGCACCTATGCCTACTGGTGGATCCGCCAGGGCATCACCCGCGCCCTGGCCAGCCAGAGCCGCACCATCCGCCTGCCGGTGCACATCACCGAAAAGCTCAACCGGCTCAAGCGGACCCAGCGGGAGCTGGCCATGCGGCTGGGGCGTCTTCCCACCCTGGCCGAACTGGCAGGCGAACTCGACCTGAGTGAACAGGCCGTGCGCCAGATCCTGATCCAGGTGCCGCGCCCCGTCTCCCTGGAAGGCCGGGTGGGACGCGACCAGGACAGCGAGCTGGGGGACCTGCTGCAGGACGAGCACGCCACGCCGGAGCAGGTGCTCACCCGCGAGCAGCTGCACGACGACCTGGAGAGCCTGCTGGCCGAGCTGAACGGGCGGGAAGCCCAGGTGATCCGCGAGCGCTTTGGCCTCGACGACAACACCCCTCGCACCCTGAGCGAGATCGGCGAAGGCATGGATCTGTCGCGGGAGCGAGTGCGGCAGATCGAATCGCGGGCCCTGCTGAAGCTGCGCCAACCCCAGAACCGCTGCCGCGTGCGCGACTACCTGGGCAGCCTGGATGAGCGCTGAAGCGGGCGGCCTGCAAGGCGCCTACCCCAGCCAAAAACAACGATCTCCAACAGCAGCGCGGACCGCGCCCCCTGCAGGACTAAAACGGAATTAGTCCGCTTTAGTCCCATGGCTGCCAAAGCCACAGCCAGCGCCACCGCCAGCGCCACCGCCGCCCCGCCGGCCGCCCCGCCGATTGACATCGGCATCCCCTCAGAACAGCGGGCCGCCATCGCCGAAGGCCTGGGTCGCGTGCTGGCCGACAGCACCGTGCTCTATGCCAAGACCCACGGCTTCCACTGGAACGTGACCGGGCCGATGTTCAACACGCTGCACCTGATGTTCATGGAGCAGTACACCGAGCTCTGGACCGCCCTCGACGAGATCGCCGAACGCATCCGCGCCCTGGGCCACATCGCCCCCTTCGGCGGCGCCACCTACAGCGGTCTCTGCTCCATCCCCGAAAGCGAGGGCGTGCCCGCCGCCCTGGCCATGGTGCGCGAACTGGTGGAGGGCCATGAGGCCGTGGCCCGCACCATCCGCAGCGTGTTCGCCGTGGCCGATGCAGCCGGCGACCAGCCCACCGCCGACCTGCTCACCCAGCGGCTGCAGATCCACGAGAAGACCGCCTGGATGCTGCGCAGCTTGCTGGAGGGCTGAGCTGCTGCCGTTGGCGGCTGGCTCTGGCGTCGGCCGGGCGAAGCCGCTGCGCGGCTAACGCCGGCCTCTCACCAGAGCCAGCCGCCAACGGGGCCAGGGGCTCAGGCAAGTGCGGGGGGTTGCCTGCACGCCTGCCCCCCGCCCTGGCGCGGCTGCGGCCGGCCGGCATTGCCCGCAACGCGGGCGTGGCCGGCCGACCGCAGCCGCGCCAAGGGCCTGGGGCCACTCGGTACATTGAGGGGTCAGCCACCGGGGTATGAGCAAGTTCGTCTTCGTCACCGGCGGTGTGGTGTCGAGCATCGGCAAGGGAATCGTGGCCGCCAGCCTGGGCCGGCTGCTCAAGAGCCGCGGCTACAGCGTCTCGATCCTCAAGCTCGACCCTTACCTCAATGTGGATCCGGGCACGATGAGCCCGTACCAGCACGGCGAGGTGTTCGTCACCGAGGACGGCGCCGAGACCGACCTCGACCTGGGTCACTACGAGCGCTTCACCGACACGGCGATGTCGCGCCTCAACAGCGTGACCACCGGCTCGATCTACCAGGCGGTGATCAACAAGGAACGCCGCGGCGACTACAACGGCGGCACCGTGCAGGTGATCCCCCACATCACCGGCGAGATCCGCGAGCGCATCCACCGGGTGGCGGCCAACTCCAGCGCCGACGTGGTGATCGGTGAGATCGGCGGCACGGTGGGCGACATCGAGTCGCTGCCGTTTCTGGAGGCCATCCGCGAATTCCGCGGCGATGTGGGCCGCCACGACATCGCCTACGTGCACGTGACCCTGCTGCCCTACATCGGCACCTCCGGCGAACTCAAGACCAAACCCACCCAGCACTCGGTGAAGGAGCTGCGCTCGATCGGCATCCAGCCCGACGTGCTGGTGTGCCGCAGCGACCGCACCATCTCCGAGGACCTCAAGCGCAAGATCGGCGGCTTCTGCGGCGTGCGCGCCGGTGCGGTGATCCAGGCCCTCGACGCCGACAGCATCTACGCGGTGCCCCTGGCCATGGAACAGGAAGGGCTCTGCCGCGAGGTGCTCGATGTGCTCAGGCTCGAAGATCGCGCCAGTGACATGGTCGGCTGGGCGGAACTGGTGACCAAGCTGCGCAACCCCGGTCCGGCCGTGAAGGTGGCGCTGGTGGGCAAGTATGTGCAGCTCAACGATGCCTACCTCTCGGTGGTGGAGGCCCTGCGCCATGCCTGCCTGGCCCAGGACGCCTCGCTGGATCTGCACTGGATCTGCGCCGAACAGATCGAACAGCAGGGAGCCGCCGCCCTGTTGGCCGGCATGGATGCGGTGGTGGTGCCGGGCGGCTTCGGCAACCGGGGCGTGGACGGCAAGGTGGCCGCGATCCGCTGGGCGCGGGAGCAGCGGGTGCCGTTCCTGGGCCTGTGCCTGGGCATGCAGTGCGCCGTGATCGAGTGGGCCCGCAACCAGGCGGGCCTGGGCGACGCCACCAGCGCCGAACTCGACCCCGACACCGCCCACCCGGTGATCCACCTGCTTCCGGAGCAGCAGGATGTGGTGGACCTGGGCGGCACCATGCGCCTGGGCGTCTACCCCTGCCGCCTGGCATCCGGCACCCTGGGCCAACGCCTCTACGGCGAGGAGGTGGTGTACGAGCGGCACCGTCACCGCTATGAGTTCAACAACGCCTACCGCACCAAGTTTCTGGAGGCGGGGTACGCGATCAGTGGCACCTCACCGGATGGTCGCCTGGTGGAGCTCGTGGAGCTCAGGAACCATCCCTTCTTCGCCGCCTGTCAATACCACCCTGAGTTTCTCTCCCGTCCCGGCAAGCCCCACCCCCTGTTCAGGGGACTGATCGAAGCTGCCCAGGAACGCGCTGGCGTGAACTGAGCGCCCGCGCCTGCTGTCCTGACAACCACCGCCCGCACGCTTAAGCTCCGCACGCTTAACCAACCAGCTCCGCATCAGCTCCGTTTGGGCATCAGATGCTCCTGAGCATCAGATCCGCTTGAGCGAATCGGTCTTGCTCTTGAACTCGCCCAGCAGCAACTGCAGGTAGGTGACCTTGCGCAGCTTGATGTTGGCCGTCAGCGACATGCCCACCTGGAGGGGCAGGATCTGGCCACCCTTGAGGCGGAACTGCTGGGAATTCAACGCAACCCTGGCGGGAAAGCGATAGGTGGGATGGCGCTCATCGGGTGGCAGGGCATCGGAGCCGATCGACTCCAGTGTGCCTTCGAGAACACCGAAATCGGTGGCGGGGAAGGAGTCGATGCTGATCTCCACAGGCTTGCCCACCTGTACAAAGCCGATGTCGCTGCTTTCAATCTCCACCCGGGCCTGCAGATCACGGAACGGCACGATCTTCATCACCGGCTCACTGCCCTGGGCCACAAAACCGGGGCCGGTGGGTTTGAGATCAAACACCAGGCCATCCACCGGTGAGCGCACATCCTGGTAGCGGATGTTGATGCTCAGTTCGGTGAGTTTGCTGCGCAGATCAGCCAGCTCACCATCGAGCTGGGCCTTGGACTGGCGCAGGATGGCCTCCTGCCGCTTGCGATCCTGGGCCAGCTTTTCCAGCTCCCCCCTCACCTCCTGCACCTTGTTGCGCTGCTGCAGATACTGCAGCTCCTGCACGGCGCCTTCCTTCTGCAGTTGTTCGAGGCGATCCAGGATGTTCAGCTCCAGTTCGAGGTTGCGCCGGAGAGTCCTCTGTTCGGTGTCGTTGAGATTGAAATAGCGCTGCATCTCCAGCTGCTTGAGTTGCAGCTGCTCCTCCTTGGAGCGGATCGTATCGAGCGTGGCCTTGCGGCGATCGAGGGTGGCCTCGTTATCGAGCCGCAGCAACACCTCGCCCTGGCTCACCCGCTGGCCTTCCTTCACCAGCATCTCCTCCAGCACTCCGCCAACGGGCATCTGCACCGTCTTGACATCGCCGATCGGCTGCAGCTTGCCGGGGGCCACCACCACCTCATCGGTGCGGGCCAGCGCCAGCCAGGCCACGCCAGCCGCTGCGGTACCCACCAGCACCCAGGTGATCGTGCGGGCCAGAACGCGGGACTGCTGCAACGCCATCCCCCCCTGGCTGCTGGTGACCCGGCGCTCGATCGCGTTCTGGGCAGCGCGGAGCAGGGAACTGGAGGAGGGGCCCTTGGCCTTCGGGCCGGGGGGGGGAGTGATCCTGGTCATCAGCCTGCCTCCTGCTGGCGGTACAGCGCGTAATAACGGCCCCGACGCTCCATCAGGGCGTCATGGGTGCCCACCTCGGCGATCGCTCCCTCATGCAGCATCACGATCAGGTCAGCGCGCCGGATTGTCGAGAGCCGGTGGGTGATGAAGAACACCGTGCAGTGGTGAAGCCCCTGGAGCAGGTTGTCGCAGACGCGGCGTTCGGTGTCGTAGTCGAGGGCGCTGGTGGCCTCATCGAGCACCAGCAGTTTGGGATTGGACAGCAGGGTGCGGGCCAGAGCCAGACGTTGCCGCTGGCCTCCGGAGAGACCGGCACCCCGCTCGCCCACCTGGGCGCTGTAGCCACCTGGCAGGTCCATGATGAAGTCGTGGGCACAGGCCATGCGCGCAGCCGTCACGATCGATTCACTGCTGGCATCCGGATCGGTGAGGGCGATGTTCTCGGCAATGGTGCCGGTGAACAGGAGCGGCTCCTGGGGCACGATGCCGATCTGGCGGCGCAGGGAGTACAGCTCCACCTTGTCGATGTCGTAGTGATCGATCAGGATCCGGCCGGACGAGGGGGCATAGAGGCGGGTGAGCAGCTTCATCAACGTGCTCTTGCCGCTGCCGCTCTGGCCCACCACGCCCACAAATGTGCCGGCTGGGATCTGCAGATCCACGTGGGACAGCACCGGTGGCGCACCACTGGTGAACGAGAAGGTCACGTCCTGAAACACCACCTCGCCATCGATCGGCGGCAGGGGGATCTTCTGTTTGTCGGCTTCATCTGACTCTTCCGGTGTGTCAACCACATCCGCGAGACGCTCAAACGACACCTTCAGCTCCTGGATGTTCTGCCAGATCGAGGAGAGCCGCAGCAGGGGCTGGGTGACGTAACCGGAGATGATCCGGAAGGCGATCAGCTGGCCGAGGGTCATCTCGCCCTTGAGCACCAGGGTTGCGCCCACCCAGAGCACCAGCAGCTGGGAGAGCTTCTGCAGCACCTGGGAGGTCTCCACAAGCGCTGTACCGGTGATCGTCTTCTCGAAACTGCGGGAGATGTAGCGGTTGTAGAGGTCCTGCCATTTCCAACGGCTGATCATCTCCACGTTCTGGGCCTTCACCGTCTGGATGCCGGTGAGCACCTCCACCAGATGGCTCTGGGTGCGGGCGTTCTCCTGGGCCGCATCGCGGTACTGACGGCGGAACAGGGGCGCGCCCAGCACGGTGAGCCCCACCTGGATCGGCAGCACGCAGAGGGCGATCAGCGTGAGCAGCCAGCTGTAGAACACCATCACCACGATGTAGATCACCGAGAAGGCGGTATCGAGCAGCGTGGTGAGGGCCTGGCCAGTGAGGAATTCGCGGATCTTCTCCAGCTCCGCCACCCGGGTGCCCAGCTCCCCCACCGGCCTGCGATCGAAATAGGAGAGGGGCAGCCGCAGCAGGTGATCGATCACCTCGGCGCCGAGGCGCAGATCGAGCCGGTTGGTGGTCTCGGTGAACAGGAAGGTGCGCAGGGCGCCGATCAGCCCTTCCAGCACCGTCACCACCACCAGGGCGATGCCCAGCACCTGCAGGGTGTCGAGGCTGCGCTGGCTGATCACCTTGTCGATGATCACCTGGATCAGCAGGGGGTTGGCCAGGCTGAACAGCTGCACCACGAAGGAGGCCACCAGCACCTGCAGCAGGATGCCGCGGTGGCGCTGCAACGCCGGCCAGAACCAGGCGAAGCTGAAGCGCTGCTCCGGGGTGCTGCTGCTGCGCTCCACCAGCAGCACCTCGATCCCCTCGGGGTAGGTGGCCTCGATCTGGGCTGGGGAGAGTTCCACCCAGCCATCGCGGGGTGAGGCCAGCACCATGCCCCGGGCATCGGCGGCCCGCACCACCGCGAAGCCCTCCTTCCAGGGCACCATCGCCGGCACCTGCAGGCGGTTGCCCTGGCTGGCGGGCACCTGCACGCCGGTGACGTGCAGGCCCATCATCGCGGCGATGTTGCCACAGAGCTGCAGATCGGGCGTCTGCCCGCGGCGCAGCACATCGCGCAGGATCTTCTCGATCGCATCGCGGCGGAAGGGAAGTTTCAGCTGGGCCGCCAGCATCTGGAAACAGGCCAGGGTCTCCTCCAGGGGGCCCTGGCCGCGCAGCAGCAACAGCTCCGGCCGGTCGCGCTGGCCGAGATCGAGGCCGCTGGCCAGGGGAGCCGGGGCCGGAGGCTGTTCAGCGGATACCAGTTCCAAAGGGGCTGGGGCCGACTCACCCGGCGGCGTGAGCAGCGCCATGGCCGCTGCCTGTGGCAGGGCGATCAAGCGGGGAGGCAGCGGCCCCCGACTGGCGGGAACCCCGGCGGCGGGATCCAGCTGGGCGCCCAGGGGATGATCCACGAGGTTGTTGCTGGCCGCCAGCAGGAGCATCTCGTCCGGCCAGTTGCTCAGGGCCGCCTGGCCGGGAGGCACCAGCCGAGCCTGCCCGTGCAACTCACGCCAGGCTTCCAGCACCGGCACGCCGGCCTGGGCCCGGTGCCCAAGCAACGACGCCACCAGGGCCAGGGTCTCGACACTAAACAGCTGGGAAGCCGCCCAGGCGGCAAAGGAGTGCTCCTGCTTCAGCAGCTCCAGCACCAGCTGGTCCGGGATCGCCAGCGCCTCCAGCTCCGATGCCGCAGCCACTTCCTCACAGGCCCGGGCCCGCAGCAACGAGGCCAGACCCACGAAACTGCCCGGCCCAAGCTTCTCCGCCGTGTTGAGCACCCCACCGTCCTGCCAGAGCAGCCGGGCCGTGCCGGAGCGAATCAGCAGCACCTCCGCCGGGATGAGCGTGTCGTGGCAAAGGGGCTGGCCCAGCCGGAAGCGCCGTGACTCAGCCTGGCGCTCCAGCCGCTCGGCGGCCCGATTGCCGATCCCAGCAAAGGCGGGATGGTCCCGAAGGAGCGACGGAGTGGACAGATCGGCTGGGGTCATCGACGGGGGCGTTGTTCAACTGAAACAAGAGCCTGGAACTGAAGCCTTGCTGGAACTGAAGCGCTGATCAACCGCCAATCAAGGCAGTCGAACGATAGGGACGAACGAGCAAAAAGGAGAAAAGAACCGTCCACTGTGAGGCATCAGGCCAATGGTGGCCGATCGGGCTGGGCTCGCAAGCGCTGATCCACCTGCTCCTCAAGCCATTCTTCCAGCATCTCCTGGGTCATGGCCTGGGCCGCTTCGGGCCCAAAAACAGCCGGCACGAAACTCTCCAGTCGCACCAGGATCCACCATGATTCTATAGCAAACGGATCCAGTACAACCCCTGGCTCAGCTGTGCGCAGGCGGTTCACGAGATCGGGATGGGCCTGATCCAGGGGCACGGGCCCCACGATGCCGCGGGTGGCACGCTCCGGGCCCTGCGCGTGCTCGGCAGCAAGGTCAGCAAAACTGGCCTCCCCTTCCCTGATCTGGAGGCACAACTCGCGGGCCAGGCCGCCATCCGCCGTGCGCAGCAGGCTGTAGACCACCTGGTCCAGACCGGGCTTGCGCTTCAGAAAGCGGGACTCCGCCTGGGCGCTGAACTGACGATCGGCAAAGGCACGCAGACGCAGCGGATAGGTGATCTGATACTCCAGATCCGCAGCAGAGAGCTGGTGAGCACGGCAGAAGGCCTCCAGCCCTTCCTGATCCGCAATTCCGTTCTCCTGGACAAAGCGGCGTTGCGCCACGGCCATGTCCCCATCACCCAGGGCGATCCCCTCCAGCGCTTCCTCCAGCAACACCTGCCGCAGGTAGGGGCGCAGCAGGCGGTAACGCGCCAGCCGTGAGAGTTCCACCTGGTCCATCAGCACCCTGCTCGATCCGCGCATCCTGCCAACTTGGCGATGCGGCGGCCGGTGCCGGAGAACGCCTCGCCACCTGGCCTCCCTATGGTGTGATGGGCAGCGATCCCGATGGAAGGATTCCCCACGGCGAACAAGCCCACCGGCAGCGACTCCCCCACCCTGCCGGTGGTGGAGACCTTCCACTCCCTGCAGGGAGAGGGGCTGCACGCCGGCCGCAGCGCCTTCTTCATCCGCCTCGCGGGCTGCACGGTGGGCTGCAGCTGGTGTGACACCAAGCACTCCTGGCCCCAGGGGGTCCATGCCCGGCGGCCACTCCCCGAGCTGGCGGCCGAAACCAGCGCCGCCGCCAGCGCCGGCGCGGCCTTCGTGGTGATCACAGGCGGCGAGCCGCTACACCACAACCTGGCGCCCCTCTGCGACGCCCTGGCCGGGGCGGGCCTGCCCCTCCACCTGGAGACCAGCGGCGTGGATCCGCTCTCGGGCCGGTTCGCCTGGATCACCCTGTCACCGAAGCGCCACCGGCCGCCGCTTGCAGCCCTGCTGGCCTGCTGCCAGGAGCTGAAGGTGATCGTGCATGAACCGGCCGACCTCGCTTTTGCCGAGGCCATGGCGGCCGCCGCCTGCGCCGCCGGCAACCGGCCAGCCCTGCTGCTGCAGCCAGGCTGGCAGAGCGATGGCGGCCGGGAGCTGGCCCTGGAGCACGTGCGCCGCTCTGCCGGCTGGCGGCTCAGCCTGCAGAGCCACAAGCTGCTGGGCGTGCGCTGAGGCGGAGCTGCTCAGAGCTGCTGGGCCTTCTGCTGGCTGGTTTCCGCCTTCCACAACCGCCAGCGCACCTGCAGGTCGCGGGGGGCATAGACCACGATCGGCAGGCTGGCGTTGTAGCGCACCACCGTGGGTTCACCGCCCAGGGCCACGAACTGGCGCCGGGGCGGCTGGTCCGGCGGACAGGCCATGCGGGTGGAGGCCACCGCGTCGCCACCACTCACCCGGAAGATGCGGTAGCCCCAGCCGGGGATCGTCTCGGACTCAATCCGGCCTCGCAACAGCTGGCGGTTGCAGTCCACCTCCAGCTCCCGGCCCACGATCAGCTCCACCCGCCAGTCAGCCGGGTTGGCGGAGATGGCCGGATCACTGCTGGGCTTCAACACCCCCGGCAGCTGGATCACCCAGCGCCGCTGGTCGGCCGCCGCCGCCGGGTAGGGCTTGAGGTCGAGCCGGGGAATGGCCGGGGCGGCGGCCGGCGCCCCCAGGCCGGTGAGCAGGGCGAGCGCCACCGCCAGGCGGCCCCATCCAGCAGTAGCCCAGATCACGGTTGTTCGGCGTCACTGGCGCCATGGTGACCCCGGCTGCTGCCGCCGTCCAGCGCGGACGTCGGAGAGGATGGAGAGCGCAACAACGCCTTGTTCGTCCAGCTCGGACGGGCGCCTCCATTCCCCAGACGGGTGCGCCTTCAGCCGGACCAGGTTCCGCAGTGCACCGCGCGACCACCCATGCCGCCCCCAGCAACGCCCCAGCCCAGCGCCATCGCCCTGCTCTCCGGCGGCCTGGATTCGGCCACCGCCGCGGCCCTGGCCCAGGAGGCCGGCTACCGGGTGATCGGCCTCTCCTTTGATTACGGCCAGCGCCATCGCCGCGAGCTGGAGGCGGCCCGGCAGGTGGCCACCAGCCTGGGGTTGGCGGAGCACCACACCATCAGCGTCAACCTGGCGGCCTGGGGGGGCTCGGCCCTCACCGACACGGCGATCGCCGTGCCCACCGCGGGCGTGCAGGAGGGGGTGATCCCCAGCACCTACGTGCCGGGCCGCAACACCGTGTTCATCGCCCTCGGCCTGAGCCTGGCGGAGGCCCGCGGCGCCGAGCGCCTGGTGCTGGGGGTGAATGCGGTGGACTACTCCGGCTACCCCGACTGTCGGCCCGACTACCTGGCCGCCTTTCAGGGCCTGGCCGACCTGGCCAGCAAGGCGGGCCGGGAGGGCCACGGGGCCCAGCTGTGGGCCCCCCTGGTGCAGTGGAGCAAAACGGAGATCGTGCGCCAGGCCCAGCGGCTGGGGGTGCCGATCGCCAGCACCTGGAGCTGCTACAGCGGCGGGCCCGAGCCCTGCGGGCTGTGCGACAGCTGCCGCATCCGCGACGACGCCCTGGTCGCCGCCGGCCTGGCCGCCCTGGCCAGTAGTGGCCCCCGGCCATGAGCGCCAGCCATCGCCGGGCCCTGCCCTGGTGCACCCCCGAGCGGCTGCTCGACGCCCTGCTGCCCCAGCTGGAGCGGCCGGGGCTGGTGTGGCTGGACGGCGACGGCTCCCGGCTGGGCGGCCGGAGTTTTCTGGCCATCGACCCCCAGGCCGAGGTGGTGTGCCGGGGCCTGCCGGGCGAGGAGAGCTCCGGCGACCCCTTCAGCGTCCTCACCGAGCTGCAGGCCGATGGCGGCCACTGGCTGGGCTGGCTGGGCTACGAGGCGGCGGCCTGGCTGGAGCCCGGCAGCCACTGGCGGCCGCCGGAGATGGCGCTGCTCTGGGCGATGCGGGTGGATCCGCTGCTGGTGTTTGACCATGGGGCCCGGCAGCTGTGGCTGGACGGGGAGGATCGTCAGCGCCTGGAGAGCCTGGGCCAGCGGCTGGTGGGGCTGATCCAGGCCCTGGGTGATCCCCGGGATCCCCAGCCCACCGGCCCGGGATGTCCTGCCCCTGCCCCCCACCTGCCCCTGGACGGCTGGCACTGGCACGGCAATGCCGACGGCTTTGCCCGGGGCGTGCGCCAGCTCCAGGAGCTGATCGCCGCCGGCGACCTGTTCCAGGCCAACCTCACCAGCTGCTGCGAACAGCTGCTGGCGGAGCCTCTGGACCCGCCGGCACTGCTGGCCCTGTACCACCGGCTGCGCCGGCACTGCCCGGCCCCCTTCGCCGGCCTGGCCATCGGCGGAGCGGCGGCGGCCGGGGAGGCGATCCTCTCGGCGTCCCCGGAGCGCTTCCTGCGGCTGGCGGAGGGTGGGCTGGTGGAAACCCGGCCGATCAAGGGCACCCGGCCCCGCCACGGCGACCCCCTGGCCGACGCCGAGGCGGCGGCCGAGCTGGTGAGCAGCCCCAAGGACCGGGCGGAGAACGTGATGATCGTGGACCTGCTGCGCAACGACCTGGGCCGGGTGTGCCGGCCGGGCTCGCTGCGGGTGCCCCAGCTGGTGGGTCTGGAGAGCTACAGCCAGGTGCATCACCTCACCTCGGTGGTGGAGGGCCAGCTGCGTGAGGGCCTGGGCGCCGCCGAGCTGCTGCGGGCCTGCTGGCCCGGGGGCTCGATCACCGGCGCCCCCAAGATCCGCGCCTGCCAGCGGCTCAATGCCCTGGAGCCCCTGGCCAGGGGCCCCTACTGCGGCAGCCTGTTCCGGCTGCGAGGCGGCCACAGCCTGGACAGCAACATCCTGATCCGCTCGCTCTTTGTGCAGAACCGCAGCCTGCGGGTGCATGCCGGCTGCGGCATCGTGGCCGACTCCGATCCACAGGCGGAGGCTGAGGAACTGGGCTGGAAACTGCAGCCGCTGCTGCAGGCCCTGGGCGGCGGCGATCCGCACGGCGATCTGTCCTGAGGCCCGGCCGATGTCCCCATCCGCCCCCCGCAGCTCCACCTCCACCAGCGAGGCCTGCACCGCCATCGCCTGGATCGGCAGCCCGGGGGCGGCCGGTCTCTGGGGTGCCCCGCGGCAGCTGGCCCTGCCCCTCGACGACCGCGGGCTGCTGCTGGCCGATGGGTTGTTTGAAACGCTGCTGGTGCAGGGCGGCCGGCCGCGGCTGCTGGCGGAGCACCTGGCGCGCTGGCACCAGGGGGCGGCCCTGCTGGGGATGGAGGCGCCACCGGCGGCCGGGCTGCTCGAGCCGCTGATCCGCGAGGCGCTGGTGCGCAGCGCCATCCACCAGGGAGCCCTGCGCCTGAACTGGAGCCGCGGGTCGTCCCCCCCGGAGGCCAGGGGCATCGGCCTCGCCGCTCCCAGTCGCCATCGCTTCTGGCTGCAGCTCACGGCCGCTGCCCCCTGCTTCACGCCGCTGCGGGTGATCGTCAGCCCCACGGAGCAGCGCAGTGCCTCAAGCCTGCTGAGTCGCTGCAAGACCTTCGCCTACGGCCCGGCCATCCAGGCCCGCCGTCAGGCCGAGGCCGCCGGCGCCGACGACGCCCTGCTGGCCAGCAGTGCCGGCGGCCTGTGCTGCGGCACCACGGCCAACCTGCTGGTGCGGCTGGGCAGCCGATGGCTCACCCCTCCCCTGGCGAGCGGCTGCCTGCCCGGGGTGATGCGGGGCCGGGCCCTGGAACTGGAACTGGCTGAGGAGGCGGGCCAGGGCGAGCTGGACGAGAGCGCTCTGCACCGCTGCAGCGGTGCCCTGCTGCTGAACAGCCTCAGCTGCCGGCCGATTCAGCGCCTGGGGGCTCAGCCGATCGGCTGGCCGGAGCCGAACCGGGATCCAGCGGCCCTGAGCGCCCTGGCCGCCGCCATCTGGCACACCCTGCTGTGATCAGGATGGGCTGGCCCTGATTCAGACACTCCTCCTTCAGACACTTCTCCTTCAGACACTGAGGAAGCGATCCACCACGTCCTGGCTGAGCTCGGAGGTGGGGCCACTGGCCACGATGCCGCCCCGCTGCATGGCGTAGTAGCGGTCGGCCTGGCGCACGAAGTGAAGGTGCTGCTCCACCAGCAGCACACCGATGCCGGTTTCCGCGATGATCCGCCGCACCGCCCGCTCGATGTCCTGCACGATGTTGGGCTGAATGCCCTCCGTGGGTTCATCCAGCAACAGCAGCGAGGGTTGGCCGAGCAGGGCCCGGGCAATCGCCAGTTGCTGCTGTTGACCGCCGCTGAGATCGCCCCCCTTGCGCGGCAGGAAGTCGCGCAACACCGGGAACAGTTCGTAGACGATCGGATCAATGCGGCGATGGCGGGCCATGCCCCCGGGGCGGGCTTCCAGCCCGAGCAGCAGGTTCTCCTCCACCGTGAGCTGGGGAATGATTTCCCTGCCCTGGGGCACATAGCCGATGCCGGCGCGCGCCCGTTGATGGGGAGCGAGTCGATCAATGGCCTCCCCCTCCAGCAACACGCTGCCGCTGCGGGGACGCAACAGACCGATCAGGGATTTGAGCAGGGTGGTCTTGCCCACCCCATTGCGCCCGATCAGGCACACCATTTCCCCGGAGTTCACCGTGAGATCCACATCCCTGAGGATGTGACTCTCGCCATAGAAGGTATTCACCTCCCGAATCTCAAGCAAGGTCATTAGTGCTGATCCTCCGAACCACCCAGATACACATCAATCACCTGCGGATCGCGCTGAATCTCATCCATGGTTCCTTCACAGAGCACGTGGCCCTGATGCAGAACCGTGACGGGGCTGTCAAGACGCCGGATGAATTCCATGTCGTGTTCAATCACCACCACGGTGTGATCTCCCGCCAGTGATTTGAGCAGATCGGCAGTGAGATCCGTCTCCTCATCGGTGAGGCCTGCCACTGGCTCGTCCACCAGCAGCAGGTCGGGATCCTGGCCCACCAGCATGGCAATCTCCAGCCACTGCTTCTGACCGTGGGAAAGCGAACCGGCGGGTCGATCGGCACGGGATTGCAGGGCCACGATCTCCATGAGCCTGGAGATACGATCCCGCTGTTCGGCCGACGGCCGGCCGCCCAGCAGACTCCAGGGGGTTTTGGGTCGGCTCACCGCCAGGGCCAGATTCTGGCGAACGCTGAGCTTTTCGAACACCCTGGGGCTCTGAAACTTGCGGCCGATGCCCAGGCGGGCAATGCTGAATTCCTGATCACCCAGCAGGGAGCGTCCCTTGAACACCACATCACCTGATGTGGGTTTCACCTTACCCGTGATCACATCGAGAAAGGTGGTTTTCCCTGCTCCATTGGGGCCGATCACGGCCCGAAGCTCTCCGGGTTGCAGGCTGAGATTGAGATCACGCAGGGCCAGAAAGCCATCAAAGCTCATGGTGATCTGGCGCAGCTCCAGCAGCGGTTGCGTCACAGCTGAACCTCCTCGTTGGCGTTCTGCTCCAGGCTCGGATACGTGGCCAAGGGCTGGGACAGGCCCATTCGCACCAGCAGATTGCGGGCACCGCCCTGGAACAGCCAGCCCAGCACCCCTTCAGGCAGAGCTGTAACCACCAGAATGAACAGACCACCCTGAATGAACAACCAACCCTCCGGCATCGCTTCACTCACCAGACTCTTGGCATAGTTGATGAACACGGCCCCGAGGATCGCGCCAAGCAATGTTCCTCGGCCACCGAGAGCAACCCAGATCACCATCTCGATCGAAAACGGCACAGACATGTACTGGGGGGTGACGATGCCTGATTGAACGGTGAACAGCGCGCCGGACAGTCCAGCCAGGCCGCCGGCGATGGCAAAGACAATCGTTTTGAAGGCCACCGGATTGAAGCCGGCAAAGCGAATCCTGGGCTCATCATCACGGATCGCGATCAGCACATGGCCAAAGCGGTCCCTCACCAGCCAGCGCACCAACAACCAGGCGACGATCACCAGAACGCCCGTGAGCCAGAAGAACAGGCGCTGCATCTGCTCTGACCCCACCAACTGGCCGAACAACACGGTGGTGTCGGTGGGCAGGCCATTGGTGCCATTGATCAACTTCTGCTGGCCATTGAAGAAGTTGTAAAACACCAACAGGGCCGCCTGGGTGAGGATCGAGAAATACACCCCCTTGATGCGGTTACGGAACACCAGGAAACCAAGCACGGCCGCCACCAGGGCAGGCACCAGCCAGAGGGCGATCAGGGTGAACAGGGGCGAGCGAAAGGGCTCCCAGAAGAACGGCAGGGCATTGACGCCATAGAGACGAAAGAACTCAGGCAGGCCGCCACTGGCAGCTGAGGTGTTGAGCTGGAGGAACATGGCCACGGCATAGCCGCCAAGGGCAAAGAACACCCCCTGGCCAAGGCTGAGAATGCCGGTGAAACCCCAGATGAGATCGATCCCCAACGCCGCGATGGCCAGCGAGAGATAGCGACCCAACAAGTTCAGGCGGAACACCGGAAGAACCGCGGGTGCTGCCACCAGAGCGGCCAGGAGCAGCACCCAGATGCCAACCCGCAACCAGCGGGACGAGGACTTCAGCGATGGGTTGAGCACAGTCATCAATCAGGCCTCCACCAGGCGTCCCTTCTGGGGGAACAACCCCGCAGGCCGGAACTGGAGAAACACCACGATCAGGGCAAAGACCAACACCCGGGCCATGCTGGTGGTGGCGAAGAAATCCACAACGCCCGCCAGGGGCGAGGGCATGCCAGGCCAGAGCTCGAGCAAGCGGCCAGCACCGATCAGGTCGGTCATCACGCCGATGGCCAGGGAAGCGATCACGGTGCCGAGCAGATTGCCCACACCACCCAGCACCACCACCATGAAACAGCCCACGATGTAGGAGGCGCCCACGTTGGGGCCCACCGAACCCAGCAGGGAGACGGCCACGCCGGCGACGCCGGCCAGACCTGAGCCAACGCCAAAGGTGAGCACATCCACGGTGTCGGTGGGGATGCCCAGGCAATCGCTCATCGAGCGGTTCTGGGTCACGGCCCGAATCCGCATGCCCCAGACACTGCGGGCCAGAAACCAGCTGATGCCCAGTACGGCCAGCAGGGTGATCGCCATGATCACCAGCCGGGGCACGGGCATGGTGAGCCCGGCGATGTCCAGGCTGCCGCGCATCCAGGCCGGAGCGGTGACGTCCACGTTGCGGGGATTGGCCCGCGACAGGGAGCTGATCTGGGATCCGAGCGCTGCGGCTACGAGCACCCCCACCAGGGCTGAACCAGCCCAGCTGGCAAAGCGGGTGAGCCGTCCGCGGGGGCCCTGCAGAAGGCGCTCGGGCATCAAAACAGGAGCGAGCATGGCCAGCAGCAGCGCCAGCACCAGGCCGGCCGCGGAAGCCAGGGGCACACTGCGAACAAACTGCTGCAGAATCAGGCTCACCCCCCAGGTGGCCAGCAGGGTTTCCAGCGGACTGCCATAGAGGCGGCGGATCACGGTGCGTTCCAGAAGGATGCCCACCACCCCACTCACCACGAAGGCGGCCACCAGGGCCACCAGCACGTAGGCGTCGTAGAAGGGCTGCAGAAACGGCAGCCGGAAGATCAGCTGCACCACGTAGGTGGTGTAAGCACCCAGCATGATCAATTCGCCATGGGCAAGATTGATCACACCCATCAGGCCAAACACGATGGCCAGACCAAGGGCTGCAATCAACAGAACCGCGCCGATCGCGACACCATTAAAGAGACTTTCAACAAGGAGCTGCACTGCAAACCAAGCAGAACGTTGACAGGGGCATTTCAAATCAAAAATGGGGAGGAATCCTCAACGGATGCCCCCCCGGCAAAGCATGACAACCAGGGCTCAGACCCTGAAGTCGAACTCAGAGCTTGTAGCGCTCGCCCTTGCTGGGATCGCTCCAATCGCAGGCAAAGCCCTTTGAGGAAGGCTCAAACTGGTTCCACGCCTGGGGATCAATTGGAGAATCGCTTTCTTCAATGATCTTGAACTGGCCCTCAGGCGTGATCTGGCCGATCCGCACAGTCTGGGAGATGTGGTGATTGGGCCGCACCTCAATCGGGCCTTGAGGCGCATCGAACTGGATGCCGATCAGGGCTTCGCGCACCTTGGCATTATCGAAAGTGCCAGCCTTCTCAACGGCCATCTTCCACAGATAAACCATGTTGTAAGCCGATTCCTGGGGATCAGCCACTACACGATCGGAACCATACTTCTGCTTGAAGTCTTCAGCAAACTTCTTGGAGGCAGGTGTATCGATCGACATCATGTAGTTCCAGGCACCATAGTGACCCGCCAGGAACTCAGGACCGATCTGACCGATTTCTTCCTCAGCGATCGAGTAGCTCATCACGTAGTAGCCGTTTTCAGGCGTGATGCCAGCATCCTGGATCTGCTTGAAGAAAGCGACGTTCTGGTCGCCGTTCAAAGTGTTGATGATCACGCCCCCATCGGGCAGGGCAGCCTTGATCTTGGCAATGATCGGGGCCACCTCGGTGTTGCCCAGGGGCAGATAGTCCTCACCCACAACCTCGCCGCCGAGCGACTTCAGCTGCTCTTTGGTGATGGTGTTGGAGGTGCGGGGGAATACGTAGTCTGAACCCACCAGGAAGAAGGGCTTACCGGCTGCCGGTGACTCCTTGAACATGAAGAAGGTGGCCGGCTCCGACTGCTGGTTCGGGGTGGCACCGGTATAGAAGATGTTGCGGGAGCACTCCTGGCCTTCGTACTGAATCGGATAGAACAGGAAGGCATCCTTGGATTCGAACACCGGCAGCATGGCCTTGCGGCTGGCCGAGGTCCAGCCACCGAACACCACGGGAACCTTGTCCTGGTCGATCAGCTTGGCTGCCTTCTCGGCAAAGGTGGGCCAATCGGATGCACCGTCTTCAACGATGTATTCAATCTTGTATCGCTTGCCATCCACCAGAACACCGCCGGCGGCGTTGATCTCGTCGATTGCCATCTTCTCGGTGTCCACCAGGGTGGACTCCGAAATCGCCATGGTGCCTGTGAGGGAATGCAGAATCCCTACCTTCACCGAATCGTCGAAGTCACCAGCTGCCTGTTCACCTGGACCGCAGGCAGCCAGGGAAAATGCGACAACAGAGAACGTGGCGCCGGCAGCAATGCGGCGAATCTGGATGGGGATCATGCGGATCAAGCTCAAAGGGAGCCCAGGAAGACAGCGGCAGGATTGAGCCCGTGGCGCTGACGGCAATGGCAAGGTAAAGAAACACCTTGCCCGCACATGTAACAAGCGCGACCGAATCAATCCGCGAGAGATTCAGTTTGGTAGCTGTTGCAACAGAAACGCCTCTACGCGATCGACACCTTCGTTTTTGCGGATGTTGGTGAAGCACCAGGGCCGCCCACCGCGCATGCGCTCGGTGTCGGACTCCATCACCGCCAGGCTCGCCCCCACCAGCGGCGCCAGGTCGATCTTGTTGATCACCAGCAGATCGGAGCGGGTGATGCCGGGGCCGCCCTTGCGCGGGATCTTGTCGCCGGCGGCCACGTCGATCACGTAGATGCAGAGATCCACGAGCTCCGGGCTGAAGCTGGCGGCCAGGTTGTCGCCGCCGCTCTCCACCAGCACCAGATCGAGATCCGGGAACGCCGCCTCCAGCTCGGCCACCGCCGCCCGGTTGATCGAGCAGTCCTCGCGGATGGCGGTGTGGGGGCAGCCGCCCGTCTCCACACCGCGGATGCGCTCGGGCTCCAGGGCACCGGCGCGGGTGAGGAACTGGGCGTCCTCCTGCGTGTAGATGTCGTTGGTGACCACCGCCAGCTGCAGCCGGTGGCGCAGCCGCCGGCAGAGGGCCTCCACCAGGGCGGTCTTGCCCGAGCCCACCGGGCCGGCCACCCCCACGCGCAGCTTGCTCATCGCCCGCTCAGCTCCTGAACAACCGGGAGTAGAGCTCAGCATGGCGCAGCTGGGCCAGGCCGGCGCCCACGCCGCCGCTCCAGAGGCTCTGGGGGTCGGCCGCCGCCAGCTCCGCCGCCCGCTCGGCGATCAGGGGGGCGAGCTGCAGCTGCAGCCGCTGCCCCTCGGTGGCGCCCAGGGGCACCAGGCGCACGGCCGCACTGATCTGGTTGGCGGTCCAGCCGTAGAGGTAGGCCTCCTCCAGCTCGGGCGAGCCGATCTCCAGGCAGACCCCGGCCCAGGCGAAGGCCGCCGGCCAGGCGAGCTGGAGGCGAGAGAGAGGACCCGCTGCAGCCGCCACGCCCACCGGCAGCGGCCAGCCCAGGTCGGCCAGCAGCTGCAGCAGCGAAGCGCCCATCTGGCGCTGCTGGGCCCGCACCTCCGGCGCCTCGCGCAGGGCCAGCAGCCAGCCGTCGAGATCGACCACGGCCGCCAGCGGCTCAGGCCCCGAATCGGCATCGGCCTCCAGGGCCTGGCGCAGCGGCGCGAGGGCGGCCGCCTCCAGGGTGAGGGTGCCCCGATCCAGCTCGGCCTCCAGCCAGTGCTGCAGGCCGGCAGCGTCGTCCAGGCGCCCCGCCTGCACCAGCGCTTCCAAGCCTTCGGAATAGCTGAAGGCCCCCACCGGCAGCGCCGGACTCACCAGCTGCATCAGCCGCAGCCGGGCGCCGGCGGCCGCGCCACCCGGCTCAGTGGTGGTGGCCATGGCCCGATCCCCCATAGGCACCCGGCTCCGGCAGGAAGGGGGCCTCCAGGCACTCCACCTGCAGGCCCCGTTGCCGCAGCAGGTCGGCCAGCACGCTGTCCTGCAGCAGCAGCAACCGGTCGGGGTGGAGCTCCATGGCCACGTGGCGATTGCCGAGGTGATAGGCCGCCTGGAGCAGGGCCAGCGGGTCGGGGCTGCGCACCTGCAGCAGGGCTTCGGCGGCGGCCAGCACCTCCACCGCCACCCCGGGGGTTCCCCCGCCCCGATCGGCCGTGCCGGGAGCCGCCACAACCGCCGGCAGGAGCCACTCCCCGGCTGCAATGGCGCCTGGCGGGGCAGCTGGAGCAACACCGTCTGGCCGTCCTGGCAGTGGCGCCGGCCCCGCAGCTGGGCGCGCTCATCGGCCCGCAGGGCCAGGCGCCAGTGCTGGGCCAGCTGGGGGGGCCGGCTCCACTGGCGCCGGGTGAGCAGCAGCACCTCGGCCATCAGCCGTTCTCCTGGAGGGTGGGCGCCACCTCCAGCAACTGCTCGCGGCTCAGCCGGGGGCGCAGCAGCAGCGGCAGGGGGTCGAGGGGGAGTGCAACGCCCGTCTCCGCCTGGGCCGGTGTCACCAGGGCCGGCATCGGAACCGTGGGCCGCAGGCTGCGGTCGAAGAACGCACGGGCCAGCCCCTGCAGTTCCGTGCGGGCAAGGGAGCGGTCGGGGCCGAGCAGGAAGGGCGGCAGGGGAGCATCGCCATTGAGAAAGGAGAGATGGGTGCCGTTCTGCTGCAGCACCAGCAGTGCCTCGGGCTGGCGCACGGCGGTGAACGGCACCAGTTGCTGGGGCAGGGGCGGGGCGAACAGGTCCTGGGTACCGGCCACCATCATCACGGGCACGGGCAGCTCCGCCATCGACGCCGCAGAGAAGATGGGGTTGGTGACCGGGTTGACCGCCACCGCCACCCGCACCCTGGGGTCGCGGAACGAGCGCGTCTCCACCACCTGGCCAGGGGCCTGGCACTGCCAGACCACCGCTGGATCCAGCACCACCTGGTTGGGATCGGCCAGGGCAGCGCAGGCCTGGCGGAGATGGTCCCAGTCCAGGGGGGCCCCGGCCAGGGCGATGGCGGTGTACCCCCCCAGCGACTGGCCGAGCACCCCCACCGCCGTGGTGTCCACCCGCTCACCCCAGCGCTCCCGCACCTGGTCGATCAGGTCGCTGACGCTGTGGGGTTGGCCAAACCAGGCGTTCGGATCGGGGATGGCGCCGCCGCCCTGCAGCACCGCCCCCACCGCCTGAGCACTGGTGAAGGGAAAGTCGAGTGCCGCCACCGCATAGCCGTGGGAGGCGAGGTGCCGCCCCAGATAGAGCAGGGCATTCATGTCGGTGTTCAGTCCCGGGGCCAGGACCACCAGGGGCACGGGCCCGGCAGCTGGGGGCCCAGGGGCCTGGCCCCCCGGCAGATAGGCCAGGGCCTGAATGGTGGCCCCATCCCGCCCCCTGAAGACAAAGCGCTCAGCGGCAACAGGCTGCTCGCCTGCCGCCGCCAGGGCCGCCAGGTCGGGCCCCGGCCCCGGGGCGCCTCCCCCCAGGGCCGCCAGGCGGGAATAGAGCTGGTTCTGCAGATTCAGCTGACCCGTGAGCTGATGCACCAGCGACAGCACCGCCGCGGCATTGATGCGCAGGGCCTCCAGGGGATAGACCTCCAGCACATCCAGCAGGCGCAGCTCCCCCTGCCGGGCGGCGGCGAGCACCAGGGCGGACGTCAGGGCGGGCTCCAGCTCGGCCGGAGAGCCATCCAGCACCTTCACCAACTGCTGCAGGGTGTGCTGGCCGAGGTCGGTGGACAGCGCATTGGCGACCATCGCCGCCGAGACCGGCACGCTCTGGTTGAGGGCGACGCGCAGGGCCTGGCGATCGGCGGGGCTGAGCCGGTTGAGATACCAGCGCAGCTCCGGCTCCACGCTGCCATCGCGGGCAAATCGGGCCAGGGCCGACACCGGCAGGGAGCGTTCCGCCTGCCAGAAGCTCACGGTGACCCGCTCAGCCGCCCGCAGGGGCTGCCACGCCAGTCCAGGCAAGGCGGCCGTGAGCGCCAGGCCGAGGGCTGCAGCGGCTCGCCCCAGCCGCGCATGCAGCCACACACGGCACTGCGGGCGGGGGCTGGTCATGATGCAGGCACATCCCCGCTCACCCTACAAACGGTGCTGGCGAACGCAAGCGGCGACACCGACACTCCAGCGGGGACGCGGTGGCAGGCCGAAGCCTGGCTGGAGCTGGAGCGGCCCGCCCCCGGCGCACCCGTGCGCTTCCAGGCCGGTGCCCGCGCACCCCTGAAGTGGCAGCGGGGGCGCCACCACAGCGATGGCTCGCTGGAATTGCCCCTGCTCCACACCGCCGGTGGCCTGGTGGGGGGCGACCGGTTGCTGCTGCGGGTGCACGGCCGTGGCGATGCCCAGGCCCTGCTCACCAGCGTGGCGGCCCAGAAGGTGTACGGCTCGGTGGGGCGGTTCCGCCAGCAGGCCGGCAACCCCTGGAGCCGGCATGAGCTGCAGGTGACCCTGGACGCGGGCAGCTGGCTGGAGTGGATGCCCCAGGAGCTGGTGATGTACGCCGATGCCCTGCTGGAGCAGCGGCTGCGGGTGCGGCTGGCGGAGGGGGCCAGTTTCCTCTGCACCGACGTGGTGCGCCTGGGCCGCAGTGCCGCCGGGGAAACCCTGAACCGGGGCTGCTGGCGCTCGCGGCTGGAGATCTGCCGCCAGGGTGGTGGCGGGCGCCGCTGGGAGCTGGTGGATGCCCTCAGCCTCGATGGCACCTGCCTGCAGGGGGAGCACGGCATGGCCGGCTGGCCGGTGTTCGGCAGCCTGGTGTGGGTGGCGCCCTGCCAGCTGGACGCCCCGACCCTGGGCCGGGTGCTGGAGCAGGCGCGGCGCAGCCGGGGGGATCTGCAGGGCGACATGGCCTGCGGTCTGCTGGGCACCGGTCTGCTGGGCACCGGTCTGGTGGCCCGCTACCGCGGCCCCTCCAGCCAGGCCGCCCGCCACTGGTTCACCCGCATCTGGGCGGCCGTGCGCCAGGCCTGCGGCCAACCGATTCCCGAGCTGCCGCGGGTGTGGCCCTTCCAGGAACAGCCCCTGGCCGGCTTCTCCCCGGCCGAGCCGGCCTGATGGGAGCGATGGGTGACGGGCATGGGCTGGCAGACGTTTGATCTGAACAGGCCAGAACCGCCCACGCCTGCCACAGTTGCGGTGTGTATCCCGATCCATGCATCTCACCCCCCAGGAAAAGGACAAGCTGCTGATCGTCACCGCCGCCCTGCTGGCGGAGCGGCGGCTCAACCGCGGCCTCAGGCTCAACCACCCCGAAGCCGTGGCCTGGCTGAGCTTCCAGGTGCTCGAGGGCGCCCGCGACGGCAAGAGCGTGGCGTCGCTGATGGCCGAGGGCAGCACCTGGCTCAGCCGCGACCAGGTGATGGAGGGGGTGCCGGAGCTGATCCACGACGTGCAGATCGAAGCGGTGTTTCCCGACGGCACCAAGCTCGTGACCCTGCACGACCCCATTCGCTGAGCCTGCGCTCCCCTCCCCCCGCCATGTCCCCCCCCATTCCCGGCGAACTCCTGCCCGAACCCGGCGAGATCGAGCTCAACGCCGGCCGGCCCATCACCACGATCACGGTGGCCAACACGGGCGACCGGCCCGTGCAGGTGGGCTCCCACTTCCACTTCCACGAGGCCAACAGCGCCCTCAGGTTCGACCGCGACGCCGCCCGCGGCCAGCGGCTCGACATCCCCGCCGGCACGGCGATCCGTTTCGAACCGGGAGACAGCCGCGATGTGAACCTGGTGCCCTTCGCCGGCGAGCGCCGCGTGTTCGGCTTCAACGGCCTGATCAACGGCCCCCTGGACTAGCGCGGGGCGCCAAGCCAACCGCGCACCCACCTGCCCCCGCTCCGCCGCCAGCCGGCCTCACCCCATGCCCTACCGGATCTCACGCCGCGCCTACGCCGAGACCTACGGCCCCACCACGGGCGACCGGCTGCGGCTGGCCGACACCGAGCTGATCCTGGAGGTGGAGAAGGATTTCACCGTCTATGGCGACGAGGTGAAGTTCGGCGGCGGCAAGGTGATCCGCGACGGCATGGGTCAGGCCCAGACCACGCGCGCCGCCGGGGCGGTGGACACGGTGATCACCAACGCCCTGATCCTGGATTGGTGGGGGATCGTGAAGGCCGACATCGGCCTCCGCGACGGCCGCATCTGTGCCATCGGCAAGGCGGGCAACCCCGACACCCAGGCCGGCGTGACGATCGTGGTGGGCCCGGGCACCGAGGCGATCGCCGGCGAGGGGCACATCCTCACGGCGGGCTCGATCGACACCCACGTGCATTTCATCTGCCCCCAGCAGATCGAGACCGCCCTGGCCAGTGGCGTCACCACCCTGCTGGGCGGCGGCACCGGCCCAGCCACCGGCACCAACGCCACCACCTGCACCCCCGGCGCCTTCCACATCAGCAGGATGCTGCAGGCTGCCGAGGGGCTGCCGGTGAACCTGGGCTTCTACGGCAAGGGCAACGCCTCCACCCCCGAGGCGATCGAGGAGCAGGTGCGCGCCGGCGCCTGCGGCCTCAAACTCCACGAAGACTGGGGCACCACCCCCGCCGCCATCGACTGCTGCCTGACGGTGGCCGACCAGCTGGATGTGCAGGTGTGCATCCACTCCGACACGCTCAACGAGGCGGGTTTCGTGGAGGACACGATCCGCGCCATCGGCGGCCGCACGATCCACACCTTCCACACCGAGGGGGCCGGCGGCGGCCATGCCCCCGACATCATCAGGATCTGCGGCGAGGCCAACGTGCTGCCCAGCAGCACCAATCCCACCCGGCCCTACACGGTGAACACCCTCGAGGAGCACCTCGACATGCTGATGGTGTGTCACCACCTCGATCCCAAGATCCCCGAGGATGTGGCCTTCGCCGAATCACGCATCCGCCGCGAGACGATCGCCGCCGAGGACATCCTCCACGACTTGGGCGCCTTCTCGATCATCGCCAGCGACTCCCAGGCCATGGGCCGGGTGGGCGAGGTGATCACCCGCACCTTCCAGACCGCCCACAAGATGAAGGTGCAGCGCGGCGCCCTACCCGAGGACAGCGCCCGCAACGACAACACCCGCCTCAAGCGCTACATCGCCAAAACCACGATCAACCCGGCCATCGCCCACGGCCTCGACTCCCAGATCGGCTCGGTGGAGGTGGGCAAGCTGGCCGATCTGGTGCTCTGGAAGCCGGGTTTCTTCGGCGTCAAGCCGGAGCTGGTGATCAAGGGCGGCTCGATCGTGTGGGCCCAGATGGGCGATGCCAACGCCTCGATCCCCACCCCCGGGCCGGTGCACGGCCGGCCGATGTTCGCCGCCTACGGCAAGGCGCTGGCCCCGAGTTGTCTCACCTTCGTGAGCCAGGCCGCCCTCGAGGCCGATGTGCCCCGCAAGCTGGGACTGAACCGGCTGTGCGTGCCGGTGGTGAACACCCGCGGCGGCATCGGCAAGGCCGCCATGAAGAACAACACGGCCCTGCCGAAAGTGGAGGTCGATCCCCAGACCTACGAGGTGTTCGCCGACGGCGAGCTGCTCACCTGCGAGCCGGCGGAGGTGCTGCCGATGGCCCAGCTCTACGTCCTGCTCTAGAGCAATTCGGGCAACGCCGGCAGGGGAACATCAAAGCCCACCCCCATGGTGGTCACCGGTCCGGAGCGCACATACCAGCGCAGCCGCGCCTCAACCAGCCCCCCCGATTGCATGGCTGCGGGCAAGCGGTGGGCACTGAAATCCACGGTGACGGCCTGGCCGATCCTGAGCTCCTGGTTGTGGGTGATCAACAGGCAGAGGCCGCCCAGGCTGATGTCGAGGATGTCCGCCGTGCAACAGCCGGCCGATGGCAGCAACACCGTGAGGGGACGGCAGAGGGGGGCCTGCTCCCGTGGATGGCGGCGGCCGTCCTGCCCACTCCCAGCGGCGTGAGCGCTGCGCTGATCAGGCGCGGCGAGAATGCTGGCCGCCTCAAACGGAGGTGGCGGGGGCAGGGGCGGAAGCTGGGCTGGGGTGTCGGGGCCGCCGGGGCCGGCGCCGGGATCGGAACCTGCTGGTGCCATGGATTCAACCGAGGGAGGCGGCAACAGCCAGTGGGAGTGGGGCCGCCCGGCAGAGACTGCGCTGCACCGACCGTAAGTCGATCGGGCTGCCATGGTCATACTTGCCGGGGGGCAATGGCGGCTTTCGTAGCAACCCATACCTGGAGGGCCGCTGGGGTTCCGGATGATTCGCCAGCCGCTCCAGCAGGCCAGAGGCATGTTCACGGACTACACCCCCAACCGCGGCTACGACGAATACTTCAGCGCCAACGACCAGCCGCGCCTGGCCCTGCGCCCCCTGCTCTCGTCCCTTGGGCGGCTGGGACTGGACGAACTGAACCGCAACCACGCGGCCGCGGGCGTGCTGCTGAAACGGCTGGGGGCCACCTTCCGGCTCAACGGTTCAGACCAGCGGGGCGTGGAGCGGATCCTGCCCTTCGACCCCCTGCCCCGGCTGATCAGCACCAGCGACTGGCTGCGGCTGGAGCGGGGTCTGATCCAGCGGCTGGAGGCGATCGACCAGTTCCTGGCCGACGTGTACGGCGACCAGCGAATCCTCCACGACAACGTGATTCCCCGGGCCGATGTGGAGAGCTCCCAGGGCTGGCGGCCCCAGATGCAGGGCTTCAAGCCCCCGCTCAACCGCTGGTGTCACATCTCCGGCCTCGACCTGGTGCGGGATGGCGAGGGCACCTGGCGGGTGCTGGAGGACAACCTGCGCTGTCCCTCCGGGGTGGCCTATTTCCTCGAGAACCGGCGGGTGATGAAGCGCATGTTCCCCAGCCTGTTCACGGGGCGCACGGTGCAGCCGATCGACGACTACCCCTCCCATCTGCTGCAGACCCTGCGGGAGCTGGCGCCCTGGACGGAAACCCCCAAGGTGGTGCTGCTCACCCCCGGCGTGTACAACAGTGCCTACTTCGAGCACAGCTACCTGGCCCAGCAGATGGGCATCCAGCTGGTAGAGGGCCGCGACCTGGTGTGCCAGGACGAGCGGGTGTGGATGCGCAGCACCGCCGGCCTGGAGCCGGTGGATGTGATCTACCGGCGCATCGACGACGACTTCCTCGATCCGGAGGTGTTCCGCAGCGACTCGATGCTGGGGGTGCCGGGCCTGATGCGGGCCTACAGGGCTGGCCGGGTGGCGATCGCCAACGCCCCCGGCACCGGTGTGGCCGACGACAAGCTGATCTATGCCTATGTGCCGGAGATGATCCGCTACTACCTGGGCGAGGAGCCGATCATCGAAAATGTGCCCACCTACATCTGCTCCAGGCCGGACGACCAGGCCTATGTGCTGGCCCATCTCGGCGAGCTGGTGGTGAAATCCGTGGCCGAAGCGGGGGGCTACGGGATGCTGATCGGTCCCCATGCCCGCCCGGAGGAGATCAGCGATTTCGCCGAAAGGATTCAGGCCAACCCCCGCAATTACATCGCCCAGCCCACCCTGGAGCTGTCCACCGTCCCCTCCCTGAGCGAGGGTGAACTCTTCCCCTGCCACGTGGACCTGCGCCCCTACGTGCTGCGGGGTCAGGGGGCCTGGGTGAGCCCCGGTGGCCTCACCCGGGTCGCCCTTCGCCGTGGCTCCCTGGTGGTGAATTCCTCCCAGGGGGGTGGCTGCAAGGACACCTGGATCGTGACCGACAGTCAGGAGGCCTTGCCATGTTGAGCCGCGTTGCCGATTCGCTCTACTGGATCAATCGCTACGTGGAGCGGGCTGAAAACATCTCCCGCTTCGTGGAGGTGAGTGAGGCCATGGCTCTCGACTGCCCCCCCGGCAGTGCCGAGCCCTGGCTGCCGCTGATTGATGCCAGCGGCGACAGGGAGTTGTTCGACTCGCTCTATCCGCAGGGATCACCGGAAAACGTGATTGAGTTTCTGGTGCGCGCCGAAGCCAACCCCAGCAGCATCTTCAACTGCCTGAACATCGCGCGCGAGAATGCGCGCCAGATCCGTGAGGTGATCACCACCGAGATGTGGGAACATCTCAACGACATCTACTGGACCCTCGTTGAAGACGAAAACTTCTGGAGGCAACCGCCCCAGGAGCTGCTGCGCCACATCCGTGGCGCCTGCCAGCTGTTCTATGGCATCACCGACGCCACCCTCAGCCGCGACCTCTCCTGGCAGTTCAGCCGTCTCGGCCGGCTGCTGGAACGGGCCGACAAGACCACCCGCATCCTCGATGTGAAGTACTTCCTGCTGCTGCCCTCCCCCGATGAGGTGGGCGGCGTGCTGGATGAACTGCAATGGATCTCGTTGTTGCGCAGCGCAGGCGCCTATCAGATGTTCCGCCAGTCCCGCCAGCAGGCGATCGAACCCAAGGCGGTGGCGGCCTTTCTGCTGCTCGATCCGATCTTTCCCCGCTCGGTGCGCTACTGCCTGGGTCGAATTCAGGAGACCCTGCGCATCGTGAGCGGCAGCTCTTTGCCGGGCACCCCCGATGCCCTGGAGTGTCTCAGCGGCCTCACCCTGGCCCGCTGGAGTTACACCCACATCGAGGACCTGATCGCCGGCGGACTGCATGAAGCGATCGATGCCCTGCAGAGCGATCTCAACAGCATGCATGAACTGATTGAGCAGCGCTTCTTCACCGCCACCACCCACAACCCCACCAACGCCGATCCGGCATGCGTGCTCGCGTAATTCACACCTTCCACTACACCTACGACGCCCCGGTGCTGCTCGGCCCCCATCGCTTCGGGCTCAAACCCCGCGGCCACGGCTTCCAGCGCCTGCTGGACTTCCGGCTGGAGATCAGCCCTGAACCCAGCCGGCTCTACCCGCTGGTGGCCGCCAGTGGCGATGAGATCCTGCGGGCCCGCTTCCAGGGCAGCAGCGACCACTTCCAGGTGCGGGCCGTGAGCGAGGTGGAAACCGAGACGGCCCCCCTGCTGCAGGCCTGCCTGGAGGAGAACGAACCCCAGCTGCCCTACCCGGTGGGGCACCTCAACGGCGACCTGATGGGCTCGCTGGAGGGCTGGCTGCCCAACGGCCAGCACGACCCGGCGGCGGTGGATCTGGCCCAGGAGGCGCTGATGGGCAGCGACCAGCGGGCGCTGATGTTCCTGCAGCAGCTGGTGGAGATCATCCAGGACCGGGTGAAGTACACCCAGCGGCACGTGGGTCCGGCCTGGCCGGCGGGCCGCACCCTCAAGGAGCGGGTGGGCTCCTGCCGCGACCTGGCGATGCTGATGGTGGAATCCTGCCGCTGTGTGGGGCTGCCGGCCCGGTTCGTGAGCGGCTACCACCTGGTGGAGCCCAAGCCCAAGCGCTACGACCTGCACGCCTGGGCCGAGGTGTATCTGCCCGGCGCCGGCTGGCGGGGCTTCGATCCCAGCGGCATCGGCGTGATCGACGACCGCTACATCACCCTGGCCACCTCCTCCAAGCCGGAGCTCACGGCGGCGATCACCGGCAGCTTCTCCGGTCCCCCGGGCGTGAGCAGCGAATTCAGCTGGGAGATCGCGGCCGAGCTGCTGGACGGAAGCAAGCAGGCGGTTGGGTTGGTCAGTGGGTTGGTCAGTGCCGAGACGAGCACTTCAGACCCCACCGACCTGCCAGTAGCCAAACGAGGCTGATCCCCGCCGGCCCGCCCCGCTGCCTTCGTTTTCCAGGTTCACCACCTGGCCCCTGCCCCGGTCCTTGGCCACGTAGAGGGCCGCATCCGCCGCCCCCATCAACGCGTCGAGGCCGTAGCCGGCCGGCCCCTGGCTGGTGGCCACCCCCACCGAGAGGTTCACCTGCACCACCTGGCCTGGGCCACAGGCAATGGGGCTGGCCTCGACCATCCGGCGCGTGCGCTCCAGCATCTGGAGGGCCCCCTGGCCGGGAAGCTGCACCAGGATGGCGAACTCATCGCCTCCCAGCCGACCCACCAGATCGCTGCTGCGCACGGCCACCCGCAGCAGCTCAGAAACCTGCCGGATCACCTGATCACCCGCATCGTGACCGTGGGTGTCGTTGATCTGCTTGAAGTGGTCCACGTCGATCAGGGCCAGAGCCATCGGCACATCGCTCTGGCCAGCCCGATGCAGCAGCTCGGTGGCGGCCTCCGTGAAGGCACGGCGGTTGTAGATGCCCGAGAGAGCATCGATCTGGGCCAGCCGCACCAGTTCCGGAATCAGCTCACGCCGCAACTGCACCATCAGGCCCACACAACCGGCGGAGAGGGGCAGCAAGCCGGCCAGGAACACCCGCAACACGAACAGCAGGGCTTCATCGCGGGCCTGCCGCACATCGGTGATCGTGATCAGGCTCGCCCGATCGCCGTAGCGGCCGATGCCCTCCAGCGCCAGCGGGGAGGGGCGCATCGTGAGCAGGGCATCCCCGCCGATCCAGGGGATGGGGCCATGAAACACGATCTCCTCCCGGGTGAGGCAGGCGAGCAGGCTCGAGGTGGAGGGGCACTCGGCGAACAGCTGGCGCAGGTGGTGCTGGTTGGGCAGCTGCAACACCTGGGGCAGGGGCAGCCCCACCAGGGCGTTGTTGGACGCTGCCAGCACCAGTCCCCGCTGATCCACCACCAGGGCGCTCTCCACGTCCTGGCTGGAGGCGGCCTGCTGCAGCAGACGCTGCAGGTTGTAGAGGGGCTCATAGCTGGTGAGGCCCACACTCAGCTGGCGCTGCAGATCCTCGGCCTGGCGGCGCAGCTCGCGGGCGCTCTGCGAGAGCACCAGACAACCGGCCACCAGGGCCATCAGCGCCGATGCGGCCATGGCCGCCAGCAGCATGTCGAACCAGAGGCGGCGGTTCACCCGCCGCCCCAGCACCTCGCTGCGACTGTTCCGGGGCAACCAGGCGGCCATCACGGCTGCACCAGAAAGGCCGTGGTGGGCCTGGGCAGCGGGGCTCCGGGTTGAATGCGCTGGGCATTCACCAGCAGAGCGGCCATGCGGGCAATGGCCTGGGCCACCGGGCCGTCCTCGGCCAGGAGCTGGCTCTGCTGCTCAGGGGGGGGGTAGCGCAGACCCTCCTCGGACTGCTCGAACGCCGCGGGGCTGACCTGCTGGCGCTGGGCCATCAGCGCCACGGCCTCGCTGCGGTGGCGCCTGGCATAGGCCTGGGCCGCCCACCAGCTGTGCACCAGAGCCTGCAGATCCCGCCGGCGCCGCTGGGCAAAGCCAGGATCCACGGCCAGCACATCCACCACCTCCCCAGGGATCTGTTCGCTGCTGAACAGCTGGTGGAAGCGGGCGTCCTGGCGCAGGGGCAGGTCGTAGGGCGCATAGGTCACGATGGCGTCCAGCTGGGCGGAGCGCAGCCCCTCGACCAGGGCCGCGGGCCCGTCAAAGCGCAGCTGGAGATCTGCGATCCCCACCGACTGACCCTCCAGGCCGCGCAGCAGCAGGTATTCAGCCAGCACCGTGCGCTCCAGGCCCAGGCGCTGGCCAGCCAGGGCCCCGGGGCTGGCCAGCCCGACCCGGGCGATCAGCCGATCCGCACCCAGGGATTCATCCAGCACCAGCACCAGCTGGGGGCAGCGGGCCGGCGCCTCCTGGCAGAGGGCGATCGCCTCGGGGAGGGTGGTGGCGATCACATTCACGTCGCCACGCACGTAGGCCGACCGTTGATCCGCCAGGGAGCTGTACTGCTTCAGCCGCAGATCGAGGCCTCGTGGCCGGCCCAGCTGCTTCTGCTCGGCCAGGTAGAGGTATTCGTAGCCCGGCCAGCTGGTGATCGCCACAAACAGCCGACTGGCCTGGCGCGCCGGCAGCCACAGCGCTGCGCCCGCGGCTCCGGCCAGTGCCAGCAGCGCAGGCAGCACCAGCCAGCGCCGGATGCGCCGCGGCGGGCGCCTGGGGGACGGCGATGGGAGGGAATCGGGCGGCAACACCATCACCTGTTCAATTCAATGCCGCCTGCACCAGGGCATCGCTCACCTGGGGAAGGGCGGAACCCGGCTTCAACAGCCTGAGCTGTTCCTGCACCCGCTGCACGGCCTGGAGATTGCGCTGCAGTGGCCCATTCGCCGCCAGCATGGCCTCCTGAGCCTGAAGGGGAAATACACCAGCCCCCGCTCGGCCCTCCGGAATTCCTCGGTGCTGAGGCCTTGGCGGCGGGCCATCACCGGCAAGGCCGTGGCCGGATTCGTGCGCGCCAGCTGGTGGGCTGCCTGCCAGGCCCGCAGCAACCGCACCAGCGTGGGTCTCTGCTCGGCATAGGTATCGGGACTCACCACCAGCACATCAAAGATCTCACCGGGAATGGCCCGGCTGTCGAACAGTTTCTGCACCCGGCCGCGGCGATAGGCCACTTCGCTGTAGGGCGGGAAAAAGGCCACCGCATCCACCGATCCCTTTGCCAAGGCATCGGACATGGCGTCCAGCGGCATGTTGCGCACCTCCACATCGGCCAGGGTGAGCCCCGCGCTGTCGAGGGCGCGGCTGAGCACATAGGGCCCGAGGGTGGAGAGGGTGAGGCCCACCCGCCGACCGCGCAACTGGCCGACGGAGCTGATACCGGCCCGGGCAGCAATCTGGTCTCCACCACGGGACTCGTTCAGCACCAGCACCACCACCGGGCAGCGATCCGGCGCCCGGGAGCAGATGTCCACGGCCTCCACCGTGGTGAGCTGGGCCATCTGCAGCTCGCCGCGCAGGTAGGCATGCACGATGGCCTGGGGATCGGGAAACTCGGCGATCCGCAGATCGAGCCCCTCGCGGCGGGCCAGCCCCTGCTCACGGGCGAGATAGAAATACTCGTAGCCCGGCCAGTGGGCGATCGGCATGGTGAGCTGCGGCGAGCGCCCGCGGCAGGACGCGCCGGCCAGCCCGGCTGCCACCAGCCCCAGCAGCGCCAGCCCAGGCCGGAGCCTGCCCAGAGCCGCCCGCGACCAGCCCCTTGATCTCCCCTGCGTCAGCCTGGACTCCAGCCACTGGCACCAATCCCGCAACAAGCCACGGCATCCAGAAGGTTGAAGCGTAGGTGCCACCAATGGACTCGACCCCTACCTTGTGGCAAAGAGCCATCAGGGATTGACAGGGGGCGAATGACATGTCCGTCTGTGCACCCATGGACTCAGCTGCAGGCCCTGCAGCGGCGATCCCCACCCGCGACCTGCCCTGGCTGGCCCTGCTCAGCGGCCTGGCGGTGCTGCTCAACACCCTGCCCGTGCCCTTCTTCTACGGCATCCAGGTGCTGCTGGGCCCGGTGTCGGCCATCCTTGCCCTGCTGCTGTGGCGGGGAGGCTGGGGGGTGGCCATCGGCGTCCTGGCCAGCCTGCAGACCTGGCCCCTCTGGGGCCACCCCTGGGCCGTTGTGATCTTCACAGCGGAAATGGTGTGGCTGTGGCTGGGGCTGCGCCGTTTCCACGGCCAGCCCAACCGGGAGGGCAATGGCCGGGTGGTGATGCTGGCGATGGGCTACTGGCTGCTGCTGGGCACGCCCCTGGTGTTCACCTTCTATGGGCTGGTGATGCGCCTCGATCTGGCCAATGTGCTGGTGGTGGCCGTGAAGCAGAGCTTCAACGGCGTGCTCAACGCCGTGCTGGCCTTCAGTGTGCTGATCCTGATCCGTGCCGTTCAGGCCGGACGCGGCGAGGGACCAGGCCTGTCACTGCGGGGCGTGATCATGGCGTTGGCCCTGCTGGCGGTGACCCTGCCCACCCTGGTGATCAGCATCACCGCCGGCCACCAGCTGCAGAGCGCCGTGCAACAGGGAGCGCTCGAAGGCCTGAAGACCATCAGCCTGGCGGTGGAGCGGGTGGGTCCGGGCGACCGCAGCAATCGCCTGCTGATCGAGCAGATGGGCAGTGATCTGGCCTATCGACGCATCGATGCCAACGGCCAGACGGCGAGCTCCGACCCCGCCCTGTTCCAGCGTCTCGACGGGCACTACGGCGACGGTGGCCGCAGCCAGGTGCGCATCCCGGATCTGGCCCTGCTGATTCCCAGGGGGAAGGCTCCGGTGCTGCACAAGTGGATCAAGGGCTACTGGAGCTACAGCCAGCAGTACGACGGCCGCGATGGCACCTCGCTGATCCAGGTGGTGGAGCCGGCACGGCCGGCGGTGGCACGCCTGCAGCTGCAGAGCAGCCAATTGCTGGGGGCCAGCATGGCCGTGCTCGTGCTGGGCGCCCTGATCAGCGCCTGGGTGGGTGAACGGGTGGAACGGGCCTTTGCCGCCGTGGTGCCGACCCGGCCCAGGGGCAGCGGTCCAGCGATCACCGATCCCGAGGACGGAGATCTGGAACAGCAGCTCCGGATGGCCTGGCAACGCTCCCGCCAGAGCGGCGAGCCGCTCGCCTGTCTCTGCCTGCAGATCGATGGCCTGGCCGCGATCCACCAGCATTTCGGCCAGCAGGTTGCCGATCACCTGCTCAACGATCTGAGCGGCGTGCTGCGCGGCAGGCTGCGCCGCAACGATCAGCTCTACCGCTCAGGCGATGGGGGGTTTGTGGTGTTGGCCAAGGGATGCCAGGGAGAAGCTGCCCTCAACCTGGCCGAGGGCCTGCAGCGGGCCGTGTCCGCTGTGCCATGGCCCACGAACCGGGCAGCGGCTCCTCGCCGGAGCGATCCAGCCGCCTTCAGCGTGAGTGTGGGGATCAGCAGCCTGGACCCCGACCGGGAGGCACCCGAACAGCTCAACGCCGACAGTCTGATGGTCCGGGCCAGGCGGGCCCTGGAGCTGGCCCGCCTGCAGGGCAACGGTGAGTTGGTGTTGAACGCCGAGAGCGCCTGAAGCGACCCGGCACTGGGCTCACCAGTTGAGCTTCACCAGTTGAGACTTACCAGTTAAGACCGTGCAGCTTGGGCAGGGGGGCCGTCTTGAAGGTGATGGCAAACAGCCGGGGGATGCGGCGGCTGTTGTACACCCGGAACTCCCGCACCACGCTCGCGCCCTCCTCGCGAACGGCCTGATTCAGCACCACCGACCCATCGGGATCGGACACGGAGCGGTGAAAGGTGCCCGGCGGAATGCGCAGGATGTCGCCACCCGCCTCCAGACGCACGATGTGATACGGGTAATTCCAGCCGAAATTCACCAGGTAGAAGGTGCGGCCTCCATGCAGGGCCAGCAGATTGTCCTCCTGGTGGGGATGGAGATAGAACTGCCAGGCACCGGTCTTCTCTTCATCGGGCGGTGACACGGCTGGGCCGCTGTGGATCACCAGGTCGCGGGCATTCGAATCGGCAACCGTGATGTCGAAGAAGCGCACGGCAGGCGTATCCCGAAACTTCTCGTAGGGGATCAGCTCAAACATCGGCGCCGGCTTCGGCATGAAGGCAGTCATCGGCCTGGGGTGTGGGGCTGGGGAGGTCCTCAGTGAAACGAACCAACGAACCCAACAACGGTGGCAACCACTACACAAACCAGCGAAGCACTGGCCAGTTTCGCTAGTGACCCGATTCCCCTGCAGCGGGGGTCAGAACGGAATCGGCATCTCCACCGCCGCCGGGGCCGGACCGCAGGCCGCCACCCGCTGGGCCACCACCTGGCCCACCAGCACGATCGAGGGCGAGGCGAAGCCCTGCCCGGCGGCGCGGTTGGCCAGCTCCGCCAGGGGGCTGAGCAGCAGGCGCTGCCCCTCCACCGTGCCCTGCTGGATCACCGCCGCCGGGGTGTCGGCTGCCAGGCCGCCGGCCAGCAGCTCCTCGGCGATGCGGCGCAGGTTGTGCAGGCCCATGTAGATCACCAGGCCGTCACTGCTGCGGGCCAGGCCGCGCCAGTCGACGCCGGGGCGCTGCTTGTCGATCTCCTCATGGCCGGTCACGAAGGTGACGCTGGAGCCGGCCTTGCGGTGGGTGACGGGGATGCCCGCATAGGCCGGCGCGGCGATGCCGGCGGTGACGCCGGGCACCACCTGCACCGGGATGCCCTGGCCCGCCAGGTGGGCGGCCTCCTCACCGCCGCGGCCGAACAGGAAGGGGTCGCCCCCCTTGAGGCGCACGATCAGGCGGCAGCGGCCGGCCAGCTCCACCAGCACGGCGTTGGTGCTGGGCTGGGGCACGGAGTGGTGGCCGCGGCGCTTGCCCACGAAATGGCGCTCGCAGCCCTCCGGCACCAGGTCGAGCAGGGCCTTCGGCACCAGGGAGTCGTACACCAGGGCATCGCACTGCTGCAGCAGCCGATGGGCCTTGACGGTGAGCAGGTCGGGATCACCGGGACCGGCCCCCACCAGGTACACCGTGCCGAATGGGGCGGGCTGCTCACTCACGGCAGGGCCTCGAGGGCATCGAGCAACACCGCCCGCAGCGCCGGCCGCTGCAGCAGGGGCACGCCGATGGGACCTGGGAGCCGTTCGGTGAGGCGGTTGGCGGCGAGCACCAGGGGCAGGGCCGGGGCGGCGAAGCGCAGGGGCGGATCCTCGGGATCAGCGGCACTGTATGCAGTGGCCAGGGTGCGGCAACCGGTTGCCGTCTCCAGAAAGGCGAGGTAGCGCTCCGCCAGGGGATTGGCGAGCGGGTGATGCAGCAGCAGGGGCCGCCCCTGGTCCGCCCCGCTGGCCTGCTGCAGCTGTTGGATCTCCTGGCACAGGGCCTGCTGCCAGCAGGGCCAGGCGCCGAGAAAGGGCAGGCGCAGCACGCGGGTGTGGCGGCGCCAGTGGGCGGCGATGGCGGGCACGTCGTGGCGCACATGCCCCCCGGGCAACAGCAGCAGCGGCACCAGGGTGATCGGCAGGCCCGTCTCCAGCAGGGCAGCGGCGTCGGGGGGGGCACTGGCGGTGAGGGCCTGCAGGCGCACCGGCGCCCGGCGCCGCCGCTCGAGGTCGGCCGCCAGGCTCACCAGTTCGGCCGGCAGGGCGCCGCCGCTGCGGCCGTGCACCACCAGCAGCAGCGGTTGCACGGGCGTCGCCGCCAGGCGGCGCTGCAACCGCTGGCCCACGGCGGGATCGAGCACTCGGCGGCTGAGGGGCACCAGCTGGCGGCGGCAACCCGGCAGGCGGGCCAGCAGGTCCACGGCCGTGGCTGCCAGCTGGGGATCGAGGTCGACGGCCAGCCGCAGCAGGCCTTCCTGCAGGGCGGAGCGGGGCCAGGCCGGCAGCCCCACCGCCACCCCCTCCAGGGCGGCCCGCCGCAGCGGCGCGGGCACGGCAGCCTGCGCCCAGGCGCTCAGCAGGGGCCAGGCCCGGGGATCGCGCTGGTGGCCCAGCAGGGGAAGCAGGCCGGCCAGCAGCACGGCCGAACGGGAGGCGGCCAGAACCTCGGGACCCCCTCGCAACTGCTCGAGCAACCAGGCCGCCAGGGCTGGATTGCGCTGGATCCCCACCAGCAAGGGCAGCTGGGGATCGGGCTCGCTCTGGCAGGCCCACCAGCGCAGCAGGCGCAGCGGTGCCCCGTCTGCCCAGTGGCCGGCCAGGGCGGCGAGCAGATCGGCCTCGGGCGGCACGGCGCCGCTCTCGATCGCCTGCAACCAGGGCTCCACATCCAGCTGGGCCAGCCGCCTCAGGCGCTGCAGAAAGGCCCAGCGGCTGGAATCAAGGCTGCTGGGAAGGTCGGCGGGACGGGGCTGAGCGTCGGCCAGGGGGATCACGCCAGGGAGACGGCAGAGGGAGGGAGGCGCAGCAGGGCGCTGGCGATGGGGAGCCAGCAGTTCGAAAACGCTAGAAGACGGCAACCCAGGAGGGCGCTCACCGCTCCGCCCCCATGGCCGGATCGCGGCGGCGGGCCCCGAAGCGCTCCACCAGCAGCTGCTCGAGCACATCCGGCAGGTCGCTGAGGGGCACGCCCTTGTCGTGCAGCTCGGCGAGCCTGGGCTCGGCGTCCATCGAACCGCCGAGGAAGATCTTGGCGGCTTCCACCATCTGGCCATCCTTGCGGGCCTTGGCACCCATCAGGCCGATCTGGCCCATGTAGGGCTGGCCACAGGCGTTGGGGCAGCCGGTCCAGTGCATGCGCACGGCGTGGGGCAGCTCAACCCGTTGCTCCAGCTCCTCCAGCACCGCCTGGGCCGTGCCCTTGGTGAGGATGAGGGCGAAGCTGCAGTAGGCGTTACCGGTGCAGCTCACCGCCTCGGCCTGCAAGGGTGAGGGATCGGGGCGGAAGCGCTGCAGCAGGGGCTCGGCCAGCAGGGCCTCGATGCGCGCTGCGGGCACATTCACGATCAGGGCGTTCTGGGCCTCGGTGAGGCGCAGTTCGCCGGAGCCGTAGGTGCGGGCCAGCCCGGCCAGCTCCTGCATCACCGCCGCATCCAGGCGCCCCATCGGCACGTGCAGTCCCACCCAGTGCAGACCCGCCTGCTTCTGGGGCTGCACGCCCAGGCCGTCTCGGGGTGCCCGGGTCACCAGGTGGCTGCCGTCGTGAGCCACGGCAGTGGCCGGGTCACCGGCCTGGTCAGGCCCCAGCTCAGTGGCCACCGCTGCCCAGGTGCTGAGCACCGCCTGGCGGTAGCTCTGCAGACCGAGCTGGTCGATCAGATACATCAACCGGCTCTTGTTGCGCTGCTGGCGGTTGCCAGCAGCCTCGAAGTGGCGCAGCACCGCCAGGGTGAAGCCCGGGAGCTGACCCGCCGGCAGCCACAGCCCCAGGGGGATCGCCAGTTCGTTGCGCTGGGCCGAGAAGAAACCGCCCACCATCACCGTGAAACCCAGCTCGCCGTCGCGCTCGGCGGGGAGAAAGGCCAGGTCGTTGTGCAGCAGAAAGCTGTCGGGGGCACCACCCACGGCCACGTTGAACTTGCGGGGCAGGTTGCGCGGCCCTTCAGGCCCCAGCAGCGCTGCCTGGATCGCCTCCACCAGCGGCCGGGTGTCGAGGAACTCCTCCGGGTCGATGCCGGCCAGGGGGTTGCCGGTGATGTTGCGCGGGTTGTCGTGGCCGGACTGACGGCTGGTGAGCCCCACCCGCTCCAGCTCCGCCAGCAGCGGCGCCATGTCCTCCAGCAGCAGGCCCCGCAGCTGGATGTTCTGGCGGGTGGTGATATCGGCACTGCCGTGCTCGCCGCAGCGGTCGATCGCCTCGGCCAGCACCGCCAGCTGCTCGGCGCGGATCACGCCGTTGGGCAGCCGCAACCGCACCATGAAGCGGCCAGGGGTGACCGGCCGGAAAAAAATACCCAGCCACTTCAACCGGATCGTGAGGGTGGCCTCATCGAGGGCCTCCCAGCCCTCACGGCCGAGTTGCTCGAGCCGGGGTGCCAGGTCGAGACCACACAGCTCAGCCTTGGCCTGTTCCACCTTGCTGAGGGTGAACGGGGAAGCAACAGAGGCACGGGTCATCGGCGCAAGCCAGGGGCACAAGGGAACGTCGGATTCCCCAGCCAATCCGGTGCGGGATCGCTGGGTACCGAGCAAGCGCCGATGAGAGCTACGCCGCCGGAACAAAAGCCAGAGAAGTGGCGCCCATGCCAGCGGCGCGAACTTCTGTGCTGGATGATCTCCCCAAGGAGATCATCCAATTGTGCGCCGAGGCGCCCGATGTCCGTGTCGCAACCGCTACCAACCATCGCCGTGAGACGGGACCAGCAGCTGCGGGCGCTGGGCGCTGAGCGGGCCCGTTTCCGCGAGCTGATCGGCAAGGTGGGCAGTGGCGAGCACACCAGCACCGGCCTCAACCGCGAGGAGGCCCGCACCGCCATGGATCTGATGCTCCAGGGCCAGGTGAGCGAGGCGCAGCTCGGCGCCTTTCTGATTGCCCACCGCATTCGCCGCCCCCTGCCAATCGAACTGGCCGGCATGCTCGACAGCTACCGCCAGCACGGCCCAGTGCTACGCACCCCGGGCAGACGGGCCCTGAGCTTTGGCGTGCCCTACGACGGCCGCAGCCGCACCGCCCCCCTGCTGCCCCTGCTGGCTCTGGTGCTGGCGAGCAGCGGTGTGCCCGTGGTGCTGCACGGCGGCGCGCCGATGCCCGTCAAGTACGGCGTCACCCTGGCGGAGCTGTTCGCCGCCCTGGGCATCGAGTGGCGCGGCCTGCCGCTGGCCGTCCTGCAGGAGCGCCTGGATCTCCATGGCCTGGCCCTCAGCCACCAGCCCGATCACTTCCCCGCCGCCCAGCGCCTGCTGCCGGCCCGCGATGAGATCGGCAAGCGACCGCCGGTGGCCAGCCTGGAACTGCTCTGGACTCCGCACCAAGGGGAGCACCTGCTGGTGAGCGGGTTTGTGCATCCGCCCACCGAAAAGCGCGCCTGGGAAGCCCTGGGCGCCGCCAACGAGAGCGAGGTGCTCACGGTGAAGGGCCTGGAGGGTTCCACCGACCTCCCCTCCAGCCGGGCCGGCATCACGGCCCGCCTGCGGCAGGGGTCGGTGGAACGGCTGTTGCTGCACCCCCGCGACCACGGCCTACACGGCGAGGAGGTGGCCTGGGAGGACCTGGAGAGCTGGCAGCGGCAGGCCCTGGCCGCACTGCGGGGCGAGGGACCGCTGGCCAGGCCTCTGCTCTGGAACCTGGGGGCCTACCTGTGGCTGGCCGATCAGATCGACACGCTCGACGCAGCCCTCGACCAGGCCCGGGGGCTGCTGGCCGCCCGCAGCGGTGAGCGGCTGCGCCAGACATTGGTCAATCGGTAACAACCGCCACTCACAATCAACGGGGCGGCGTGGTGTTTTGGATGGGTCGGTCAGCTCGTGCGCCGGCAATCCGCCTTGCCGGTTCGGTGCGCTTCGTTGTGGAGCCCGACCGGAGTGCAGTTCTCCATCACTCCGGCATCTTTCACGCCGCTCCACATCGCCCATGTCCAATCTTTCGCGCCGCAAGTTTCTGCTCACCGCCGCCGGCTCCGCAGCGGGTGCCGTCTGGCTGGCTGCCTGTGGAGGCCCCAGCAAGAAACCCGAAATGCAAGCCAGCAGCGGTGCCAGCGGGGGGGCCGACGCCCCCGAGGTTCCAGGTGCCACGTTGGGCTTCATTGCCCTCACCGATGCCTCGCCGCTGATCATCGCCAAGGAAAAGGGGTTCTTCGCCAAGTACGGGATGCCCGATGTGAAGGTCGTGAAGCAGACCTCCTGGGCCGGAACCCGCGACAACCTGGAGCTGGGGGGCGAGCGTGGCGGCATCGATGGTGCCCACATTCTCACGCCGATGCCCTACCTGCTCACCACAGGTTCGATCACCAAGAGCCAGAAGCCACTGCCGATGTATATCCTGGCCCGGCTCAATGTGAATGGCCAGGGCCTGTCCCTCTCCAATGAATTCCTGGCCGAAAAGGTCACTATTAAGGATCCGAAGATCAAGGCTATTGCCGCCAGGAAAAAAGCCAGCGGCAAGCTGCTCAAGGCAGCCATGACCTTCCCAGGTGGCACCCACGACCTGTGGATGCGCTATTGGCTGGCAGCCAACGATGTGAATCCCGCCACCGACGCCGACCTGGTGGTGGTTCCCCCCGCCCAGATGGTGGCCAACATGCAGACCGGCACCATGGACACGTTCTGCGTGGGCGAGCCCTGGAACCAGCGCACCGTGAATCAGAAGCTTGGGTATACCGGCGCCATCACGGGCGAGCTGTGGAAAGACCATCCCGAAAAAGCCTTCTCCATGCGCTCCGACTGGGTGGACAAAAACCCCAAAGCCGCCAAAGCCATGCTGATGGCCGTGCAGGAAGCCCAGATCTGGTGCGAGGACCCGGCCAACCTTGATGAACTTTGCGACATCACATCAAAGGATCGTTATTTCAAGTGCAGTGTGGAGGACATCAAACCTCGTCTGGCCGGCAGTTTCGACTACGGCGACGGGCGCACGGTAACGGACACTCCGCTGAAGATGCACTTCTGGAGTGACCAGAACTCCCACTCCTTTCCCTACAAGAGCCACGACCTCTGGTTCCTCACCGAGGACATCCGCTGGGGTTATCTGCCACGGAGCACCGACACCCAGGCCTTGATCGACAAGGTGAACCGCTCCGATCTGTGGCGTGAGGCCGCTACTGCCATCGGCCAGGCTCAGGCCATCCCCGCCAGTGATTCCCGTGGCAAGGAAACCTTCTTCGACGGCGTGGTGTTTGATCCAGAAGATCCCAAGGGCTATCTGGCCAGCCTGAACTTCAAAACTCTCAAATAGATCGCAAGTCGCTCATTCGGGCCTCCTCGGTCAGCTCGTCAACCTCACCCGTTCCCATTCCAATCGATGACCACGACGCTCGGTCCAGGGCGGCAGCGCAGTGGCAGGCGTCCAAGCCTGCCTGTGCTCAAGCAGGCCCTTCCTTACATCCTCTGCATCGGTGCCTTTCTGGTGTGCTGGCAGATCCTCTCAGCGCTCCTGGGTCAGGCCCGTCTACCCGGTCCGATCAACGTGCTGATCAACACCTGGGATCCCTACATCAGCCAGCCGTTCTTCGATGACGGCGGCACCAGCAAGGGGCTGGGTTGGCAGATCCTGATCTCGCTGCAACGGGTGGCCGTGGGCTATTGCCTGGCCGCACTGGTTGGTATCAGCGTGGGGGGGTTTCTCGGCCTCAATCGTTTCGCCGGCAAGGGCTTTGATCCGGTGGTGCAGGTGTTGCGCACGGTGCCACCGCTGGCCTGGTTCCCGATCTCACTGATGGTGTTCCAGGACGCCAACACCTCGGCTGTCTTCGTGATCTTCATCACGGCGATCTGGCCGATCATCATCAATACCGCCGTGGGCATCCAGGAGATCCCCCAGGACTACACCAACGTGGCCCGGGTGCTGCGCCTGAGCAAGCGGGCCTACATCACCAACATCGTGATTCCGGCCACCGTGCCCTATGTGTTCACAGGCCTGCGGATTGCCGTGGGTCTGGCCTGGCTGGCGATCGTGGCCGCCGAGATGCTCAAGGCCGATGGCGGCATCGGCTACTTCATCTGGGACGCCTACAATGCTGGTGGTGACTCGAGTTCCAGCCAGATCATCCTGGCCATCCTCTACGTTGGGGTGGTGGGTCTGCTGCTCGATCGGCTGGTGGCCTGGGTGGGCCGCAAGGTGAGCAAGGGGGCCAGCTGAGATGGCCACCGGACTGCTCACCGTTGATGCCGTCACCCAGACTTTCAACCTCGATGACGGCGGCCGTTACGTGGCTCTGGAGGGAGTGAACCTCGACATCCGCGCAGGCGAATTCGTCACGCTGATCGGTCACTCCGGCTGCGGCAAAAGCACCCTGCTCAACCTGATGGCCGGCCTCAGCCAGGCCACGGAGGGCGGCATCCTGATGAACGGCCGCCAGGTCACCGATCCAGGGCCGGATCGGATGGTGGTGTTCCAGAACTATTCGCTGCTGCCCTGGCTCACGGTGCGCCAGAACATCGCCCTGGCGGTGGACACCGTGTTTCCCGAGCGCAGCCCAACGGAGCGGCGCGAGATCGTGGAGCGCAACATCCAGCTGGTGAATCTCAGCGGCGCTGCCCAGACATTCCCGGCGGAACTCTCCGGCGGCATGAAGCAGCGGGTGGCGATCGCCCGGGCCTTGGCGATCCGGCCCACCTTGCTGCTGCTGGATGAACCGTTCGGGGCCCTCGATGCCCTCACCCGCGGCAACCTGCAGCAGCAGCTGATGCAGATCTGCCAGGAGTCGCAGCTCACCACCGTGATGGTGACCCACGACGTGGATGAGGCCCTGCTGCTCTCCGACCGGGTGGTGTGCCTGCGCAACGGCCCTGCCGCCGGCATCGGCCGGATCGTGGACGTGCCCCTGCCCCGACCGCGGGAGCGGCTCAACGTGATGAACCACCCCGACTACTACCACCTGCGCGCCGAGCTGATCCATTTCCTCCAGGAGCAGCGCCGCCTCAAACAACAAGCCTCCATCAGCCGCCGATGACCACCGCCACACCTGCCCCCGCCACCAGACCCACCAGCACCGCCCAGCCCTTCCTGGAATTCCGGGATGTGGGCCAGGTGTTCCACACCCGCCGCGGCCCGTTCGAGGCCCTGCGCAACATCAACCTGCAGGTGCGGCAGGGGGAATTCCTCTGCGTGATCGGACACTCCGGCTGCGGCAAGAGCACGTTGCTCAACATGGTGTCGGGCTTTCTCCAGCCCAGCAGCGGCGCCGTGACCCTGGAGGGCACGCCGATCGAACGGCCTGGGCCCGACCGGATGGTGGTGTTCCAGAACTACTCGCTGCTGCCCTGGCTCACGGTGTGGCAGAACGTGGAGATGGCCGTGAAAGCGGCCCGTGGCGAACTGGATACCGGCAGCCGACGCGAGGTGGTGGCCCATCACCTGGAGATGGTGGGACTGATGGAGGCCCGCGCCAAACGGCCGGGCCAGCTCTCCGGCGGCATGCGCCAGCGGGTGGCGATCGCCCGGGCCCTGGCCGTGAGTCCGGCGGTGCTGGTGCTGGATGAACCGTTCGGCGCCCTCGATGCGATCACCAAGGAGGAGCTGCAGGAGGAGTTGCTGGCGATCTGGCGCGAGCAGAAGCCCACGGTGCTGATGATCACCCACGACATCGACGAGGCCCTGTTCCTTGCCGACCGGATCGTGATGATGACCAACGGCCCCTCGGCCACGATCGGCGAAATCCTCGAGGTGCCGTTCGGGCGGCCCAGGAGCTACGAGGCCATCCAGGACGACCCCCGCTATGGCCAGCTGCGCAACCACGCCCTCGACTTCCTCTACCGCCGCTACGCCCATGACGTGGACTGAACTGCGTCGCCACGGGCGGGGCGCTGCTCGGTGGTGAGCTGATCGAGGAGATTGGCGATCAAGCGCTCCCCCTGGCGGGCCACCTGAGCTCCCCAGCGCTCAGCATCGGCGCGGATGGCCTGCACGCCGCCTGGCCCGAGAGCACCAACAACGAAATCGCGATCCTGCTCCAGCCAGAGCTCCAGCTGCTCGGGCTGAACCTCCACGTGGAACTGCAGCCCCACCGCCCGGGCGCCGATGCGGAAGGCCTGCTCGCGGCAGTGGAGGCTGCTGGCCAGCAGTTCTGCGGCGGGTGGCAGCACACAGCGATCGCCATGCCAGTGCAGCACCAGTTCGCTGGCAGCCAGCCCCCGCAGCAACTGGGCAGCAGCCGAATCCTGAACCCGATCCACACACCAGCTGATCGCCCCGAAACCCACCTCCCGCAGGGGGCGGGGCGGCTCGCCCACCTGCAGGGGAATGGCCGTGCCACCGCCCGCCAGGGCCAGCAGCTGGGCCCCCAGGCACACGCCGATCAGCGGCTGCTGGCGGGCGAGGGCCTGGCGGAGCAGCTCCACTTCCCCCTCCAGCCAGGGGTAGGCAGGATCGCCCTGGTCGCCCACCCCCATCGGCCCGCCCAGCACCAGCAGCAGGTCGTGGGGCTTCAGCTGGGGCAGGGGCTGGCCCAGGTCGAGCCTCACCACCTGCACGGGCCAGCCGCGGCGTTCCGCCTCGATGGCAAACAGGCCCGGCCCCTCCCGCTCCAGATGCTGGAGCACCACCAGGCGGGTCATGGCACCGCGCCCTCCTCCACGGGCTCCAGCACCACCGCCGCCCCCTTCAATTCCGGCTGCTGGGAGATCGGACAGCCCAGCTCGTGCATCAGCCGGTTGGCCTCGCAGGCCAGCTCCCCCTGGGAGGCGCCCCAGTGCATCGGCAGGAACACGGTGCCAGGGCGGATGCGCTCGGTGAGCTGCAGCTTCACCCTGAGGGCGCCGCGGCGGGAGCGCACCTGGGCCTCACCGCCCTCCCCCAGGCCGGCGCGGGCGGCATCGTGGGGATGCACCTCCAGCAAGGGTTCAGGGTGGGCCTTGGCCACCCGGGCCACATGGGCGGTGCGGGTCATGGTGTGCCAGTGGCCGAGCAGCCGGCCCACGGTGAGCACCAGCGGGTAGGCGGCATCAGGGGGCTCGGCCAGGCCCAGGGGCGGGTCGGCCCAGAGGCGGGCCTTGCCTGAGGGGGTGGGGAAGCGGTGGCCCGCAGCAGCTCCGGGAAAGGCCGCGTCCGTTGCCAAGGGTGGGCCATAGAGCCGCGCCTGGCCGCCACCGGGTTCGGTGCCGGCGGGAAAGGGCCACTGCTGGGGGCCGTGCCCGGCCAGGAGCTGGTGGCTGAGGCCGCTGCTGTCGCACAGCCGGCCGGCGGTGAGCGCCACGAACTCGGCGTACACCGCAGCGGCGTCACGCCAGCCGAATTGCTGCCCAAACCCCAGGCGCCGGCCCAGTTCCGCGAAGATCGCCCAGTCGGGCCGGGCCTCACCGGGGAGCTCGCGAAAGGCGCGGCAGAGGGTGACGCGGCGCTCGGAGTTCACCATCACCCCCTCCTTTTCGCTCCACTGGGCCGCCGGCAGCACCAGGTGGGCCACCGCCTCGGTTTCGGTGCCGGCATAGGCCTCGCTCAGCACCACCAGAGGACAGTTCGCCACCGCCGCACGCACGCGATCGAGGCTGGGCATGCTCACCAGCGGGTTGGTGGCCGCCACCCACCAGAGATCGAGCGCACCCCGCTCCATCGCCTCGATCTGCTGCCACACCGCCAGGCCGGGCTCGGCGGCAATCGATCCGGTTTCAAATCCCCAGTGGCTCTCCACTTCAGCCCGATGGCCCGGATCGCTCACCGTGCGGTAGCCGGGCAGCAGCTGGGCCAGGCCGCCCACTTCGCGGCCGCCCATGGCGTTGGGCTGGCCGGTGAGCGAGAAAGGCCCGGCGCCCGGCCGGCCGATCTGGCCGCTCACCAGGTGCAGGTTGCAGATCCCGGCCACGGTGGCGGTGCCCTCGCGGCTCTGGTTCACCCCCATCGACCAGAGGCTCAACGCCGCGGCGGCCTCACACCACCAGTCAGCCAGCTGGCGCAGGTCGGCCTCAGCGATGCCGCACACCGCCGCGGCCCGCGCCGGATCCCAGGCCCGCCAGAGCACCTCCAGCGCGGCGAAGCCCTCGGTGTGGGAGGCCACGAAGGCCCGATCCACACCACCACGCCGCAGCGAACCGTGCTGCAGCAACAGATGACCCAGGCCACAGAGCAGGGCCAGATCGCTGCCTGGGGCGATCGCCAGATGGAGATCGGCAGCATCGCTGGTGGCGGTGGCGCGGGGATCCACCACCACCAGCCGCGGCCCTTCCCCCTTGCGCCGGCGCTTGAGCAGCCGCTGAAACAGCACCGGGTGGCACTCGGCGGTGTTGGTGCCGATCAGCAGCACCAGGTCGGCCAGGTCGAGGTCGTCGTAGCAGCAGGGCGGGCCGTCGGAGCCGAGGCTGCGGGCGTAGCCCGCCACCGCCGAACTCATGCACAGGCGCGAGTTGGCATCGAAGTTGTTGCTGCCCAGGGCCCCCTTGAGCAGCTTGTTGGCCGCGTAGTAATCCTCCGTGAGGAACTGGCCGGAGCCGTAGATCGCCAGGGCCTGGGGGCCCTTGCTAGCGAGGGTTGCCTGGATGCGCTCCACCAGGATCGAGAAGGCTCGCTCCCAGCTGATCGGCCCGAAGGGTTGATCGGTGCGTTCTCGCCACAGGGGCGTGGTGAGGCGGTTGTGGTGCAGGGTCTCGCCCACGGTGGCCCCCTTCACGCACACCTGGCCGAGCGAGGAGGGGTGGTGGCGGTCGCCGCGGGCGGTCCAGCCACCGTCGAGCCCGCCCGCCGGCGGATCGGCGGGGGGTTTCATCTCCAGGCCGCAGCCCACTCCGCAGTAGGGACACTGGGCCAGGGCGGAACTGTTGAGGTCATGGGCCATGGCGCCATTCGACCAAGCCGGGAATGCCCGTCATGGTGGCAGTTGTTACCGGCACGCTCCTGGTCGGCGCAGAGCAGAGCTGACCACGGAAAATAGCGGGGTTGCGGTGGCCTTTCCCCTGATTTCCTCCCTTGCCAGCACCTGCTTCGGCTTCGAGGCCGACTTCACCGCCAACCTGCGCTGCATCCCGATGGCGGTGCGGCGCAAGCTCGATCTGGCCGGCGTGAAGCTCAAGCTGCATCACTGGAGCGAGCTGACCGAAGCCGAGCGCAACGAGCTGCTGGCCTGGGGTGACGATGCCGCCGCCATCGAAGCCATGCGTGCGCACCTGCTGAAGCGCACCTCCAGCCTCAGCGCCGGAGTGGCCAGGGAGCTGCCGCGGCCCGATGGGGAGCCCTGGCAGCAAGTCCACAAGCTGCCGGAGGTGTTGGCCGCCTCCTGCGCCCAGCTGGGCCTGCACCTCCGCGACGAAGGCTGGGAGCAGCTCAACGAGCTGCAGCGCTTCGCGCTGGTGAAGCTCAGCCACCCCGGCCACGAACACCGCAACCTGCCGCGGGCCCTGGCGGAGTTCGAACTGCTCGCGGCGGAGCCAGCGCCATGAGGCCCCTGCGCGCCTGCCTGCTGAGCGGTGGAGAGAGCCGGCGCATGGGGCGCGACAAGGCGCTGCTTCCCCACCCCAAGGGCGGCACCTGGCTGGAGCGCACGCTGCTGCTTCTGGGCCAACTTGGAGCACCGGTGACCTTGCTGAGCCGCCACCCTGCCCACCTGGCGCTGGCGCAGCGACTGGGCCCCCTGCTGCCACCGATCTCCCCCCTCATCGAACCGCCGCCCTGCCAGGGCCCGCTTCTGGCCCTGCACCGGCTGATGCGGCAGCACCCCGAGGAGCGCCTGCTGCTCTGCCCGGTGGACATGCCGGAGCTCACGCTTGCCGCCCTGCGCTCCCTGCTGGCGGCGGCAGACCATCCAGCTGCCGCCGGTAGCCCCACCCAGCTCCACCTGGCCCACGACGGTGAGCGCCTACAACCGCTGCTGGGGGTCTACCCGAGTAGCGCCCCGTTGTGCAGTCATCTCGCAGCGGCGGTGCAGCGCGGCGAACGTCGCTTGCAGGGCTGGCTGGCCACACAGACAATCCACACGGTGTTCCTGGATCCCCGCGCCATCCGCAACGTGAACCGGCCGGAGGCGGATCATCCGACCGTATCCCCTGCCAACGATCCCTGCTCCTCCACCCTGCTCTCACAGCGGCCCAGCCCCCCCTCCAGAAGCGCCCCGCCAACGCATGGCTGGGAGCCATAGCGTGGCCGCAATGGCCCGTGGCACCGACAAGCTCAACCGACCCCTGGGGGTGCTGCGGCTCTCGCTCACAGCCCGCTGCAACCTGGCCTGCCCTTACTGCCTGCCCGATGGGGTGGACCCGCCGGGCCTGCTGACGCTGGCGCAGCGACTTCGCGTGATCGAGGCAGCAGTGACGCTGGGGGCCCGCAACCTGCGCCTTACCGGCGGCGAGCCGCTGCTGCACGGCGGCCTCGAGGAGCTGATCGCCGCCGTGCAACCTCTGCGCGCTCTGGCACCCGAAAGCCACGGCCTGCGCGAGATCGCGCTCACCAGCAATGGCGTTCTGCTCAGCGCCGAGCGGGCCCGGGCTTTACGCGCCGCCGGTCTGGATCGGATCACCCTCAGCCTTGATGGCACCACGGGCGCGTCGGTGGCCCGCATGACCGGGGTGGGCGGCGGCAATCCCCAGGAGCGGGAACGGCGCGGCGCGGCACTGCTGACGAAAGTGCTGGCAGCGATCGAGCACGCCCGCAGCGCCGGCTTTGAACCCGCCCGCGGGGCGCTCAAGCTCAATGCCGTGATCCAACGCGGCACCAACGACGACCAGCTGCTGCCCCTGGCGGCCCTGGCCCGCGAGCGGGATGTGGAGTTGCGCCTGATCGAATTCATGGACGTGGGCAACCGCAACGGCTGGCGACCCGAGGCGGTGTTAAGCGCTGCAGAAATGGTGGAGCGGATTGGAGCCCGCTGGCCGCTGGAGCCCCAGGGGCGCGCCGCCCACGGCACCGCCAGCCGTTGGCGCTACAGGGATCGCGACCCCAAAGCCGGCGGGGCCCACCTCGCCGTGGTGGCCTCGGTAAGTGCCCCTTTCTGCGGCGACTGCAACCGCCTGCGCGTCACCGCCGACGGCATCGCCTACACCTGCCTGTTCGCGGCCCCCGGCAGCGGCCTCGACCTGCGGCCCTGGCTGCAGCCAGATTGCCCAGACGAAGCCCTGGGCGAGGCGATCGCCGTTCATTGGGGTAGACGAGCCGATCGCTGGAGTGAGGAACGCCAAGAGGCCTGGGAGCGCAACAGCCCAGACGACGGCGGCTCCGCCCTGATGGCCCACGCGGAGATGGCCTATCTGGGCGGCTGAATCAGCCCATCTGAGCAATCCATCCATCAACTCGCCAGCCCCAGCAGCGCCCCCAGCCAGGTCTCCGACATCTGGAGGTGCCGGAAGCTGGGCTGGTCGGACCGCCCACGGCGCCGCTGCTCCACCAGCCAGCTGTGAAGCGTCACCACCCCAGCCACCCCGAGCCGTTTGCGTTCCACCAGAACCAGTGTTCCCGGCGGGCCGGCCGACTCCGGTGGCGATCGTTACCTCAGGCCCGTCCCGCCGGCTGATCCGCAGATTCCCGCAGCCGGGGAAGCAGTTGCACGAGGTTGCAGGGGCGGGTACTGGCGTCGAGCTGGGCACGGATCAGCCGGTCCCAGGCGGTCTGCACCGCATCGAGCGAGCCGGGCAGCACAAAGACCAGGGTGCCGTTGGCCACGCCCGCCAGGCAGCGGCTCTGCAGGCTGCTGGTGCCGATCGTCTCGAAGGAGAGCACGCGGAACAGCTCCCCGAAGCCGTCGATGGTCTTGTCGAGCAAGGGCGCCACCGCCTCAGGGGTGCCATCGCGGCCGGCCAGGCCGGTGCCGCCGCTGCTGATCACCACCTGCACGGCCGGATCGGCGATCCAGTGGCTGATGGCCGCCCGGATGCGGTAGCGGTCGTCGGGCACGATCGCCCGCCCCTGCAGCCGATGGCCAGCGGCCTCCAGCCGCGCCTGCAGGGCGTCGCCGCTGGCGTCGTCGGCCGTTGTGCGCGTGTCCGACACCGTGAGCAGGGCAATGGCGAGGCTCACGCGGGGGCGAACGCAGGCATGGCGACCATTGTGGCGGCGCGGGGGCTGCAGACTGGGGCACAACCGCAGCTGCCGATGTCTGCGTCCCAGCCCGGGCCCGCCGATCCGCCGGCCGCCGCCCCAACCGTGCGGGTGCGGCTGTTCGCTGCCCTGCGCGAGGCGATGGGGTGGAGCGAGCAGCAGGTGGCCGCCGCCGCCAACCCCGCCACGCCGCTGGAGCTGTGGCGGCAACTGGATCTGGCCGGCGCCTGGCTGGCCGCCACCGGCGCCCCGGCCGGGGCCACGCCAGCCGGCGAAGAACTCCCTGCGGGCATCCGGGTGGCGATCAACCAACAGTTCGCCGAGGCCCATACACCCCTGGCGGAAGGCGACGAGCTGGCTTTCCTACCGCCGATCAGCGGCGGCTGAATCCGCTGCCAGCCCCCAGTCCACGCCGCCTGCCCCCGCCATGCCCTCCAGCAACAGCAGCCCAGCCGGGATCGTGAGCGTGAGCCTGCACCCCGACCCGATCGATCCGTGCCAGCAGCTCGAGCAGTGGCAGGCCCAGCTGCAGGCCGGCGGCGCCGAGGGGCCGGCCGCCACCAGCCTGTTCATCGGCCGGGTGCGGGGCCGCACCGCCAGCGGCGCACCGCTCGACGCCCTGGAGCTGGAGCACTACCCGGGGATGACCGAGGGCCAGCTGCAGCGCCTGGCCGCCGCCTGCGCCCGCCGCCATCCGGTGGCGGCGGTGATGGTGCGCCACCGCACGGGTCTGGTGCTCTGCGGCGACGCGATCGTGGTGGTGGCGGTGCTGGCCGACCGACGCGGCCCGGCCCAGAGCTGCTGCCAGGAGCTGCTGGAAGCCCTGAAGCAGGACGCCCCCTTCTGGAAGCGGGAATGGAGCAGCGGCGTGGGCGAGTGGGTGCTGGGCAACACGCCGTTGGCCAACGCAACAGCAACCTGAGCAGCCGTTAAAACACCGGTAAACGCAGCAGCTGCGCCCACAGCCGCGTACCCGCCTCAAGGCTGCCCAGCTCGGCCGGGATCTCCAGCAGCAGGTCGGCCCCCTGCAGCGATCCGATGCGCGAGGAGGCCTGGCTGCCCTCCACCACGGCCAGCAGCTCGCCGTCCGCGCCCACCCGCAGCCGGGCCCGGGACAGCTCGGGCCGGCCGGCGCCGCGCTTCAGGGGGGCCGCCAGGCGCACCGGCAACCGCGGCAGCAGCTCCGGTTCGGACCCCTCCAGCAGTTGCAGCGCCGGCCAGAGCAGCTGCAGCGCCGTGATTGCCGCCGCCACCGGATTGCCCGGCAGGGCGAAGAACGGCCGCCCGCCCAGCTGGCCGAAGGCGAATGGCCGGCCGGGCTTGAGGAACAGCTTCCAGAAGTCCACCGTGCCGCGCTCGGCAAGAAGAGGCCGGATCCAGTCGGCATCGCCGGCCGACACACCGCCGGTGCTCACCACCACATCGCAACCGGCCGCCAGCAGCTCCAGGGCCACCGCCAGCGCCCCGGGCTCGTCGGCCACCACCCGCCGCTCGGCCACGCCGTAGCCCAGCCGCGCCAGCAGGGCCGTGAGCAGGGTGCCGTTGCTCTCCCAGATGGCACCGGCGCCACGGGGTTCGCCTGCCGCCACCAGTTCGTCGCCGCTGATCAGCAGGCCGATCCGCGGCCGCGGCCGCACCGCCAGCGCCGCCACGCCGCAGCCCGCCAGCCGGCCCAGGTCGGCCGGTCCCAGACGCACCCCGGCCGCCAGCAGCTCCTGGCCCGGCGCCGCCTCCTCATCGGCGGCCCGGATCCAGGGGTTGGCGCCGGCCTCGCCCGCCAGCCGCAGCCCCTCGCCACCGTGCTGCCCCTCGCCCTCCACCTGCACCAGTTCCTGGGGCAGCACCCGCGCCGCCCCCTCGGGCAGGGGCGCACCGGTGAGAATGCGGATTGCCTCGTCGCCGGCCAGCTCCCCGGAGAAGGGGGCACCGGGGGCCGAGCGGCCCACCAGCCGCCAGGCCGTGCCCGCGGCCGGGGGCTTGGCATCGGCAATGGCGTAGCCATCCATGATCGAGGCCCGGAAGCCCGGCACCGCCTCGCAGGCGATGCAGGCCTCGGCGCTCACCCGCCCCGGGCAGGCCGCCAGGGGCAGCCGCTCACTGCCGGCCAAGGGCGTGAGCGCGGCCAGCACCCGGCGGCGCGCCTCCTCCAGGGGCAGACCCTCGCGAGGGAAGGGTTCAGTCATTGGCCAGGCCTGCGGAGTCCTCGCCCCCGGCCAGGGATGGCGTCGCGGGATGGCGCCAGTCGCCGCCGCGGCCGCCGCGCTTCTCCAGCAGCCGCACCGGCCCGATCGTCATCGCCCGATCGGCGCTCTTGAGCATGTCGTAGAGGGTGAGCAGGCCCACCTGCACGGCGGTGAGCGCCTCCATCTCCACCCCCGTGGGGCCGGTGGTGCGCACCGTGGCCTCACAACGCAGGCCCGGGCCCGAACCATCGGGCAGCGGCGCCTCGGCGATCACCACCGCGAGCCCGCTGAGCGGCAGCGGATGGCAGAGGGGAATCAGCTCGGCAGTGCGCTTGGCCGCCTGGATCGCCGCCACCCGTGCCACCGCCAGCACATCGCCCTTGCCGGCCCGCCCGTCGCGCACCAGGGCCAGGGCCCCGGTGCTCAGGGCCAGGTAGCCCTCGGCCACCGCCTCGCGCAGCGTGGCCGCCTTGCCCGCCACATCCACCATGTGCACCTCGCCACGGCTGTTGAGGTGGCTCAAACTGAGGTGACTGAGGTTGAGATCCCCTTGACTGGGCTGGTGGCTGGGCGGCTCCAGACCTGGCTCCATGGCGTGGCGCTCCCCATCACGACCCCGGATTGAAAACCTAAGTGCTGCCCCCGCCGCCGCACCGCCGTTTGCTGGACTGGCAGCACCCCCGGGCAGCTGCCGTGCGCCTGTCGCGCCCTACCTCTGGTCCAGCCTCTGGTCCACCCGTCTACCTCTGCGCCTTCCTCACCCTGCTCAATGATCGGCTGAGCGAGACGCTGATCTTCCCGCTGCTGCCCTTCCTGCTGGCCGGCTTCACCAACGACGGCCGCACCCTGGGACTGCTCACCGGCAGTTACGCCGTGGCCCAGTTCCTGGCCACGCCGCTGATCGGCGCCCTCAGCGACCGCTACGGCCGCCGGCCGGTGATGGCCGTGTGCGTGGCCGGCACGGTGCTGGGCCTGGCGGTGTTCGCCGCCACGATCGCCACCGACTGGAGTGCCATCCCCTGGGCCGCCGGTAGCGGCCTGCCCCTGGCCCTGCTGTTCGCCGGCCGGCTGCTGGATGGGGCCAGCGGCGGCACCGCCGCCACCGCGGCCGCCGTGCTGGCCGACGTGTCGCCACCGGAGAAGCGGGCCAAGGCCTTCGGCCTGATCGGTGTGGCCTTCGGGCTGGGCTTCATCCTCGGCCCGGCGCTCGGGGGCCTGCTGGGCCGCCTGAACGTGAATCTGCCGTTGCTGATCGCGGTGCTGATCGCCGTGATGAACCTGGTGCTGGTGCTGGTGGCGCTGCCGGAAACCCACCCCATCTCCGCCCGGATCCCCCTGCCGCGCAAACGCGAACTACAGCCCTTCACCCAGCTGTCGCGGGTGTTCAGCAACCCGCGGGTGCGCCGCCTGTGCAGCGCCTTCTTTCTGTTTTTTCTGGCCTTCAGCGGTTTCACCGGTGTGCTGGTGCTGTATTTCAAGCAGCGCTTCGGCTGGGGGCCCGGGCTGGCCGGCGCCGCCTTCCTGGTGGTGGGCGTGGTGGCCACGGTGGTGCAGGGCGGCCTGATCGGACCGCTGGTGAAGCGCTTCGGCGAATGGCGCCTCACCATGGCGGGCCTCGGTTTCGTGATCGCCGGCTGCGCCCTGGTGCCCCTGGCCCGCCCCGGCCAGGCCGGGGCGCTGGTGTTCCCGGCCGTGGCCTGCCTGGCCCTGGGCACCGGCCTGGTCACCCCCTGCCTGCGGGCCCTGGTGTCCCAGAGGCTGGGCGACAGCGGCCAGGGAGCGGCTCTGGGCAGCCTGCAGGGTCTGCAGAGCCTGGGCAGCTTCATCGGTCCACCCTTGGCCGGACTGGCCTACGAAACTGTTGGCCGTACCAGTCCCTTCTGGATGGCAACCGCGCTGTTGGTGGCAGTAGGGGCACTGGTGGCAGGAGGCAGGCGAAACCTCGAGCGCCGAAGCCGTCAAGCAGCCCCAACACAGTAGGCCGGCCGCATGATTGCTACGGTCAATCCATTGGCGGTCCTGCAGCCCCTGGCAAGCGGGCAGCGAAGCAGTCATCACCGAAACATCCTTCACCAAGACGGCAGTCACCACAACAGCCATGGACGAACATTTTTGCGCCGATGTTCTAAGTGGCGAGAAATCCCTTCAAGTTTCGCCAGAACTCTATATAAACCGCGAACTCAGCTGGATCGAATTCAACTATCGCGTGCTGGCCCAGGCGCTCAACGAGCACACACCGCTGCTGGAGCAGGCCAAATTCAGCGCCATCTTCAGCAACAACCTCGATGAGTTCTTCATGGTGAGGGTCGCCTCCCTGAAGAGCCAGCAGGAAGCGGGTGTGGCCACCCTCAGCGACGACGGACGCACGGCCCAGGAACAACTGGAGGCCATCCAGGCCAAGCTCAGACCGCTGCTCGATCTGCAGCAACAGCACTACCGCCATTCCCTCAAGAACCAGCTGGCAGAATATGGCGCGCTGCTGATCGATTACGCCAATCTCAACTCCCAGCAGCGGCAGTGGGTGGATGACACCTTCCGCACGGCCATCTTCCCGGTGCTGACGCCCCTGGCGGTGGATCCCTCCCACCCCTTCCCGTTCATCAGCAACCTCAGCCTGAATGTGGCCGTACTGGTGCGCGATCCCAGCACCGGTCAGCAACAGTTCGCAAGGGTGAAGGTGCCCCAGAAGATCCTGCCCCGGTTCGTGGAAGTGCCACCCAACCTCAGCGGCAAGGAGCCCAGTCCCATGTTCACCGCCGTGCCGCTGGAGCAGGTGGTGGCCTTCAACCTCGGCCTGCTGTTCCCGGGCATGGTGGTGGAGGGCCACTACTTCTTCCGCATCACCCGCGACGCCGACCTGGAGCTGCGTGACCTGGAAGCCGACGACCTGATGGAGGCCATCGAGGAAGGGCTGCGCAAGCGGCGGCGGGGCGGCGAGGTGGTGCGCCTGGAGGTCACCGATGAGATGCCCGAATCGGTGGTGCAGCTGTTGATGGATGGCATGGCGGTGGAACCCGAGGACGTCTACCGGATCAACGGCCCCCTCGGCCTGGATGACCTGATGGGTCTGCTGGCCATCCCCCTGCCCCAGCTCAAGGACAAACCGTTCAAGGGGCGCACGGCCCCCGCCCTGGTGCGGGCCCAGAAAACCAACCTGGAGGACGGCTCCCTCAAGGCCGAGGAGTTCGAGAGCATCTTCTCGGTACTGCGTCGCGGGGACGTGCTGCTGCATCACCCCTTCGACCTGTTCTCCACCTCCGTGGAGGAATTCCTCAACCAGGCGGCCGACGACCCCGCCGTGCTGGCCATCAAGATGACCCTCTACCGCACCTCCAGGGACTCGGCTGTGGTGGCGGCCCTGATCCGTGCCGCCGAGAACGGCAAGCAGGTGATGGCTTTGGTGGAGCTCAAGGCCCGCTTCGATGAGGACAACAACATCCAGTGGGCCCGCCAGCTCGAGCGCTCAGGCGTGCACGTGGTGTACGGGGTGATCGGCCTCAAGACCCACACCAAGATCACCCTGGTGGTGCGGCGGGAGAAGCAGCTGCTGCGCAGCTATGTGCACGTGGGCACCGGCAACTACAACTCCAAGACCTCCAGCCTCTACACCGACCTGGGCCTGCTCACCGCCAGACCGGAGTACGGGGCCGACCTGGTGGAACTGTTCAATTATCTCACTGGCTTCTCCAAACAGCAGAGCTTCCGCCGCCTGCTGGTGGCGCCCGTCACCCTGCGCCGGGGAATGGAGGAGCTGATCTGCCGGGAAATCAGCCATTCCCTGGCCGGCCGCGGCGGCCACATCCGCGCGAAGATGAATTCCCTGGTGGACCCACCGATCATCGCCCTGCTCTACCAGGCCTCCCAGGCCGGCGTGCGGATCGAGCTGGTGGTGCGCGGCATGTGCAGCCTCAGGCCCGGGCTTCCAGGGATCAGCGATCAGATCACCGTGGTGAGTGTGATCGGCCGGTTCCTGGAACATTCCCGCCTGTTCTGGTTTGCCAATGCCGGCGAACCGGAGGCCTTCATTGGCAGTGCCGACTGGATGCCCCGCAACCTCAATCGCCGCGTCGAGGCGGTGGCCCCGGTGGAGGACCCCCAGGCCCGCGGCCAAGTGGAGCAACTGCTGGCTCTCTACCTCAACGACCCCGGCGCCTGGCATATGGACAGCGAAGGCCAGTTCCAGCAGCGCCAGCAGGAGGGCGAGGGGCAGCTGGCCCAGGATGCGTTGATGAAGCGCTGGCGCGGCGGACTGGTGGCAGCCAACAGCTGATCTGCCGCCCTTACAGCGCAACAGCATCAACGATCACAAAACTCGGTATACCGGTGCCATTCGCGATTTGGCGAACTCAGCAGTTGTGCGCAAACCAGAAAATCTTCGCCATGACACACACCCAAAACCCACAGCGGTGCTATGTTCCGCCCAAATCTAATTTGGAGGCCTGGGTGTGGGGACGCCTGAGCAATCCGCTGACGGCGTCGATCGCATCGATCGCCGTGGGCGTTTCAACCAGAGCGCTTCAACGGCGCGCACGGCCGCGGCCAACCGGGGCTCCACGCGGCTGAGCAGCGACTCCATCGGCTGGTACCTCAGCACGATCGGCCGGGTGCCCCTGCTCACTCCCGCCGAGGAGATCGAGCTGGCGCATCACGTTCAGGCTGGCAAGAAACTGCACGAACTGCCGGCCGACAGCCTCACCCCCCAGCAACGGCGCAAGCTGCGCATGGCCCAGCGCGCCCGTGACCGGATGATGGCCGCGAACCTGCGCCTCGTGGTGAGCGTGGCGAAGAAATACCAGAACCAGGGCCTGGAGCTGCTGGATCTGGTGCAGGAGGGGGCGATCGGCCTCGAGCGCGCCGTCGACAAGTTCGATCCGGCCATGGGCTACAAGTTCTCCACCTACGCCTACTGGTGGATCCGCCAGGGCATGACCCGGGCCATCGACAACAGCGCCCGCACCATCCGCCTGCCGATCCACGTGAGCGAGAAGCTCTCCAAGATCCGGCGCGTCACCCGCGAGCTCTCGCACCGCCTCGGCCGCCAGCCCAACCGGCTGGAGCTGGCCCATGCCCTGGACATGCGGCCCGAGGAGCTGGAGGAGCTGATGACCCAGAGCGCCCCCTGCGCCTCCCTCGATGCCCATGCCCGCGGCGACGAGGACCGCAGCACCCTTGGGGAACTGATCGCCGACCCCGCCAGCGGTGAGCACTTCGACAGCATGGACCGGCTGCTGCAGAAGGAACACCTCGGCTCCTGGCTCTCCCAGCTGAACGAGCGGGAACAGACGATCCTCAAGCTGCGCTTCGGGCTGGAGGGTCACGAGCCGCTCACCCTGGCGGAGATCGGCCGGCTGATCCATGTGTCCCGCGAGCGGGTGCGCCAGCTCGAGGCCAAGGCGATCATGCGCCTGCGCCTGCTCAGTAACCTGCATCAAGCCGCCTGAGCCGGGCCCCTGACCCCAGCTCCGACAACAGCTTTCGACTGGCCCGGGCAACTCATCGGCGTCGCCGCCGTGGCTGCCTGGCTTGCCCTGCTGGCCGCTGCCGCCATGGCGGTGCGGCGACGCTGGAACGGCGAGGGAAGTGAGGGCCAGCGGGAATGGAGCCGCAAGCTGGTGCACATCGGCAGCGGTGCCGTGGTGCTGATCGCCTGGATCTTTGCCATCGACCGCCGGATCGCCATCCCGGCGGCGGCCACCATCACCCTGCTGGCGGCCCTGAACCACCGGCTGCGGGTGCTGCCGGCCGTGGAGGACGTGGGCCGCGCCAGCTACGGCACCGTGGCCTATGGCGCCTCGATCACCCTGCTGCTCTGGCAGTTCTGGCCCGGCCAGCCGGCCACGGTGGCCGCCGGGGTACTGGTGATGGCGCTGGGTGATGGCCTGGCCGGCCTGGTGGGGCCGCTGTGGCCGTCGGCCAGCTGGCAGGTGCTGGGCCAGAGGCGCTCCCTCCTGGGCACCGCCACCATGGCCGCTGCCAGCCTGCTCGTGCTGGCGGGCCTGAGCCTGGCGGTGGGAGGGCCCACCTGGCCCCAGCTGCTGGCAATCGCCGCGGCGGCCACCCTGCTGGAGCAGCTGGCCGTGGGCGGCATCGACAACCTCAGCGTGCCGCTGGGGGTGGCCTGGCTCTGGCAGCAGTGCAGCGGGATCGGCTGAACCCCGGCGCGATTCAGGCCCTCAGCAGGATTTCGCAGCGCTGCCCCCAGTCGTGGGTGGTGCCCAGTCCAGCCACGAGCAGGCGATCGGCGGGCTCCTCCTTCAAGCGCAGCTGCCACTGGCGGATCAGATCCGCCCGTTCCATCCAGGTCTGCACCACGGCCTGGTGAATGGCCTCCAGATCCCAGTGGCGCTGATGGCCGATGCGCTGGCCCCAACCGAGCAGGTCATCGAGCTGAAAGGGCCGGAAGCCAGCGAAGGCGGGGCCGTTGCCCGGATCGGGATGACACTGCTCCAGATGGAACAATTCCAACGGATCCGAGAGCCCACAGAACTGCAGCAGATAGGTCATTACAGACCTCCAACTGAACTGAATCAAACCTATGGAGACAGGCCCAGGATGCTGTTCAGCAGGAACAGTTTGTTGCCAACAGCAGCAAATCGCCACCTGATTAAGCCCTTTGAATGATTAGCACTCGAGTGATTGGAGTGCCAATTCCGGCTTCAACGAGCTCCGCTAAATCAGGCCATCACCGCAGCGGCCGTGCTGCTGCGCACCGCCGCCGCCAGGCCCTCGAGCACCTCGGCCGTGGTGGCCGTGTCGATGCAGGCATCGGTGACGCTCTGGCCATAGGTGAGTTGGTTGAGGTCGGCGCTGATCTTCTGGTTGCCGGCCACCAGGTGGCTCTCCAGCATCACCCCCATCACGTGGCGGGAGCCGGCTGCCACCTGCTGCGCCACCTGTTCGGCCACGTCGGCCTGGCGCCGGTAGTCCTTGTTGGAGTTGCCGTGGCTGCAGTCCACCATCAGCCGGCAGGGCAGCCCCGCCGCCGCCAGGTCGCTGGCCGCCTGTTCGATCGCCTCGGGATGGTAGTTGCTGCCCTGCTTGCCGCCCCGCAGCACCAGATGGCCATCCGGATTGCCGGTGGTGGTGATGATCGAGGCATAGCCCTCCCGGTTGATGCCCAGGAAGTGGTGGGGACGGGACGCCGCCTCCACAGCGTTGATGGCGGTGCCCACGCTGCCGTCGGTGCCGTTCTTGAAGCCGATCGGCATCGATAGGCCCGAGGCCATCTCCCGGTGGGTCTGGCTCTCGGTGGTGCGGGCGCCGATGGCCGTCCAGCTGATCAGGTCAGCGATGTACTGGGGCACCACCGGATCGAGCAGTTCCGTGGCGGCGGGCAGCCCCATCTCCGCCACGTGCAGCAGCAGCCCGCGGGCGCGGCGCAGGCCGGTGTTGATGTCGTAGCTGCCATCGAGGTGGGGATCGTTGATCAGCCCCTTCCAGCCCACGGTGGTGCGCGGTTTCTCGAAATACACGCGCATCACCACCTCCAGCTCGGCGCGGTGGCGCTCTCTGGCCTCGGCGATGAAGGCGGCGTACTCCTGGGCCGCTGCCACGTCGTGCACCGAACAGGGGCCGACAATCACCAGCAGCCGCTGGTCGCGGCCATGCAGGATCGCCTGGATCGCCTGGCGAGCCTGCTGCACCGTGCTGGCGGCCCGGCCACTGAGGGGCAGGTCCCGGTGCAGCACCGCCGGCGGCACCAGCGGCCTGGTTTCCACCACATGGAGGTCGCTGGTGGTGGCGTGCATGGGAATTCGGGCTGCCTGGGGTGCCGCGTCGGGGTGGTTCAGCCTAGTGAGCGGCCCAACGGCAGCCGTTGCCACCACCGGCCGGCCCCGCGGCCAAGAACAATGGGGGCAGCCTGTATGGATTGCGATGGCCGCCAGCCCGTTCCTTGCCGACTACCGCGCCGCCGCCGCAGGGCGCGAGGTGCTGGGGGTGCCGGCCCTGCCGCTGAGCGCCGGCGAAGCCGCAGCCCTCACCGAACTGCTGGCCGCACCGCCCGCCGGCGAGGAGGCCTTTTTGCTGGAGCTGCTGAGCGAGCGCATCCCCCCCGGCGTGGATGAGGCGGCCTACGTGAAGGCCAGCTGGCTGCTGGCGGTGGCCAAGGGCGAAAGCGCCTCCCCCCTGGTGAGCCCGGTGCAGGCCGTGAATCTGCTGGCCACGATGATCGGCGGCTACAACGTGGGCGCCCTGATCGAACTGCTCTCCAGCAGCGATCCGGCCATCGCCGAGGCCGCCGCCACCGGCCTCAGCCGCACCCTGCTCGTCTACGACGCCTACAACGACGTGCTGGAGCTGGCGGACAGCAACGCCTATGCCAAGCGCGTCGTCGACAGCTGGGCCGCCGCCGAGTGGTTCACCGCCAAGCCCGAACTGCCGGCGGAGATCACGGTCACGGTGTTCAAGGTGGAGGGCGAGACCAACACCGACGACCTCTCCCCGGCCACCCACGCCACCACCCGGCCCGACATCCCCCTGCACGCCCAGGCAATGCTGGAGACGCGCATGCCCGGCGGCCTGGAGCTGATCGCCCAGCTCAAGCAAAAAGGCCACCCCGTGGCCTACGTGGGCGATGTGGTGGGAACGGGCAGCTCGCGCAAGTCGGCGATCAACTCGGTGCTCTGGCACACCGGCACCGACATCCCCCACGTGCCCAACAAGCGCAGCGGCGGCGTGATCCTGGGCGGCAAGATCGCGCCGATCTTCTTCAACACCGCCGAGGATTCCGGCGCCCTGCCGATCGAATGCGACGTCACGGCCCTCAACTCGGGCGAAGTGATCACGATCCGGCCCTATGCCGGCACGATCGAGCGCGCCGCCGGTGAGCCGAATGCCGGCACAATCGTGGCCCGCTTCGAACTCAAGCCCAGCACGATCACCGATGAGGTGCGCGCCGGCGGCCGCATCCCCCTGCTGATCGGCCGCTCGCTCACCGACAAGGTGCGCGCCAAGCTGGGGCTACCGCCCAGCGATCTCTTCATCCGCCCGGTGGCCCCGGCCGACACCGGCAAGGGCTACACCCTGGCCCAGAAGATGGTGGGCAAGGCCTGCGGCCTGGCGGGCGTGCGCCCCGGCACCAGCTGCGAGCCGCTGATGACCACCGTGGGCTCCCAGGACACCACCGGGCCGATGACCCGCGATGAGATGAAGGAGCTGGCCTGCCTGGGCTTTTCCGCCGACCTGGTGATGCAGAGCTTCTGCCACACCGCCGCCTATCCCAAGCCGGTGGATCTCAAGACCCACGCCGAGCTGCCCGACTTCATGGCCTCCCGCGGCGGCGTGGCCCTGCGCCCCGGCGACGGCATCATCCACAGCTGGCTCAACCGCATGCTCCTGCCCGACACCGTCGGCACCGGCGGCGACAGCCACACCCGCTTCCCCCTGGGCATCTCCTTCCCCGCCGGCTCGGGCCTGGTGGCCTTCGCCGCCGCCATCGGCGCCATGCCGCTCGACATGCCCGAATCGGTGCTGGTGAAGTTCAAAGGCTCCCTGCAGCCGGGCGTCACCCTGCGCGACGTGGTGAATGCCATTCCCTACGTGGCCATCCAGCAGGGCCTGCTGACCGTGGACAAGGAGGGCAAAAAGAACGTGTTCAACGGCCGGATCATGGAGATCGAGGGCCTGCCCGATCTGAAGCTGGAGCAGGCCTTTGAGCTCACCGACGCCACCGCCGAGCGCAGCTGCGCCGGCAGCACGATCAAGCTCTCGGTGGAGACGGTGAGCGAATACCTGCGCAGCAACGTGGCGCTGCTCAAGAACATGATCGCCCGCGGCTACGGCGATGCCCGCACCCTGGCCCGCCGCATCCAGGCGATGGAGGCCTGGCTGGCCAACCCGGTGCTGATGGAAGCCGATGCCGATGCGGAATACGCTGCCGTGATCGAGATCGACCTCGACCAGATCACCGAGCCGATCCTGGCCTGCCCCAACGACCCCGACAACGTGAAAACGCTGAGCGCGGTGGCGGGCGACCGCATCGACGAGGTATTCATCGGCAGCTGCATGACCAACATCGGCCACTATCGCGCCGCCGCCAACGTGCTCCAGGGCCAGGGCGAGAACACCGCGCGCCTGTGGGTGTGCCCCCCCACCCGCATGGACGAGGAAATGCTCAAGCAGGAGGGCTACTACGCGATCTTCGAGGCGGCCGGCTCGCGCATGGAGATGCCCGGCTGCTCGCTGTGCATGGGCAACCAGGCCCGGGTGGAGGACAACACCACCGTGTTCTCCACCAGCACCCGCAACTTCAACAACCGCCTCGGCAACGGCGCCCAGGTGTACCTGGGCAGCGCCGAACTGGCGGCGGTGTGCGCCCAGCTGGGCCGCATCCCCAGTAAGGAGGAGTATCTGGCCATCGCCGCCGAGAAGATCGATCCCTACGGCGCCGAGCTCTACCGCTACCTCAACTTCGACCAGATCGAGGGCTTCGAGGACCAGTGCCGGGTGGTGAGCGCCGAAGAGGAGGCGAAGGTGCTGGCGGAGGTCTGACCTGAAGCCCCCGCCCACCTGGAGAGGTGATTCCCTTGCCTGAGCCGGACAGTACGCGGGGGTGGCAGGGGGAGTGGCTCCAGCTGCGTTCCATCCGCCAACTGCTCGACCAACGCTGGCTGGCAGTGGCCCTGGCACTGGCCCTCACCGGTCTGGCGGCGGCCGGCACAGTGCTGATCTTCCAGTTGGGCATCAGTTCGCTGGGGAGCTGGCGGATCCGTCTGCTGGCCGACCATCCCCCATGGCTGGTGCTCACCGGCTTCGGGGCCAGTGGTGGGCTGCTGGCTGGGCTGCTGGTGCAGACCCTGGCCCCAGAAGCCTCCGGCTCGGGCATCACCCAGGTGATGCTGTTTCTGCGACGGCGGGCCGTACCGATCGGTCTTCGCATCGCCCTGGTGAAACTGGTGGCTGGCATCCTGGCCATCGGCAGCGGACTGCCCCTCGGCCCATCCGGACCGGCGATCCAGATGGGCAGCTCGGTGGCCTGGAGCCTGGCCCGGCTGCTCAGGGCACCCAAGTCTTTTGAACGGGTCATCGTGGCGGCAGGCGGGGGAGCCGGGATCACCGCCGTGTTCAACGCCCCGATCGGCGGCTTCTTCTATGCGATCGAGGCCCTGCTGCGGGGTGCCCGGCCCATGGTGATGCTGATCGTGACCGGCGTCACCTTCTGGGCCGACATCGGGGCCGATCTGCTCGGTCTGGCCGGGCTGGGTCTGGACAGCTCGAGCGTGCTGAGCAGTGGCGAACTTTCCCTGAAGCGCTCCATTTTTGTGTATGTGCAGGTGCTGCCGATCGACCTGGTGCTGTTGTTCGGGCTGGGCGGTCTGGTGGCCCTGATCGCAGAGCTCTATTGCCGCTACCTGCTGTGGTTGCAGGCCCTCAGCCAGCGCTGGCGTCAGTCGTTGGCCTTGAAACTGGGCCTGACCGGTGGGCTGCTGGGCCTGCTGGACAGCCAGCTTCCCGAGGCCTTCGTCAACGAAGCGGGAGTGCGGCTGTCGGTGGCCACTGCTGAGATCGACGTCACCATGGCGGTTTCCGTGGCGCTGGTGCTCTTTTTCACCACAGCTGCGGCGGCCGCTGTTGGAGCCCCTGGAGGCCTGTTTGCACCCATGCTCACCCTCGGAGGCGCCCTGGGACTGGTGGCCGTTGAGCTGGTGGAACTCACCGGCATCAACCCTCCCAATACGGCGGTCTTCGCGGGGATGGGGGCGTTTCTCTCAGCCACGGCCCGCACACCGATCACGGCCCTGTTTCTGGTGTTTGCCCTGAGCAAGCAGTGGCTGCTGCTCAAGCCGGTGCTGAGCGCCTGCCTGGGCAGTGTGCTGGTGGCACGCCTGCTCGCCCGGGAGTCTCTGTTCGAACGGATGATCCGACTGGCTCTGCCGGACAGTTCCAAACCCCAGGGCCTGAATCCCCGCAGCGTTCCACTGCGGCCTCGCCTGCAGGAGCCCAAACAGGAGCCCAAACTCTGAACGGATTGGGGCTGCGCCGTTTGTGTCGGTCCAGGGCAGCTGCGATCACCGCACTGGACGAATCACCAACACCTCCTATTTTTGGTTCGCATTGCTACAGCAACCATGCGACTTTCCCGTTTGATCAGTGCTGGCCTGGCGCTCACGGCGGCCGGCAGCCTGGCCCTGGCCGGTTGCTCCGCCACCAAGGATGCCGCCACCGGCGTGGGTGAGGCCGCCAAGGATGCGGCCACAGCCACCGGCCAGGCAGCCCTGGCTCCCGCCGTGACACCTGTGCTCGACCTGCTCAAGCAGAGCGAGGGCGAGGTGCAGGCCGGCAACATGGGCGCCGCGATCGCCTCCATGGGTGGCTTCAAGGCCGTCTGGGACAAGGCCGCCCCGGTGATCCGCCCGCTGGCCGGTGACAAGTGGCCGATGATCGAGACCGCGGCCAACCTGGTGCTGAGCACCTTCGGTGGCGGCGGCACGCCCGATGCCGGCACGGCCATGTCGGCCATCACTGGCCTGATCGGCCCCCTCAGCAGCCTGATCGGCCAGTAGGCCAGCCCCAGGTGAGACGCTGGAGAGGACCCCTCGCCAGCGTCTCCCGCTGAACCAGGAAACCCTGCTGTTCCAGCCGGCCGTGTCCCAGCCTGGGGCGCTGCGGGCCGTGCTGGCCTTCCCCAGCACGTACTCGGTGGGAATCACCAGCCTGGGCTTTCAGGTGGTGTGGGCCACCCTGGCCCAGCGCCCGGACGTGGATGTGCGCCGCCTGTTCACTGACCGGAGCGATCCTCCCCATGGCGGCAGCCGGGGTCGAGGCGGCCAGCTGGATCTCTTCGGCCTGTCGCTCAGCTGGGAACTCGATGGGCCGGTGCTGCTCGATCTGCTCGAACAGCAGCACATTCCGCTCTGGGCAGCGGAGCGCGCCGACGCCGACCCGATTGTGTTCGGCGGCGGGCCCGTGCTCACCGCCAACCCGGAGCCCCTGGCGCCCTTCTTCGATGTGGTGCTGCTGGGCGACGGTGAGCTGTTGCTGCCGGCGTTTGTCGAAGCCCTGCAGGAGTGCCGGGGAGCCCCCCGCGCCGAGCGGCTGCGGCGGCTGGCGACCGTTCCGGGCGTCTATGTCCCCTCCCTCTACGCCCCCCGCTATGGCTCCGATGGCCGGCTGATGGCCGTCGAGCCCACGCAAGCCGGCGTCCCCGCCACGGTGGCCAAGCAGACCTGGCGCGGCAACACCCTCAGCCACTCCACGGTGATCACCCCCGAGGCGGCCTGGCCCTCGATCCACATGGTGGAGGTGGTGCGCAGCTGTCCGGAGCTGTGCCGCTTCTGCCTGGCCAGCTACCTCACCCTGCCCTTCCGCACCCCCTCCCTCGACGACGGACTGATCCCGGCGGTGGAGAAGGGGCTGGCGGCCACCCAGCGCCTGGGCCTGCTGGGGGCGTCCGTCACCCAGCACCCCCAGTTCGCCGACCTGCTGGCCTGGCTGGATCAGGACCGCTTCGACGGCACGCGGGTGAGCGTGAGCTCGGTGCGGGCCGCCACCGTGACGCCGGAACTCGGCCGGATCCTGGCCAAGCGGGGCAGCAAGTCGCTCACGATCGCCATCGAGAGCGGCAGCGAGCGCATGCGCCAGGTGGTGAACAAGAAGCTCGCGACGGAAGAGATCTACGCCGCTGCCCGCTACGCCAAGGAGGGAGGCCTCACCGGCCTCAAGCTCTACGGGATGGTGGGGCTGCCCACCGAGGAGGAGGCCGATGTGGAGGCCACCGCCGCCCTGCTGCTGGCCCTGAAAAAAGCCACGCCCGGGCTGCGCCTGAGCCTGGGGGTGAGCACCTTCGTGCCCAAGGCCCACACCCCGTTCCAGTGGCAGGGAGTCCGCCCCGAAGCCGAGAAGCGCCTGAAACTGCTGGCCAAACGCCTCAAGCCCAAGGGCATCGAGCTGCGCCCCGAGAGCTACGGCTGGAGCGTGATCCAGGCCCTGCTCTCCCGCAGCGACCGCCGCCTGGCCCCGGTGATCGCCGCCGCCCGCGGCCGGCACGAGAGCCTGGGGGGCTGGAAGCAGGCCTACCGGGCGGTGGTGGAAGAGATCGGCTCAGCCCCGCAGGCACCGCCCCCCTGGGAGGAGGTGATCCACAACAGCTGGAGCCCGGAACGCGTGCTGCCGTGGCAGCACCTGGAGGGGCCACTGCCGTTGACGACACTGCGGCACCATGCGGCTCAGGCGCTGCAGAACTGCTTACAATGAACAAATTGCGATATCTGCAACGTCGTGACCGCCCTGCCCTGGCCCTGGCAACAGCAAGCCGCCGGAAACCGCCGCAAGGATGAATCACTCCAGGATCTGAGCCCCACCGCTGGCATCGCCCCCGACTCACCGGCAGCAGGGGGCCTCGTGCCATCAACCATCCAGGCCCCCGGGGCAACCCCAGGCAGCAACGCAAGCGCGACCCAGTCGGGGATCCCAGCAGCCAGCTCAGCGCCATCTTCAGCGCCGGCGAGACCAGCTCCGACAAGCGCAGGCCTCCCTGGCGGACCGGAGGCAGTGCACCAGTTCGTCGTATTCCTCGATGACGCCCCCGGGCAGGGCGGTGTGTCCCAACGTGCCCAGGCACTGCTGCGCAGCCTGGGGGTGAATGGCCAGCCCACCCTGCTGTTCGACCAGCTCAACGGCTTTGCCCTGCGCATCACCGAGCAGCAGGCCCGGCGCCTCCGGGCACTCGGTGGCGTGCAGAGCGTGGAGGCCGATGCAGCCGTATTCCTGGAACCTCCCATCCCCGGCTCCACAAACGCCAGCTCCAGCCTGCAGCCCCAGGCCACCGGCAGCGCCGCGCTCACCAACTACGGCGACGGCAGCGCCGGCAGCGGCGAAACCCTGCCCTGGGGTGTGCGGGCCGTGTGGCAGGGCGACGACATCTCCGCCCGTGGCAATTTTGCCAGCGACACCTATGCCTTTGTGATCGATTCCGGGGTGCTCAGCAGCACCGGCGATCTCAACCTGGCCGGCACCAACAGCTGGCACCGCAGCTGGGTCAGTGGCGAGACGGCCTTCACCGATGGCAATGGCCACGGCAGCCATGTGGCCGGCACCATTGCCGCCCTGGCCAATGGCAAGGGGGTAGTGGGCGTAGCCCCCGGTGCCCAGGTGGTGTCGTTGAAGGTGTTCGACAGCAGCGGTGGCGGCGCCAGCTATTCATCAATCATCGATGCCATCAACCATGCCGTTGCCGTGATCAACAACAACGGCCTCGATAAGAAGAAGGTGGTGATCAACATGAGCCTGGGCGGAGGATTCAGCTCCTCCCTCGATACGGCTGTGAAAAACGCAGCCAGCCAGGGTATTCGCCTGGCGGTGGCTGCAGGCAACAGCGGCAAGGACGCCGATAATTACTCCCCTGCTGCCGCAGGTGATCACCCCAATGTGTTCACCATTTCAGCTGTTGACAGCCAATACAGGATGGCATCCTGGTCGAACTGGGACCAGGTCACCGGTCGGGACAAGGTCGACGACGTTGACCTGGCCGCCCCAGGCGTCAGCGTGCTTTCGTACTACAGGAATGGCCAGCTTGCCTATTTGAGCGGCACCTCGATGGCCGCGCCCCATGTAGCAGGCCTGCTCCTGGCCGGTGGTGTGCAGGCCGGCCCCTGGTCACTCCTTATTACGCAGGCACGGCCGATCCCTTCGCGCTGGGCATCACCACAAGCAGCGATCCAGAGCCACCAGCAACGGATCCCCAGCCAGAGCCAGAGCCCGAACCCAGTACCGATCAGATCCTCTGGGGAACCACCGGCAACGACACCATCACGGGCGGCATCGGTAACGATCGTCTCTCCGGTGTGCTGGCTAGCGGCACCACAGCAAATGCGATGGGGGCCCGTCAGATCGACGTTCTCACCGGCGGCGCCGGAGCCGATGTGTTCGTGCTGGGCGACAGCCGCGGCGTGTTCTACGACGACCGCAGCAGCCGAAATCTTGGCACAGCCGACTATGCCCGGATCAAGGATTTCACCGCAGGAGAAGACAAGCTCCAGCTGCGCAACGCCAACTACCTCTTCACCGTATCGAGCGGCAATCTCTCCCTCTACTGGGATCTCAACGGCAATGGCAAGCTCGACACGGGCGGTCGCAACCGCGATGAGCTGATCGCCCTCCTTGAAGGTGTTTCCAACCTCAGTGGCAGCGATATCCTCTTCGTTTGAAGATGTGCCAATGACGCCTGAGCCTCACTCAAAAACAGCCGTCCGTCCGCGATACACCATCACCTGACGCTTGAGGTGCAGGCGCAGGGCCCGGGCCAGGGCCAGCCGCTCGCAGTCACGGCCCTTGCGGATCAGATCCTCCACCTCATCGCGGTGGCTCACATGCACGGTGGTCTGCTCGATGATCGGGCCGCCGTCCAGCTCCTCGGTCACGTAGTGGGCGGTGGCGCCGATCAGCTTCACCCCCCGCTCCCAGGCCCGGTGATAGGGCTGGGCGCCCTTGAAGGCCGGCAGAAAGGAGTGGTGGATGTTGATCACCTGATGCCCCTGCATGCCCGGGCCGCGGAACTGCGCCAGGAAACCAGGGCTGAGCACCTGCATGTATTTGGCCAGCACCACCAGCTCGATCCGGTGGTCGGCCAGCAGCGCCAGCTGGGCCTGCTCCGCCTGCTCCTTGCCCACCGCCGTCACCGGCACGTGGGCGTAGGTGGCACCGAAGCCCTCGGCCAGCTCGCGCAGGTCCGGGTGGTTGGACACCACCAGCGGCACGGCCATCGGCAGCTCACCGGCCCGGGTGCGCCAGAGCAGATCCACCAGGCAATGGTCCTGCCTGCTCACGAAAATCGCCACCCGCGGCAGCTCATCGGAGAAGTGCACCTGGCCCTCACCCCCCAGGCGCTCGGCCAGGGCCGTCACCGCCGGCACGATCGCCTCGCGCGGCAGTCCGAAGCCCTCGAGGGCCCACTCGATGCGGCTGAGGAACAGGCCAGCGCCCAGGTCGGTGTGGTGGTCGGCATGGCGGATGTTGCCGCCGTTGGCCGCCACCCAGCCGGAGAGCTCGCTCACCAGGGCAGGGCGGTCCGGGCAGATCACCTGCAGGATGGCGGTGGCTGTGCCGGGGGCAATGGCCGTGCCCGGGGAGGGGGACATCAGGGGCTCTCCGTCGCGACCTAGATCAGATGCATGCGTAGCACCTCGCGGTTGGCCCGCCGCACCCGGGCGCGGATGGTGGTGCGGCCCAGGCGCTCGTGGGCAGCCACCCGGTGGCAACCGTTGAAGCCCCAGAGCTCACCCTCCACCTCCAGCACGTCGATCGGCTCCCGCTGGCCCTCAGCGGCGATCGACTCCATCAACCCGGCCACCTTGGCTTCATCGAGCACCCGCTGCAGGGGGCGACGGATCGCGGCCAGGGGCACGACGGCTTCCCGCATCGGCTCAACTCATACTCACTCCGTTTTAGCGCCCGATCCGCCGCGCCGCCGCTCCCCTGGATTGCAAGCGGCGACAAGCCTCCGGCCCGGGGCCTGCAGCGTCGATAAAGTCAGCCCCAGAACCGCCGCCGCCGATCCCGATGGCCACGCTCCTGCCGGCATCCAACCGCCCCACCAGCCTGATTCAGCCCCTGCGTCGGCTGCTGATGCTGGCCCTGGCCGCCGTGCTCTGCTTCGGCCTCACCGCCTGCAGCGGCGCCCAGGCCAAGCCCCCCAGCCTCAGCGCCGATGACATCGCCGTGATCGAGCGCCAGGCCGAGGGCTTCCTGGCGGCCCGCAACCGCCTGCCCGAACTGGCCGCCCTGGTGAACCAGCGCGACTGGACCTTCACCCGCAACCTGATCCATGGTCCGATGCAGGAGGTGAGCCGCCAGATGCTGTACATCAACCAGCGGCTGCTGCCCGCCGACCAACCCGAGGCCACCAAGCTGGCCAGCCAGCTGAAGTCGGCCCTGGCCGATCTGGATGAGGCGGCCCGCCTGCAGGACGGAGAGAAGCTGCGCAAGGCCTACATCGCCGTGGCCAGCGGCTTCGGCAAGTACGCCCAGATCCTGCCCCAGCAGGTGCAGGAAGATCTCAAACAGATCTGATCCGGCCCTGGCCGCCAGGTCCACCACTGCCGCTCCACCGGTCCACCAGTCCGTGCTGGTCGTGGGCGGCGGCCTGGTGGGCCTGGCGGTGGCCTGGGAGCTGCTCAACCACGGCCTGGCCGTCGAGCTGATCGATCCTGAACTCGAGCGGGCCACCCCAGCGGAGAGCGGCAGCGTGGCGGCCCTCGGCGTGCTGATGGCCCAGGTGTTTCACCGCTCGAGCGGCCGTGGCTGGCGCCTGCGCCAACAGAGCCATCGGCTCTGGCAGCAGTGGCTGAACACCCTGCAGGCGCGGGGCCACCGGCTGAACCGCCGCGATGGCCTGTTGCTGCTGGCCGCCACCCCTGAGGAGCTGGGCCACCAGGCGCTGCTGGTGGCCCAGCGGCAGCAGCAGGGCATCAGCCTGCTCAGCCGCGACCGCACCTGGCTGCGCCAGCAGTATCCGGCCCTGCCCGCCGCCGCCCTGGGGGGTCTGCATTCCCCTGACGACGGCCAACTCGATCCCCAGGCCGTGCTGCAGGCCCTCTGGAGCGAAGCCCGCGCCGCCGGCCTGCGCACCTGCCGCGATACGGTCACGGCACTGGAGCGCTGCGGCAGCGACTGGCAGCTGCACTGCCGCAGCGGAGCCTGCCCCAGGGCCAGCTGGCTGGTGATCAGTGCGGGCCTGGCCAGTGCTGGCCTGCTGGCCGGCCTGGGCCACCAGCTGCCGATGGAGCCGGTGCTGGGCCAGGCGCTGGAGCTGGAGCTGGCCGAAACCCCGCCATGGGAGCAGGGGCAACGCCCCTGGCCGGGAGCGGTGGTGTGGCGGGGCATCAACCTGGTGCCGCGGCCAGACCTGCCAGGTGGACGTCGCCTCTGGCTGGGGGCCACCCTGGAGCCCGGCGATCGGCCCAGCGCCACCGCCCTGGCCCACCTGCGCAGCTGGGGAGCTGCAGAGCTCCCCTGGCTGGAGAGGGGCCAGGTGGTGCGCCAGTGGCAGGGGCTGCGCTGCCGGCCCGTGGGCCGGCCGGCGCCGGTGCTCGAGCAGCTGGAACCGGGGCTGCTGCTGGTGAGCGGTCACTACCGCAATGGCGTGCTGCTGGCACCGGCCAGCGCTGCCTGGGCCCGCGACCAGATCCTGGCCGGCCGCTGAGCTCAGACCCCAGCCGCCCCTGGCCAACAAAAAGCCCCCCTGTCGGGGGGCTGGGAGGGAATCAGAATCAGCCCGCGGGCCAGGCGTTCACTTGCTCTCGGTGAACTCAGCGTCGATCACGTCGTCGCTGCTGCTGGAGCCAGCGCCCCCGGCACCATTGCCGCCGGGGGCGGCACCGGCAGCGGCCTCGGCACCAGCGGCCTGCTGGTACACAGCGGCACCGGCGGCATAGAGGGCCTGCTGGAGGGTTTCCAGCTCGCTCTTCATGGTGTCGAAGTCGTCCTTCTGCACCGCCTCCTTGAGCTTGGCGGCAGAGCTCTCCACCTTGGCCTTGTCCTCGGCGCCCACCTTGTCGCCCAGCTCACCGAGCTGCTTCTCGGCCTGATAGATCAGGGTTTCGGCCTGGTTCTTGAGGTCGATGCGCTCGCGCTTCTCCTTGTCGGCAGCGGCGTTGGCCTCGGCATCCTTCACCATCTTGTCCACCTCGTTCTCGCTGAGCGTGGAGGCGCCGGTGATCGAGATGCTCTGCTCCTTGCCGCTGCCCTTGTCCTTGGCGGTCACGCTGAGGATGCCGTTGGCGTCGATGTCGAAGGTCACTTCGATCTGGGGCACGCCACGGGGAGCCGGGGGGATGCCGTCGAGGCGGAAGGTGCCGAGCGACTTGTTGTCGCTGGCCATCTCGCGCTCGCCCTGGAGCACGTGGATCTCCACGTTGGTCTGGCCATCCACAGCGGTGGAGTAGGTCTCCGACTTCTTGGTGGGGATGGTGGTGTTACGGGGGATCATCTTGGTCATCACCCCACCCAGGGTCTCCACGCCAAGCGACAGCGGCGTGACGTCCAGCAGCAGGATGTCCTTCACCTCGCCGGCGAGCACACCGCCCTGGATAGCGGCGCCCACGGCCACCACCTCGTCGGGGTTCACGGTCTGGTTGGGGTCCTTGCCGGTGATCCGCTTCACCAGCTCCAGCACGGCCGGAATGCGGGTGGAGCCGCCCACCATCACGATCTCATCGAGCTCGGAGGAGGAGAGCTTGGCGTCCTTGAGGGCCTGCTCCACCGGCACGCGGCAGCGATCGATCAGCTTGGAGGCCAGCTCCTCGAACTTGGCGCGGGTGAGGGTGAGATCGAGGTGCTTGGGGCCCTCGGGGGTGGCCGTGATGAACGGCAGGTTGATCTCACTCTGGGTGGCGCTGGAGAGCTCGATCTTGGCCTTCTCGGCCGCCTCGGTGAGGCGCTGCAGGGCCTGCTTGTCCTGGCGCAGGTCGATGCCCTCGTTGGCCTTGAAGGTGTCGGCCAGGTGATCCACGATCACCTTGTCGAAGTCGTCGCCGCCCAGGTGGGTGTCGCCGGAGGTGGAGAGCACCTCAAACACCCCATCGCCCACTTCCAGCACCGACACGTCGAAGGTGCCGCCGCCCAGGTCGAACACCAGGATGCGCTCGTTGCTCTTCTTGTCGAGGCCGTAGGCCAGCGCCGCCGCGGTGGGCTCGTTGATGATGCGCAGCACCTCGAGGCCGGCGATCTTGCCGGCGTCCTTGGTGGCCTGGCGCTGGGAGTCGTTGAAATAGGCGGGCACGGTGATCACCGCCTGGGTCACCGTTTCACCGAGGTACTTGCCGGCGTCCTCGGCCAACTTGCGCAGCACCTGGGCGCTCACCTCCTCGGGGGCGAACTGCTTGCCCAGCACCGGGCACTTCACCTTCACATTGGCGCCGGCCTTCTCCACGCCGTAGCTCACTTCCTTCGATTCCTCGTTCACCTCATCCACCCGACGGCCGATGAAGCGCTTCACCGAATAAAAGGTGTTCTCCGGATTCATCACCGCCTGGCGCTTGGCGATCTGCCCCACCAGCTGGTCCTGGTTCTTGGTGTAGGCCACCACCGAAGGGGTGGTGCGGAACCCTTCGGCGTTGGCGATCACGGTGGGCTTGCCGCCCTCCATTACGGCCACGCAGCTGTTCGTGGTGCCGAGGTCAATCCCAACAACCTTGCCCATGGGTTCCGAACTCCTTGCTCAGGATGAAATGTCTGTGGATGCATCCTCCACAGCGGGGACGGTTCCGGGCGAGGTGTGGTTCCCGAACAGGGCCGAACACGGCTCTACGGTTCGCCCCAGCAGCCCGCCCCGAGCCATGGCCCAGCCCATCTCCGGCCACACCGCCCTGGTGGGTGTGCTGGGCGATCCGGTGCGCCATTCGCTCTCGCCGGCCATGCACAACGCCGCCCTGGCCGCCCTCGGCCTCGACTGGGTGTACCTGGCCCTGCCGGCACCGGCCCGGGAGCTCGCCGGCGTGGTGCGGGGGCTGGCGGCCATGGACTGCCGCGGCCTGAACGTGACCCTGCCCCACAAGCAGGCCGTGGCGGCCCTGTGCCGGGAGCTCACCCCACTGGCGGAGCGGCTGGGGGCGGTGAACACCCTCGTTCCCCGCGGCGACGGCAGCTGGCTGGGCACCAACACGGATGTGGAGGGCTTTCTGGCGCCCCTGCGCCGGGGCGGTCCGGCGGCCTGGGCGGGGTCCCGGGCACTGGTGCTGGGCTGCGGCGGCAGTGCCCGGGCGGTGGTGGCCGGCCTGGTGGAGCTGGGGCTGGGCCGGATCGACGTGGCCGCCCGGCGGCCCCAGGCGCTGGAGAGCTTCTGCCGGAGCTGGGCCGGCTGGGCGCCCCAGCTGCAGCCCCTGGCCTGGGACGCATTCGACGCCCGCCTCGGCCAGCTCGACCTGCTGGTGAACACCACCCCGGTGGGCATGGCCTCCAGCACCGACCCGGACGCCGCCCGGCGCTGCCCCCTCCTGCCCGGGCAGCTGGAGCGCCTGCCGGCCGGCTGCACCGTCTACGACCTCATCTACACCCCCAGGCCCACCGCCCTGCTGCAGGCGGCGGCCGAACGGGGCTGCCGGGCCGTGGACGGGCTGGAGATGCTGGTGCAGCAGGGCGCCGCCGCCCTGAAGCTGTGGACCGGCCTCCCAGAGGTGCCCGTGGCTGCCATGCGCAGTGCCGCCCTGCAGGCCCTGGAGAGCTGAGGGCTGGAGGGGTGGCTGCAGGTCTGGGGCCGTGCCTGGGCAGCGGCGCGCTCACTAGCCTGGACGCGCAACCTTCCGCCGCCCGGCCCCGATGCAAGGCCCCCCGATCTGGCAGCGCCTGCTGGCCGCCCTCGCCTACCTGCTGCCCTGGAGCGATGCGCTGCCGTTCGGCCAGAGCCTGTTCGGCCTGTTCCCGGCCCTGCAGTGGCTGAGCCTGCCCGCCTTTCCCGTGCTGCTGCTGCAGCAGGCGGTGCCCTTCGGCGGCTTCGTGCTGTTCCTGGTGCTGTTCCTGGCGGTGGTGCGCAACACCAAGGTGCCCTACCTGATCCGCTTCAACGTGCTGCAGGCGATCCTGGTGGACATCCTGCTGGTCCTGGTGTCGCTGGCCTTCCGTGTGCTGCTGGCACCGCTGGGCATCGGCTTTGCCCTGCGCACCCTCAGCAACACCGTGTTCCTGGCGGCCCTGCTGCTGGTGGGCTTCGGCGTGGTGCAGAGCCTGCGGGGCCAGGAAGCGGACGTGCCCAGCCTCTCCCAGGCCGTGCGCATGCAGCTCTACTGACGCCTGCTGCGATAGGTTGGCTGATCCGTCGCTGGTGGGCTAGCAGCCCATTGGCCAACGCCCCACTTCCTGCCGCCCCGCGGCTTCATCAGACAGGCGACCATGACGCAGCCCTATTACGAAACCATGTACATCCTTCGTCCGGACATCCCGGAGGAAGAGGTGGAAACCCATGTGGCCAAGTACCGCGACATCGTGCTCGAGGCCGGTGGTGAGGTGCTCGACTGCCAGATGCGGGGCAAGCGTCGCCTGGCCTACACGATTGCCAAGCACCGCGAGGGCATCTACGTGCAACTGAGCCACAACGGTGACGGCCAGCAGGTGGCCCCCCTCGAGCGGGCCATGCGCCTGTCCGAGGACGTGATCCGCTATCTCACCGTCAAGCAGGACGGCCCCCTGCCCGCCCCCCGCTCCAGTCCCGCCAACGTGGCCGAACCCGCCGCTGCCGAACCGGCCACCGTCTGAGCAGACGTTGCGTTGGCGGTGAGCCTATGGTTGCGGCCACGCATTCGGGCAGTTCGCCGATGGGCGGTCAGACGGCCGGAACCCCCCAGTCCCCTCCTCCCCTCGACACGGGGGGCGAGGGGGTTTTTTCTGTCCATCAGGAGCGCTGGCGGCAGCAATCCCTGGAACAGCAACTGGCCGCCACCCGCGAGGAGCTGGCCGCGATGAAACACCTGATTGAGGAGCTCCCCGAGATCTTTGAGCGCCGCTTCGCCCTGCGGATGGAACCCCTGCTGGCCCACCGCGAACGGCTGCTCAACGAAACCCAGCAGCTGCGCCACGACCTCCTGCAGCTGCAGGCTCAACGGTCACCCCTGAGCCTGCCCGTCCTGCCGCCGGAACCGCGGCAACAGCCCCGCCTGAGCAGGGCCCTGAAACACGCCTTCGGCCTGCGCCGTTCGGCCTAGGCCTGCCGCTGGCGGTTGGCCCACAGCCGGGTGGGCAGACCCCACACATAGATGAAACCCTCGGCGGCGCGGTGGTCGAACTGGTCGCCGGCGTCGTAGGTGGCCATGGTGGGCACGTAGAGGCTGTTGCTGGCGCTGCTGCGGCCCACCACGGTGGCGTTGCCCTTGTGCAGCTTCACCTTGACACTGCCGTTCACCGCGGCCTGGGTGCGCTCGATGAAGCCATCGATCGCGTCCTTGAGCGGGCCGAACCAGAGGCCCTGATACACCAGATCAGCCCACTGCTGCTCCAGCTGGCGCTTGCTGCGCAGCACGTCGGCCGCCAGGGTGAGGCTCTCCAGCTCCTGGTGGGCCCTGATCAGCAGCAGAAGACCGGGGGTTTCGTAGATCTCCCGGCTCTTGATGCCCACCACCCGGTTCTCGATCATGTCGAGCCGGCCGAAGCCGTGGCTGCCGGCCAGGTCGTTGGCGCGGCGGATCAGGCTCACCGGATCGAGGCGCACGCCATCGATGCTCACGGGGTTGCCCTGCTCGAAGCCGATCTCCACCACCTGGGCCTGGTCGGGAGCTGCCTCCACGCTCACGGTGAGGGCGTAGATCTCCTCGGGCGGCTCCACGTTGGGATCCTCCAGCGGGCCGGCCTCGATCGAGCGGCCCAGCAGGTTGAGGTCGATCGAATAGGGCGATTTCTTGCTCACCGGCGAGGGGATGCCGCAGCGCTCGCCGTAGGCGATCGTTTCCTCGCGGCTCATGCCCCACTCCCGCGCCGGGGTAAGCACCTTCAGATCGGGGGCCAGGGCGCCGATGGCCACATCGAAGCGCACCTGGTCGTTGCCCTTGCCGGTGCAGCCGTGGGCTACCGCATCGGCACCCACCTCCCGGGCGATCTCCACCAGGCGGCGGGCGATCAGGGGCCGGGCCAGGGCCGTGCTGAGGGGATAGCGGCCCTCATAGAGGGCGTTGGCCCGGATCGCCGGGAAGGCGAATTCGGTGATGAAGGGCTCGATCAGGTCGCCCACGATCGACTGACTGGCGCCGGAGTCGAGCGCCTTCCGGCGGATCGGCTCCAGTTCATCGCCCTGGCCCAGATCGGCGGCGAAGGTGATCACCTCCTCCACGCCCCACTCCTGCATCAGGTACGGGATGCAGACGCTGGTGTCCACCCCGCCGGAATAGGCGAGAACAGCCTTCTTGGCCCGACCCATCAAGGCACTCCCAGTGCTCAGTCGCCTGATTCTCCCCTGTCGGGGTGTCCCGGCGAAGCTGCGAACCGCCAGCGAGCGGCCAGCACCAGCCCCATCAGCAGCGGCACCCCAAGCACCAGGAGGCCCACCCAGGGGCCCTCGGGTGTGAGCGGCTGGGAGAGGCGCTTGCCAGCGGCCACCAGGGCGGCACTGAGCCCCAGGGCCAGGGCCCACAGGGGCAGCAGGTCCCACCACCAGCCCAGGGAGGAGGGCTTCGACGGGTTCGAGCTAGGTTGGTTGATTGGCAAGGTTGATCACAGCCACGCTGATCGCTACACCCCTGCAGCCTGACGGACGCCGCTACGCATGAGCAATCTCTCCACCACCAGCCTCGCGCGCCTGGATGGGGTGAATCCTTCCCTCACCCGCTACGACCGCCAGGAGCCCGCGCCGGTGCTTCCGCTGCGCGATGAGCCCGACCTGCTCAGCTGGCTGGAGTCGAGTGGCCGGCTCGTGGCCGACGAGGAGAACGCCGCCACCGACGTGAGCACCGTGGAGGAAGAGGAGCTGTCGGCACTGATGGGTGAGAAGGAGGAATACACCCAGGCCGATGAGCCCCAGGAAGAGAACTGGGAGGACTGACCTCCTCCCTGCCGCTTCACCCGCATCGGGGAGACTGGGGGCGCTCCAGACCCTGAACGCCCCAGACCCTGCTGGTGACCTCTCCCTCCTTTTCTCCCCGCCTGGCGGCGGCCCTTCTCACAGGACTACTGGTAGCTGGCTGCCTGCTCAGCGATCTCACGGTGGCCAATTCGATGCTCACGCTGCCGCTGCTGGTGGCTGGGCTGATCAGCTGGGCCGTGACCGCCTGGGGAGTCCCCCGCCTGCGCCGGCTCAAACTTGGCCAGGTGATTCGGGAGGAGGGTCCCCAGGGTCACCTCAGCAAGGCCGGCACGCCCACGATGGGCGGCCTGCTGGTGGTGCCGGTGGGGGTGATCGTGGGCGGCCTGACCAGCCCGTCGGATCCCCGCCTCCTGGCGGTGGCGGCCGTGACCCTGGCCTACATGGCAGTGGGGGCCGTGGACGACTGGCGCAGCCTCACCCGCCGCACCAACACTGGGCTCACGCCCCGGGGCAAGTTGCTGCTGCAGGCCGGAGCCGCCCTGCTGTTCCTGATCTGGGCCGGCCAGGGGCAGTGGCTGGGCGGCGGGGCCAACCCCGGCGATGTGGCCCTGGCCCTGGGCTGGATCCTGCCCCTCGGCCTGCTGATCTGGCCCCTGGGCCTGTTCGTGTTTCTGGCCGAGAGCAACGCCACCAACCTCACCGATGGCCTCGATGGCCTGGCGGCCGGCTGCGGCGCTGTGGTGTTCACCGGCATGGGCCTGCAGCTGATGCTGCGCGGCAATGGCGGCGACCCGGCCATGGCCGCCTTCTGTGCGGCCATGGCCGGCTGCTGGCTGGGCTTCCTGGCCCACAACCGCCATCCGGCCCGTCTGTTCATGGGCGACACGGGCTCGCTGGCGATGGGGGCCGCGCTGAGCGGGGTGGCCCTGCTCTCCAACAGCCTCTGGCCGCTGCTGCTGATGGGCGGGGTGTTCCTGGCTGAATCACTCTCGGTGATCCTGCAGGTGTGGGTGTTCAAGGCCACCAAGAACCCTGCCACCGGCCAGGGACGGCGCCTGTTCCGCATGGCGCCGCTGCACCACCACTTCGAGCTGGGGGGCCTGCCGGAACAGCAGGTGGTGCTGCGCTTCTGGGGTGCAAGCCTGGTGCTGGTGCTGCTCGGCCTGGTGCTGCTGCCCTGAGGCCTGGCAACCTCGAGTCACCCCCATCCCGTACCCGGAGCGCCGATCGATGGCCTACTTCACCTGGAGGGAAACCGGTCTCACCGCCGACTGCGCCAGCCTGGAGGCGATGGCGGCCCGCTTCGAGGAGGCCGCAGGCCTGATGCGGCGGATGGCGGACGAGGGCTTCCGGCTGGAACGGGGCAGCGACGGCCAGCGGATCACCCATCCCGATCCCGCTGTGTTCGAGGCCTATGGCTTCGTGAGCGAAGAGCCGCCCGTCCGCCAGCTCACCCTCCTGCAGGACAGTGAGGCCCACCCCTGACGCGCGGCCAGCTCCTGGTCAGCGGCTGCGCAGGTACCCCACCAGCCACACCAGCACAAAGGCCAGGGAGGAGAGGCCCAGGTAGATCAGCACGCCGTTCTGCAGGGTGGCGATGTCCAGGCCGAACGGCAGACCGGCGGCGGCGTCGCTGGCCGTGCGCAGGGCCAGGGGCCCCTCCATGCCAAGCCCTGCCATCCTCTCCAGCCGCTGCTGCCGCCTTGTTTAGCAGCCCCACCGGCCTGGGGCAGGATCGGCAGAGCCAGGTGCCGCCGTCATGACCTCACCCTTCCCCCCAACCCTGATGCTGCTGGGCAGCGGTGAGCTGGGCAAGGAGGTGGCGATCGCAGCCCAGCGGCTGGGCTGCCGGGTGATCGCGGTGGATCGGTACCCCGATGCCCCGGCCATGCAGGTGGCCGATCTGGCCGAGGTGGTGGTCATGGGCGACGCCGAGGCCCTCAGGGGGGTGGTGCGCCGCCACCGGCCGGATCTGGTGATTCCGGAGATCGAGGCCCTGGCTGTGGATGCCCTGGCGGAGCTGGAGGCCGAGGGCCTCACCGTGATCCCCACCGCCCGGGCCACGGCGGTGACGATGAACCGCGATCGCATCCGCGATCTGGCCGCTTCGGAACTGGGGCTGCGCACCGCCCGCTTCGCCTATGCCGAAAGTGCCGAGCAGCTGGCCGCCGCGGCGGCGCCCCTGGGCTGGCCCGTGGTGGTGAAACCGGTGATGAGCTCCTCGGGGAAGGGCCAGAGCGTGGTGCCGGGGCCGGATGGCATCGCCGCCGCCTGGGAGGCCGCGATGGCCGGCGCCCGGGGCGCCGGGGCCCGGGTGATCGTGGAGGAATTCCTGCAGTTTGAGCTGGAGATCACCCTGCTCACGGTGAAGCAGTGGCAAGGGCCCACCCTGTTCTGTCCGCCGATCGGCCACCTGCAGGAGCGCGGCGATTACCAGTGCAGCTGGCAACCCGCCCGCATCGGCAGCGCCCAGCTGGCCGCCGCCCAGGCCATGGCCCAGACCATCACCGACAACCTGGGGGGTGCCGGCCTGTTTGGCGTGGAATTCTTCCTCTGCGGCCCTGCCGGCCAGGAGGAGGTGGTGTTCTCTGAGCTGTCGCCCAGGCCCCACGACACCGGCCTGGTCACCCTGGTGGGTCAGAACCTGAGCGAGTTCGACCTGCACCTGCGGGCGGTGCTGGGGCTGCCGATCCCGGACATTCGCAGCCTCGGGCACGCCGCCAGCCGGGTGATCCTGGCGGAGCGGGCCGGATCACCGGTGCGCTACAGCGGCGTGGCCGAGGCGCTGGTGGAGCCGGACACCCAGGTGTTGCTGTTCGGCAAACCGGAGGCCCGGCCCCAGCGCCGCATGGGGGTGGCCCTGGCCCGGGCCGGCAGCGAAGCGGAGGCGCGGGCCAGGGCCGACCGGGCCGCGGGCCAGGTGCGGGTACTGGCCGACTGACCCCTGGTGCGGCCTGGCCAGGACCCTTATGGTGCCGCCAGCAGGACTCGCCATGAGCCAGGCCCAACCCCAGCCCCGTTTCCCCCTCCGCCGTGGCGGCCGCGCTCCCCGCCGCCGGCCCCAGGCTGTGGACGGTGGCACGGCAACCCCGGGTGGGAGCAACGAGACCGGCGCTGGTGCCGGGCGCCCGGCACCAGCCAAGTCGAGCACTCCGCTCCAGCGCAGGATCCCGCTGCTCACCTTCGTTCTGGGCCTGGTCCTGGGTTACGGCATCACCGGGCCCATCCCCACGGTCCTGAACGGGGCCATGGCGGCCCTGCAGCACGGCCCTGGGCTGATCGGCAAAGTGGGCCACCCCCTTGCCGGCATCGGCAACACGCAGATCCTGGTGATCGGCCTGGACAAGGTGGGATACAACACCGATGTGATGTTCACCGTGGCGGTCAAGGACGACGCCACCAGCCTTCTCCAGGTGCCCAGAGACACCTTCATCGAGTCGGAGCGCTTCGGGGTGCTCAAGGCCAACGCCCTCTACGCCTTCGGCGGCATGGACGCGGCCAAACAGGAACTGAGTGATCTGCTGAACGCTCCGATCAAGCGACATCTCAAGGTGAACATGCGGGCTGTGGAGCGGGTGGCCGACGCCCTGGGCGGCATCGAGGTGGATGTGCCCAAGCGCATGTACTACGTGGATTCCCGCCAGGATCTCTACATCGATCTCTACCCCGGACGCCAGCTGCTCAGGGGTGAGGACCTGCTCGGCTACCTGCGCTTCCGCAATGACGAGATGGGGGACATCGGCCGGATGGAGCGCCAGCGGGAGGTGTTCCAGAAGGTGTTCAGCAAGCTCATCCAACCCACCACCCTGTCCCAGCTGCCGGAGTTGCTGCAGATCGCCGGCGAGGACATCGACACCGATCTCACCCCGGTGGAGTTCACCCAGCTGCTGGCAGCCATGACCCGCACCGACCTCAGTGCCAGCCAGCTGCCGGGACGGCTGTTCTGGCATGAGGACCTCAGCTACTGGATGCCCGACAGCAACCCCCATTACGGCAGCGAATCGCTGGCTGAAAGCCCCGGCGGGGAATGGGACCCTCGCCGCGAGCAGAGCAACGAGGACCTTCGCTCCTTCTACTGAACAGCCAGGGGCTGGGATCCCGACGGCCTGCGCAGGAAGCGGTGGTGGTCAAGACCGTCCAGCAGGCCCCAGGCCTGCGGCCGGCTGGAGAAGAACACCCGCCTGTGCTGTCGCAATCCCTCCAGCGCCGGGTCGTGATCCTGCGGAACGACGCCGAGCGAGAGTCCCCGCAGCAACTCACCGTCCCCCTGCTGGCTGGCTTCCACCAGGATCGCCTCGATCGGCAGGTGCCAGCGCAGGGCCATGTAGCGCAGGGCCTCGGTCTTGGAGGCCGTGAGGGGCAGCACGTCCAGGTAACAGTGATGGAAGAGATGGGGGCGGGCCATCAGGCGATGGCTGCGCAGGGTCTGACGCACCACGGGCAGGATGCCCTGGTCAGGCTCGGTGAGCACGTAACTCACCTTGAACGGGCCCTGATCCGTCTCCGGCTGGCGGTGGAGCCGCGGCTCCAGCTCTGCCATCGCCGCTTCCACCGCGTCCCGGTGCCAGTGGCTGCCGATCTGGGCCTGCCAATGCAGGTCAGCCTGGTTCCCCTCGGCAGTGCTGGTGTGGATCTCCGTGCCGGACTGGGTGATCCAGAGGCAGGGATCGGGAAGATGCAGCTCAGAGAAGCGGTGGCGGGCCGACTTGAAGCCGCGGCCCGTGACCACACCGATCGCCAGGTCGGGGTCGGCGCTGAGCCGCCGGCGCAGCTCGGCAAGACTGGGGAGGTCGGGGGCCGCCAGGCTGGCATCGAGATCGAGCACGAGCAGGCGCCTGGGGGCAGAAACCTGCACGGCGGGGGTGGGCAGGTCGAGGGGATCACCGCCGTTGCGGAACCAGAGGGCAGGGCGCTGACGGGCCGCCTCGAGACAGCCCAGCCGGGCCGCCCCCAGGTAGTGGGCCACATGGGCATCCCAGCTGAAGTGGCGGCTCACCGCCTCGATGCCGTTGTCACGCCAGCGGCGCCACTGCGCCGGCTGGGCAAGGGCCTCCTCGATGCCCGTCTGGAGGGCATCCAGATCGGACACATCCACCAGGAGCCCGTTGTCACATCGGGCCAGGATGTCCCGCGGCCCGCCATCGTCGGTGGCCACCACCGGCAGGCCGCAGGCGGCGGCCTCCAGCAGGGTGAGCCCGAACGGTTCGGTGAGGGCAGGATTGACGAACACGCCCCCCAGCCTGGAGGCCCAGCGATAGATCTGCGGAATCTGCTGGCGCTGGTGCTGCTTGGGATAGGCGATGTGGCCGTAGAGATCAAAGCGATCCACCAGTTCGAACACCTGCTGGAACACCTCCCGCTGGGCCTTGTCGAGCTGGCGGGGATCCTCCCGGCATCCGAGCACCAGCACGAGATTGTGGTTCTGGCGGAGGTTCACGGAACGGCCGAACACCTCCACCAGGGCAGGGATGTTCTTGCGGTGATCAGCACGGCAGATGGCGAGCACCGGCGGCTTGGTGGGGTCACGCAGGAAAGGCCCCATCAACTGGGCGACCGCCCCTTCCTCCACACCGGCCTGGGGCGGATGGAACTGGCGGCTGTCCACGCCGGGAGGGAGCACCTGGGCGAGTTCGGGCCGGAAGCGGCCATATCGGCTGTACTGGCGGTCGCGCTCCTGGGCCGTGCTGGTGACCACCAGATGGGCATGGGCCAGGGCCAGCTCCTCGGCATCGATGCGCTGGGCCATGGCGTACTGCTGCTCGATCTGACCCACCTCCAGGCCTGCGGCCATCAGCCGGCGACGCTTTTCCCGGCCCAGGGAATGGCCCGTGAACACCAGGGGGATGCCCAGCCGGCGACGCAGCAGGGCCCCGACATAGCCGGCATCGGCGTAGTGGGCATGAATCCAGTCCGGCAGCCGCGGTTGGGCCAGCAGCCGCTCGCTCAGCGCATCCGCCAGCTCATCGAGATGGGGCCAGAGCAGCTCCTTGCGCAGGTAGCGGGGCGGACCGAAGGGAATCCGCTCGATGCTGGCGCCACAGGTGATCGGCTCGCTGGCCTGGGCGTAGTCCATGGCGACCCTCCGGTCGCGGATCAGACGGGTGACCACCTCCACCCGATCCACCTCGGGACGATTCGCCAGGGCCCGGGCCAGTTCGAGCACATAGGTGGTCTGCCCCCCGGTGTCCGCATCGCGGCCCAGTTCGAGGTCACGGGATCGCAACAGCCCGTGCAGGTGCAGGTGCAGAACGTAATGACCAGCCATGGAAGGCACCGATCGCTCCTGGAACGTCAACAGCGCAGGCGGTTGGCTTCATGCATAGCGGCAAACCCTGATCTCAGATGCGCATCCAGCTGGCGGATGTCCGCACTGGCTCCGCCTCATCAGGGTCAGAGCGCCTGTTGTCAAGGGGTTTTAAGGCGAAACAGCGGGGATCAGCCCACAGCGTCTCCGTTCACAAATGCCCACATTCAGGGCACCAGCACCAGGGGAATCCGGTCGTTCCCCCAGCCCCCCGGCGGCAACAACGGCTTGGCCTGGGGGCCCGGTGCCACCTGCGGCCCAGCGGCGAAGGCGGCATTGGTCCACACCAGCAGCAGGGCCCGCAGGGGACCCCCGTCGCCATCGGCGGGGGCCCGCAGGTTGAAGTGGTCGCCGCCATCCGCCAGCACCAGCTGGTGGCCGAGGGTCCGGGCCCGCTGGCCAGGCACGAGCGCCTCCGGATCCGGACTCACCACCCAGTCCCTGCTGCCGGTCACCAGAAGGGCCCGGGCGCGCATGTTCTGGACTGCGCCGTAGTCGAACAGCAGGCTCATGGGCGGACTCACGGCCACCACCGCCCGCACCCGGCCATCGGCCAGACCGGCGCGATCGGCAGCACTGAGGAAGCTGCACTGCAGCACCCAGCTGAGGTTGCGCTCCGGGTCGTTGAGATCGCGGCAGCGCTGCTGCAGGAGGTTGGAACTGGGCTGAACCCCGGCCACCTGCAAGGCCGTGGTGGCACCCCAGGAATGGCCGATCATCACCACCTCGGAAACGCCCAGGCCATCGATCGTGGCCGACACGTCGAGGGGGCGAAAGCGCAACTCCTCGGGACTGGGGGGCGGCACCTTGCCGGTGAGCATCGCCTCCTGCTGGCTGCTGTCGCTGCCGGGATGGCGTGGCAACACCACCCGGTAGCCATGGCTGGCCAGGTGACGCGCCCAGCCTTCAAAGCTCTCCGGGCTGTCCCAGAGCCCATGGGAAATCAGCACCACCCGTCCCCGGCCATCGCGCTCGGGCTCGATCACCACCACATCCAGGGGCGCGCCACGGTGTGACGCTGGCACCTGAAGTTCACTGCGGCGCACCGGCAGGGGGCCCGGGCGCAGGGCAGCCGGAGCCAGGGAGGCAGCCGGGGTGCTGGCCAGCACGGCTTCGGCCTGCCGGCGCTGGGCCACCATCCGCTGCAGGGCACCGACGGCATGGGGCAGATCCACCGTCACCGACTCCCCGGGCAAGGCCCGCAGGACGGTGAGCAGGGTGAGATCGCCTGCGGCACTGGCCCGCTCCAGGGCCAGTGAGAGATCGCTGCCGCTGAGATCCTTGGACACCCCGTTCACGCGGCCGAGGGTGGTGGCGGCCAGCAGGGCCTGCTCCAGCAACGGGGTGCCCACCACCTGGCCCACCACGTTCCTGGTCTGCACCGGCAGCGGCGTGTTGAACACCCGCTGCAATTGCCGGCCAACGGCACCACTGCTGGCCCGGTTGAGTTCGGCCAGATCGCTGTCACCCTGCCAGAGCGCTGCGGGATCCTCCAGCTCCCGCAGGCTCACCGTGAAACTCACCTCCAGCAGGGGAAGCTGCAGTTCAACCCGGTCGATCGCACGGGCAGGGGAGGATCCCAGCAGCAGGGGAAGGGCAAGGAGACCGGAACACAGGCGGCGCAACATGTGGGGAGCTGGGGCCGGATCGAATCAGAATGGCGCATCGACAGGCTTTCGGCACGGTTGCAGACGATCGGCCAAAGGAAGCCCGATCAACCGCGGTTTTGCACGCAGTTTTTGACATCAGGCACGCGTTGACCGCAGATGCGGCTCGGTGACTAACTCACGCTGTAGCCCCGGCCCTCCATGCAGGCGGTAACGGCGCGATTGAAGATCTGACGGCGATAGTTGAGGAGCTGCTGCTGTTCCGCCTCCCGAATCAGCTGCTGGCGAGCCCAGTCATTGGACACCTGCTGCTGGGCCCGGCGCTGATCGCCCACGCGAGCCGTGCCCAGGATGGCTCCCCCGGCAGCCCCCGCCAGAGCACCCCGGCCGGTGTTGCCGGCGATTGCGCCAGCGGCTGTTCCCACCACAGCACCCCTGGCGGTGCTGCGGACGACTCCCGGACCCTGCACGGGCACCTCGGCCGGCTGGGGGCCCGCAGCCGGGCTGCCCTGAACTGGAGCCGTGGGATCGAATCCGGTCTGGTCGATGGCCCACAGGCGGCACTCCAGGTTGTCGCGGCGCTGCTGCTCCGCACTCTGGCCACCTGAGGGATAGATGAACAGATCCTGGGCAGCAGCGGCCAGGCCGGCCCCCATGCCAGCGCTGAGCACAACAGCGAAGGTTGTGGTCCAACCCACCCGGGGGGCGCAGCAACGATCCCCACCCTTCAGAGAACCAGGCTTGAAGAAGAGCTTCGGCATCAGAGGGGTGATCAACTCCGGCCCAGGGTATAGGTGGACCGGGGCGCTGTCTCCCATCGAAGGGGTGCCGGCAAACGAGGAGAGGATTCGGCAGCTGGCCTCAGCAGCTGCCGAACAGAGCCAGCTCCAGGTCCTGGAAACAACGCAGGGTTTCCTCGCTGTCCAAACCGCTCACGGCCATGGCCACGGTCTGGCGGGGAGGATTGCAATTCACACTCAGCGATATGGGCAGAGTGCTGTGATCCACGTGGTATGTGGCATGACGACCGCCATCGCCATAGTTGGTTTCCGGATGGCGATTGAAGCCCTGATCCCGACTCAGCTCGGTAATTCCGATCAGGGAGCTCACCAGATCCGCTGAGGTGTGAATCGCCGCGGTGTACACAACCGGGGCAGGCTCGGGCTCACTCACCGGATCCAGCACCAGGCTGCTGGCGAAGGCCCGCACCAGCGTTCCCAGGCCCGGGCGCACCTCGGGCTGTTCGGGGTTGGCGGGCTGTTCGGGGCTGGCGGGCTGGTCGGGGTTGGCGGTCTGCGATGAAGCGCCTGGCAAGGACAGCATGGAAGCGCTGGAAATTCTCGCTTTGTAAGGGTGAAGGCTAGGCCGATTTCACCATCACTGGTGTGTCGGTTGAAACCCAGCCACCACCCCTGGTGTGGGAACCGCCCCTGCTGGCTCAGGCCGCCGCCGCCAGGGGCGGGTGCTGGGCCAGCACCTGGCCGAGGTAGCGCCCCGTGTGACTGCTGGGATGGCCAGCTACCTGCTCAGGTGTTCCACACACCACGATCTGCCCCCCCCTGTCGCCGCCTTCAGGGCCAAGATCCACGATCCAGTCGGAGCAGCGGATCACGTCGAGGTTGTGCTCGATCACCAGGATCGAGTTGCCCTTGTCCACCAGCCGCTGCATCACATCCATCAGCTTGTGCACATCAAAGAAGCTAAGGCCGGTGGTGGGCTCATCGATCAGATAGAGCGTCTTGCCGGTGGCCCGGCGGGAGAGTTCGGTGGCCAGCTTCACCCGCTGGGCCTCACCGCCCGAGAGGGTGGGGGCCGGCTGACCCAGCTTCACGTAGCCCAGGCCCACATCCACCAGGGTGCGCAGCCGATCGGCCGCCTGGGGGATGGCGGAGAACACTTCAGCGGCCTGCTCCACGGTCATCTCCAGCACATCGGCGATCGTATGGCCCTTGTATTTCACCTGCAGGGTCTCGCGGTTGTAGCGGGCGCCCTTGCACACGTCGCACTGCACATACACGTCGGGCAGGAAGTTCATCTCGATCACGTTCACGCCCTGGCCGCTGCAGGCCTCGCAGCGACCCCCCTTCACGTTGAAGCTGAACTGGCCCACCTGGTAGCCACGGGCCTTGGCCTCCACCGTGGCGGCGAACACCTGGCGGATCGGATCGAAGGCGCCGGTATAGGTGGCGGGGTTGGATCTGGGGGTGCGGCCGATCGGTGACTGATCGATCACGATCACCTTGTCAATCGCCTTGATGCCGCGCAGCTCCCCGAGCCCCGCCGGGAAGGGCACCTTCAGCCCCAGCTGGTGCTCCAGGGCCGGGTGCAGCAGCTCATTCACCAGGGTGCTCTTGCCACTGCCGCTCACCCCGGTCACGCACACCAGCCGGCCCAGCGGGATCTCCACGTTGAAACCGGAGAGATTGTTGCGCTGGCAGTTCACCAGGGTGAGCTTGCGCGAGCCACTGCTGCGCCGCTCCACCGGGGTGGGGATGGTGCGGCGGCCGCTCAGGTAGGCGCCGGTGAGCGACTCCTCGGCGTTGAGCAGGGCATCGAGATCACCCTCGGCCACAATGTGGCCGCCGTGCACGCCGGCACCGGGGCCGATGTCCACGATGTGGTCGGCGGCGCGGATCGTGTCCTCGTCGTGCTCCACCACGATCAGGGTGTTGCCCAGGTCGCGCAGCTTGATCAGGGTGTTGAGCAGACGGTCGTTGTCGCGCTGGTGCAGGCCGATGCTCGGCTCATCCAGCACGTAGAGCACGCCGGTGAGGCCGGCGCCGATCTGGGTGGCCAGGCGAATGCGCTGGGCCTCGCCGCCGCTGAGGGTCATGGCCGGGCGGTCGAGGCTGAGGTAGTCGAGCCCCACATCCAGCAGGAATTTGAGCCGCATGCGGATCTCCCGCAGCACCAGCTCGCCGATCTGGATCTGGCGGGCACTGAGCAGGGGTTCGGCCCCCTCACTCTCGCCCACCCCCATCAGCTGCTCGATCCGCCGCAGGCTCTCGCCCACGCTGCTGCTGGTGAGCTCATGAATGCGGTAGGGCCCCACCCGTACCGCCAGGGCCTCGGGCTTGAGCCGCAGCCCCTGGCAGCTGGCGCAGGGCACCAACTCCAGAAACTTCTCCAGCTTCTGGCGCACCGATTCACCGCTGGCATCGCGCAGCTGGCGCTCCAGGATCGGCAGGATCCCCTCAAACGGGCGCACGTAGGTCTGGGCCTTGCGGTAGCGGCTGTCGGCCTGGATGGAAATCGGCTCCTTCGAACCGTTGAGCAACACGTGTTGCTGCTCGGGCGTGAGCTGGTTCCAGGGCGTCTTGATCTCGAAGCCGAAGGCCTCGCCCACCGAATAGAGCAGCGAGAAGTAATAGGCGTTGTCCTTCTCGGCCCAAGGGGCCACGGCGGCATACACCGGCAGGGAAGGGTCGGGGATCACCCGCTCCTCGGTGAACTTGCGCAGGTGGCCGATGCCGTGGCAGTCGGCGCAGGCGCCGTAGGGGCTGTTGAAGGAGAACAGCCGCGGCGACAGCTCCTCCATCACGGCCCCATGCACCGGGCAGGCGAAGTTTTCCGAGTAGAGACGCTCCTTCTCCACACCCTCCGGCAGCTCCTCGTCGGCCTTGGGCACCACCTCCACCAGGGCCAGGCCATCGCCGCGCTTGAGGGCGGTGCGCAGCGAATCGGTGAGCCGCTCCTGGATGCCCTCGCGTGACACCAGACGATCCACCACCACTTCGATGTTGTGGGCGTGGTTCTTGTCGAGCTCGATGTTGTCGGCCAGCTCGCGCACCTCGCCGTTGATGCGCACCCGGGCAAAGCCCTCGGCCACCAGGCCGCTGAGCAGCTTCACGTGGGTGCCCTTCTTGCCGCGCACCACCGGCGCCAGCAGCTGGTAGCGGGTGCCCTCGGGAAGCCTGAGGATCTGATCCACCATCTCATCGATCGACTGGGGCCGGATCGAGCGGTCGCAGTCCGGGCAGTGGGGCTCGCCGGCGCGGCCGAACAGCAGCCGCAGGTAGTCCTGGATCTCCGTGACCGTGCCCACGGTGGAGCGGGGGTTGTGGCTGGTGGATTTCTGGTCGATCGAGATGGCGGGTGAGAGCCCCTCGATCGCGTCCACATCGGGCTTGTCCACCTGGCCGAGGAACTGGCGCGCATAGGCCGAGAGGCTCTCGACGTAGCGGCGCTGGCCCTCGGCAAAGATCGTGTCGAAGGCCAGGGAGCTCTTGCCGCTGCCGCTCACGCCGGTGAACACCACCATCCGGTTGCGCGGAATGGTGAGGTCGATGTTCTTGAGGTTGTGCTGGCGGGCGCCGCGCACCCGGATCACATCCTCCAGCGAGCCGCCGCTCAGCACCCGGCTGCCATCCAGCTGGGCCTGGCGCTGGGCCGCCTTCTCGTGCAGGGTGAGCGCTGGCGTGGCCTTGCTGCTCTTGGCGCGGGGCATCCGGCCGGCTCAGGAACGGCCCATTCTATGGGCGCCCCTCTCTGGACAGCCGCACACCGCGCAACGAGATCAGACCGCCACCGCCATTCAGAACAGGCGCTTGCCCAACCCCCGGTAGCCCGTGATGTAGACACCACACAGCAGGAGATTGCGGGCCAGATTGCGGATCAGCGCAAACCGTGCCTGACTGCCTCTCTGATCCACGCTGAGATTGGCCTGCTGCCGGTTGATGCGAATCCGTTCAATCATTGCCTTGCGTTGCTGCTCGCGGTCACGGATGGTCTGCTTGGATGGGGACAGACCTGCAGCAAAAAACCGCTTCCAGGTCTCATCCAGCGTTTCCTGGGGAGCCTGGCGCAGTACCTGCTCAGCGGCAGTGAGTGTGTTGCTCACTTGCTGGGTTTCAGCAATCCGCCGCTGATCAATCTGATTGAGACTGCCAATGAACAAGGGCAGCTGCCAGATGGCAAGCAGCACGAGGCTGCCGATGCCGATTCGAATCAGGCGACGCGCGACCTCCCGCTGCCGGATAAGACGTCTGGCACCCACTGGATTGCGGCTGGAATCAACACCTGATTCCAGGAAGCAGGCACTGCGGAGCAAGGTTACCCCCAGCAGGGGTAAAACGCCTGCATCGAGAATGCGATTGGAAAGCTGACTGCCCCAGATCAACGAACGGATGTTGATTGGAAACAACGAGGCTACCAAGATCACAACAAAGGCAAGGATCATGGTTCGACCACACACGCGAGCCAGCAAGGGCAGGTGGGGATCAATGGCCTGGCTTTGCATCATATGAAGACTAAATAGGAACAGAGATGTGCCAATTCGTCATGCACTAATGAGATGACCGACCAGCAGGCATGTACACAACTCACCACTAGACAGTGAAACTGTATGGGCGTGTCCCTGCTGCACTCAGCCAATGCGAAGATCTGCCGCAGCAAGGATCCGTTCTGCGTCGCCCCCTCTGGAATTCCAGGACCACTGGGGGTGGTTTGGGCTCAACCGTGCTGTTCCAGCAGGCTGGCGGCGTAGCTGCGGGCCTCGTGGTGGTCGCCTCCGGCCAGCTGGGCCAGTTCGCTCTGGCGGGCCTGCGTGTCCCGCAGCTGGGACACTCGCGTGTGGGTGAGCCCCTCCACCACCTCCTTGCTCACCAGGAAATGGTGATCGGCGGCGGCGGCCACCAGGGGCTGGTGGGTCACACAGAACACCTGCCGCTGCTCGGCCAACCGGCGCAGCAGGGCGGCCATGGCACCGCTCACCCGGCCGCTCACGCCACTGTCGATCTCATCGAACAACAGGGTCACGTGCTGATCCGCTGCGGCCAGGCAGGTTTTCAGGGCCAGCAGAAAGCGGCTCATCTCCCCTCCGGAGGCCACCTCCGCCAGGGGCGCCAGGGGCTGGCCGGGGTTGGCGGAAAACAGGAACTGCACCGCGTCGGCACCCTCTTCCCCGGGGCTGGCGGGTTCGATCGCCACGGCGAAGCGCACGTTGGCCAGGCCCATCGGCCGCAGGGCCGCCATCAACTGCTGCTCCAGCTGGCCGGCCGCAGCCCGGCGGGCTTCGCTCAGGGCCGCATTGGCCTGATCGCGCTGACCACGGGCAGCGCTCTCCGCCAGCTCCAGCGCCTCCAGGCTGGCTTCGCCTCCACCGGGAGCCAGCTGCAGGCGCAACTGGTCGCGCCAGGCGATCAGCTCGGCGAGGTCCTTGCCATGGCGGCGCTCCAGGGCCTTCAGCTGGGCCATCCGCTCCTGCAGCTGGGCCAGGCTCTCGGGATCGCTCTCCAGGGCGGCGCCATAGCGGTCGAGATCGCGGGCGAGATCCTGGAGGAGGGCCACAGCCTCGCTGCAGCGGCCGGTGAGCAGGGCCAGCCCGGGGTCGAGCTGCCGCATCTGGGAGAGCTCCGCCTCACAGGCGGCCAGGTGATCGAGGGCTGAAGGGGCCTCCTCAGCCCCCTCCACCAGTCGAGCCAGCAGCAGCATCACCCCCTCCTGCAGGCGCACGCCATGGGCCAGGCGGTTCTCCTCGGCCTGCAGCCGCTCGCGCTCGGCCGGATCCTCCAGGCCTGCGGCCTCCAGGTCGGCCAGCAGCTGCTCCTGCCGCCCCCGTTCCTGCTGCAACGCCTCCCAGCCAGCCCGGGCCGCCGCCAGGTCGGCTGCCGCCAGCTTCCAGGCGCGATGGGCCGCCGCCACGGCAGGCAACTGTCGCTGGATCGGCTCGCCGGCAAAGCGGTCCAGCCAGCGCCGCTGCTGGCCGGGACGCGCCAGCTGCTGGGTCTGGCCCTGGACGGTGAGATCGAGCAGCAGCGGCCGCAGCTCCTGGATCTGGCCGCGGTTCACGGCCACCCCATTGAGCCGGTGGCGGCTGGAGAGGCGGCCCTCACCGAGGCGCCACTCACGGCTGAGCAGGATCTCGCCCTCCTCCGCCTCCAGCTGCTGCTGGGCCAGCCAGTGGAGCAGGGGAGGGCTGAGGCTGAAGCTGGCCTCGATCAGGCCGCGCCCACTGCCCTGGCGCAGCAGCCTGGGCCCACCGCCGCCCAGCAGGGCATCGAGGGCGTCCAGCAGGATCGACTTGCCCGCGCCGGTTTCGCCGGTGAGCACCGTGAATCCGCCGCTGAAATCGAGCTGCAACCGCTCGATCAGGGCAATGTTCTCCAGGCGCAGTCCTGTGAGCACGAACGCCGAGGGCAGGGAACAGGTGTTCGCCCCGACCGTAGCGGCCCTGCCTTTCCTTTAGAAGGGGGTGACGCAAAGGAGCCACCCGGCCCGCTGGCATGGACCAGAGCATGGACAACGGCCCGATGAGCACCAGCGACTTCATCGAGGCCGCCGGGCTGCTGGAGTACGACCCGGCCGCCATCACCCGCATCTACGCCGGCCACCCCCAGCGCCTGCTCAGGCGCCTCTGGCAGACCCTGGTGCCGATCGGCCTCTATCTGCTGGGGGTGGGATTCGACTGGCTCAGCCAGCGCCTCAAGAATCCGGACCACGCCCGTGTGCGCGCCAGGGAAGCCGCCGACCTGGTGGCCTCCCTGGGGCCGGCGTTCATCAAGGCCGGCCAGGCCCTCTCCACCCGGCCCGACATCGTGCCGCCCCTGCTGCTGGAGGAGCTCGCCCAGCTGCAGGACCAGCTGCCGGGATTTGACCCCGATCTGGCGATGGCCTGCATCGTGGAGGACCTGGGCCAGCCAGTGGACCAGATCTATGCCCAGCTCGACCGCGAACCGATCTCAGCCGCATCGCTGGGCCAGGTGCACAAGGGGGTGCTCAGGAATGGCGACAAGGTGGCCGTGAAGGTGCAGCGGCCGGGGCTGCGCGAGCAGATCACGCTCGATCTCTACATCGTGCGCAACATCGCCGCCTGGCTCAACCGCAACGTGGGCCTGATCCGCTCCGACCTGGTGGCCCTGATTGATGAACTGGGCAAGCGGGTGTTCGAGGAGATGGACTATTTCAATGAGGCCACCAACGCCGAGACCTTCGCCCAGCTGCACGCCCACAACCCGCGCATCGCCGTGCCCCGCATCTACCGGGAGGCCACCAGCCGGCGGGTGCTCACAATGGAGTGGATCGATGGCGTGAAGCTCACCAACCTGGAGGCGGTGCGCGAGCTGGGGATCGATCCCGATGAGCTCGTGCAGGTGGGCGTGAACTGCTCCCTGCAACAGCTGCTCGAGCACGGCTTCTTCCATGCTGATCCCCACCCCGGCAACCTGCTGGCCCTGCCCGATGGCCGGCTCGCTTACCTCGATTTCGGCATGATGAGCGAGGTGAGCCGCGAGAGCCGCACCGGCCTGATCCAGGCGGTGGTGCACCTGGTGAACCGCAATTTCGCCAAACTCTCCAAGGACTTCGTGAGCCTGGGCTTTCTGGCCGAGGACGTGAACCTCGAGCCGATCGTGCCGGCCTTCGAGAACGTATTCGGCCAGGCGCTGGAGATGGGCGTCAGCCGCATGGACTTCAAGGCCGTCACCGACGACCTGAGCGGCGTGATGTATCGCTTCCCCTTCCAGGTGCCGCCCTACTACGCCCTGATCATCCGCTCACTGGTCACGCTCGAGGGCATCGCCCTGAGCGTGGATCCCGACTTCAAGATCCTCGGCGCCGCCTATCCCTACTTCGCCCGGCGGTTGATGGAGGATCCGGATCCCAGCCTGCGCAACAGTCTTAAAGAGATGTTGTTTGATGGTGAGGTGTTCCGCTGGCAGCGGCTCGACAACCTGATCGCCAGCGCGGCCCAGGGCAGCCAGCTGGATCTGGAGGGGCTGCTGGATCAGGTGCTCGATTTTCTGTTCTCGGCCACAGGCGGCCTGCTGCGCCAGCAACTGGTGGATGCCATGGTGCAGCGCATCGACGGCCTCGCCTGGCAGACCACCCTGCGGCTGGGCAAGCGCCTGCCGGAACGCCTGCAGCCCCCTGGCCTGCGCCACCGCCGCCTGGAGGCCAGCACCGAACCCCTGCTGGAACTGGAGCCGATCCGGCAGTTGCTGGTGATCCTGCGCGCCCTGCCGGGGTTTGAGCCCCAACTGCTGCTGCGGCGCCTGCCGAGGCTGCTGGGAGAACCGGAACTGCGCCGCATGGGTGTGGATCTGGCCCGGGGCCTGGCCGAACGCGGTGTGGTGCGCCTGCTGCGGGACGTGCTCGTGAGCCCGACCATCGCCTCTCCGGCACGTGCTGCAGAAGCGATGGCATCGGGCTGAATTGCCCCTAGGGTTTGGGCCATGACACGACGCTCGATTCAGCGGCGCCTGAGGACGTCCCTGGCCGCCCTCGCCCTGGGGCTGGGTCTCAATCTGGGGCTCGCCGTGCCCGCGGCCCAGGCAGCGGAGAGCCTGGTGTTCGTGAGTGGTGCCTTCCGTCGCTCCATCCAGGTGGCGGATCTGGAATGGCTGGCCAAAACAGGCCAACCCCGCGGCCTGTTGGCCGATGTGCTGCGCTTCAGCAACCAGAATCCCGCAGCGATGGCGGCGCTGCTCAATCAGTCGATCACCCTGCCGGTGACCCTGATCAGCAGACTGCTCAACACCCGCATCGGCGAGGCCCTGCTCAGCCGCCTGGCCCAGGTGGTGTTCCCCCTCAAAGCTGCCGATGCGGGCCTGCCTGCCCTGCGCTCCGCCCTGGTGATGGGAACGGTGAAAGGCGACGGCTCGCTCTCGGCGATCAGCTTCCTGCGGGCGTACCCGGCCCAGGATCTGCAGGTGGACATCCCGGCCCTGATGGCCCTGATCGAGAAGGCCAGCTCCGTGAGTGAGCTGGTGCGCTTCTTCTCCGAGTCTCCCCTCGACGGCCTGCGCAACGGCAGCGGCGATCAGCCACCCCAAGCGGAGCCGTAGATTCGGCTCAGCCACGGTCTGCCTTCCCTTGCCACTGCTCCAATCCCTGCGGCGCCTGGGCTTGGGGCCTGGCCCTGCCAAAGCCACCATGCAGGACTGGCCTGGCCTGATCGAGGCGTACCGGTCCTGGCTGCCGGTGAGCGACAACACGCCGGTGATCAGCCTGAGGGAGGGGGCCACGCCGCTGATTCCCGCGCCGGCGATCGCCGAGCGGATCGGCCGGGGCGTGAAGGTCTATCTGAAGTACGACGGGCTCAATCCCACGGGCTCCTTCAAGGACCGGGGCATGACCATGGCCATCTCCAAAGCCCGCGAGGCGGGCTCGGAAGCCGTGATCTGTGCCAGCACGGGCAACACCTCAGCGGCGGCGGCGGCCTACGCCCGCCGGGGTGGCATGCGGGCCTTCGTGCTGATCCCCGATGGCTACGTGGCCCAGGGCAAGCTGGCCCAGGCGCTGCTCTACGGCGCCGAAGTGATCGCCATCCAGGGCAACTTCGACCGCGCCCTGGCGATCGTGCGCGAGGTGGCGGATCAGTACCCGATCACCCTGGTGAATTCGGTGAATCCCTATCGGTTGCAGGGTCAGAAAACCGCCGCCTTCGAGGTGGTGGATGCCCTTGGCGAGGCCCCTGACTGGCTGTGCATCCCCGTGGGCAATGCCGGCAACATCAGCGCCTACTGGATGGGGTTCAACGAATACCGCGAGGCGGGCCACTGCCGCCGCCTGCCGCGGATGATGGGCTTTCAGGCGGCGGGATCCGCTCCGCTGGTGCTGGGCCACACCGTGGAGCAGCCCGACACGATCGCCACCGCGATCCGCATCGGCAATCCCGTGAACCGCGACAACGCCCTGCGGGTGCGCAGCGAGAGCGGCGGGGAGTTCAAGGCCGTGAGCGATGCCGAGATCATCGAGGCCTACAAGCTGCTGGGCAGCCAGGAAGGCGTGTTCTGTGAGCCGGCCAGCGCCGCCTCCGTGGCCGGCCTGCTGCAGTGCGCAGACAACGTGCCGGCGGGCGCCACCGTGGTGTGCGTGCTCACCGGCAACGGTCTCAAGGACCCCACCACGGCCATCGAACACAACGAGGCCCGCTTCCACACCGGCCTGGAGGCGGACACGGCCCAGGTGGCCCGGGTGATGGGCTTCTGAACCGGCTTCCTCTGCCTGTCCACCGCCCGATGGGCGGTTTTTTTGTGGCCGGGCACCCCATCCGGTGCCTGAACCGTCTGCTGAAAGCGACGGGAAAACGCCGCCAGCGCTGCGGAGTGGCGAGCCAGAGGCGAGCCTGTCGCCACAGCCCCGTTTCCCCAGCGGCGGGAAAGCGTGGAAAAGCCGGGGTTGTCCCCATCGTGAACCATCCATTCCCCAACCCTGAAAGCCCTTGAGCTCGCCTGGCATCACCGCTCTGCAGGGTTTTCCTCGGTTTCCCCAGGCTCTACGGCTACGGGTTCATGTCTTTCTCTTGAAATCAATCCTTCTCTTCGTAGAGGTTGATCGCGATCGGACAACCGGCGTTGCGCAATGGCCGGCTCTGTGGAAGCGTGGAGGGCCGTTTGGACCTACCCAGGCCCTGCAGCACCCACCATGAAGCTGGTCTGCTCCCAGTCGGAACTCAGCGCCAGCCTCCAGCTGGTGAGCCGGGCCGTGGCCTCCCGTCCCACCCATCCGGTGCTGGCCAACGTGCTGCTCACGGCCGATGCCGGCACCGGCCGGCTCAGCCTCACCGGCTTCGACCTCAGCCTCGGCATCCAGACCAGCATCCCGGCCGACGTGGAGGCCAGCGGTGCCATCACCCTGCCCGCCCGCCTGTTCGGCGAGATCGTGACCCGCCTGGCGGCCGATTCCCCGATCACCCTGCAGTGCGCCGAAGGGGCCGAACAGGTGGAACTCACCAGCCTGTCGGGCTCCTACCAGATGCGGGCCATGCCCGCCGAGGACTTCCCCGATCTGCCCCTGGTGCAGAGCGGCCAGCCGATCCGCCTGGCGGCCGATGCCCTGGTGAAGGGCCTGCGGGCCACCCTGTTCGCCAGCAGTGGCGACGAGGCCAAGCAGCTGCTCACCGGCGTGCACCTCAGCCTGGCGGACGCCAGCCTGGAGTGCGCTGCCACCGATGGCCACCGGCTGGCCGTGCTGCGTCTGCGTGGGGCGGGCCAGCACCAGGACGGTGAGCCCGGTGGTGAGCCCTTCGCGGTCACGGTTCCCTCCAGGTCCCTGCGGGAGCTGGAACGGCTGATCTCCGGTCGCCAGTCCCAGGAGCCCCTCAGCCTGTTCTGCGACCGCGGCCAGGTGGTGTTTCTCTGGGCCGACCAGGTGCTCACCAGCCGCAGTCTCGACGGCACCTACCCCAACTACGGCCAGCTGATCCCGGACAGCTTCAACCGCAGCATCTGCGTGGATCGCCGCGCCCTGGTGTCGGCCCTGGAGCGGGTGGCCGTGCTGGCCGACCAGCACAACAACGTGGTGAAGCTCAGCACCGAGGCGGGCAGCGCCCAGCTGCAGGTGCAGGCCGATGCCCAGGACGTGGGCAGGGGGTCCGAGGCCCTGGCGGCCGAGATCCAGGGGGAGCCGATCCAGATCGCCTTCAACGTGCGCTATCTGCTCGACGGCCTCAAGGCGATGGCCTCCGAGCAGGTGACCCTGCACTGCAACGCCCCCACCACCCCGGCTGTGTTGCGGCCCCTCGATGAGGCCGACTTCACCTACTTGGTGATGCCGGTTCAGATCCGCGCCTGATCGCCTTGGCGCTTCCCGAGCAACTGCTGCTCAGTGATCTGCTCCGGCGCCGCGTGCGCTGCGACCAGGGGCTGGAACGGGGCCAGGGGCTGGTGGTGTGGATGCATCCGCCGGTGCATCGGGTGCTGGGCTGGGTGAGTCGCCCCTCGCTGTTCGGCGATCGCCGCCTGGTCTGGCGTCTCAACCAGCTGCGCGGGCTTCTGGATCTGGAGGCGCTGGTGCAGGGGGATCCGGCGCAGACGGATCAGGACACCGTCGATCGCCTGCCCACCCTGATCGATGCCGCCCTGCTCGACCGGGACCAGCAGCCGCTGGCCACCGTGGTGGACGCGGCCCTGGAGCCGGCCACCGGGCGGATCCGCCACTACCTGGTGAGCCGCAGTGATCCGCGCCTGCCAGGCAGCAGCCGCTGGCGTCTCAGCCCCGAGCGGATCGTCGATCAGCAGCCGGGGCGGGTGTTCACGGCGCTGGCCGGGCTCGACGACCTGCCCCTGGCCCGGGCCAGTGTGCGCCAGGAGTTCCTGCGCCGCTCCCGCCACTGGCGGGACCAGGTGCAGCAGGTGGGCGAGCGGTTTGAATCCCGTCTCGAGGGCTGGCTGGAGGAGCCCCCCTGGGATGCGCCCCCGCCGCGCACGGGCGACTGGCCGTCGGAGCTGGCGGACGAGCAGCCCCCCCAGCCCCGGGAGGCGTGGTCAGGGCCCGAGCCCTGGGATGAGGACAGCTGGGCCGAGCCTGAGCCCAGGCCCGATCGGGAGCGGCGGCGGCAGCGCCAGGACGATCCCTGGGTCTGAGGCGCTCAGCCACACTGGAGGGACCCGAAAGCCCGGCCGTGGTTGCAGCTCCCCACACCACCAGTCAGCCCAGCGCCCCTGGCTATGACGTGGCCGCGGCCCTGAAGAAGGAGAACCTCAGCCAGGCCGACTACGACGAGATCTGCCGCCGCCTCGGCCGTGCCCCCAACCGCGCCGAGCTGGGCATGTTCGGGGTGATGTGGTCGGAGCACTGCTGCTACCGCAACTCGCGGCCGCTGCTTGCGGGCTTCCCCACCAGCGGCCCGCGCATCCTGGTGGGCCCCGGCGAGAACGCCGGCGTGGTGGATCTGGGTGAGGGGCAGCGCCTGGCCTTCAAGATCGAGAGCCACAACCACCCCTCGGCGGTGGAGCCGTTCCAGGGGGCGGCCACGGGCGTGGGCGGCATCCTGCGCGACATCTTCACCATGGGCGCCCGGCCGATCGCCCTGCTCAATGCCCTGCGCTTTGGGCCGCTGGAGGACGAGCGCAACGTGGGCCTGATGGAGGGGGTGGTGGCCGGTATCGCCCACTACGGCAACTGCGTGGGCGTGCCCACCGTGGGCGGCGAGGTGGCCTTCGACCCCAGCTATTCCGGCAATCCGCTGGTGAACGCCATGGCCCTGGGGCTGATGGAAACCGAGCAGATCGTGTGCTCCGGCGCCGAGGGCGTGGGCTATCCGGTGGTGTACGTGGGCAGCACCACCGGCCGCGACGGCATGGGTGGCGCCAGCTTTGCCAGCGCCGAGCTCACCGAGGCTTCCCTGGATGATCGCCCCGCCGTGCAGGTGGGCGACCCCTTCCTGGAGAAGGGCCTGATCGAGGCCTGCCTGGAGGCCTTCCAGAGCGGCGATGTGGTGGCCGCCCAGGACATGGGCGCCGCCGGCCTCACCTGCAGCTGCTCGGAGATGGCCGCCAAGGGGGGCCTGGGCATCGAGCTCGATCTCGACAAGGTGCCCGCCCGCGAGGCCGGCATGACCGCCTACGAGTTCCTGCTCAGCGAATCCCAGGAGCGGATGCTGTTCGTGGTGAAGCCCGGCCGGGAAGAGGATCTGATGGCCCGCTTCAGCCGCTGGGGCCTGCAGGCGGCCGTGGTGGGCCGGGTGCTGGAGGAGAACGTGGTGCGCGTGCTGCAGAACGGCGCGGTGGCGGCCCAGGTGCCCGCCAGTGCCCTGGCCGACGACACCCCGATCAACCACCACACCTTGGTGAGCGAGCCGCCGGCCGAGATCCAGGCCCACTGGCGCTGGAGTGAAACCGAGCTGCCCGCCGCCAGCGTGGTGGGCATCACGCCGGCCGGTGGCCGCCTCACCGCCTGGAGCGAGGCCCTGCTGCAGCTGCTCGACGACCCCACCATCGCCTCCAAGCGCTGGGTGTACCGCCAGTACGACCACCAGGTGCAGGCCAACACGGTGGTGCCCCCCGGCGGCGCCGATGCGGCCGTGGTGCGGCTGCGGCCCCAGCAGGGGGAGGGTTCCCTGCGGGCCTCCAACCGCGGCGTGGCGGCGGTGGTCGACTGCCCCAACCGCTGGGTGGCCCTCGACCCCGAGCGCGGCGGCATGGCGGCGGTGGCCGAGGCCGCCCGCAACCTCAGCTGCGTGGGTGCCGAGCCCCTGGCGATCACCGACAACCTCAACTTCCCCTCCCCCGAAACCCCCACCGGCTACTGGCAGCTGGCGATGGCCTGCCGCGGCCTCTCGGCCGCCTGCACGGCCCTCGACACGCCCGTCACCGGCGGCAACGTCTCGCTCTACAACGAGACCCGCCTGCCCGATGGCTCCATGCAACCGATCCACCCCACCCCGGTGGTGGGCATGGTGGGTCTGGTGCACGCTCTGGACCAGGTGCGCGGCCAGGCCTGGTGCGCGGCCGGCGATGCGATCTGGCTGCTCGGAGTGCCGCTGGAGGCAGGGGAGGCTCCCGCCGATCCCCGCCTGGGCCTGGCCGGCAGCAGCTACCTGGAGCGGCTGCATGGAGCCGTCACGGGGCGCCCGCCCACGATCGACCTGGCGCTGGAGCGCTCCGTTCAGGGCTTCCTGCGCCAGGCGATCGGCCAGGGTCTGGTGGCCTCCGCCCACGACCTCAGCGACGGCGGCCTGGCGGTGGCCGCGGCCGAGTGCTGCATCGCCGCTCTGGCGGCTGACGTGCCCCTGGGCGCTGAGCTGGAGCTGCCCGCCAGTGGCGCCCGCCTCGATCGCCTGCTGTTCGCTGAGGGCGGTGCCCGCATCCTGGTGAGCGTGCCGGCGGCCCAGGCCGGTGCCTGGCAGCAGGCCCTGGATCAGGCCGATGTCGCCGCTCCAGGCAGCGTGCCCGCCCAGCGGCTGGGGCAGGTGAGCGGCCAGGCCGTACTGCGCGTCCACCAGGCCGGCCAGGCCCTGCTGGAGCTGCCCGTGGCCCAGCTGCGTGACACCTACGAGCAGGCCATCCCCCGGCGCATGGGTGTGGATCTTCCCCCGACCGTGTGATCGGGGGCTGATGCACAATGTTGACGTCACTGAAAACCTGAATCGGGCCTGTGCTGAACGAGCAGCTGCTGCCGGAGCACCGGCCCGACAAGCCCGACAAGCCCGAGGAGGCCTGCGGTGTCTTTGCGGTGCTGGCGGCCCAGCAGCCCGTCGCTAACCTCGCCTATTTCGGGCTCTATGCCCTGCAGCACCGCGGCCAGGAATCGGCCGGCATCGCCGTGTTCGATGCGGGCGACCAGGTGCGGCTGCACAAGGACATGGGCCTGGTGAGCCAGGTGTTCGACCAGGACGTGCTGCAGCGTCTGCCCGGCCATCTGGCCATCGGCCACAACCGCTACTCCACGACTGGCAGCAGCCGTGTGTGCAATGCCCAGCCGGTGCTGCTCAACACCCGGCTGGGCCCGATGGCCCTGGCCCACAACGGCAATCTGGTGAATGCCGCTGAATTGCGCCAGCACCTCGCCCACCTGGCCAGCGAGCTCACGTCCACCACCGATTCCGAGCTGATCGCCTTTGCCGTGCAGGAGGCGGTGAACGGCGGCCTCGACTGGCACGCGGCCATCCGGGAGGCGGCCGGCCGCTGCAGTGGTGCCTTCAGCCTGGTGATCGGCACCCCCGAGGGCCTGTTTGCCTTGCGCGATGGCCATGGCATCCGCCCCCTGGTGTTCGGCCACCTGGGCGAGACGGCCCAGGCCCAGTGGGTGGTGAGCAGCGAGACCTGCGGCCTCGACATCGTCGGTGCCAGCTTCGACGACGACGTGCAGCCCGGCGAGATCATCCAGTTCCGCCCCGGCGATGCCACGCCCCAGCGCAGCCGCTGGATCGAGGAGCCGGCCCGGCTCTGTGTGTTCGAGATGATCTACTTCGCCCGCCCCGACAGTCGCTTCTTCGGGGAGTCGCTGTACAGCTACCGGGTGAGGATCGGCGAGGTGCTGGCCCGGGAGACGCCGGTGCCGGCCGACATCGTGATCGGCGTGCCCGATTCCGGCATCCCGGCGGCCATCGGCTATTCCCAGGTGAGCGGCATTCCCTTCGGCGATGGCCTGATCAAGAACCGCTATGTGGGCCGCACCTTCATCCAGCCCACCCAGGCGATGCGGGAGGCGGGCATCCGCGTCAAGCTCAATCCCCTCCCCGATGTGCTGGCGGGCAAGCGGGTGGTGGTGATCGACGACTCGATCGTGCGCGGCACCACCAGCCGCAAGCTGGTGGCCGCCCTGCGCGATGCCGGTGCCACCGAGGTGCACATGCGCATCAGTTCACCGCCGGTCACCCATCCCTGCTTCTACGGCATCGACACCGACACCCAGGACCAGTTGATTGCGGCTCGCCTGACGCTGGAGGAGATCACCGCCCACCTGGGCGTTGATTCCCTGGCCTACCTCAGCAAGGAGGGCATGGTGGAGGCGGCCCAGGCCCACTCCGGCCACTTCTGCACCGCCTGCTTCGACGGCGCCTATCCGATCGAGATGGATGACTCCGTGCGCAACAGCAAGCTGGTGCTCGAGCCCGCTGGACTGGCCGCCCAGCTGAGCACCGTCAGCAGTCGCTGACCAGCCCGCCCGCACCTGAAGCTCCCCAGCCTCAGGTCCCGGTGCCCAGATCCAGGGGCACGAGCGTCTGCACCTCCTGATGGCTGGCCAGATCCAGCTGCAGCCCGGTGCCGGTGCTGTCCTGCAGCTCCAGGTTTGCAGGCTGGAGCCGCAGGCTGCGGTTGCTGCCCAGGGTCACGGCCACCAGGGCGGCGCTGGCGGAGCTCAGGGCTGCCAGCGCGTCGTCGCGCTGGTTGAAGCGCAGGCCGATCTGGCCCATGTCCCCGCGCTGACAGGGGCGCAGATCGGCCACGGCCAGTCGCTTGATCTGGCCCCGGCGGCTGGCCAGCAGCACCGCCCCGTCGGCGCCCACACTGCAGGCGCCCACCACCGCCTCGCCTGGCAGCAGCCGAAGCAGCATGGCGCCCTGGGCCGTCCGGCCCATCAGGGGCAGGTTGCTGCCGTTCACCGCCAGCCGCAGCACCCGGCCCGCGCTGCTGGCGGCCACCAGCTCCTCACCCTCCCGGCAGAGCACCACCTGCCGCAGGGCCACGCCCTCCTTGAGTTTGAGCACGGTGGCGGCCCTGCCGGAGAGCTCCTGAACATCGTCCAGCGGCAACCGCTTGAAGCGGCCATCGCTGCTCAGCAGCCCCAGGCTGGGGGTGCCAGCGTTCTGCTCGGGGGAGAGGGGTGGCAGGGCCAGCACCTGCACCACCGAGCTGCCGTCCAGGCTGTCCGGCAGGAACCGCTCCAGATTGCCCGGTTGCTGGCCGGCGAATTCCCAGCGCAGCAGGGCCACCCGGCCATCGGCCGTGAAGGCGAGCACCTGGGGTTGTTGCTGTACGGGCAGGATCAGCCGCGCCGGGGCGGGATGGTCGCCCGGCTCGACCGGTTGATCCAGGTGCAGACGGCCCAGCAGCTGGGGGCTGAGCACCTTCACGGCGCCATCGGCCTGGATCAGCAGGCGGCTGTCCGGCGCCAGGGCCGCCAGGGCCTGCTGGCGCTGCAGCTCGGTGTTGGGCCGCTGGGCCGCCGTGCGCTGGGCCACCAGTTCGTCGCCGCCCTCCACCAGCCGGGTGCGTCGGGGGGTGGCGAAGCGCTTCTTGAGGGTCTTCAGCTCGGCCACCATGGCGTCCAGCAGCACGCTGCGCTGATCGAGCAGATGGCGCAGACGGGCCCGCTCCTGGCCCAGATCCTCCGCCTCCTGGCGCAGGCTGTCCTGCTCCAGGCCGGTGAGGCGGCGCAGCGGCATCGCCAGCACGGCATCCGCCTGGCGCTCGCTCAGATCCAGATGCACCTGCAGGCTGGCGCGGGCACTGGCGGCATCGCGGGCCTGCTGGATCATCTCGATCACCCGGCGCAGGTCGGCCAGGGCCTTGAGCAGACCCTCCACCACCTCCAGGCGGTCTTCGGCCTTCTTGAGCGCGTGGCGGGTGCGCCGGAGCAGGGTGTGTTCGCGGTAGTCGAGGAATTCCTGCAGCAGCTGGCGCAGGCTGAGCTGGCGGGGCTGGCCATTCACCAGGGCCAGCAGGATGGCGCCGAAGTTGCTCTGCAGGGCCGTGCGGCGCTGCAGGTCGGCCAGCACCTTCTGGGGATCGGCATCCCGGCGCAGCTCCACCACCACCCGCATTCCCTCGCGATCGGATTCGTCGCGGATATCGGCGATGCCACCGATCTTGCCGTCGTTCACCAGTTCGGCCAGTTTCTCGATCCAGCCGGCCTTGCTCAGCTGGTAGGGCAGTTCGGTGATCACCACCGCCCCGCGGCGGTGCCGGCCCTTGCCCGGTTGCACCTCCTCGATGTGGGCCACGCCCCGCATCGGAATGCTGCCGCGGCCAATGAGATAGGTGTCGCGCACGCCGCTGCCCACCAGCACCTCGCCGCCGGTGGGGAAATCGGGTCCCGGCACCAGTTCCAGCAGCTTTGCGTCGGCCAGGTCGGGCCTGCGGATCAGGGCGATCAGGGCATCGACGATCTCGCCGAGGTTGTGGGGCGGAATGCTGGTGGCCATGCCCACGGCAATGCCGCTGCAGCCGTTGAGCAGCAGGAAGGGCAGCTGGGCTGGCAGCACCGTGGGCTCCTGCTGGGAGCCGTCGAAGTTGGGGGCAAAATCAACGGTGTCGTCGCCGATCTCCTCGAGCAGCGCCGTGTTGGCGATCGGCGCCAGACGCGTTTCCGTGTAGCGCATGGCTGCCGGCGGGTCGTCGTCCACCGAGCCGAAGTTGCCGTGGCCATCCAGCAGGGGATGGCGGCTGGCGAAGGTCTGCACCAGCCGCACCAGGGCGTCGTAGACCGCCTGATCGCCATGGGGGTGGTACTTGCCGAGCACGTCGCCCACCACGCGGGCGCACTTGCGGTAGGGCCGATCCGGGGTGAGCCCCAGCTCGTGCATGGCGAAGAGAATCCGCCGCTGCACCGGCTTGAGGCCGTCGCGCGCATCCGGCAGCGCCCGTCCCACGATCACGCTCATCGCGTACTCGAGGTAGGAGCGCTGCATCTCCTGATGCAGGGCGATCGGCTGAACCCTCAGGTCGTCGGGTTGGTCTTGTCGTCGCTCCTCGGCCATCCGGTGCTGGGATCTGAGGGCGCAATCTGGCGCTCAGCCTACCGATGCCCCTCAGTCCTGCTCCTGGCTGCCGTTGCCCTCCGGGTTGGCGTTGGCCAGGGCCCTGTCCACATCGGCCTTGAGCTCCGGTTGCAGCAGCAGCAGTTGGGTGGTCTGACGCAGCCTGGGACCCCAGAGCTGCTCCTTCTGGTAGCTGTCGAGCGCATAGTCCGGCTCGCTGTCGAGCGCCTGACTGGCCAGTTTGAGGGCCTCCTCGCGGGCGGCATCGCCGCGCTGGAACAGGGCTGCGGCCAGGGCCAGATTGGGCTCCGCGGCATCCGGTTTGATCACCAGCACGCGCCGCCAGCGCTCGATGGCCCGGTCCACCTCTCCCTGCTCGTACAGCACCAGAGCCTGGTTGTTGATGGCCTCCCAGAAGTCCTTGCGCAGACGGCTGGCCCGCTCGAATGCGGCCAGGGCCTGACGGGGTTGGTTGAGCAGGATGTGGGCATTGCCCAGGTCGAAGTAGGCGCTGGCGTTGCGCGGGTCCCGCTTGAGGCCCTGGTTGAGCAGGTCGATCGCCTCAGCGGCGCGGTTGTCCCGCAGGGCCAGGGAGGCCTCGGCAAACCAGATGCCGGCATTGGACGGCTCGAGTTGCTTGGCCCGGGCCAGGGACACGGAGGCCTCCTTCAGCTGCCGGCTGCGCAGCTGGGCCTCTGCCAGCAGCAGCCAACCGCGGGGATCGGCCGGCAGCAGCTGCACGGTGAGGGCGGCCAGGCGCGCCGCATCCCGGGCCTGGCCCAGTTGCAGCAACCGGGCAGCGGCCTGGGCAATCCCCAGGCCGGCGCCCTCCAGTTCCTGCCGCTGGGGCACGTAGGCGTACGGAACCAGGGCCTGGGCCGGGGCCATGGTGGTGAGGCTCGTGCCCAGGGCCAGCAGCGGGAGGGCACGCAGCCAGCGCGGTGCCATGGCAATCCAATCGGTGCCCTCAGCCTAGGGATCCTTCCCCACCTCCCCTGCTCTGCAGTGCGGCGCGGATGTTGCGCCGCCACATCCACGGCTTGATGCGCCGCAGGGCCGAGGCCCGGAGTTTCCGGTCCCAGTCGGCCTCGCTCCAGGAGAGGGCTTCCTCCGCCTGCAGATCCAACCACCAGGGGCGCGGTTGCACGGCCGGATCGTCGCTGGCGGGGAGGGGTTGGGCGTTCCAGGGACAGGCTTCCTGGCAGAGGTCGCAGCCGGCCACCCAGCCGCGCAGTTCAGCGGCGATCGCTTCCGGCAGCTGTCCATCCCGGTTTTCGATGGTGTGAAAGGCGATGCAGCGGTTGCTGTCCACCACGAAGGGTTCCACAATCGCCCCGGTGGGGCAGGCCGGGATGCAGCGGCTGCAGCGGCCGCAGAGGGGTTCGGCCGGGGAATCGGCAGGCAGCTCAAGGGTCGTGAGCAGATGCCCCAGCACCAGCCAGGACCCCCGTTCCCGATGGATCAGGTTGCCGTGCTTGCCGATCCAGCCCAGGCCGGCCTCCTCCGCCCAGGCCTTGTCCAGCAGGGGTGCGCTGTCCACACAGGCCCGCCAGCCCACCCCGCTCGCCCTGGTCTCCAGCCAGCGCCCCAGCTGGCGCAGGCGCTGATCGATCACGCGGTGATAGTCCCGTCCCCAGCCGTAGCGGGCCACCCGCAGGCTGCCCGCTGATGGCTCGTCTGCCACGTGGTAGCTGAGGCCCACGGCCAGCAGGCTGCGCACCCCTGGCAGCAGTCGCTCCACCGCTGCGCGCCGGGGATCGGCCATCCAGCCCATCCCGGCCTGGTAGCCAGCCGCGAGCCAGCGCTGCAGCGCTGCGTTGCGCAGGGCCAGCCGCGCACTGCCCGGCACGGCGGCCACCCCCACCGGATCAAAGCCCAGCTGGCGTGCCCGCTGTTTCAGCTCCACCGCCAGTTCCCGGGTCCCAACGGCCATCACCCGTACAGTTGCCTCCAACCTTCAGTGTGCAGACGACGCCGTGACGCAGACCTCAACCGGCCGGATTCCCAATCTGCTGCGTTGGCTGGGCCTCACCCTGGTGGTGCTGATGGGTCTCCAGCTCGCGGCCCTGCTGTTCAGCTGGAACTGGGAGCTGGAGCCCTTCCGCCAGCTCTTCCTCGATCGCCTGGTGGGCGAGGCGCCGATGGCGCTGGTGGGCCTGTTGCTGATGCTCATCGCCCAGCGGCTGGAGGGCCCCCAGGGGCGCACCCCCCTGCAGTGGCTGGCCGGTGTGCTGGCCATCCTGCTGGCGATCGCCATGGCCGTGGCCGTGCCGCTCTCCATCCAGGCCGAGGGGGCCCTGCTGAACCAGGCCCAGCAGCAGGATGCGGCGATTGCCCAGCAGGCCACCCAGCTCGATCTGCAGCGTCAGCAGGTGGAGAACCCCGCCTTTGTCGACCAGCTGATCGCCGAGGCCGAGAGGGAGGGACGCATCCCGGCCTCCGCCTCCAAGGCGGAGAAGCAGCAGAAGGCCAAGGAGTTCATCGACGCCCAGATCCGTCCCCAGCTGGAACAGGCTGAGAAGCAACTGGCCCAGGCCCTGCTGGGCCGCGACCTGGCGGTGCAGCAGCGCCGCTTCGGTGGCACCGGCCGGGCCATCGTGCTCACCGTGGCCTTTGCCCTGGTGGCGCTGGTGGCCCTGGTCTGAGCTCTACCCCAGGCCTGCCACCCCCGCTCCCGCGCCTGGCTAAGTTGACCCTGGTAGCTGTCGGCCGGATTTCCGGGTTTTGCCTTGGTTCAATCCAGTCCCAGACCTGATCAACCCCTGGGCGAGAGGCTCCAGCAGGACCTCAAGAACGACCTGATCGCCGGTCTGCTGGTGGTGATTCCGCTGGCGACCACGATCTGGCTGGCCACCACGGTGAGCCGGTTCGTGCTGGCCTTTCTCACCTCGATCCCCAAGCAGTTCAATCCCTTCAACACGCTCAATCCGCTGTTGCAGGAACTGATCAACCTTGGGGTGGGCCTGTTGGTGCCCCTGCTGGGCATCCTGCTGATCGGCCTGATGGCCCGCAACATCGTGGGCCGCTGGCTGCTGGAATTCGGCGAGGGAACCCTGCTGCGCATCCCCCTGGCCGGCTCGGTCTACAAGACCCTCAAGCAGCTGCTGGAAACCTTCCTGCAGGGCAAGTCGAGCCGGTTCCGCCGGGTGGTTCTCGTGGAGTACCCCCGGGAGGGGCTCTATGCCCTGGGCTTCGTCACCGGCGTGCTTGGAACGGCCCTGCAGGCGGGCTTCAGCGAACCGATGCTCAGTGTGTTCATTCCCACGGCACCCAATCCCACCACCGGCTGGTACACCGTCGTGCCGGAGGGGGCTGTCAAAGACCTCGACCTCTCGGTGGAGGACGCCTTCCGCACGATCATCTCGGCTGGGATCGTCAGTCCCGACGAGCGCGAAACCCCCTCAAACCGCAGCTTCTCCAGCTTGCTGGCCCAGCTGCGTGCCCCCCAGATGTCCTGAATGCAGAGCCGAAGCCTCTCCCGTGAACTGGCCCTGCTGATGCTCGGCCAGACCAGTGATCGCGACGCTGGATCCAGCCAGCCCGGCAGCCCGGAGTCCCCGTCCCTGGAACGACTGCTGCAGCAGGCCCAGGCCAGCCTCAGCCAGCACGTGCGCGAGGCCCTCGATCGCTCCGCCGCCGACCTGCAGACCGCCCAGCAGGAGCTGCTGGACAGTGAGCTTCAGGATCAGGGCAGCGATCGCCTGCCCCGGGTGCGTGAACACCTCCAGGCTGGCCTCACCGCAGCCGAGCAGGCTCTCAACCGGCTGTCCGCCAGCCTGGAACTCCCCCGCCTGCTGTTGCTTGCCGACCAGGAGGAGGTGCGCCGCGGGGCGATTGAGCGGGCCAGCGCCGTGCTCAGCCAGCGGCCGGCCATCGACCAGCGTCTCGACGGGGTGATGGAGGGCTGGCGGCTGGGTCGCCTGCCGCGGATCGATCGCGACATCCTGCGGCTCGCGGCCGTGGACCTCAGCCACTTCGCCACTCCCGCCGCCGTGGCCTGCAATGAGGCGGTGGAACTGGCCAACCGCTACAGCGATGAACAGGGACGCCGCATGATCAACGGCGTGCTGCGGCGACTCACCACCGCCGAGGGGTCCCGGGCCTGATGGTGTTCGACTGGTTCAAGCGCAATCACCAGCCGGAGCCTGCAGCGGCTGAACAGGAGCCTCCTGCGGCTGAAGCGGTGGAGGAGCACCGCGTCGAGGCCGCCAGCGCCGGCGGCAGCGACGATCACGGTTCCCATGACCCCGATCCAGCGGCAACGCTGAACCCCGGTTCTGAGCCAGCCGTTCCGGCTCCCCCGCCGCCGGCACCCGCCACCACGCCTGCCCCAGCGCCGGACGATGCCCTGGCCTGGGCGCGGCAGGCCTATGCCCGGCTCAAGGCCGAACAGCAGGCCCAGAAGGCCGGGGCCCAGACCCCGAGCGCCGAGCCGGAGCCGCAAACGCCCGCTCCGGCACCGGTCCCCCCCGCGGCCAGCCCAGCTGAGCCAGTCGGGGCGCCCCCGGCCAACCCCGATCCGGCTCCCTCGTTGCTGGAGCAGGCCGCGGCCACCCGGGCCGAGCGCCAGCAGGCCCTCACCGCCCCCGCCGAGCTCACGCAGCCGACCCCCGCCACCGCCGTTCCTGCTGCCGCCCCTGTGCCTGCGGCCCCAGGCGCCGAAGAGCCCCAGCTGGGCGCCTTCGACGACAGCTTCACCTGGTCGGCTGAGGTGCTGGCGGCCCAGGGGCGCCGGCCGGATCAGATCTCCCTGGAGGAGATCGACTGGCTCGGCCGCCTGCGCCAGGGGCTGGAGAAGACCCGCCGCGGTTTCGTCACCCAGCTGCTCGACAACCTCGGCGACGACCCGCTCACGCCCGAGGTGCTCGACGACCTCGAGACCACCCTGCTGCGGGCCGATGTGGGGGTTTCGGCCACCGATCAGGTGCTCGATGCCCTGCGCCAGCGCCTCAACCAGGAGGTGGTGGATCCCTCGGAGGGCATCCGCTTCCTCAAGGAGCAGCTGCGCGGCATTCTCGACACCCCGATCGAAGCCAGCGCCGTGCCCCTGCTTGCCCCCCGGAAGGGGCGCCTCAACGTGTGGCTGCTGGTGGGCGTGAACGGGGTGGGCAAGACCACCACCCTCGGCAAGCTGGCCAACCTGGCGGTGCGCAGCGGCTACAGCTGTCTGATCGCCGCCGCCGACACCTTCCGCGCCGCCGCTGTGCAGCAGGTGCAGGTGTGGGGCGAGCGCAGCGGTGTGCCGGTGATCGCCAATCCCAGCGCCAACGCCGATCCTGCGGCGGTCGTCTACGACGCCATCGGTGCCGCCAAGGCCCAGGGTACGGAGCTGGTGCTGGTGGACACTGCGGGCCGTCTGCAGACCAAGCACAATCTGATGGAGGAGCTGGCCAAGGTGCGGCGCATCGTCGACAAGCTGGCTCCTGATGCGGCCGTGGAATCCCTGCTGGTGCTCGACGCCAGCCAGGGACAGAATGGCCTGCGCCAGGCCATGGCCTTCGCCAGTGCCGCCGGCCTCACCGGCGTGGTGGTGACCAAGCTCGATGGCAGCGCCCGGGGTGGGGTGGCCCTGGCGGTGGCCTCGGAGGCCGGGCTGCCGATCCGCTTCATCGGTGCGGGTGAGGGCATCCGCGATCTGCGGCCGTTCAACAGCTTCGAATTCGTGGAAGCGCTGCTGGCCAGCTGAATCACCCCGGGCAGCCTGCGGTGTGCTGGCTATCTTGCGGGCTCCTTTGCGGCAGCTCCTTGAGCCAGACGCCGCCAGCCGCCCCTCAGACGCCCCTCTCGGCCAGCGCCTCGATGCGGCAGCTGCTCGACAGCCTCAGCCGTGAGCAGCGTCGCAATCAGGAACTGCTGGCCTCGCTGGGCTTCGTGCTGCGCAGCTTCACCAACCTCAGCCGCCTGCTGGAGCTGGCGCCGCTGGTGGCTGCCCGTCTGGTGGCCGCCGATTCGGCTCTGCTGGTGGTGTTCCGGCCGGATGGGCGGCTCTGGCGGGAACAGCTGCAGGCCACACCACCTGACCACTGCGACGAACTACTGCGCCAGCTGGCCGCCGTGCCGGACAGCGCCCTGGTGAGTCCGGGGCTGGCCGGCAGCGAGGCGGAGCTGGCCCGGGCCTCCCTGCTCGATCAACGGGTGCGCAGTGTGCTGGGCGCCCGTGAGCTGTTCGCCACCTCCGTGGTGGCCCGCGGCCAGGTGCGCGGCCGGCTCTACGTGTTCGGCGGCAGCTCCCGCCTCTGCTGGAGTGAGGTGCACCGGCGCCATGTGCAGCTGGTGGCCGACCTGGTGGGTGTCGGCCTGGAAACCGCCAGCCTGCAGGAGGATCGCCGCCGCCACGAGCGGGTGGACCGCCAGCTGAGCATCGGTGCCGAGATCCAGGCCCAGCTGGTGCCTGACCACTGCCCGGTGATTGAGGGGGTCGACCTGGCCGCCCGCTGCCGGCCGGCCTTCCAGGTGGGCGGCGACTACTACGACTTCATCCCCACCCGCCCCCGGCAGCTCGGGCGCAGGCGGGAACGGGGGCGCTGGGCCCTGGTGGTGGGGGATGTGATGGGCAAGGGGGTGCCGGCCGGGCTCTTGATGACCCTGCTGCGGGGGATGCTGCGGGCCGAGGCCCTCAGCGGCCATGCCCCCGATCGGATCCTGCACGACCTCAACCAGCTGGCCCAGGAGGACCTGGCCCACTCCCACCGGTTCGTGACCCTGTTCTATTCCGACTTCGATCCGCTCAGCCGCCGGCTGCGCTTCGCCAACGCCGCCCACAATCCGCCCCTGCTCTGGCGGCGCCAGCGCAACCGGGTGGAACGGCTGGATGCCCCCGGCCTGCTGATCGGCCTGCAGAGCGAGGCGGACTACCGGATGGAGACGGTGCTGCTGGAGCCCGGTGACGTGGTGCTCTACTACACCGACGGTGTGACCGAGGCCAGTGGCTTCAGCGGCGACCGCTACGACGAGCCCCGCCTGATGGCGGCGCTGCAGGAGGCCAGTCGGGCTGGTCTCGATGCCCAGGGAATTCTGGATCAGTTGTTTGAGCGTCTCGACCGCTTCGTGGGTGCCGATCGCCAGCTGGAGGACGACGCCTCGATGGTGGTGCTCAAGCTGCGCGAGGACGTGATGCTGCCGCCGCTGCCCCCCGGGGCTTGACGCCGGAGGCCCTGCCGGCAGCTGAGTGGCAAGCTGAACCCCTGCTCGCCCGCCCACCTCCGGCCATGGCCGTCGATTCCTCCGCCTCCACCTGGAGCCAGCGTTTCGAGCAGGGCCTGCACCCGGCGATCGAGCGTTTCAACGCCTCGATCGGCTTCGACATCGCCCTGCTCCAGGAGGACCTGGACGGCTCGGTGGCCCATGCCCGCATGCTCGGCAGTACCGGGGTGATCAGCGAGCAGGAGGCCGCCCGGTTGATCGAGGGGCTGGAGCAGCTGCGCGGCGAGGCGGCCGAGGGCCGTTTCAATCCCGGCCTGGAAGCTGAGGACGTGCACTTTGCCGTGGAGCGGCGGCTGATCGAGCTGCTCGGGCCCCTGGGCAAGAAGCTGCACACCGGTCGCTCCCGCAACGACCAGGTGGGCACCGACCTGCGCCTCTGGCTGCGGCGCCAGATCGACGCCATCGACGGCGATCTGCTGCGCTTTCAGCGGGCCCTGCTCGACCAGGCCGAGCGCCACGCCGACACCCTGATTCCCGGCTACACCCACCTGCAGCGGGCCCAGCCCCTCTGCCTGGCCCACCACCTGCTCGCCTACATCGAGATGGCCGAGCGCGACCGCCAGCGCCTGGCCGATGTGCGCCGGCGGGTGAACATCTGCCCCCTGGGGGCGGCCGCCCTGGCCGGCACGCCGGTGCCGATCGACCGCCGCGCCACGGCTGCAGAGCTCGGTTTTGACGCCATCTACGCCAACAGTCTCGATGCGGTGAGTGATCGGGATTTCGCCGTGGAGTTCATGGCGGCCGCCAGCCTGGTGCTGGCCCACCTCAGCCGTCTGGCCGAGGAGGTGATCCTCTGGGCCAGTGAGGAGTTCGGCTTTGTGGCCCTCACCGATCGCTGCGCCACCGGCAGCAGCCTGATGCCCCAGAAGAAGAACCCCGATGTGCCCGAGCTGGTGCGGGGCAAGAGCGGCCGGGTGTTCGGCCACCTGATGGGCCTGCTCACGATGATCAAGGGGCTGCCCCTGGCCTACAACAAGGACTTCCAGGAGGACAAGGAGGCCCTCTTCGATGGGGTGCGCACCCTGCGCGACTGCCTGGAGGCGATGGCGATCCTGTTCGAGGAGGGTCTGCAGTTCCGCCCTGAGCGGCTGGAGGCGGCCGTGGCCGCCGACTTCGCCAACGCCACCGATGTGGCCGACTACCTGGTGGCCCGGGGCGTGCCCTTCCGCGAGGCCTACCAGCTGGTGGGGGGCCTGGTGAAGAGCTGTCTGGCGGAGGGGGTGTTACTGCGCCAGCTGCCGCTCGAGCGCTGGCAGCAGTTGCATCCAGCCTTTGAGGCCGACATCTTTGCGGCGATCGAACCCCGCCAGGTGGTGGCCGCCCGCCGCAGTGAGGGGGGCACGGGCTTCGCCGGGGTGCGGGCCCAGCTGCAGGTGCAGCGCCATCGCCTCAGCAGCGGCTGAAAGCGGATTTAGGCTGGTGCGGTTCCAGGGCCTGTGCCTGACCGCCCGCATCCGCTTCGTGAGCATCTTTGTTGGCAATCTCCCCTTCCGCGCTGAGCAGGAAGATGTGGCAGAGCTGTTTTCGCCCTTCGGCGACATTGTGAACTGCGCCCTTCCCCTGGAGCGCGACACGGGCCGCAAGCGTGGGTTCGCCTTCGTGGAGATGGCCGACTCCGACGCGGAGGATCGGGCGATTGAGGCCCTGCAGGGCGCTGAGCTGATGGGCCGTCCCCTGCGCATCAACAAGGCCGAGCCCCGCGGCGCCGCCCCCCGACGCGGTGGCGGTGGCTATGGGGGAGGCGGCTATGGCGGCGGTGGCGGTTACGCCGGCGGCGGAAGTGGCGGCGGTGGTGGCGGTGGCAACCGCGACCGGGCTCCAGGTTCCCGGGGCTGGGAGGACCGCAGCTATGGCGGGCCAAGCGCCGGCTCAGACTCGGCCTTTGAGGCCGGACGCACCCGCCGCCGCCGCAGTGGCAGTGGTGGCTCCGATGTCTACGGAGGAGCCGAGGGCTGACCCCGCTCGAGCAGCAGGGCCGCCTGCTCCAGCACCTGCACGTCCGCCTGGCGATCGCCGGCGGAGCAGGTGAGCTGCTGGCGCCAGCGCCGGGCACCGGGCACCCCTTCCACCAGCTTCACCAGGTGGCGGGCGATCGGCCAGAGCCGCTCACCCCGTGCCAGCCAGCCCTCGGCGTAGGGCTTCAGGCCCCGCACCACCCGGGCCGCCATGGCCAGGTGGCTCTCGCCCTCAGGCGCTGCGCTGCTGCCATGGATGAGCCGGTCCACCGCCGCCCAGCGCAGGGGGTGGTCGTAGACCGCCCGGCCCACCATCACCCCGTCCACTCGCTCCAGCTGGGCCAGGCAGTCCTCCAGCGTCTGCAGGCCTCCGTTCAGTTCGATGGTGAGCTGGGGGCGATCCGCCTTGAGCCGATGCACCAGGTCGTGGCGCAGGGGCGGGATCGTGCGGTTCTGCTTGGGGTCGAGGCCCTCCAGCCAGGCCTTGCGGGCATGCACGGCAAAGCGCTGGCAGCCCGCGCCGGCCACCGTGTCCACAAAGGCCAGCAGCTCGGCGTAGGAATCCCGCTCGTCGATGCCGATCCGGTGCTTCACCGTCACCGGCAGGGGGCTGGCGGCTGCCATCGCTGCCACGCAGCGGGCCACCTGGTCGGGCTCAGCCATCAGGCAGGCCCCGAACCGCCCCTTCTGCACCTTTTCGCTCGGGCAGCCCACGTTGAGGTTGATCGCGTCGTAGCCCCAGTCGGCCGCCAGCCGGGCGGCATCGGCCAGCAGCTCCGGGTCGTCACCGCCCACCTGCAGGGCCAGGGGCCGCTCGCAGGGGTCGAAGCCGAGCAGCCGCTCCAGGTGCCCGCCGGGCCGCTCGGCCCCGGGCTGCCGGCGGGCGTGGTGCAGGGCCTGGGCCACCACCATTTCGGTGTAGAGCAGGCTGCAGGTGGTGATCTGGCGCATCAGCACCCGGAAGTGCCGGTCGGTGTAGTCGAGCATCGGCGCCACACTGAACCGGTGGCTGGCCGGCCGCGGCCGGCGCCGCTCCCCTTCCCGCCTCGCCCGATCGTTGTCCTGCAGATCCTCCATGGCTCCATCCTGCCCAGCGGTCCTGCCGGAGCGGCTGCCGCTGTTGGTGGCCGGCGGCGGCCCGGCCGGCTTCATGGCGGCGATCAGTGCCGCCGAGGCGGGGGTGGCCGGCGTGCACCTGCTGGAGGCCACCCCCGAACTGCTGCACAAGGTGCGCATCAGCGGCGGGGGCCGCTGCAACGTGACCCACGCCTGCTGGGACCCGCGGGAGCTGGTGGGTCACTACCCCCGCGGCAGCAGGGCCCTGCGCGGTCCCTTCTCCCGCTTTGCGGCTGGCGATGCGGTGGCCTGGTTCGCCGACCACGGCCTGGAGCTGGTGGAGGAGGCGGATGGGCGCCTGTTCCCCCGGGCCAACCGCTCCAGCGCCGTGATCGACTGCCTGCGCCGCGCCGCCGCGGCCGCTGGCGTGCAGGTGCACACCGCCGCGGCCCTGCAGGCGGCCAGCCCGGTGGCGGGCGGTGGCTTCCTGCTGCAGGTGCGCCTCCAGGCTGGGGGGGATCAAGGGGCCGGCCGCCAGGCCGTCACGATCCATGCCGAGCGGCTGGTGCTGGCCACCGGCAGCCATCCCAGTGGTCGCCGGCTCGCCGCCAGCCTGGGCCACACCCTGGTGCCGCCTGTGCCATCGCTGTTCACCCTGGCCCTGGCCGGCGACCCCCTGCTGGCCCTGGCCGGGGTGAGCATGGAGCCGGTGAGCCTCAGCCTTGAGCTGGCCGATGGCCGCCGCCACCGCCAGCAGGGGCCGGTGCTGATCACCCACTGGGGTCTGAGCGGCCCGGCCACCCTGCGGCTCACCGCCTTTGCTGCCCGCGACCTGCAGGCCTGCGGCTACCGGGCCACCCTCCAGGTCGACTGGAGTGGCGGCCGCAGTGCCGCAGATCTCGAGGCGTGTTTTCAGCAGGGCCGCACGGCCCAGGCCCGGCGCCTGCTGGCCAACTGGCGCCCCTGGCCCGAGCTCAGCCGCCGTCTCTGGCAGCACCTGCTGGAGCGGGCCGGAGTGGAGCCCACCCGCCGCTGGGCTGACCTCACCAGGGCCCAGCAGCAGCACCTGCTGGGCGACCTGCGCGGCTCCCGGCATCGGGTGAGCGGCCGCGGTCCCTTCGGCGAGGAGTTCGTCACCGCCGGCGGCGTCCCCCTGGGGGAGGTGGACCTGGCCCGCATGGAGAGCCGACGTCAGCCGGGTCTCCATCTGGTGGGCGAGCTGCTCGATGTGGATGGGGTCACCGGCGGCTTCAACTTTCAGCACTGCTGGAGTTCCGGCTGGCTGGTGGGTCAGGCTCTTGCCGAACCCTGAGTTCGGTGTGCCAATCCATCCAGGTGCCAATCCATCCAGGTGCCAATCCATCCAGCCCATGCATGAGAGAGCTCGCTGACTATCTGATTTGTTCGAACACGGAGAACATGGGTAGATACATCGCAATAAGAATGGAGGCAACGATGCCGCCTACGAGCACGATCATTGCTGGCTCAAGCATGGAGGTCAGAGCTTTTACAGCGGTTTCAACCTCATCTTCATAGAAATCGGCCACCTTCGACAGCATGGCGTCCATTTCACCGGTTTCCTCACCGATTGAGAGCATGCTGATGGCCAGTTCAGGAAAGACATTCAGTCTCCCCAGTGCCAGGCTCAACGGTATGCCTTGCAAGACTTCCTCCCGGCTTTGGCTGATGGCACTGGCCATCACGGCATTGCCTGTGATCTCTTTGACGATCTCAAGTGATAATAAGATTGGCACTCCTGCCCTGGTGAGAGAGCTGAAGGTGCGACAGAACTGGGCCGTTGTGGTTTTTTGAATCAGATCACCAAACAACGGTATTTTCAAGGTCAGGCCATCAACCTTGAGACGGCCGACAGGGGTTTTGTAAAAGCGTAAAAATAGATAGCCTGCCGTGGCCAGAGCGGCCACCAGAAGGAGTGCAAAGGGAGACCGCAGCAGGCCACTTAAATCCACCATCATCTGAGTGAACCAGGGAAGCTCGGCGCCCAGGTCGTCAAAAATTCCTGCAAATGTAGGAATAATGAAGATTGTCATCCCCAGGAATACGGCAATGGCAATCACAAACACCGCCACCGGGTAACCCATGGCGCCCTTGATCTGGTTCTGAAGTTTGGCGTTATCTTCCAGTAGTTTGGCCAGACGGCTGAGAGATTCATCCAGCACGCCGCCTGTTTCACCGGCTTCCACCATGGCAATGGTGAGTCGATCGAACACCTGGGGCCAGCGCCGCAGGGCTGTGCCCAGGCCCACACCCTGATTCACCTCCAGGCTCACCGCCTCCAGGGCCCGTTTGAACAGCGGTAGTTTCTGTTGGCTCGCCATCAGGTCGATGCTGCGCACGATCGGCACGCCGGCATTCACCAGGGCAGCCATCTTGCTGGCAAACACGGCTTTCTGCTTCACCCCGGGCCTGGCTTCGAGCAGGCTGCGCAGGCGGGCCGAGCTGTTGCTGACTGCAGGTTTTTCGCTGTCTTTGCCCGTCGCCTTGGAGCCGGACGCTTTCGATTTGATTTCAATGGCACGGATGCCGCGCTGGCGCAGCTTGCGCTTGGCCTGAGTGGCGTCGGCCGCATCCACATTGATGCTGGCGGCTTTGCCTCGGCTGTTGGTGTAGCTGGCAACGAACGTGGGCATGGCTGCGGGCGCTCCTTCAGCTCAACTGGCTGACCAACCGTTTCAGCTCTTCTGCCTTGCCGGTTTTGGCCAGGGCCTCCTCCAGGGTGATCTGCTTGGTCATCACCAGTTCGGCCAGGGCCTTCTCCAGGGTCTGCATTGCCATCTGTCCGCCTGTCTGGATCTGGGAATAGAGCTGCGCTGTTTTTCCCTCCCGGATCAGGTTGGCGATGGCTGGGGTGTTCACCATGATTTCCTGGGCCATCACTCGCCCGAACTGGCCAGGCGCCGGATTGTGGCGTTTGCAGAGGGTCTGGGCAAACACGGCCACCAGGCTGGTGCTGAGCTGCACCCGGATCTGGGTCTGCTGGCTGGCGGGAAACACATCCACCATCCGGTCCACGGTCTGGGCGGCGGAGCTGGTGTGCAGGGTACCGAACACCAGATGGCCGGTCTCAGCGGCGGTGATCGCCAGCTGAATGGTTTCCAGATCGCGCATCTCGCCCACCAGGATCACATCCGGATCTTCCCGCAGGGCTGCCCGCAGGGCATTGGCAAAACTGCGGGTGTCGTCGTTGAGCTGGCGCTGGTGCACCACACTCTTCACCGATCGATAGGTGAATTCGATCGGATCCTCAATTGTGAGGATATGTTCAGCACGGTTTTTATTGATGTGGTCGAGAATCGCTGCCAGGGTGGTGGTCTTGCCCGATCCGGTTGGCCCTGTCACCAGAACCAGCCCCTTGGGATAGCGGCTCACCTCTTCCACAATCGGCGGCAAACCAAGGGTTTCCATATCCGGGATGGAATTGCCCAGGGCCCGCAGGCAGGCGGCGTAGGTCCCCCGCTGCCGGTACACATTCACCCGGAAGCGGGCCACGCCTTTGAGGCCATAGGAGCAGTCCAGCTCCCAGGTCTGCTCCAGTTGTTTGCGCTGGGCATTATTGAGCATCGAGAAGATCAGCTTGTTGCAGGTCTCCTCATTGAGCCGTTCCTCGTTGATCGGTCGCAGCTGGCCGTTGAACCGTCCATAGGGCGGAAGTCCCGCGCTGAGGTGCAGGTCGCTGCCGCCATCGGCAACGAGCTGACTCATCAGATCCTCGATCATCACGGCCATTGGGTCTATGCAGAGAAGAGAGTCGTCCGGTGGTCGTTGATCCGCCTCAGCGACTGGTGAGGCAATAGGGGCATTCCAGCCAGTCCTCGTGCAGCCCGGCGCCGCAGCTTTCACAGCTGAGCATGGTCAGGGAGCGGGAGCGACGTTCGCTTTCCAGGCTGGAATCCGTGAGCAGCATCCGCTCCACTTCAGCCAGGGTGGTATGGCCTTCGCGAACCAGTTGCAGGCCATAGCCGAGCAGGGTCTTCATGCCGTTTTCCAGAGCCATCCGGCGAATCACATCCGTGGTCTGGCGCTTGGCCACGGCTGCTGCGATCGGGTCGGTCATGCGCAGAATCTCGTACACACCCACCCGACCCTTGTAACCCGTGCCATTGCAGGCTGGGCAGCAGTCATCCACGGCATTGCCGGTGATATTGGCGCGATAGAAGGTCACCTCCGATTCCTGGCTGGCCACCAGACCGAAGCGGCTGAGTTCCTCCTGGCTGGGGCGATAGCTGATCCTGCAGTTGACACACACCCTGCGCACCAGTCGCTGCGACACGATGCCCAGCAGGGATGCGCTCACCATGAAGGGCTCCACCCCCATCTCATCGAGCCGGGCGATGGCGCTGGCCGCGTCGTTGCAGTGCAGCGTGGTCATCACCAGGTGGCCTGTGAGAGCGGCCTCGATGGCTGTTTTCGCCGTTTCCAGGTCGCGCGTTTCCCCCACCAGCAGCACGTCCGGGTCCTGGCGCATGAAGGCCCGCAGGGCCGTGGCGAAATCCAGACCCTTGTCACGGTTCACCTGGGTCTGGGTGATGCCGTTGAGGGTGTACTCGATCGGATCCTCAACGGTGGAGATGTTGATGCCGGGGTCGTTGCGTTCGGCCAGCAGGGCATACAGGGTGGTCGACTTGCCTGAGCCGGTCGGGCCCGTGACCAGCACCATGCCATAGGGCTTGGATCCCAGTTCCCGCAGGGTCTGCCGGGCGGGGATGTCAGTGATCAGGGTGTCCAGGCCGAGCTGGGTGGCGCCGCTGTCCAGCAGGCGCATCACCACCTTCTCGCCGCTGCGGCTGGGCAGGGTGCTGACGCGGAAGTCCATCTTGCGGCCCCGGAACATGCGCCGGATCCGGCCGTCCTGGGGCAGGCGCCGTTCGGCGATGTCCAGGTCGGCCATGATCTTCAACCTCGAGGTCACCGCTGGGGTGAGCCCCCTGGGCAGGTCCTCGAAGTGCTTCTGCAGCACCCCATCGATCCGAAAGCGGATTTCCAGGGCCTGCTCCTGGGGTTCGATGTGAATGTCACTGGCCCCGCTGGTGAGCGCCTCGATCAGGATCCGGTCCACCAGGCTCACGATCGGCGAGGTGTTGGCGCTGGAGCTGGCCTCGGCCGCGCTCACCTCCAGGTCCTCCAGGTCGTTCACCTTCTGGAGCTCGCTGCCGGTGTTGGGCAGGCTCAGGTCCCTGGTGAGGGACCGCTGCTGGCTTGCCCGGGCCGGCGCAGCGGGCGCGGGCGGTGCGCTGCTACCGGCTGACCGTGCTGGCTCCGGGGTGGCGACGGCATGCTCGAGGGCCTGCTGGATCTCCCCGGCCAGGGCCAACTGGAAACGGGGCCGCAGATCGTGCTCGGCCAGTTCCAGGGTGAGCCGTTGTTTCTGCTCGTCGTTCCAGTGGTGGGGGATGGCCAGCGCGAGCTCGCCGGCCCGGGGCGCGGCCGTGGGACAGGCACCCAGCTGGCGCCAGCGCTGCAGGGGCAGGCCCAGTTCCGAGAGCAGGTCCGGTCTCAGCTGACTTGAGCTGAGCACAGGGAGCCCCAGCAGCAGTTCCAGTTCCAGGCGCTCCTGCTCCGCACTGCTCGGCGGAGGAACCGGTCTGGAGGGGGTGCGGGTCATGGGCTTGGGGCGATCTCAGGAGGTGCGGGCTTCCGCCGCTTGTGGGAGGTGGCCGTGGAGATCCAACATGTCTAGAGCCAAAGCGTCGAGCTGTCAGCCATGAGTGGAGATCCTGCGGTGGGCCCCGAAGCCGGTATCGGAGCGGACCAGCAGGCACCGCAACCAGCCCCCGAGCCTGTCGACCACCAGAGCGCCAACCACCAGAGCGCCGGCGATCAGGCGGAGGTTGCCCAGGTCGAGGGGCAGCCGCCTGCCGCTGAACAGGAGCCCGAGGCCCCCGCGTCTGAGGCGAGCCCCCAGAGCGTCGCCCAGCTGGAAGCGCAACTCACGGCCCTGCGCGCCGAGCACGACAACCTCAACGGCCAGTACGTGCGTCTGGCGGCCGACTTCGACAACTTCCGCAAGCGCCAGAGCCGGGACAACGACGATCTGCGCCTGCAGATCACCTGCGGCACCCTGAGCGAGATCCTGCCGGTGCTCGACAACTTCGAGCGGGCGCGCCAGCAGCTCAATCCCCAGCATGAGGAAGCCCAGACGCTGCATCGCAGCTACCAGGGCCTCTACAAGCAGCTGGTGGACGTGTTCAAACAGCTGGGAGTGGCCCCGATGCGCGTGGAGGGCGAACCGTTTGATCCCAACCTGCACGAGGCGGTGCTGCGCGAGGAAAGCGATGAGCACCCTGAGGATGTGATCGTGGCCGAGTTGCAGCGGGGCTATCACCTCAATGGGCGCGTGCTGCGCCATGCCCTCGTGAAGGTGTCGATGGGCCCTGGTCCAGGTGCCGCAGCTGGCGACGCCCCTGAACCGTCCACTCCGGCATCACCAGAGGCCTGATCCATGGCCGATTACTACGAGCTCCTCGGCGTCAGCCGGGATGTCGACGCCGACAGCCTCAAGCGGGCCTATCGCCGTCTGGCGCGCCAGTACCACCCCGACATCAACAAGGATCCCGGCGCTGAGGAGAGGTTCAAGGAGATCGGCCGGGCCTATGAAGTGCTGAGCGACCCCCAGACCCGGGCGCGTTACGACCAGTTCGGCGAAGCCGGACTGGGCGGTGGCGGCGGCATGCCCGACATGGGCGACATGGGGGGGTTCGCGGACCTGTTCGAGACCTTCTTCTCCGGTTTCGGCGGTGGCGGCGGTGGGGCCGGACCGCGGCGCCGCGGCCCTCGCCAGGGCGACGACCTGCGTCTCGACCTGACGATCAGCTTCCAGGAAGCTGTGTTCGGCGTGGAGAAGGAGGTGCAGATCCGCCATCTGGAAACCTGCTCCACCTGCCAGGGCTCCGGTGCCAAGGCGGGCAGCGGTCCCACCAGCTGCGGCACCTGTGGCGGTGCCGGCCAGGTGCGCCGGGCCACCCGAACCCCCTTCGGCAGTTTCACCCAGCTGGCGGTGTGTCCGGCCTGTGAGGGATCGGGCCAGGTGATCGCCGATCCCTGCGGCGCCTGTGGGGGTCAGGGCCTGCAGCAGGTGCGCAAGAAACTGCGCATCAACATCCCCGCCGGGGTCGACACCGGCACCCGCCTGCGGGTGGCCAATGAGGGCAATGCCGGCATGCGCGGTGGCCCCACCGGTGATCTGTATGTGTTTCTGTCCGTCCAACCCCATGCCCAGCTGCGCCGGGACGGCATCAACATCAACTCCGAGGTGTCGCTCAACTATCTGCAGGCGATCCTGGGCGACACCATCGAGGTGGAGACGGTCGATGGTCACGAGCAACTGGAGATCCCCAGTGGCACCCAGCCCGGAGCCGTGCTCACCCTGCAGGGCAAGGGCGTGCCCCGGCTGGGCAACCCGGTGGCCCGCGGCAACCACCTGTTCACCGTCAAGGTGCAGCTGCCCACCCGTCTGAGCGACCAGGAGCGGGAACTGCTGGAGCAGCTCGCCGGTCACCACAGCAGCAAGGGCCAGAAACATCCCCACAAGAGCGGCCTGTTCGGCGGCCTGTTCGGCCATCGCGACTGATCGCCCCGCACAGCATTGGCAGCCCCATCCCCTCCGCCCATCACCAGCCAGCTCGACCTCCGGGGCACCCCCTGCCCCGTGAACTTCATCCGGGCCCGGCTCACCCTGGAGGAGCTGGCTCCCGGCCAATGGCTGCAACTAGACCTGGATCCGGGTGAACCGGAGCGGTCGGTGCGGGAGGGGCTTGAGCAGGCCGGCCATCGGGTGCAGAGCAGCCCCCATCCCCAGGCTCCGGCGGCCGTGCGGCTGCTGGTGCGACGCCATGCCGGCTGACTCCCACCAGCGCTTCGGTCTGGTGGTGGCCCTGCAGGCCAACTATTGCTGGGTGGAACTCGCTCCCGCCGCTGACCAGGCGGACCAGCCCCAGCGCCTGCTCTGCACGCGCCGCACCCGGTTGGCCAAGAGCGGCCAGACCATCTGCGTGGGCGATCGGGTGCGCCTGGAGGGGATCGACTGGCCCTCGGGGCGGGCCGCCATCGCTGCCGTGGCAGCCCGCAGCAGCCTGGTGCGTCGGCCCGCCGTGGCCAATGTGTCGCTGGTGGTGGTGGCCGTGGCCGTGGCGGAGCCGGCCCTCGACCCCATCCAGCTCACCCGCTTTCTGATCACGGCCGAGGCCACGGGCCAGCCCGTGCTGCTGGTGTTCTCCAAGGCCGATCTGTTGCCGGAGGCTGCTGTGAGCCGGTGGTGTGCGCGGGCTGCGGCCTGGGGCTATGGGGCCCTGCCGGTGTCCTGTCGGAATGGCCGGGGGCTGGAGGCCCTGCGGGAGCGGCTCAGCCAACCGGGCCTGGCCGTGGTGTGCGGCCCTTCCGGCGTGGGCAAGAGCAGCCTGCTCAATGGTCTGCGCCCCGGGCTGGAGTTGCAGGTGGGGGCTGTGTCGGGTCGCCTGCAGCGGGGCCGTCACACCACCCGCCACGTGGAGCTGTTTGCCCTGGCTCCCGGGGCCCTGGTGGCCGATACCCCGGGGTTCAACCGACCTGAACTCCCTGCTGATCCAGCTCAGCTGGCCGGGCTGTTCCCCGAGGTGCGCCAGCGGCTCGCCCGCGCCTCCTGCCAGTTCCGCGACTGCCTGCATCAGGGGGAGCCCGGCTGCGCCGTGGGCAGCGACTGGGAGCGCCATCCCTGGTACAGCCTCTGCCTGCAGGACCTCTGCGCGCAGCAGGACCGCGTTCAGCGTCAGCAGCGTGGTGCCGAGCCGGGGATCCGTCAGCGGGGCGACCGCCTGGAACCCCGGCTCTCCCGCCAGCTGCGCCAGCCCTCAAGACGACGCCAGCGGCAGCTGCTGCGCGGCGAGGACAGCAGGGTTGAGGAGGGGGGCGGCGAAGATGGTGCCCCTGGCTTCAGCCCCCCAGACCCGGCAGGTTGAGGTTGAGGCCGCCGGTGAGCTCTTCCATGCGGCCCTTCATGGTGCCGGTGGAGGCCTCATAGGCCGCCTGCAGGGCCTCCAGCACGGCGGCTTCACAGGCTGCGGCGCCCTCGCCCACCAGCTCGGGGTCGAGACGCACCCGCAGGGGCTGCTGGTTGCCGGACAGCCAGACGCTGGCGCGGCCGTCGCCACTGCGGCCTTCCAGCTCCATGCTGTCCAGCTCCTCCTGGAGCTTCTGGGCGTTCTGCTGCAGTTCCTGGGCCTTCTTGAAGGCTTCGGTGAGCTGACCGAAGTTGGGAAGTCCGAAGCCAGCCATGCCTGAGGAGATGTTTGCCGCAGGCTAAGCGCTTGCCGGAGAGCCTCAGAACCCCAGGCGCTTCACTTCCGGATGGAGGGCGATGCCGCGTGCCTCGGCCACCTGGCGTTGAACGGCCCTGATCAGGCTGTCGATGTCGCTGGCCGTGGCCTCACCGCTGTTGACGATGAAGTTGGCGTGCATCGCTGAGACCTCGGCACCACCGATGCGCAGGCCCTTCAATCCGAGCTCCTCGATCAGCCGTCCGGCCTTGGCCGGTTCGGGATTGCGAAACACGCTGCCGCAGCTCGGTTGCTGGTAGGGCTGGGTGCTGGTGCGGCTGTGCAGGTTGGCGCTGGTGCGGGCGCTGACCGCGGCGGGGTCGTGGCCGGGCTCCAGCCGGAAGCGCACCGACAGCACCACCAGGGGTTCCTGCTGCAGGCGGCTGTGGCGGTAGGCGAAATCCAGCTCGCCGGCGGTGAGCTGGAAGGGATCCCCGGGCCGGCGGGGATCCACCACCCGCACCGAGTGGAGCCATTCCGCCGTGCAGCCCCCCTGGGCGCCGGCATTCATCACGGCCGCCCCGCCGGCGGTGCCGGGGATGCCCACGGCCCATTCCAGGCCCGCCAGACCCGCCCGCCCCGCCTTGCGGGCCAGGGTGGGGATCGGTTCGCCGGCCGCGGCCTCCACCCAGCCCTCGCTGGAATCCAGCTCGCTGCCCTGCAGGCGCCGCAGGCAGAGGCAGAGCCCGTCCAGGCCGCCATCGGCGATCAGCAGGTTCGAGCCTGCGCCGATGCACTGCAGGTCCAGGGCCTGGCGCTGGGCCCAGTGGAGCAGCACCAGCAGCTCTTCAGCAGTGCCGGGTTCGGCGAACCAGTCCGCCGGGCCACCCACCTTCCAGGTGGTGTAGTCCCGCAGGGCGACGGCCTGGCGCAGGCCGAAGGGCAGATCAGCGGTCATGCCAGGTGCCTCAGGCCACCAGCTGCCGATCGGCCTGGCGCAGGCCGGCCAGCCGATCCCAGAGGCCATTCACATCGCCGGCTCCCATGGCCAGCACCAGGTCCCCGGCAAGGCTGGTGCTGGCCACCTGCTCGGCCAGTTCGTCCAGGCTGCCGGCCACCTGAACCGGCAGATCCGGGGCCAGGTTCTGAATCGCCTCCCCCAGGGTCTGGCTGCTGATCCCTTCGATCGGCTCCTCGCCGGCCGTGTAGAGCGGGGCGATCAGCACGGCGTCCGCCTGGCTGAGGGCCTGGGCGAAGCCCTCGAGAAACTGGGCAGTACGGCTGTAGCGGTGGGGCTGGAACACCGCCACGATCCGTTTGGGCTGGCTGGGCAGCGGACTGCGGCCGCTCTCCAGCATGAGGCGTGCCATGCCCAGGGTGGCGGCCACCTCGCTGGGATGGTGGGCGTAGTCATCCACCACCTGGCGGCCGTGCCAGTCGCCGCGGAAATCAAAGCGTCGGCCGGGGGGCTTCAGGTTGGCCGCCGCCTCCCGCAGGGCAGCGAAGGGCACCCCCTCCAGGCGGCAGGCCGCCAGCGCGGCGGCGGCGTTGCTGAGGTTGTGGCGGCCGGGCAGGGGCAACTCCAGGCTGCCCACCAGGCAGCCTGCTTCGTAGAACTCCACCGTGCTGCCGTCGCCGCGTTCCACCGTGGCGATGGCGGCGAAGTCCACCCCCTCCGGAGATACCACCGACCACCAGTGGGTGGCTTCAAAGTGCTCCCGCAGGATCGGGCAGTCGCGGTTGGCCAGCAGCCGGGTCGAGCCGCTGGCGAACCGTTTCAGCGTGAGGATCAGGGCGTCGAGGTCGCTGTAGTGGTCGGTGTGGTCGAGTTCCAGGTTGGTGATCAGGCCCAGCCGGGGACGGAACTTCACCAGCGACCCATCGCTCTCATCGGCCTCGGCCACCAGCAGAGCCCCTTCGCCGTGGTGGCCATTGCTGCCGAAGGCCGGCACCACACCGCCGATCACGGCGGTGGGATCCTGGCCGGTGGCCGCCAGCAGGGTGGCCACCAGCGTGCTGGTGGTGGTCTTGCCATGGCTGCCCGCCACGGCGATGGAGGCCTGACTGTTGATCAGGGCAGCCAGCACATCGGAGCGGTGGCAGATGGGCAGCCCGAGTCGGCGGGCCTCCAGCAGTTCCGGATTGGTCGCAGGTACGGCGGAGCTGGTCACCACCAGCGGCAGCTGGGCGGTGCCACTGAGGATGGCGGCCACCGTGTCGGCGGTCTGTTCGTTGAACACCCGCACCCCCAGGTGGCGCAGATGGTCCACCACCTTGCCGCCGCGCGGGTCGGACCCGCTCACCGCGTGGCCCCGCTGGGCCAGGATGCCGGCCAGGGCTGACATGCCGATACCCCCTACGCCGATGAAGTGAAGCGGTTGCTGGCGATCGAGCGTGGGGATCAAAGGTCGACTCCGGTCCGAGGGAGGTGGGCCAGCGCGGGAGTGGCCGGAATGCTGACTGTGGTGAAATTAGACCCTATGGGGCGCTTGGCTACATCATTCCGCAACGAACTGCTGGGCCCGTTGCCACGCCCGCCTTCCCCGTTGCTCAGCGCCCGCTTGCGCCCTCGGGCCAGCCGGAATGCCGGCAGACGATTTCTGTATGATCGGCGCCCAAATCTCCCTTGCCGGCGGGCCCCACCCGCCCTGATGCCATGACGCTGAAGGTTGCCATCAATGGCTTTGGTCGCATTGGCCGCAACTTCATGCGCTGCTGGCTCAGCCGCGGGGAGAACACCGGCATCGAGCTGGTGGGCATCAACGGTTCCGGTGACACCAACACCAACGCCCACCTGCTCAAGTACGACTCGATGCTCGGCCCCCTGCGCAACGCGGAGGTGTCCACCACGTCGGACACGATCATCGTGAACGGCAAGACGATCAAGACCTTTTACGACCGCAACCCCGCCAACCTGCCCTGGAAGGAGTGGGGCGTGGATCTGGTGATTGAGTCCACCGGCGTGTTCAACGACGATGTGGGTGCCAGCAAGCACTTCGAGGCTGGTGCCAAGAAGGTGATCCTCACCGCCCCCGGCAAGGGCGCCAAGGTGGGCACCTTCGTGGTGGGCGTGAACGCCGACCAGTACCGCCACGAGGACTGGGACATCCTCAGCAACGCCAGCTGCACCACCAACTGCATGGCGCCGGTCGTCAAGGTGCTCGACCAGGCCTTCGGCATCGTCAAGGGCACGATGACCACCACCCACAGCTACACGGGTGACCAGCGCATCCTCGATGCCGCCCACCGCGACCTGCGCCGCGCCCGCGCCGCCGCCGTGAACATCGTGCCCACCAGCACCGGCGCCGCCAAGGCCGTGGCTCTGGTGTACCCGCCGATGAAGGGCAAACTCAGCGGCATCGCCTTGCGGGTGCCCACCCCGAACGTGTCGGTGGTCGACATGGTGCTCGAGATGAGCCGCGACACCAGCGCCGAGGAGGTGAACGCCGTGCTCAAGGGCGCGTCTGAAAACGGCATGAAGGGGATCATCAAATACTGCGATCTGCCCCTGGTGTCGAGTGATCATGCCGGCACCGACGAGAGCACCATCGTCGATTCCGACCTCACCCTGGTGATGGGCGGCAACATGGTGAAGGTGATCTGCTGGTACGACAACGAGTGGGGCTACAGCCAGCGCGTCGTCGACCTGGCTGAGATCGTGGCCAAGAACTGGAAGTGATCGGCGTTCCGATCTGAATCGCTGTCGTCTTCAGTGCAGCCGCCCCAAGTGGCGGCTTTTTTGATGGTGCCTGACCTGCTGGATCAGCCCCCGGCAGGGGATGCGGGGTTGAAGTGCTGAAAGCCCCCGCCGCCGCTGGCCCTCGGCCGATCGCCATCGAGCCAGCCCAGGGGCTCGCCGGCTGAAGCATCGGCTGCCTCCAGCCGGCCGATCACGCTGCTGCCCGGCAGCTCGGCCACCAGGGCCCGGGCCCAGTTGGCCTCCAGGGCCAGCACCAGCTCGAAGTCCTCCCCTCCGCTGACACACCAGTCTTCGGCCTGGGCCAGTGCGGCCATGGCCGGGTCGAGGGGCAGCCGCTGCCGGATCAGCTGGGCCCTGCAGCCGCTGGCCCGGGCGATGGCCGTGGCGGCAGCCAGCAGCCCGTCGCTGCTGTCGGTGCCGCCCACCCGCCAGCCGGTGCCCGCCGGGCGGCTGCTGTGCAGGTGCCGCACGGCATCAAAGCGGGGAGAGGGCCGCTGGTGGCGCTCGATGGCCCGCTGGCTCAGCGGCTCGGCCAGCAGTGCGTGCTCCACAGCCGGGCTGGCCTGCAGCAGGGCCAGCCCCAGGGCGCTCAGCCCGTGGTTCCCGCTGCTCACCAGCAGATCGCCGGGACGGCCATCCTGGCGCCGGATCGCCAGGGCTTCGCCGCCCTCGCCCCGCGGCAGGCTGCCCAGGGCGGTGACCGCCAGCATCCGCTGCTGGCCGCAGCTGCAGTCCCCCCCCAGCAGCACGCCGCCATGGCGCTCCAGGCAGGCCCTCAGCCCGCTGTATACCGCCTCCACCCAGGACCAGCGGGTGCGGCCCGGCGCCACCAGCCCCACCGTGATCCCCAGGGCCCCAAGACAGCCCATGGCTGCCAGGTCGGAGAGGTTGGCGGCCGCGGCGCGCCAGCCCACGTCGAATGCCGCGGTGGTGGCCTCGCTGAAATGCACGCCTTCCACCAGCACATCGGTGTTCACCACCAGGGTGCCGGGCGCGGCGAGCAGGGCCGCATCGTCCTGAAACTGGCCGGGCGGAGCGAAGGCGGCCAGCCGCTCGATCAGGCGCCATTCACCCAGCTGGGCCAGGCAGGGATCCTCAGGCGCCGCAGCCATCAGGCATGGGCGCGCAGGTTCTCGGCTCCCTCCTGCACCGTGGCCTTGACGATCGCGTCATCCACCCCGAGCTCCTCGAGCACATCAAAGCCGTCCACCACGTAGCCGAAGGCGGCGTAGCGGCCGTCCACCAGGTTCAGCCCCGCCGGGGTGAGTTCCGGTTCGTAGAGAAAAAAGAAGAACTGTGACGATCCGTCGTCGAGCTGTTCGTCGGAATGGGCCCAGCCCAGGGTGCCGAAGGTGGCGAAGGGCAGGATCGCTTCGGCCTTGAACCGGCCCAGATCCTCAAAGGTCTGGTTGTACACCGGCGCCGGGTCGCCGGGGATGCGGATCTCCAGGGGCACGGTGCGTTCCTGGCCGCTCTTGGCGTCCACATAGCCCTGGGCGGGGCCCTTGGGATCGCCGGTCTGCAGCACATAGAAGTCTTCGGCCCTGGTGAAGGGCAGACCGTCGTAGAAGCCCTTCTGCACCAGATCCACAAAGGCACCGGCGGTGAGGGGTGCGTTGAAGCCGTCCACCACCGCCGTGAGATCGCCCCGGGTGGTGCTGATGGTCACGGTGGCCCGGCCCAGCAACCTCGGCAGGGCGTCGTACTCACTGGGAATCGCATAGGGGAACTCGCCCACCAGCAGGCCTTCCGCCTCGCCGATGCTGCTCAGGGCCTGGCGGCGGGCCTCGAGGAAGGGATCCCGCAGGCGGCTGTCAGCTGCTGCTGACAGCTCCTGGAGCTGTTCCTGCAGCTGGTCGAGCAGGGAGCCGGCCCGTGGCTGGTCGGCGGCGCTGAACTGGCTGAGAATCTCGTTGCGGCGGCTGGCCAGCAGCGACTGGCTGCGCCGCACGCTGTTGGCCAGCGACGACCAGCGCTTGGCGCGCAGATCGTCGCTGGTGGCCTCCAGCCGGTGCTGCAGGTCCTGCAGCTGGGGTGCCTCCACCGGCAGGGCATTGCGCAGGATCGCCGCCGGATCCTTCACCGCGTTGCCCTGGGGCAGGGCGGCCTGGGCCGGGGTGGCCAGGACCAGGCTCAGCAGGATGCAGATCGCGGCCATGACGGCTGCCCCCGGCCTGCTGGGGATGGGTCGCTCTGCAGCGCGGACGTCCCGTTGTGCCATGCCCAAGACACCTCTCTGGCCGGACTTTGGCACAGCTGCCCCGCTCCTGCCTGCTGCCCGGTTGGGGGCATCGGTAGCCAGTTCTACAATCCGCCGGATCCGACACGCCGGAATGATCTCCAGCAACGACTTTCGTACCGGTACCTCGATTGAGCTGGATGGCCAGGTCTGGCGGGTCGTTGAATTCCTGCACGTGAAGCCCGGCAAGGGCTCCGCCTTCGTGCGCACCAAGCTCAAGGCGGTGCAGAGCGGCAACGTGGTGGAGAAGACCTTCCGCGCCGGCGAGATGGTGCCCCAGGCCGTGCTCGAGAAGAGCACCCTGCAGCACACCTACATGGAGGGCGACGACTACGTGTTCATGGACATGGCCACGTACGAGGAGACCCGCCTCACCGCCAAGCAGATCGGTGACAGCCGCAAATACCTCAAAGAAGGCATGGAGGTGAATGTGGTGGCCTGGAACGGCAAGCCCCTGGAGGTGGAGCTGCCCAATTCCGTGGTGCTGGAGATCACCCAGACCGATCCCGGCGTGAAGGGCGACACGGCCACCGGTGGCACCAAGCCCGCCATCGTGGAGACCGGTGCCCAGGTGATGGTGCCCCTGTTCCTCTCGATCGGCGAGAAGATCAAGATCGACACCCGCACCGACAGCTACCTGGGTCGGGAGAACTGATCGCCATGCAGCTCGACCACAGCCAGCTTGAGAAGCTCCTGGCCCTGCTGGGGGACAGCGACATCCAGGAATTCAAGCTGGAAGGCGACGACTTCCGGCTGGAAGTGCGCCGCAACCTGCCGGGTCCCATGGCCGCTGCCGTGATGGCGGCGCCGCTCCCGGCGGCGTTGCCCGCTCCCCAGCCAGCGGCAGCGGCTCCTGCCGCGATGGCCGAGGTGCCCTCAGCGCCACCACCGGTGGCGGCGGCCAGCCGCGGCGATCTGGTGGAGATCACCGCCCCGATGGTGGCCACCTTCTACCGCTCCCCGGCTCCGGGTGAGCCTGTGTTTGTGGAACCAGGCACCCGCATCAGCGTGGGCCAGACCGTGTGCATTCTCGAGGCGATGAAGCTGATGAATGAACTCGAGGCCGAGGTGAGCGGCGAGGTGGTGGAGATCCTGGTGGAGAACGGCACTCCCGTGGAGTTCGGCCAGGTGCTGATGCGGGTGCGTCCGGTCTGATCGGAGCCAGCCTGATCCGCAGCATCCAGCCTGATCCGCAGCATCCAGTCTGGGCTGCGTTGGCTCAGCCCAGTTCCCAGGCGGTTTCGATCGCCGCCACCATGCTCTCGGCCCGCGCCACCCCCTGGCCGGCGATGGTGAAGCCGGTGCCGTGGTCCGGGGAGGTGCGCAGGAAGGGCAGGCCCAGGGTGGTGTTCACGGCCGCGTCGAAGGCCAGCAGCTTCACCGGGATCAACCCCTGGTCGTGGTACAGCGCCAGATAGCCGTCTGGCCCTCCTGCTCCGCCCTGCCAGGCGGCTCCGGCGTCGAGCCAGCAGGTGTCGGGGGGGCGGGGGCCTTCCAGCACCACGTCTGGATGGGCGACTCTCCAGGCGTCGAGGGCCGGCTCCAGCCACTCCAGCTCGTCGCGGCCCAGGCTGCCGGCCTCGCCGGCATGGGGGTTGAGGGCGGCCACCACCAGCCGCGGTGAGGCCTTGAACCGTCTGCAGAAGGCCAGCAGCAGCTCCAGCTTGCGCGCCACCAGCTCCGGACTCAGCTGCCGCGGCACCGCTGCCAGGGGGATGTGGGTGGTGGCCAGCAGGGTGTTGAGCCGCCAGTGGCCTGCGGGCGAGCGGGCGGTGAACAGCATGGCGGCCTCCGCCGCCCCCGCCAGCTCGGCCAGCCGTTCCGTCTGGCCCGGGTAGTGGTGGCCGGCGCGATGCCAGCTGGCCTTGGCGATCGGCGCCGTCACCAGGGCCCGGCAGTCCCCCCGTTGCACCAGGTCGGCTGCGGCACTGAGCCAGCGAAAGCTGGCCGCTCCGGCCACCGCAGTGCTGCGGCCGGAGCGCACCGAGTGGTCCAGGGGCAGGTCCACCATCTCCAGCTCAGCCGGATCGCGCAGGGGGGCGGTGGTGTGGGGACGCAGCTGGGCATAGCACTCCTCCAGCCAGTGCCGACAGCCCACCAGCACCGGCTGCAGCGCGGCGGGCCAGGGCCGGGCCAGGGCCTTGAGCACCACTTCGGCGCCGATCCCGGCCGGGTCGCCCAGGCTGATGGCCAGCCGGGGGTTGATCGTGTTGGATGGGCTCTGGCTGCCGCTGGTGACTCCCATGCTGCGCTGGTTGCTGCTGGTGGGGATGGTGCTGGGTCTGGCGACGGGTGTGCGCCGTGGCTGGATCGAGGTGCGCTGGGGCCGGTTTCTCCAGGATCTCGGCGTTCCCTTCGTGGCCGATCCTGGCCCGCCCGAGTGTCCGCCCGCTCAGCCTGGCTCCCCGGCCCCCTCCTCTTCGGCCAGGGAGGCACGGAACCCCTCCCTGTAGCTGGGGTAGCGCAGGCGGTAGCCGAGCTGCCGGCAGAGCAGGCGGTTGCTGGCCCGGCGGTTTTCGATCCAGAAGCTGCGGGCCATCGGGCTGAGCCTCGCCTCGATGTCCCGGTAGCGCTGCACCTCCGGCAGGCGGATCCCGAGCAGATGGGCCGCGAACCCCAGGGATTCCGTCGAGGGGCAGGGGCAGTCGTCGCAGATGTTGACCACCGGCGGGCGTTGCGCTTCCGGCAGGGCGATGCAGTGGAGCAGGGCACCCACGATGTCGTCCACGTGCACCCGCGAGAACACCTGGCCGGGCTTGTGCACCAGCCGGCTGCTGCCCTGGCGCAGGCTCTCGAACGGGCAGCGGCCGGGGCCGTAGATCGCCGGCAGGCGGAACACCTGCAGCGGCAGCCCCGTGGCCTGCCAGGCCCGCTCGGCCGCCAGGCGGTGCTGGCTGCGGCCGGGGCGAGGCTTGAGGGGGCTGGTCTCGTCCACCCAGGCGCCGCCGCTGTCTCCGTAGACCCCGGTGGTGGAGAGGTAGCCGAGCCACTGCAGCGGCTGGCGGCGCAGCATGGGCTCCAGCAGGGGCAGCAGCGGATCGCCGCCCGGGCCATCGGGGCCGGCCGTGACCAGCACGTGGCTGATTCCCTCCAGCGCACCGGCGTCGCCGGCGACGCCGGTGGCGCTGTCCAGCTGCAGCCAGCCCAGCCCCGGTTCGGGCTGCCGCTGCTGGCGGCTGGTGAGCAGCACGTCAAACCCCTGGCGGGCCATGGCCCGGCCGAAGCGCAGGCCCGTGAAACCGCCGCCCAGCACCAGCAGCCGACCGGCGGGCTTGACAGTCGCCGGATTTAGGAGTACACCTGTATCACTCACGTCTGTTCGTCATGGTTGGTCTGATGCTCGCAGCTGGATCGATCCCGCTGCGCTCCCCGATCCCCGCGCTGCGGGCATGCCCCGCCGGTGGCGCCCTCCGCCTGCCGGCCCGCCGCCTGCGCCGCAGTGGGGGTCTTGTCCCTGCCCTGGTCTGCGGCGGGTTGCTGGCGGCAGCCCTGTGGATGGCCCCGGAAGCGCCCCAGGATCAGGCGGCCATCTGCCAGCGCCACAACGGCATGGCGGCCTGCCGGGTGTGGTGAGCACCGGCCTCGGCCGCCATGGGGTTGGCCGGCTGGCTGGCGGGATGCACCAGCTCCAGCAGCTTGAGGGCGAGGCGCAGATCCCCCTCGGTCCAGGCCCGGATGGCCATGGCGCGGCGAGGGTCGTAGAAGCTCTGCTGGCGATACCAGAAAAAGGCGTCGCAGTCGCTCTTGTGGCCATTGCAGGCCAGGCAGGCCGGCACACAATTTTCTGTCACGCTTGGCCCGCCCTGGCATTTGGGCCGCACGTGGTCGATCGATTCGGAGCGCTGGCCGCAGTAGATGCAGCAGTGGTTGGTGAGCTGATGCAGAGATTGGCGCCAGCGGCGCAATCGGAACTTGGGACAGAGATCTTCCAGGAAAACCCCATCGGAGGTTCGTCCGTCCATGGCCTGCATGCACGTTGCTCGGCTGGTGCCAGTGTGGCGGCATCTCCGCTGGTGACACTGTGTCGGCGGCTGCTATTTCGCCGCTGCGCTGCCTGTTGCGGCTAGGCCCCACCGGCCGCATCGAGGTGATCAGTCCCTACGACGCCGTCACCCAGGCCCAGCTGCGCAGTGTGCGGCCGCGGGGCCGGTGGAATGGCCTGTCCCGCCACTGGGAGTTTCCGCTGGAGGCGGCGCCGGCGTTGCTGGGTCAGCTGGCCGGCCGCTTTCCACTGGATCCTGAGCTGGCGCAATGGCTGGCCTGGATGCGGCAGCCCCTGCCGCCGCTGCCGTCCCACCGGCAGCTGGTGAGGGCCGCCCAGCTGGAGCAGCCCCTGGAGGATGGCCGGCGGTTGTTCGCCCACCAGCGGGCCGCCGTGCGGTGGCTGCTGGCCCGCCGGGGGGCTGTGCTGGCCGATGCCATGGGCCTGGGCAAAACCCTCTCCGCCCTGGTGGCAGCCCGGGCCATGGTGCGTCTGGCGGACTGCCGCGTTGTGGTGCTGGCTCCCGTGGGCCTTCATGGCCACTGGCGCAGTGAGGCACTGGCCCTGGGGCTGCGGCTGGAGCTGCACAGCTGGGCTCGCCTCCCTGGGCACCTCCCCCCCGCCGGCACGGTGTTGATCGCCGATGAGGCCCACTTCGCCCAGAACCAGCGCACCCGCCGCTGCCAGGGGTTGCTGCGGCTTGCCCGCCACCCGCGGCTGCGGGCGATCTGGCTGCTCACCGGCACGCCGATGAAAAACGGCCGGCCCGTGCAGCTGTTCCCCCTGCTGGCGGCCATCGGCCATCCCCTCGCCCAGGACCAGCGCCGCTACGAGGAACTGTTCTGCCAGGGCCATTGGCGTGAGCGGGGCGGCCGCCGGCTGTGGCAGGCCAGTGGAGCCAGCCAGCTCCCCGAGTTGCAGCGTCTGATCCGGCCCCTGGTGCTGCATCGACGCAAGCAGGACTGTCTGGACCTGCCGCCCAAGCGGCGCCTGCTGCACCCCGTGGAGCTCGATCCCGACCAGGCCCAGGGCTTCGACCACCGCCTGGAGCGCAAGGTGCTCGACTACCGCCGCCGGGCGGCCCTGGGGGAGGTGCGCCGGGACGCCGAGGTGCTGGCGGTGTTCACGGCCCTGCGCCAGATCAGCTCCAGTTACAAACTGCCGGCCGCCGAGGCCCTGCTGGGGCCGCTGCTGGCCGCGGGTGAGCCCGTGGTGGTGTTCACTGCCTTTCTGGCCAGTGCCCGGCTGCTGGTGGAGCGGCTGGGCCGCGGCTCGCTGCTCAACGGGGCCGTGCCGGTGGAGGAGCGCCAACGGCTGGTGGATCGCTTCCAGGCCGGAGGCAGCGATCTGCTGGTGGCCACCTACGGCACCGGCGGCCTGGGGTTCACGCTGCATCGGGCGCGGCACGTGCTGCTGCTGGAGCGCCCCTGGACCCCGGGCGATGCCGAGCAGGCGGAGGACCGCTGTCACCGCATCGGCATGGCCAGCGGTCTCACCAGCCACTGGCTCCAGTTGGGTGTGGCCGACCAGCTGGTGGATTCCCTGATTGCCAGCAAGGCGGAGCGGATTGCCCTGGCCCTGCACCGGGGAGAGCAGCAGTTGCGGCGGCGGTCGCTGCCGGCCATGGTGCGCGAGCTGCTGCAGCGCTGGTGAACTCAGGATCCGGAGGCAGCGGCCCTGTTTCCGTCCTCCCTGCAGAGCTGGGCTCTCACCGTCAGGTCGCTGCGCAACTGTGCGTCCAGGGCCCCTGCGGGCATGGAAGCGGCCAGTTCGATCGCCCTGCGCAGATCGGCGCAGGCTGCCCGGTCATCGCCCGCCAGGCTGTGCAGCAGATAGCGGTCGTTGAGGGGACCTGGATCCTTCGGGAACGCCGCCACCACCGCATTGCAGCTCTTCAGGCGCTCGTTGAGGTTGGCGAGGCTCAGCTCCCGCAGGCAGTCATCCCGGCGAAGGCCCTGCTCGGGCAGCGGGGCCTCCGCGCAACCGGTTCCCAACAGCGCCACAGCCAGCAGCAGCCAATAGCGCGCGCAGGCCTGCCGCCGCCCGGGATCAGGTGCCGTAGCGCTCATTGCGGGTGAGGCCTCCGGTCGGTTTGGCTGCTTCACCACTGCCCTCAGGCTGCTTGAAGAGGTCGCCCAGGTACCGGCCGCAATCCGGGAATTCCGTGGGGTTGTCCACCACGGCTTCCGTGATCAGCACCGCCGCGTGCTGGGGAGAGGTTCGGAACGGTCCATCCCCCTGGCGCTTGATCACGGCATAGGCGGCATCCCAGCTCACCAGGTGGGTGTTGCCGTTGTTGCGCATGAAGCAATAGATCTGGGCTCCTTTGGAGCCGACTTCCGACTGTCGGGTCCGGGCCTCCGCCCCGGCGGGCAGCAGCGGGCCTGCCATCAGGGCCAGGACCAGCGCCGTGACCACCTGCCGGTGCCAGGGGCGGCCTGCTCCGGCGGCATGGGGACGGTTGATCGACGCGGTGAGGCCCTGGCCCATGGCTTCAGGATCTGGAAGCAAGGCCCAAGCTATCGATCGGGCCGGGCGGCGTCGAGGGTGTGATGGCCGGTCGGCGCTGGCGGGTGTCGTTCACCCCGGGGGACCGGCCTGGGGCACCACCAGCCGAACCAGCAGAGGCAGCACGATCAGCACGGTGATCAGGCGGATGGCGTGCAGGGCGGCCACGGAGGCGCCCACGCCGAATTCCGCCCCCACCAGGCTCATGCCACTGATTCCTCCCGGGGCGGCTCCGAGCAGGGCCACCACCGGATCGATGCCCAGCAGGCGACTGCAGAGCAGGGCAATCCCCAGGCCGGCGATCACCAGCGTCAGGGTGATCAGTAAGGCCGGTTTCCAGAGGTGACGCAGTTCCTGGAGGGCCGTTGCGGTGAGGCTGGTGCCGATCACGGTGCCGATGGCGATTTCCAGCACGGTGCGAGTGCCCGCAGGCCAGGTCACGGGCTCCACCCGGCCACTCAGACTCAGGGCTCCTGCTGCCAGCAGGGCGCCTGCCAGCGGGGCGGCGGGAATGCCGGTGCGCATGGCTAGCAGTCCCCCGCCGATGCCCGCCAGGAGCACGAACGGTAAGTTCCAGGGTGTGGTCATCCACCCATTCTCGCCGCGATCCAGCTGCGAGGGAGCTGGGATGCAGCTGCGATCAAGGGGAGGTCAGTGCAACTCCCATCTTGGCCGGGGTCGAAATGTGTGTTGTCATCGGCATCATGTCCCATCTGCCATGGCAGCGGAATCCGTTTCCTTCCGGATCACTCGCAATACCGAGGATCTGGCCCAGACCACCCATGCCCTCTCCCAGAGGGTCGTGAAGCTGGAACAGCGTCTGCAGGCATTGGAGTTGCAACTGGCCCAGTGGTCCGATCAGGGCAACCACCAGGAGTCGGAACAGCTCGACAGTCTGGAGAACGTGGAGCGTCTGCTCCACGACTGTCGCTGTCTGCTTGGCGTTGAGGAGCAGCCGGTTCACCCGAGCGCCGAGGTCGACGACGACGACTCCCAGGGCGGTGATCAGCCCATGGCCGCCTGATCGCTGCCTCTGGTCAGCGGTGGCACAATGGAAAGAAAGTCAGCCATGGCCTTCCCCGGTTCGTCCACTGCTGCCTCTGCCCACGGGCTCACCCCAGCTGCCAGCCCGGTTCTTCGCCGCCCGGCCACCAGCCCCTGTGCCCCCCCGTCTCCAGGCTGTTCCTCGCCGCGCAGCAGCGACAATGACCATCAGCTGGAAAAGCTGGAATTTGCCCTCGCTGTGGCCATCACCCGCGGAGACCTTGCCCGTATTCAGACCCTGCGGGAACAGATCGCGGCCCTGGGTGGCAATTGCGAGGAACCCGGCACCTGAGGGCCCAGCGTTTTTTGATCACCACATCGGCTGATCACGACCCAACAAACTGCGCGAATTCCCCCATCTCCTTGAAGCGCTGTTGCGCTTTTACCAATACCCCATGACCGCCACATTCAGCACCCACCCCAGCAGCAACGCATCTAAGGGGAGCACGGCTGTAACGCCAGCAGGCAGTGATCTCCGTCCGCGTCTCCAGGCAGAACTGGCCCTGTGGGACACACGAACTGCCAGCGCCGTTGCTGCTGGTGATCTTGATCAGGCAGGCAGGGCCATTCTGGCTGCCCTGGATTGTGAGCGGCGCCTGGCAGGTTTCGGTCCCCAGGTGCTGCAACTGATCAAGCCCCGTCGTTGACCGGAGCAGGTTTCTGATTCACTTCTGCGATTCACTTCGATGTTTGGCGAAAGAACTGGATTCGCCAGCGACCCGACTCTCCAGCCCAGGGCCAATGATTACCCTGGAGATCCCAGAGACTTGAGCGCAATGTATCCACGGAGATCGAATAGCCGAATTCTGAGGCAATGGCGACAATCTCCTCAGGCGTTCCGGAGGCCCTGACGCGATCGGCTGCCTGAGCATCGCTGGAAAGATGGCTGCTGAACGCCGCGAGTTCACGAAGCTGTTCGCGATTGGCTTCACCCTCAGGCGGCCGAGAGGACTGCTCAGGCACGGATAACTGCAGGTTGCAAGATTTTTTCGCCAGGTTAGCGCGCGAAATCTGGTTGTTGGTTGAAATCGCTTAGTTCCGAGTGGCCTCTTTGGCAGGCTGAGATCGCTGCATCAGTAGTACTACTTGGCCTCTCCTTCGGTATCGCGGCCCACTGCTCCAGGATTGTTGTCTTGGCTCAGCTCAGGGAGCCGCCACAGCTCGAACCCGACCCTGCCGTGCAGCCGAAGCAGTGGTCGGCCACGGCGATCGGTTCGCCACTGGGGTCGTGTTCCAGCAGATCGCGCAGATGGCGGTGGGGGCGCAGGCCACCGGCCGCCAGAGCGAGCATCTGGTTGAAGTCGCAGTCGTACAGGAGGCCCTGCCAGTCCACGCTGATGGTGGAATGGCACATCACCTGCGCCAGGTTGGCCGGGTTGTGGCTGGCCTGCAGCAGCTCCTGATAACGCTCCAGCTGGCCGCTCTGGCGCAGCACGGCGGCAAAGCGCTGGATCGGCATGTTGGCGATCGTGAACAGCCGGTTGAAGCGGATGCCGAAGTGGGCGGCCAGCTCCCGCTTGTAGTCGGCTTCCAGGGCTGCCTGGGGCGGCGGCAGGCTCGGACCCTGGGGGTTGTACACCAGATCCAGCTCCAGGCCGGAGCCCTCCCGGCCATAGCCGAGTGCGTTGAGCTGGCGGAGGCCGGCAATGCTGCGCTCGAACACCCCCTCGCCCCGCTGTTGGTCCACGTTGGTGGCGCTGTAGCAGGGAAGGGATGCCACCACCGTCACCCCCTGGCCGGCCAGGAAGCGGGCGAGATCCTCCTGGCCGGGTTCCGTGAGGATGGTGAGGTTGCAGCGGTCGATCACCCTGGCCCCCTCACACCCGGCCTGGCGCACCAGCTCCCGGAAGCCGGGGTGCAGCTCCGGTGCCCCACCGGTGATATCAAGGGTGGTGATGCCCCGGGCCCGCAGCACCTCCGGCACCAGGACGATGGTGGGCCCATCCATCATCTCTGTGCGGGTGGGGCCGGCATTCACATGGCAGTGGCTGCAGCTCTGGTTGCAGCGGTAGCCCAGGTTCACCTGCAGGGTGCTGGGGGCGCCGCGGCGCAGGGGCGGGAACGCGGTTGGCTGAACTGGGCTGGATGGGGACAACGCCGCTGCCGATGAACTGGACACCTGCGGCGATGCTGCCATGGTCACTGCCCTGAGATCAGTGCATACCCCATCACCCCCAGCAGCGCTCGCTCCAGTTCCGCCAGTTCTGCCCGGCTGAGGGTGGTGAGGGGGCCGTTGCCTAGGCGGGAGCGATCCAGAGAGCGCGGCTGATCCGCCATCGCGAAAGAGTCACAGAGCAGGCGGTCGCGGGCGCGGATCGGCACGCGCAGTGCCCGGGCGCCGAGGCGGCTCAGGGAGCTGGCGTTGCTCATGGGTGGGGCCCGGGACCTGCCGGAGCTTGTTCCAGAGGGGGCGCCGGTGCAGAACCTGCCTGATGTCGTTTCCTGCGTAACCCACGCCCATGGGTGGGAGCCGGTCGGGGGGGTTCAGCTTGGCAAGCTTCTCGATTCGTTGGCCGGACCGACTGAGCTGCAATCAGTCTCAGGAGTCAGCAGGTCTGGATGTGAGAAGGTCTGTGAGAGGGTTTGGGCCTGTGACCATGGCCCTCTTTGCTCAGCAGGGAGCGGCTCACCAGGCGTAGAGTCGTGTATCTACTGCGCTGCGACCCCGTGACTTCTTCCAGGTCTCAGGCCGGATCCCCGGATGCAGGCAAGCACTTCCACCAGGCGATCCGCCGTTGGGGCAACAGTCTGGCCGTGCGGCTCCCCGCTGATTGCCTGCGTCAGGCCGGCCTGCGGGAGGGCGACCAGATCGAGATCGTGGTTGCCCCCGATGGACGGCTGCGTCTCGAACCCCTGCGCCAGCTTGATCGATCGGCTCTGGTTGATGATCTGCGCGAGCTCCAGGCCACCATGCCCCTCACTCCCTCAGTGATGGAGGAATGCCGCTCCAGCGAACGCTGGTGAGTCCGTCCGCTCGATGATCTACCTCGATACAAGCGTGGTGGTGGCGCTGCTGACCCCGGAGGAGCGCAGCGCATCCGCCCTCGACTGGTTTGAGCAGTGCCGCGAACCCCTGACCAGCAGCGACTGGTTGATCACCGAGACCCACAGCGCCCTAGGCATCAAGCAGCGCCATCACGGTCTCAGCCCCCAGGCCCGCCAGGCCGCCGGGGAGCAGTTCGAGCGCCTGCTGCAGAGTGGTGTGGAACTGCGCTCGCTCGAACGCGATCGCTTCCGTCAGGCAGCCGAGCTGCTTGAGGATCCAGCCCTCGGCCTCCGTGCCGGTGATGCGCTGCATCTGGCGGTGGCGCTGTACAGCCACTGCACCCAGCTGGCCAGCTTCGATGGCCGGATGCTGCAAGCCGCAGCCTCCCTGGGGATGAGGCCAGCACTGGAGTCATCCACCAACCATTCAAGGCAAGGTCTCCAGAGGGAAGCTGAACTTAGGGGGCATCAAGGCTGATCCGCACTGGCTCCTGCCGGTCCGACAGGCGAGCATCAGCGAGGTGACTAAGTTTCAGGTCATCCACCAAGTCCGTCAGTTCTTCATAGGCCTTGGCCGGCACGCAGTAGAAAGCTGGCTTGTTGCGGCTGAGCACTGCGACGGCCATTCCTCCTCCCGCTGCCGTCGCCATGGGGGTCTATCGACGTGGCCCGTCGTAGCGGTCATGGTTGCGCCACCGATGTTGATATTGATTGACTTGTGTGAGCCTGGACGGCAGAGTCCGGAGCTTCGCGGCGAGGGGGCCTGTGATCCGCGTTTGCCATCGGGCCTGAATACGACTCAACACACGACCTTGCCTGAGGCCATGATCACGAATGAACTGAGCCAGATCGCTTCGCAGGCGGGAACCGTGGCGTTTACTGCCACAGCCGTTTTGGCTATGGCACCGTTTCGGGTGGATCTGCTCAAGGCCCTCGTGATGGGCCTGATGACGGCGATCGGAGGCGGTACGGTTTGGGATCTGATCCTGCAGAGTCGGTGTTCTGGGCTGACGACCTCTCCTACATCTGGATCTCACTTCTGGCAAGTGCGCTTACGTTTTTGGGCTATCGCCTGATCTCCAGGCGCAGCATTCTGGCTGTATTGCTCTATCTTGATGCCTTGGGGATTTCTCTCTTCACCATTCAGGGGACGGCGAAGGCCTGGGGGCTGGGATTTGGACTGCCGTTGGCCCCGACCATCTTGGGAATCATCACGGCGTCCGGTGGAGGGTTGATAAGCGATCTGCTGGCAGGACGTGAGAATCTGCTGATCTAACGTGAGCTCTATGCCATTCCTGACACTCTCGGCTGTCTCCTCTATGCCGTGTTGATGTCGACAACATCAATCCAGCGGAATTTCGTTGCTTCCATCTGCATGGGCCTTATTTTGGGCTCCCGCGCCCTGGCCATTCATTGGCGGCTCAGGGTTCCCGACTGGTTCCGGTTGCCGCACGATCCGGCTGGTGACTGAATCATCATCAATGACTGGCCTGATTCGGGAAAATGGCGAAGGGTCATTGACCTAGAGGCTGGTGCTCTCTGTGGTGTAAGAGTCGTGCTCCATTCCTGGAAAGTTAAGGTGCGGCGGGTAGCATTGTGCTACTGTTATGAACAGATCTCTTTAGCCGCAAAGATATGTCTGATTATTTGCATCTTGAACAAGAAATTGATAGCATCTCCGGCCTAATCTGGGATGTTGCGTCGCATGTTTGGGAGTATGCTGAGGTTGGGTATAAAGAGTACAAGAGTTCGGCCTACGTCTGTGAGGCCTTCGAGTCGCAGGGGTTTTCGATCTCGGATCGAGGCATCGGCGGGCTGGAAACCTCCTGGATTGCGACCAGTGGAATGGGCGGGCCCTGCCTAGGCATTCTCGTTGAGTTCGACGCACTGCCTGGGCTTGGCAATGACACTGTGCCAAGACAGGCGGCAGCCGCAAGTGGTCATCCCGATGGTCATGGATGCGGCCATAACCTGATCGCCTCCTCCTCCTTGGGAGCGGCGATCGCCATCAAAAACCAGATCGAAGCGTTAAGGATTCCAGGCACGATCAAGGTCTTTGGGTGCCCTGCCGAGGAAATGCTTAATGGTAAGAATTATATGGCTTCTGCAGGTGCGTTCTCTGGTGTCGACGTCTGCCTGCATAACCATCCCGCGATGGTAAACACGGTCTGGAATTTCCACTCCACTGCCTCCATTGATCTCTGGGTCGAGTGGCACGGGACCGCTGCGCATGCCGGAGTTGCCCCATGGGAGGGGCGCAGTGCCCTTCATGCAATGGAGATTTTCCTTGTGGCTGTCAACATGATGCGTGAGCAGATGCTCCCCCAAGCGCGGTTGCACTACCAGATTCTGGATGGAGGCATGGCCGTGAATGTGATTCCTGATCATGCCAAAGTGCTGATTCGCTATCGCGGGCCCAGTGCTGATGATGTGATAAAGCACAAGGACTGGTTGCTCGATATCGCGCGAGGAGCTGCCCTGTGCACACAGACGAGGGAGGTTGTCACCAACCTTGGTGGCATCTATGACTGTCTGCCCAATGACGTGCTGGCCGAATGCATGACCAGACATATGAATCGTTATTTCCCCATTCAATGGTCCGATGAAGAGCAGGCTTTTGCTCGTTCGATTCAGAGAGAGATGGGCAAGCCTGAGGATGGGCTCGCGACCACCGTGAATCCCGTCCCTTCCGGCGTTGAGGTGGGTGGTTCCTCGGATGTCGGTGATGTGAGCTGGCTGACCCCCACGATGGGCGCTGTTTATAGCGCCTGGCCCCTGCACATCCCGCCCCACCAGTGGGGCTGCACCGCCTGCCATGGAATGAGCATCGGTCGCAAGGCGACCCAACAGGCGGCCAAGGTGATGGCCGCGACCGGATGGGAACTGCTCAGCAACCCTGCGTTGCTGGAGGCTGTCAAAGCCGAATTCACCCGACAGCTCAACGGCAGAACCTACCAATCTCTCAATGACTCACCATCCAATTCAGGAGGCCGGTTGGATGATGCCGAGCGCCATCAGTACGATTGCTGTATCCATGCAGCGATTGAGCATTTCGGGATCAAAGAGCACATCTAATGTGCCGGGCTGGTTGGCCCCAGCTTGTGTTGCTGTGGCCACGCGTTGACAACATCCCCAATGGCCTGGACTAGAAGCGGGTGACCGGACTCGAACCGGCGACGTTCAGCTTGGGAAGCTGACATTCTACCACTGAATTACACCCGCAAGATATAGAGAACTGGATGGCCAGTTCTCTGCTCCTGCCCAGGTTAGCCGGCCAGGGCGGCGGCGCAGGCGGCCACGCCGGCACCGGGGGTGCCCTTGTGCAGGCCCAGATCCGCCAGGGTCGCCTCGATGGCAGCCACGGCGGTGAGCACGTCGCGGTCGCAGACGAAGCCCAGGTGGCCGATGCGGAACACGTGGCCCTTGAGCTGGTCCTGGCCGCCCGCCAGCAGGATGTCGAACTTCTGCTTCACGGCCTTGCGCATCGCCTCGGCGTCGATGCCCTCGGGGGCCACGGCGGTGATGGCGGGGCTGCCATGGCCTTCAGCGGCGTAGAGGGGCAGGCCGATCGCCTTCATGCCCGCCTGGGCTGCGGCGCGGTGGCGGGCATGGCGGGCGAAGATCGCCTCGAGGCCCTCCTTCTGCATCATCTCCAGGGCCGCTTCCAGGGCGAAATAGAGATTGATCGCCGGGGTGAAGGGGTTGCTGTCGGCCTTGGCGGATTTGCGGTACTTGCCGAGATCCAGATAGAACTTCGGCAGATCCGAGCGCTCGTAGGCCGTCCAGGCCCTCTCGCTCATCGCCACGAAGGCCAGCCCTGGCGGCATCATGTAGCCCTTCTGGGAGCCCGAGCCGATCACGTCGATGCCCCAGGCATCCATCGGCACGCTGCAGGCCCCCAGGCTGGTGACGCAGTCGGCAATCGTGAGGGCGGTGCCGTGGGCGCGCACGTGCCTGGCGATGGTCTCCAGGTCGTTGATCACGCCCGTGGAGGTTTCCGAGTGGGTGAGGATCACGGCCTTGATCGCCTTGGCCGTGTCGGCCTCCAGGGCGGCGCGGAAGGCCTCGGGATCGAGGGGCTGGCCCCACTCGGCCTTCACCACCTGCACGTCCAGCCCGTAGGCCTGAGCCACCTTCACCCAGCGCTCGCCGAACTTGCCGTTGTCGCCGCAGAGCACCCGATCGCCCTTGCTCAGCACGTTCACGATGCCGGCCTCCATCGCCGCCGTGCCGCTGCCGGTGATCACCAGCACGTCGCCAGTGGTTTGGTGCAGCCACTGCAGCTGCTCGGTGGTGCGCTTGACGATCGTCTGGAAGTCGGCGCTGCGGTGGCCGATCGGATGGCGCCCCATGGCCTGCAGGACGGTTTCCGGCACCGGCGTGGGACCGGGAATCATCAGGGTGAGCTTGTCCTGCATGGGGGTGGCGAGGCGGTGGGCGAGTGGGTGCGCGGGCGGTTGGCAGATCGCCCGACGGCAGCGCAATCCACCAACATAAAAAATGGCCTTCGCCGCTCCGGCCCCGGTGTCCAGCTCCGTTCCCTCCGCCGCGGCGTCCCGCCCCGACCACTCCAGCGCCGGGGGCGGATTCACCCTGCCGGTTTGGCTGGCCGCGGCGGCCCGGGCGGCCCTGCAGCAGCTGCGCGCTGAGCCGGTGCAGCGGCCCCAGTCCCTGCAGCTGGAGGCCGGGCTCGTGCCCGTGCCGATCGAGGCGGTGGCGCCCCTGGAGGATGGCTGCGCCCTGGCGATGGTGCGCTGCGATCCTGGAGAGGCGGTGCTCGATCTCACCCGCGGGCTGCTGCTGTGGGTTCAGCTGCGCTGGCTCGATGGGCCCGGGGACTGGCTGGAGCTGGTGGCGGGCCACGGGGTGGGCCGGCTGGCGGCCAGCGGCGAGGCCTGTCTGTCGGGCTATGCCAGGGAGCTGCTGGAGTGGAACCTGCGGCCCCTGCTGCCCCCGGGCCGGCGCCTGGCCCTGCGGATCGTGATCCCGGAGGGCGCACGCCTGGCCGCCCGCACCAGCAATGCCGCCTTCGGGGTGGTGGACGGTCTGGCCCTGATCGGCACCCAGGCCACGGTGCAGCGCAGTGCCGCGCCCGAGCAGCTGGAGGCGGCCCTGGCTGAGCTGCGCCGGCGGGCTGCTGCACCGGGCTTCGGCGGTGAGCTGGTGCTGGTGATCGGTGAGAACGGTCTCGACCTGGCACCGCGCCTGGGCCTGCCGCCCGAGCTGCTGCTCAAGGCGGGCAACTGGCTGGGGCCGTTGCTGGTGGCGGCGGCCGAGGCGGGCGTGCGGCGCCTGCTGCTGTTCGGCTACCAGGGCAAGCTGATCAAGCTGGCCGGCGGCATCTTCCACACCCATCACCACCTGGCCGATGGCCGCGCCGAGGTGCTCACCGCCCTGGCGGCCCTGGAGGGGCTGGCGGGTGCCGACCTGGAGGCCCTGCACGGCGCCGCCACCGTGGACCAGGCCATGGCCCAGCTCAGCCGCCACCAGCCGGCCCTGGCCGGCCGTCTGCAGGGGCGGATCGCCGCCGCCGTCGAGCGGCGCAGCAGCGCCTATCTGGAGCGCCACGGTCAACCGGCGATGGCGGTGGGGGCGGTGCTGTTCGATCGCGATCGGCGGGTCTGTGCAGCCGGACCGGTCGGTGCCCTGCTGCGGCAGGACCTCAGCGCGGGTGTTTCCGGCAACCCTGGGGGTGTGCCCGCTGCAGAGGCGGCAAAGGGCGACTCCTAGGCTGGCCCGAATGCCCCTGGGCCGTCCGGCCTGCTCCATGCCCGTTCTTGACGCCGCCTCCCAGTCGACCCGCCATCCGGCGATCGTGATCCTGGATTTCGGCTCCCAGTATTCCGAGCTGATCGCCCGGCGCGTGCGCGAGACCGAGGTGTTCTCGCTGGTGATGGCCTACACCACCACGGCGGAAGAGCTGAAGGCCATCAAGCCGAAGGGGATCATCCTCAGCGGCGGCCCCAGTTCGGTGTACGAGCCCGGTGCGCCGGTGTGCGACCCGGGCATCTGGGAGCTGGGCATCCCCGTGCTCGGCGTTTGCTACGGCATGCAGCTGATGGTGCAGCAGCTGGGCGGGGCCGTGGTGGCGGCCGGCAAGGCCGAATACGGCAAGGCGCCGCTGCATGTGGACGACCCGATCGATCTGCTCACCAACGTGGAGTCGGGCTCCACGATGTGGATGAGCCACGGCGATTCGGTGGAGCGCCTCCCCGACGGATTCGTGCGACTGGCCCATACCGACAACACGCCCGAGGCGGCGGTGGCCGATCATCAGCGCCGGCTCTATGGCGTGCAGTTCCATCCGGAGGTGGTGCACTCCACCTGCGGCATGGCCCTGATCCGCAACTTCGTTTACCACATCTGTGGCTGCGAAGCCGACTGGACCACCGCCGCCTTCATTGAGGAGGCAGTGGCCGATGTGCGCGCCCAGGTGGGCGACAAACGGGTGCTGCTGGCCCTCTCGGGCGGCGTGGATTCCTCCACGCTCGCCTTCCTGCTGCACCGGGCGATCGGTGATCAGCTCACCTGCATGTTCATCGACCAGGGCTTCATGCGCAAAGGCGAGCCCGAGTTTCTCACTGATTTCTTTGACAAGAAATTCCACATCCGCGTCGAATACATCAACGCCCGCGAGCGCTTCATCAGCAAGCTCGCAGGCATCACCGATCCGGAGGAGAAGCGCAAGCTGATCGGCACCGAGTTCATCCGCGTGTTCGAGGAGGAGAGCAAGCGCCTCGGCCCCTTCGACTACCTCGCCCAGGGCACGCTCTATCCCGATGTGATCGAGAGCGCCGGTACCAACATCGATCCCAAAACGGGCGAGCGGGTGGCCGTGAAGATCAAGAGCCACCACAACGTGGGCGGCCTGCCGAAAGACCTGCAGTTCAAGCTGGTGGAGCCCCTGCGCCGCCTGTTCAAGGACGAGGTGCGCAAGGTGGGCCGTAACCTGGGCCTGCCGGAGGAGATCGTGGGCCGTCACCCCTTCCCGGGCCCGGGCCTGGCGATCCGCATCCTGGGCGAGGTCACCAGCGAGAAGCTCAACATCCTGCGCGATGCCGACCTGATCGTGCGCGAGGAGATCCGCGATGCCGGCCTCTACAACGAGATCTGGCAGGCCTTCGCCGTGCTGCTGCCGGTGCGCAGCGTCGGGGTGATGGGTGACAAGCGCACCTATGCCTTCCCGGTGGTGCTGCGCTGCGTCTCCTCGGAGGACGGCATGACGGCCGACTGGTCCCGCCTCCCCTACGACCTGCTGGAGACCATCTCCAACCGCATCGTCAACGAAGTGAAAGGGGTGAACCGGGTGGTGCTGGACATCACCAGCAAGCCCCCCGGCACCATCGAGTGGGAGTGATGGCGGGAGTGGGATGGGTCCGTTACCCTCGGGTCCCCGGTTTCACACCGCCGTGACCGCCGCCCCAGCCCCATCCAGCGACCCTGATCTGCAGCGCCGGCTGCAGCAGGACAGCATCCAGCTGGGCAGCAAGACGATCTACCTCAATCCCTTTCTCTACTGGCGTCGTTTCGACGCCAACACCGACCGCTGGCTGCGCGAGCCCGGCCAGCTGAGCGAGGAGCAGATCCAGGCCAACCGCGGCCGCTTCTACCCCGAGGTGGCCTGGGATCTGCTCAGTGACGAGGAGCGCACCGCCAAGGACGGCGCTGTGGAGATGTTCCTCAAGAGCCTGGAGTTGATCAGCACCTTCAACCCCGAGCTCACCGCCGGCCAGCTGCTGGAGGTGGAGCGCAAGATGGCCGTCACCAAGAAGCAGGCCTTCGAGCGCTGGGTGGCCCGTTCCCTGCGGCGGCGGGAGCAAAGCGAGCAGCGTGAGCGGCGCCGTTTCGATCGCCAGCGCAGCCTGCTGGCCTGGCGCGAGTGGTGCGGCCTGGAGGTGACCCGCCAGGCGCTGGTGCCCCTGGCCAGTCTGCTGGTGCTCGCGACTGCTGCTGGCTGGTGGTGGGGCAGTCAGCAGGCCTGCCGTGCGTCCTTCAGTGGCACCCCGGTCCCCAGCCAGGCGATCGGTACCCCCTGACGCCGTCGCGGCGATCTCCCTGCAGACTGGAGTGTCCCGCGTTGCGGTCCATGGCGCCTGATCCCCTCGATGCCCTGCGGCTCTCGTTGATGCAGGAGGTGCTGCCGGTGGGCCTGGCTGCATTGGAGCGGGTGCGCCGCGGCGGACCCCAGGAGCTGATCGCGGCCTTCGACGGTGCTGAGCCGGATCCCCTCGATCGCCTGCGCCAGGAGGGGGAGCCCGCCGCCAGCCGGGTGCGGGAGCAACTCGATCAGGTGAGTCCCGGCCTCGGTAATCCGGTGATGAAGGTGGAGGTGCGCGATGTGCCGGCGGACCCTGACCCTGCCCAGGCCCCCGAGTCCCAGGTTGCGGATTTCACAGACCTGCAGGCCAGGTTGCGGAGCATTGAGCAGCGGCTGCGGCTCCTGGAGCAGCGGACGGTCCAGTCGGCGGAGACCCCCTGAGCATGGGCCTGGCAGCGGGTGCCCGGCACAGCGGCATGGGCCGGCAGCCCGCCTGGCTGCTGTGTGTGGTGCTGCTGTTCAGTGGCGCGATGGTGCTGCGCCTGGCCTGGTTGCAACTGCATCAGGGCGCTGAAAACCGCCAGCGGGCCGATGAGAACCGGATCCGCCTGGTGCCGCGCAACCCGATCCGCGGCCGCCTGCTCGACCGTCAGGGTCGGGTGCTGGCCTCCAGTCGTCTCACCTACAACCTCTACATCCAGCCCCGCCAGGTGAGCGAGCAGAGCTGGCCAGGCCTGCGTGATCGCCTGGCCACCCTGCTCGCCATCCCCGCTGCCCGGCTGGACCAGCAGCGCCGTCAGGGGGATAACAGCACCGGCTTCCGCATCCAGCTGGCCGAAGGGCTCAAGCCCGATCAGGTGCTGCGCTTCCGGGAGCAGGCCGGCAATCTCCAGGGGGCGGAGGTGGATGTGGATGTGCTCCGCCACTATCCCCATGGCCGCCTGGGTGCCCACGTGCTGGGCTACACCAGCGGCATCACTGAGGAGGAGTACGACCGTCTGCGGGAGCACGGCTACCGCATCCGCGACCGGGTGGGGCGCAGCGGGGTGGAGAAGGCCTTTGAGGCCCATCTGCGCGGCGAGTGGGGCGGCCAGCAGGTGGAGGTGAACGCGGCCGGCGATGTGCAGCGGGTTCTCGGCGAGAAGCCCGCCAGCGCCGGTAAGGACCTGCGGCTCACCCTGGACCTGCCGCTGCAGCAGGCCGCCGAGCGCGCCCTCGATGGCGTGCGCAAGGGGGCGATCGTGGCCATGGATGCCCAGACCGGGGCGATCCGGGCCCTGGCCAGCCGTCCCACCTACGACCCCAATCTGTTCTCGCCAGCCCCCAGTCTCAGCCAGTGGCGGGACCTGAATTCCCCGGATGCCCCCCTGCTCAATCGCGCCCTGCAGGGCTTTCCACCCGCCAGCACCTTCAAGATCGTCACCAGCATCGCCGCCCTGGAATCGGGGAAGTACGCCCCCGATTCCAAAGAGCTCACCACGGCCAGTTTCTGCTACGCGGGGCTCTGCTATCGCGACCACGTGAGCATGGGATCCATCGGTTTCCCCTTGGCCCTGGCGCTGAGCAGCAACAGCTTTTTCTATCGCGCCGCCCTGAAGATGGGGCCCGATCCGCTGTTCAAGGCGGCCCGCCAGCTGGGCTTTGGCAGTCCCACCGGCCTGGAGCTGGAGGAGGAGGAGAGTGCAGGCCTGCTGGGCGATCAGGCCTGGAAGAAGAGCGTGCTGGGCGAGTCCTGGACCGCCGTTGACACGATCACCGCCTCGATCGGCCAGGGGGCCGTGCTGGTCACGCCCCTGCAGATGGCCCGCATGTACGCGGCGGTGGCCAATGGAGGCTGGCTGGTGACCCCGCACCTGGTGGAGCGGGCCCCACAGCGCCGGTGGATCGGCTTCCAGCCGCAAACCCTGGCCACTGTGCGGCAGGGTTTGCGCAAGGCCGTGCAGGAGGGTACCGCCAAGGCCCTCAATGAGTCCGGCCTGCCGCCGGCAGCGGGCAAGACCGGGACGGCCGAGGATCCGCCGCGGCCCGTGCATGCCTGGTTCGGCGGCTATGCCCCAGCCGACCAGGCCCAGCTGGTGGTGATCGCCCTTGGGGAGAATTCCGGCGGCTACGGGGGCACGGTGGCCGCTCCGATGGCCAAGACGCTGATGCGTACCTGGTTCCGGCCGCAGCCTTGATCAGGCGGCCAGGGCTGGCTGGTCCTGCTCGAGCAGGCGGGTATAGAAGCGCCGCAGCTGGGCAGTGGCCCCGGCCCATCCCCAGTGCTCGGCTTCGGCCCGGGCGGCCTGGCGCAGGGCCTGGCGCTGCTGGGGATCTCCCAGCAAGCGCTCCACCGCTGCCGTGAGGCTGGCGGCCCCGCCGTCCTTGCCGTCCGGCTCGTAGAGGCAGCCGTTCACGCCGTCGGTCACGATGTCGGGGATGCCGCCCCGGTTGGCACCCACCACCGGGCAGCCGGCGGCCATGGCTTCCAGCAGCACCAGCCCCAGGGTTTCGGTGCTGGACGGGAACACGAAGGCATCGCCACTGGCGTAGGCGCTGGCCAGCTCCTCACCGGCCAGATAGCCCACAAAGGTGGCCGGCAGGCCACGGAAATGGGCTTCCAGTTGCTGGCGGTGGGGGCCATCACCCACCAGGGCCAGGCGGGCATCGGGGATGGCCTCCAGCACGGGCCGGATCCGCTCGATCTGTTTTTCGGCCGAGAGCCGGCCGATGTAGAGCAGCAGCTTGCCGCTGTCGCTGTGGCCGCCCAGCAGCTTGTCGCGGGTGGCCTGCTGCCGCAGCTCGGGCCGGAACAGCTCGGTGTCCACCCCCCGCTGCCAGAGGTCGGTGTGCTGGATGCCCTTCTCGCTCAGTTCCTGCACCATGGCCGTGGAGGTGCAGAGGTTGAGGCGGGCCTGGTTGTGGGCGGCCTTGAGCAGCTCCCACAGCAGGGGCTCGAGCATGCCCATGCCGTAGTGCTCCAGGTACTTGGGCAGATGGGTGTGGTAGCTGGCCACCAGCGGATAGCCCCGGGTCCTGGCCAGCCAGATGCCGCCCAGCCCGAGCACGGCCGGGTTCACCACGTGCACCAGGTCGGGCTGAAAGCGCTCCAGGGCCTCGGCCACGGCTGGGCGAGGCAGGGCCAGTTTCAGCTCGGGGTAGAGGGGCAGCGGCATGGCCGGCACGCCCACCACCCGTGCACCCATGTAGGTGTCCGGTGCTCCCTCGGGACAGAACACCACCACCTCATCGCCCCCTGCCACCAGGTGCTGCACGGTCTTGGTGAGCCGGGTCACGATCCCGTCCACCTTGGGCAGGAAGGTTTCGGTGAAGAAGGCGATCTTCAAGGGTGAGGGCCGCGGCGCTGGGGTCAGACGGCCTGGATGGCCTGGGCCTGCCTGCTGGTCCAGGCCGACACGCAGGGGATGCGGCTGCGGTCGCAGCGGTCGGCCCAGCGGCGGGCCACATCCACCACCTCGGCCAGCAGGCCATCATCGAGGGTGGTGGGATTGAGGCCCAGCTCGATGAAGCAGCGATTGTCCACGATCAGGTCGTTTTCCACTGCCTCATTGCGGGGATTGGGCAGGTAGTTGATCTCGGCGCCGGTGAGGGAGGCCACCTTGCGGGCCAGTTCGCCCACCTGGTGGCTCTCGGTCATCTGGTTGAAGATCTTCACCCGCTCGCCCCGGCTGGGTGGGTTCTCCAGGGCCAGCTGCACACAGCGCACGGAGTCGCGGATGTGGATGAAGGCGCGGGTCTGGCCGCCGGTGCCGTGCACCGTGAGCGGGTAGCCGATCGCCGCCTGCATCAGAAAGCGGTTGAGCACGGTGCCGTAGTCACCGTCGTAGTCGAAGCGGTTGGTGAGGCGCGGGTCGCGCTCGGTGGCCTCGGTGTTGGTGCCCCACACGATCCCCTGGTGGAGATCGGTGATGCGCACCTGATCATTCTTGTTGTAGTAGAGGAAGAGCAGCTGATCCAGCGTCTTGGTCATGTGATAGACGCTGCCCGGGCTGGCCGGGTGCAGGATCTCCTCCTCGAAGCGGGAACCATCCGGCTGGGGCACCTCCACCTTGAGGTAGCCCTCCGGGATCGTGGCCCCGCGGTGGGAGCCGTAGCCGTACACCCCCATCGTGCCCAGATGCACGATATGAATGTCGAGCCCGCTCTCCACGATGGCGGCCAGCAGGTTGTGGGTGCCGTTGACGTTGTTATCAACGGTGTAGCGCTTGGTGGCGCTGCTCTTCATCGAGTAGGGCGCGGCGCGCTGCTCGGCGAAGTGCACCACGGCATCGGGACGCTCCGCCAGCAGCAGGTCGAGCAGGCGCTGGTATTCGTGGGCGATGTCCAGGTGAACGAAGCCCATCGGCCTGCCGCCGGTCTGCTCCCAGGCCCGCAGCCGGTCGGGCATGGTGGCGATCGGCGTGAGGGATTCCACCGCCAGATCGATGTCGATCTTGCGCCGGCTGAGGTTGTCAACGATCAGCACCTCATGGCCCTGATCGGCCAGGTTCACGGCGCAGGGCCAGCCGCAGAAGCCGTCGCCACCCAGAACGAAGATCTTCATTGCTGCAAACCCTTGGCCATCACCCTGAATGCGGCTGGAGATCCCAGCTGGTCGCAGTCAGGCTCGCGAGATGCAAGCTACTACAGGCGTTAGGCCCGCCTCGCCGCCCCTCAGTGGCTGATTCCGGCCGACACGGCGATCAGCACGGCCACCAGCAGGGCACCACCGATCAGCAGCACACTGCTGCTCTGGCTGGAGCGCTCACCTGCTGCCATCACCACCATCCGGGGCTCTCGAGCGAAGGCGTTCAATTTGCCGCCGTCTTCCTGGGTGACCTGCATGGGGAGCGTTTCCGGTGGACGTCACCCTATGGATCCCGCTTGGTGGCGGCCAGCCGCAGCGCCCCAGCCGGCACGGAACTTCATGGGGCCTGGCCGCCGACCCGACCGTCCAGGGGGGAACTGGCACTGGCCTGGGACCGCACCGGCAGGCGCCCGGCCTGAAGGGCGGCGCGCCCGGCCTGGCAGGCCTGGGCCATGGCGCGAGCCATGGCGGCGGGATTGCCGGCCAGGGCGATGGCGCTGTTGATCAGCAGGGCGTCCGCTCCCATTTCCATCGCCTGGGCGGCCTCGCTCGGCACGCCGATGCCCGCGTCCACCACCACCGGCACCGTGGCGTTCTCGATGATCAGGGCGATGTTGGCGGCGTTGCGGATGCCCTGGCCCGAGCCGATCGGCGAGCCCAGCGGCATCACCGTGGCGCAGCCCGCCTGCTCCAGCCGCCTGGCCAGCAGCGGATCGGCATTGATGTAGGGCAGCACCGTGAAGCCCTCCTTCACCAGCTGCTCGGCCGCCTCCAGGGTGCCGATCGGATCGGGCAGCAGGTGGCGGGTGTCCGGAATCACTTCGAGCTTGATGAAGGTGTTGTCCTCCTGGCCGGCCAGCTTGGCCAGCTCCCGCCCCAGCCGCGCCACCCGAATGGCCTCCTCGGCGGTGGCGCAACCGGCGGTGTTGGGCAGCATCCAGATCCGCGACCAGTCGATCGCCTCCATCAGCCCCTGGTGGCCGGCGGCCTGGCTCTGCACGCGCCGCACCGCCACGGTCACGATCTCGCAGGCGCTGGCGGCGATGCTGGCCTGCATCGCCTGCAGGCTCGGGTATTTGCCGGTGCCGGTCATCAGCCGGCTGCGGAAGCTGCGGCCGGCGATCACCAGGGGGTCGGCGCCAGCGGGAGTGCCTGGGGTGCTGGCGGGAGCAGGGGCCAGGTCTTGGCAGACGACATCCACGGCTTGGTCCGGCATCACGGGATCTACGGCTCTAGCCTCCCATCACACCAACCCTCATCCTGTCTGTCCTGCCGTGTTCCGCATCGCTGCCCCCACGCTGCTGTTCTGCGGCCTGCCCCTGCTCACCAACGCTGCCCTGGCCGCCACCCCCCTGGGCAGCGACGCGTTCATTCCGTTCAATCCTCCGGTGGCCGGCCTGCTCGGCGGTGACGGCATCGTGGGCTCAGACGCCGTGGAGACGTTCGATCCGGTGGCCCGGGCCCAGCTGCTTTCCCAGGAGATCAGCCGCACCTGGAGTGGCACCTACCAATCCTTTGATACCGGGGCGGTCGTGCCGGTGGAGCTGCAACTCTCCTCCCTGCAGGCCATGGGCCAGATCGTCAACGTGCGCGGCACGATGACGATCGCCGGTGTGGCGGTGCCTGTGCAGGGCAATCTCAATGCCGAATCCGACCAGCTGGAGCTGCTGGTGCTGTGCGACTGCAAGGATGTCGCCGGCCTGGAAATCGGTGGCTCCTTCTCCGGGCTGCAGGGTTTCCAGCTCTCGGGTTGGCAGGCCCCCCGCCTCACCAGCCAGGGCGGTCGCTTGGCCCTGTTGCCGATCGCCGCACCTGCTGCCGCCTCGGGCGGCCAACCCGCTGTGGGCACTCCGGTGCGTGGCCTGTGGTGAGGGCGGCTGGGGAAGAGCGGCAGCGGAAGAGCCTTGGAGATCGATCAGTTCACCTTCCCCTCTGACCCTGGCAGCTTGGCTCCAGGGCTGATGCCCAGGGTGCGTTCCAGCCGCTGCAGGCGCCTGCGGGCGGTTTTGTTGCTGCCGTCGAGGGCCAGGACCTGTTGATAGGCCTCCTTGGCCTCATCCAGCTTGCTCTGCTTTTCGAGGGCGAAGGCCAGGTTATTGAGGGCCACCGGGTAGTCGGCCTTGGCGGCCAGCGCTGAACGGTAGTGACGCACCGCTGCCTTGTAGTTGTTCTGGGCCGCCAGTCCAAAGCCCAGGGCGTTCTGGATCAGCGCCCGGGCTTCGCCCGGCTCGTTGCTGGCTTCGGCCAGCTTCAGGGCCCGCTTCAGGTTGTCGACGGCCTGGCCGTAGAGCCGTTTGCGCAGCTGGACGGAGGCCAGTTCATAGAGGCTGGCGGCATCGCCGGGCGAGCTCTCCCCTGGCCGGTCAAGGCGGGCCAGGGCCAGCTCATCACGCCGTACGCGCCAGATCTGTCGGCCCACCAGCACGGCGACCACAAACAGAATCGCGACCAGCCCGAACAGGTAGGCCTGGGGCAGGAGGTTGTCCAACGGGACCGAGCGGGTTAGCGGGGTGGATTAACGGGAGCGGGGGGGTGAGGGAACGGGATCAGGAGCGGGCTGCGCCCGCCACGCTCGTGAAGCTGCCAGGGTCCACCACGGCCAGCTGGGCCAGCATCTTGCGGTTCAGGCGGACATCCGCTCGCTTCAGGCCGCCCATCAGCTTGCTGTAGCTCATGCCGTTGAGCCGGGCAGCGGCGTTGATCCGGGCGATCCACAGCCGCCGGAAGTCCCGCTTGCGGCGACGGCGGTCGCGGTAGGCGTTGCAGAGCGCCTTCATCACCCGCTGGTTGGCGGTGCGGAACAGGGAGCCATTGCCGCCGCGGAAGCCGCGGGCCAGGCGCAGGATCTTGTTACGGCGTTTGCGGGCGACGTTGCCCCTCTTGACGCGGGCCATGGCAGGGAATCAGTTGGGATCGGGTAGGGGTCGGATCGGCGGAATGGCCGTGCTCAGGCGTAGGGGAGCATGGCGCTGACGTTGTCGGCATCGCGCTCGTCAACGACGGCCATGGTGCCCAGGTAGCGCTTGCGCTTGGGGCTCTTGTGATCGAGCAGGTGGCTGCGGAAAGCCCGACGGCGCATGAATTTGCCGCTGCCCGTGGCCTTGAACCGCTTGGCGGCTGCTTTGCGGGACTTGAGCTTCGGCATGTCTTCCGGCGCGGGCACAAGCGAACAGAGTACGACGTCACTGCCCCTCCCCCCTCAGTCCTCCTGCAGGATTGGGCCAGTCCTGTTCCCTGGCCTTGCCCCTTCTCCCTTCGCTGACGTCGGCTGGGCAGTGCCGCCGCCGGCCGTCGTTTTCACCGGTGGCTCTTCTCCACTCCACGCTGTTCAGAACGGCCTGCGTGCTGCCCGTGCTCCTGGCGGGCGGCTGTCAGGCCGCCACCCCGCCCCTGGTGCCGGGCCTGGCTCCGCCGGACCCCCTGCACTGGCCCGTCAGCGCCGCTCCCCGGGTGGATCCGGCCCAGCCGGTGCTCTGGGTGGCCCTGGCCTCCCGCCTGCGGCCCCCGACGCCGTTGCAGCTCACCGCCGCCGCGGGGATGGTGACCCTGGTCACCGCCGACGGCGCCCGCTACCAGGCACCCCAGCTCGCGCTGCACTGGCGCCAGCAGCCGCTGGATACCCCCCTGCGCCTGCGGCGTCAGGTGCTGGGTCCCTTCGCCAGCTACGAGAGCGCCGACGAGGCGGCCGCCCGCTGGCGGCAGGCCGGGGTGGCAGCGGTGATCGCCTATCCGAGGGACTGGGAGGTGTGGGGACCTCTGGACGCTCCCCTGCCCGAGGGGCTTGGACCCGCGCGCCGGCTGGAGCAGGATCTGGCCGAGCGTTCGGTGCTGGAACTGCGCCGCTCCAGCGGACCAGTGCTGTTGGAGGGTCCCGTGACCCTGGAGGCTCCCCAGGGTCTGCGCTGGCAGGGTGGGGTGTTCGCCGGCCCGTTCACGCTCCTGCCGGACGCCTATGGCGGCTGGACCCTGGTGGAACAGGTGCCCCTGGAGCGGTACCTCCAGGGGGTGGTGCCCCATGAGATCGGCGCCGGTTCGCCGCCGGTGGCCCTTGCCGCCCAGGCGGTGCTGGCCCGCACCTGGGCGCTGCGCAACATCCAGCGCTTCGCGGTGGACGGCTACCACCTCTGTGCCGATACCCAGTGCCAGGTGTACGCCGATCCGCGCCACGCCGGTGCCGCGGTGCGCCAGGCCATCGCCAGCACCCGCTATCAGGTGCTCACCTGGGAGGGAGTGCCGATCCACGGGGTGTACCACGCCACCAATGGCGGGGTCTCCGCCGGCTTCCAGGAGGTGTGGAGCGGGGCGGCCCTGCCTTACCTGCAGCCCCAGGTCGATGGGGTCGCTGCCGTGCAGGCGCGCTTCCCGTTGCCACTGCCAGGCGGTCAGCTGCCCGCGTTGCTGGCCGGCAGGGAGTTCCATGGTGCCGACCATCCCCGCTTCCGCTGGACCCGAAGCCTGGACGCTGCCCAGATCCGCCAGTCCCTGCAGCGGCTGGCACCCCAGCTGGGAACGCCCCAGCAGGTGAAGGTGCTGGAGCGGGGCCCCAGTGGCCGGGTGCTGGCGCTGGAGATCCGCGATGGCAGCGCGCAGCCCGTGGTGCTGCGCCTGGATGCGATCCGCCGCAACCTCACCCAGCTGCCCAGCACCCTGTTCGTGGTGGCGCCCCAGGGCCCCGGCCGCTGGAGCTTCGTGGGCGGGGGCTTCGGCCACGGTGCCGGCCTGTCCCAGGCGGGGGCCATCGAGCTGGCCCGGCGCGGCTGGACTCTGCGGAGGATCCTGGATCACTATTACCCCGGTACCCAGCTCCAGCCCCTCTCGGCCCTGGATGCCAAGGCCCTGGGAGGTGCCCCTTAGAGTCCGGGGGCTTCCGGGATTGCCATGGCCGGGATTGGTCCTGCCACCGATCACCCCCCGACCAGTGCCCAGGTGGTGAGTGCCAGCCAGCGCAGGCGCGGCAAATCGGCCCTGTTTCTGGTGGCCTGCGGGGTGGCTGGGCTCGGCCCCCACTGGCTGGAGCCCGGCCTGCGGTTGATGCCCGCCAGTGCCCTCGCCCTGCTGCTGGGTGGTTACAGCATTCGCACCGTTCTGGTGCCTGCCCTCAGCCGCAACAGGGGGTCTGCCCGGCCGGACAGTGCGGCCTTCGCCCCTGCGCAGGGTGGGCCCGTGCCCCCCACCCCGGCCGTGAATCCCGCCGTGGATGTGGTGGTGGCTGCCCGGGATGAGCAGGCGGTGATCGGCCGGCTGGTGGAGGGCATCGCCCAGCTGCGCTATCCCAGCGGGGCCCTGCGCCTCTGGGTGATCGATGACGGCAGCAGTGACCGCACGCCCCAGGTGCTGGCCGAGCTGCAGGCGGACCATCCCTTTCTGAGGGTGCTGCGGCGTGAGCCCGATGCCGGTGGCGGCAAGTCGGGGGCCCTCAACCTGGCCCTGCAACATGTTGAAGCTCCCTGGATGCTGGTGCTGGATGCCGATGCCGATCTCCAGCCCGACACCCTGGAGCGCCTGATGCCCCTGGTCGAACAGGGGGGCTGGGCGGCCCTGCAGCTGCGCAAGGCAGTGGCCAATCCCGATGCCAACTGGCTCACGCGGGCCCAGGCGATGGAGATGGCGCTGGACACGGTGGTGCAGGAGGGACGGCTGAGCGTGGGCGGTGTGGTGGAGCTGCGGGGCAATGGACAGTTGCTGCGCCGCAGTGCCCTGGAGCAGGTGGGGGGCTTCAACGAGGACACGGTCACCGACGATCTCGATCTCAGCTTCCGCCTGCTGCTTCACCGGCAACCCCTGGCCGTGGTGTGGGATCCACCGGTGAGCGAAGAAGCCGTGCTGGGCCTTCCGGCCCTGTGGCGCCAGCGCCAGCGCTGGGCCGAGGGGGGCCTGCAGCGCTTCTTCGACTATGCCCCAGGGTTGCTCTCCGACCGGCTCAGCCCGGGCTGCAAGCTGGATCTGCTCTGCTTCTTCCTGCTCCAGTACGTGCTGCCGGTGGTGGCGGTGGCCGATCTCCTCGGGGCCCTGATCACCCGCAGCCTGCCCACGATCTGGCCCCTCTCGTTCGTGGCCTTCGGCCTCTCGGGGATCTCGATCCTGCAGGGGTGTCGCCGCGGCGGTGAGGGCCCCCAGCTGCCCAGGATGCACCCCGCCAACCTGCTCCTGGGCATCCTCTACCTGGGCCATTGGTTCCTGGTGATTCCCTACACCACCCTGCGCATGGCGCTGTTGCCCAAGCGGCTGGTGTGGGCCAAGACGCTCCACCTCGGCGAGGATCCGGCCACTGCCTGAGGGGCCCTCTTCTGAGCTGCTCAGGCGGCTTCAGTGCCCGCGATCTCCTCGAGGGGGCCTTCGATCTCCACCACTTCGCCGTTGAAGAACTCGGCGAGTTGCCGGGTCTTTTCATCCAGGTGGGATGGCGGTTGCTGGCGCTGGCTGCCGGCTGGTGGGCGCGACTGCGGGGCCGGTGTGGGGGGCTGCGGGGCCGCGGCTGCCTGAGTCGCTGTTTCTGCCTGCGGGGCTTGTTCTGACGGCGCAGGCGGAGCTGGCGGTGGAGGCGCGGGAGCGCTTGCCGCGGCTGGTGGATTTGGCGGTGGGGGGACAGGCGCGCGGGAGAGCTGGGGCAGGGCCGGCGCTGGCTGGCTGGAGGTCGGCGGCGGCTCCCCGGCAGCTTCGAGGGTGAGCTGGCGGCTGCCGCCAAGGGCCCGGCTGATCGCCTGCTCGACCAGGGCCTGACGGGTCTGCACCATCGCCATCCAGGTGCTCGCCACCTGCACCACTGCCCTGTGGTCGTCGAGCCGCACCAGCCGGGCCTGCTGGGAGAGCAGCATCCGGGTGGACGGCAGTTCCAGGCTGGCCAGGATCCGGGCCCACAGCTCGGGCAGGTCGGTGGCATCCGGCGCTGGAGACGACGGGGCGGCGGCAGCCACGGCACTGGCCATGGGCTGGGGGGCAACCGCTGCCGGAGCCGGCACTGCCGCTGGCGAGGGGTCGCTGCCGCTGCGGGGACGGCGGCCGCGGCGTCGTGCAGCAGCCCCAGCAGCAGCACCTCCAGCCACAGCCGGGGGTTCACGCTGTGGCGCAGCTGCTGCTCGCTGCCGCGCAGCTGGGCCTGCCAGTGCAGCAGGCGGGCCTTGCCGGTGCTGCGGGCGAGGCCGGGCAGGTGCTCGCGCAGCTGGGGTGACACGCTGGTGAGCTCCAGGCGATCGGGCGCCACGCCAGCCAGCACCAGATCCCGCAGCAGGCTGGCCAGACCCTGGAGCAGCGCGGCCGGTTCCCGGCCCCGCTCCAGCAGTCCCCGACAGGTTTCCAGCAGCCCGAGGGGCTCGCGGTCGGCCAGGGCCCGGGCCAGCTCCAGCAGCTCCTCCTCCGGCACTGCCCCCAGCAGCTCCCACACGGCTGCCGCCTCCACCGGAGGCGGCAGCAGGCTGAGCTGATCCAGCAGGCTCTCGGCATCGCGCAGCCCGCCCTGGGCCCGCTGGGCCACCACGTGCAGGGCCTCGGCCGTGATCGCGATCGACTCCTGTTCAGCGATCCAGCCGAGGTGCTGCTCGAGAGCGGCCAGGGGGATGCGGCGGAAGTCGAAGCGCTGGCAGCGGCTGAGGATCGTGGGCAGCACCCGCTGCGGGTCGGTGGTGGCCAGCACGAACACCACCCGCGGCGGCGGCTCCTCCAGGGTTTTGAGCAGGGCGTTGAAGGCCGCCGTGGAGAGCATGTGGCACTCGTCCACCACATACACCTTCCAGCGGGCCTGCACCGGCGCGAAGCGCGAGCGCTCGATCAGCTCGCGGATGTTGTCGACGCCGGTGTTGGAGGCGGCGTCGATCTCGATCACATCGAGGGCGTTGCCGGCGGCGATGCTGGTGCAGAGCTCGCACACGCCGCAGGGCTCAGGCGTGGGGCCATCTGCTCCGATGCAGTTGAGGGAGCGCGCCAGGATGCGGGCGCTGGAGGTCTTGCCGGTGCCGCGGGGACCGCTGAACAGGTAGGCCGGTGCAATCCGGCCCGAGCGCAGGGCATGGCCCAGGGTGGCGGCGATCGCCTCCTGTCCCACCAGCTGGTCGAAGCGCTGGGGCCGGTATTTGTGGTGGAGGGGCTGGTAGGCCGAGGACATGGGGGCCGCGGCGCGGGCGATTGCCTCGAGGAGGCGTAGAGGAATGAGGCTACCGGGCCTTCAGGGCGTACCCGTGTCTTGATCGTGCCGGTCGCCGCTCCCTTCCGCCGCCCCGAGCAGACCCTGCAGGCGCTGATCCATGGCGGCTTCCAGGTCTTCCACTTCCGCCAGCTGATCGGCCAGTTTCTGGGCCGCTCGGCGCAGTGCCTCGAACTGCCCTTCCCCCCAGCGGGCTTCCGCCCGCCCCAGTTCCTCATCCAGCTTCGCCTGCAGGGTCTGGCGCAGGCCCTCGAGCTGCTCCATGCTGCGGCGGGCCAGATCCACGCCCTGCTCCAGTTGCTCCCGGTCGATGCGCAGGGCATCGAGGCGCACGCCCTGGCGCAGCAGCAGCCTGGCGCCGCTCAGCACGGCCGCCGGCAGCCACTGGCCGAAGGCCAGGGCCCCCAGGCTGCCGGTGTGCAGCCACTCCTCCACCTGGCTGCTGCGATGGCGTCCCGTCTTGCACCAGTGGGCGAAATGCTCGCAGTTGTTGAACAGCAGGTTGTAGTCCTGCTCCCCCAGCCGGCCCATGGCCCGCCGCAGGGTCACCCCCGTGGGCGAGCAACTGCCCTCGGGGTAGGCGACCACGCTCAGGGGCTGGTCGCGGCTGAACTCCGGCAGGGGGCTGCGCAGGATCTCCCGGCCCTCCAGGTAGTGGGCCACGGTGCCGTCGCCCAGGTCGATGCCGTGGTGGTTGAACAGACCGTGCTGGCGCGGAACCTGCAGGTGATCGGCGGCGGCCAAGGGTTGGGGTTCGGGAGCGGAGAGGGGGGCCGGATCAGGCGCTGGCCTGCTGGGCTCCCTCCATGCTGCCGCCCAGCTGCACCACCTGGCCGCGGGTGCGCTGCTCCACCAGGTCGCGGGTGATCGTGAAGGTCTTCACGTCCCCGCGGGAGGGCAGGTCGTACATCACGTCCAGCATCAGCTCCTCCACGATGCCGCGCAGGGCCCGGGCACCGGTCTTGCGGCGGTGGGCCTCGTTGGCGATGGCCTCAATGGCGTCGGGTTCGAAGTCCAGGGCCACTTCATCCATGCTCAGCAGGGTCTGGAACTGCTTCACCAGGGCATCGCGCGGTTCGGTGAGGATCGCCTGGAGGGCCTGGCTGTCGAGCGGTTCCAGCACCGCACTCACCGGCAGCCGACCGATGAACTCCGGGATCAGGCCGTACTTCACGAGATCGTCGGGCTCCAGGTGGCGCAGCACCTCAGCGGCATGGCGTTCCTTGTTGCCGCGCGGCCGACCCGTGCCCTCGGGGTTGATGAAGCCGATGGCGTTGCGGCCCATGCGCTTCTGCACCACCTCCTCCAGACCCACAAAGGCGCCGCCACAGATGAACAGGATCTGGCTGGTGTCGATCTGGATGCAGTCCTGGTAAGGATGCTTGCGTCCCCCCTGGGGGGGGACATTGGCCACGGTGCCCTCCAGCATCTTCAGCAGGGCCTGCTGTACGCCCTCGCCTGACACATCGCGGGTGATGGAAGGGTTCTCGCTCTTGCGGGCGATCTTGTCGATTTCATCGATATAGATGATTCCCCGCTGGGCCTGCTCCACATCCATGTCGGCCTTCTGCAGCAGCCGCAGCAGGATGTTCTCGACGTCCTCGCCCACATAGCCCGCCTCGGTGAGCGTGGTGGCGTCGGCCACGGCAAAGGGCACCTCCAGCATCTCGGCCAGGGTCTGGGCCAGGAGGGTCTTGCCGCAGCCGGTGGGGCCGATCAGCAGGATGTTGCTCTTGTGCAGCCGGGTGGCGGTCTCCGCCGCCTCACCGTTGCCATCGCCCTGCCAGGCCAAGCGCTTGTAGTGGTTGTAGACCGCCACCGAAAGCGTTTTTTTGGCCTCGTCCTGGCCCACCACCTGGCGATCGAGGAAGGCCTTGATCGCCTGCGGTTTGGGCACTTCGGCCAGAGTTGGCGCCGGCTTGGCGGCCTTCTTGGCGGGCGTTTTGCTGCGGCTGGGCTCCGGTGCATGGCGGCCGCCCGCATGCCCGTGGCCGTGGCCGTCGACCAGTTCCTCGTCGAGGATCTCGTTGCAGAGGTCGATGCACTCGTCGCAGATGTACACCCCTGGGCCGGCAATCAGTTTGCGCACCTGGTCCTGGGACTTGCCGCAGAACGAACACTTCAGGTGGGCGTCGAACTTGGCCATCGGCGGAGTGGGCCGGAGCGGGATCCGGGTCAGGTGAGCAGGAAGGCCGCGGCGGGCCTGAAGGAAGCATTGCCCCGAACCCGGGGATCGTCAGTCGACCTTAACGATCAAATCGAGGGGGAGCCCCATGATCAGCCCGCGACGTCGGTGTGGGCGGTGTCGGTGACCACCCGATCGATCAGGCCGTATTCAACCGCTTCGGCCGGGGAAAGGAAGTGGTCGCGGTCGGTATCTTCGGCGATCTTCTCCAGCGGCTGGCCGGTGTGCTCGGCCAGCAGGCCATTGAGGGTGTCCTTGAGATACAGGATCTCCCTGGCCTGGATCTCGATGTCCACGGCCTGGCCCTGGGCGCCGCCGAGGGGCTGGTGGATCATGATCCGGGCATTGGGCAGCGCCAGACGCTTGCCCTTGGTGCCGCCGGAGAGCAGGAAGGCTCCCATCGAGGCCGCCAGTCCGTAGCAGATGGTGACCACATCGGGGGCCACCTGCTGCATCGTGTCGTAGATGGCCAGGCCGGCTGTGACAGAGCCACCCGGGGAGTTGATATAGATCTGAATGTCCTTCTCGGGATCTTCCGCTTCCAGGAAGAGCAACTGGGCCACCATGGCATCGGCGACGGTGTCGTCGATGCCGGTGCCGAGAAAGATGATCCGCTCCCGCAACAGGCGCGAGTAGATGTCAAAGGCCCGGTCCCCCTTGCCGGACTGCTCCACCACGGTGGGGAGGACACCCGGCGCCGCCGTGGGGTAGCCGGCTGCCGTTGCCTCAGGACGGCAACCCAGCCAATGGCTCTGCACCGGATGGCAGCGCAGGGCCGTTGGTTCGGGCATCGGCGGAAGGGCTTGGGACACGCGCAGCGGCGGGGGGTCGAACCAATCTATGGGGGACGAAGCCCACTGGGGACCGGTTCGGAGCCAGGGGACCCGCTTCAGGCCTGGTCGTCGGCTTTGCTGGGGCCCTTCTCGCTGATCGTGCTGTTGCTCTCCAGCCAGTCGAGCAGCTTCTCCTGCAGCAGGTCGTCGCCCACCACCTGGCGCAGCCGCTGGGGGTCGATGTTGCCCTGCTGGCTGATGCCCCGGCTCACCTCCTTCACCTTGGCCTCCAGCTCAGCCTCGGCCACCTCGATCGCCTCTGCTTTGGCCAGGGCCTGCAGGGCCAGGCTGCGGCGGAGCCGCTGTTCCGCTTCCGGCCGGGAGGTGTCCATCAGCGAGCGCACCAGGTCGGGCGTGAACAGCTTCTTCACGTCCATGCCCTGCTGGGCGATCTGGCCGGCGGTCTGCTCGATCAGGTTGCGGATCTCCTGCTGGATCAGGGTTTCCGGCAGTTCCACCTCCAGCTCCTCCACCAGGGCGCCCAGCAGGGCGTCGTGGCGGGCGGCCTTGGCGCGGCGCTCGGCGTCGTCCTTGAGGCGGCTCTCCAGCTCCTCGCGCAGTTCCGCCAGGGTCTGCTTGTCGCTGGCCTGCTGGGCGAAGGCGTCGTCGAGGGCGGGCAGCTCGCGGGTCTTCAGCTCCTTGAGGCTGATCTCGAAGCGCGCCTTGCGGCCGGCGGCATCCTCCTGCGGATAGCTCTCGGGGAACTGGCAGTCGACCGTTCTGGTGTCGCCCACGGCCATGCCGATCACCCCCTCCACGAAACCGGGGATCATCCGGCCCTCCTCCAGCTCCACCTCCATGGCGTCGCTGCTGCCGCCGCTGATCGCCTCGTCGGTGTCGGCGTAGACGCCGCTGAAGCTGAGCACGGCCACATCGCCGTTGGCGGCGGGCCGGTCGTCCACCGGCACCAGGGTGGCCAGCTGCTTGCGCGACTGATCGAGCAGCTCATCCACCCGGGCCGGGTCATAGACGATCGATTCAGCCTCAGCCTTGAGGCCCTTGGTTTTCTTCAGGCTCGGGCTGGGCTCCACGTCCAGCTCCAGGGTGATGGTGAGGTCGCTTCCGGGCTGGAAGCGCTCCAGCACCACCTCGAAGCCCTCGCTCAGTTCCGGCCGGCCCAGGGCGGCCACCTTCTCGATGTCCAGGGCGTCCCGGCAGGCGCCATCCACCAGATCCTCCAGGGCGGTGGCGCGGATGCGCAGGGGTCCGATCTGCTGGAGCAGCACGGGCCGCGGCACCCGGCCCTTGCGGAAGCCGGGCAGCTTCACCGTGCGGCTCAGCTTCTCCAGAGCCGCGTCGTAGCTGGCCTGGCTGCGGCTGCCGGGAATGGCCACCTCCAGGGCGACGCGGCTGCCGGGCCTGGGGCTGGCCTTGACCTGGAGCGATGCGGGCGAGGAGGACTGGGCCGCAGGGGCGGCTTGGGCAGCTGGACTCATGGGAAGGCTCTGCAGCCCCCGATCCTAAGAAAGTGCTTGTCCGGCTCTGGATCGGCAGTATTGTGCTCTCAACTACGGATCCCTGTTTGCGGGATGCCGATCCCGGTGAACCGAAATGGGCTGAGCCCAGGGCCATCGGACACCAGCCGTCGTTCAGCTGAACCGCTTTCCACAAGGCCGTTTCCCACAAGGCCGCTTTCCACGAGGCCTTCCAATCCCTGACCCCATGGGTTGATCCACCGGCTGCATCCAACCGCCTGCAACCCGCTCCATCCCTGTCGACTTCCGCTTCCCGATCTCCGTACACGCCTTGATCTCCCATCCCGGCCCGTCCTGATCCTGTTGCGCCTCCGTCGTGACCGCTGCGGAGGCGCCGCTGACCCTGGCCTTCCCCACCACCACCAGTTCCAGTCAGCCCCTGCCTCAGCGCACCAGCCCCTCCCCAGCCGTTGTTGTCCTTGACCGCCGCCCAGACCGAAACTGTCCCCAGCCCTGCTTCAGGCCAGGTCTTTGCTGGTCTGCCCAGGCGCCCGCTGCGCGTGGCCGTGCTCGGTGCCACTGGGGCGGTGGGTCAGGAGCTGCTGGCCCTGCTGAATGAGCGCGGTTTTCCGGTGGCGGAGCTGGTCCCGCTGGCCTCGCCCCGCTCCGCTGGCCAGAGCCTGGCCTGGCGTGAGCGCGAACTCACGATCCAGGCGGTGGAGGCCTCAGCGTTTGCCGGTGTGGATCTGGTGCTGGCCTCGGCCGGGGGCTCGGCCTCCAGGCAGTGGGCCCCGGTGGCCGCCGCCGCCGGCGCCGTGGTGATCGACAACTCCAGCGCTTTCCGCATGGATCCGTCGGTGCCCCTGGTGGTGCCGGAGGTGAACCCCGAGGCGGCCTTCAGCCATCAGGGGATCATCGCCAATCCCAACTGCACCACGATCCTGCTCACCCTGGCCCTGGCGCCACTGCAGGCCCGCAGGTCGATCCGTCGGGTGGTGGTGAGCACCTACCAGAGCGCCAGCGGCGCCGGTGCCCGCGCCATGGAGGAGCTGCGCCAGCTCAGCCGCACGGTGCTCGATGGCGGCGAGCCGGTGAGTGAGGTGCTGCCCCACTCGCTGGCCTTCAATCTCTTCCTGCACAACTCCCCCCTGCAGGCCAACGGCTACTGCGAGGAGGAGCTGAAAATGCTCAACGAGACGCGCAAGATCATGGGATTGCCCGATCTGCGCCTCTCGGCCACCTGTGTGCGGGTGCCGGTGCTGCGGGCCCATTCCGAGGCCGTGAACATTGAATTCAGCGAGCCCTTCCCGGTGGCCGAGGCCCGGGAGCTGCTGCAGGCCGCGCCTGGCGTAGAGCTGCTGGAGAACTTCGAGGCCAACCGCTTCCCGATGCCCACTGACGTGACGGGACGGGATCCGGTGGCGGTGGGCCGGATCCGCCAGGATCTCAGCGATCCCAACGCACTGGAGCTCTGGCTCTGCGGCGACCAGATCCGCAAGGGGGCCGCCCTCAACGCCGTGCAGATCGCCGAGCTGCTGCTCCAGGATCCGCCCAGCGGCGGAGGTGCCGCTTGAGCAGCGCCGTGCCGCAGCCCTGGAGCCAGGCCCCCTTCGGCCGGGTGGTCACCGCCATGGTGACCCCCTTCCAGGCTGATGGAAGCGTGAACCTTGAGCTGGCGGCCCGGCTGGCCGATCACCTGGTGACCAACGGCTCCGATGGCCTCGTGATCTGTGGCACCACCGGTGAATCGCCCACCCTCAGCTGGGATGAACAGCATCGCCTGTTCGCCGCCGTGAAGGAGGCCGTGGCCGGCCGGGCTCGGCTGGTGGCCGGCAGCGGCAGCAACTGCACCGCCGAGGCGGTGGAGGCCACCCGCGAGGCCTTCTCCCTGGGGGCTGACGGTGCCCTGGTGGTGGTGCCCTATTACAACAAGCCTCCCCAGGATGGCCTGCAGGCCCACTTCCGCGCCATCGCCCAGGCGGCACCGGAGCTGCCGCTGATGCTCTACAACATTCCGGGCCGTACCGGCACCAGCCTGGCCCCGGAAACAGCGGCCCGCCTGCTCGATCTGCCCAACGTGGTGAGCTTCAAGGCTGCCAGCGGCACCACCGAGGAGGTCAGTGCCCTGCGCGCCCTCTGTGGCGAGCGCCTGGCGATCTATTCCGGCGACGATGCCCTCACCCTGCCGATGCTGGCTGTGGGGGCCGTGGGGGTGGTGAGCGTGGCCAGCCACGTCGCCGGTTCGCAGATCAGCGCCATGATCGAAGCCTTTCTGGCCGGCGACCTGGGCACGGCACTGGCCCTTCATGAGCAACTGTTGCCCCTCAGCAAGGCCCTGTTCTGCACCACCAATCCGATCCCAGTGAAAGCTGCTCTTGAGCTCAGCGGCTGGCCGGTTGGTGCCCCCCGTCTTCCCCTCTTGTCCGCAAGTGACATCGTGAAACAACACCTCTCTGAAACCCTCGCCGCCCTGCGTCCCACCTGACGCCAAGGCTGATCCGGTTCACGTTTTCAAGTTCTTTTTCAGTGTTTGCATGTCCAATTTCAATCAGAGTTCCAACGGTGCCAAGCAACCAGCCCTGCGGGTGATCCCCCTCGGCGGCCTCCACGAGATCGGCAAGAACACCTGTGTGTTCGAGTTCGGCGATGACATCATGCTGGTGGATGCCGGCCTGGCCTTCCCCAGCGACGGTATGCACGGCGTCAATGTGGTGATGCCGGATACCAGCTATCTGAAGGAAAACCAGAATCGCATCCGCGGCATGATCGTGACCCACGGTCATGAGGATCACATCGGTGGCATTGCCCATCACCTCAAGAACTTCAACATTCCGGTGATCTATGGGCCGCGTCTGGCCCTCTCCCTGCTCACCGGCAAGATGGAGGAGGCTGGTGTGATGGATCGCACCGTGCTGCAGACCATCGCCCCCCGCGACGTCGTGAAGGTGGGGCAACACTTTTCAGTGGAGTTCATCCGCAACACCCACTCGATGGCAGACAGCTTCTCGCTGGCCATCACCACTCCTGTGGGCACGGTGATCTTCACCGGAGATTTCAAGTTCGACCACACCCCGGTGGATGGCGAGCATTTCGACATGGCCCGCCTGGCGCACCACGGCGAGCAGGGCGTGCTGTGTCTGTTCAGCGATTCCACCAATGCCGAGGTGCCTGGGTTCACCCCCAGCGAGCGGGCGGTGTTTCCCAACCTGGACCGCCACATTGCCCAGGCTGAGGGCCGGGTGATCATCACCACCTTTGCCAGCTCGATTCACCGCGTGGCGATGATCCTGGAGCTGGCCCTCAAAAATGGCCGCAAGGTGGGCCTGTTGGGCCGCTCCATGCTCAACGTGATCGCCAAGTCGCGGGAGCTGGGCTACATGCGCGCCCCCGACGAGCTGTTTGTGCCGATCAAGCAGATTCGTGATCTGCCCGACCGTGAGACCCTGCTGCTGATGACCGGTAGTCAGGGGGAACCGTTGGCCGCCCTCAGCCGCATATCCCGCGGCGAGCATCCCCAGGTGCAGGTGAAGCCCAGCGACACGATCATCTTTTCGGCCAGCCCGATTCCGGGCAACACGATCTCGGTGGTCAACACCGTCGATCGGCTGATGATGCTCGGCGCCAAGGTGGTGTACGGCAAGGGCGAGGGCATCCACGTGTCCGGCCACGGCTGCCAGGAAGACCAGAAACTGATGCTGGCGCTCACCAAACCGAGGTTCTTCGTGCCGGTGCACGGCGAGCACCGCATGCTCCAGTGCCACAGCAAGACCGCCCAGTCGATGGGCGTGCCGGCCGACAACATCCTGATCATCGACAACGGTGATGTGGTGGAGCTCACCGCCGATTCGATCCGCAAGGGGGATCCGGTGAAGGCCGGCATCGAGCTGCTGGATGCCTCCCGCAACGGCATCGTCGATGCCCGGGTGCTCAAGGAGCGCCAGCAGCTGGCCGAGGACGGCGTGATCACCCTGCTGGCTGTGATCAGTACCGAGGGCGTGATGGCGGCGCCGCCGCGGGTGAATCTGCGCGGCGTGGTCACCACCGCCGATGCCCGCAAGCTCAGCCTCTGGGCTGAGCGCGAGATCACCTGGGTGCTGGAGAACCGCTGGAAGCAGCTCTGCCGCAACAGCGGCGGCCAGGCTCCTGACGTGGACTGGGTGGGTGTGCAGCGGGAGGTGGAGCTGGGCCTGCAGCGCCGCCTGCGGCGGGAGTTGCAGGTGGAGCCCCTGATCATCTGTCTGGTGCAGCCCGCCCCTGCCGGCACCCCTGCCTACAAGGGCCGGGCCGATGCCGAGCCGGACAGCCGTCCGGCCCCCCGGGGCGCGCGCGGCGGGGGCCGCGGACCGGGCGACCGTCAGCCCCGTCCCGAGCGCCAGGAGCGCAGCTCCCAGCCCCAGCGCCAGCTGGCTGCTGTCGCCGCCACGCCCGCACCGGTTGCTGCTGCGGCCACCGCAGCTCCAGCCGCTGCACCGGAACCGGAATTCGCCGGCCGCACCCGCCGTCGCCGTTCGGCTGCCGCGGGCTGATCAGGTCAGCCTGATCCGCAGCAGACCCCGGGAGAGATCGTCGATCTGATCGGCGGTCAATTCCCGGGGATCGTCACTGGCCGGGGTGCTTGGCTCGGCAGCATGGCCGAGCTCCACGAGGACGAGCTCCTGCCGCAGCAGGGGATCGGCCTGGGCCACGGCGATCTGTTCGGGTTCGTTCACGATCTCGCCCACCGGTTCAGCTTCGGACTCGCTCACCAGTTCAGGTTCAGGTTCAGGTTCGCTTAGCCGTTCAGGCATCGCCGCCAGCCCAGGCTTCTGTTCCGGGGCAGAGGACTCGGGTTCGGGCTCCGCTGGTGGGGCGATTGCCGGAGGATCAGCGGCAGGCGAAGCACTCCCCTGCATCTCCACGGCCTGCTCGCTCTCCTGCCCAGCCTCAGCCAGTTCGCTGAGCCAGGGCGAGGCGTCGTCGCTGGCGGCCGGATTCGTCGCAGCCCCTGCCGCAGCGGGAGCGCTGTCGGCCAGCCAGGGTGCCGCTGCCTGGGTGATCGGGGCCTGTGTTTCAGCCTCCCGGTCGCATTGGGCCAGTCCCTGTTGGGCGATGTCCCGCAGGGTGGGCTCCTCGCAGTGCTCGAGCACGCTGGCGTAGTAGTGCCGGGCTCCTGAGGGGTCTGTCAGGCCGTAGAGCCGGGTGTGGCCCAGCAGCAGCACCAGCCGCAGCTGCAGCGGGTCGGCCGGGTTGGGCTCCAGCTCCGCCAGCAACCCCTCGCTGAGGCTCTCCACCTCGGGCCAGCGCCGTTCGCTGTAGGCCCGTTCGATGGCGCTGTAGCGCTCTTGCAGCTTCTCCGGCGGCAGGCTCATGGGCTGGGCCTAGACCTCACGACTCAGCCACAGTGTGCGGGCCCGCCAGTGCAGCTGCCAGCCATCCCCGAGATCGCTCCGGCCCGCACTGCCCGTCTCCCGCAGCCGATCGAGCACGGCCTCCAGGATGGGGCTGGCAGAACGGCGTCCGCTCAGCCGCTCCAGCCAGGCCTGGATCAGCTGGCCCTGGTTGGCCCGCTGCAGTGGCTCCAGGCCCCTGCGGTCCAGGGCCGGCTCCAACCCCCCCGCCGGGGCCCGGATTTCCAGAGTCTTCAAGGCCAGCACCAGCAGTTCCTCCTGGGCCAGCTCCGCTTCGGCCAGCTGCTGGGCCGAGCGGGCCATGCGCCGGGCGGCCCCGGGGTGGAGGCTCTCCAGCACCGGGATCACCTCCTGGCGTACCCGGTTGCGGCTGAAGTGGGACTCCAGGTTGCTGGAATCCAGCCACAGCGGCAGGTTGAGCGCGCGGCAGATGCGGGCGGTGTCAGTCCGGCTGAATGCCAGGAAGGGCCGCACCAGCTCGATCCCCGGAGCCAGCACCCGGCTGCGCCCCAGGCTGGCCAGGCCGCGGCGGTGGCTGCCCCGGGCCAGGTGGAGCAGCAGGGTTTCAGCCCGGTCGCTGGCGGTGTGGCCACTGACCACCCGCCGGCAGGCCAGCTGGCGGGCCCGCTGCGCCAGGCAGCCGTAGCGCCACTCCCGGGCGGCCGCTTCGCTGGGCCGCTCACCCTCGCCGCGCTCCCAGCTGTCGAGCAGCAGGGGCAGCTCCTTGCTTTGGGCCCAGGCCTGCAGCTCCAGGGCCTGGGCCGTGGAGTCCCGGCGCCAGCGGTGGTCGCCGTGCCAGAGCACCAGCCGCCAGCGGTGCTGCGGCTGCAGGTCCAGCAGCAATCCCACCAGGGCCATCGAGTCCTGGCCTCCGGACACCGCCAGCAGCAGGGGTTCCCCCGCGGGCAGCAGCTGGGGATAGCGCCGCAGCAGGCGGTGCAGGCGGTGGTGGTCGCCGGTCCAGGCCGTGGCGGACCTCGGGTGGGAGAATCACTCCACTGTGCTTTCTTCCGGTATGTCGCGCTTCGATCGCCTGCCCGCCCCGCTGCGCTCGGCCCTGCTGCAGCGCCGACTGCTCAAGGTGATCGCCGGTCTCACCAATTTCGATGCCGGCAGCGTGGAGCGCATCAGCCGGGCCGCGGGCCTGGGCGGCGCTGATTTGCTGGACATCGCCTGCGACCCCGCTCTGGTGCGCCTGGCGGCCGAGGCGAGCGGCCTGCCGGTGTGCGTGAGCGCCGTGGATCCCGAGCTGTTCCCCGCTGCCGTGGAGGCCGGTGCGGCGCTGGTGGAGATCGGCAACTACGACGCCTTCTACCCCCTGGGCCGCCTCTTCGATGCGGCTGAGGTGCTCGAGCTCACCCGCCGCACCCGCCAGCTCCTGCCCGAGGTGGTGCTCAGCGTCACCGTGCCCCACGTGCTGCCCCTGGATCAGCAGGAGCAGCTGGCGGTGGATCTGGTGGCAGCCGGAGCCGACCTCATCCAGACCGAGGGTGGCACCAGCGCCCGTCCCTTCAGCGCGGGCAGCCTCGGTCTGATCGAGAAGGCCGCCCCCACCCTGGCTGCCGCCCACAGCATCAGCCGGGCCCTTGCCGCCGCTGAGCTGCAGGCCCCGGTGCTGTGCGCCTCCGGCCTCTCCGCCGTCACCGTGCCGATGGCCATCGCCGCCGGCGCCAGCGGCGTGGGGGTGGGCTCGGCGGTGAACAGGCTCAGCGACGACCTGGCGATGGTGGCCGTGGTGCGCGGCCTGCGCGAGGCCCTGGGCAGCAGCCAGGGGGTGGCCGTCTGAAACCAGGCGGCGCGGGGAACCCATCCCGCTGAGGCTTGATTAGCTTGCGTAGGCCTGCCTCAGCCTGGTGATGGGTTCTCTGCTGTGGTTGCTGCAGTGGCCGGTGCGGGCCGCTGTGCTGTTGATGGTGGCGGCATTGCCCCTGGGGGTGGAAATCGAGGGCTACGGCGTGGCCCTGCTCTCGGCCGTGGTGATCGGCCTGCTGGGCACCCTGCTGATCTGGCCCCTGCGGGTGCTGCTCGGGCCACTGTGGGCGGTGACCAGCCTGGGCGGTTTGATCAGTCCGGTCACCCTGCTGTTCAACTGGCTGATCAGCGTGGCGCTGTTCGCCCTGGCGGCCTGGCTGATTGAGGGCTTCACCCTGCGCCGGGGCCTGTTGAGTGCCGTTCTGGGCTCGGCGGTGTACGCGCTGATCTCCACGGCACTGCTGCGCTTTTTCGGCCTGTAGGAGCTCCTCACCCGGGTGGCTGCCGCCATCGGAGCCTGGAGCGGGGCTGGCCCCAGCCTCCCTGATCCCTGTCCACAGGTCCTGCATGGCTGCCGAGAACCACGGCCCAGCCATCGGCCAGAGAGAATGGCCCCATGGCCGGCCCCTTTCAGCTCCACGCCCCCTATGAGCCCAAGGGCGACCAGCCCGAGGCGATCAAGGGCCTGGTGGCGGGGGTGGAGAGCGGCGAGCGTTACCAGACCCTGCTGGGTGCCACCGGCACCGGCAAGACGTTCACGATCGCCAATGTGATCGCCCGCACCGGGCGCCCCACCCTGGTGCTGGCCCACAACAAGACCTTGGCGGCCCAGCTCTGCAACGAGTTGCGGGAATTCTTCCCCAACAACGCCGTTGAATATTTCATCAGCTACTACGACTACTACCAGCCGGAGGCGTATGTGCCCGTCTCCGACACCTACATCGCCAAGACGGCATCGATCAACGAAGAGATCGACATGCTGCGCCACTCGGCGACGCGCTCCCTGTTCGAGCGCAGGGATGTGATCGTGGTGGCCTCGATCAGCTGCATCTACGGCCTGGGCATCCCCAGTGAATACCTCAAGGCGGCGGTGAAGTTTCAGGTGGGCGACACGCTCAACCTGCGCGGCTCCCTGCGGGAGCTGGTGAACAACCAGTATTCCCGCAACGATGTGGAGATTTCCCGCGGCCGCTTCCGGGTGCGGGGCGATGTGCTCGAGATCGGCCCGGCCTATGAAGATCGGTTGGTGCGGATCGAGCTGTTCGGCGACGAGGTGGAGGCGATCCGCTACGTGGATCCCACCACCGGCGAGATCCTGAAGAGCCTCGACACCATCAACATCTACCCGGCCAAGCACTTTGTGACTCCCAAGGAGCGGCTGGCCGATGCGATCAAGGCGATCCGCGCTGAGTTGCGGGAACGGTTGGATCTGCTCAACAGCCAGGGCCGGCTGCTGGAGGCCCAGCGCCTGGAGCAGCGCACCACCTACGACCTGGAGATGCTGGAGCAGGTGGGCTACTGCAACGGCGTGGAGAACTACGCCCGTCACCTGGCTGGCCGCGAAGCCGGTACGCCGCCCGAATGCCTGATCGATTACTTCCCCGACGACTGGCTGCTGGTGGTGGATGAAAGCCACGTCACCTGCAGCCAGCTGCAGGCGATGTACAACGGCGACCAATCGCGCAAGCAGGTGCTGATCGAGCACGGCTTCCGTCTGCCCAGCGCCGCCGATAACCGGCCGCTCAAGGGGGAGGAGTTCTGGCAGAAGGCGCGCCAGAGCATCTTTGTGAGTGCCACCCCAGGGAACTGGGAGCTGGCCGAGAGCAAGGGACAGGTGGTGGAGCAGGTGATCCGCCCCACCGGCGTGCTCGATCCCGTGGTGGAGGTGCGGCCCACCGATGGCCAGGTCGATGACCTGCTGGGCGAGATCCGCATCCGGGCGGACAAGCAGGAGCGGGTGCTGGTGACCACGCTCACCAAGCGGATGGCCGAAGATCTCACCGACTATCTGGCCGAAAACGGCGTGCGGGTGCGCTACCTGCACTCGGAGATCCACTCGATCGAGCGCATCGAGATCATCCAGGACCTGCGCAATGGTGAATACGACGTGCTGGTGGGCGTGAATCTGCTGCGCGAGGGGCTGGACTTGCCGGAGGTGTCGCTGGTGGCGATCCTCGATGCCGACAAGGAGGGTTTCCTGCGGGCCGAGCGCTCCCTGATCCAGACCATCGGCCGCGCCGCGCGCCATATCGAAGGCGTGGCCCTGCTCTATGCCGACAACCTCACCGATTCGATGGTCAAGGCGATCTCGGAAACCGAACGCCGCCGCGCCATCCAGCACACCTACAACCAGAAGCACGGCATCACGCCCACCCCGGCGGGCAAGCGGGCCGGCAACGCGATCCTGGCCTTTCTGGAAGTGTCGCGCCGGCTCAACGACGAGCAGCTCGAGGAGGCTGCCGACCAGGCCGAACACAACGCAGTCCCCCTCGATGCGCTGCCGGAGCTGATCCAGCAGCTGGAGGAGAAGATGAAGAGCGCCGCCAAGAACCTGGAATTCGAGGAGGCGGCCAACCTGCGCGACCGCATCAAGGGCCTGCGCCAGAAGCTGGTGGGCAAGGCCTGAGCCAGGCCAGCCCAGGCCGCTCCGCTTCAGACGGGGGCTTCGCTGCCTTCGGCGCGATGGTTGGTGCTGCCGCCCAGGTGGAAGGCGGCGTGAACCGCCTGCAGGGCGCGCACGCCATCGGCCTCCGCCACCACGCAGCTGGTGCGGATTTCGCTGGTGGCGATCAGTTCGATGTTGATGCAGGCATCCGCCAGGCTGCGGAACATGCGGGCCGCCGTGCCGGGGGTGCAGGGCATCCCCGCGCCCACGGCGCTCACCCGGGCGATCGCGGCTCCCTCTTCAAAGTGGGAGCCGGGCCACTGATTCAGCAGGGCCGCGAGGGCCTGTTCGGCGCGGCGGCGGTCGTCGCGCTTGAGCGTGAAGCTGATGTCCTTGCTGCCGTTGTGGGTGCGCTCCGACTGCACGATGGCGTCGACGCTGATGCCGGCATCAGCCAGGGCTCGGCATACGGCGGCAGCGGTGCCGGGGCGGTCAGGCACCCGTCGCACGGCGACCTGGGCCTGGTCGCGGTCGAGGGCCACCCCACGCACGGCCGGATCATCGAGGTGGCACGGCTCGGGGTTGTGCCGCAATTGCCCTTCACCCAGCTCGAAGGCATCGGCGGCGGCACGCAGGGCCTTGGCCCCCTGATGGCCGGCCACAAGGCAGCTCACTTTCACCTCGCTGGTGGCGATCAGGCGCAGGTTGATGCCACTGCGGGCCAGGGTGTCGAACAGGCGGGCTGCCACGCCCGGGCGACCCATGATGCCGGCACCGGCGATGCTGAGCTTGGCCAGGCCCGCTTCCGCGCTCAGCTGGGCGCCGCCTGCCTCCCCAGGGGTGGCTCCCAGGCCCGCCAGCACCTCCCGGCACACCAGCTCGGCCCGATCCAGGTCGGCTTCGGGCAGGGTGAAGGCGATGTCGTTGGTGTAGCCCTGCTGGCCGGCGCCCTCGTGGGTGGCCTGCACGATCAGGTCCACGTTGAGGCCGGCGGTGCCCAGGGCCTCAAACAGCTGGGCTGCCACGCCGGGCCGATCGGGCACGTGGGCCAGGGCGATCACGGCCTGCTCGCCCTCCAGCTCGGCCCCATCCACCGGCTTGCCCAGCTCCAGGCCGCCGTGGCCGATCGGCCGGGCGGCGCCACTGGTGAGCAGGGTGCCGGGCTGATCGCTCCAGCTGGAGCGCACCACCAGGGGCACGCCGTAGTTGCGGGCGATCTCCACCGCCCGGGGGTGCAGCACGGCGGCACCGAGGCTGGCCAGCTCCAGCATCTCGTTGCAGCTCACCTGCTCCATCAGCTGGGCGTCGGCCACCTTGCGCGGGTCGGTGGTGAGCACGCCCGGCACATCGGTGTAGATCTCACAGGCTTCGGCACCGAGGGCGGCGGCCAGGGCCACCGCCGAGGTGTCGGAGCCGCCGCGCCCCAGGGTGGTGATCTCGGGGGTGCCGGCTGCCGAGTTGCTGGTGCCCTGGAAGCCCGCCACCACCACCACCTGGCCCTCATCCAGCAGGTGGCGCAGCCGCTCGGTGCGAATCTCCAGGATGCGGGCGCGGCCGTGGGCCGATTCAGTCACGATCCCGGCCTGGGTGCCCGTCATCGAGGTGGCCGGCACCCCTAGGGCATGCAGGGCCATCGACAACAGGGCGATCGACACCTGCTCGCCGGTGGCCAGCAGCATGTCCATCTCCCGCTGGGGCGGATTGCCGGTGATCGCCCGGGCCAGGCCGGTGAGCTCATCGGTGGTGTGGCCCATGGCCGACACCACGATCACCAGGTCGTGGCCCTCCTCGCGGCTGGCGGCGATCCGCCGGGCCACCGCCTGGATGCGCTGCACATCGGCCAGCGAGGTGCCGCCGAACTTCTGAACCAGCAGGGCCATGGCGGGGCGGGTGGCGACGGGCAGATCGGAGCTGTTGATTATCCGCCGCCAGGGGCCGTGAGCAGGAAGCCGTCACGGAAGGCATCGCCGGGGTCCTGGCCGCGTTTGAGGGCGGCCTCCACCTCGAGCAGCTGGCCCAGCAGGCGCAGGAACAGGGCGGGCCGTTTGCCGCGGATCTGCTTGCGCATCACGTAGATGCGCTTGGGGTTGCCGATGCCGGCGGCCTTGGCGATCACGGCCACGTCGCTTTCGCCGTTCTGGTCGAGCAGGGCCACCCACAGCCAGCCGCGGATCTGGCTGGTGAGCGACGCCACAACGCGCAGAGCCGGCTCGTTGGCGGCCAGCAGGGCGTCCACCCGGGCGATGGCGTCGGCGGGTTTGCCGGCCAGCAGGGCGTCGCCCACCGCCAGGGCGCTGGTGCTCTGGCCGCCCACCAGGGCCTGCACGGCGGCCAGGCTGATCGGGCCGCCCCTTCCCTGGGCGCTGTCGTTCCGTTGCTGGCCTGCCGGAGCCGCTGCGGCGTAAAGGCTCAGCTTCTCCAGTTCACTGGCCAGCCGGGCGCTGTCGCTGCCGATCGCCTCGGCCAGGGCCTCGGCGGCGGCGGGCTCCAGCTGCAGATCCAGCTCGCGGGCGGTGCGCGCCACCAGCTCCACCTGGCCTGCCCCATCCCAGATCGCCGGCAGGGCGAAGCTCTGTTCGCTGGCCAGGCCGGCCTTGATCAGTTTCTGCAGGGTCTTGGTGGTGCGCAGCCGCGCATCGGGCTTGCCGGCGCTGACCAGCAACAGGTGGCAGCCGTCGGCCACCTGGGTCAGGGATGCCTCGAAGCCCTCGGCCAGGTCGGCTGGGCACTGGCTGCAGAAGGGGCTGCGCTGCAGCACCACCACCCGGCCGCCACTGCCGAAGGGCGGGGTGCGGGCCTCCTCCAGGGCCTGGGCCGCCTGACTGGCGTCGTGGCCATCGAGACGACTGAGGTTGAGGCTGGCCCAGGCGGGATCCAGCTGGGCCTGCACCAGTGCTTCGACGGCGCGGTTGCGGGCCGCCTCGTCGTCGCCCCAGAGCAGGTGGATCGGCATGGGCGGGATGAGGAGCTGCCTGGAGGGCGGCGGAATGCGGGCTGCGGGTCGCTCAGATCCGCAGAGCGCTGAGCACGGGGTGCAGACCAGTCTGGGCCAGGGCTGGATGGTTGGTGACCAGGATCGCCGCATCCGCCTGGATGGCGGTGGCCAGTTCAATGGCGGCGCTGTCGTCGAGCTGGGGCTCCTGGCGGCGCAGACGCACGGCCGCCGCCGCGATCACGCCATTGGCGGGAATCAGCTGCCAGATCTGCGGGTTCTCGAAGGCTTTGGCGTAGCGCTGAGCCAGGGCTTCATCGCCCTGGGCCAGGGGCCCTTCCAGCACCCGGATCAGGCTCAGGCAGCTCACGACCCCGATCCAGTGGCCCGACGCAATTCCCTGCAGCAGGGGCTCGAGGTGCTTGCCGGTGCCCTTGGCGTCCGCCAGAAAGGCCACCAGCGCCGTGCCATCGAGGGCGATCCGGGAGCCCTGGGCCAGCCCGTGGGGAAGGAAGCCGGACTGCTGGGGCAGCTGTTGCACCGGCTGCACGAAGGCCGGTGCCGCCGGTGCCGGCCGGGCCGGATGGCGTTGGTTGGCGTCCCAGCAGCTGCGACCGCTGCCCCGCAGGGCCATCAGGCTCTGCACCTGCCGCTGCCGGAGACGGGGATCGGTGGGTGCCTGCCCGGCCAGAGGCACCAGGGCGGCCATGGGGGTGCGGTGTCGCTGGATCACGAAGCGTTCACCAGCCGCAGCCCGCTCCAGCAGTTCCGGCAGTCGTCGCCGGGCCGCCTCCACGCCCAAGGGGGTGTCAGGGGTGGGGGCCGAGCCGCGGTGGGGGGTGTTCACCCGCCTCCTTGATTCTGTACAGACTGTACGACTTGTACAATATGTACGGAATTCGGAACGCTGTCGCTCCGGCTCCAGCTCCAGCTCCAGCTCCGGCGTTTCCTTGGCTTGCCTGGACTTGAGCCTGGTTGCCGGTTGGCAGTTGGCCATTTCCTCCTGGCTGCTGGCTGCTGGCTGCTGGCTGCTGGCTGCTGGCTGCTGGCTGCTGGCTGCTGGCTGCTGGCTGCTGGCTGCTGGCTACGTCCTGGTTGCGGACTGCGGATCAGTTCGGCCCAGCTTGCCGGGGGGTGCCGGCAGGCGTGCGCCAGGGTGGGCGGGTGGCTGAGGATGTTCCATGGCGGTTGCCGGCGCTGACTTTGATCACCCGATCTTTTGCGAGAGCCTGCGGATCATCCGGGCGATGCCGGGCATCGAGGCAGCCCTGGGGCCGCTCACAGCGCTGCAGCAGGACGTGGTGCTGCGCCTGATCCACAGCAGCGGCGACCCTGAACTGGCCGGCGCGGTGCGCTTCTCGCCGGGGGCCTGCGAGGCCGGCCTGGCGGCCCTGGCGGCAGGGGCGCCGATTCTCACCGATACGGTGATGGCGGCGGCGGCCGTGGGGCCGATGGCGCGGCGCACCTTCGGCAACCGGGTGCGCAGCGTGCTGGATTGGGCTCCTGAGCAGGCCCCGGCCGGATCGACCCGCGCCGCGGCGGGTATGGCGCTGGCTCTGGCGGAGGTTGGGCAGGCCAGTGGGGAGGATGGCGCGGCGCCGGTGGTGCTGATCGGCAGCGCGCCCACGGCCCTGGAGGTGTTGCTGGAGCAGGTGGGCAGCGGCGCGGCTGGGGTTGGGGCTGCACCCGGACGGCTACCGGCCCTGGTGATCGGCATGCCGGTGGGGTTTGTGGGGGTGGCGGAGAGCAAGCGCCACCTGGCTGCGAGTGGCCTGGCCCACATCGGGCTCGCGGGCTCCAAGGGCGGAGCCGGACTGGTGGCCGCGGCCTGCAACGCCCTGCTGCGGGCGGCCTGGCTTCAGGCGGCGAGCGCGCCGTCCTGCTGATCCACCCGCACGACGCTGTTGGCCTCGATGCGGGCCAGCACCTGGCGGGCGCGCTGCAGCACGGGGGCGGGCACGCCGGCGAGGCGGGCGGCCTCGATGCCGTAGCTGCGGCTGGCGCCGCCGCTCACCACCCGGTGCAAAAAGCGCAGGCTGTCGCCGGTCTCCTCCACCAGCACCTGGGCGTTGGCCACGTTGGGGAGCTGCTCGGCCAGGGCGTTGAGCTCGTGGTAGTGGGTGGCGAAGATGCTGCGGGCACCGAGGCCGCCGCGTGCCGGCGGGGTGGCCAGGTGCTCGGCCACGGCCCAGGCGATCGAGAGGCCGTCGAAGGTGGCGGTGCCGCGGCCGATCTCATCGAGCAGCACCAGCGAGCGCGGCGTGGCGTGGTGCAGGATGTTGGCCGTCTCGGCCATCTCCACCATGAAGGTGGACTGGCCGGCCGCCAGGTCGTCGCCGGCGCCGACGCGGGTGAAGATGCGATCGGCGATGCCCAGGCGGGCGGCCTTGGCGGGGATCCAGCTGCCCATCTGGGCCATCAGCTGCAGAAGGCCGCTCTGGCGCAGGTAGCAACTCTTACCGCTGGCGTTGGGGCCGGTGAGGATCACGAGGTCGGGGAGGGGCCCGGAGTCGCCGGCGGTGAGCGCTGCTGCTGAACCCAGGCCCACGCTGTTGGGCGTGAACGGCTCCTCCACCAGCAGCTGCTCCACCACCGGGTGGCGGCCGGCCTCGATGTGGAGCAGGCGGGCCTCCGGGCCGGCGGGGTCGGTGAGTTCGGGGCAGCAGTAGCCGCCGGTGGCGGCCACCTCGGCCAGCGACGCGATGGCGTCGAGCTCGGCCACCAGCCGGGCGGCGCTGCGGATGGCGGCGGCCTGCTCGCCCACCCGCGCCCGCAGGCCGCAGAACAGCTCGTATTCCCGCTGGGCAGCGCGGGCCCGCAGCTGCTGGATCTGGCCCTCGCGGGCCTTGAGCTCGGGGGTGACGAAGCGCTCCTCGTTGGCCAGGGTCTGGCGGCGGATCCAGTGCTCGGGCACGGCGCCCGCCTTGGCCCGGCTCACCGCCAGGAAGTAGCCGAAGGTGCGGTGGTATTGGAGTTTGAGGGTGCTGATGCCGCTGGCGCGGCGCTCGGCGGCCTCCTGCTGGGCCAGCCAGGCGTCCTGGTCGTCGAGCTGGTTGCGCAGGCCATCCAGCAGGGGATCCACGCCGTCGTGGATCAGGCCGCCCTCGCTGAGGGAGAGGGGCGGGGCATCCAGCAGGGTGTGGCGCAGCTCGGCGGCCAGCTCGGCCAGCTCCGGCCAGGGGCGGACCAGGGCCTGCAGGGGGGCGCTGCCGGCCTGGGCCAGTTGGGCCGCCAGCTGCGGCAGCCGCTCCAGACCATCGGCCAGGGCCACCAGATCCCGCGCCGAGGCGGTGCCGGCACCGGCCCGGCCGGCCAGGCGTTCCAGGTCGCCCATCGGGCGCAGCAGCCGGCGCACCGCCAGGCGCAGGGGCCTCTGGGCCACCAGCTCGCTCACGCCGCCCTGGCGCCTGAGGATCGCCTCGCGCTCCACCAGCGGCGCCTCGATCCAACGGCGCAGGCAGCGGCCGCCCATGGCGGTGTGGGTGCGGTCGAGCGCCCCGAGCAGGGAGCCCTGCAGCTGGCCGCCCAGCTGGGTGCGGGTGAGCTCCAGGTTGCGGCGGGTGGCGGCATCGAGCACCAGGGCATCGCCGGCGTGCCAGCTGGTGGGCAGGTCGAGGGGCACCCGGGCCAGGGTGGTGGCGGAGGCGTCGCTCGGGCCGCGATTGGTGTCGTCGAGGTAGTGCACCAGGCCGCCGGCGGCCCGCAGGGCCAGGGGCAGCTCGCCCAGCCCCAGGCCGTCGAGGCTGGCCAGGCCAAAGCGCGCCTTGAGGGTGGCGCTGGCCTCCGGGGTTTCAAAGGGCGTGCGGGGCAGGGGCGTGAGCAGCAGGCCGGCAGGGCACCAGGCGGGGGCGGCGGTGGGGCCGGCATTGCCGGTATCGGCGACCGCCAGCCCCCCGGGCCAGAGCACCTCGGCGGCCTCCACCTGCAGCAGCTCCTGGTGGAGGGCATCACTGCCCGCGCGCTCGGTGACCCGGAATTCCCCGGTGCTCACATCGGCCACCGCCAGGCCCCAGCGGGCGGCCGAGTGGCCGGCGCCATCCAGCACCACGGCGCACAGCCAGTTGTTGCGGCGGGCGGCGAGCATGCCCTCCTCCAGCACCGTGCCCGGGGTGAGCACGCGGGTGATCTCGCGCCTGAGCAGCTCCCCCTTGGCGGGTGTGCTCTCCACCTGGTCGCAGAGGGCCACGCTGTGGCCGCGGCGCACCAGCTCGCCGCAGTAGCGCTCGGCGGCGTGGTGGGGGATGCCGGCCATCGGCACCCGACCGATCGCCCTGCCGGCCTCCTTGCCGGTGAGGGTGAGTTCCAGCAGGCGCGAGGCGGTGATGGCGTCTTCAAAGAAGCATTCAAAGAAGTCGCCCAGCCGGTAGAGCAGCAGCCGCTCGGGGTGGGCCGCCTTCAGCTCCACGTAGTGGCGCAGCATCGGCGTGAGCTGCCCCGGGTCCACCAGGCCGTGGTGGTGCCAGGCGGGCAGGTCGCTGTCGGGGTCGCCGGCGGGCCTGGCGCCGGCATCCGGGTCCGGGCTGGTTCCGGCCGTGGCCCCTGTGGGCTCAGACCTCTGGTGTTGTCGCCGCTGACGGGGGCGCTGGGCGGCTTCAGCCAGCGCGGTCTGCTCCAGGGTTGCCTCAGGCTGGCCCGCTGCCGATCGGTCTTCCCCGCTGCCCGCCGCCCCGAACAGATCCCCCTGCACATCCAGGCCGGCGATCAGCGAAAGCTGTTGCTCGGCTGCCGCGGCCACGGGCTCCCCAGGTGCTGCCGGAATCGTAGGCCGGCCGCCCGGCATCGAGATGTGAAGCAAGCCGCGGGGGGCCCGGGGTCTACGTGTGAGAATCCGCCCACTGACCGGTCGGCCTGCCCCTGAGCCATGCAGATCCTCAACACTCTTTCCGTCCTGGCCCTGGTGGTGATGTCCTTCGCCCTGATCGTGGCGGTGCCCGTGCTGTACGCCAGCAGTGAGGACAGCGGCCGCTCCAATCGGTTGATCCTGCTCGGCGGCCTGGCCTGGGTGGCCCTGGTGCTGGTGAACTGGGGCATCAGCTTCCTGGTGGTCTGAGTCCGGCTGGGACTGCTCCCTGCCCGAGCCGACATCCTCCTGTCCGACCCTGCTCCTGAGGGCCGTCCGTGCAGTGCGGGCGGCCCTTGCTTTTAGGCTGCTCCATTGAGTCGACGCCACGGCAGTGGCGGCATGCCCGTGGCCAGTTTCGAGGGACAGTTCAGCGGTGCCAGCGGGCTGCGGGTGGCGATCGTGGTGGCCCGCTTCAACGACCTGGTGACGGGCAAATTGCTGAGTGGCTGCCTCGACTGCCTCGGCCGCCACGGCATCGACACCAGCCCCAGCAGCAGCCAGCTCGATCTGGCCTGGGTGCCCGGCAGTTTCGAGATCCCCCTGGTGGCCCAGCGTCTGGCCGCCAGCGGTCGCTACCAGGTGGTGATCACCCTCGGGGCCGTGATCCGCGGCGACACCCCCCACTTCGATGTGGTGGTGGCCGAGGTGAGCAAGGGTGTGGCCGCGGTGAGCCGGCAGACCGGCGTGCCGGTGATCTTCGGGGTGCTCACCACCGACACCATGCAGCAGGCCCTGGAGCGGGCCGGCATCAAGAGCAATCTCGGCTGGAGCTATGCCCTGCAGGCGATTGAGATGGGCTCGCTGATGGCCGCCCTGCCCTGACCAGCAGCACCTGGGGCGTGGCATCGCTGAAGCCCAGCTGCCGGTAGAAGCCGGCGCTGTTGGTCGTCATCAGATACACCCGCTCCACCCCCTGCAGCGCCGGCGCGGCCAGCAGGGCCTCCACCACCCGGCGGCCCAGGCCCCGGCCCTGGAGGTCGCCGGCCACCACCACATCCCAGAGCACGGCCCGGCAGAGGCCGTCGCTGGTGGCCCGGCCGAAGCCCACCAGCCGCTTGCCGCGCCAGAGGGTCACCACCGCCTCACTGCCGGCCAGCAGCCGGCGCAGCTGGCGGAAACTGCGGCCCCGGGCCCAGAAGGCGTGCTTGTCGAGCAGGCGCTGGAGCTTGAGCAGGCCGCGGCCGGGGCGCAGCTGGGGGCCGAGGCCTAGCCAGCGCAGGCCGGGGGCGCCGCAGGCGTGCTGGACGAGCTGGATCTGGGCCATCGCCTCGGGGAGATGGCTGCATCCTCCCAGTGCGCAGGACCGGCCTCAGTAGGCTGCCCCCACTGCTCTGGTAGCCGATCTCACCATGCTCAAGCTCCTGCTGGGTGATCCCAATGCCCGCAAGCTGAAGCGCTACCAGCCGATCGTCTCGGACGTGAACCTGCTGGAGGAGGAAATCGCTCCCCTCGCCGACGACGACCTGCGCGGCCTCACTGGTGAGTTCCGCCAGAAGCTGGCCAGCCTGCAGGAGGACTGTCGCAGCCGCGGTCTGTCCCGGGAGGCCACCCTGGAGCGCGAGCGCAAGCTGCTCGACGAGTTGCTACCCCAGGCCTTCGCCGTGGTGCGCGAGGCGGGCAAGCGGGTGCTGGGCATGCGCCACTTCGACGTGCAGCTGATCGGCGGCATGGTGCTGCACGACGGCCAGATCGCCGAGATGAAGACCGGCGAGGGCAAGACCCTGGTGGCCACCTTGCCGGCCTACCTCAACGCCCTCACCGGCCGCGGCGTGCATGTGGTGACGGTGAACGACTACCTGGCCCGGCGCGATGCCGAGTGGATGGGCCAGATCCATCGCTTCCTGGGTCTGAGCGTGGGCCTGATCCAGCAGGACATGGACCCGGCCAGCCGGCGGCTCAACTACGGCTGCGACATCACCTACGCCACCAACTCGGAGCTGGGTTTCGACTATCTGCGCGACAACATGGCGACCGACATCGCCGAAGTGGTGCAGCGCGACTTCCACTACTGCGTGATCGACGAAGTCGACTCGATCCTGATCGACGAGGCCCGCACCCCCCTGATCATCTCCGGCCAGGTGGAGCGGCCCCAGGAGAAGTATCAGCGGGCCGCGGAGGTGGCCGGCGCACTGGTGCGGGCCGCCGAGGTCGGCAAGGACGGCATCGATCCGGAGGGCGACTACGAGGTGGATGAGAAGCAGCGCAGCTGCACCCTCACCGACGAGGGCTACGCCAAGGCCGAACAGATGCTGGGGGTGAGTGACCTGTTCGATCCGGCCGACCCCTGGGCCCACTATATCAACAACGCCCTCAAGGCCAAGGAGCTGTTCATCAAGGATGTGAACTACATCGTGCGCGGCAGCGATGCGGTGATCGTGGACGAGTTCACCGGCCGGGTGATGCCCGGCCGCCGCTGGAGCGACGGCCAGCACCAGGCGATCGAGGCCAAGGAGGCCCTGCCGATCCAGCCCGAAACCCAGACGCTCGCGTCCATCACCTACCAGAACTTCTTCCTGCTCTACCCGCGCCTGGCCGGCATGACCGGCACCGCCAAGACCGAAGAGGTGGAGTTCGAGAAGACCTACAAGCTGGAGGTCACGATCGTGCCCACCAACCGCACCCGGGCCCGCCAGGACTGGACCGATCAGGTGTACAAGACCGAGCCGGCCAAGTGGCGCGCGGTGGCGGCCGAGACGGCCCAGATCCATGGCCAGGGAAGGCCGGTGCTGGTGGGCACCACCAGCGTGGAGAAATCCGAGCTGCTCTCCGCCCTGCTGGCCGAGCAGCAGATCCCCCACAACCTGCTCAACGCCAAGCCCGAGAACGTGGAGCGGGAGGCCGAGATCGTGGCCCAGGCGGGCCGATCCGGGGCCGTGACGATCGCCACCAACATGGCCGGCCGCGGCACGGACATCATCCTGGGCGGCAACAGCGATTACATGGCCCGCCTGAAGCTGCGGGAGGTGCTGCTGCCCCGGCTGGTGCGGCCCGAGGAGGGCCATCGGCCACCGGTGCCCCTGCAGCGCCCAGCCCAGGCCAGTGGCTTCGGCGCCGCTGCCGGCAGTGCCGCCACCCCGCCCTCCGAGGCCCGGGCCATCGGCGCCCTCTACCCCTGCGCCCTCAGCGACACCACCGACCAGCAGCTGGCCCAGTTGGCCCAGGGGCTGGTGAAGGCCTGGGGCGACCGCCAGCTCAGCGTGCTGGAGCTGGAGGATCGCATCGCCCAGGCGGCGGAGAAGGCCCCCACCGACGACCCCCAGATCCAGCAGCTGCGCGACGCGATTGCCGGTGTCAAGGCCGAATACGAGCAGGTCACCAAGCAGGAGGAACAGCAGGTGCGCGAGGCCGGTGGCCTGCATGTGATCGGCACCGAGCGCCACGAATCCCGCCGGGTGGACAACCAGTTGCGCGGCCGTGCCGGCCGCCAGGGCGACCCCGGCTCCACCCGCTTCTTCCTCTCGCTGGAGGACAACCTGCTGCGCATCTTCGGTGGCGACCGGGTGGCCGGCCTGATGAATGCCTTCCGGGTGGAGGAGGACATGCCGATCGAATCCGGCATGCTCACCCGTTCGCTGGAGGGGGCCCAGAAGAAGGTGGAGACCTACTACTACGACATCCGCAAGCAGGTGTTCGAGTACGACGAGGTGATGAACAATCAGCGCAAGGCGGTGTATGCCGAACGGCGCCGGGTGCTGGAGGGCCGGGAGCTCAAGCAGCAGGTGATCGGCTATGGCGAGCGCACCATCGACGACATCGTCGAGGCCTACGTGAATCCCGAGCTCCCCCCGGAAGAGTGGGATCTCGACCGCCTGGTGGCCAAGACCAAGGAGTTCATCTATCTGCTGGCGGATCTGGAGCCAGACCAGGTGCGCGGCCTCTCCATGGAGGAGCTGAAGGCGTTCCTGCAGGAGCAGATGCGCAATGCCTACGACATCAAGGAAGGCCAGATCGACGCCCAGAACCCCGGGTTGATGCGCCAGGCCGAGCGCTTCTTCATCCTCCAGCAGATCGATACCCTCTGGCGCGAGCACCTGCAGGCGATGGATGCCCTGCGCGAATCGGTGGGCCTGCGGGGCTATGGCCAGAAGGATCCGCTGATCGAATACAAGAACGAGGGCTACGACATGTTCCTGGAGATGATGACGCAGATGCGCCGCAACGTGATCTATTCCATGTTCATGTTCCAGCCGGCGCCCGCTCCCCAGGGGGCCACGGCCTGAGTTCAGCTGGTGGATCCCGGGCTGTCGCCCAGAAATTCCAGGATTTCCCGATCCATCAGGCTCTGGGCCTGGCCGCGGCAGGGTTCCTGCAGGGGCCGGCCGGCCGCCAGCGCCTGCAGGCAGGCCTGGGTGCGGGCCAGCTCACCCTCCAGGGCGTCGATCCGCTCCATCAGGTTGCGGATCACCCGCGCCTCGGTGTCCGGCAGGGCCGAGTGGGCCAGGGGGTCCACCCGCACGCCGCTCTGGTGCACGACCCGTCCGGGGATGCCCACCACCGTGCAGTTGGGCTCCACGTCGCGCAGCACCACCGACCCCGCGCCGATGCGGGTGTTGGCGCCCACGGTGATCGCGCCGAGCACCTTGGCCCCGGCCCCCACCACTACGTTCTGGGCCAGGGTGGGATGGCGCTTGCCGTGGGCCTTGCCGGTGCCGCCCAGGGTCACGCCCTGGTAGAGCAGGCAGTTGTCGCCCACCACGGCCGTCTCGCCGATCACCACCCCCATGCCGTGGTCGATGAACACGCCATGGCCGATCCGGGCCCCGGGGTGGATCTCAATGCCGGTGAGCAGCCGGCTCACCTGGCTGAGCAGCCGCGGCAGGATCGGCAGACGCAACTGCCAGAGGCGATGGCTGATGCGGTGCAGCACCAGGGCGTGAAGCCCGGGGTAGCAAAGCAGGATCTCCAGCGGTCCGCGAGCCGCCGGATCCCGTTCCTGGATGATCGCCAGGTCGGACTGGATGGCCTTGAGCATGCAGGCATCCTGCCGGAGCCCGCCGTGGTTTGACCGAGGGGCCCCCCGTCGTGCATGATCTCAGGGTCGGCAGGCAGAGGCCTCCGGCCGCCCGGCTGTCATGGCTGACACCCACGGTTCAGCAACTGTGTGGTGTGGGTGATGCGGATGTAGCTCAGTGGTAGAGCATCTCCTTGCCAAGGAGAGGGTCGAGAGTTCGAATCTCTTCATCCGCTTGATGACGTCGGCCTGATCGCTCAGGCCACCTGATCCGCTCAGGCCACCTGCAATCCGATCTCTTTGCGGAGCTGGTCGATCGTTGCCGTTCCCAGGTAACTCTGGGCGCAGTGCACCACCGGCAGGCGCATCAGCTGGGCCCTGTTCTGGCGCAGGCTCTGTTCCACCAGCGGCAGGCTGGGCCGGTCACAGAGCACGTGGCTGGCGGCCCGCAGCAGGGCCAGCAGCCGGCTGCCGGTGTCGGGGTTGGCGGTCATCACCAGCAACTCGTTGCCGCGCAGGCTGTGCAGGATCACTTCGGCGGCCCGCAGGATGCCCGGGCTGATGCTCACCAGGCCCACGCAGCTGCCCGCCCGCAGTTCCTTGAGCAGGTCGAGTTCGTGGCGGAAATCGTTGAGGTCCACCGGCACGGCCCGGACGCCGTGGCGTTTGGCGATCTCCTCCACCGGCTGCAGGAAATAGCGACTGGTCACCACCGTGCCGTTGTTGGAGCGCTCCAGCAGGGTCTCCAGCTCCTCCATCGGCACCACCTCCACCGGCACCTCCAGCGTGGGCTTGAGTTCCTCGGCGATCAGCAGCGAGGCGCCGATGTCCTCCCGGGGGGTGCTCACCAGCACCCGGGCGCCGCAGCGCAGCCGCCAGTCGATTTCGCGGGTGAGCAGATCCCTTGCCTGCTGCAGGCTGCAGCCCGCATGCAGCAGGCCGTCGATGCTCTGGCGCACTTCACGGTCGATGTCCGGCAGGGAGCGGCTGCGGCTGCCCAGGGCGGGCTTCACATCTCTGGGCTTCTGGCGGTCGCGCACATAGATGCCCGAGCCGGCCATGGCCTCCACCACGCCATCGGTCTCCAGCTGGCGATACACCTTGCTGATCGTGTTGCGGTGCAGACCCGTCTGCATCGCCAGCTGGCGGGTGCTCGGCAGGCGGTGGCCGGGTGGGTAGTGACGGGCGGCGATCGCGAAACAGATCTGGTTGTACAGCTGGGTCGAGGCCGGGATGTCGCTTTCCTGTTGGATATGAAATCGCACGCCGGGGTGGGCCAGATGGTCGCCCGGCCACCATAAGGAGCATCAGCGGCGGGGACAATCCCCCTGTTGGCATAAGACCGTGTGCCGGTTGGCGACCGACCACAATGGCGACTGCTGCTCGGGAGCGGTGGTGGAAGAACTCATGTCGGCTGCTGCGCAGCCTGGCTGGCAGGTCCTGGCTGGTCCCGACGACCTCTCCCTGCGTTGCTGGTGGTCGCTGCCGGCCGGGGGGGCACCCCGGGCGGCGGTGCTGGTGCTACCGGAGGTGTTCGGCCTCAATGGCTGGGTGCGCAGTGTGGCCGACCGCCTGGCCGCTGCGGGCTATGCCGCTCTCGCCGTGCCGGTGTTTGCCCGCACCGCCCCCGATCTGGAACTGGACTACGACGAAGCCGGGCTGGCGGAGGGTCGGCGCCACCGCGACGCGGTCACGGCCGGCCAGGTGCTGGCTGATCTGGACTGCGCCATCCAGTGGTTGCAATGCCAGCCAGGCCTGCAGGGGCGGCCGGTGGGTTGCGTGGGCTTCTGTTTCGGCGGCCACCTGGCGATGCTGGCGGCCACCCTGCCGCAGGTGGCCGCCACCTGCGATTTCTATGGAGCGCGGGTCTCCACCTTCCGGCCCGGGGGCGGAGATCCCACCCTCAGCCTGGTGCCCAGGGTGCCCGGCCACCTGTTCTCTCTGGCGGGGGCGAACGACCCACTGATGCCGGCGACGGAGCTGGCGGCCATCGACAGGGCCCTGGCCGCCGCCAGTGCTGCCAATCCGGCACGCCGCTTCCAGCAGCTCGTGTTGCCGGAAGCGGGGCATGGCTTCATGTGCGAAGCCCGCGCCGACTTTCAGCCCGAGGCGGCACGCCAGGGCTGGGCGGCCATGCTGGAGCTGTTCGGCGCAGCGCTCTGAGCTCAAGCGCCCAGGCCGGCTCAGGCCTCGCTGCCGCTGGCCTGGACTGGGCCGGTGGAGGGCTCAGGCGCCTCGGCTTTGCTGCGGCCGGCGGCGGGTTTGGAGGCTGGCCCCTTGGTGGCCACGGCCGCCTTGCGCGGGCTGAGGAACATGATCATGTTGCGCCCCTCCCGCTTGGGGGGCTGCTGGATTTCGGCGGCCTCCTCCAGATCCTTGGCCATGCGCATCAGCAGCACTTCAGCCAGGGCGGTGTGCTGAATCTCGCGGCCACGGAAGATCACCGTGCATTTCACCTTGTCACCGGACTTGAGGAAGCGGGAGGCCTGGCCGATGCGCACGTCGTAATCATGTTGGTCAATCTTGTAGCGCATCTTCACTTCTTTGACTTCGGTTTGATGCGACTTCTTCTTGGCTTCCTTGGCCTTTTTTTCCTGCTCGAACTTATATTTCCCGTAGTCCATGATCCGGCACACCGGCGGATCGGCCTTCTCGCTCACCAGCACCAGGTCGAGCTCCCTGTCCTTGGCCACCTCCAGGGCCGCTTCCCTGGTGATCACGCCGAGTTGGCTGCCGTCGGCGTCGACCACCCGCAGCTGGGGATAGGCGATGCGCTCGTTGATGTTGGGCAGCTCCCGCACGGGAGCTCGGCGGTCAAAACGGGGACGTGGAGGCATTCAGTGGGGATTGTTCTGGGGATAGGGGACAGGTGGCACAACGCTGGATCAGGAAAGGCCTGCACAGCTCGCTTCTGTGACGGCTTGCCTGGGAATTGCCCGGGTGCCCTGACGGTCACCCTTCACCCTAGAACGCGCCCGACCTCCTGCAAGGCCTGCTGCAGTTGTTCGTCGATCTGCTGACCCGCCAGCCAGTGGGGCTGGTGTTGGCGGCGGAACCAGGTGCGCTGGCGTTTGGCGAACTGGTGGGTGCGCTGGCAGGTGAGCTGGATGGCGGCGGTGTGGCTGAGCTCACCGGCCAGCAGCCGCAGGGCCTCGCCGTAGCCGATGGTCTGCAGCAACGGCAGATCGGCGCCGTAGTGCGCCGCCAGCCGCTCGGTTTCGCTGACCAGCCCATCGGCGTAGAGGCGCTCGGTGCGCTGGGCGATGCGCTGCCTCAGGTTGGGGGGATCCAGGCCCAGCTCCAGCACCCGCCAGGGCGGCGGCGCGGCGCTCTGCTGGCTGGAGCAGGGCCGCCCCGTGGCGTAGATCACCTCCAGGGCCCGCTGGGTGCGCACCGGGTCGGTGGCGGCGATGCGGCTGGCGGCCACCGGGTCGGCCTGCTGCAGCATCCGGTGGCAGAGGGGTTGCCCCAGGGCCGTGAGCTGCTGGCGCAGCTGGGGCTGGGGGCGACCGCCGGTGGCTGCAGGCCGCGGCAGATGGCCTGCAGATAGAGCCCGCTGCCGCCCGCCAGCAGGGCCATGCCCGCACCCTGGCGGGGGCGCCCCAGTTCCCTTTCGATCAGGGGTTCGGCGATCTGGCGGAACTCCTGCAGGTTGAGCGGTTGGTCGGGGTCGCGCAGGTCGATCAGCTCATGGCGGGCCGCCGCCTGCTGTTGGGGTGTCGGTTTGGCCGTGCCCACATCCATGCCCCGGTAGAGCTGGCGGGAGTCCACGTTGAGCACGACCAGGTCGAGGGCCTGGGCCAGGGCGATGGCCAACTCGGTCTTGCCGCTGGCGGTAGGGCCCAGCAGCACGATCACCAGGGGTTGCCGGCAGGGGGAATCGGGGGCCATGTCTCCACCTTGCCAGTCACCGGATCGGGCCTTGCGGCGGTGGTAGATTGCCCCTTGGACCTGGGTTTTTAGCCCCTGTCCCTCCCCTGCCAAACCCTTGTCCGGGATTGTGCATCGCGGTCACGGGGGATCGGTCGGACCGGTCGACCCACGCCCTCCCTGAGCTGCGACCGATCACCAGGCAACCCCTTCCCGCATGAGCGAAGCCACCAAAGTTCAGGCCGCCTACGGAGCCGAACAGATCCAGGTTCTCGAAGGTCTGGAGCCGGTGCGCAAGCGGCCCGGGATGTACATCGGCTCCACCGGCCCGCGTGGCTTGCACCACCTCGTCTACGAGGTGGTGGACAACTCAGTGGACGAGGCCCTGGCCGGTCATTGCGACGCCATCGAAGTCGTGCTCAACGACGACGGCAGTTGTTCGGTGACCGACAACGGCCGCGGCATCCCCACCGACATCCACCCGCGCACCGGCAAGAGCGCCCTGGAAACGGTGCTCACCGTGCTGCATGCCGGCGGCAAGTTCGGCGCCGGTGGTTACAAGGTGTCCGGCGGCCTGCACGGCGTGGGCGTGTCGGTGGTCAACGCCCTCTCCGAGTGGGTGGAAGTTACCGTGCACCGCCAGGGCCAGGTGCACACCCAGCGCTTCGAGCGCGGCGCGCCGATCGGCTCCCTGGCCTCCAGGCCGGTCGACGACCCTGCCCGCACCGGCACCTCGGTGTGCTTCAAGCCGGACATCGAGATCTTCAGCACCGGCATCGTCTTCGACTACGCCACCCTGTCGTCGCGCCTGCGCGAGCTGGCGTACCTGAACGGTGGCGTCAAGATCGTGTTCCGCGATGCCCGTGCCAGCGCTTGCAACGAGGCCGGCGAAGCCCACGAGGAGATCTATTTCTACGAAGGCGGCATCAAGGAATACGTCGCCTACATGAATGCCGAGAAGGATCCGCTCCATCCCGACATCATCTATGTAAATTCCGAGCGCGACGGCGTGCAGGTGGAGGCGGCGCTGCAGTGGTGTGTTGACGCCTATTCCGACAGCATCCTCGGTTTTGCCAACAACATCCGCACCGTCGATGGTGGCACCCACATCGAGGGCCTGAAAACGGTGCTCACCCGCACCCTCAATGCCTTTGCCAAGAAGCGCGGCAAGCGCAAGGAGGCCGACGCCAACCTGGCCGGTGAGAACATCCGCGAGGGCCTCACCGCCGTGTTGTCGGTGAAGGTGCCCGAGCCGGAATTCGAGGGGCAGACCAAGACCAAGCTCGGCAACACCGAGGTGCGTGGCATCGTCGATTCGCTGGTGGGCGAGGCCCTGGGCGAATTCCTGGAATTCAATCCCTCGGTGATCGACCTGATCCTGGAGAAGGCCATCCAGGCCTTCAATGCCGCCGAGGCCGCCCGCCGTGCCCGCGAGCTGGTGCGGCGCAAGAGCGTGCTGGAGAGCTCCACCCTGCCGGGCAAGCTGGCCGATTGTTCCTCCCGCGACCCGTCTGAGTCGGAGATCTACATCGTGGAGGGGGATTCCGCCGGCGGCTCCGCCAAGCAGGGCCGCGATCGGCGTTTCCAGGCGATCCTGCCGCTGCGGGGCAAGATTCTCAACATCGAGAAAACTGACGATGCCAAGATCTATAAAAATACCGAGATTCAGGCGTTGATCACGGCCTTGGGCCTGGGCATCAAGGGTGAAGACTTCAATGAGAAGAATCTGCGCTACCACCGGATTGTGATCATGACCGACGCCGACGTTGACGGCGCCCACATCCGCACCCTGATCCTCACCTTCTTCTTCCGCTACCAGCGAGCGCTGGTGGAGGGCGGTTTCATCTATATCGCCTGCCCGCCGCTCTACAAAGTGGAGCGCGGCAAGAATCACACCTATTGCTACAACGAAAGCGATCTGAAGAAAACGATCGAATCCTTTGGCGAGAAAGCCAATTACACGATCCAGCGCTTCAAGGGCCTCGGCGAGATGATGCCCCAACAGCTCTGGGAAACCACCATGGATCCCACCACCCGCATGATGAAGCGGGTGGAGATTGAGGACGCCCTGGAGGCAGATCGCATCTTTACGATCCTGATGGGTGACAAGGTGGCGCCCCGCCGTGAGTTCATCGAAACCCACAGCGCCGAGCTGGATCTGGCCCAGCTGGACATCTGATGCGCCCTGCTGCGAACCCCTGGCCGCTGTGGCGCTGGGCGGCCCTGCTGGGTTTTGCCCTCGTGGCCCCGGCGGGCCTGCCGGCCGGCGGGGCTGAGCGGCGCCTGCCCGAAGTGCGCCGCCGCCAGAGCCAGGCGGAGCCGTTGCTGTCACCGGCCCGCCAGGTGCTGCGCTGCGCTCCTCGCCACCAGGCACCGGTGATCAGCTGCGCCGAAGTGGGGGAACCGTTGCGGGTGCTTCGGCGCTGGACGGAACCAGGCGGCGGCGATTGGCTGCATGTGGAGTTGGCCAGCCCCACCGGAGGGCGGCGGGGCTGGCTGCCGGGATAGGCCTCTCTCTTCAGGCGGCCAGGGCGGCCTCGATGGCGGCGGCGAGTTCGGCGCTCTCCGGCTCAACCCCGCTCTTGAAGCGGGCCAGCACCGTGCCGTCCCTGCCCACCAGGAACTTCTCGAAGTTCCAGGCCACGGGGCCGGCCGGCTCGGCCTGGGTGAGGGTGGTGTAAGGGTCCTCGGCCATGGTCACCTTGTCGAGCAGGGGGAAGCTGGCGCCGTAGGCGCTGGAGCAGAACTGCTGGATCTCCGGCAGGCTGCCCGGCTCCTGGGCGCCGAAGTCGTTGCAGGGGAAGCCGAGCACGGTGAACCCCTGGGCCCCGTAGCGCTCCTGCAGAGCCTGGAGTCCGGCGTACTGGCGGGTGAAACCGCAGCGGCTGGCCACGTTCACCACCAGCAGCACCTGGCCGTTCCAGTCGCCCAGGCTCTTCGGGCTGCCCTCGGCATCGCGCACCGTCAGATCATGCACATTCACAGCCATCACCGGGTTGTTCTTGCAGGCGCCGGGACACTAGCGGTCCTGATCGGCAACCGGCCCATACACTTGAGCCGAGGCGGTCCGGGGCGATGGGCGAGGCGAGCGGCGTCCTGGTGCCGGATGTGGTGACCCAGCAGCTGGAAGTGCTGCTGGAGGCGGGGAACTACGACGGCGCGAAGCTGCTGCTGCGCCCGGTGCAGGAGGTGGATGCTGCCGAGGCGATCGGCAACCTGCCGCGCACGCTGCAGGCGCTGGCGTTCCGGCTGCTGCCGAAGGACGAGGCGATCGCGGTGTACGAATACCTGCCGGTGGACGTGCAGCAGACGCTGCTGGAGCGGCTGCGCTCGGGGGAGGTGCTGGAGCTGGTGGAGGCGATGTCGCCGGACGACCGGGTGCGGTTGTTCGATGAACTGCCGGCGAAGGTGGTGCGGCGCCTGCAGGCGGAGCTGAGTCCGGCGGAGCGACGGGTGACGGCGCAGCTGCTGGGGTACGCGCCGGAGACGGCGGGCCGGTTGATGACCACGGAGTTCATCGACCTCAAGGAGTTCCACAGCGTGGCCCAGGCCCTGGCGATCGTGCGCCGCCTGGCCCGGGACACCGAGACGATCTACGCCCTCTACGTGACCGACGGCGCGCGCAAGCTCACCGGCATGCTCTCCCTGAGGGATCTGGTGGTGGCCGAGCCCGAGGCGCGCATCGGCGATGTGATGACGCGGGAGGTGATCAGCGTGAGCACCGACACCGACCAGGAGGAGGTGGCCCGGGCCATCCAGCGCTACGACTTCCTGGCGATCCCGGTGGTGGACCGGGAGCAGCGGCTGGTGGGGATCGTGACCGTGGATGACGTGATCGACGTGATCCAGCAGGAGGCCACCCGCGACCTCTACGCCGCCGGCGCCGTGCAGGCGGGCGATGAGGACGACTACTTCCAGAGCGACCTGTTCACGGTGGTACGCCGGCGGGTGGTGTGGCTGCTGGTGCTGGTGCTGGCCAACACCCTCACCTTCGCCGTGATGGCCCGCGAAGAGGAGATCCTCACCCGGGTGGTGGTGCTGGCCGCCTTCATCCCCCTGCTGATCGGCACCGGCGGCAACGTGGGCGCCCAGAGCTCCACCGTGGTGATCCGGGGCCTCAGCACCCAGCAGCTGCAGGTGAATGGCCGCCGGATCACGGTGCTGCGCGAGGCGGTGGCGGGGCTGCTGCTCGGCCTGATGCTGCTGGTGGTGGTGGTGCCCTGGGCCTGGCAGCTGGGCGGTGAGCCGATGGTGGCCTGGGCCACGGGCCTGAGTCTGCTGGCGATTTCGGTGCTGGCGGCCACCGCCGGGGCGGCGCTGCCCCTGCTGTTTGCCCGGCTGGGCTTTGATCCGGCGCTGATGTCGGCCCCGTTCATCACCACGGTTGTGGATGTGGTGGGGGTGTTTCTCTACCTGCGTGTGGCCCGCCTGCTGCTGCCCGCCCTGGTGGGAGGGGGGACATGAGCAGCACCGCCCTCGGCAACGGCGCGCCGGGCCAGCCCACCCCGGTGGCGGAGCTGGTGGCAGGCCAGCTCAAGGCCCTGCTGGAGGCGGGGAACTACGACGGCGCGAAGCTGCTGCTGCGCCCGGTGCAGGAGGTGGATGCTGCCGAGGCGATCGGCAACCTGCCGCGCACGCTGCAGGCGCTGGCGTTCCGGCTGCTGCCGAAGGACGAGGCGATCGCGGTGTACGAATACCTGCCGGTGGACGTGCAGCAGACGCTGCTGGAGCGGCTGCGCTCGGGGGAGGTGCTGGAGCTGGTGGAGGCGATGTCGCCGGACGACCGGGTGCGGTTGTTCGATGAACTGCCGGCGAAGGTGGTGCGGCGCCTGCAGGCGGAGCTGAGTCCGGCGGAGCGACGGGTGACGGCGCAGCTGCTGGGGTACGCGCCGGAGACGGCGGGCCGGTTGATGACCACGGAGTTCATCGACCTCAAGGAGTTCCACACCGCCGAGCAGGCGCTGGAGATCGTGCGCCGGCGCTCAGGCAGCACCGAGACGATCTACTCCCTGTACGTGACCGATGGTGCCCGCAAGCTCACCGGCATCCTCTCGCTGCGCGACCTGGTGGTGGCCGAGCCCGAGGCGCGCATCGGCGATGTGATGACGCGGGAGGTGATCAGCGTGAGCACCGACACCGACCAGGAGGAGGTGGCCCGGGCCATCCAGCGCTACGACTTCCTGGCCATGCCGGTGGTGGACCGGGAGCAGCGGCTGGTGGGGATTGTGACCGTGGATGACGTGATCGACGTGATCCAGCAGGAGGCCACCCGCGACCTCTATGCCGCCGGCGCCGTGCAGGCCAGCGACGAGGACGACTACTTCCGCAGCAATCTGTTTGCCATCGCCCGGCGGCGGGTGGTGTGGCTGCTGGTGCTGCTGGTGGCCAATTCCGGCACCTCGGCGGTGATTGCCAGCCAGGAGAAGGTGCTGGAGAGGCTGGTGCTGCTGGCTGCCTTCATCCCGCTGCTGATCGGCACCGGCGGCAATGTGGGCGCCCAGAGTTCCACGGTGGTGATCCGGGGCCTGAGCACCCAGCGCATCCATCAGCTGGGCCTGGGCAAGGCCGTGGGCCGGGAGGCCCTGGCCGGCGCCCTGCTGGGGCTGCTGCTGGCGCTGGTGGTGCTGCCCTGGGCCTGGCTGAGTGGTGGACCGCTGGTGGCGGGGGCGGTAGCCGCCAGCCTGCTGGCCATCAGCACCCTGGCCGCCACGGCGGGGGCCAGCCTGCCGCTGCTGTTCGACCGCTTCAATCTGGACCCTGCCCTGATGTCGGCCCCCTTCATCACCACGATCGTGGACGTGGCCGGGGTGTTCATCTACCTGCAGACCGCCAGCCGCCTGCTGGCCGGGCTGGGCTGAGCGGGCCGGCGGCCTTCCTGAGAAGGGATTCACACTTCTTCAGGTTAGGCTTTACATCACTTCACGGATGGATGCCATGGTCATCGCCGTTGCCGCCGGTCCCAGTGCTGTCACCGGACGTGCTGGTGCCTCAGAAACCGTTGTCAGCACCGACCTGGTGCGCAGCTACCTGCGTGACATCGGCCGGGTGCCGCTGCTGACGCACGAGCAGGAGATCACGCTGGGGCGCCAGGTGCAGGAGCTGGTGGCGATCGAGGAGCTGGAGCAGGAGCTGACGATGCGTGACGGTGGCACGGCGCCGAGCCAGGAGGAGCTGGCGGCGGCGGCGGGTTTGAGCGAGCAGGTGCTGCGCAAGCGCGTGCGTGCGGGCCGGCGGGCGAAGGAGCGGATGGTGGCGGCGAACCTGCGGCTGGTGGTGAGCGTGGCGAAGAAGTACACCAAGCGGAACATGGAGCTGCTGGACCTGATCCAGGAGGGGACGATCGGTCTGGTGCGGGGTGTGGAGAAGTTTGATCCCACCCGCGGCTACAAGTTTTCAACCTATGCGTACTGGTGGATCCGCCAGGGGATCACGCGGGCGATCGCCGAGAAGAGCCGCACGATCCGGTTGCCGATCCACATCACCGAGACGCTGAACAAGCTGAAGAAGGGTCAGCGGGAGCTGAGCCAGCTGCTGGGGCGCACGCCGACGGTGACGGAACTGGCCGAAGCGGTGGAGCTGCCGGAGGAGGAGGTGAAGGACCTGCTGTGCCGCGCGCGCCAGCCGGTGAGCCTGGAGACGAAGGTGGGTGACGGGGAGGACACGGAACTGCTGGACCTGCTGGCGGGGGATGGGGAGCTGCCGGAGGAGCGCCTGGATGGGGAGTGCCTGAAGGGGGACCTGCGGGCGCTGCTGGAGCAGCTGCCGGAGCTGCAGGGGCGGGTGCTGAAGATGCGTTATGGCATCCGCTCTCCCGACAATCCCGAAGGCGAGGAACCCATGAGCCTCACCGGCATCGGCCGGGTGCTGGGCATCAGCCGCGACCGGGTGCGCAACCTGGAGCGCGACGCCCTCGCCGGCCTGCGGCGTCTGAGCCACGCCGTCGAGGCCTACATGCTGGGCTGAAACACCAGCAGGGTGCGGCCCCGTTCGTCCTGCAGCAGCAGGGTGCGCCTGTCGATGCTCCAGCGCCGCACCCGCTCCAGGGCCTGGCCATAGCGACGCTCAAAAGCCATCACCGCTTCGGCGCAGGCCTTCTGGGTGCTGGCCAGCCTGGAGAAGCGGATGGTCTCGCCCTTGATCACGGCACCAGCCATCAAGCGGTTGCAGCCGCCGCTGCCGCTCACCCGGGTGCTGTCGGTCGCCAGCTGCAGTTGCGGCGGCCGCCCGGGGGCCGTGAGCAGGGTGGGTCCCTCTCCATCCTGCAGGGCCTGCAGCTGCCAGAGCTGTCCCCGTAGAGCTGGCCAGGACCCTGTGGCGCCTGGGCTGGCTGAGGCTTGCTGCGGGCAGCTCCGGCCGGGGTGCACGCCCACGAAGCGCTCCACCACCAGGGTGCGGAGCGGACCGCGGCCCGGTTCGGCGGAGGGGCGGCTGGTGATCAGGCCCTCCAGGTTCACCAGCAGCGGTTGGCCTGGCGCATGCGCGGGCCGGGCCGCCAGGTAGGCCCGCTCCAGTGCCAGGTAGTCGCCCTCCATGGCCACCGGCAGGCTGGCGCCGGTGGCGCAGAGGCGGATGCTGGCGGCATCGGCCATGTAGCGGAACATCCCCGCCAGGTGCAGGCGCGGCTCGATCGGCTCCGGCAGCGCCAGCCGCTGCAGCCGGTCGTTGGCGCCGGAGGGGAGCGGCTGGCCCTCCAGGCTGAGCTTGCGCAGGGCCTTGCCCTGATCCAGGGGTTCGAGGAACACGGGGGCTTCCCGGCCGCCCTGCAGCACCAGGCGATTCCCGCCGGGCTCCAGCCGCCAGCGGCCGATGTCGTCATGGCTGCTCTGCCCCGACCCCTGGCGCAGCTGGGTCTGGCGTAGCTGGAAGCTGCCGTCGGCGGCCAGGTCCACCTGCCAGCGCGTGCTGCCGCCGCCAGCGGGCAGATCGCCCCGCCAGCTGGCGGGCAGGCGGCCCAGGGAGCCCTGCCCGCCGCCCGGCCTGCTGCCGCCCACCTGCACCAGCTGCAGGGTCACGGGCGGCTGGGGGCCGGCCTGGGGACCGCCGCTGAGCACGGGATTGATGGTGTCGGTGGTGAACAGCAGCCGCTCGCCCTGGCGCACCGTGGCCCGCACCGCGTAGCGCCCGCGGCTGCTCAGGTCGCTGTCGCGGTAGGGAATGGCGAAGCGGAAGGGTGGCTGGCCGGCCGGCTCCAGCCGCACCCGGCCGAGCTCCCGGGCCGGCGCATCGGCGATCGCCATATCGATCAGCACCGCCTCGAACACCGCGTCCGGCGGCAGGGCGATCCGCTCCCGCAAGCTGGCGCTGCCCGTGATGCTGCCGGCCCGGGCCGGCGCGGCCAGCACGAGGGCGCTGGCCAGCAGCCCAAGAGTCGTGATCGAGGGGCGGTGCGGTGAGGGCATGGCGCAGGTCGAAGGCTGGAACGTTGGCTGCTGGCCCAGCATCGGGTGTCCGTTGAGGCTGTGCCACCCCACCAGCACACCGCCAATCGCCACGGAGTTGAAGATGGGCACGCCCTGCAGTCTCCCTGGGGAGCCGGAACTCGAACCCATGCGCGATCGGTCAGCCGTTGTGCGGTTGGCAGACTGCCGTTCCACCCCATCAAGCCATGGCCTTCAACTCCAGGACGGCATACGGCTTGGTGGCGTTGCTGGATCTTGCTTCGGCTTACACCACGGGTGAACGGGTGCAGACCAAGGCGATCTGCCACCGCCACGGCCTGCCTGAGCGTTACCTGGAACAGATGCTCACGGCCCTGCGCAAAGGGGGCTTTCTCGCCAGCGTGCGGGGGCCGAGGGGCGGGTATCAACTCACCAGATCCCCCCGGCAGATCACCGTGGCGGAGGTAGAGGCCTGCCTGGAGTGTGAACCCTCTCCACAAGGGCAGATGGAGCAGAGAGATCCAGAGTTTCAGGTGTTGGCCGACCTGGCCAGGCGGGCCGACCTCGCCAGGCAGGCCGTGCTGCGTGCAACCACCCTGGAGCAGCTGCTGGTGGAGCGGGATAACTTGCTGCAGCCAGATGTGATGTTTTACATCTAGATCTGGATCGCGATGACGTCCGCGCCGCCGCCTCAGGGTCCGGCGGATTCATCGGTGCCTTGGGTGAAGCCGCCGAACGCCTGCACCTGGCCGAACGCCTGCACCTGACCACCAGAGCGGCATCCAAATCGTCCTCTCGGACGAAGGAACGGGCCAGAGCGTTGGGGTCGAGCCCGATCACGGCCATCCTCGGGCCGCCTGCCCTAGTCGCGGACCGCAGCGCGCTGAACGCCGACGTGCCCGAGATGATGCGAGCAGCCAGACAGCACAGCTGGCTGTGGTCTGCCCGGTGCCGCTCTTGAACGGTTCTGCACGCGCCATGGAGGCCGTGCCGTCGCCCAGCGCTCAATGGACGTCTGGCTGGTTCTGTGGTGGTCTGGATTGGTTGTGCACTTCCGGCCATCCGGGCGATCCTGAGGACCGAGGTGTTTCGATGACCCCAGCCACCACTTCCGAGGCCTCCAGCGATGCCGTCGCCATCGGTGAAGAGCAGCTGCGCGCCATGGCGGCTGCGATCCGCGCCGAGATCCCCGAGGCGGAGGTGCGCCTGTTTGGCTCGCGGGCCCGTGGCGAGGCCCGGCCCGATTCTGATGTGGATCTGCTGATTACCGCCCCGGATGCCTGGTTGGCGCAGCAGGACCGGTTCGCCTTGCTGGGCCGCCTCTGGCGCCGGCTCGCTCACCACCCCGTTCCCGTGGATCTGCTGCTGTATTCCCGGGCTCAGGTGGAGGAGCGCAGTGGCTGGCGCGACCATGTGATCACTAGGGCCTGTCGGGAGGGACGGCTGCTCGATGGCCCACCCTGAAGCCCTGGCGATGCCGCGGATCGCCCGCCGCGATCTGAAGGCGGCTCAGGTGCTGCAGGACAGCGCGATTGATGAGGCCATCTGGGGTTTTCAGGTCCAGCAGGCGGTGGAAAAGGCGCTGAAGGCCTGGCTGTTTCACCTGGGCCAGGATCCGCCCCTGATCCACAACCTGACCGCTCTGCTGGAGCGGATCGATCGCGCTGGAGCCGAAGCGAAGGACTTTCGCTGTCTGGAGGCCTTCACGATCTTCGCGGTGCAGTATCGCTACGACGCCGATCCCGAGCCCATGGGCCTGGATCGTTCCCACTGGCTCCTCCGCGCTGAGCAGCTGGTGGAGCATGTGGCGTCCTGGCTCGGTGTCGAGGCCTGACGGCTGAGATGGATCCTCTGTCTGGCCGCCCCCTGGCGCCAAACTCCGCCGAGCTGCCAAGACCGCCATCGCCCGGATGCGTGCTGCCGCCACCACCCAACCCCGGACTCCTGCGTTGGCGGTTGAGCTGAACGCGAACCTGAGCGGGCTGGGTGCCGACGCGCCCGAGCTGCGCCGCCAGCTGCAGACCTGGTGGGAGCTGCATGGCCGCCATGCCATCCCCTGGAAGCTGCGCCCCGACGGCAGCCGGCCCGCCGATGGTGAGGCAATCGATCCCTACGGCGTGTTAGTGGCCGAGGTGATGCTGCAGCAGACCCAGCTGCAGGTGGTGCTGCCCTACTGGCAGCGCTGGATGGCCGCCTTCCCTTCCCTGGAGGCCCTGGCGGCAGCTGAGGAGCACGACGTGCTGCTGCTCTGGCAGGGCCTGGGCTACTACTCCCGCGCCCGCCGGCTGCACCAGGGGGCGCGGCAGTTGTTGCAAGCCGGGAGTGCGAGCGCGGAAGCCGCCGCAGACCCCTGGCCCCGCACGCTCGAGGGCTGGCTGGCCCTGCCGGGGATCGGCCGCAGCACCGCCGGCAGCATCCTCTCCTCGGCCTTCGACCTGCCCTTCGCGATCCTCGATGGCAACGTCAAGCGGGTGCTGGCGCGGCTGATCGTGAGCCCCAGGCCGCCGGCGCGGGAGCTCCAGGGGTTCTGGCAACTGAGTGAGCTGCTGCTCGACCCGCAGCGGCCCCGGGCCTTCAACCAGGCGCTGATGGACCTGGGCGCCACCGTCTGCACGCCTCGAAACCCCAGCTGCGGCCGCTGTCCCTGGCAGGGGCACTGCGCTGCTTACGCTGCCGGCTACCCCGCCGCCTACCCCGTGAAAGACGCCCCGCGCGAGCTGCCGTTCCAGGTGATCGGCGTGGGGGTGGTGCGCAACGGGGCCGGTGAGGTGTTGATCGACCAGCGGCTCAACGAGGGGCTGCTGGGCGGGCTGTGGGAGTTTCCCGGCGGCAAGCAGGAGCCGGGCGAGGCGATCGAGGCCACCATCGTCCGCGAGCTGCAGGAGGAGCTGGCGATCGAGGCCGAGGTGGGCGAGGAACTGATCGTGGTGGACCACGCCTACAGCCACAAGAAGCTGCGCTTCGTGGTGCATCTGTGCACCTGGCTGAGCGGCGAGCCCCAGCCGCTGGCGTCGCAGCAGGTGCGCTGGGTACGCCCCGAGCAGCTCGCGGAGTTTCCCTTCCCCGCCGCCAATGCGCGGATCATTGCCGCCCTGCTGAAGCGGCTGGATTTGGCTGGCTGTTCGGCTGACGCCGGCGCCGATGCCTCCCAACCTGAGGAGACTCGCCCGGCCGCCTGATGGCCCCAGCTATGCCCGATCAATCCGCCAGTTCGGGACCAGCGCCAGTTTCAGCCCCGCAGGTGCTCTGCCTGGGCGAGGCGCTGGTGGATCGGCTGGGGCCGCCCGGTGGGGATCCGGCCGGCGATGGCCCGTGCGACGACCGCCTCGGCGGCGCCCCCGCCAACGTGGCCTGCGCCCTGGCCCGCCTCGGTACCCCCAGCGCCTTTCTGGGCCGGCTGGGCCGGGATGCCATCGGTGCGGCCTTCGCGGCGCTGCTGGCTGAGCGGGAGGTCGACACCTCCGCCCTGCAGTGGGATGACGAGCGCCCCTCCAGGGTGGTGCTGGTGCGGCGTGATGCGGCGGGTGAACGGCAGTTCGGCGGGTTCGCAGCTGGTGCCGGTGCGGCGGACGGCTTTGCGGATCAGGCGCTCGATGGGGATGCGTTGTCTGCCGCACTCGGGCCCCTGCTGGCGGCGGCGCGCTGGTTGCTGGCGGGCACGATCCCCCTCGCCTCGCCCGCCGCGGCGTCAGCCTTGCAGCGCGCAGTCCGCCAGGCCGCGGCGGCCGGCGTACCCCTGGCCCTCGACGTCAACTGGCGGCCCACCTTCTGGGATCCAGCGGCTGATCCCGCCAGTGGCCCCACGGCGGCCCAGGCTGCCGTGATCCAACCGCTGCTGCATCAGGCGGCGCTGCTCAAGTGCGCCCGCGAAGAGTCGCAATGGCTCTTCGGCACGGCGGATCCGGGCGTGGTGAGTGCGGCCCTGCCCCAGCGGCCGGCGGTGCTGATCACCGATGGCGCTGCGCCGCTGCGCTGGTGGTTGGCCGGGGCGGCCGGTGAGCTGCCCGCCTTCCGGGTGCCGGTGGTCGACACCACCGGCGCCGGTGATGCCTTCACGGCCGGCCTGTTGCATGGGCTGGTCGCCACCCCGGCCCTGCTCGCCGCTGCCAGCACCGCGCAGGCGCTTGAGCTGATGCGCTTCGCCAGTGCCTGCGGGGCCCTGGTGTGTCAGGGGTCTGGTGCCATCGATCCCCAGCCCGGCAGCGCGCAGGTGGGGGCTTTTCTGGCGGCGGCGGGCTCAGCCTGAGCAGCTCAGGCGGGCGATCCGACCGGCGTCCGGGTCGGCGGCATCGATGAGATCCAGCTGGATCCGCCAGGCTCCTCCGGGCACCTGGCTGAGCCGCTCCGGCCACTCCACCGCCAGCACCGCCCCCAGCTGGGAGGCCTCCTCCTCTTCCTGGGCCAGCAGATCATCGGCGGCCCCGGCTGCTCCAGCCGGTAGAGGTCGAGGTGCACCAGGGCGCTGGCGCTGCCATCGCCCAGCTGGCCGCAGTAGTGCTGGGCCAGGGCAAAGGTGGGGCTGGTGATTGGCTCGCTGATGCCGAGGCCCGTGGCGATGCCCTGCACCAGGCAGGTCTTGCCGGCACCCAGGTCGCCCTGCAACAGCACCAGCTCGCAGCGGCCCAGCCCCAGGCCCGCCGCCAGCAGCCGCGCGGCCAGGTGCTCGCCCAGGGCCCGGGTGGCTGCCGCATCCGCCAGCCGGTGGACTTCGGGCTGGGGGGGACTGCCGCCGATCCCGGCTGCTGGCTGATCGCGGTTCACGCGGCACCGATCACTGTCTGTAGATTGCCCCCCAGCGAGCCCGAAGCCTCGGCGTCTCTGCAGATATTTCCCAACCACGCCCTCCCAGTCGGGAGCGAGCCGTTCTTCCGGAGTAACAACCCATGGTGGCCACCCCCGCCTCAACAGCCTCTGCCCCGGCGCTGCAGAGCACCAGCACCTATGTGATCGCCGATCTCGGCCTGGCCGAGTTCGGCCGCAAGGAGATCGCCATCGCCGAAACCGAGATGCCGGGCCTGATGGCCCTGCGCGAGAAGTACGGCGCCGAGCAGCCGCTCAAGGGCGCCCGCATCGCGGGTTCCCTGCACATGACGATTCAGACCGCCGTTCTGATCGAAACCCTGGTGGCCCTCGGCGCCGAGGTGCGCTGGGCCAGCTGCAACATCTTCTCCACCCAGGACCACGCCGCTGCGGCCATCGCCGCCGCCAGCATCCCCGTGTTTGCCTACAAGGGCGAAACCCTGGATGAGTACTGGGCCTTCACCCACCGCATCCTCGAGTGGCACGACGGCGGCACGCCCAACATGATCCTCGACGACGGTGGCGATGCCACCGGTCTGGTGATCCTGGGCACCCGGGCCGAGAGCGATCCCTCGGTGCTCGACAACCCCTCCAACGAGGAGGAGACCGCCCTCTTCAACAGCATCCGCCAGAAGCTGGCCGCCCAGCCCGGTTTCTACTCGCGCATCAAGCCCGCCATCCAGGGCGTCACCGAGGAGACCACCACCGGTGTGGCCCGCCTCTACCAGCTGCAGAAGAGCGGTGAGCTGCCCTTCCCGGCGATCAACGTCAACGACTCGGTGACGAAGAGCAAGTTCGACAACCTCTACGGCTGCCGCGAGTCGCTGGTGGACAGCATCAAGCGCGCCACCGATGTGATGGTGGCCGGCAAGGTGGCCCTGGTGCTGGGCTATGGCGATGTGGGCAAGGGTTCGGCCCAGTCGCTGCGGGGCCTCGGTGCCACCGTGATGATCGCCGAGATCGATCCGATCTGCGCCCTGCAGGCCGCCATGGAGGGCTACCGCGTGGTGCGTCTCGACGACGTGGTGCGCGATGTGGACATCTTCGTGACCGCCACCGGCAACTTCCAGGTGATCCGCCATGAGCACCTGATCCAGATGAAGGATCAGGCGATCGTGTGCAACATCGGCCACTTCGACAACGAGATCGATGTGGCTTCGCTCAAGCAGTACCCCTGGGACAACATCAAGCCCCAGGTGGACCACATCCTGCTGCCCTCCGGCAACAAGATCATCCTGCTGGCCGAGGGCCGGCTGGTGAACCTGGGCTGCGCCACCGGCCACCCCAGCTTCGTGATGAGCAACTCCTTCACCAACCAGGTGCTAGCCCAGATCGAGCTGTTCACCAAGGGCGAGCAGTACGCCAAAGAGGTGTATGTGCTGCCCAAGCACCTCGATGAGATGGTGGCCCGCCTGCACCTCGACAAGATCGGCGCCAGGCTCACCGAGCTCACCGCCGAGCAGGCCGCTTACATCAACGTGCCTGTGGAAGGGCCCTACAAGCTCGAGCACTACCGCTACTGAGCTGGTGGTGCTGGGGCCCGCGTCGGGCGGGGCGGCCGGCCTGCGGCCGAATGCCGCCCTCCCGCGGGCTCCAGCGCCACCACGGGTTCGGGCGTGGGGGAGGACTGGTTGCGGTGATTGTCTGTCTCTGGCTTGGGGCAGCCCTGTCCACCCAGGCGCCTCGCCCCCTGCTAGCCAGCCGCGCACACCCCAGCTCCGCTGCGGAAGGCCGCCGGGCAGAGCCCGCCCATCCACCGCGTGGTGGGGCGGGCGACCCCGGCGGCCTGCCGCAGCGCGGGGGTCAGAAGGGCACGTCCTCCTCGCTGGGCTCGCCGCCGAAGCCGGCGTCGCCGCCGCCGCCGAAGCTGCTGCCGCTGCCGCCGCCCATGGCCTCGCTGTCGCGCTTGGAGCCCAGCAGCTCCAGGCGGTCGACCCGGATCACCGGCTTGCTGCGCTCCTCGCCGGTGCCCTTGTCGGTCCAGCGGTCGAGCTTGAAGCTGCCGATGATGCCGAGCAGGGAGCCCTTGCGGACGTAGTCGGCGGCCACCTGGGCCTGCTTGCCCCAGATCTCCAGATTGAACCAGTCGGGTTCGTCGCCGGAACTGCGGCGGTTCACCGCCAGGGTGAGGTTGGCCACCACGCTGCCGGACTCGAAGTAGCGCACTTCAGGGTCGCGGCCGGCACGGCCGACCAGGGTGATGGAATTGACGCCCATGGTGGGTCTCCTCTGTTGTTTGGATCAATGATGCGGCACCCCTCGGGACGCCACTGTTGAGTCAGTTCCACCACGGGGCCTGTCTGTCACACCCCCCCTATGATTCGGCGCTTGCCGGCCAGGGTCTGCCCCGTGTTCCTCCGTCGCTTTCAGTTCTCCCGCGACATCGGCATTGATCTGGGCACGGCCAACACTCTCATGTACGTGTCCGGCAAGGGCATCGTGCTGCAGGAGCCCTCGGTGGTGGCCCTCGACCTGGAGCGCAATTCCTGCCTGGCGGTGGGCGAGGAAGCCAAGCTGATGCTCGGTCGCACCCCCGGCAACATCCGGGCCGTGCGTCCCCTGCGCGACGGCGTGATCGCCGACTTCGACGCCGCCGAACAGATGATCAAGTCGTTCATCCAGAAGGGCAACGAGGGCCGGGGCATCGTGGCTCCCAGGCTGGTGATCGGCATCCCCAGCGGGGTCACCGGTGTGGAGCGCCGCGCCGTGCGGGAGGCCGGTCTGGCTGGGGCCCGTGAAGTGCATCTGATCGACGAACCGGTGGCGGCGGCGATCGGTGCCGGGCTGCCGGTCACCGAGCCCGTGGGCACGATGATCGTGGACATCGGCGGCGGCACCACGGAGGTGGCTGTGCTCTCCCTGAGCGGCACCGTGTTGAGCGAATCGGTGCGGGTGGCCGGCGATGAGCTGAGCGACGCCATCGGCGTGTACCTCAAGAAGGTGCACAACCTGGTGGTGGGCGAGCGCACGGCCGAGGACATCAAGATCCGCATCGGCTCCGCTTTCCCGGACGATGAGCACGATGAGATCTCCATGGATGTGCGCGGTCTCCACCTGCTCTCCGGCCTGCCCCGCACGATCAACGTGCGTGCCGGCGACATCCGCGAGGCGATGGCTGAACCGCTCAACGTGATCGTGGAGGCGGTGAAGCGCACCCTGGAGCGCACCCCGCCGGAGCTGGCGGCCGACATCGTGGATCGCGGCATCATGCTGGCCGGCGGCGGTGCCCTGGTGCGCGGCATCAGCGACCTGATCAGCCACGAAACCGGCATCCTCACCCATGTGGCGGAGGAGCCCCTGCTGTGCGTGGTGCAGGGCTGCGGCATGGTGCTGGAGGACTACAAAACCCTGGAGCGCGTGCTCGATACGCCTGACTTCGTGCGGCCGATGGCCTGAGCCCGATGGCATTGCAGGGCCGCGGGCTGCGCCTTTCGCCACGGCGCCTGGCCAGCCTGGCCTGGCCCTGGTTGCTGCTGCTGGCGCTGCTGGTGGGTCTGCGTCTGAGCAAGGGGGCCGGCGTTCTTGATGTCTATGCGCTGCTCAGCCGGCCCTTCTGGCCGGGCAGCGCCCAGTCGGAGTGGCTCACGGCGGCCCAGCGCCTCGACCGCCAGTCGCGACTGCGGCAGCTGGAGGCCGATAATCAGCGGCTGCGCGGGTTGCTGGATCTGGGCCGGGCGGATCCGGCCCTGGTGGGCGCTCCGGTGATTTCCCGCCAGGCCGAGGGCTGGTGGCAGCAGCTGCTGATCGGCCGCGGCGGTCTGCAGGGGATCGCTGCCGGGGATGCCGTGATCGCCCCAGGCGGTCTGCTGGGGCGGGTGGCCAGCGTCACCCCCACCACGGCCACTGTTCTCCTGCTCACCGACTCCTCCAGCAGGATCGGGGTGTGGGTGGGGAACCGCCAGCGCCACGGCCTGCTGGTGGGAGCCGGCACCTCCCGGCCGCTGTTGCGCTTCATCGAGCAGGATGGGGGCGTGCGGCCCGGGGATGTGGTGACAACCTCGCCCGCCAGTACGCTGTTGCCCCCCAATCTCACGGTCGGGGTGGTGCAGAGCGTCAACGAGCGTGCGGTGCCAGCGCCGGAGGCGGTGGTGCAGTTGAGTGCTCCGGTGAATGCGGTCGACTGGGTGCAGGTTCAGGTGCAGCGGAGTGGCGACCGCCCATGAGCGTGCTGCTTCGCCAACGTTGGACGCCCTTCACGGCTGGGGTGGTGCCCCTGCTGGTGCTGGCTGCCCCGGCGCCGCTGCAGCTGGCGGGGGTGCCGCCCTCCTGGGCCGCGCTCTGGCTGCTGCCCTGGGCGCTGGTGGATGGTCCGTTCTCCGGCGCGGCGGCGGGACTGGCCCTGGGGCTGATCCTCGACGGTCTCCATGCGGGGCCGATCAGCGAGGTCCCTGCTCTCACGCTGCTGGGCTGGTGGTGGGGGCGCCTGGGCCGCAGGGCTGCGCCGATCGAGCGCAGCCTCAACCTGGGCCTGCTGGCCCTGTTGGGCACCGCCCTGCAGGGGGTGCTGATCTGGTTGCAGCAGCTCTGGTGGGGAGAGACCAACGTGGCGGCCCTGCACACCCTGGTGGCCCAGACCCTGCTCACCGCGTTGCTGGCGCCCCTGCTCTGTTCCCTGCAGCTGTTGTTCTGGCGCCAGCTGGCGCCCGGTCTGAAGGGCTGAATCCGAGGAGCTGAATGCGATGGAGCCCGATCCGATGGTGCTGAATCCGATCTCCCCATCCCCGCTGCTGAAGCGCCGGGAGCTGCTGCGCTTGCTGGCTTTGGGCGGCGGAACCGCCGCCCTGGCGGCCTGCGGGCCGCGGCGGCCTGGCGCCGGAGAGGCCGGCCGCGTGCTGAATGTGTGGACCCTTGATCTGGCGCCCCGCTTCAACGCCTATCTCCAGGCGGTGATTGCGGCCTGGGAAGCGGAGAATCCCGGCGTGCGGGTGCGTTGGACCGATGTGCCCTGGAGCGCGGTGGAGCGCAAGCTGCTGGCCGCCGTGTTTGCCCGCACAGCTCCCGATCTGGTGAATCTCAATCCCCCGTTCGCGGCCAACCTGGCCAGCAAGGGGGGACTGCTCGACCTGGCGCCGCTGCTGCCCGCCAGCGCAGAAGCCCGGTTTCTGCCCCCCATCTGGCAGGCCGGCCGCCAGGACGGGGCCCAGTACGCCCTGCCCTGGTACCTCACGGCGCGGATCAGCATGGTGAACCGCCAGGTGCTCCAGCGGGCCGGCTACAGCGCCCCGCCCCAGCGCTGGCAGCAGCTGCCCGCCTACGCCGAGGCCGTGCGGCGCCGCACCGGCCGCTACGCCCTGTTCATGACGGTGGTGCCGGATGACTCGGCCGAACTGCTGGAAACCTTCGTGCAGATGGGGGTGCAGCTGCTCGACGACCGGCGCCGGGCCGCATTCAACACGGCTGCCGGACGGCAGGCGTTTGCCTTCTGGACCGACCTCTACCGCCGCGGCCTGCTGCCCCGGGAGGTGGTGAGCCAGGGTTTTCGCCGTGCCATCGAGCTGTACCAGTCCGGCGATCTCGCCCAGGTGGCCACCGGCCCCGACTTCCTGCGCAACCTGCAGACCAACGCGCCTGGCATCGCCAGCCACACCCGGCCCTACCCGCCGATCACCGGCGAGGACGGCGTGGCCAATGTGGCGATGATGAACCTGGTGGTGCCGCGCCAGAGCGCCATGGCGGCCGAGGCGGTGAGCTTCGGCCTGTACCTCACCAATGCCGCCAACCAGCTGGCCTTCGCCCAGGAGGCCCGGGTGCTGCCCTCGGCCCGGGCCGCCCTGGCCCAGCTGGAGCAGGAGCTGGCCGGGGAGCAGGCCGGCGACCCGGCCTCCCGGCTGGTGGAGCAGGCCCGCCTGCTCTCGGCTCGCACCCTGGCGCGGGCGCGGGTGCTCGTGCCCGCCATCCCCGGCGTGAAGCGCCTGCAGGCGATCCTCTACACCCAGCTGCAGCGCGCGATGCTGGGTCAGGCCGACAGCGACCGGGCCCTGCAGACGGCTGCGGAGGAGTGGGATCGCTATGCCGCCGCCCGCTGGCCGCATGGAGGCGAGGCGAATTGATGATCGGGCGCTTAGCAGCGGCGATGGCTTTTGTCTGTTTCCGGAGAAATCCTTAAGCCTGCCCAGATCGACCGGCTGGAGAGCATTTGCGGGGATGACCGCAGGGCGGCCTGAGGGCTAGGGTTGTGAATCTTCACCCTGCCGGCCCTGCGCCCATGCCCTCTGCGGACATGTCGACCCCGCCGGCCGATCCCAAGGCCACCCTGCTGGTGGTGGACGACGAGGCCGCGGTGCGGCGGGTGCTGGTGATGCGTCTGCAGCTGGCGGGCTACCGGGTGATCTGCGCCGAGGACGGCGAAGAGGCCCTCACCCTGTTCCACCAGGAGCAGCCCGATCTGGTGGTGCTCGACGTGATGCTGCCCAAGCTGGACGGCTTCGCCGTCTGCCGCCGGCTGCGGGCCGAATCCTGTGTGCCGATCATCTTCCTGTCGGCGCTCGATGCCATCGCCGAGCGGGTGTCGGGCCTGGATCTGGGCGCCGACGACTATCTGCCCAAGCCCTTCAGCCCCAAGGAGCTCGAGGCGCGCATCGCCACCATCCTGCGCCGGGTGGGCCGGGGCTCGGCCAGCAATGAGCCGCGGGAGGTGCCCAGCGGCAGCGGGGTGCTGCGGCTGGGCGATCTGGTGGTGGATACCAACCGCCGTCAGGTCACCCGGGACGGCGAGCGCATCGCCCTCACCTACACCGAGTTCAGCCTGCTGGAGCTGCTGTTCCGCGAGCCGGGCCGCGTCGTGCCCCGGGCTGAGATCCTCGAGCAGCTCTGGGGCTATCCGCCGCGCCGCGCCGCCGACCTGCGCGTGGTGGACGTGTATGTGGCCCGCCTGCGCGGCAAGCTCGAGCCCGACCCCCGCAACCCCGAGCTGATCCTCACCGTGCGCGGCACCGGCTATGCCTCCCAGCGCATGGGCGACGTCGGCATGGCTGCCAGCGCCGCCGGCTGAAGCGTCCAGGGGTCTGGCCCCTGCACCGTGCTCCTGCAGGATGGCCGGGCTCTGAACTGATCCGGTCCCTTGTCTGAGCTGCGCGAGACCCGCCTGGAGAAAGGCACGGCCCTGGCGGCGCTGGGGCAGGGGCCCTATGCCCTGCGCTTCGAGCCCAGCCATCGCCACGCCGAGCTGCAGGCGGCCCACGCCGACCTGGCCAACGGCGAGGAGCGCGATCTGGCGGTGGCGGTGGCCGGCCGGGTGATGACCCGGCGGGTGATGGGCAAGCTGGCGTTCTTCACCCTGGCCGATGAGAGCGGCCCGATCCAGCTGTTTATCGAGAAGGCCACCCTGGCGGCCTCGATGCCGGATGATCCCGAGGCCTTCGCCCACCTCACCTCCCTGGTGGACGCCGGCGATCTGATCGGCGTGGAGGGCACCCTGCGTCGCACCGACCGCGGCGAGCTTTCGGTGAAGGTGCGGCGCTGGCAGATGCTCAGCAAATCCCTGCAGCCCCTGCCCGACAAGTGGCACGGCCTGGCGGATGTGGAGAAGCGCTACCGCCAGCGCTACCTCGATCTGATCGTGTCGCCCCACACCCGCGAGACCTTCCGGCGCCGTGCTCTGGCGGTGAGCACGATGCGCCGCTGGCTCGATGAGCGCGGCTTCCTGGAGATCGAAACCCCCGTGCTGCAGAGCACCCCCGGCGGTGCAGACGCCCGGCCGTTCGAGACCCACCACAACGCCCTCGACCTACCCCTCACCCTGCGCATCGCCACGGAACTGCACCTCAAGCGCCTGGTGGTGGGGGGTTTCGAGCGGGTGTACGAGCTGGGGCGGATCTTCCGCAACGAGGGGGTGAGCACCCGCCACAACCCCGAGTTCACCTCGGTGGAGATCTACCAGGCCTATGCCGACTACGGCGACATGCTGGAGCTCACCGAGCAGCTGATCGCCCACGTGTGCCAGCAGGTGTGCGGCTCCACCCGCATCACCTACCAGGGCACGGAGATCGACCTGGCGCCCCCCTGGCGGCGCGCCACCATGCACGAGCTGGTGCAGCAGGCCACCGGTCTGGATTTCAGTGCCTTCACGCGTCGCGAGCAGGCGGCTGCGGCCATGGCGGAGCGGGGCCTGGAGGTGCCGGCCCTGGCCGATTCGGTGGGCCGGCTGCTGGTGGAGGCCTTCGAGCAGCGGGTGGAGGCCGACCTGATCCAGCCCACCTTCGTGCTCGACTACCCGGTGGAGAACTCGCCCCTGGCGCGGGCCCACCGCAGCAAGCCGGGGCTGGTGGAGCGCTTCGAGCTGTTCATCGTGGGCCGTGAAACCGCCAACGCCTTCAGCGAACTGATCGATCCGGTGGATCAGCGCCAGCGCCTGGAGGCCCAGCAGGCCCGCAAGGCCGCCGGCGACGACGAGGCCCAGCAGGTGGACGACGACTTCCTCCACGCCCTGGAGGTGGGCATGCCCCCCACCGGCGGGCTGGGCATCGGCATCGACCGCCTGGTGATGCTGCTCACCGACAGTGCCTCGATCCGGGATGTGATCGCCTTTCCACTGCTCAGGCCGGAGGCGCGGGAAGCTGCCGGCGGGGGTTGAGGGGTGCAATGGGATAATGGTGTCGCTAGGCAATTTCCCCCATCAGGGGCAAGGATTCCATGAGCGGCGAGCGCGTCGGATTTCGCTTTCAGCACGCGGACGCGGTGGTGAAGCGCAACCCCCAGGGGCGCTCCCGCCGGGGCTGGGTGATGGAGCCGGTGGAGCAGACCACCAGCCGCGGCACCAAGATGCCCGCCTATCGCATCCGCTGGCGCGACAGTGAGCGCCCCGAGATCGTGCTCCAGCACATGCTGATCGCCGATCCCGACCCCACCCCGCCGCCGGAGGGGGTGAGCCTGGTGCCGCCGGCCCCCAAGGCCTGAGCAGCGTCCTGAGGGGCCCTCAGGTTCGGCTCTGTCGCCGGCGCAGCTGCTCCAGGTCCTGCTCCGACTCAAACCTCGACCAGGCCTGCTCCAGGTCCTCCATGGCGGCTTCGTCCCCCGCCTGGGCTGTCCCGGTTGAGCCACTGCGGTCGGGCTCAGCAGCTGCGGCCGTACGGCCCTTGCCGAGCTCCTCGAGCTCCTGCTCCACCTGGCGGTAGTCCTCCCCCAGCTGCCCCAGGGCCTGCCAGCGGTCGCGGCCCCGGGCCATCAGCTCGGCCAGATGGCCTTCGGCCCGTGCGGCCAGGGGCTCAGCTCCGGCCGAGCGAGCCCGTTGCACCCGCTCCTGCCACTGGCGGATCTCCCCAGCCAGCTTGAGCAGCTCGGCCCTGGCCCGCTCGGCGCCGGCCTGCAGCTCCAGGCGGCGGCGGCGCAGGCGCTGCAGCCGCTCGCGCTGCTCCTGCTGGCGCAGCAGCTGCTCCTGGGCCGGGTTGGCCTTCAGAAACGATTCCAGCTGTTGCTCCAGCTGCTGTTCCAGCACGCTGAACCAGTCGGTGGGGCTGCTCATGGCTGGCTCTGGGTCTGGCTGGGAAGCTCAGGGGCTCGCGTGATCAGGGGCGCCTCGATCTCCTCCTGCAGGGGGGTGATCGCCGCTTCGCGGGAGCGCAGCAGCAGCTGGGTGAGTCGGGCGATGCCGCCCTCGCCCAGGTTGTGCTCGGTGAGCTGCTCGAAGCTGGCGGCATAGAGCTGCTCCAGCTGGGCGATCAGGCCCTCGCGCAGGGCGCGGATGGCTTGGCGTTGCTCTTCCCTCGACATCGCGGCACTGGGATGGGGCTCAGGTGGAGTCTGCCTGGGCCAGCAGATGCAGGGACAGGTCGCCCTGGGCATCGCTCCAGCGGCGCAGCGGTTGCCAGCCCGCTGAGCGGGCCAGCTCCTCAAAGTCGGCCGGGCCGTACTTCACGCTGTATTCCGTGATCAGGGCCTCTCCGGCCTGGAACGGCCATTGGCGGCCCGCCAACCGCACCTGTTGGGGCCGGCAGCTCACCAGGGCCATGGCGATGCGGTTGTGCTCGGGCTGCCAGCGGGCCTCGTAGCGGAAGGCCTCCGGCTGGAAGCTGCCGTCCAGGTCGCGGTTCAGGCGCACCAGCAGGTTGCGGGCGAAGGCGGCGGACACCCCGGCCCGGTCGTTGTAGGCGGCCTCCAGCCGCTCCACGGGCTTGGGTTGGTCGACGCCGATCAGCAGCAGGCCGGCGGGGCCGAGCAGGCGGCGGAACTGCGCCAGCAGGGTGCGGGCCTCCTCCGGCGCAAAGTTGCCGATCGAGCTGCCCGGGTAGAACCCCAGCCGCTGCCGGCCGGCCAGGGCCGCCAGGGGCGGCAGGCCGCTGGCGCCGGCGTAGTCACAGCAGATGCCCAGCACCTGGGTGGCCGGATGGGCCGTCTGCAGGCAGGTGCAGGTGGCCTCCAGGGCGCTGCGGCTGATGTCCAGCGCCACGTAGGCCGGCGGTTTCAGGGCCCGCAGCAGGGGGCTGGCCTTGCGGGCATTGCCGGCTCCGAACTCCAGCACCACCGGTGGCGGCTTCCCGCCGGCGCAGATGGCGCTGCTGATCGCTGGCGCGCAGGTTTCCAGCAGCCGCACTTCGGTGCGGGTGAGGCTGTATTCGGGCTGCTCGCAGATCGCCTCGAACAGGCGCGAGCCCTCGGCGTCGTAGAGCAGCCAGGCGGGCAGCTGGCGGGGCTGGCGCTGCATGCCCTCCAGCACCAGCGTCTCAAGGTCGGCGGCGGCAGGGTGCAGATCGATCAGCTGAGGCGCGGTAGTCGCGCTGGTGGTGGGTCCTGCCATCACGGTTTGCCTCCGGTCGCGGCTGCCGCGCTGTCGCGGGCCAGCCGCACCCCCGCCGCCATCCAGCGGCTGGCCGGGGGAAAGAAGTTGCGATAGGTGTCGCGGCCATGGCCGCTGGGGGTGAACAGACAGCTGCCGCGCAACACGAACTGGGAGGTCATGAACTTGCCGTTGTATTCGCCCACGGCCCCCTCCGGGGGCCGGAAACCCGGATAGGGCCGGTAGGGGCTGCCGGTCCACTGCCAGAGCAGGCCATGGGCCTGGGGCAGGCCGCCCTGGCTCGCCGCCACTTCCCACTCCGCCTCGCTGGGCAGCCGGGCCCCGGCCCAGCGCGCGTAGGCATCGGCCTCGAACCAGCTCAGGTGCCGCACCGGTGCCTCCGGCCGCCGCGGCTGCAGGCCCGCCAGGGTGAATTCGCTGCCATCCCGCCAGTAGCGCGGCGCCTGCCAGCCCCGTTGCTGGCACACCGCCCAGCCCTCGCTCATCCAGAGCTCCGGCCGCCGGTAGCCGCCGTCGGCGATGAAGTCCGCGAACGCGCCGTTGCTCACCAGCCGGTCGGCCAGCTCGAAGGGCTCCAGCCAGCAGCGATGGCGGGGCCCCTCGTTGTCGAAGTGGAACGGCTCGCCCGCCTGGCAGTCTGCGCCGGACTCCTGGCCCCCCTGGCCGACCTCCACCAGCCCCCCTGGCCAGGCCAGCCAGCGCACCTCCCCGGGCTCCTGGTTGGTTGGGCCCTCCAGGCGCTGCCGCCAGAGCGCTTCCGGCCCATCACCGGCCGTGCTGTAGGCGGGCAGCAGCGGGTTGCGGCTGAAGCCATCGAGCAGGTCCATCAGCAGCAGCTCCTGGTGCTGCTGCTCGTGCTGCAGGCCCAGCTCCAGCAGGGCGAGGCTGGCCTGGCGCAGCGGAGGCAGCATGGCCAGGGCCCGATCCACCCGCTGCCGCCAGGCCAGCACCTCGCCGATGGTCGGCCGGCTCAGCAGTCCCCGCTTGGGCCGGGGATGGCGGGCACCCACCGCCTCGTAGTAGCTGTTGAACAGGAAGCTCCAGCGCTCCGGCGCCGGCTCGTACTCCAGCGCCAGCCCCGCCTGCAGCAGCGGTCTCAGCAGGAACTGTTCGAAGAACCAGGTGGTGTGGCCCAGGTGCCACTTGGGCGGGCTGGCATCCGCCATCCCCTGCAGGCAGAGGTCCTCCGGCTCCAGCGGGGCGATCAGCTCCACACTCCGGCGGCGCACCTCCAGCAGCCGCTCCAGCAGGTGGGTGCTCATGCAGCGTCGCTCCTGCGGGTTCCCGCCCAGCCCTGACCTTAGGGAGCTTGCCTACGATCCCGCCAGGCACGGCTGAGGGCATGGGCGGCAGCACAGCGACGGTGAGGTCGCAGGGGGGGATTACCCCGGGTTTTGTGGGGGCGGTGGGCAACACCCCCCTGATCCGGCTGCAAGCCCTGAGCGACCTCACGGGTTGCGAGATTCTGGGCAAGGCGGAGTTCATGAACCCCGGCGGCTCGGTGAAGGACCGGGCTGCCCTGGGCATCCTCCTGGAAGCCGAAGAGCAGGGCCTCCTCCAGCCCGGCGGCACGGTGGTGGAGGGCACCGCCGGCAACACCGGCATCGGCCTCACCCACCTCTGCAACGCCCGCGGCTACAAGGCGCTGATCGTGATCCCCGACACCCAGTCGGCCGAGAAGATCGGCCTGCTGCGCAGCCTGGGGGCCGAGGTGCGCACGGTGCCGGCGGTGCCCTACCGCGACCCCAACAACTACGTGAAGCTCTCGGGCCGCATCGCCGCCGAGACCCCCGGTGCCGTGTGGGCCAACCAGTTCGACAACCTGGCCAACCGCCGCGCCCACTACAACACCACCGGCCCGGAAATCTGGCAGCAGACCGACGGCAAGCTGGATGCCTGGGTGGCCGCCACCGGCACCGGCGGCACCTACGCCGGGGTGGCCCTCTATCTCAAGGAGCAGAACCCCCAGGTGCGCTGCGTGCTGGCCGATCCCCACGGCAGTGCCCTGCACAGCTGGGCCACCACCGGCCAGCTGGCCAGCGCGGGCAGCTCGATCACCGAGGGCATCGGCAACAGCCGCATCACCGCCAACCTGGAGGGGGCGCCGATCGACGACGCCGTGCGCATCGACGACCAGGCGGCGCTCGAGACGATCTACAGGCTGCTCTGGCAGGAGGGCCTGTTCCTGGGCGGCTCGGTGGGCATCAACGTGGCCGCGGCGGTGGAGACCGCCCGGCGCCTGGGGCCGGGCCACACGATCGTCACCGTGCTGTGCGACAGCGGTGACCGCTACCGGTCCCGCCTCTATGACCCGGACTGGCTGGCAGGGAAGGGTCTGCGGCAACCTGAGCGCTCTTCGCTCACCGCTGGCTGATGCCCTCCGATCCGGGTCATTCCCCTGTCGACGGCCAGCCCTTTGAGTCCGGCCAGCTGATCTGCGAGCGATACCGGCTGGAGGAGCGACTCTCTCAAGGGCCCCAGGGAACCCTCTGGCGGGCCACCGACCAGCTGGCCGCCGCCGCGCCGATGGTGCTGCGCCAGCTGGGGCCGGAGCTGGATCAGGAGCGGGCCCGGGAGCTCTGGACCCGCCTGCAGGGGGTGCTGCACCCCCAGGTGCCCCGCCTCGGCGGGGCCCTGAGCCAGGACGGCTGCCTCTGGCTGGTGCGCGAGTGGCAGGCCGGCCGCACCCTGCAGGAGCTGTTCGAGGCCCGGGCCGAGCGCCAGATGGTGTTCGGCGCCGGCGAGGTGCTCCTGCTGCTGCGCCAGCTGCTGCCGGTGCTGGCCGCCCTGCACGGCCAGGAGCTGGTGCATGGCGACCTCTGCCCCGCCAACCTGCTGCGCCGGGACAGTGATGGCCTGCCGGTGCTGCTGGACTTCGGCCTGGTGGTGGACGGCGATGCCGTGACCCCCGGCTACGCCCCGCCCGAGCGATCCCGCGCTCAGGCCCCCGAGCCCTGGATGGACCTCCATGCCCTGGGCGTCACGGCCCTGGTGCTGCTCAGCGGCGATCCGCCGGCCCGCCTGCTGGATCCGGGCTCGCTGGAGTGGCGCTGGCCCGCCAGTCTCAGCGACCAGCCCGAGCTGCAGGCCGCCCTGGCCCGCCTGCTCGCCCGCGACCCCGGCCAGCGCTTTCCCTCGGCGGCCCAGGCCCTGGCCGCCCTGCAGGCCCTGCCCATGCCGGAGACCACCGGGCCCGTTCCCCGCGCCGACCGCACCGTGGCCCTGGTGCCGCCGCCGGTTGCCGCCGTCAGGCCTGCGCAGTCCCCTGGGCCGGAGAGGGCCGAACCGCCGCCCGCCGCCCATCCGCCCGCCGCCCATCCGCCTGCGCCTGCTCCGGAGCTGCCCGTGCTCGAGCCCGGCCAGCCGGCGCCACTGCCGCGCCCCGGGTCGGCCCCAGCGCGCCTGCGGGTCGAGGACCGGGAGCTGGCGGCCGAGGGCGGCCTGTGGCCCGTGGTGATCGCTCTGCTGCTCTCGGCCGTGGTGGGCACGGCCCTGGGCTGGTGGTGGCTCAGCCGCGGTCAATCCAGTCGCCCGACCACCCCCGATGCGGCACTGCAACTGCCCAGCAGCCTGCCTCCCGCCGAGATCGACCAGCGTCAGCAGCTGCTCAATCGCCTGCGGGCGATGCAGGTGGACCGGGCCTGGTTCCTGAAGCTGGTGGATGCCAGCCTGCTGGCCCAGTTCCCGGAGCGGGGTGGGCGGCTGCCTGGCGACAGCCTGGAGGACGCCCCCCTGCGCAAGGTGTGGAATGAGCTGGCCCAGGAGTGGCTGGCCCGGGTGGAGCAACTGCCCCTGGAGATCCGCCGCCGCCTGGGCAGTTACAGCAATGCGGACTGGGAGCAGAGGCTGCGCGGTCTGGCCGACCAGGGTCTGAGCGGCGAGGTGCTGCGTCGGCTGGTGTCGGCCCAGGCCCAGAACCTGCTGCCGGGCCGCTCCGGCGGCACCATGCCCCCCGAGCCCTATCGCCAGCTCTGGTACGCGGCTGCCGAGCAGAGCCTGGCCTCGATCCAGATCGAGCCGATCCAGGCCCGCAGCAGCGACCCCCAGGTGCTCAGCGCCCCGGTGTCCGCCGGGGGTGCCCGGCTGTTCCCGATCCGGTTGCCCGAGGGCTACCGGCTGGTGATGGGGGTGAACGGCTCGCCCCTGATGCAGATGAGCGTGTTCGCCGCCGACGGCTCGTTGCTGGAGCCCAGTGGCCCGCTGCGGGTGGTGAGTCTGCCCCCCCAGTCGCGCTCGCCGGTGCAGTTGCTGGTGACCAATGAAGGGGTGGCACCGTCGCTGATCACTCTGTCGCTGCGGGCCGATGCGCCGGCGCCGCCGCAGCTGGAGACTCCCGCGCCCGCCACTGCCGACGACACGTCCGAACCGGAGCGCTCTCCGCTGCGGCCGCCCCTGCGGCGCCCCGACGATCCGGACGAGCCGGCGGAGGAGCCCCCCGCGCCGACCGCTCCAACCCCAGCGCCAGCGCCGCCGGAGCCGTCGCCCTCGCCCTCGCCCTGAGTCCGGCTCTCCCATCCACAGGCGGAGATGGCTCTGTGGCGGGAGATGGCTCAGTAGCGGGAGATGGCGGCCCGGGTTTCCTTCGCGTCCTGCTTGCGGCGCTCCTCGGCCCGCTTGTCGTGCAGCTTGCGGCCCTTGGCCAGCCCCAGGGTGAGTTTGATCCAGGAGCCCTTGAGGTGCAGGTTGAGCGGGATCAGGGTGAGGCCCTTCTGCTCGAGCGCCACCCGCAGCCGCTCGATCTCGCGGCGGTGGGCCAGCAGTTTGCGCACCCGCAGGGGCTCGTGGTTGAAGTAGGCACCGGCGTGGCTGTGGGGCGAGATGTGCACGTTGTGCAGTTGCAGCTCGCCGCCCCGCACCAGGCAGAAGCCATCGCGCAGGTTCACCTGGCCGGCCCGGATCGACTTCACCTCGGTGCCCAGCAGCTCGATGCCGCACTCGAGGGTTTCGAGGATCTCGTACTGGTGCCGCGCGAAGCGGTTGTCCGCCAGCAGGCGGTTGGCGGCATCCCGCTGGGCCCGGGCGGCCAGCTTCTTGGTGCCACCCTTGGCCATCGCTCCCCGTGCCGCTGTCGTCTCTGGTCCCCGACCCTAGGCAGGTGCCGGTACCCTCCACCCATGGCGCCTCCACCCATGGCGATTGTTTCCATGGCGATTGTTTCCTCGGGACCGGCTGCAGCGGATGGCCGCGGGGGGGCGGAGGCCAGGTCCACCGTGGCTGGCCCCGGTGGCGGCCCACGCCCGGCGCCGGAACGGCTGGTGCAGCCGGCCCCTGCCGGTGATGATCCCGAGCCGGGACGGGCCGACACGCTCAGGCCGCGGCGTCTGGCCGACTACATCGGCCAGAGTGAGCTCAAGCAGGTGCTGGCCATTGCGGTGGAGGCCACCCGCAGCCGCCAGGAGGCCCTCGACCACGTGCTGCTCTACGGCCCGCCGGGCCTGGGCAAGACCACGATGGCGCTGGTGCTCGCCGAGGAACTGGGCGTGCGCTGCCGCATCGCCAGTGCCCCGGCCCTGGAGCGCCCGCGCGACATCGTGGGCCTGCTGGTGAACCTGGAGCCGCGGGAGCTGCTGTTCATCGACGAGATCCACCGCCTCAACCGGGTGGCCGAGGAACTGCTCTACCCGGCGATGGAGGACTACCGCCTCGACCTCACCGTGGGCAAGGGCAGCACCGCCCGCACCCGCAGCATGCCCCTGGCCCCCTTCACCCTGGTGGGCGCCACCACCCGGGCCGGGGCCCTCAGTTCGCCCCTGCGGGACCGCTTCGGGTTGATCCAGCGGCTGGAGTTCTATGGCCTCGACGACCTGCAGGCGATCGTTGAGCGGGCGGCCAGGCTGCTGGCGATCGACCTGGACGGGTCGGCGGCCCTGGAGGTGGCCCGCCGCTGCCGGGGCACGCCGCGGATCGCCAACCGGCTGCTGCGCCGGGTGCGGGACGTGGCCAGCGTGAACGGCGAGGGCCGCATCGGCGCGGCCCTGGTGGAGCAGGCCCTCAGCCTGCACCGGGTGGATGGCCGCGGCCTCGATGCCCACGACCGGCGCCTGCTGGCGCTGATGCTGGAGAGCTACGGCGGCGGGCCGGTGGGCCTCGACACCCTGGCGGCCGGGCTGGGGGAGGACCCGGCCACCCTGGAGACGGTGGTGGAGCCCTACCTGCTGCAGCAGGGCCTGTTGCAGCGCACGCCCCGGGGCCGGCTGCTCACCGAGGCGGGCCGGGCCCACCTGGCGGAGTCGTGGCCGTGAGGGGGCGGACCTGGCTGTGGGGACTGCCGGCCCTGCTGCTGGCGGTGTGCCTGCTGCTGGTGCAGCCCAGGGCGGTGCGGGCGACAGAAGGGCCCACAGCGCTTTCCGTGCCCCAGCTCTCCTCGCTCCCCCAGCTGTTCGACCAGGCGCTGCAGGCCAGCCGTGAGGGCCACTTCGGCGAGGCCCTGCCCCTCTGGGATCAGGTGCTGGAGCTGGCGCCTCGGGATGCGGCGGCCTGGAGCAACCGCGGCAACGTGCAGCTCGCCCTGGGCGATCCGCTGGCGGCCATCGCCGACCAGAACCGCGCCCTGGAGCTGGAGCCAGCCAGCGGCGACGCCCACCTCAACCGCGGCACCGCCGAGGAGGCGCTGGCCCGCTGGGGGGCGGCGGCCGACGACTACCACTGGATCCTGGAGCACAGCGACGGGGCCGAACCGCGGGCCTCGGCCCTCTACAACTTGGGCAATGTGCAGGGCTCCCAGGGTGACTGGGCCGCCGCCCGCAGCAGCTATGCCGCCGCTGCCGCTGCCCGCCCAGGCTTTGCCATGGCCCGCGCCAGCGAGGCCCTGGCCGCCTTCCAGCTCGGCGACCTGGACGCAGCTGAACAGCAACTGCGCTCGCTGATCCGCCGCTACCCCCTGTTCGCCGATGCCCGCGCCGGCCTCACCGCCCTGCTCTGGCAGCGGGGCGGCCGCGGCGAGGCGGAGAGCCACTGGGTGTCGGCCTCCGGTCTCGATCCGCGCTACCGCGACCCAGAATGGCTGCTGGCCGTGCGGCGCTGGCCGCCAGCTCCGGTGTCGGCCCTGCAGCAGTTCCTCGCCCTCGCCTGAACCGCCACAGCCCAGCCACCCCAAAGCCGCAGCCACCCCAAAGCCACAGTCACGCCTAAGCCACCGCTTCCGGTTTCCGGCCCTGCGATGCCGTCCCCCCCTCCACCACCACCCATGCCCGCCGCCACCGCTGGCGCTGACGCGGGCGCTGGGCGTGGGATCTGCTGGTGGCAGCTGGGGCTGGAGGGGGATCTGGAGGCGTTCCTGCCCGAGCTGATCCAGCTGCGCCGCCACCTGCACCGCCACCCCGAGCTCAGTGGCCACGAGCAGCAGACGGCCGCCCTGGTGGCCGGCGAACTGCGCCGCTGGGGCTGGGAGGTGCGCGAGGGGGTGGGGCGCACCGGGGTGGTGGCGGAACTGGGCCCCCGCTGCCTGCCGGACGGCCAGCCGGCGCCGTTGCTGGGCCTGCGGGTGGATATGGATGCCCTGCCGGTGGAGGAGCGCACCGGTCTCGACTACGCCTCCACCGTGCAGGGGTTGATGCACGCCTGCGGTCATGACCTGCACACGAGCGTCGGCCTGGGGGTGGCCGGCGTGCTGGCCTCCCTGGCCAGGCGGCGACCCGATCTGCTGCGGGCACGGGTGCGGCTGCTGTTTCAGCCCGCCGAGGAGACGGCCGAGGGGGCGGCGTGGATGAAGGCTGACGGGGCGACCGAGGGGCTCGATGCCCTGTTCGGGGTGCACGTGTTTCCCTCGATTGCGGTGGGCGAGGTGGGGGTGCGCAGCGGCAGCCTGACGGCGGCGGCGGGGGAGCTGGAGATCGAGGTGCTGGGGGAGAGCGGCCACGGCGCCCGCCCCCACCAGAGCACCGACGCGATCTGGATCGCGGCGCGGGTGGTGAGCGGCCTGCAGGAGGCGATCAGCCGCCGGCTGGATGCCCTCCATCCTGTGGTGGTGAGCTTCGGGCGGATCGAAGGGGGCAAGGCCTTCAATGTGATCGCCGACCACGTGCGTCTGCTGGGCACGGTGCGCTGCCTCGATCTGGAGCTGCACGACCGTCTGCCGGCCTGGATCGAGGACACCGTGCACGCCCTCTGCCGGGGCCATGGTGGAGAGGCTCGGGTGCGTTATCGCCGCATCTCGCCGCCGGTGCACAACGACCCGGAACTCACCCAGCTGGTGGCGGCGGCGGCGGTGGATCTGCTGGGCCGCCCGCGGGTGCACTGGCTGGAGCAGCCCTCCCTGGGCGCCGAGGATTTCGCCGAGCTCAGCGATGGCATCCGCTGCACGATGTTCCGGTTGGGGGTGGCCGGACCCCAGGGCTGCACCCCCCTGCACAGCAACACCTTCGCCCCCGATGAGGGGGCCCTGGCTGTTGGCGTGCGGGTGCTGAGCCTCAGCCTGCTGCGCGCCGCACCGATGAGCCCCCGATGAGCCCCCGATGAGCCCCTTCGAGCCTCGCCGCCGGCCGCTGCTGGAGGGCCTGCTGGCGCTGTCGGCGCCGCTGCTGATCCTGCTGGCGCTGCTGTTGATCCTGCAGCGCCAGGGGCGGGAGAGGATTATGGCCCTGCCGGCCCTGGCGATCGGCATCGGCCTGGCCAGCTCCAGTTGGGTGAGCCGGGGGCGGCGGCGCCGGGCCCTGCTGCAGGCCCTGCGCCAGGGCGGTCCGCCGGCGGCCGGTTCCTGAGCCAGGCTGGAGCCCCCAGCATGTCCCTGTGTGTCCGCGCCCGATCTGGAACAGCTGCGCGCCGCCATCTGTTGTGGCGACCCCAGCCGTTCGATGCCCGCCCTGGCGGCCCTGCGGGAGGTGCCGGTTGAGGCGGCGGTGCCGCTGCTGCTGCTGGGGTTGGAGCAGGAGGCGTTCCTGGTGCGCTCGCTGAGCTGCGCCGGCCTGGGGGTGAAGTGCAACCCGGCCGGGCGCCAGGCGCTGGTGCGGGTCCTGGAGCACGACCCCGATGCCAATGTGCGGGCCGAAGCGGCCAATGCCCTGGTGAGCCATGGCCTGGAGCAGGCCTGGCCGCTGTTGCTGGCGGCCTTCCGCCGCGACGACCAGTGGCTGCTGCGCTGCAGCGTGCTCTCGGCCGTGGCCGAGCATCCCGAGGCCGATGCGGCCCGGTTGCTGGAGCTGGCCAGCCTGGCGATCGCTGCCGACGATGGCACCGTGCGGGTGGGCGGCGCCGAGATCCTGGGTCGTCTGGTGCGGGAGGGTGGTGGCGACTCTGCAAGCGCTGGAGCTGACGCCCACCAGGCGCGGGCGCTGCTGCAGCGGCTGCAGGCCGACCCTGACCACCGGGTGGTGGGGGCGGCGCTGAACGGCCTGCAGTGCTGAGCCAACTGGCCTGCGTTCGGGGGATGTTGCTAGGTTGCGGGAGTCACTAGGGGTGCCCGGCTGCGTCAGGCAGTGCCGGGCTGAGATCACACCCTCCGCACCTGATCCGGGTCATGCCGGCGCAGGGAAGTGAGCCAGCCGCCACCTCGGTGTGCGTCTGCGATCTCGGCAACGGAACCGGACCCCCGCCACGGCCGCCGCCAGGCTGCTCCCCATTCCGTTCTTTGCCCGTACCCGTCATGCGCAGCGCCTGGATCGAGAAGCGCCAAGGTCAGGCCAACGTGAGCCAGATGCACTACGCCCGCCAGGGGGTGGTGACGGAAGAAATGGCCCATGTGGCCAAGCGGGAGAACCTGCCCGAATCCCTGGTGATGGAGGAGGTGGCCCGGGGCCGCATGATCATCCCGGCCAACATCAACCACCCCAACCTGGAGCCGATGGCGATCGGCATCGCCTCCAGCTGCAAGGTGAACGCCAACATCGGCGCCTCGCCCAACGCCAGCGATGTGAGCGAGGAGCTGAAGAAGCTCGAGCTGGCGGTGAAATATGGCGCCGACACGGTGATGGATCTCTCCACCGGCGGCGTGAATCTCGATGAGGTGCGCACGGCGATCATCAACGCCTCGCCGGTTCCCATCGGCACGGTGCCGGTGTATCAGGCGCTCGAGAGCGTGCACGGCTCGATCGAGAAGCTCAGCGAAGACGACTTCCTGCACATCATCGAGAAGCACTGCCAGCAGGGGGTGGACTACCAGACCATCCACGCCGGCCTGTTGATCGAGCACCTGCCCAAGGTGAAGGGTCGCCTCACCGGCATCGTGAGCCGAGGCGGCGGCATCCTGGCCCAGTGGATGCTGTATCACCACAAGCAGAATCCGCTCTACACCCGCTTCGACGACATCTGCGAGATCTTCAAGCGCTACGACTGCAGCTTCTCCCTGGGCGATTCGCTGCGCCCCGGCTGTCTGCATGACGCCTCCGATGAAGCACAGCTGGCCGAATTGAAAACGTTGGGTGAACTCACCCGCCGCGCCTGGAAGCACGACGTGCAGGTGATGGTGGAGGGTCCGGGCCACGTGCCGATGGACCAGATCGAGTTCAACGTGAAGAAGCAGATGGAGGAGTGCGCCGAGGCGCCCTTCTATGTGCTCGGCCCCCTGGTCACCGACATCGCCCCCGGCTACGACCACATCACCAGCGCCATCGGCGCGGCGATGGCGGGCTGGTATGGCACGGCGATGCTCTGCTACGTCACCCCCAAGGAGCATCTCGGACTGCCCAATCCCGAAGACGTGCGCAACGGCCTGATCGCCTACAAGATCGCCGCCCATGCCGCCGACATCGCCCGCCACCGCCCGGGCGCCCGCGATCGCGACGACGAACTGAGCCGCGCCCGCTACGCCTTCGACTGGAACAGGCAGTTCGATCTCTCCCTGGATCCGGAGCGGGCCCGCGAGTACCACGACGAAACCCTGCCGGCCGACATCTACAAGCAGGCCGAGTTCTGCTCGATGTGCGGACCCAAGCACTGCCCGATGCAGACCAAGATCACCGACAAGGATCTGGAGGGTCTGGAGCAGGTGCTGGCCGAGCAGAAGGCGGAGGCTGCTGTCGGCTGAGCCCGGCCCAGCAAGGCCCGGGGTGATCTCCGGGCCTTCAGTTGAGGGTTGTGCTCTGCTGGACTTCGTTCATGACTACTCTTACGCGCCTGATCGACGAGGCCCATGCCTCTTGATGCCCCTGTCCCAGAGCGGTTCACTCTGGCCAGAGCAGCCCCAGCCATGACCACGGGCAGCGGGTGCTACCTGCTCGATAGCCATGTACTGCTCTGGTGAGTTTCAACAACAAAGCCCCGCCAATTGGCGGGGCTTTGCGTTGGCGCTGGGCCGCTCAGCCCAGGGCCTTGGCCTTGGCCACCACGTTGTCGACGGTGAAGCCGAACTTCTCCATCAACACCGGGCCTGGGGCGGAGGCGCCGTAGCGGTCCACCGAGACGCTGTCGCCCTCGAAGCCGGTGTACTTGTGCCAGCCGAAGCTGCTGGAGGCCTCCACCACCAGGCGCTTGCGGCAGGCGGCCGGCAGCACACTGTCGCGGTAGGCGGCGTCCTGCTCCTCGAACAGCTCCACGCAGGGCATCGACACCACGCGCACGTTCTTGCCCTCGGCCCGCAGCTGGGCGGCGGCCTTGGTGCACAGCTCCAGCTCGGTGCCGGTGCCGATCAGGATCAGGTCGGGGCTGCCGTTGCTGTCCTCAAGGATGTAACCGCCCCTGGCCACCGCGGCGGCGCTGGAGTTGGCCTGGTTGGCCATCGCCTGGCGGCTGAGGATCAGCACGGTGGGGCGGTTGCGGTTGGTCACGGCCACCTGGTAGGCGCCGCTGGTCTCGTTGCCATCGCCGGGACGGATCACCAGCAGGTTGGGCAGGGAGCGCAGGGTGGCCAGGGTCTCGATCGGCTGGTGGGTGGGGCCGTCCTCGCCCAGGCCGATCGAGTCGTGGGTGAGCACGTAGATCACGCCCAGCTCGCTCAGGGCCGAGAGGCGGATGGCGCCGAGGGCATAGCCGGCGAACACGGCGAAGGTGCCGCCGTAGGGGATCAGGCCGCTGCCGTGGTATGCGAGGCCGTTGAGGATGGCCGCCATGGCGTGCTCGCGCACGCCGAAGTGCAGGTAGCGGTTCTGTTCGGCCCCCTTCTGGAAGCTCTTCTCACCCTTGATGTCGGTGAGGTTGGAGTGGGTGAGGTCGGCTGAGCCGCCGATCAGCTCGGGCAGGCTGGGGCCGATGGCGTTGAGGCAGTTGAAGGAGTGGGCGCGGGTGGCCAGGCCCTTGTCGTCGGCGCTGTAGCTGGGCAGGTTGGCGTCCCAGCCCTGGGGCAGTTCGCCGCGCAGCTGGCGCTCGAATTCGGCGGCTTCGGCGGGATAGGCGGCGCGGTAGGCCTCCAGGGTGGCGTTCCACTCGGCCTCGGCGGCGGCACCGCGGCTCACGGCCTGACGCCAGTGGTCGTAGGCCTCCTGGGGCACCTCGAAGTCGCCGTAGGTCCAGCCCAGGTTCTGGCGGGTGAGGGCTGCCTCATCGGCCCCCAGGGCGGCTCCGTGCACGCCGGCGGTGTTGGCCTTGTTGGGGGAGCCGTAGCCGATCGTGGTGGTGACCTTGATCAGGCTGGGCTTGTCGGTGACGGCCTTGGCCTCCTCGATGGCCCGGGCGATCGCGGCCACGTCGGTGTTGCCATCCGCCACGTGGATGGTGTGCCAGCCGTAGGCCTCGTAGCGCTTGAGCACATCCTCGGTGAAGGAAACATTGGTGTTTCCGTCGATGGTGATGTGGTTGTCGTCGTAGAGGGCGATCAGCTTGCCCAGACCCAGGTGACCGGCCAGGGAGGCGGCCTCGCCGCTCACCCCCTCCTGGTTGCAGCCATCACCCATGAGCACATAGGTGGTGTGGTCGACGAGCTTGCAGTCGGGCTTGTTGAACTTGGCGGCCAGGTGGGCTTCGGCCATGGCCAGACCCACGGCGTTGGCGATGCCCTGACCCAGGGGGCCGGTGGTCACCTCAACCCCGGGGGTCTCGAAGGTCTCGGGGTGGCCGGGGGTCTTGGAGCCCCACTGACGAAATTGTTTGATGTCGTCGATGGTCACCGAGTCGTAGCCGGTGAGGTGCAGCAGGGCGTAGAGCAGCATGCAGCCGTGGCCCGCCGAGAGCACGAAGCGGTCGCGGTTGAACCACTGGGGGTTCTTGGGGTTGTGCCGGAGCGTCTTGTCCCAGAGGGCATAGGCCATCGGGGCGCAGCCCATCGGCAGCCCGGGGTGGCCGGAATTCGACTTGTTGATCGCATCAACGGCCAGGAAGCGGATGCTGTTGATGCACAGCGACTCCAGCGCGTTGGCGGAGGACGTGGGGGAGGAGGGGGCGGCGACCATCGGGGAGGAGCGGGGAATACGGGGTTGCGCGGCTGGGGCCGGGAGCGACCGGCTGCAGGGGTGTGGGGAGCTGGCGGGGAGTCAGCTCATGCGCCGGAACGCCAGACAGACGTTGTGGCCGCCGAATCCGAAGGAATTGGAGAGCACAACATTGAGTGTCGAGTCTCGGGCCTGATTGGGCACGACGTCCAGATCACAGGCCGGATCCGGATTGCTGTAATTGATCGTAGGCGGCACCAGGCCATGCTCCATGGCCAGGATGGCCGCCACGGCCTCGATGCCGCCGCTGCCACCCAGCAGGTGGCCGGTCATCGACTTGGTGGAGCTCACCGGGATCCGGTAGGCGTGCTCCCCCAGGGCCGACTTGATGGCGGCGGTCTCATTGCTGTCGTTGGCCTGGGTGCTGGTGCCGTGGGCGTTGACGTAGTCCACGGCCTCGGGCTCCAGCCGGGCGTCCTTGAGGGCGAGGCGCATGGCCTCAGCGCCTCCGACGCCTCCCGGGGACGGGGAGGTGATGTGGTGGGCATCGCAGGTCATGCCGTAGCCCACCACCTCGGCCAGGATCCGGGCACCCCGGGCCCTGGCGTGCTCGAGGCTCTCCAGCACCAGGATGCCGGCGCCCTCACCGATCACAAAGCCGTTGCGCTCGGCGTCGAACGGACGGCTGGCCGTCGCCGGGTCGTCGTTGCGGAAGGAGAGGGCCTTGGCGCTGGCGAAGCCCGCCACCCCCAGGGGGGTGATCGCCGATTCGGCGCCGCCGCACACCATGGCATCGGCCAGGCCGAGCTGGATCAGCCGGAAGGCGTCGCCGATGGCGTTGGAGCCGGCGGCACAGGCCGTGGCCACGGCGCTGCTCGGACCCCTGGCGCCGATGGCAATCGCCGTGAGGCCGGTGGCCATGTTGGGGATCATCATCGGCACGCAGAACGGGCTCACCCGGTCCGGACCGCGCTCGCTGAGCACCTGGGCCTGGGTCTCCATCATCAGCAGGCCGCCCACCCCGGAGCCGATCGCCGTGCCGATGCGCTGGGCGTTGGTGTCGTCGATGTTGAGGCCGGCATCGGCGATGGCCTGCTTGGCGGCCACCACGCCGAACTGGCAGAAGCGATCCCAGCGCTTCGTCTCCTTCGGCTCCAGCCAGCCGCTGGGATCGAAGTCCTTCACCTCGGCGGCGAAACGGCAGGCGTGCCGGGCGGCATCGAACAGGGTGATTGGCGCCACCCCATTGCGGCCGGACGACAGACCCTGCCAGTAGCTGGGGACGTCGTTGCCGATCGGTGTGACCGCGCCGAGGCCGGTGACGACGACGCGCTGGAGACCCTCAACCATGGAGCGGCTCAGGCCTGCTTCTCTTGAATGAACTTGACGGCGTCACCCACGGTGGTGATGCCCTCGGCAGCCTCATCGGGGATCTCGATGTCGAAGGCCTCCTCCAGGGCCATCACCAGCTCGACGGTGTCGAGGGAATCGGCGCCGAGGTCGTTCTGGAAGTTCGACTCGGGCTTCACCTCGGCGGCGTCAACGCTGAGTTGTTCGGCAACGATCGAGCGCACTTTCTCAAAGATCGCTTCCTGGGACATGGCCGCTGTGAGAGTCGAGGCACTCTACGGGTCACCCTGACCGCCACCCCGGCCATGGCGGCGACGTATGAACAAGGGTGAAGGGCTGGGGCTGCCGGGCCAGTGGGTCCGGAGGTGTTGGGTACCTTGGCGGGACGCCGAGTCTCAGCACCTCCGGAGTTCAGATGTCCCACGCCGTCAAGATCTACGACACCTGCATCGGCTGCACCCAGTGCGTGCGCGCCTGCCCCCTCGATGTGCTCGAGATGGTGCCCTGGGATGGCTGCAAGGCCGGTCAGATCGCCTCCTCCCCCCGCACCGAGGACTGCGTGGGCTGCAAGCGCTGCGAGACCGCCTGCCCCACCGACTTCCTCAGCATCCGCGTGTATCTGGGTGACGAGACCACCCGCTCAATGGGTCTGGCCTACTGAAGTTCCTGGCCGCCCTGCGTTTCCCGCCAGGAACACTCGAGATCAGCCACGTCCCATAAGCTCAGGCCCGGCCCCGACCGGGCTTTTTTGTTGTCCTTTTCCCCTGCGGGCCCCTATGTGCGGGATCGTTGCCCTGATCGGATCGCGGGAGGCGGCTCCCCTGCTGCTGGAGGGGCTGCGCCAGCTGGAATACCGGGGCTATGACTCGGCCGGCATCGCCACAGTTGAGCAGGGCGGGGTGCTGCACTGCCTGCGGGCCGAGGGCAAGCTGGTGAACCTCACCGCCCGCTATGAGGCCAGCGGTGCGCCTGGGCAGTGCGGCATCGGCCATACCCGCTGGGCCACCCATGGCAAGCCCGAGGAGCGCAACGCCCATCCCCACCTGGATGGCTCGGGTCGGGTTGCGGTGGTGCAGAACGGCATCATCGAAAACCACCGCAGCCTGCGGGAGGAGCTGCAGGCGGGTGGGGTGGTGTTCCGCAGCGACACCGACACCGAGGTGATCCCCCACCTGCTCGGCCAGGAACTGGAGCGGCTGCGGGCCAGCGGGCACAAGCCGGGCGGGGCGCTGCTGCTGGAGGGGGTGCGGGCGGTGCTGCCGCGGCTGCAGGGGGCCTATGCCCTGGCGGTGGTGTGGGCCGAGGCGCCGGGGGCGCTGGTGGTGGCCCGCAAGGCGGCGCCGCTGCTGATCGGCCTGGGCGAGGGGGAGTTCCTCTGCGCCAGCGACACGCCGGCCCTGGCGGGCTTCACCCGCACGATCCTGCCCCTGGAGGACGGCGAGACGGCCCTGCTCACCCCCCTGGGCATCGAGCTGTACGACCAGGCCGGCGAGCGGGTGCAGCGCAGCCCCAGCCTGCTCACGGGCACGGAGCACGTGGCGGACAAGCGCAGCTTCCGCCACTTCATGCTCAAGGAAATCCACGAGCAGCCGGAGACGGCGGCGCTGTGGCTGGCGCGCCACCTGCCGGAGGCGGGCGAGCGGCTGGTGGCCCTGCCACTGGATGAGGGGCTGCTGGAGGGGGTGGAGCGGATCGATGTGCTGGCCTGCGGCACCAGCCGCCATGCCGCCCAGGTGGGAGCCCACCTGCTGGAGCAGCTGGCCGGGATCCCCACCCGCGTGTTCTATGCCAGCGAGTTCCGCTACGCGCCGCCGCCGCTGGGTCCCCACACCCTCACGATCGGCGTCACCCAGTCCGGCGAGACGGCCGACACCCTGGCGGCGCTGGCGATGGAGCAGGAACGCCGCCGGCTGCTGGCCGATCCCGCCTACGCGCCGCGGCTGCTGGGGATCACCAACCGGCCCGAGAGCTCCCTGGGGCGGATGGTGGACCAGGTGCTGGACATCGGCGCCGGCATCGAGGTGGGCGTGGCGGCCACCAAGACCTTCATGGGCCAGCTGCTGGCCTTCTACGGCCTGGCGCTGGCCTTTGCGGAGCGGCGGGTGGGCCTGCAGGCCGGGCTGGGGGTGGGCGGCGCAACGATCAGCCGCGAGCGGCTGCAGGAGCTGGTGGCGGGCCTGCGGGCGGTGCCCGGGCAGCTGCGCCAGCTGATCGAGGATCACGACCAGCGGGCGGCGGCCCTGGCGCACCGCTTCGAGAGCACCCAGGACGTGATCTTCCTGGGGCGGGGCATCAACTTCCCGATCGCCCTGGAGGGGGCCCTCAAGCTCAAGGAGATCAGCTACATCCACGCCGAGGGCTACCCCGCCGGCGAGATGAAGCACGGGCCGATCGCCCTGCTCGATGCCCGGGTGCCGGTGGTGTCGATCGCCGTGCCCGGCACGGTGTTCGAGAAGGTGCTCAGCAACGCCCAGGAGGCCAAGGCCCGCGACGCCGAGTTGATCGGCGTGGCACCGGCCTGCCCCGACAGCGAGATCTTCGATGTGCTGCTGCCGGTGCCGGAGCTGGACGAGCTGCTCAGCCCGCTGCTCACGGTGATTCCGATGCAGCTGCTGAGCTATCACATCGCGGCGCACCGGGGCCTGGATGTGGATCAGCCCCGCAACCTGGCCAAGAGCGTCACGGTGGAATAGGGCTCCCCCTGACTGGGGAGGCCCCGGTCAGCTCAACGCCGCTGGTGCGGCTTGGGTCTGGTCGCTGCGGCCGTAGCGGTCCTCGAAGCGCACGATGTCGTCCTCGCCCAGGTAGGGCCCGCTCTGCACCTCGATCATCTCCACCGGGATCTTGCCGGGATTGGTGAGCCGGTGCCGGGAGCCCAGGGGGATGTAGGTGCTCTGGTTCTCGCCCACCAGCTCCTGCCTGCCGTCCTTCTCCACCAGGGCCGTGCCCTGCACCACCACCCAGTGCTCGGCGCGGTGGTGGTGCATCTGCAGCGACAGGCTGGCGCCGGGGTTGACCACGATCTTCTTCACCTGCCAGCGCTCCCCCTCCACCACGCCGTCGTAGCTGCCCCAGGGGCGGTAGATCTTGCGGTGGGCCTTGCTCTCGCGGGCCCCCTGACGCTCCAGCAGGGCCACCACGCCCTTCACCTCCTGGGCGCGGTCGCGGTGGGCCACCAGCACCACGTCGTCGGTCTCCACCACCACCAGGTCGTCCACCCCCAGGCCCACCACCAGCCGGTGCTCGCTGCGCAGATAGCAGTTGCGGCTGTCCTGGCTGATCACCCGGCCGCGCAGCACGTTGCCGGCCGGGTCGCGGTCGGTGGTGTCCCACAGGGCGCTCCAGCTGCCCACATCACTCCAGCCGGCCTCCAGGGGCAGCACGGCGCCCCGGTCGGTCTTCTCCATCACGGCCACGTCGAGGGCCACGTTGGGGCAGCCGGCGAACACCTCCCGCTCCAGGCGCAGGAAGTCGAGGTCGGCGAAGTCGTGCTCCAGGGCGGAGCGGCAGGCGCTCACCACCTCCGGCGCCAGCCGCTCCAGCTCGGCCAGGATGGCGCTGGCCTTGAACAGGAACATGCCGCTGTTCCAGGTGAAGCGGCCGGTGGCCAGGAACTGCTCGGCGGTGGCCCGGTCGGGCTTCTCCACGAAGCGGGCGATCGGCACCGGTGCCGTGGCGCCGGCGAGGCCCTGGGCGGCCTCGATGTAGCCGTAGCCGGTTTCCGGGGCGCTGGGCACGATGCCGAAGGTCACCAGCTGGCCCGCCTCGGCGGCGGCCAGGCCGGAGGCCACCGTGCTGCGGAAGCGGGCGGCGTCGCGGATCACGTGGTCGGCCGCCAGCACCAGCAGCAGCGGGTCCTCCCCCTGGGCGGTGGCCTGGAGGGCGGCCACGGCCACGGCCGGGGCGGTGTTGCGGCCGATCGGCTCCAGCAGGATGGCGGCCGGGTCCACGCCGATCTGGCGCATCTGTTCGGCCACGATGAAGCGGTGGTCCTCGTTGCAGATCAGCAGCGGCGGCGCCAGCCCGGGCAGGCCCGCCAGCCGCTGCTGGGTCTGCTGCAGCAGGGTGTCGTCGGAGTCGCCGGCCAGGGCCCAGTACTGCTTGGGGTAGGTGGCCCGCGACAGGGGCCAGAGGCGCGTGCCCGTGCCGCCGCAGAGGATCACCGGCACCAGGGTGCTCTGTGGGGTGGTGGTGTTGGGAGGAGCCGTGGTGTCGGGAGCCGTGCTGTCGGGGGCCGGTCTGTCGGGGGCCATGGCGCGGGGGCGGAACGGAGCTGCGTGGCTGCCATGATCACCCAGCAGGGCCTGGTGCTGCCGTATCCAGTGGCCAGCCAGCAGCTGGTTCAGAGCTCCAGCAGGCCGGGCGGGGGCGTGAGGCCGATCCAGCCCTCCGCCAGGTGCACCTCGGGCACGATCGCCCGCACGAACGGCACCAGGATCCGGCGCCCGCCCCGCTCCTGGCCCAGCTCCAGCTCCAGCAGGTCGTTGCCGGCGTGGAGCAGGTTGGTCACCCGGCCCAGGGGCTCCCCTTCGGGCAGCAGCCGGGCCTCCAGGCCCACCAGGTCGAGCAGGTGGAATTCACCCCGGGCCAGGCGCGGCCGGTCGCTGGCGGGCACCAGCAGCTCCTGGTTCACCAGCGCTTCGGCGGCCTCGCGGCTGTCGCAGCCCTCCAGCCGGATCACGAACAGCTCCTTGCCGGGCAGGGGGCGGCCGGTCAGCAGCTGCACGGCCCTGGGCGCACCGCCGGGTTGGCGCAACCAGCGGCTGCCGGGGCGGGTGAAGCGCTCGGGAAAGTCGCTGAGCGGCAGCACCCGCAGCTCGCCGCGCAGGCCCTGGGGCGCCACCAGCCGGCCCACCAGCAGCAGCTCGATGGCCTGGTCGTCGATCGTGTCGCCGTTCGTGTCGCCGTACGTGTCGCCGTTCGTGTTCTGCCCCTCCGCCATGCCATCCCTGGCCGCTGCCCCCCGATAATGGCTCCCAGACCGCTCCCGCCCCCTTCCCCATGGCAGACCTGCCGATCCTGCCCGGCTCCACCGTGGTGGTGCGGGACGGGCGCTCGATCTACAACGGCTACCGGGGCTTCGTGCAGCGGATCAGCGGCGAGCGGGCCGCCGTGCTGTTCGAGGGCGGCAACTGGGACAAGCTGGTGACGATGCCGCTTAACCGGCTGGAGCAGACCTGAGCTGCTGCAGCAGGCGGGCGGCGGCGGCCTGCTCGGCGGCGCGGCGGGAGGGGCCCCAGCCTTCTGCCGTGGACTGCTGATCAGGTGAGCCGCTGGCCATGGAACTCGCCTGTTTGCGCGGCAAGGTGGCGGTGCAGTGGAAGCGGCGCGGGTCGCCATGGGCGCTACTGGCCTGGCGGCAGTGGTAGGCGGGCAGGCCGAGGCCGCGGGCCTGGCTCCACTCCTGCAGGGCCGATTTCCAGTTGTGGCGGTCGGGGTCGCTGAGCAGCTCCTGGCTGCTGCGCTGCCAGTGGGGCGTGAGCCAGCGGGCCACGGCCAGCAGGCCGCCATGGGGGCCGCCCCAGGCCAGATAGATGGCCCCGATCAGGGCCTCGCACAGTTCGGCCTGGATGGTGGCGCGGCCGGCCCGGTCGCCGGCGGCCATGGCGCCGATCCGCCACAGGCGCTCCAGGCCGCAGCGCTCGCCGAGTTCGGCCAGCCAGCGGTCGCTCACCAGCTGGGCGCGCAGGGCCGAGCGCTGGCCCACCGAGAGGCCGCCGTGGTGCTGTTCGAGGTACTCGGCGGCGGCCAGGCGCAGCACCGCATCGCCGAGGAATTCCAGCCGTTCATGGTTGCGCGCCAGGCGGGCGGAGGTGTGGCTGAGGGCCTCCTCCAGCGGCGCCAGGGCCTGGGCGGAGTCGCCCGGACCCTGGCTCTCCAGCGGATCCAGCCCCAGTTCAGTAAGCAGGGCGAGCAGCTGCCGGCGGCGCTCCGGGGTCACGGTGAGGCGGGAGTGGGGCAGGAGGAGGGCTGGGGCTGGCGTGAAGGGGGTGAAAGCAGGACGTAAGCCGGGTTCTGTTCTCCCAGGATCCGGCCTTGACCGGGCTGGGGGGGTGATCATCTGTCTGGGACCGCCGTTACCGGCGGCCTCGAGCGGCGCACTTGGGTCGGGACCGGTGAATGGGCCAACCATGGTCCCTGGGCCTTGCTCCCAGCCGGGGTTTACCGAGCCAGCACCTCTCGATGCTGCTGGTGCGCTCTTACCGCACCTTTGCACCCTTGCCTGATCCCACCGGGTTGCCCCGGGGGCCATCGGCGGTGTGTTTCTGTGGCACTGTCCTCACGGTCGCCCGCACTGGGCGTTACCCAGCAGGCCTGGCCATTGGGGAGCCCGGACTTTCCTCAACCGGACGGGCGGCCGCTCCGAAGACCGGCAACCCCCCGATCGCGATCACCTCGCCTGCTTTCCACAGAAGTTTAAGCCTCACCAGGCTGCGGACCCTGCAAGGCTGCACCCTGCGCCGAATGGTTCAGACAGCAAAAAGCTCCCCCCACGGGGGGAGCCCATGACCGATGAATGCAGAGGTGGCATTCAGGAGATCGACTTTGTGCGTTGGCGCAGCTTGCGGGAGAAACCGAAGGCAGCGCAAGCGCCGAAGACAGGCAGGGGGCCTGGCACTGGCGTAGAACCTGAAGTGGTTAACAAAAGGGACGAGCTTGTCAGTGGAGCGCCTGAAGTTGTAAAAGATCCGCTGATTGTTGTAATAGAAGAGTCTGGAAAAATGAAACTGTCGCCGTTTTCAGTGAATGTAAATTGAGTAGTGGCTACAGTAGCGGTTGTCTGCGAATCTTTAATCAGGTCTGCAAAATCAAAAAAGCCAGATTGCGCAGTGGCCGTAAAGTCGAATGAGCCAGCAGGAATACCGTTGCCGAAAACTCCAAATGCCCCATTGCCAGGAGCTATTGAAATTTGGGCGAGATTGTTGTAATCCCCCCCAGTGCTGACGTTAGAAATGCTTAGGGTGATACCCTCGCCGCCTGGAAGGGTGCAAGGGGTGGCGGCAGCGAATGCGGCCAAGGTCCCAACAAGGGAGCAATCTGGGGGGATGACGAGTGCAGCAGCTGGCGCTGTGCCGAATGCAAGAGTGCCTGCTGTGGCCAAGGTGGCACCAGCGAGGATCCCTTGAATGAAGGGAAGTCTCATGGGAGTTCGGAAATTGAACATTAATGGAGCAATTCTATTTTAGAGCATTCCAGGTGGATCCTATTCCGTTGCCTTGGAATGTCCAGCAGGACCGTCCTGTTGCGAACTACTCTGTGGGTGGATCAACACGGCCAGACGTTCCTGCCCGGCTGTGCCCCATCAGCCCGCCGCAACGGCAAACTGGGTTCAGGTCCAATGGGCTGGCATCAGGGGGCTGTAGCTCAGCCGGATAGAGCGACGGTTTCCTAAACCGTAGGTCGTGGGTTCGAGTCCCGCCAGCCCCGTCTCCAAAACCCCAGCTGCAGCAAGGGTTTTCAGGGAAGTCAGGGCCGAGAAACCGGTCTCCTCCACCCTCTGTGGTTAGGCAAACAGCTAGGCAAATCGGCCCGGATCGACCACGCTTAGGCCAATGGTTAGGCAAATCCGGTGCCTCCCTCGGGCCCCTGGCTCAGCCGCCAGAACGCTGCCCTGAAGCTGAAAGGTCACGGGGTCACCCCCGATGTGGCGGGTGGCCGGGTGCGCCTGCGGGCGACCATGCCGCCGCGACCCACAGACCCGCTTGGTGCCGAGCCGAAGCAACACCGCATCAGCACCGGTCTCGCCTACCCGGATCAGGCCCCCGAGTCGCTGCAGCTGGCTGAGCAGCCCGATGGCGTTAGCGGACGCCAGGGGGTGCGGCTCACCCGCAAGTGGTGGGGCAAGCAGCGGCGCCGAGGACCATCCGCGGACGACAGCTGGAAGGTGGACAACGACGCCCCTGCTTCCCGTACGTCAAAGCGCACCGCTGCTGGCCATGCCGTCCTGCGTCTGCAAGGCTGTCATGACAATGTCGGGCAGACAGGGCTGGGGTGGCGGACGACTCTGCCGTGATGACGTCATCCCCTTTGAGAAGCGAGAAGCTGGATCTGCGGCTGACGCCAGGAGCCAGGCAGACCCTGCAGCGGGCAGCTGCGGCGGCCCAGCTCAGCGTGAGCGAGTTTGTGTTGAAGAGTGCCCTGGCCAACGCTGCTGAGACCCTGGCCGATCGGCAGAGCTTCCAGCTGGATGGGGATCAGTGGGAGGCTTTCGTGGCTGTCCTGGATGCTCCACCCCAGGTGCATCCGCGGCTGGAGCGGCCAGCTGCTGTTGGCACCGAATGAGCCGCTACCGGATCGAAGCGCTCCAGGCCAGCCATGCCTTGGAGGCCTTTGCTTGTGGCGAGGAACCCCTGAACCGCTTCCTGGTCCGCTTTGCCCTGGCGAACCAGCGAGCGCGGGCCAGCCGCACCTACGTGGCGCTGGCGGCGGCCGAGATCGCCGGCATCCGCTCCTTGGCGGTGCATGCCAAAGATGAACAGGCCCGAGGCTTCTACGAGCATTTCGGCTTTCGGCCCTCGCCCACTGACCCGCTGCACCTGTTCGTGCTGCTCAAGGATCTGCAGGGCATCGCCGGCGGTTGATGGGTTGGCGAGGAGGGCCGCCAGGCATCCGCATGTCTTGGCAGTTCAGCCAATACAAGGGCAGTCTTGCTCGAACCGCTCCCGCGGCTGATACCTCGATCGATGGCGCTGCCGAACCTCTGGGGGCTCTGCAACCTGCGCTCCTCCCCCTACTTCCAGGCCACCCTGCGCTCGGATACCGAGGCCACTCCCCTCAATCTCCTCGTGGGCCGGGAGCGAGAGCGGCAACTGCTGCTCACCACCATCGGGAGCAGCCGGAGCTCCAGGCAGGCTGTTGCCGGTAGGCCAGGAATCGCCAAAACCACCCTGGTGCAGGCGGTGAAGGCCGACGCCAAAGATGCGGGGTACTGGACCTCCGCCGAGATCATGTCCTTGGGCCGTGAAGGCAGCTCAGAAGGCCTGCTGGGCCGGCTGCTTTTCGGCATCAGCGTTTGGCTTGGGGGCTGGCGGCACCCAAACCGAAGGCGTGTCAACACCACCGAGTGCGCTGGTTCTCGATGGCCCACGGGTGCTGCGGGACCTGTTGGCCTATGCGCAGGCGCAGGGGGCCCGGGGCCTGGTGCTGCACCTGAACAACCTTGAGAATCTCAGCGAGGCCGATGCCGACCGTGCCGCCGATCTGCTGCGCAGCGTCCGCGATCAGGCCCATACGCAGATCCGTTCGGTGTTCAGCGATCCGCAGGTGCTCCAGCCCCTGGCCTTGGAGGACGTGCAGCAGCTGCTGGCCAACCGCTACGCCGCCTTGCAGTTGGGCCCGGGGCAGGCCTGGCGCGCCCCGGTGGAAGACGCCGTGGTGGTGCACGGCCAGGGCCGCTGGTGGCTGATCAGTGGGCGGGGCGTCGCGCCCATGGAGTCAGACAGGGCGGGTCAGGCGGTTGAGACGCAGGGCACTCACCGAAGCGATGGCGTCGAAGTCGGCGTCGAAGCTCACCAGTACGGCGTTGTGGTGCAGGGCCACGGCGGCCACCAACAGGTCGAGACTGAGGACGGAGCGGCCGATCCGGCGACAGGCCTGGCCCAGGGCGATCGCCTGCTGCCACAGATCCGCGGGTGTGCTCAGCAAGGGCAGGGTGTCGAACTGGGCCTCCAGCAGCCTGGCTTCCTCCGGACGGGCGGCACGGAGCAGCTCGAATCGCACCGGTTCCGCCAGGTGGGCGGCCGCATCGAGCACGTAGGGCGCGATGAACTGCTTCAGGGCAGCCGGGCTGCGGGCCCGGGTGAAGTCGATCCAGAGGCTGGTGTCGAGCAGCAGGGTCATGAGGCGATCTCCTGATCCCGCTGACGCTCGCGTTCCTGATCGGCCTCGTAGGTCTCCAGCTCCACGCCCCACGCGCCACTGAGGAAGCGCTGAGCGATCTGGGCGCGGCGGCGCTGCTGCAGGGCCTCCTCCATCAGGCGGCGGATGGCCGGGCCCTTCTTGCGCTCACCCGTCAGCTCCAGGACTTCGGCCATCTCCTGGTCTGAAAGCTCAACGGTTACTTTCATGATTTGGGCCCTCCAGAGTCGGACTCTGAGGTCAGCATGGCACCGGTCGTCAATGGGGTGCCCTCCCCGCTCACCGGCGCCAGGCGGAAGCAGCAGTCCGGCCGGGATCAGCAGGGCTCCGCCCTTGAGGTTGGGCACCTTGGCGGTTGCTGCAGGTCTTCCAGGAATTCCGGCTGGCACACCGCCTCCCGCTGGCTGCTCATCCCTCCAGCCGTGCCTCCAGATCGTCCATCCGCACGCTGGGAAGGCTCTCACCGCGGGCGCGTTCCAGCGCCGCGAGCAGGCGAGCAGCATGGCGGGGCGCCCGGATCAGCTGGGCCGTTTCCAGCAGACCTTCCCGCTCTTCTGCCGCCACGTCCAGGGTGATCTGCCATGAAGGCCATCCATGCAGCGGCACGCCAGGCCTGCATCGCAGCGCTGCTCCCGGCTGTTCGTCCTGCCCGCAGGTGCTCGCAATCAATGGTTACGCGGCGGCGGCCGTGTCCTCCTCTTCTGTGGAGCCGGCGGGGACCAGCTTGATCTGCTTGCGGCCCAGCTTGATCTCGAATTCATCGCCGGGCTCCAGGCCCAGCTGGGCGGTGTAGGCCTTGCCGACGAGCAGGTTGCCGTTGAACTGCACCTTGGCCACATAGCTGAGGCTGCGGCCTCCTTTCCCTTTGCCCTTGCCGCCGCCTTCACCAAGTGTCATCCCCTTGGCGTCCAGCAGCGCCTCATAGAAGGCCGTGAAGTTCAGCCGCTCACTGCCGTCCTTCTTGGTGCTCACGTAGCCGCAGGCACGCACCAGTTCGGACTTGGAGGCATCGGCCAGCTCCTTCACCTTGGCGAGCAGGTCTGATCCGGTCAGCATGATCTGAAACTCCAGGTGTACTGACTGGAAAGATAAACGACCAACAGCACGTGAGCAATGCTCACGGCGGCGCCATCCTGACGACTTGATTGCCACGTGGACAACCACCTGGGCTGGTGAGCCAGTCAACCCAGCAAGGCAGCCACACCGCTCACATCAGGCACGAGAGTGGCCTGCTGCGGCAGCCGTGATTCATCGCCCGGTCGATACTTGCCGGTCTGCACCAGGGCCCCCTGCAGGCCAGCGTCGATCGCGCCTTGCACATCGGCTTCCACGTCATCGCCCACCATCAGGCAGCTGGCTGCCGGCAGCCCCAGCGACTGCACCACCTCCGCAAAGAAGGCCGCTGAGGGTTTGCCCAGCACGGTGGCTTCGCAGCTGGCCCCGTATTCAAGGGCCTGCAGAAAGGCGCCGGCATCCAGCATCCAGTGGCCGCCTTCCCGGAAGCGGCGGTTGCGGCCGATGCCGATCAGCGGCGCACCCTCCAGCAGCAGCTCCAGGGCGCGATTGAGGTTGGCATAGCTGAGTTGATCGCGGGCATCACCCAGCAGCACGCAGTTGGGCCGCCCACCGCTCTGCTCAGCGCCCTCCTCGCCCTCCAGCCCCTGGAACAGTGGGGCGATCGCCGGGTGCATCAGGGCCAGCGGCCGCAGTTGATGGCGCCGCAGCCAGCTCTGGGCCGCCAGCGGTGCAGTGAACAGCTCCTCAGCCTCCAGGGCAAAGCCCAGGCTGTGCAGCTCCTGCAGCAGCTGCGCGTGGTGGCGGGTGGCGGTGTTGGTCACCAGGCGGATGGCCAGCCCGCGGCGCCGTGCCTCCCGCACGGTGTCCACCGCGCCAGCCAGGGCAACGCCGTTGTCCACCAGCACGCCCTGGAGATCCAGCAGCAGGGCCTGGGGCCGGGCGTCCATCCACCCCCCGTCAGCTGAGCGCTGCCTTCAGGCGTTGCCGATCGAGTCGGCAGCCACTGGTGGTGATCAGGGCCACAACCTGGCGATCATCCCCAGAGAGGATGCGATAGGTGCGGCCATCCGAGCAGCAGCGCATCTGGGCCTCCTGATGGGCCCAGTACTCCAGCTGGGCTGTGCCCTGATCAACCCAGCCCGCTGGATGGAGTGCCTGAATCACAAACATGGTGTGCTGATCCTTTGTTTGAACTGCCTACAGCCAATCAAGCCCTCACTGGGCTGCATCGAACAAAGCAACCTGGTCTCTTTGGGATCAACCCCGATCGCGGCCCTGCCTGTTCCTTCTGAACGGCTTTTGGTGTGCATTTCCAGTCATCACCTGGGCGAGAGAGGCGGCCGGTTGCCGGTGCCCAGCCCTTCTGCCGCACCAGGTCGTCGCTCCAACCCTGGCAGCGGCTGGGCCTGACAGATGAGGAGTGGCTGCTGACGTCCAGGACCGAAGGCGAGACCAGCAGCAACAGGCCGACGCTCGAGATGATGGCGATGGGCAGCCAGGCGGAACAGACTCCCGTACCCGCCCTACGCCCAGAGGGTGCGCGGTGACCTCGACCACGTCATCGCAGGGGACGCCGGGGGCCTCCTCCAGCTCAAACAGCAGCAGGGCTGACCCCAGCCAGGCGGCCGCAGGCCTGCAGGGCCCGTGCAGATCCTCTGCACCGCTCACGTCAAGCCCATGGCTTGCCCGCCAGAAGCGGTTGACATGCTCCCCTGATGCGCATGCCGGTAGTGAGCACTACTGGCTGTTGCTTTCTGATTTCGGGCGCCACGGCTAGCGTGGAGCAACCGCACCCCTCGGCATGACCCAGCTGCACGACCTGCGTCTGCGCCTGCTGGTGCAGCAGGAGACCCAGCGGATCCTCGACAGCCAGCCCGACGAGCTGGAGCTCTCCCTGGTGCAGGCCCGCTGCCTCTGCTGGCTCGCCCTGCTGGCCGAGGCCCACGAGGAGCAGGCCAGCGATGCCGAGCGCCGGGGCGACACGGAGCAGGCCATGGGCTGGTTTGCCGACTCGATGCGCCTGCGGGACGTGATCCAGGTGGTGAGCTCGATCGAGATTCCGATCCCGGATGCCGAGGAGCTCAGCGCCTGAGCCGCCGCTGCGGTGCCATGATGGGATTTGTGAACAGATGGGGAGTGCGGTGCCCGAAGAGCCCTGCCAGTGCCCTGATTGCCAGCGCTTCTATCGGGAACACGACCGATTGATTCGCGAAAATCCCACCCTGCGCCAGCAGCAGGAGCTCAACTGGGCTGCGCTGCAGTCGTTCCGCACCCTGGCGGGCCGGGTGATGGAGGAGCTCCAGAAGCAGGAGGAGCTGCTCAAGCAGGGCGACGGCGCTGATCCTGGCGCCGAGCCCCCCCAGGGCTCCGGAGCCGCTCCGGCTGCCCCCGGGCAGGCCTCCACCGCCGCCGCTGGAGCGGCTGAGGTCTCAGCGGAAGCCGATGGCCTGCAGCAGGCGATGGCCGACCTGGAGAACATCAACGCCCACCTGTTCTCGATCGAGGCGCTGATGGAGCGCATCTTCGACGTGCGCGTGCCCGAGCCGGTGGAGCAGATGTTCCGCGAGGTGGCCGGTGAGCTGGCCCCCGATCCGCTCAACGCGGACCGGTTGCGGCTCAACCGGCTCCTGCACCAGACCCCCGACCTGCCCGGTTAGTCCAGCTCGCAGGTGATCGTCACCGGGTAGGGCTCCGCCTTCCAGATCCGCTCGGCGTACTCGCGGATCGAGCGGTCGGAGGAGAAGAAGCCGGTGCGCGCCGCATTCAGCAGCGACATCCGGTTCCAGCGCTGGCGGTCGCCCCAGGCCTGGTCCACCTCGCCCTGGGCGCGCAGGTAGTCGTCGAAATCGGCCAGCACGAAGAAGGGATCGCGGCCGGTGAGGTTCTGCAGCAGGGGGCGGAACAGCTCGCTGTCGCCGTTGCTGAAGTGGCCCTGCTCGATCAGCCGCAGCACGTCGGCCAGCTCCGGCATCGCGCCGATCAGCTCCCAGGGCCGGTAGCCCATCCGTTGCAGGGCGCTGATCTCCTCGGCCGTCTTGCCGAACAGGAAGAAGTTCTCCGCCCCCACCTGCTCGCGGATCTCCACGTTGGCGCCATCGAGGGTGCCCACCGTGAGCGCGCCGTTCATGGCGAACTTCATGTTGCCGGTGCCGGAGGCCTCCTTGCCGGCGGTGGAGATCTGCTCGGAGAGGTCGGAGGCCGGGTACACCCGCTCGCCCAGCTTGACGTTGTAGTCGGCCAGGAAGATCACCCGCAGCCGCCCGTCCATGTCCGGATCGGCGTTGATCGTGTCGGCGATGCCGTTGATGAAGCGGATGATCAGCTTGGCCATGTAGTAGCCCGGCGCCGCCTTGCCGCCGAAGATCACCGTGCGCGGCGCCATGCCCTCGCCCTGGCCGTTCTTGATGCGCAGGTACTGGGCCACCACCTGCAGGGCGTTGAGGTGCTGGCGCTTGTACTCGTGGATGCGCTTCACCTGCACGTCGAACAGGGAGGCCGGATCCACCAGCACGCCGGTGTGGCGATGGATGTACTGGCTGAGCTGGTTTTTCACCGCCAGCTTGGTGTCACCCCAGCGCTCCAGGAAGCTGCTGTCGTCGGCGAAGCGCTCCAGATTGCGCAGCTGGTCGAGGTCCTTGAGCCAGCCTTCGCCCAGCACTTCGTTGAGCAGGCTCGCCAGGCGCGGATTGGAGAGGGCCATCCAGCGCCGGGGGGTGACGCCGTTGGTCACGTTGGTGAACTTCTCCGGCCAGAGGGCGGCGAAGTCCGGGAACAGCTCGCTCTTCACCAGGTCGCTGTGCAGGGCCGCCACGCCGTTCACGTGGTGGGAGGCGATCGTGGCCAGGTGGGCCATGCGCACCGCCTTGGCGCCGTCCTCATCGATGATCGACACCCGGCGCAGCACCTCCTCGTTGCCGGGGTACTTGATGCGCACCTGCTGCAGGAAGCGGCGGTTGATCTCGTAGATCAGCTCCAGGTGCCGGGGCAGCAGGGAGCCGAACAGGTCGAGTCCCCACTTCTCCAGGGCCTCCGGCAGCAGGGTGTGGTTGGTGTAGGAGAGCGCCCGGGTGGTGATCTCCCAGGCCCGCTCCCAGGTGAGAAGGCGGTCGTCGATCAGCAGCCGCATCAGCTCGGCCACGGCGATCGCCGGGTGGGTGTCGTTGAGCTGCACGGCCCAGTGGTCGGGGAACTCCTCGATCGGAATGGCGCGGGCCTCGAGGCTGCGCAGCATGTCCTGCAGGGAGCAGCTCACGAAGAAGTGCTGCTGCTTGAGCCGCAGCCGCCGGCCCTCGTCGGTGCCGTCGTTGGGATAGAGCACCTTGGAGAGGGTCTCGCTGCCCACCTTCTCCTCCACGGCGCCGTAGTAGTCGCCGATGTTGAAGGCGTAGAAGTCGAAGGTCTCGGTGGCGTCGGCGCGCCACAGCCGCAGCCGGTCGCAGGTGTTCACCCGGTAGCCGAGCACCGGCACGTCGTGGGGGATGCCGATGGCGTGCTCCTCGGGAATCCAGCGCACCCGGTAGTGGCCGTTCTCATCGCGGTAGCTCTCGGTGCGGCCGCCGAAGCCCACGAAGCAAGCCTGATCGGGGTGGGGCAGCTCCCAGGGCCAGCCGCTCTTGAGCCACTTGTCGGTGATCTCCACCTGCCAGCCGTCGCGGATCAGCTGGTCGAAGATGCCGAACTCGTAGCGGATGCCGTAGCCGGTGGCAGGGATCTCGAGCGAGGCCAGCGATTCCAGGAAACAGGCCGCCAGCCGGCCCAGGCCGCCGTTGCCCAGGCCCGGCTCCTCCTCCACGTCGAGGATCTCGTTGATGTCCTCGATGCCGAAGCGGCGCAGGGCCTCACTGGCAGCCTCCTCGATGCCGAGCATCAGCAGGTTGTTGCCCAGCTGGGGCCCGATCAGGAACTCCGCTGACAGGTAGGCCACCACCCGGGTGGGGGCCTTGCTCAGGGCCTCGATCCCGGCCAGATAGCGGGTCATCAGCCGGTCGCGCACCGCGTAGCTGAGCGCCATGTAGAGGTCGTGGCGGCTGGCGGTGGGGGCCAGCTTGCCGAGCGTGAAGAACAGGTGCTCGGTCATGCCGTCGAACACGTCGTCGGCACTCAGGCCGCTGCGGTCGGCGTCGGCGTGGCAGCCGGGGGTGGGCAGGCGCAGGTTGCTTGGTTGGCTCTTGGTCATCAGTGTTCCGTGGGGGTCCAGCGCCAGTTGGTGATCTCGGGTGAATCCATGCCGTGGAGGTGGGCATAGCTGCGGTGCTGGAGGATCGCCTCCTTCATCCGCTCCTTGATGTGGGCCGCGCGGGACCCTAACCCCGGCACCCGGTCGATCACATCGATCACCAGGTTGAAGCGGTCGATCTGGTTGTTCATCGCCAGCTCCAGGGGCGTGTTGATGTTGCCCTTCTCCTTGTAGCCGCGCACGTGGATGTTGGCGTGGTTGGTACGGTGGTAGGTGAGCCGGTGGATCAGCCACGGATAGCCGTGGAAGTTGAAGATCACCGGCCGGTCGGTGGTGAACAGGCTGTCGAAGTCGCGGTCGCTGAGGCCATGGGGGTGCTCGTCGGGGGTGGTGAGCGAAAACAGCTTCACCACGTTGAGCACGCGGATCTTCAGGTGGGGGATCTCCATGCGCAGGATCTCCACCGCCGCCAGGGTCTCCTTGGTGGGGATGTCGCCGGCGCAGGCCATCACCACATCTGGCTCGTCGGGCTCGGTGCCGTTGTCGTCGTTGCTGGCCCAGCTCCACAGGCCGATGCCCTTGGCCACGTGGGTGCGGGCCTGCTCCAGGGTGAGGTACTGCAGGTGGCTCTGCTTGTCACTCACGATGATGTTGCACACATTGTTTTCCACCAGGGCCTCTTCGGCCACCGCCAGCAGGCAGTTGGCGTCGGCGGGCAGGTACACCCGCACCACCTCGCCGCTCTTGTTGCCGGCCAGGTCGATGAAGCCGGGGTCCTGGTGGGTGAAGCCGTTGTGGTCCTGGCGCCACACGGTGGAGCTGATCAGGCAGTTCCAGGGGCCTATGGGGGCCCGCCAGGGGGCGTGGTGGATGCAGCTCTCCAGCCACTTGGCGTGCTGGTTGAACATCGAGGCGATCACATGGGCGAAGGCCTCGTAGGTGTGGAAGAAGCCGTAGCGGCCGGTGAGCAGGTAGCCCTCCATCATTCCCACCAGGGTGTGTTCGGAGAGCATCTCCACCACCCGGCCGCTGCGGGAGAGCTCGCTGCCGTTCATGTCCTCCGGCAGGAACTCCTCCATCCACACCTTCTTGCTCACCTCGTAGATCGCCTGCAGGCGGTTGGAGGCCGTTTCATCGGGGCCGAACACCCGCAGTGAATCAGGGTTGCCGGCGATGGCATCGCGCAGCAGCTCGCCGAGGGGATAGGTGTTCTCGGCCTCGCTCTGGCCTGGAGCCGCCACCGGCACGGCGTAGGCCTCCACCGGAGGCAGGTGCAGCTTGCGGCGCAGCAGGCCGCCGTTGGCGTGGGGGTTGGAGCCCATGCGGCGCCGGCCCTCGGGGGAGAGGGCCTTCAGCTCCGGCCGCAGCCGGCCCTGCTCATCGAACAGCTCCCAGGGGCGGTAGCTCTTCAGCCAGGCCTCCAGCTGCTGCAGCTGGGCGGTGTCCTGGCGGGGTTTGGCCAGGGGCACCTGGTGGGCGCGCCAGAAATTTTCCACCTTCTTGTCGCCCACGTACTGGGGACCGGTCCAGCCCTTGGGGGAGCGCAGCACGATCATCGGCCAGTGGGGCCGGGTGGCGTTGCTGGGGTCGCCGCTGGCCCGGGCCTCGGCCCGGATCGCCAGGATGCGGCCGATGGCGGTGTCCATCGCCTCGGCCATGGCGGCGTGCATGGCCATCGGCTCGCTGCCCTCCACGAACAGCGGCTCCCAGCCGTAGCCGCGCATCAACGTGGCCAGCTCGTCTTTGGGGATGCGGGCCAGCAGGGTTGGGTTGGCGATCTTGTAGCCGTTCAGGTGCAGCACCGGCAGCACGGCACCGTCGCTCACCGGATTGATGAATTTATTGATGTGCCAGCTGGTGGCCAGGGGGCCGGTTTCGGCCTCGCCGTCCCCCACGCAGGCGATGGCGATCAGCTCCGGGTTGTCGAACACCGCGCCGCAGGCGTGGGAGAGCACATAACCGAGCTCGCCGCCTTCGTGGATCGAACCGGGGGTTTCCGGGGTGCAGTGGCTGCCGATGTGCCCCGGAAACGAGAACTGCTTCATGAACCGCCGCATGCCCTCGGCGTCCTGCGACTTGTCCGGATAGATCTCGCTGTAGGAGCCGTCGAGGTAGGTGGGGGCCAGCACCCCCGGGGCGCCATGGCCCGGCCCCGACAGGTAGATCATGTCCAGGTCGTGCCGGCGGATCAGCCGGTTGGCGTGGGTCCAGATGAACGATTGCCCCGGACTGGAGCCCCAGTGGCCCAGCAGCCGGTTCTTGATGTGCTCCGGCTGGAGGGGCTCCGTGAGCAGCGGGTTGTCCTGGAGGTAGATCATGCCCACCGCCAGGTAGTTGGCGGCGCGCCACCAGGCATCGAGGTGCTCGAGCTCGGAGCTGGAAGGGGCCTGGACGCTCTGGGGGTCCGGGGCGTGGGAGATGCCGGTGGACTGCACGGGATCGCCTGGTTCGGGTTGTCCAGAACGTAGCGATGGCTGCCACGCAGAACGTCAAGATCCGGTTAGGCATCAGGAAGCGAACACCGGCAACCGACCAGCCGCCGAAGTCCCGCAGCAGTGGCCTTAGGGTCGGCCCCACCTGTAGATGCGTATGTCCTGGCCAGCTGTGCTGCTCGAGGTGGGCAACCACCAGTTGGAAGTTGCCGAAACCCTGCTCTCCGTGGGGGAATTCCTGGTGATCTTTCTGGCCGCCAGGGCCCTGGCCGAACTGATGGTGCGCATCCAGCTGCCGACCATCCTCGGCGAGCTGGTGGCCGGGGTGCTGATCGGCGTGTCCGGCCTGCACCTGATCGTGCCACCCGACACCCAGGCCCAGCTCAGTGGCGCCGTGCTGGGCCTGGTGGGCTCCCTGGCCGACATCACCCCGGCGGCGGTGCAGGAGCTCTACACAGAAACGTTCCCCAACCTCCAGGCCGTGTCCCAGATCGGCCTGTTCGCCCTGCTGTTCCTTACAGGCCTGGAGAGTGATCTCGACGAGCTGGTGGCGGTGGGGACCCAGGCCATCACCGTGGCGGTGACCGGGGTAGTGCTCCCCTTTGCCCTGGGCACGGCCGGCCTCTACTACCTCTTCCATGTGCCCCTGATCCCGGCGGTGTTCGCCGGGGCGGCCATGACCGCCACCTCGATCGGGATCACGGCGAGTGTGTTCAGCGAGCTCAAGTTCCTCAAGACCCGCGAGGGCCAGACCGTGATCGGCGCCGCCGTGCTCGATGACATCCTCGGCATCGTGATCCTGGCGGTGGTGGTGAGCCTCGCCGGCGGCGGGGCCTTCGCCGTGGGGCCCATCCTCAAGTTGCTGATTGCGGCCGGGGTGTTCGTGGCGGCGGCCCTGTTCCTCAGCCGCACGGCGGCGCCGGCCTTCGACTGGGTGCTGGATCAGCTCAAGGCACCGGGGGAAGCAGCGGTGGCCTCGTTCCTGGTGCTGTCGATCTGCTGCTTTGCTGCCCAGGCCATCGGCCTGGAGGCTGCCCTGGGGGCGTTCGCGGCCGGCCTGATCCTCAGTGCCTCCAAGCACACCCACGCGATCGATGCCGCCGTGAAGCCGCTGGTGGCCCTGTTCGCCACCATCTTCTTCGTGCTGATCGGCACCGGCATGGACCTGGCGGTGCTCAATCCCTTCAACCCCGAGAACCGGGAGGGCCTGATCATCGCGGCCTTCCTGCTGGTGGTGGCGATCGTCGGCAAGATCGCCTCGGGCTGGAGCTACGTGAGCAAGGAGAAGACCAACCGGCTGGTGGTGGGGTTGGGGATGATGCCCCGCGGTGAGGTGGGTCTGATCTTCCTGGGCCTCGGCACCCAGGCCGGCCTGCTCACCAAGCCCCTGGAGGCCGCCATCCTGCTGATGGTGATCGGCACCACCTTCCTGGCACCGATCCTGCTACGCGTGGTGTTGCGCGGCAACAGCGGAGGCCCCGACCTTGACCCCCTCGCCGAAGTCCCCACCTGAACAGCGCTTCTGGCGCCGCTGGGGCCTCAGCTGGGGCGGCTGGCTGGACAACCGCCGCGGCGAGTGGTGGCTGCTGGCCCAGGTGGCGCTGATCCTGGCCCACGCCCTGCCCCCCTGGCCGGCCCCCGGCAGCTGGGGCTACGCCTGGCCCCTGCCGCTGGCCCTCAGTGGCGCCGTGCTCCTGCTGCTCGGTCTGGCGTTGGCGCTGCAGGCCTTCCTGCGGCTTGGGCCCAGCCTCACCCCGCTGCCCGAGCCGATGGCCGGGGCGGCGCTGGTCACCACCGGCGCCTACGCCCGCTGCCGCCACCCGCTGTATCAGGCGGTGCTGCTCTGTTCGCTCGGCGTGACCTTGGCCCTGGGCAGTCTTCTCCACCTGGCCCTGCTGCTCGGCCTGTGTGCGGTGCTGGGGGGCAAGGCCCGCCGCGAGGAGCGCGCCCTGGCGGCCGCGCACCCGGAGTACGCCGCCTACCGGGCCGCCATGCCGGCGATCATTCCCCGTCTCCCCTGGCTCGACTGGCGAGCGCTGTGAACAGGCCCCAGCCGGCGGCGATCAGCCCCAGGCTGCTCGCCCAGCCGGGGCCGAGGGCCCAGCCCAGGGCCAGGCAGGTGAGGGTGCCGATGGCCAGGGCCAGGGCCAGGCTGGCCAGCACCAGCAGCAGCTGTTGCAGCCCAGGCTCCAGGCCGCTGGCCTCCAGGCTCTCCTCCAGGCGGCTGAGCGGCAGGCTGAGGGGCAGATAGAGGGCCAGGGCCCAGAGGGCGATGCCTGGCAGCAGGGCGGACCAGTCGGGGCCGGCGAGGAGCAAGGGGCCAGGGCGATTCTCCCTAGCATCGGCCCCCACGCCGCCTGGCCTTGCTCACCCCCTCCGCCCTGGTTCAGCCCTGGACCCACCTCGGCCATCCGGTGCATGCCCTGCGGGCCGGCCCGGAGCAGCCCGAGGGGCCGGCCGTGCTGCTGGTGCACGGCTTCGGGGCCAGCACCGACCACTGGCGCTTCAACATCCCCGTGCTGGCCGAGCGCCACGAGGTGCACGCCCTCGATCTGCTCGGCTTCGGCCGCAGCGCCAAGCCCGCCGGACTCGGCTATGGCGGTGCCCTCTGGCGCGACCAGCTGGCCGCCTACGTGGAGGAGCGCATCGGCCGGCCCACGGTGCTGGTGGGCAATTCCCTCGGCGGTTTCGCCGCCCTAGCGGCCGGTGCTGCCCTGGGGGATGGGGCGGCTGGGGTGGTGCTGCTCAATGCGGCCGGCCCGTTCAGCGATGAACAGGCTCCGCCCAGGGGCTGGGCGGCCATCGCCCGCCAGACGATCGGCGGCGCTCTGCTCAGGAGCCCGGTGCTGCAGCGGCTGCTGTTCGAGAACATGCGCCGGCCGGCCACGGTCCGCCGCACCCTCAACCAGGTGTATCTGGACCGCACCAACGTGGATGACGACCTGGTGGAGGCGATCCTGCGCCCCTCGCGCGATCCGGGGGCCTTCGGGGTGTTCCGCACCGTGTTCGACATCCCCCGCGGCCAGCCCCTCGACGAGCTGTTCGCCGAGCTGGCTTGCCCGCTGCTGCTGCTCTGGGGCATCCGCGACCCCTGGATCAACGCCGCCGGCCGCCGCGCCGCCTTCCAGCGCCACGCCCCGGCGGCCACCAGTGAGGTGGTGTTGGAGGCGGGCCACTGCCCCCACGACGAGGTGCCGGAGCAGGTGAACAGCGCCCTGCTGGAGTGGCTGGCGGGCCTGCCTGCGGGCGGTCGTGGCCCTACGCCTGGGGCTGAACCCCGGGCAGCCGGCCCCGCGCCAGCTGCTGTTTCGGGTCGAACTGGCGCTTGATCGCCTCGATCACCGGCCGGGAGGGCGCATCCAGCCAGGCGGGAATGCGGCTGCCGGCCGGCTGCCGCAGCACGGTGAGATGGCCGCCCAGAGCGCCGCAGCGGCGGCGCAGCTGGTCCACCTGATGGCTCGCCAGCTGGGAGGGCTCGGCCCAGGCCATGCCCAGGCCACTGCCGGCGGCGAAACACCAGTTAGTCGCCGCCAGCTCAGGGGCCTGCAGCAATCCGGGCAGCTCGGCCGCGCGCACCCCCAGGCGCAGCAGCCAGGCCGGAGCGGCTGGCAGGGCCGCCCCGCTGCCGCCGCCCAGGCCCGCCCCCAGGTGCTGGCGCAGGCCGGCGGCGTCCAGGCACGCCACCGCCAGGCCCGGGGCGCGCTCGCGGATGCAGGCGATCTGCTCGTCGAGGGTCTGGGCGCTGATGCTGGCCAGGCTGAGCAGCAGGCCGCTGCTGGGGCTGGCCGGGCTGTCGAGGCTGGCCCCACAGGACGGAGCGGTCTGCTGCCAGTCGATCCGCTCGGGGCTGAGGCTGGAATCCAGCAGCCAGCGGGCCATGGCGGCCAGCTCGCCGGCCGGGCCCTGCAGCCACAGCCCCCGGCGCTCGGGTGGAACGGGCAGGGTACGCAGGGTGAGTTCGCTGATCAGGGCCAGGGATCCCCAGCTGCCGTTGAGCAGGCGCATCAGGTCGTACCCGGCCACGTTCTTCACCACCTGGCCGCCGGCCCGGGCGGCGGTGCCGTCGGCCCGCACCAGGCCGATGCCGATCAGCTGGTCGCGTACCCCCAGGTAGCGCTGGCGGGCGCCGCCCGCCAGGCCGCGGGCCACGAGCCCGCCCACGCTGCCGCTGGCGCTGCCGTCCGGGCCGCTGCCCCAGGGCCAGTCGAGGGCCAGCCACTGCCGGTGGTGGGCCAGTTCCTGCTGCAGCTCCACCAGTGGTGTGCCCGCCTGCACCGTCACGGTGAAATCGTCGGGGCTGAAGCTGAGGATCCGGTTCAGCCGCCCGGTGCTCAGCACCAGCGGCTCGCTCCGCCCCGGCCCCGCCTGCACCGCCGGCCCCCAGGCCAGGCGGCTGCCGCTGCCGGCCGGCAGCCAGGGGGAGGCCTGCCGGTGCAGGTCCCGCACCAGCTCCTGCAGCTCGCTGGGCTCAGGACAGATCACGGCACGATGGTGCCATGGCAGAGAGGCGCAAAGTCGTCGTGTTCGACGACGACCCCACCGGATCTCAGACCCTGCACGGCTGTCCGCTGTTGTTGCGCTGGGATCGCCGCACCCTGCGGCGGGGTCTGGCCCATCCCTCCCCCTTCCTGTTCCTGCTGGCCAACACCCGTGCCCTCGCCCCCGAGGCGGCTGGGGAGCGCCTGCGCGCCATCTGCCGGGAGCTGCGGCCGGCCCTGGCCGAGGCCCGGGATGCCGGAGAGCTGGACCAGTGGCTGCTGGTGAGCCGGGGCGACTCCACCCTGCGGGGCCATTTCCCCCTGGAGGTGCAGGTGCTGGTGGAGGAGCTGGGGCCCTTCGACGCCACCCTGCTGGTGCCTGCCTTCCTGCCGGGCGGCCGCACCACCCGCGATGGGGTGCATCTGTTGCAAGGGGAGCCGGTGCACACCACCGCCTTTGCCCGTGACCGGCTGTTCGGCTACCGCCACAGCTTTCTGCCCGCCTGGGTGGAGGAGAAGAGCGCCGGCCGCATCCCGGCGGCGGCGGTGCAGCGGCTCGGCCTGGCGGCGCTGGATCGGGCGGCGGCGGCGCTCGAGGCGGGCACCGGGGAGGGGGCTCGCCAGGGGGAGGGGACGGCCAGCGGGTTCCAGGAGCTCTGCGGGCGCCTGGCCGGTTTCGAGGGCAATCCCTGCGTGGCGGTGGATGCGGAGCGGCCGCAGCAACTGGCGGCCCTGGGTGCCGCGGTGCGGGAGCTCACGGCGCCAGCCGCCACCGAGCGCTGGGGCCGGCCGCGGCGGTTCCTGTTCCAGTCCGCTGCCAGCCTGCTCAACGGCCTGGCGGAGATCGGCGAGCCGCCGCTGGATCCGGCCGGGCTCGCGGCCCTGCGCCGCCGGGATGGGGCCGGCCGGCCCCTGCCGGGACTGGTGCTGGTGGGCTCCCACGTGCCCCTGGCCGATGCCCAGCTGGAGCGGCTGCTGGCCCAGCCCGGCTGCGCTGGCCTGGAGCTGCCGGTGGCCCGGCTGGCGCGGGTGCTGGAGGGTCCGCTGCCCGAAACGCTGCTGGCCAGCCTGGAGCGGGAGTGGGGCGCGCGGCTGGAGGCGCTGCTGGCGGGTGGGCGCACGCCGGTGCTGTTCACCAGCCGGGGGGAGCTGCACTGCCGCCATGCCGCCGAGCGGCGGCGGCTGGGCCTGGCCCTGGCGGGGCTGATGGCCCGGCTGGCGGCCCGGCTGGCGCCGGGGCTGGGCTACCTGATCAGCAAGGGGGGCACCACCAGCCAGACCCTGCTGGCCGAGGGTCTGCAGCTGGCCCTGGTGGAGTTGCAGGGCCAGCTGGCGCCCGGCCTCTCGCTGGTGCTCACCCCGGCGGAGGCCGCCGTGCCCCTGCTGCCGGTGGTGACCTTCCCCGGCAACCTGGGGGATGGGGACAGCCTGGTGGCGGCCTGGCGGTTACTGGAGGGCCCGGGCGGTGCCGCCGGCTGAGCTTCCGGGACGGGGTGGGGCACTGGCGGGCACCCGCTGCAGCCAGGTGGCCACCGCAACCGGCTGGCTCTGGCTGTAGCCCACCGGCAGCCAGAGGTCGCCGGCTTCGGCGTGGAAGTGGATCTCCCAGTGGTACAGGCCGGTGTAGGCGCGTGGGTCGTCCTTGAGCAGGGCGGCGTAGTGGAGCACCGCCCGGCCGTAGCGCTCGCTGTTGTTGTAGCCCCACAGGCCCTTGCGGATGTCCTGGAGGCCGCCACGGCGCACGAGGTAGCGGGCGGCGGCCTGGATCGCGTCGTGGGGGTCGCGGATGTTGCCGGCACCCACGCCGGCCTGGGCCCAGGTGGTGGGCAGGAACTGCATCGGCCCCTGGGCATTGGCCACCGACACCCCGTCGATGCGGCCCATGCCCGACTCCACCAGGTTGATCGCCGCCAGCACCTCCCAGTCGATGCCGGTGGCTGCGGCCGCCTTGCGGTAGTGGGCCAGCAGCTCCTCGGCCGGCGCGGGCGGGATGATCCGCCAGGCCGGCAGGCTGGTGGGCCGGCGGTGGTGGCGGTGCATGGCCAGGAATTCGCGCCGGGCCTCCAGGTGGTGGTGGGCCACCCCACGCCATTGCTGCGGCAGCAGGGCCTGCACGGCGGCGGCCCGCTCGGGATCGCGGGAGAGCACCCGGTAGATCACCTGCTGCTGGTGGCCGAGCCGGGGCAGCTGCTCGGCGGGGGTGGCCGGATCGCGCAGGGCCTGCTCCACCGCCGCCAGCAGGCGGGCCGTGGCAGCCGGATCCTTTGGCACCAGCGGGTAGTGGCGCCCGTCGGCCTGGCGGGGCAGGGCGGGATCCGTTGGCAGCGCCAGCCTGGGCACGGTGGCTGGAGCCTCAGCTTGAGCCTCGCTGCCGGCCGTTGCGGAGCTGGCCTGGCTGGATGCCCCCTCGCGGCCGCTGAGGCCGATGGCGAGCACGGCGCCGGCGGCGAGCAGGCCGCTGGCCAGCAGGGCGGTGCCAAGGCGGGGGATGGCCATGGGTGGATCTGCAGCCGCAGGCCTTCAGACGCTACCGGCCGAGGCTGGGGGCACCAGCTGCCTACGGCCATGGACTGTCAAGACCTGCAGAGCTCTGGCTGGCGTCGCCCTCCAGCCAGCTGCGGGTGATCACCACCTCATCCATTCCGCCTGGATCGCGCGCGACCGCCACTGCCGACATCACCCACAGCCCCTCCCCTTGCTGAGGGCCCAACTGAAGGCCCAGGGCGACCATGGCAGCCACCACAGCGCTGGCATCGGCGGCCGCATCCACCTTCAATTTCAGGGCGACGTCGGCGTCGACCCTGGCCAGGAAGGCGATCAGCTGGGCTTTTGACATGGAGCGAACCAATCCGTTCGCCTGAGCCCTAGGGGTACTCGACCGGCTGGGCCGGGATCGAGAGCGCCTCGGCTGCCTTGATCAGCGCCTGGTCGGCGGTGATCAGCGTGAGCCCATGGCGATGGGCGATGGCCAGATGCAGGGCGTCAGCACCCTTCAGGCCGCAGGCCGGCGCCTGCTCCAACCATCGTTGGGCGCACAGAAAGTCATCCCCCCGCGGCTCCAGCATCCCGAGCCGCTCCCGGCGGAAGGCCTCCAGAGTCGCCCGCAGGGGTTCGGCCTTGGCGGCGTTCAGGTCGCCACGGCGAAGTCGCACCGTGGTCGCCGAGGCGAATTCCAGAAGCACCCAGTGGCTGATCCAGAGTTCGTCCTCCGCCGCCGCCACCAACCAGGCCTCGGCAGCGGCGTAGCCGCTGTCGTTGTGAAACAGCGAGATCAACAGGCAGGTGTCGAGATAGAAGCTGCCGGCGCTGGGTGTCAAGGCTCATGATCCCGCAGCTCCCGCAGCAGCTCCACGGCCGAACCCTGCAGCGGTGGCTGATCGCGATGCAGCTCCCGCAGTCGCCTCGCCCAGCCTGAGGCGGGCATGACAGCAGGCTTCTCCCGCACCACCCGGGCCACGGGCCTGCCGCGGCGGGTGATCACCACCTCTTCACCGGCCTCCACGGCAGCGAGGAGCGCCGAGAGCTGGGCCTTGGCCTCTGCCAGACCAACCTTGCGCATGACCAATCAACCAAATAGTCATTTAGACTAAGTGGTCCGCCTGGGTCGCGCGGGGAATCGATGGGCGACGGAACTGGGCGACGGAACCCCAGCGCCGCCGCTGCTTCCCCGCAAACGCGGGTTGGACCAGGGCACGACGCGCAGCCGGCTGGCTCAGGGAATCCGGGGCTCATGTCGGTCAGGAGCCAGAAGCCAAACGGATCCACCGCCAGGAAAAACGACCTGCTGCCTGGGTCAATCGGGAAAGCGTCTACTACTGCGGCTGCAAAGGCTCGGGGGGATGATTAGAATGTTGCATACAAATCATGCAAAATATTAACCAACATTTAATCAAAATATCCAAAAAACTTGTCTTTATTTCAGTATCGATTGCACTGTATTTGAATGCAAATCCGGCCAAAGCTATTCTCAATATCAATATTTTTGACGATGGCCCTGACCTGAAGGTCGTTACTTCGGGAACATTGTCTGAGCTTGGCAATCAAGTGTTTTCTCAGAATTGCGGGGCCAACGGAGTGTTGCTTTCGCCATCTATCATTTGCACTGGCGTTGATACTCCATCCCCGCTGTATTCGATAACCGGTCTGGCTGGGTTTGGTGGAACGGCATCTTTATCTTCTGCGGCTTCTGTGTTTGGCCCATTCTTTGTCCTTGCTACAAGTGGCCCATTTGGTCAAATTTATGCCATTGATCCGTCATATGTGACAGGCCAGCCATTCCTGAGCAGTGCAACCTTCAGCGGCACTAGCCTTGCCTCCCAGGGTTTCACCGTCCCCGGTCTTGTAGGCACCTGGAGCATTGATGGCACATCAGAATCCATCAATCTGATCGTTGGACCTCCTGCAGAGGTTCCTGGCCCCTTGCCCCTGTTCGGCGCAGCCGCTGCCTACGGCTGGAGCCGGCGGATTCGGCGTCGCATCACCGCTCCTGTGAGGACACCGCCCCAGGCCTGATCTGGATTCCCTTCTTCTCCAGCCCTGCCAATGGCAGGGGTTTTTTGTTGCCATCAGGCGCGGGCAGACGGACAGGCCGTTGGGGGCTGCTCTCGCTCATCGCACCTGCACGAACAGGTGCATCTGCTGGCTGCCCGGCCCCATGGGCACCTCCCGCACGTTCAGGTAGGGCTGGCCCTTCACCAGTTCGCTGAGCTTGCGGAAGCCGTAGTTGCGGGCGTCGAAGGCGGGGTCGTTCTTCTGCAGCAGGCTGCCCACCATGCCCAGGGGCGCCCAGCCGTCGTCCTGGGTGACGGCCGTGATCGCCTCGCACAGGAAGGGCTTCAGCGGCGGGGCTCCCTCGTCGTCGGCTGGCCGGCGCTGGCTGGAGCCGGAGCTGGGGCCTCCGCTGCTGCCGCGCCTGAGGATGTCGGTGTAGAGGAAGCGGTCGCAGGCGGCCACGAAGGCCTTCGGGGTCTTGCGCTCGCCGAAGCCGATCACCAGCAGCCCCTGCTCGCGGATGCGGGTGGCCAGGCGGGTGAAGTCACTGTCGGACGACACCAGGCAGAAGCCGTCCACCCGGCCGCCGTGGAGCAGGTCCATGGCGTCGATGATCAGGGCCGAATCGGTGGCGTTCTTCCCCGTGGTGTAGCTGAACTGCTGCACCGGCACGATCGCGTGCACGTTGAGCACCTCCTTCCAGCTGCCCAGCTGGGGCGTGGTCCAGTCGCCGTAGGCCCGCTTCACGGTGGCGGTGCCCACCTGGGCCACCTCCGCCAGCAGGTCGCTGATCACCGCCGCCTGGGCGTTGTCGGAGTCGATCAGCACCGCCAGGTTGGGGGCGTCGCGGTTCATGCCCTGCCGCCCCCGGCCCGCCAGCTGTGCTCCAGCAGCTGCAGGGGGTGCAGCACCGCCTGGGGATGGCCGCCTTCCTCCAGGTGGCGGCGGATCTGGAGGGTGCAGCCGATGTTGGCGCTGGCCACCAGCGCCGCGCCGGTGCCGCCCAGATCGGCCGCCTTGATCCGGCCCAGCTCGGCGGCCTCCTCGGGCTGCACCAGGTTGTAGATGCCGGCGCTGCCGCAGCACACGCCCGCCTCGCTGGCCTCGCGCAGCAGCAGGTGGGGGATGCGGCGCAGCAGGGCCCGCGGCTCGGCGCTGATGCCCTGGCCGTGGAGCATGTGGCAGGCATCGTGATACGCCACCGCCAGGGGCCGTTCGGCGCTGGCCGGGCTGCCGTCGGCGTGGGACAGGGGGGCGAGGCGGGCGCTGAAGGCCTCGCTCAGGCCCAGGCGTTGCAGGAACTGGTGCACATCCAGCACCTGGGCGGCGAAGGCGCTGCCCCGCTCGGCCCAGGCGGGGTCGGTGGCCAGGATGGCGTCGTAGTGCTTGAGGGTGTGGCCGCAGCCGGAGGCCGCCACCAGCACCGCATCGAGCGGCTCCTCTCCCGCCGGGCGGCCCGGCCCCACCACCGCCGCGAAGCTGTCGATCACCGCCGCTGCCAGCTCCCGCGTCTGGCCCAGTTCGCCCTGGTGGTGGGTGACGGCGCCGCAGCAGCCCTGCTGGGGGGGGATCACCACCTCCACGCCGTTGGCGCTCAGCACCGCCACCGCTGCCGCGTTCACCTGGGGGTCGAACAGGCGCTGCACGCAGCCCAGCAGCAGGCCCACCCGGGCACGCTTTTCCCCCTCCGCCGGCACCACCAGCGGGAAGGAGTCGGCGAACGCCTCAGGGGCCAGGGGCGGTAGCAGCCGCTCCATCGCCTCAATCTGGGGACCGAACAGCCGGGTGAGCCCGCTGCGGCGGGCCAGACCCTGCAGCGGCGTGCCGGCGTAGGCCCGCAGGGGCGTGAGCAGGGCCCGCAGCCGCTGCGGGTAGGGCAGCAGGGCGAACAGCAGGCGCCGGAACGCCCGCTGGGCCGGGCTGCGCAGCTCCGGCGCGTTGAGCTTCGGGCGGGTGGCCTCGATCAGCTGGTCGTAGCGCACCCCCGAAGGGCAGGCCGTCACGCAGGCGAAGCAGCCCAGGCAGCTGTCGAAGTGCTGGGCCACCGTGGCATCGAGAACGAGTTCCCCGGCCTCGATCGCCTTGAGGGCGTGGATGCGGCCCCGCGGCGAATCCATCTCCGTGCCCAGCACCCGGTAGCTGGCACAGGTGGGCAGGCAGAAGCCGCAGTGCACGCAGGGGTCGGTGGCCGACCCGCTGGCGAGGGGCTGGGGGAGGGCTGGGATGCCGGAGCCATTCATGGGGGCAGTCTGACGCCCATGGCCGCGGCGGAGCCCCGCGGCAACCCCTCAGCCGTGGATCGTCACCCGCCGAAGTGGCGCACCACCGCCTCGGCGAAGCCGGAGCAGCTCACCGGCTCCACCCGCGGTTCCATCAGCCGGGCCAGGTCGTAGGTGACCTCCCCGTTGGCGATCGCGGCGCTGATCCCCTCGGTGATCAGATCGGCCGCTTCCTGCCAGCCCATGTACTCCAGCATCATCACGCCGCTGAGGATCACCGAGCCGGGGTTGATGCGGTCGAGGCCGGCATGCTTGGGCGCGGTGCCGTGGGTGGCCTCGAAGATCGCCGCGTTGTCGCCGATGTTGGCGCCAGGGGCCATGCCCAGGCCGCCCACCACCGCCGCCGCCGCATCGGAGATGTAGTCGCCGTTGAGGTTGAGGGTGCAGAGCACCGAATACTCCTGGGGCCGGGTCTGGATCTGCTGGAAGATGCTGTCGGCGATGCGGTCGTCGACGAGCACCATGCTCTTCCACTTGCCGTAGCCGTGGCTCTCGCCGATGGCGGCCAGCACCGCCTTCACCTCCTCGTCCACTGCCTGCTTCTTCTCGGGGGTGAGGCTGTCGTAGCCGGGCTCGATCAGACGGGCGTTGTCCTCGATGCTGAGGCCGTGGTTGCGCGCCAGGTTGTCGAGGATCCAGCTCTCCCGCTCGGTGACGCAGACGTCGCGGAATTCGCTGGTGGCCAGCTCGTAGCCCCAGTCGCGGAAGGCCCCTTCCGTGAACTTCATGATGTTGCCCTTGTGCACCAGGGTCACGTGGCGTTTGTTGCCCTCCAGGCCCAGGGCGTGCTGGATTGCCTTGCGCACGTGCCGCTGGGTGCCCGCCTTGCTCACCGGCTTGATGCCGATGCCTGAGCCCGCCGGAATCTGGCGCTGGCCGAGCTTGCCGTTGGCCGGGATCACCACCTCGTTGAGGTGTTGGATCAGCTCGAGGCACACCGGATCGCTGGCCTCCCACTCGATCCCCATGTAGATGTCCTCCGTGTTCTCCCGGTAGACGACCACGTCCAGGTCCTGGGGCCGCTTGTGGGGGCTGGGGGTGCCCTCGTAGTAGCGGCAGGGGCGCACGCAGCAGTAGAGGTCGAAGATCTGGCGCAGGGCCACGTTCAGCGAGCGGATGCCGCCGCCGATCGGGGTGGTGAGGGGTCCCTTGATGGCCACGCCGTAGTCGCGGATGGCACTGAGGGTGTCCTCCGGCAAATACTGATAGGTGCCGTAGAGGTCGCAGGCCTCGTCGCCGGCGTACACCTTGAACCACTCGATGCGTCGCTCGCCGCCGTAGGCCTTGGCCACGGCCGCGTCCAGCACCTTCTGGGTGGCGGGCCAGATGTCCACACCGGTGCCGTCCCCGCGGATGAAGGGGATGATCGGGTCGTTGGGCACAACCGGCTGGCCGTTCTCGAAGCGGATCGCCGTGCCCGCGCTGGGGGGCGTGAGCTTCTCGTACTGGACCGAAGCGCTGGCGGAGCTGGTAGCCATTCGTGCGGCAGTTGCGGTTTGGCGAGCCTAGGTTTCTGTGATCTGCGGTTCTGCTCAGGGGAAACGGCATGAACGCTGCCGACCAGGCCCGCAATCTGGAGCTGGCCCAGGCGATCGCCTCGGTGGCCGCCCTGTTCCGCAGTCGGTTTCCCGCCGCACGCGCCAATCTCACCCCCTGGCGCGATGACCCGCTCACCCGCGCCTGGGCCGAGGCGGAGAGCGTGGATCTCTCCTTTCACTTCCCGGGCTGGAACCCCCGCAACCAGTGCCGCTCGGTGCTGGTGCAGCTGCGCCTCGACGCGGCACCCGCCAGTGGCCGGCCCCGGCTGCTGGGGGTGGTGGTGCGCGGGCTCACCTACGAATCGGAGCGCTGGCGGCTGGCCACGGTGGGCGACTGGCAGTGCAGTGGCAGCCATCTGCCCGATCCGGCGGTGGTGGACAAGCTGCAGAGCTTCTGCCGCGAGCTGTTCGACCTCTTCAATGGCGCTGGTGCTGACGCCGCCGCGGCCTGAAGGGCAGCGGGCGCCTCTTTTCACCAGAGCAACCGCACGTCACCAGAGCAACCGCACCGGATAGCGATGAATCTGGGGGTCTGGGGTCACCAGGACCAGGCCGTTGTCGATGGCCTGACAGATCAACATCCGATCAAAAGGGTCGCGATGGTGATCGGGGAGCTTCGGAAGGTGGCGCAGAGCATCCTCCTCCAGGGAAAGGGGGAGGACGCCATGGCGCTGCCGTTCCTTCCGCGCATAGCTGGCGGGGTCGTCCGGCAGGGGCAGCCTTCCGGCCAGTGCTTTCACCGTGAGCTCCCACTGGCTCACCACACTCAGATAGACCGGCACGGCCGGATCCACCACGGCTTCGCGGGCCGCTGTTGAGAGTTCATTCGGTGTGCGTACCATCCACAGGAAGGTGCAGGTGTCGAGCAGCAGCCCGGCGCCATCCCGGATGGGGCTCAAGGTGTCTCCCCTTCAAAGGCCGCCTGCAGGTCGGCGGGCAGTGGTTCGAAGAACGCTGCTGGGATGGGCGTGCCGGCGTCGTCGGCCTGGCCCAGGGGGCGGGGTGCCATGGGCAAGGGCGGTTGCGTGGGCCGCAGTTCGGCGATCGGACGGTTGCGGCGGGTGATGACCAGATGTTCCCCCTGCTCCACCCGGTCGAGCAGGGCTGAAAACTGGGCCTTGGCCTGTTGGGCACTGACCGGGCCGGTGCAGCTCGCTGGCCGTGGGTGCTCGTGCGCCATCGCCTCTTTCAGACGCCCCTTTCGGAACAGCTGATTTTCTGACCAGCTAACAGGTTAGGTACCTGACCTGTGCCCTGTTGTCCGCGGCGTAATCCTTCGCAACCTTGACGGCGCTGCGGCGGAGGCCGCACCTAATTTGGCCTCTCGCTCCCGTTGCGCCCTCGCCTGGCCATGCCCGTCGCCCTCGCTTCCCAGTTGCGTGAAGGCACCAAGAAGTCGCACACCATGGCCGAGAACACCGGCTTCGTGAGCTGCTTCCTCAAGGGGGTGGTGGACAAGGCCAGCTACCGCACCCTGGTGGCCGACCTCTACTTCGTGTATGACGCGATGGAGCAGGAGATCGGCAGGCTGCGGGCCGCCGGCCATCCGGTGGTGGGCCCCGTGGGCTTCCCCGAGCTCAACCGCCGCGAGAGCCTGGAGCAGGACCTGGCCTTCTATTTCGGGGACGGCTGGCGCAGCAGCGTCAAGCCCACACCCGCGGCCCAGGAGTACGTGGCCCGCCTCCACCAGGTGGCGGCCGAGGCTCCCGAGCTGCTGGTGGGCCACCACTACACCCGCTACATCGGCGACCTCTCCGGCGGCCAGATCCTCAAGGCCATCGCCCAGAAGGCCATGAATCTCGGCGAGCACGACGGCCTGCGCTTCTACGAGTTCGACGCCATCCCCGACGAGAAGGGCTTCAAGACCAACTACCGCGCCACCCTGGATGGCCTGCCGATCGACCAGGCCATGGCCGATCGCATCGTGGAGGAGGCCAACCACGCCTTCCACCTCAACATGAAGATGTTCCAGGAGCTGGAGGGCAACCTGATCGCCGCCATCGGCAAGGTGCTGTTCGGCTTCCTCACCCGCCGCCAGCGCGCCGGCAGCACGGAGGTGGTGGCGGCCTGAGCCAGAGTCTGGTTCTGCCTACGTAACCCGCTCCTTGCGTTCCCTCCGCTTTCTGGTGCCGGGCACCAGCGGTCGCTTCCGCTGCGGTGGCCTGCTGGTGGAGCAGCAGACGGCTCGCCTGCTCGGGGAGCTGGTGCCCACCGCGCTGGTGACCTACCGGCAGCGCGAGCCGGGTCTGCCCTTTCTGGCCGATCTGCTCAAGGCGGAGCCCCCTGGCAGCGCCGCCGCCGATCAGGTGCTGTGGATCGTGAGCTGGGGCTTCGATGTGCCGCGCCAGCTGCGGGCCCTGCGGGGGCGGCCGGTGGCCTACCACGCCCACAGCAGCGGCTATGGCTTCCGGCTGCCGCCAGGGGTGCCGGTGCTGGCGGTGAGCCGCAACACGCTCGGCTACTGGGGCCAGTGGGCCAGCCGCAATCCCCTGTTCCTGGTGCCCAATGCCCTGGAGGAGCGCTGGCTGGCCCGCGGCGATCGGCCCCACAATCTGGGCGGTGAGCGTGCCCCCGGAGGCCGCTCCATCGATGTGCTGGTGCAGAAGCGCAAGTGCAGTGCCTACGTGCTGGAGCGGCTGGTGCCCGCCCTGCGCGCCCGCGGCCTGGCGGTGGTGGTGCAGGACGGCTGGGTGGATGACCTGGTGGACCTGTTCAACAGCGCCAGGGTGGTGCTCTACGACTCGGCTGACCACTGGCGCTGCAGCGGCGTGAGCGAGGGCTTCGGCCTGCCGCCGATCGAGGCCCTGGCCTGCGGTTGCGTGCTGTTCAGCAGCTTCAACCACGCCCTGGCCGACACCCTCGACCCCGGCGTCACCGCCCACCAGATCGGCGCCGGCACCCTGGCGGTCGACGTGGAGCGGATCGCCGCGGCGGTGGCCGATCCGGGCCCCTGGCTGCCGTCGCCACGCCGGCTGGAGGAGCTGCTGGCGGACTTCAGCGAACCGCGGCTGCGGGAGCGTTGGCGCCAGGCGCTGCAGGCGATCAACGCCCACCTGGATCGCCTGCAGGCCGGCGAAGCGCCGTTGCGGGCCCCCGCGTTGGTGCAGTTGCGGCTGCAGCTCTGGCGGCAACGCTTGAGCCAGCGCCTGCCCGCGGGTCTGGCCCGCCACTTTGCCTAGGGTCGAGCCCATGAGCGCATTCCTTGCCGGCCTCAACGACGCCCAGCGCCGGGCGGTGGACCACCACACCGGCCCCCTGCTGGTGGTGGCGGGCGCCGGCAGTGGCAAGACCCGGGCCCTCACCCACCGCATTGCCCACCTGGTGGGCCACCACGGCGTGGATCCGGCCGAGCTGCTGGCCGTGACCTTCACCAACAAGGCCGCCCGTGAGATGAAGGAGCGGCTGGAGCTGCTGCTGGCCCAGAAGCTGGCCCAGAGCCAGTTCGGCCAGCCCTGGAGCACCCTGCCGGCGGTGGAGCAGCGCCAGTTGCGCAGCCGCATCTACCGCGAGGTGATCAAGGACCTCTGGATCGGTACGTTCCATGCCCTGTTCGCGCGGCTGCTGCGCTTCGACATCGACAAGTTCAAGGACCCGGAGGGCCTGAGCTGGACGCGCCAGTTCTCGATCTACGACGAGGGGGATGCCCAGAGCCTGGTGAAGGAGATCGTGACCCAGGAGCTGGGCCTCGACCCCAAGCGCTTCGAGCCCAAGAAGGTGCGCTGGGCGATCAGCAACGCCAAGAACCAGGGCTGGCTGCCGGAGCAGATGGAAGCGAAGGCGGAGGGGATGCGCGGCCGCAAGGAGGCGGAGGCCTACCGGCTCTACCGCCGTGCCCTGGCCGCCAACAACGCCCTCGACTTCGACGACCTGCTGCTGCTCCCTGTGCAGCTGCTGCGCCAGCACGAGCAGGTGCGCCACTACTGGCACCGCCGCTTCCGCCACGTGCTGGTGGATGAATACCAGGACACCAACCGCACCCAGTACGACCTGATCAAGCTGCTGGTCACTGACGGCCGCGATCCCGACGCCTTCGACGACTGGAACGGCCGCTCGGTGTTCGTGGTGGGCGACGCCGACCAGAGCATCTACAGCTTCCGCGCCGCCGACTTCACGATCCTGATGGGCTTCCAGGACGACTTCGGCGACGGGGCCGCCGATGACGCCACCCGCACGATGGTGAAGCTGGAGGAGAACTACCGCTCCACCGCCACGATCCTGGAGGCGGCCAACGCCCTGATCGCCCACAACAGCGAGCGCATCGACAAGGTGTTGCGCCCCACCCGCGGCGAGGGCGAGCCGATCACCCTCACCCGCTGCGACGACGAGATCGCCGAGGCCGAGGCGGTGGTGCACCGCATGCGCATGCTCGACGCCGCCCACGACGAGCTGCGCTGGGGCGACATGGCCGTGCTGTATCGCACCAACGCCCAGTCGCGGGCGATGGAGGAATCGCTGGTGCGCTGGGGCATTCCCTACATCGTGGTGGGCGGCCTGCGCTTCTACGACCGGCGCGAGATCAAGGACGTGCTCGCCTACCTCAAGCTGCTGGTGAACCCGGCCGACACGGTGAGCCTGCTGCGGGTGCTGAACGTGCCCAAGCGCGGCATCGGCAAGACCACGATCGAGCGCCTCACCGATGCCGCGGGCCAGCTGGGCATCCCCCTCTGGGATGTGGTGAGTGATGCCGAGGCGGTGCGCTCCCTGGGGGGGCGCTCGGCCAAGGGGCTGCTGCAGTTCTGTGAGCTGGTGAACGACCTGCAGCGCTCGGCCCAGGACGCGCCGCCCTCGGCGCTGGTGCAGAAGGTGATGGAGCAGAGCGGCTATCTGGCCGAGCTGATCGCCACCGGCACCGATGAGGCCGAAGACCGGCGCCGCAACCTCAACGAGCTGGTGAACGCCGCCCTGCAATACCAGGAGGAGAACGAGGAGGGCTCCCTGGAGGATTTCCTGGCCTCGGCGGCCCTGGCCAGCGACGCCGACTCCAAGGACACTGACCAGGACCGGGTGACGCTGATGACCCTGCACGCCAGCAAGGGTCTGGAGTTTCCGGTGGTGTTTCTGGTGGGCATGGAGCAGGGCCTGTTTCCCAGCTACCGCTCCCTCGACGATCCCGCCTCCCTGGAGGAGGAGCGGCGGCTCTGTTACGTGGGCATCACCCGCGCCAAGGAGCGGCTGTTTCTCTCCCATGCCAGCGAGCGGCGCCTCTGGGGTGGCATGCGCGAGCCGGCCGTGCCCTCGGTATTTCTCTCGGAGCTGCCCGAGGAGCTGGTGCAGGGCGACATCCCCCGCAGCGGCGGCGCGGCGATCCGGCGCGAGCAGCGGCTCGATCGGCTCACCCGCGTCGATCGCGAGGAGAGCCGGCGGGTGGCCGGCGGCGGGGCGGCCGCTGCCCCCAGCAATGCGGTGCGGCGGCGGGGCTCGGCCCAGCCCGGCCGCAACTGGGCGGTGGGTGACCGCCTGCGCCATGCCGCCTTCGGGGAGGGCCGGGTGACGCACCTGTTCGGCAGTGGCGAGAAGATCTCCCTGGCCGTGAAGTTCGAGGGGATGGGCCCGAAAATCCTGGATCCCCGCCTGGCGCCGATCCGGCCGCTTGAGGCGGACCAGCATCCCTCTTGATATCACGAAGGCGTGATAGTGCTATAAAAATGTTCTGGCCCGTGCTCGGCGGGCCGATGCTCTGCCGCATTGCCGATGTCTTCTGCTGTGCCTGTGCCGGTGTTTGTGGGCTACGACCCCCATGAGCGGGCGGCGGTGAATGTGCTGATCGACAGCCTCTATCAGCACAGCAGCCTGCCCCTGGCGATCACGCCGATCGTGGCCTCCCAGCTGACAGGCGTGTTCAACCGGGAGCGCAATCCCCAGCAGAGCACTGAGTTTTCATTCAGCCGTTTTCTGGTGCCCTATCTGATGGGCTACCAGGGCTGGGCGGTGTTCATGGACTGCGACATGTTGTGTCGCGGTGATCTCGCCGAGCTGTGGGCCTGCAGGGATGATCGCCATGCCCTGATGGTGGTGAAGCACCATCACGAGCCCGAGGAAACGGTGAAATTCCTCGGAGCTGTGCAGACCCGCTACGCGCGCAAGAACTGGAGCTCCCTGATGCTCTTCAACTGCTCGCGCTGCACCGCGCTCACGCCGGACTACGTGAACACGGCCACCGGTCTGGCCCTGCATCGCTTTGAGTGGCTGGAGGACGACGCGATCGGTGCTCTGCCGGCCCAGCGCTGGAACCATCTGATCGATGTTCAGGAGCCGCCGATCCTGGAGCCCGAGCAAGGCGGGCCGCTGTTGGTGCACTGGACCAAGGGCGGTCCCTGGTTCAGCGACTATCGCCACGCCGGGGGGGCGCTGGCGGCCGAGTGGTTTGCGTCCCGTGACGCCGCTTTCCGCCTCTGGGACTGATCCGCCAAGCGCTGGTGTGGCACGCTCCCGGAGTGCCCGCTTTGGCCGGGTGCCTGCCATGCCAGCTCCATGGATATCCCCGGCCTGCCCCCCAGCCTGCTTCGCCAGCTCGCCGCCGCCGCCGCGGATTGCCAGGTGGCCCTGGTGGGAGGGGCCGTGCGGGATCTCCTGCTGCACCGGGTTCACAACGACCCCTGGCGAGGCCTGCCCGATCTGGATCTGGTGGTGGAAGGCCAGGCCAGCGCGTTTGTCGGTCGATTGGCGCAGCAATGGCCGGCCGGGGCCTTGCGGGCTGCTCGGGAGCATGGCGCGTTCGGCACCGTGGAACTGGAGGTGGTGATCGCCGGACAGGCGGTGCTGCTCGATGTGGCCTCCGCCCGGGCCGAGACCTATCCGGTGCCCGCCGAGAATCCCCGGGTCACCCTCGGTGCCCTGGCGGATGACCTGGCCCGGCGCGACTTCAGCATCAATGCCATCGCCCTCGATCTCGGCACTGGCCAGCTGCTGGATCCCCACGGGGGCCAGCTGGATTTGCAGCGGCGCACGCTGCGCCTGCTCCATGCCGCCAGCATCCGCGACGATCCCACCCGGCTGGTGCGCGGTGCCCGTTACGCCGCCAGGCTCGGTTTTTCCCTGGCGGAGGATGCCCAGGTCCAGGCGCGCGCCACCCTGGCGGCCTGGCCCTGGCCCTGGCGGCCAGGCGATCCTCCTGGCCTGGCGCCGCCGGCGCTGGGCACCCGCCTGCGCATGGAGCTGGAGTTGCTCCTGGAGCGGGAGCCCTGGTGGGCAGCGCTGACGGCGCTCCAACTGTGGGGCGGCCTGGTGTTGCTGGATCCCGCGCTTCAGGACGACCGGCGTTGGTGTCGCCGGATCCAGTGGGCCGTGCGTCTGGGTTTGCCGCGCCTGGTGGCCCTGGTGGCCGGGGCCCGAGACCCCCTGGCCGTGGCCGAGCGGCTGCAGCTTCCCCACCGTCAGCATCGGCTCCTGGACCGTTGGCTGGCCCTGCGCAGCGCCCTTCCGGGACGGGGTGAGCGCCTGTCTGTCCAAGATTGGTGTGCCTTGCTGGAGGCCCATGGCCACGGCCCCGAGGCGGTGGCCATGGCGCTGGCCGCCGGTGACGGTCCGCGGCGGCCGCTGCTGCGCTGGCTGCTGCGCTGGCGCTTCCTCAGGCCGGCCCGCACCGCCGAGCAGCTGCTGGCGGCGGGCTGGCGGCCCGGGCCTGAACTGGGGGCCGAATTGCGCCGCCTACGCTCGATCCGACTGGCCGAGGAGCGCTGCTGATGGCAAAGGGGGCGGTGGTGGTGGCCGTGCCGGCGCGGCTGGCCTCGTCGCGGCTGCCGGGCAAGGTGATGGCCGACATCGGTGGCCGGCCGATGCTGCGCCATGTGCTGGAGCGTTGCCGCCGGGCCGATGGGGTGGCCGCGGTGCTGGCCTGCACTGACAGTGCTGAGGTGCTCAAGGCCGTACGCGACTGGGGCTTTGCCGGCCTGGCCACCGCTGAGACCTGCAGCAGCGGCAGTGAGCGACTGGCTTCGGTGCTGGACCAGCTGGTGGCGTCCGGTGGCGCGGCTCCAGAGGACACGTTGGTGATCAACGTGCAGGGCGACCAGCCCCTGCTGGATCCGGCGATTGTGGAGGCGATGGTGGCCCGGGCGGCGGATCCTGCCGGTGGCTGGCTGCCGGTGACCACACCCGTGTATCCGCTCCCGGCTTCGAAGATTCACGACCCCAATGTGGTGAAGGTGCTGCGAGCCAGCGATGGCCGGGCGATCACCTTCTCCCGCAGTGCCCTGCCCCATGTGCGCGACCTGCCCCCGGAGCAGTGGCCCAGCCGCACCACCCACTGGGGCCACGTGGGCATCTACGGCTACCGGGCCGATGTGCTGGCCGGCTGGAGCGGGCTGCCGCCCTCGCCGCTGGAGGACCTGGAGAAGCTGGAGCAGCTGCGTCTGATCGAGGCGGGCATCCCCATCGCCACCTTCGCGGTGGATGCGGACTGTTTCTCGGTGGACACCCCCGATCAGCTGGAACAGGCTCGCCAGCTGCTGGCGGCCCGGCAGGCCAGCTGAGCGGATCAGCCGTTGCCCTCACGCCAGCCGTTGCGGTGCAGCTCCTGCAGCCGCCCCTGGCTGGCCAGCAGGGTCTCCGTGAGCTCCCGCAGGGCACCGTCGCCGCCGCGGCTGCGCAGCACCCAGTCGGCCTGGCGGCGCAGGCCCGGGGCCCCGTTGGCCGGGGTCACCAGCAGGCCGGTGACGGGCCGCACGGCCAGGTCGTTGAGGTCGTCGCCGAGGAAGGCGGTGGCCTCCCGGGCCATGCCCAGTTCGCCGTGCAACTGGGCCAGGCCGGCCTGCTTGTCGCCGACGCCCGTGCGGCAGTGCTCGATGCCCAGGTGGCGGGCCCGCTGTTCGATGGCGCCGCTGCGGCCGCCGCTGAGCAGGGCCACGGCGATGCCGGCGCGCTGCAGCATGCGCACCGCCAGGCCGTCGCGCACATCGAAGCGCTTCACCACCCGGCCGTCCTCGTCGTAGTGGAGGCCGCCGTCGGTGAGCACTCCGTCCACATCGCACACCAGCAGTTGGATCCGGCGCAGACGGGGGCGCAGCAACCGGCCCCGCAGGCGGGAGCGCAGACCGAGGCCGCTCACAGCGTGCTCACCGCCATGCCGCCTTCCACGGCCTCCCGGATCGCCAGCAGCTGCACCAGCAGCGCCTCCAGCCGGTGCAGCGGCACCATGTTCGGCCCGTCGCTCAGGGCGTTCTCGGGGTCGGGGTGCACCTCCATGAACAGCCCGTCCACCCCCACCGCCACGGCGGCCCGGGCCAGGGGCGCCACGAACTCCCGCTGGCCGCCTGAGCTGCTGCCCCGCCCCCCCGGTTGCTGCACCGCATGGGTGGCATCGAAGATCACCGGGCAGCCCAGGGCCTGCAGCTGGGGCAGGCTGCGGTAGTCCACCACCAGGGTGTTGTACCCGAAGCTGGTGCCGCGCTCGGTGAGCCACAGCCGGCCGCTGCTCGCCTGCAGGTCGCATTCCGCCAGCTTGCCCACCACCTGGGCCATGTCCCAGGGCGCCAGGAACTGGCCCTTCTTCACATTCACCACCTTGGCCGTGCCGGCCACGGCCTTGGCGGCGGCCTCCAGCAGGTCGGTCTGGCGGCACAGAAACGCCGGGATCTGCAGCACGTCCACCGCCTGGGCGGCAGCTGCGGCCTGGTGGCTCTCGTGGATGTCGGTGAGCACCTTCACCTCGAAGCGCTCGCCCACCTCCTGCAGGATCGCCAGACCTTCCTCGGGCCCGGGCCCCCGGAACGACTTGCCGGAGCTGCGGTTGGCCTTGTCGAAGCTGGCCTTGAAGATGTACTCGACGCCCAGCGTCCGGCAGAGATCGCTCACCTGCTCGGCCACCTGCAGCACCAGGTCGCGGTTCTCGATCACGCAGGGGCCGGCGATCAGGCGCAGGGGGGTGGTCATGGGTTCCGTAGCGGCGGTGACGGTAAAGAGGTGCCGAGAAAGGGTTGAGATCGCGACGTGCGAGCCGGGTGGAGGTCGCTCAGGTCCCGTTGCGGCTGAAGCCAGCCTGGACCAGGTCGTGGAGCCGCAGCAGGCCGCTGACCCGCCCGGGCTGGTCCACTTCCACCACGGGCAGCACCGAGATCGCCTTGCGAGGATTGCGCTCCATCAGTTCCAGGGCCGTGGCCGCCAGCACCTCGGCGGTCACGGTGATCGGATCAGCCGTGGCCATCTGGGCGGCGGTCACCTGGCCCCAGCCACCCGGCTCGTGCCGTTGCAGGGTGCGGCGCAGGTCGCCATCGGTGATCAGGCCCGCCAGTCGGGTGGGCTCGCCCGGGGCATGCACCCAGCTGGCTCCGAGGCTGCCCCGGCTGGCGCTGCCCTGGGTGAGGTGGGCGATCACCTCCGGCAGCGGCGCATCCGGCGCTAGGGGGGTGAGCTCGCTGGCCGGCACCATCACCTCCGCCACGGTGAGGGTGAGCTGGCGGCCCAGGGAGCCCGCCGGGTGGTTGATGGCGAAATCCTCAGGCGAGATGCCGGCCCGCTCCATCCACACCGCCGCCAGGGCATCGCCGATCGCCATGGCCACCGCCGTGCTGGCCGTGGGCGCCAGGTTCAGCGGGCAGACCTCCCGGTCCACCGAGCCGTCGAGCACCACGTCGCAGCCCCGGGCCAGGCTGGAGCCGATCCGCCCCACCAGGGCGATCCGCGCCGTGCCCCGCCGTTTCAGGTGGGGAAGGATCGCCAGCAGCTCCTCGGTTTCGCCGCTGTTGGAGAGCAACAGGGCCACATCGTCGGCATGGACGATCCCCAGATCGCCATGCAGGGCATCCACGGGGTTGAGGAACACCGCCGTCAGCCCGATGGACGAGAAGGTGGCGGCGATCTTGCGGGCCACGATGCCGCTCTTGCCCACCCCGGTGATCACCAGCTTGGCGCGCCGCTGTCGGCAGGCCTCCAGCTGGCGCAGGGCCAGCTCCACCTGGCCGGCATCCAGCCGCTGGGCGGTGGCGGCAATCGCGGCCGCCTCTTCCTCCAGGCAGCGGGTGAGGGCGGACAAGGGGATCTGCAGGATGACAGTCATTCTCTCAGGTCTGCCCCTGGGGCCCCTACCTCACCGACCAGCCGGGCCTCCCTGAAGCCACGCTGGCCCAGCTGCTCCAGGGCGGTCTCCGCCGCCGTGGCGGGAACTGCCGCCAGCAGGGGCCCGCAGGTCTGGGGGTCGATGAGCAGGCCCTGCAGGGCGGCGCTGGCTGGGCCCTGGAGCATCACCGGACCCTCCAGCAGGGCGAGGGCCCGGGCGTTGGCGGGGGCCAGGCTGCTGGCATGGCCCCCGCCCAGCAGCTCCAGGGCCCCCGGCAGGGCCGCCACGGCGCCGCTGTACAGCCGCACCCCCAGGTGGGCGGGGCTGGCGGCCAGCATCTCGCCGAGATGGCCCAGCAGGCCGAAGCCGGTCACGTCCGTGCAGGCGCTGCAGCCCAGCTCCTGCAGCAGGGGCACCAGTGGTGCCTGGCTCTGCTGCATCTGCTCCAGGGCGGCGTCGATCCATGCCGCCCTGGCGTCCCCGGCCATGGCGGCGGCGAACAGCACGCCGGTGCCCAGGGGCCGGGTGAGGAGCAGGGCCTGCCCGGCGCGGAGGGGGCCCTTCGGCCAGTGGCGGGCCGGCGCCACGGTGCCGTTCACGCTCAGGCTGAGGGCCAGGCCGCCGCCGTCGCGGGCCTCCAGGGTGTGGCCGCCCACCAGCTGCGCCTCCAGGGGGGCGAGCACCGAGCGGATGCCGGCCAGGGTGTGCGCCAGCAGCTGCTGCTGGATCGGCGGTGCCGCCTCCGGCAGGGTGACCACGGCCTGGGCACTGTGCACCCGGGCGCCGCTGGCCCAGAGGTCGCTGCAGGCATGCAGGGTGGTGAGCCTGGCATTGAGCCAGGGGTCGTCCACCAGGGCAGGAAAGCCATCCACGCTCTGCAGCAGCAGCGCGCCGTCCTGGAGCTGGCCCACCACGGCGGCGTCCTCGGCGCCCCCCCCCAGCCCCGCCTGGCGCAGGCCCGCCTCCAGGGTGGCTGGCGCCAGCTTGGCCGCGCAGCCACGGCAGGCCATCGGTTCATCCCTGCCCTGGGCCTCCCTGCCCCCCATGGCCCCGGCCTGCTGGAAGCGGGCCATGAACTGGCGGTCGATGTGCTGTTTCCAGTGCCACAGCAGCCGGCTCGGCCCCAGGGCCAGGGGCCCCCACAGGGCGATCGCCGCCGGTGCTCCGTCAGGGCTGAGGTCGGCGAGCAACTGCAGGGCCCGGCGCTGGGGCCGCCATGCCCGCAGCCTCTGGGGCGGTTCCCCGGCCGTCAGGCAGCGGGCCAGGTTGGCCGCCAGGGTGGGGGCCGCCCGCACCGCCCATACCCCCGAGGGCGGCCGGGGCGCGGCGCTGACCACGCCGCAATCGCCTACGGCGAAGATGCGCGGCTGGTTCTCCACCTGCAGGCTGGCCGAGGTGCGCACACGGCCGTCGCCATCGCAGGGCAGGCCGGCCCCGCCAGCCAGGCCGGCGCCCGGCTGCCCGTGCAGGCCAGCGCGGCCGGCAGATCATCTGCCACGCGCCGCCGTAGGGCCACGCCGGCCTGCCGCAGCAGGCGCTCGCCCAGGGGCCGGGCGGCGGCGGGGTGCAGGTGCAGCTGGTCGCCCCGCAGCAGCAGCTCCAGGGCCTGGCCGCGCTGGCGGCCGCGCAGGGCCAGGGCCAGCTCCACCGCCGCCGCACCGCCGCCGCGGATGCGCAGGGGCGCGGCCTGGTCGTGGCCTTCGTTGAGCCAGTGCAGGAAGGGCTCCAGCGGTTTCACGCCGATCCGGCAGCTGTCCAGGTTGCGGGTGGTGCAGCCCAGATCGAGGCTCAGCCAGTCCCAGATGAGGGGCGGCCGGTCGGCCAGCAGCAGGCGGCGGTTCGCCAGCTCGAGCCCGGTGATCTCGGCGATCACCAGGGTCACGTCCACGGCGCTGCAGAGCCGCCGCAGGTCGATGCTGCACTCCTCCAGTGCGTACACGCCCGCCACCAGGCCGGGGAGCATGCCGGAATAGAGAGCCGTGCTGGCCCGGTTCACCAGGGTGATGGCTCCGGGCGGCCGCTCGCCGCGCATCAGCCAGCGCAGCAGCACCAGGGCGTGGGTGTGGCCGCCACCCGCCAGCAGCAGCTGCTGGGCCGGCGGCCTTGCGGAGGACATCGACGGGCTCAGGGCACGCAGCTCAGAAGGGCAGGGGCAGGAAGGCCTTGGCCGCCAGCGGGGCCAGGAACTGGAGCACGCCAAGGGCCCCGCTCAGGGCGGCCGAGCCCATGCCGTTGCCAGCGCCGCCCGGCTGGGGCTCGGCGGCGCCCACCTGCCTGGCGGCCTGGCGCAGCTGGCGGGCTTCGGCCTCCTCGCCCCGTGCCGCATACAGCGAGGCCGCGTAGTCGAAATCGCTGGCCGCCAGCTGGCGCTGGCCCAGCTCGCTGCGGGTGATGGCCCGGGCCAGCCAGCTCACCGCCGCGGCTGGCTCGCGCCGGATCGCCTCGCTGAACCACTGCTCGGCCTCGGGCATCCGCCCCTGACGGGCCGCCTCCACGCCGGCGTTGTGCAGTTCCCCGAAGCTGAACAGGCTGGGGTCCAGTCCACGGGCCCCCTGCCAGTGGGCGCGGCTGAGGGCGCCGCCATCCAGCAGGGCCCCGCCGAGGTCGGCCTGGCGCAGATCGGTGCCCTCCAGTCGGGCCCCGCGCAGATCGGCACCCCGCAGGGAGGCCCCCAGCAGGCTGGTGAAGCTGAGGTCGGCGCCGTTCAGCCGGGCGCCATCCAGCCGGGCCTGGCTGAGGTTGGCGCGCTGCAGCCGGGCACCGCGCAGATCCACATCGGCCAGCTGGGCATGCACCAGGTCGGCGCCCGCCAGCTCGCAGTCGGGGCAGCGCCGCTGCTCCATGAGCTGCACCAGTCCAGTGCTGGCCAGGGCGGCCTGTGTGCCGCCGAGGCTGACCACGGCCAGGGCGGCCATGCCGGTGAGGGCGGTGCCTGCGGCTGAGACCAGCTCCAGCCCCAGCGGCAGGCGGGTCAGCGGACCGGCCCGTCGTGCCAGTGGGCCCCGGCAGTGCGCTGTCATGGCCTGGCTCCCTGTGCCTGCCTTATAGCGTCCCGGCGGCGGCGTTTCAGCTCCCGCAGGCCCTGCCGCCAGCGCTGCCGGGCCTGCCGGACAGCGCTGGCACTGCCCGCCGCCGCGAACCGCCGCTGGCGATGGCAGGCCACCAGCTGCGTGAGCGGTTGGGCCAGCTGCGGATGGAGGGCCCGGGCCCGGGCCGCCAGCTGCTCCAGGGTCTCCCCCGGTTCGGGCTCCAGCCCCAGCTGCCCCAGCACCTGCAGCAGCCCGCGCAGGTCGCGCTCGTGCGGATCGCGGGGCCGCTGGCTCCGGCGCAGCAGCAGCAGACCCGACGTCAGGCCGGCGGCGACCCCGGCCAGGATCAGCCAGCCGAGGGCCCAGCGCTGCCCGCCCAGCAGCCGGCGGAGCAGCTCCTCCTGTTGCGCCTGGTCGAAGCCCAGCCACCAGCGGCTCCAGGCCATGTCCAGCCCCCACCACTGCCGCTGCAGCCAGCTCCAGGGACCCGGGACCGAGCGGCGGAGGGCGCTCGCCGCGCCGTCCGCCACGCTGCCGCCTGCCACCCAGCTGCTGGGATCCACCGCCAGCCAGCCCTGGCCTGGCAGCCACACCTCACTCCAGGCATGGGCATCGCTCTGGCGCAGTTCCAGGTAGCTGGCCCCGCCCAGCGGCTCCACCCAGGTGCCGCCCAGATAGCCGCTCACCACCCGGCTGGGTACGCCGGCGGCGCGCATCAGGGCGCTGAAGGCACTGGCGTAGTGGCCGCAGAAGCCCACCCGGCGCTCAAACAGGAAGCGGTCCAGGCCATCGGGGCCGTCCAGGAGCCCCGGCTGGCGGTCGTAGCGGAACCCCTGGCCCTGGAACCAGGTGCGGGCGGCCTGCACCCGGGCGGCCGGGTCGGCCAGGGTGGTCCACTGGCGGCCCAGGGCCAGCAGGCGGGGATTGCGGTTGGCGGGCAGCACCAGCTCGCTCAGCCGCGGGGCTGGCGCTGCCAGTCCGGGGGGACGCCGGCTTCGAGCAGCCGGTAGCTGCGTCGCTCCAGGGCAGGTCGCAGCAGGCGCAGCTCGCCGTTGGGCTGGGGGCGCAGATTGCCATCGAGCGGCTGGCCGCCGCCACTCCAGGGCACGGCCGTGAACCGGCTCGGCTCCACCAGCCACACCTGATCCCGCGTCGCCGGCGTGGTCGCTGGGGGGAGGGGTCGGGCGGGGTTGATCCGCCCGCTCTCCGCGTTCGGTTCCCGCCGCCAGCGCTGGCCGTCGAAGTTGGGATGCACCAGCACCCGCCAGTAGCGCTGGGCCGGCGGCGGCGGCCGGTCGTCGCTGAAGGCCACCCGCGCGGCCGGACTGGTGTTGTCCACCAGGGTGGCGATCGAGCCGGGATCCAGGCTGTCGCTCAGGCCCGTGCCGGCCCGGGCGCCGGGGCCGCCGCCGGCCGTGCCGAAGGGGCTGACGCGGGGCAGCAGCAGGAACAGCACCAGGGCCACGGGCAGCGCGGCGGCCAGCAGCCGCAGGCTGCGCCGCAACAGCTGGGGCCAGGCCAGGGCCAGGTTGGTCTCCAGTTGCAGCAGGCCCGCCAGGCTGAGCAGGGCCGCCAGCAGCTGCAGCAGGCTGGGCAGCAGGTCGGCCTGCTGGGCCGCCAGCAGCCCGCAGATCACCAGCTGCAGCAGGGCCACCAGCCGGCGGCCGGCCCGGTCCCGGGCTTCGCGCAGCTTGAGTGCGGCCATCAGCAACAGGGCCAGGGTGAAGGCGCCCAGCAGCCAGCCCGGGTCGAGGCCCAGGCCGCCCAGCCCCAGCACCGCCAGGGTGAGCCACTGCAGCCGCTTCGCAGGCAGGGGGGCGAGGGGCGTGCTGGCCATCAGCGACTCAGGGCCAGGGCCCGCAGGCAGCGCTCCCGGTGCTCCTTGCCCTGCCCGGGGGGGATGGGCTGATCGGGCAGCAGCAGGCCGAAGCGTTCGCCGGCCTGGCTGCGCTGCCAGACCGCCGCACTGAGGTGCTCCAGGGCCTGCTCATGGGGCACCTGGGGGGCCAGGGTGAGCCAGGGGGGCTGGTGGCCCTCCCCCTGGAACAGCTTGGTGAGGCGGCCGCGGCCCTGGGCCAGGGCCTTCCAGGCCAGGCGGCTCTGGCTGTCCTCGGGGCGCTGGGGGCGCAGGTCGTGCCAGTGGTCGATGCCGTCCCCGCTGGCCGCCGCTGCGGGGCCGCCCGGGGTCTGGGGCGGCGGGCCGGGGGCCAGGGCCACCGGCCCCCGCCGCCGCGCCGGGATCACCAGCTGGGGCACGGGCGGCTGCCAGCGGCTCCAGCACACGAACAGCCCCAGGGGGGCCGTGCTGCGGATCAGCAGCGCTCCCGGGGTCTGGAGTCCGCGCCGCCGGCAGTGCCACTCCAGCTGCAGCGGATTGGCGCCGGCCTTCAGCCGCTGCGGCGGGCTGGGCGGGCCATCCGCCAGCCGCAGCTCGATGCCCTCGCGCCAGCTGTCGCTGTGCAGCAGCAGGGGGTAGGCCAGCGGTGCATCGGCGAAGCCGGGCGCGGGGGGGGCGCAGCGCAGCTCCAGCCCCTGCAGGTTGGCGTGGGTGAGGTGCATGGCCAGCAGCAGCAGCGCCAGCAGCAGAAAGCTCAGCAGCAGCGGGCCGTTGCGCTGGGTCTGGATGCCCACCACCTGCAGCAGCGCGGCGCCGGCCAGCCACAGGCCCCCGAAGCGCGTCGGCACGATGTAGAGGTTGCGCAGGTGCAGGCGGAGCGCTTCCCCTGTGTGGAGCCGGCCCAGTCCCTCCGGCCACCGCCGCGTCCAGGGTGCCGTGCCGGCGGTGATGCTCCCGGCCCGGCGGCTCGCTGCGCTGCGTTCAACGGATCGCATCCACCTGCTCCAGCAGGGCGCGGCTGAGCTGGCCGCTGGCGGTTGGATCGAGCCGGTGCTCGGCCACCGCCGGGAAGACGGCCTGCACGTCATCCGGGGTGACGAAGGCGCGCCCCTCCAGCAGGGCCCAGGCGCGGGCGGCCGCCAGCAGCCCCTGGGAGGCCCGGGGGGAGAGGGGTGCCCCGGGCGCCTGGGCGCTGCGGCTGGCGGCCACCAGGTCGAGCAGGTAGTCGAGCAGGGTGTCGCTGCAGTGCTGGCCGCGGCAGTGCTCCTGCAGGGCCAGCAGATCCTCGGGCTGGCGGCCGGTGGCCAGCCTGGAAAGGGGCAGGGCCTGCCCCGCCAGCAGGGCCCGCTCCGCCGCCCGCTCCGGGAAGCCGAGGCTGAGGCGCATCAGGAAGCGGTCGAGCTGGGATTCCGGCAGGGGGGCGGTGCCCACCTGGTCGAGGCTGTTCTGGGTGGCGATCACCATGAATGGCTGGGGCAGGGGGTGGCTGGTGCCGTCCACACTCACCCGGCCGCTGGCCATCGCCTCCAGCAGGGCGCTCTGGGTGCGGGGACTGGCCCGGTTGATCTCGTCGGCCAGCAGCACCTGGGTGAACAGCGGTCCGGGCTGGAAGCGGAAGCTGCCGCTGGCCGGGTCGAGCACGTTGATGCCGGTGAGATCGGCGGGCAGCAGGTCGCTGGTGAAGCTCACCCGGCGGAAATCCAGCCCGAAGCTGCGGGCCAGGGCCTCGGCCAGGGTGGTCTTGCCGGTGCCGGGCAGGTCCTCCAGCAGCAGGTGGCCGCCGGCCAGCAGGCAGCTCAGGGCCAGGCGCACGCTCCCCTGCTTGCCGAGCAGCACCCGGCTGATGGCCTCCACCTGGCCGTCGAGGCGTGTGGTCAACGGGGGTGCTGGCGGGGCTGGGCCGATTCTGGCCCTGGCGCCGCCCTAGCGTTCGCCCATGGCCAGCGCCGATGCCACCCAGCGCCATGGCGGCAACCTGGCCGCGGCGGCGCGGCAGCTGGGGCGGCGGCCCGGCTCCCTGCTCGATGCCAGTGCCTCGCTGGTGCCCTTCGGGCCGCCCCTGGCGCTGCGGCTGGCCCTGCTGCGAGCGGTGGCCGGCTCGCCGCTGCGGGCCTACCCCGACCGCGACTGGCAGGGTCTGCGGCGCTGCCTGGCCGAGCTGCATGGCCTGGCGCCCGCCTGGGTGCTGCCCGGCAACGGTGCCGCCGAGCTGTTCACCTGGGCTGCCCGCGACGCGGCGGCCGCCGGCGTCAGCCTGCTGCCGGCGCCGGGCTTCGCCGACTACCAGCGCGCCCTCGCTTGCTGGAGCGGCGCCCACAGGCTCTGGGCCCTGCCCCTGCACTGGCACGGCGCCTTCCCCCAGTCATTTCCCCAGCCCGACCCCAGCGCTGGAGACGCCGCTGCGCTCTGGATCACCAACCCCCACAACCCCACGGGCCAGCTCTGGAGCCGGGCCTCCCTGGAGCCCCTGCTGGCCCGCTTCGCCCTGGTGATCTGCGACGAGGCCTTCCTGCCCCTGGTGCCGGGCGGCGAGGCCCAGTCGCTGATCCCCCTGCTGGCCCAGCATCCCAATCTGGTGGTGATCCGCAGCCTCACCAAGCTGCTGGCGGTGGCCGGGCTGCGGCTGGGCTATGCCCTCGGCAGCCCGGAGCGGCTGGAGCGCTGGGCGGGGTGGCGGGATCCCTGGCCCCTCAATGGCCTGGCCCTGGCGGCGGCGGAGGCGGTGCTGGCCCGGCCGGGCTGGCTGGCCGGCTGGACCGCCCGGGTGCAGCACTGGGTGGCCCGGGAAGGGCCCTGGCTGGGCGAACAACTGGGGTGCTGGCCCCAGTTCACGGTGCTGCCCTCGGCCGCCAACTTCCTGCTGCTGCGGGGCGAGCAGGACCTCAGCCCCCTGGCCGGGGCCCTGGCCGGGCGCCATGGGGTGCTGGTGCGCCAGTGCCGCTCATTTGCCGGGCTGGATGGCCGTTGGCTGCGGCTGGGCCTGCAGGATCGCCACGGCAACCGGCGCCTGCTGCGCGCCCTGGCCGCCGAGCTCCCCCCGGGCTCCTACACCAGCTCCGCCAGCAGGTCGGCCAGCCGCTGATCGGCATCGCGCACCGCCAGCTGCTCCATGCCCTGGCGCATCGCCGGCAGCGGATCCGCTTCCCCCTGGCCGCCGCGCAGGCGCGGGCCCAGCAGGCGCCAGAGGGTGCGCTCCAGGGTGGGACTGTCGGGCTGGTGCTGCTCCACGATCACGGCGGCTCCGAGGGTGGCGGCCGCCTCGGCGTTGGCGTCCTGGTGGCGGTCGGCCGCGGCCGGGTAGGGCACCAGGATCGCCGGTGTGCCGCACACGGCCAGCTCGCTGAGGGCCCCGGCACCGGAGCGGCTGATGGCCAGATCGCAGTGCTGGAGCAGGCCGGCCATGGTGTCGCAGAACGGCCGCTCCACCACTCCCGCCGGCAGGGCTCCGCCGCTTTCCGGGTCGTTGTGGCCGGTGAGGTGCACCACCCGCACGCCCGCCTGGCTCAGCCGGGGCAGCAGGGGGCGCACCATGCGGTTGAGGCCCACGGCCCCCTGGCTGCCGCCCATCACCAGCAGCAGGGGGCCGTCGCCGGGGGGCAGCCAGGCGGGGGGTGAGGCGGGTTCCAGGAAGGCGTGGCGCACCGGGGTGCCGGTGACCAGGGGCCGGCTGCCGGGCAGCCGCTCGGCCGCGGCCGGCAGCCCCACCGCCACCCGGCTGCACATCCGCCCCAGCAGGCGGGTGACGCGGCCGGGGATGGCATTGCTCTCGTGCAGCACCACGGGGATGCCACTCCAGCGGGCCGCCAGGATCGCCGGGGCGGCGATGTAGCCGCCGCTGCTGAACACCACATCGATCCTCTCCCGGCGGATCAGCCGGCGCACGCTGCGGGTGGCGGCCAGCAGCCGCAGCAGGTTGAGCAGCTTGCGCAGCCCCCTTCCCTGCAGCCCGCCGGCCTTCACCGTGTGCAGGGGGTACTGGCTGGGCACCAGGTCCCGCTCCAGCCGGTCCGGCACCCCCAGCCACTGGGTGTGCCACTCGGGCGGCAGGGCCTCGGCCACCGCCAGGGCGGGAAACAGGTGCCCACCGGTGCCACTGGCGGCGATCAGGAGCCTGGGCATGGATGGGGGCTGCGGGCGCGCCTAACTTAAAAGCCGTTCCCACAGGCGCATGGGGCCCTTCCGCGTTCAACGCCCACCACTCCGGTCCCGTCTCCGGTTCGCTCTCCATGCCACCCGCCGGCCCGCGGCCGGGCTGGCCCTGGCCCTCAGCCTGAGCACGGCAGGCAGCTGGCTGCCGTTGCGGGCAGCTCCTCCCACACCCCAGCTGCTGCAGTCGCTGGAGGCTGCCTTCAACGGCGAAGGGGAGCTGCAGCCCCTGCTGGAGCCGGGCCCGGGGCTGGATCCGGGCCTGGTGGAGCGTCAACGCCGCGTGCTGCGGGCCCAGTTCCCCGATGCCCGCTGGCAGTTGATCCCCGACCCGGCCCAGGGCGATGGCCGCTCCACCGTCACCGTGCAGGTGCGTGGCAGCCGTCAGGACGGCCCCCTGCGCTTCCGCCTGCAGGCCGAGCAACAGCTCGCCCTGGACAGCGACGGCCGCCGGATCACCGGCCAGACCGTGCTGCGGGAGCAGTCGATCCTGCGCAGTGGGGAGGGCGATCTGGCCGTGACCCTGCAGATCCCCGACGTGGTGCTCACGGGCCAGCGCTACGACGTGGACGTGCTGCTGGATGAGCCGCTGGAGGGCGCCATCGTCGCTGGCGGCATCGTGGAGCTCACCGCTGAGCAGGCCAGGGCCCTGGAGAGCCCCAACCTGCAGCTGGGTGCCCTCGGCGGTGGCGGACTGTTCCGCACGGTGCAGGCGCCGCTCACCCCGGGCAGCCAGACCTGGGCGGTGCTGCTGGTGCACCCGCAGGGCCTGGTGAGTGTGAGCAAGCGGGTGCGGGTGGTGGCCGACAAGGCCCAGCTGAAGCCCTGATCCAGCCTCAGCGCAGGTCGCCCGGCAGCAGATAGCCCTTGCCGCCCCGGTCGAGGCGGTCGAAGTGGCGTTCCAGGTAGGCATTGCGGCTCGCCTCCCGGCGGTTCAGCCGGCCGTCGGCGTTGCGGTCGAGCTGGTGGAACAGCTGCCGCAGCCGCTGCTGGTAGTGCTGCTCCTCGCTGGCCTGGGCCAGTGCCGCTGGCGCCGGGGCGCCCCACACCAGGAGCAGGCCCGCCATGGCCGCTGCCAGAACTGGGGATCGGTAGGTCATGGCGTCAGGCTATGCAGCCCCTGGGGGCCCTTTGTTGCCCATCTCCAGGCAAGCTGTGACCAGATGTTTCCGGCGGAACCGATGGCGGCTGGCCAGCGCATCTGGGTGATCGACGACGACCCCGAACTGCGCAGGATGGTGGGCACCTACCTCACCGACCAGGGCTACGACGTGCGCTGCCTGGCCAACGGTGAGCAGCTGATCGCCCGCCTGGCCAGCCAGCGGCCCGACCTGGTGGTGCTCGACCTGATGATGCCCGGTGACGACGGCCTCACGATCCTGCGCCGCCTGCGCGATGGCGGCGACGACCTGCCGGTGGTGATGCTCACCGCCCGGGGCGATGCGGTGGACCGGATCATCGGCCTGGAGCAGGGTGCCGACGACTACCTGGCCAAGCCGTTCCTGCCCCGCGAACTGAGCGCCCGCATCGAGGCCGTGCTGCGCCGCCGGGTGGCCCTGCCGGCCGGGACGCCGCTGGCGGAGGGGCAGCGGGTCTCCATCGGCGAGCAGCTGCTCGACCTCGCCGCCCGCACCCTGGAGCGCGGCGGCCAGATCACCGTGCTCACCTCGGGGGAGTACGCCCTGCTGGCCGCCTTCGTGCAGCACCCCCACAGGCCCCTCTCTCGGGAGCGGCTCGTGGAGCTGGCCCGGGGGCCCGGGTCGGCCACCGACAGCCGCAGCATGGACGTGCAGGTGTCGCGGCTGCGCAAGCTGGTGGAAGCCGATCCCGGCCGCCCCCGCTATCTGCAGACGGTGTGGGGCTATGGCTACGTGTTCGTGCCCGATGGCCAGCCTCGCAGCCGTTAAATACGGCCTGGCCGGGGTGGCCGTGGCCCTGCTGGGCACGGCCCAGCTGCAACTGCTGCTGGCGGAGCGCCTGCAGCGTGACCGCATCGCCCAGCAGGGGCCGGAGGTGCTGTTCCAGCTGCGGCTGGCGGAGCTGGCCCTCGACCGCCTGCCGCCCGGCAAGCTCGCCCGGCTGAGCGGCCTGCCGCTGCGGGTGGGGGACAACCCGCCCACCACGGCCGACCGGCAGCTGGAGGGCCAGGCCCGGCTGCTGCGCCGGCACCTCTGCCCTGCCATCAGCCCCTGCCCGGTGGTGCTGCCGGCGGCGGCAGAGCGCCGGGGTGTGTGGGTGGAGGTGCTGGCGCCGCTCGATCCGGTGTGGCTGCTGGTGCCGATCCCGCCCGTGCGCCCCTGGCCGCCGGACCCCTGGCTGCTGCTGGTGGGGCTGGGTCTGGGGGCCAGCTCGGCCCTGCTGCTCTTTTTCTGGTGGGAGGTGCAGCGGCCCCTGCGCCAGCAGCAGCAGGCCCTGGCGCGGGTGGGCCGCGACCAGTGGCCCGACCCCCAGCGGGAGCGGGGCACCGCCGTGGTGCGCCAGTTGATCGGCCGCTTCAACGCCATGGTGCAGCGCCTGCAGGCCGGCGAGCGGGAGCGGGCGGTGATGCTGGCCGGCATCGCCCACGACCTCAAGAGTCCACTCACCCGCCTGCGCTTCCGGCTCAGCCTGGCCGGCCTGCCCGCCGCCGACCTGCAGCAGGCGGAGGCGGACATCACCGCCATGGAACGGATCACCGGCCAGTTCCTGCAGTTCGCCGGGGGTGTGGATCAGGAGGCTGCCGTGGCGGTGCCGCTCGACCAGCTGCTGGCCGAGCTGAGCGCCGGCATCGCCGCGGCAGACCTCGAACTGGCCCTGGAGCCGCTGGAGCGGGTGGTGCGGCCCGTTGCCCTGGGCCGGGCCGTGGCCAACCTGATCGACAACGCCCGCAGCTACGGCGCCCCCCCGCTGCTCCTGCACCTGCAGGCGGCCGAGCCGGAGGGCCAGGGCTTCCGGATCGCCGTCTGGGATGGCGGGGCGGGCATCGACGCCGAGCGCTGGCAGCAGGCCCTGATGCCGTTCCAGCGCCTGGATGCGGCCCGGGGCGGCAGCGGCCACTGCGGCCTGGGGCTGGCGATCGCGGCGCGGGTGGCCCAGGGGCACGGCGGTCAGCTCGAACGGCTGGAGGCCAGCGGCAGCGGCCCGTATCGCTTCGGCATCGCCATCTGCGGCCGCTCGATCGAGGTGTCCACCACCCCGGATCGCCCGGCCTGATCCCTCTGGGAGCCAGGGGTCTGGGGTGGTGGACGGATTTGGTCACAGTTTCGGTGCAGGTGCGTAGCACTTCGCCGTGGCGCCGGCCGCAGAGTTCAGGAGCGGCAGCACAGACGCTGCCTGCCCTCACCCCACACCTGTCCTCACCATGACCCTGCGCATCTCCAGCCTCACCCTGGCCCTTGCCGCCCTGGCCCTGCAGACCCCGGCCCAGGCCTTCCCCCACGGCCAGCGAAACACCATCGTCTACGCCTATCCCCAGACCCAGGGCTATGCCCAGCAGCCCTATGCCCAGCAGCCCAGCGCCTATCTGATGCGGCGCCATGTGGTGGTGACCCAACCCCAACACCGGCCCCGGCCCATCTACCGCCCTTTGCCGGCGGTCCAGACCGGTTACGCCCCCCATCCCGGTTTTCCGCCGCAGCTGGTGAACCGCCATGGCGACCCGGTCACCGACTACCCCGTGCCGGTTTATCCCTCCCGTCCTGCGCCCATCCTGGCCGGCGGCAATGGGCTGGTTCAGCAGCCCCGGACCTGCCGGCCGGTGGTGCCGCTGGTGGGGGCAGCCCTGGGCGGCACCGTGGGCGCGGTGATGGCCCACAACTCCCGCTCCCGCAACCGCATCTGGGCGCTGCCGATGGGTGCAGCTGTGGGTGGCATCCTCGGCGGGGTGGCCTCGGGCTGTTGAGCCAGGGACTGTCACCAACCTCAGCGTCAGCGATCGAGGCTGAACCAGCGGGCCAGGGCCGACACGTCGTCGTCGCCGTGGCCCGCGTTCAGCAGGTCGTCCTCCAGGGCGGCCACCAGCCGGCTGATGGGCAGCTCCAGGCCGGCCTCGGCGGCGGCCTCCAGGGCGATGGCGAGATCCTTGCGGTGCAGGGCCAGTCGGAAGCCGAGCGGGAAGTGGCCCTCCAGCATGTTGGCGGCGCGGTTGTCGAGCGCCCAGGAGCCGGCCGCCCCCGCCCGCAGGGCCTCACACACCTGGCGCATCGGCAGGCCCAGCCGCTGCCCCAGGGCCAGGGCCTCGGCCACGGCGGCATAGCTGCCGGCCACCAGCACCTGGTTCACGGCCTTGGCCTGCTGGCCGGCGCCCACCGGCCCCAGGTGGTTGATGCGGCCCCCCACCACCTCCAGCACGGGTCGGGCCCGCTCCAGGTCGACCGCCGCCCCGCCCACCAGCACCGACAGGCTGCCGGCGCGGGCCCCTTCGGTGCCGCCGGTCACCGGGGCGTCCAGATAGGCCACCTGCCGGGTGGCCAGGTGCTTGGCCAGCGAACGGCTGGTGGCCGGCGCGATGGTGGAGAAATCCACCACCAGGGCCCCAGGGGCCAGACCGCCGCTGGCCTGCGCGATCACCGCCTGGGCGGCCTGGTCGTCGCTCACGCACAGGCAGAGCAGGGCGGCACCACAAGCCGCCGCCGCGGGGCTGGTTGCCAGCTGGGCGCCGCCGGCCAGCAGCGGCTGCTCGGGGCCGGCGCTGCGGTTGTGCACCCGCAGGGGAAAGCCCGCCGCCAGCAGATTGGTGGCCATCGGCGCCCCCAGGGCCCCCAGGCCGATCCAGCCCAGGGCCGGCCGGTCAGATCTGGTCACAACTTGTGCGGTTATCAGTCACAACCCAGTCAAGCGAGTGGGCCAGGCTGAACCTGTCAACCCTGAGGTGCCATGACCACCCTTTCCCGCCGCCGCCCGCTGCTGCTGGCCGCCGCCCTGCTGCTGCTGGCCAGCCCACTCCAGGGCGGCCCGGCCCTGGCCGAGGGCCGTGAGGCCATGCAACGTCAGCAGGCCGAGGCGATGGCCAAGCTCAGCACCCAGCAGCGGCAGCAGTATTTCGCCGCCCGACGGGAGCTGGACCAGCGCCAGTCGGCCCAGCGCCAGGAGGCGCTGAAGGAGTCGGAGGGCTGCGTGCTCAAGGCCCGCGACGGGGCCGCCGTGGAGCGCTGCCTGAAGCAGTACACCCGCAAGGCCAAGCAGGCGCGCCGCAGCCAGATGAACCAGCTGGCCGAGCTGCAGCGCCGCTACAACCTGCCGGGCTGGGGAGGGGAGCGTGCGGGCAAGACGAAGGGCGGTCCGAAGCCTGGCAAAGAGCAACCGGCCAGCAAGAAAGGGGCCTGAGGCCCCCGAGGCGTCCCCGGCAACCTGCCGGGGACGTCCTTGTTTCGTTCCTCGATGTCTCGTTCCCCGACCAGACCTGAATCAGGCTTCGTCGAGGGCGGCCACCCCGGGCAGCACCTTGCCCTCCAGCAGCTCCAGGCTGGCGCCACCGCCGGTGGAGATGTGGCTCATGCGGTCGGCCAGGCCGGCCTTCTCCACGGCCGCCACCGAGTCGCCGCCGCCGATGATCGTGCAGCAGCCCTTGCCGCCCAGGTCGGCCAGGGTGGTGGCGATGGCGTTGGTGCCGGCGGCGAAGGCGTCGAACTCGAACACGCCCATCGGGCCGTTCCAGATCACGGTCTGGCAGTCGGCCAGGGCGTCCTGGAACACCTTCACCGAATCAGGGCCGATGTCGAGGCCCATCCAGCCGTCGGGGATGGCCTCCACCTTGGCGATCTGGCTGTTGGCATCGGGGGCGAAGTTGTCGGCCAGCACCACATCGGTGGGCAGCAGGAACTGCACGCCCTTGGCCGCGGCCTTGGCTTCGAGCTCCTTGGCCAGCTCCAGCTTGTCCTCCTCCACCAGGCTCTTGCCGACGGCCAGGCCGCGGGCCTTGTAGAAGGTGAAGATCATGCCGCCGCCCACCAGGATCTTGTCGCACTTGTCGAGCAGGGCCTTGAGCACGCCGATCTTGGAGCTCACCTTGGAGCCGCCCACGATCGCCGCCAGGGGACGCTTGGGCTCATCGATGGCGCCCTGCAGGTACTGCAGCTCCTTCTCCATCAGGTAGCCGGCCACGCTGGGGCTGAGGGCCTTGGTGACGCCCTCGGTGGAGGCATGGGCGCGGTGGGCGGCGCCGAAGGCGTCGTTCACATACACGTCGGCCAGGGCGGCCAGCTGGGCGGCGAAGCCCGCGTCGTTCTTCTCCTCCTCAGCGAAGAAGCGCACGTTCTCCAGCAGCACCACGTCGCCCTCGGCCATGGCGGCCACCTTGGCCTCGGCGTCGGGGCCGATGCAGCTGTCGGTCTTCACCACGCCCTTGCCCAGCAGCTCGCTGAGGCGGGCGGCCACGGGGGTGAGGCGCATGCCCTCGTTCACCTGGCCCTTGGGCCGGCCGAAGTGGGCGGCCAGGATCACCTTGGCGCCCTTGCCGCTGAGGTCGTTGATGGTGGGCAGGGCAGCGCGGATGCGGGTGTCGTCGGTGATGGCGCCGGCGTCGTCCAGCGGTACGTTGAAGTCGACCCGCACCAGCACGCGCTTGCCGCGCAGCTCATCGGCGCTGAGGCTGGCCAGGGATCGCTTCGCCATGGAACGGCTCCGGGAGGGTGGATAAACGGGCGGGAGCTTAGCCCGGCCGGTTCATGCGTCCTTGCCGGCTCCCGGTGCCCTTCTGCCCCTGCCCCGTCAGACTGGAGCCACCCGGATGGCCCCGGGCACTGCCAATGGCCACTCCAACCATGTTCCACACCGTTCTCTTCCCGATCGACCGCAGCCGCCAGGCGCTGGAGACCGCCGCCGTGGCCCTCAAGCTGGTGCAGCAGCACGGCAGCCGCCTGGTGTTGCTCTCGGTGGTGGAGGCCGGCGACGAGGAGTCGGCCGTGGCCGAGCTGCTGCAGCAGGCCCGGGGCAGCTTCGAGCAGGCGGGTGTGGCCTGTGAGGTGCTGGAGCGGGAGGGCAAGGCCGCCTTCGTGATCGGCGATGTCGCCGATGAGATCAACGCCGACCTGATCGTGATGGGCACCCGCGGCATCACCCTGGAGAGCGATCAGCAGAGCACCGCCGCCCGGGTGATCCAGCTGGCCCCGTGTCCGGTGCTGGTGGTGCCCTGATGGCTGAGCTCGCCGCTCAGCTGAGCGTCAATGCTCCGGCGATCCAGTGGTACCCGGGCCACATCGCCAAGGCCGAGAAGGCCCTGCATGAGGCCCTGGCCAAGGTGGACCTGGTGATCGAGGTGCGCGACGCCCGCATCCCCCGCTCCACCGGCCACCCGCGCCTGCAGCGCTGGATCAGCGGCAAGCAGCACCTGCTGGTGCTCAACCGGCGCGACATGGTGCCGCCCGTCGCCCAGCAGCTCTGGAGCGACTGGTTTCGCGGCCAGGGCCAAACGGTGTGGTGGTGCGACGCCAAGGCCGGCACCGGCGTGAAACAGCTGCAGCAGGCGGCGATCCGCGCCGGCGCGGCCCTCAACGCCCGCCGGGCCGGGCGGGGGATGCGCCCCCGGCCGGTGCGGGCCCTGATGCTCGGTTTTCCCAATGTGGGCAAGTCGGCCCTGATCAACCGGCTGGTGCGCCAGAAGGTGGTGGAGAGCGCCCGCCGCGCCGGCGTCACCCGCAGCCTGCGCTGGGTGCGCCTCGGCCAGGACCTCGACCTGCTCGATGCCCCCGGCGTGCTGCCGCCCCGGCTCGACGACCAGCAGGCCGCCCTGCGCCTCGCCCTCTGCGACGACATCGGCCAGGCCGCCTACGACAACGAGGGCGCCGCCCTGGCCTTCGCCCAGCTGCTGCGGCTGCTGGAGCCAGTGCCAGCGGCGGGTGTGGGGGCAGGGCTGCTGGAGCGGCGCTATGGCATCCCCCTGGGTGAACGACCGGCCGGTGGCCCGGATGTGGAGGGCTGGCTGGCCGCCGCCGCCGAGCGTCACACCGGCAACGACACCCTGCGCATGGCCACCAAGCTGCTCGACGACTTCCGCTGCAGCCGCCTGGGGGCCATCGCCCTGGAGCTGCCGCCCGTGCCATGAGTGAAGCGGGGTTCGGAGCCGGCGAGGGCGAGCTGCTGACGCTCACCTACCCCAAGCCCCTGCCGATGCGGCTGGACCGCTGGCTGGTGGCCCAGCGGCCGGAGCAGAGCCGCTCGCGCATCCAGAAATTCATCGATGCCGGCTACGTGCGGGTGAACGGCGCCACCGGCCGGGCCAAGACCCCCCTGCGCCACGGCGACACGGTGGAGCTGTGGATGCCGCCGCCCGAACCCCTGCCCTACCTGTTGGCCCAGGCGATGCCCCTGGATGTGCTTTATGAGGACGCCCACCTGATCGTGCTCAACAAGCCCGCCGGCCTCACGGTGCATCCGGCGCCGGGCAACAAGGACGGCACCCTGGTGAACGGCCTGCTGCACCACTGCCCTGACCTGCCGGGCATCGGCGGCGAGCTGCGGCCGGGGATCGTGCACCGGCTCGACAAGGACACGACGGGCTGCATCGTGGTGGCCAAGAGCCAGGAGGCCCTGGTGAAGCTGCAGGTGCAGATCCAGAAGCGGATCGCCTCGCGCGAATACCTGGCGGTGGTGCACGGCCAGCCGGCCGCCGATGCGGGCACGATCGTGGGCGCCATCGGCCGCCATCCGGCCGACCGCAAGAAGTACGCGGTGGTGAGCGACGGCAGCGGCCGCCACGCCTGCACCCACTGGCGGGTGACCGAGCGGCTGGGCGACTACGCCCTGCTGCGCTTCAAGCTCGACACCGGCCGCACCCACCAGATCCGGGTGCACTGCGCCCACATCAATCATCCGATCGTGGGCGATCCGGTGTATTCGCGGGCCCGGCGCCTGCCGGTGGCTCTGCCGGGCCAGGCCCTGCACGCCGTGCGACTGGGGCTCAACCACCCGATCACGGGTGAGCGGATCGTGTGCGAGGCACCACCGCCGGCGGTGTTTGACAAACTGCTGGCCGTGCTGCGCCGCCAGCACCCGGCCCCCCAGACTGCAGCGGTGTTGCCGGGTGTGTCCCGTTCCATGGCGCAGAGCGATCTCCAGGCCTTCATCCAGCGGGTGCAGCAGGACGCAGCCCTGCAGGAGCAGCTCTCCACCACCCGGGCGGCCGATGCCGATGAGGTGGCGGCGATGGCGCGCGCGCTGGGTTTCAGCGTGTCGCCGGCCGACCTGGTGGATTGCGGCGGCGGCGCGCTGGTGGACTACGAGGACGAGGACTACTTCATGAAGCCGCGCTGGTGGAGCCTGGCCGCCTAAACCGGCAGCCTTGGGCAGGCCTCCACCAGCGTGCGGGTGATGGCTGCCTGGGGCTGGGCCAGCAGCCGCGAGCCGGGCCCCTCCTCCACGATGCGGCCGCCGTCGAGCACGATCACCCGGTGGCAGAAGCCACTGGCCACCGAGAGGTCGTGGGTCACGAACAGCATGCCCAGGCCCAGGCGCGCCTGCAGGCCGCGCAGCAGGTCGAGCACATCCGCCTGCACCTCGGCGTCGAGCATGCTCACGCTCTCGTCGCAGAGCAGCACCTTCGGCTCCAGGATCAGGGCGCGGGCGATCGCCACCCGCTGCTGCTGCCCCCCGGAGAGCTGGCGCGGCAGGCGGTTCTCGAAGGCCTCCGGCGGCGTGAGCCCAACGGCCTCCAGCAGCTCGCGGGCCCGTTCGCGGGCCCCGGCGCGGCTGGCCAGGCCGTGGATCAGCAGCGGATCGGCGATCGCCTCGCCCACCCGCATCTGCGGGTTGAGGCAGGCCAGCGGGTCCTGAAACACCATCTGGATCGCCCGCCGCGCCCGCCGCAGCCTGCCGCCCCGCAACTGCTGCAGGTCGACCCCCTCCAGGCGCACGGCGCCACCCCGCACCGGCGCCAGACCCATCAGCGCCCGGCACAGGGTGCTCTTGCCGCAGCCGGAAGCCCCCACCAGGCCGATGGTCTCGCCCTGCTGCAGCCGCAGGCTCACCCCGTCCACGGCCTTCAGCCACTGGCGCTGCCAGGGCAGCCCCGGCAGCGGGTGCCAGCAGCGCAGAGCCTCGATCTCCAGCAGCAGCGGCGTGGCCTGGGGCGGCTGGCTGTCGCGCCCCTCCCGCTCCCGGGCCCGGGCCACCAGCCGCTGGGCCAGGGCGGAGCGGGGGCGGTGAGCAACTGGAAGGAAGGCGCGCGCTCGATCAGCCGGCCCTCGTCGAGCACGCCGATCTGGTCGCACCAGCGCCCGGCCATCGCCAGATCGTGGCTGATCAGCAGCAGGGCGCTGCCCGCGTCCCGGCAGAGCTGGGTGAGTTCCGCCATCACCTGGCCCGCCACCGCCACGTCCAGGCTGGTGGTGGGCTCGTCGGCGATCACCAGGGGCGGCTTCAGGGCCATGGCCAGGGCGATCGCCAGGCGCTGGCGCATGCCGCCGCTGAATTCATGGGGATAGCTGCCGTAGCGCTGGGGGCTGATGCCCACCCGCTCCAGCAGCTCCTCCGCCCGCCGGCGCACCTCCCGGCGCTGCCAGGCCGGCCGGTGGGCAGCCAGGGTGTCGGCCAGATGGCCTCCGATCGTGAGCAGGGGATTGAGGCGGGTCATGGGGTCCTGGAACACCAGGCCCACCGCCTCGCCCCGCAGGCGGCGCAGTGCAGGCCGCGACAGCAGGCGGGGATCCCGGCCAGCCAGCAGCACGCTGCCCGTACAGCTGCTGCCGGGGGGGAGCAGCTGCAGCACGGCCCGGGCCACCGTGCTCTTGCCGCAACCGGAGGGCCCCACCAGGGCCAGGGTCTCACCGGGATTCAGCTCCAGATCGAGCTGCTGCAGGGTGAAGCGCTCCGCCTGTGGGTAACGCACATGGAGGCCGTCAAGGCGGAGGACGGGCTGGGTCATGGCCCCTAGCTTGGGTGCGCGGACGCAGATCTGCTGCCGATGGTGGCAACGGCTGCATACGATGAGTTGACTCCGCAGGGTCGCATGCTCCGGGCGGTCACCGATCTGGATCCGTCTCCGCAGGCCATCAGGTCTGCCGAGTCCTCCCCGAGTGCGGGCACGGTGACTGTGGCTGGCAGGGCTGCTGCCCCAGCATCCCGCCCAGCTACCGAGCCTGCACGACCGCCCATCCACACCCCGGCCGACTACGGCGTGCCGCTGCCGGAGTGGTTGCAGCGCTGTATCGAACACGTACCGCCTGGGGCTGGCGAGAGTTGCCCCACCGACGCCGAGGCCCTGCTGGCCTCGGCTTTTGATTTCGCCTATCAGCTGCATCAGGGCCAGTTCCGCGCCAGCGGCGAGCCCTACATCATTCATCCGATCGCCGTCGCCGATCTGCTGCGCGACATCGGCGCCAGCGCCGGGGTGATCGCCGCCGGCTTCCTCCACGATGTGGTGGAGGACACCGAGGTGACCCCGGAGCAGATCGAGGGCCATTTCGGCGCCGAGGTGCGGGCGCTGGTGGAGGGGGTGACCAAGCTCGGCGGGATTCATTTCACCAACAAGACCGAAGCCCAGGCCGAAAACCTGCGGCGCATGTTCCTGGCCATGGCCAGCGACATCCGCGTGGTGCTGGTGAAGCTGGCCGACCGGCTGCACAACATGCGCACCCTGGGGGCGCTCAAGCCGGAGAAGCAGCTGCGCATCGCCCGCGAGACCCGCGAGATCTATGCGCCGCTGGCGAATCGGCTGGGCATCGGCCGCTTCAAGTGGGAACTGGAGGATCTGGCCTTCAAGATCCTCGAGCCCGAGGCCTACCGCGAGGTGCAGCAGGAGGTGGCCACCAAGCGCAGCGAGCGCGAGGAGCGGCTGGCGGTGACCGTGCAGCTGCTGCGCGACCGGCTGGCGGCGGTGGGGCTCGACAGCTGCGAGGTGAGCGGACGGCCCAAACACCTCTACGGCATCTGGAGCAAGATGGAGCGCCAGCAGAAGGCGTTCCACGAGATCTACGACGTGGCGGCCCTGCGGATCATCTGCCCCAATCTGGAGAGCTGCTATCGCGCGCTGGCGGTGGTGCATGACACCTTCCGGCCGATTCCCGGCCGCTTCAAGGACTACATCGGCCTGCCCAAACCGAATGGCTACCAGTCGCTGCACACGGCCGTGATCGGCCGGCACCGGCCGATCGAGGTGCAGATCCGCACCGCCGACATGCACCAGGTGGCGGAATACGGCATCGCCGCCCACTGGAAGTACAAGGAGGGCGGCTCCCCGGCGGCGGCCGATGCCGAGGCGGAGCGCTTCAACTGGCTGCGCCAGCTGGTGGACTGGCAGCGCGATGGCGTGGGTGATGACAGTGGCGATTTCCTGCGCTCGATCAAGGAAGACCTCTTCGATGAAGAGGTGTTCGTGTTCACCCCCAAGGGGGATGTGGTGGGGCTGCGCAAGGGCTCCACGGCGGTGGATTTCGCCTACCGCATCCACTCTGAGGTGGGCAATCACTGCCAGGGCGTGCGCATCAACGACCGCCTCTCCCCCCTGGCCACACCGCTGCAGAACGGCGATTTCGTGCAGGTGATCACGGGCAAGAACGCCCACCCCAGCCTCGACTGGCTCAACTTCGTGGCCACCCCCACGGCGCGCAACCGCATTCGCCAGTGGTACAAGAAGAGTCACCGGGACGACAACATCCAGCGCGGCACCGAATTGCTGGAGCGGGAACTGGGCCGGGATGGCTTCGACGCCCTGCTCAACGGCGAGGCGATGGTCAAGGTGGCCCGCCGCTGCAATCTGCTCAGCACCGAGGATCTGCTGGCCTCGCTCGGGTTCGGCGGGGTCACCCTGCATCAGGTGCTCAACCGGCTGCGGGAGGAGCTGCGCCTGGCCTCGGAGAGCGCCGCGCCCCCGCTCAGCAACGAGGACCTGGCCCGCAACGTCTCCGCCCAGGCGGAGAGCGCCAGCGCCTCCCGCCCGGCCGGCCCGTCGCAGCACGGCGAACTCAGCCCGATCCTGGGCCTCGAGGGATTGGAATACCGGCTGGGCGGCTGCTGCAGCCCCCTGCCCGGCGAGCCGATCCTGGGGGCGGTGGCCCTGGGCAACCACGGCATCACCATCCACCGCCAGGACTGCTCCAACCTGGCCCAGATGCCGGTGGAGCGGCGCCTGCCCGTGCGCTGGAACCCCGAATCGATCAGCCTGCGGCGCTATCCGGTGCAGCTGCGCATCGAGGTGCTCGACCGGGTGGGCGTACTCAAGGACATCCTCACCCGCCTGTCGGACCACCGCATCAACGTGAGCGACGCCCGCGTGCGCACCAACCCCGGCAAGCCCGCCCGCATCGACCTGCGCGTGGAGCTGGAGAGCGCCAGCCAGCTGGCGGCCACCCTCAACCAGATCCGCTCGATGGCCGACGTGCTGGACATCGCCCGCACCGGCATCGGCTGAGGACTGCCTGACCGGCTGGCGCCCCGGGCTTGGGCCTGGCTCTGTGAGGGTCTGCCCATCTGGCTGGCTGGGCGTGGCGAAGGCGACAGCAGCCCGGTGGTGGCCCACCTACGACGCCGCCAGTGATTGTTCCTGCCCATGACCTCCGAACAGGCGGCCCAGCTGATCGACCACACCCTGGCCCTGGTGCACGACCGCTTGCAGCTGCTCCAGGCCCAGGGCCCGGAGCAGCGGGCCCTGGCGGCGGAATTCCGGGAATGGGCCGAGCCCAAGGGGGGCTGTATCGACCTGATGCTCTGCCCGGGCACCTCCAGCCCCTGAGCTGGACGGGCCGTGTCAGCCGCGCTGGCGCTGTTCCCGCTCCAGCCACCACCAGTAGAGCAAGCCGCCCGCCATCGCGCTGGTGGCGCCCACCAGGGTGGAGCCCAGCAACAGCCGGCTGGCCACGCTCCAGCCCAGCTGCTTCAGGCCCTCGGCCTGCAGGGCTCCGAGTCCGGGCCAGTCCTGGCCTGGCCCCAGCAGCCAGCAGCCCAGCCGGTAGTTGAACCAGTAGAGCGGCACGTAGGTGAAGGGGTTGCTGATCCAGGTGCCGGCGGCGGCCAGCAGGTGGTTGCCGCGCACCAGGGTGGCCAGGCCGATCCCCAGCAGGGTCTGCAGTCCGAAGAAGGGAAAGCAGCCACAGAAGATGCCCGCCGCCAGCCCCCGGGCCCGCTGGCCGTGGCTGCCCTCCTGGGCCCAGAGCCAGGTGATCAGTGCTCTGGCGCGCTCGCCGAGGCGGCTGAGAGCAGCCCCCAGGGAGGGGATGGGGGGCTGAAATGGGGGCATGGGAGACCTTCGAGCGGCAGACCTTCGAGAGGGAGCGGCTGACACCATTGCCGCCGTGGCCACGGCCGTGGCACCCGGCCAGGGCAGTGTGGCGATCGTACGGATCTCGGGGCCCCGGGCGCTGGCGATCGGCCGCAGCCTGTTCGCCGCAGCGGGCCGGCAGGAGTGGCAGAGCCACCGGGTGCTCTACGGCCACGTGCTGGATCCCGCCAGCGGTGAGCGGGTGGATGAGGCCCTGCTGCTGCTGATGCAGGCGCCGCGCAGCTTCACCCGGGAGGACGTGGTGGAGCTGCACTGCCATGGCGGGCTGGTGGCGGTGCGGCGGGTGCTGGAGCTGGTGCTGGCGGCCGGCGCGCGACGCGCTCAGCCCGGGGAGTTCAGCCAGCGGGCCTTTCTCAACGGCCGCCTCGACCTCACCCGCGCCGAGGCCATCGGCGAGATGGTGAGCGCCCGCAGCCGCCGGGCCGCCCAGCTGGCGATGGCGGGCATCGACGGCGGCCTGCAGCGGCGCCTGACGGCCCTGCGCGGCCGCCTGCTCGACCAGCTGGCCGAACTGGAGGCGCGGGTGGACTTCGAGGAGGACCTGCCGCCCCTGGATGGCGGGGCGGTGGCGGCCGAGCTGGCGGCGGTGCGGGCCGAGCTGGAGCGTCTGGTGGCCGAGGCGCGCCAGGGGGAGCTGCTGCGCGAGGGCCTGCGGGTGGCGATCGTGGGCCGGCCGAACGTGGGCAAATCGAGCCTGCTCAACCGGCTCAGCCGCCGCGAGCGGGCGATCGTGACCGACCTGCCCGGCACCACCCGCGACCTGCTGGAGAGCGAGCTGGTGCTCGACGGCGTGCCGCTCACCCTGCTCGACACGGCGGGCATCCGCCCCACCAGCGACCGGGTGGAGCAGCTGGGCATCGCGCGCAGCCGCCAGGCGCTGGCCGCTGCCGACGCGGTGCTGCTGCTGTTCGATCTGGCCGCCGGCTGGACGGCGGACGACGAGGCCCTGCGCCAGCAGGTGCCCGCCGGGGTTCCCCTGCTGGTGGTCGGTAACAAGGCCGATGCGGCCGGCATCCCGGCCGGGCTGGAGACCGGTGCCGCCGCCCTGCCGCCGCCGGCGGATCTGAGCCTCTCCGCCCTGAGCGGCGAGGGCCTGGCGGCGCTGGAGACCGCCCTGTTGCGCTGCTGCGGCGCCGGACCGCTGGAGGGTCTGCAGGTGGCCCTCAACCAGCGCCAGCGCGATCTGGCGGCGGCGGCGGCGGCCAGCCTGGAGCGGGCCCTGGTGGCGGCCGATCAGCACCTCCCCTGGGACTTCTGGACGATCGACCTGCGCGCCGCCGTGCGCTCCCTGGGCGAGATCACCGGCGAGGAGGTGAGCGAAGCGGTGCTCGACCGCGTGTTCGCCAGGTTCTGCATCGGCAAGTAGGGCTGGCGATGTCTGAACGCTGCCTGGTCGGATTGCTCCGTCGGGTCTAGACCCGAAACAAGTGCCCCGCCCCGCCTCCCATGCCGTTCCCTGCCCTGCGGCTTGCCCTGCTCGCTGCCCTGCTGCCGCTGCCGCTTTCGTTGCCCGCCGCTGCCGCCTCGCCGCCGGCACCGGCGGGGCTGGAGAGCTGCGGCGCCCCGCGCCCCGGCCGCTACGTGCTGCTGGGCAGCGGCGAACACCGCGGCGAGCCGGTGGCCCTGCTGCTGCAGGAGCGCTGGCATGCCGACGGCCGCGTGGAGGGGGTGCTCTACCGCCGTCAGGGCCAGCGCTTCGAGGAGGCCCGCACCAGCGGTCTGTGGAAGGCTGATGCCCACTGCTGGGCCACGGTGGAGCGGCGGTTGCAACCGGCCGCTGCAGGGAAGGCCAGCTCGATGGTGGCCGGCTCCGTGATGGCCGAGTCGGTGGCGCTTGACCAGCGGGGCCTGCCCCGCGCCTCGCTGGTGCTCGCGCCCGATGAGGTGCTGTCGCTCCGCTACGTGCCCCAGCCGGACACCGCCTGCAATCCTGGCCTTCTCGATGGCCTGGTGACCAGCCAGCAGCAGGGCCGCAGCTGGCAGGGCGGCCGCTGGCAGGCCAATGCCGTGGTGCAGCGGGAGTGGTGGAGCGGCGGCATCGTGCAGGGCTGGGCCGTCTCCAGCTATGGCGGCCGGCTGGAGCGGGCGGGCTACAGCGGCCGGCTGCAGCTCGGCGGTGACTGCCTGGGCACGCTGGCCCAGCGCGACGCCCTGGGCACTGCCTACAACTACCGGGTGGTGGTGCTGGCCGGCGGTGGCGGTTACTTCTACCTGCAGACCGACCCCGCCAACCTCACCCTGGGCCTGCTGCAGCACCAGCGCTGACCGCGCTGGCCTCGGATTTTGCTGGCCTCAGACCGTGCTGGCCTCAGATCGTGCTGGCCGGGGAGAACAATGGGGGCGGCCTGCCGTTCCCCAGCACCGATGCCTGCCGATTCCGCCAGCGCGCCGTCGCCCCAGCCCCTGGATGGGCTGAGCCCGTCCCAGCGGGCCCTGTTGCGCATCGTCTGCTGGGTGGCCTGGGCGGACGGCGACTTCGCCGCCGAGGAGCGGGAGTTGCTCGACAAGCTTGTGCAGCGCCTGCTGCCGGCCGATACCGGAGCCGGGGCGGCGGCATCGGCATCGGCATCGGCGCTGGCCACCGAGCCCCCCACCGCCGCGGAGCTGGCGCTGCTGGTGGCGGCCCTCGAGGGCAGCGACCAGCGCCAGCTGGCGGTGAAACTGGCCCTGCAGATGGTGAGCGTGAACCAGCGGCCCGGGGATGCCGCGGCGATCAACCCGGCCGAAAAGGGGGCCTACCGCCAGCTGCTGGAGGCCCTGGCCCTGCCGGAGAGCGAGGTGGAGGAGGCGGAGTGGGCGGCGCGGCAGGAGCTCGAGCAGCCCCGCAGCCTGCTGGAGCTGATCGGCGCCGCCCTCAGTGGCTTCGGGGCCTGGCCGGCCCTCGATGACGGCCAGCTGCCACCCGGGTACTGGCTCTGATGGCCGGCCCCGCAACAGCCTCGCTGCCGCTCACCCCGGCGCTGCTGCGCCAGCTGGAGCGGTGGCTGGCGGAAGACCTGGGCCGCGGCGATCTCAGCGCCCCGGCGTTGGTGGGCCGCCATGGCCGGGCCCACTGGCAGTGCAAGGCCGACGGCGTGTTCTGCGGTGGCGTGCTGGTGGAGCCCCTGTTCCGCCTGCTCGATCCGGCGCTGCAGGTGCGGCTGCTGGTGGCCGATGGCGAGCCGGTGCGTGCCGGCCAGCGGCTGCTGGAGCTGGAGGGTGCCGCCACCGCCCTGGTGGCCGGCGAGCGCACCGCCCTCAATCTGGCGATGCGGCTGAGCGGGGTGGCCACCGCCACCGCTGCCCTGGTGGCCCAGCTGGAGGGCAGCGGCGTGCGCCTGGCCGACACCCGCAAGACCACCCCCGGCCTGCGGGTGCTGGAGAAGTACGCCGTGCGCTGCGGCGGTGGAGTGAACCACCGGCTTGGCCTGGATGATGCCGCCATGCTCAAGGAGAACCACCTGGCCTGGAGTGGCGGTGTGGGGCCGGCGATTGCCGCCGTGCGGGCTGCCGCCCCCTGGCCGGCGCGGGTGATCGTGGAGGCGGAGACCGCTGCCGAGGCCGAGGCGGCGGTGCGGGCCGGCGCCGATGCGCTGCTGCTCGATGAATTCCAGCCCGAGGAGCTGGCGGCCCTGGTGCCGCGGCTGCGCGCCCAGGCCCGGGCTGGTGGCGTGGTGCTGGAGGCCTCCGGTGTGCGGCCCGAGCAGCTGCGGGCCTACGCCGCCACCGGCATCGATCTGATTTCCACCAGTGCACCGGCCACGCGCAGCGCCTGGCTGGATCTCAGCATGCGATTTCAATCCCCTTTCCCCCTGGTGTGAGTGGCAGCACCAGGGCGCGGCGGCCCCCCAGCCGGCGGCCCAGGGCCGGCGCTGGCAACGCCAGTGGGATGGCGCTGCGGTTGAGGGCGATCCAGAGTGCGGCAGCCTGGTTGCCATCGCCGCGCTCCAGCAGCAGCAGGTCATCGTGGGGAGTGGGCAGAATGCGCAGGGCTGTGGAGCGCAAGGCCGGCCAGTCGCGGCGCAGGGCCGCCAGCTCGGCCAGATGGCCCGCCAGGGGGCCGGGGGTCTGCGGCCAGTCCATCGCCTCGCGGCACCCCGGCTCAGTGCCGCCGGCATAGGCCAGCTCCGTGCCGTAGTACACGCAGGGGGCGCCGGGCAGCAGGAACAGAAACAGCAGGGCCTGGCGCAGGGCCGCCCGGTCATGGCCCAGGGCATGGAGGGCGCGGGCGGTGTCGTGGCCGTCGAGCAGGTTGAGCATCGCCCGCTGCACCGCCGCCCCATGGCGGGCCAGCACCGCCGTGAGCTGGGCCACGAAATCGGCCTGGTTCAGGGGCTGGTAGGGCGGATGGGCCAGGGCGGGCAGCCGGATCTGCCGCTGCAGGCTGCCCGCCCCGAAGTAGCCCAGGATCGGCCAGGCCAGGGGGTAGTGCATCACCCCGTCGAAAACCGGGTCCGGCCCCAGCCAGGGGCTGGCCTCCCCCCAGATCTCCGCCACGATCCAGGCCTCGGGGTTGACCTGCTTCACGGTGCGGCGGAAGTCGCGCCAGAAATCGATCGGCACCTCATCGGGCACATCCAGGCGCCAGCCATCAATGCCCGCCTCCAGCCAGTGCCGGGCCACCGCCAGCAGGTGGCGGCGCAGGGCCGGATCGGCGTGGTTGAACTTGGGCAGGGCCGGGTCGTTCCACCAGGCGTGGTACCTGCAGCGTTCCCCGGCGGCTGGATAGGGCCGCAGCGGCCAGGCCTGGACGTGGAACCAGGAGCGGTAAGGCGAGGCCTCGCCGTTCTCCAGCAGGTGCTGAAACGCCCAGAATCCCCGGCCGCAGTGGTTGAACACGCCATCGAGGATCAGCCGCATGCCCCGTTCGTGCACCGCCTTGATCAGCGCCTTGAGGGCGGTGTTGCCCCCCAGCAGCGGGTCCACCTGCAGGTAGTCCACGGTGTGATAGCGGTGATTGGCCGTGGATCGGAACACCGGATTCAGGGATAGGCAGGTGACCCCCAGGGCCTGGAGGTGGTCGAGGGCCTCGATCACGCCGTACAGATCACCCCCCTGGAACCCCTGGCTGGCCGGGTTGCTGCCCCAGGGCCGCAGGCCCAGGTCGGCCTGGGCCGCCACCCGGCCGCTGCGCCGGAAGCGATCCGGGAAGATCTGGTACACCACGGCGTCGGCCACCCAGGCCGGGGTGGACAGGCCGGCTGTTGCAGGGGCCATCGACCACCTTGGTGAATCCCTTCTCCAGCGCTAGCACGGAGGGCAGGGGTGCCCGGTGGTGGTGCCATCACGGAGAGAGGCCATGGCTGGGCAGGCGCTGCTGCTGACCCTCGATCAGGGCACCACCAGTTCCAGGGCCGCCGTGTACAGCGCCGACGGTCACCGCCTGCTCAGCCGCTCGGCGCCGCTGGCCAATACCTATCCCGCAGATGGCTGGGTGGAACAGGATCCGGAGGCGATCTGGAGCAGCCAGCTGGCGGCGATGGCCGCCCTGGAGCAGGCGCTGAGCCCGGAGCAGCGCAGCGCCGTGGCCGCCTGCGGCATTGCCAACCAGCGGGAGACCACCGTGCTCTGGCGGCGTGGCGACGGCAGCCCCCTCGGGCCCGCCATCGTCTGGCAGGACGGCCGCACGGCGCCGCTCTGCCTGCGGTGGAAGCAGCAGGGGCTTGAGCCCCTGATCCGCCAGCGCACCGGCCTGCTGGCCGATCCCTACTTCTCCGCCAGCAAGATCGTCTGGCTGCTGGAGCAGCACCAGGCGGGCGCCCTGGCCCGTGCCGGAGCGCTGGCCTTTGGCACGGTGGACAGCTGGCTGCTGTGGCGCCTCAGCGGCGGCCGTCGCCACGCCACCGACCGCAGCAACGCCAGCCGCACCTTGCTGATGGACCTGGAGACCCGCCGTTGGGATGGCGACCTCTGCGCCGCCCTGGGGGTGCCCGAGCCGCTGCTGCCCGAGCTGCTGCCCAGTGCGGCCGACTATGGGGCGATCGCGGCTGGCCTGCCCTTCGCCGGCGTGCCGATCACCGCCGTGCTCGGCGACCAGCAGGCCGCCACCCTGGGGCAGAGCTGCCTGGAGCCCGGCCAGGCCAAGTGCACCTACGGCACCGGGGCCTTTCTGGTGATCAACACCGGCTCCAGCCCCTGCCGCTCCCAGCACGGCCTCCTGAGCACCTACGGCTGGACCGACGCCAGCGGCGCCGACACCTACTGCCTGGAGGGCAGTCTGATGAATGCCGGCACGGTGATCCAGTGGTTGCGTGACGGCCTCGGTCTGATCGAGCGCGCCGACCAGGTGAACGACCTGGCGGCTGCGGCCCCGGCCCGCGGCGGTCTGATGCTGGTGCCGGCCTTCACCGGCTGGGGCACCCCCCACTGGGACCCCCTGGCCCGCGGGCTGCTGCTCGGCATCACCCGCGACACCGACGCGGCCCAGCTGGCCCGGGCGGGCCTGGAGGGCATCGCCCTGGCGGTGGCCAACCTGGTGCAGCTGGCCCAGGAAGCCCTCCCGGCCCCCTGGCCGAGCTGGCCGCCGATGGTGGGGCCGCCGCCGCCGACCTGCTGCTGCAGGCCCAGGCCGATGCCACTGGCCTGCCGGTGCGCCGCCGCGCCGATCTCGAGAGCACCGGCCGTGGCGCCGCCCTGCTGGCCGGCGTGCAGGCGGGCGTGGTGCGCGCGCTGGCGGCCTGGAGCCAGCTGCCCGAGGAGCCGCCCGCCCGCTGCTTCAAACCCGCGATCCCGCCGGACGAGGGGCGCCAGTGGCTCGGTCGCTGGCAGGGGGCCCTGTGCCGCAGCCTGGCCTGGCACATCCAGCCGGCCGATCCGCCTCCCCCTTCGGCCCCAACCTGTCCTCCCGAGCCGCTCCAGTCATGACCGCCTCGGCCCCCACCCAGCCGGGCAACGGCTGTGATCTGCTGGTGATCGGTGCCGGCGCCAGCGGTGCGATGGCGGCCCTGGAGGCGGCCCGCCGCGGTCTGCGGGTGGTGCTGGTGGAGGCCCGCGACATCGCCAGCGGCACCAGCAGCCGCAGCACCAAGCTGCTGCACGGTGGCGTGCGCTACCTGGAGCTGGCCGTGCGCCGCTTCGATCGCCGCCAGCTGCAGCTCGTGCGCGAGGCCCTCGCCGAGCGGGGCCACTGGCTGGAGGCTGCCCCCTTTCTGGCCCACCGCCTCGAGCTGCTGCTGCCCACCCGCCAGCCCCTGGCCCAGGCCTATTACGGAATCGGCCTGGCTCTCTACGACCGCCTGGCCGGCCGCCATGGCATCGGTGCCAGCCGCTGCGTGTCGGCAGAGGGGGTGCGGGAGCTGCTGCCCCAGTTGGCGCCAGGCCACAGCGGCGTGGCCTACAGCGATGGCCAGTTCGACGATGCCCGCCTCAACCTGCTGCTGGTGCGCAGTGCCGCCGCCCTGGGGGCGCGCGTGCACACGCGCACGGCGGTGGTGGAGCTGCTGCGCGATGGTGTGGGCCGCCTCAACGGGGCCGTGATCGAGCACGGTGACGGCCGCCGCGAGCGCCTGCAGGCTGCGGCGGTGCTCAACGCCACGGGCATCGGTGCCGATGCCGTGCGCTGCCTGGCCGCTGCCGACGCTCCGCCGCGGCTGCAGGTGAGCCGCGGCACCCACCTGGTGCTGGCGCACGATCTCTGCCCTGGCGGCACCGGCCTGCTGGTGCCGGCCACCGACGACGGCCGCGTGCTGTTCATGCTGCCGTTTTTCGGCCGCACGCTGGTGGGTACCACCGATGGGCCCTGCCCGTCCGCGGCGGCGGAGCAGCCCAGCGCCGCGGAGGAGGCCTACCTGCTCGCCTATGTGCGCCGCTGGTTCCCCGGGCTGGGGGAGCCGGAAGTGGCCAGCCGCTGGGCGGGCGGCCGCCCGCTGCTGCTGCCGGAGGAGGGGACCGGGGCCGGCACCGCCGGCATCGTGCGCGAGCACGCCGTGGAAACCCTGCCCTGCGGGCTGGTGAGCCTGATGGGCGGCAAGTGGACCACCTGCCGACCGATGGCTCGCGATGCCCTCGCCGCCGTGGCCCGCCAGCTGGGCCGTCCCCTGCCGGAGCCGGCCGGCACCCCGCCCCTGCTGGGCAGCGCTGCCACCGCTGCCGCCACCTGTGCCCAGCTGGAGGCGCTGCGGGCCTGCCTGCTCCCCCAGCACCCACCGGCCCTGGTGGCCCACCTGCTGGCCAGCCACGGTCTGGCGGCGGAGGCCGTGCTCGCAGCGGCCAGGGGCGCCCACGAGTTGGAGCCACTCAGTGCCGTGATCCCCCTCACCGTTGCCGAGGTGCGGCACATGGCCCGCCACGAGTGGGCCCGCCGGCCCGCCGATGTGCTGGCCCGCCGCTGCCGACTGGCGATGGTTGACCAGGCCGAGGCTCTGCGGCTGGAGCCGCTGGTGCAGGCCGTGCTCGCCGAGGAGCTGCAGGGCTGAGGGCAGCGGGCTCAGGCCTCCTGCTCGCCCACGATCCACCAGTAGAAACCGTAGGCCGGCAGGTACACGAACCACTGTTTGGTGGCTGCGGGAAAGTCGCAGCCCCAGAGCACCTCGCGCACGCGACTGCCCTGCCATGGGCTGAGGTCGAGGTGGCTGGAGGCGCCGGTGGCTGAGAGGTTGGCGGCGATCACCAGGGTCATGGTTTCGGTGCGGCGCGTGTAGGCGATCACGGCCGGGTGCTGGCTGGCCAGCAGGCCGAAGCTGCCGTGACGCAGGGGCGGCAGCGAGCGCCGGCAGGTGAGCATGCGCCGATGCCAGTTGAGCAGGGAGCCGTAGAGCTGCTGCTGCACCTCCACGTTGATCACGCGGTAGTCGTAGCCGGGCGCTGTGATCGGTGGCAGCACCAGCAGCGGGTCGGGGGCGCTGGAGAAGCCGCCATTGGCCTCGCTGCTCCAGGCCATCGGCGTGCGGTTGGCATCGCGGTCGCGCAGGCCCGGCCAGTCGCCCATGCCCAGTTCGTCGCCGTAGTAGAGACAGGGCATGCCCGGCAGGCTGTAGAGCAGACCGTGCAGCAGGGTGTTGGGGCGGGGGTCGCCATTGAGCAGGGGGGCCAGGCGGCGGTTGATGCCCCAGTTCAACCAGTGGCCGCGGGCCTGGGGGAAGCCGGTGCGGATCGCCTCGATCACCGCCTCCTCCACCAGGTGACCATCGCCGAGCCAGAGCTCGTCGTGGTTGCGCAGGGGCAGGGCCCAGCGGCAGCCCGGCACCATCGCCTGGGCATGGCGCAGGCAGTCGCGCAGTCCGTCCACCCGGCCCCGGGCAATCGCGCCGAACAGGTGGGCCGTGAGCACGAAGTCGAAGGCGGCGTGCAGCTCGTCGGCGGCGAGGTAGGGCGCCGACTCCGTCACCGGCTGGATGGCCTCGGCCACCAGCAGCACGTCGCGGCCGCAGCCGTCCACCCGCTGGCGCACCCGCTTGAGGTAGGCATGGGTTTCCGGCAGTCCCTCGCAACGGCTGTGTTCCGCTTCGCAAAGAAACGGCACGGCATCGAGGCGGAAGCCGTCCACCCCCTGGGCCAGCCAGAAGTCCACCACGGCGAGCATGGCCTCCTGCACGGCCGGGTTGGCGTAGTTCAGGTCGGGCTGGTGACGCAGGAAGCGGTGCAGGTAGTACTGGCCCGCCACCGGGTCCCACTGCCAGTTCGACTGCTCGAAGTGGCGAAACAGCACGGGCGCCTCGGCATAGCCCCTGTCGTCGTCGCGCCACACGTAGAAGTCGCGTTCGGCGCTGCCCCGCTCGGCCCAGCGGGCGCGCTGGAACCAGGGATGCAGGTCGCTGGTGTGGTTCAGGACCAGGTCGAGGATCACCCGCAGCCCATGGTCGTGGGCGGCATCGAGCAGTTGCCGCAGGGCGGTGAGATCGCCCAGGTCGGGGTGCACCGCCATGAAGTCGGTGATGTCGTACCCACCATCCCGCAGGGGAGAGGGGTAGATCGGCGTCAGCCAGATGGCATCAACGCCCAGCCATTGCAGGTAGGGCAGGCGGGCCTGGATGCCAGCCAGGTCGCCGATGCCATCGCCATTGGCATCGCTGAAGCTGCGCGGCATCAACTGATAGATCACACAGCCGTGCCACCAGGGCGCTGCTGGGTTCGGCATTGAGGCGGGGTCGCTGTTTCGGGTCTAGTGGTGGAGCCCGTCGCTGCCAAGGGTTGTTGCAGCGGCAGCGCTGCTCAGAGACGCTCACCGCTGGCCTGGTCGAAGTGGTGTTCGTGCTCCCGTCGCCAGCCCAGGCGCAGGGCATCACCGATTGGTTGCTGGCCATCGCAGGTCCAGCGCAGCTCTCCCCGGGGGCTGCTGAGCAGGAGCAGCTGGCTGGCGCCGTGCCATTCCCGGCTCATCACCTGCACCGGCAGGCCTCCCTCGGCCACCGGCTCCAGGTGCTCTGGGCGGATGGCCAGGACGCGGCCATTGGCCTCGGGCAGGAGATTGATCCGAGGCCGGCCGATGAAGCCCGCAACGAAGAGGTTGGCCGGCCGCCGGTAGAGCTCCTGGGGGGTGCCGCACTGCTGGATGCGGCCCTGGTCGAGCAGGGCGATGCGATCGGCGATGCCCATCGCCTCCTGCTGGTCGTGGGTCACGTACACCACCGGGGCGCTGCCGCCGCAGAGGATGGTGCGCAGCTGGGGGCGCAGGTCCTCGCGCAGCTGGGCATCCAGGTTGCTCATCGGCTCATCCAGCAGGAACACCCTGGGGCGACGCAGCAGGGCCCGAGCCAGGGCCACCCGCTGGCGCTGGCCGCCCGAGAGCTGGGCCGGCAGCCGCTGGCGCAGGCCCTCGAGCTGGAGCAGCGCCAGCACCCGCTCCAGGTCGCTCCGCCGCTCCGCCGCCGGCACCCGGCGCAGTTCCAGCCCGAGGCTGAGGTTGCGCTCCACCGTGAGGTGGGGATAGAGGGCGTAGCTCTGGAACACCATCGCCACCTGGCGCTGGGCCGCGCTGCTGCTGGTGAGGTCGCGGCCGGCCAGGCGGATACAGCCGCCATCGCAGCGGTCGAGGCCGGCGATCAGGCGTAGCAGGGTGCTCTTGCCGCAGCCGCTGGGCCCCAGCAGGGCCAGGCACTCCCCGGCGGCCACCTCCAGGTCGATGCCGGCAAGAATCGTGCGCGGGCCGATCTGGCGCCGCACCCCCACCAGTTGCAGGGCGGGCTCAGGCATCGCGGACTCAGAGGGGGCGGGGTTCATCCCTTGATCGCCCCCTGGGTGATGCCGGCCACGATCTGGCGCTGGAACAGCAGCAGCAGGGCCAGCAGCGGCACGCTGCCCAGCACGGTGGCCGCGGCGAAGGCGCCGTAGGGCACGGTGAACACCGAGGAACCGGCGATGCGGGCCATGGCCGGGGCCAGGGTGAGCAGCTCACTGCGGCTCAGCCAGGTGAGGGCAATTGGGAACTCGTTCCAGCTGAACAGGAACACCAGCAGGGCGGTGCTCACGATCGCCGGCCCCACCAGGGGCAGCAGGATCCAGCGCAGCCGCTGCCAGAGGTTGAAGCCCTCCAGCAGCGCGTTCTCCTCCAGCTCCACCGGCAGCTCCGCGAAGGCCGCCTGCAGCAGCAGCACCGCCAGGGGCAGGGACAGGCCGGCGTAGGGCAGGCAGAGGGCGAGCAGGTTGTTGGCCAGGCCGAACTGGCGGGCCACCTGCAGCAGGGCCAGGAACAGCAGCACATAGGGGAACACCGCCGCCGCGAGCAGGCCGCCGCCCACCAGCAGCCGCAGCAGTCCCCGCCGGCGGCTGAGGGCATAGGCGCAGGGCACCGCCAGCGCCAGGGTGAGCAGGGTGCTCAGGCCCCCTACCACCGTGCTGTTGAGCAGGTAACGCCAGAAGGGGGGATCGCCCCGCAGCACCTCGCCGTAGTTGGCCAGGGTCCAGCCCCGGGCCAGGCCGGCGGGGCCGGCCAGCAGCGCCTCGGGGGTGCGCAGGGAGGTGTAGAGCTGCCAGGCCATCGGCCCCAGGCTCCAGAGCAGCACCAGGGTTACCAGACCGTTGCGCAGGGCGGGTTTCATGGCCGCACCTCCTGCTGCGACAGACGCCAGAGCAGCAGCAGGCCGGCCCCGGCCAGCAGCAGCACGAACATGCCCAGCATCACCGTGGCGCTGTAGCCGAAGTCGAGGAAGCGCATGGCGTTCAGGTAGGCGTAGAGGGCCAGGCTCTCCGTGCTGCTGGCCGGGCCGCCGCCGCTGAGCACGGCGATCAGGTCGAACACCCCCAGGGCCTGGGCCAGCCGGAACAGCAGCACAATGAAGATGTAGGGCCGCAGCAGGGGCAGGGTGATCCGGCGCAGGGCCTGCCAGGGGGTGCCGCCCTCGAGGGCGAAGGCCTCGTAGAGGTCGGCGGGAATCGTCTGCAGGCCCGCCAGCAGCAGCAGGGCCACGAAGGGGGTGGTCTTCCAGACGTCCGCCACCACCGTCACCATCCAGGTGAGCCGGGGGTCGGAGAGGAAGGGCACGGTGGACAGCCCCAGGCCCTGCAGCAGGCCGTTGATCGGGCCGTTGGGATCGTTGACGATCCAGCGCCAGCCCAGGGCCATCACCGTGGTGGGCAGGGCCCAGGGCAGCAGGGTGAGGCTGCGCACCACCCCCCGGCCCCGCCAGCGCTGGTGCAGCAGCAGGGCGATCGCCAGCCCCAGCAGCAGCTCCAGTCCCACCGACACCCCGGCGAAGCGCAGGGTCTGGCCGGCGTCCTGCCAGAAGCGCCCATCCCCCAGCAGCCGCCGCCAGTTGGCCAGCCCCACCGGCAGCGGCTGCAGATCGGTGAACACCGTCTGGGCATGCAGGCTCAGCCAGGCGGTGGCGGCGATCGGCCAGAGGAACACCGCCAGCAGCAGCAGCAGGGCCGGCCCCATCAGCAGCAGGGCGGTCATGGCGTCACCCCCTGGGCGGCGAGCAGCTGGGCGCTGGCCTGCCCGGCCCGGGGCATGGCTTCGCTGGCCGGGCTGTCGCCGGCGATCACGGCGCTGAGCTGGCGCTGGAGGATGTCGCTCAGCTGGGCATAGGCGGGGGTGATCGGTCGCAGTACCGCCTCCGCCAGGGCTTCGCCCAGCACCGGCAGCAGCGGCCTTCGGGCCAGCAGGTCCGGGTCGTCGAAGAGCGCGGCCAGGGTGGGGGTGTAGCCATAGCGCTCCACCAGCTGGCGCTGGCTGGCCTCGCCGGTGAGGGCCCGCAGCACGGCCACGGCTTCCGCCGGGTGGGCCGTGCCGGCCAGCACGGCCAGTCCCCAGCTGCCCTGGGTGGCGGCGGAGCGGCCCTCAGGGGCCGCCACCATCGTGGTCACCCCCACCTTGCCGGCCACGGCGCTGCCCTGCCGCTGCAGCTCCTGCCAGGCGTAGGGCCAGTTGCGCAGAAAGGCGGCCTCGCCGCTCTCGAAGCTCTGCAGGGCCTCCGGTTCGGCAAAGCTGGCCACCGCCGCCGGGCTGATCCCCACCTCCACCAGGTGGCGCAGCCAGGCCGCTGCCTCGCTGGCCGCCGCTGTGTCGAGGCCCAGGGTGCCGCTGCCGCCCCCGGCGCTGCCCTGGCCCCAGTGGCCGCCGAAGGCCTCGATCAGCTCGGCGAACACACAGCTCAGCCCCTCGTACTGGCGGCCCTGCCACACATAGCCCCAGCGCACCGCACCGGCGTCCTGCAGCCGGCGGGATGTGGCCTCCAGCTCGGCCGGGGTGCGGGGCGGCTGCTCCATCAGGTCGCTGCGGTAGTAGAGCAGGCCCATGTCGGCCACCAGGGGCAGCCGCCAGAGCCGGCCGTCGATGCGGTTGCCGGCCCGGGCCCCCTCCACCAGGGGCTCGAGGGCATCAGTGCCCAGCCAGTCGTCGAGGGGCAGCAACCAGCCGGCCCGGGCGTATTTGGCCGTCCAGGTCACATCCATCAGCAGCAGGTCGTAGGGGCTGTCGCCCAGCAGCAGGCTGCTGATGGCCAGGTCGGACACCATCTCCGTCTCGAAGGGACCGCGGGTCACCTGGATCTCGATGGCGCGCTGGCGGCGGTTGAAGTCGGCCACCAGGGGGGCGGTGGCCTCGGCAAAGGGGGCCGGCATCAGCACCCGCACCGCCACCGCCGGCCGGGCCCAGGCCCGCAGCCCCCCCAGCCCCGCCAGCAGCAGGGCCAGGGCCAGCCCCCAGGCCAGGGATCCGCCAGCGATGCTGGCCAAGACCCGGGGCCAGCCGCCGCGCCCCACCCTCAGAGCGCCCGCAGGGCTCCCAACTGCTCGGCGGCCCAGTGCTGCACGGTGAAGGTGTCCACCGTGTCGGCCATCGCCGCCATGCGCTGCCGCTGCTCAGCGGGCTCCATCTCCAGGGCCGCCAGGATCGCCGCGTCCATGCTGCGGTGGGAGTAGGGATTGGTGAGCAGGGCCTGCTCCAGTTCCACCGAGACGCCGGTGAACTCGGAGAGCACCAGGGCGCCGCCGCGGCCCTTGCGGATGGAGATGTATTCCTTGGCCACCAGGTTGAGGCCGTCGCGCAGGGGGGTGATCCAGCACACGTCGGCCTCGCTGAACCAGGCCAGCAGCTCCTCGTAGGGCACCCGCCGGGTGGAGAGGCGGATGGGGGTCCAGTCGATGCGGCCGAAGCGGCCGTTGATCCGCCCCACGATTTCCTCCACCGAGCGCTGGATGTCCTCGTAGATGCGCATGCCGCTGGCGGCGGCCACGCAGGCCAGGAACAGCTCCACCCGGCCGTGCCAGTCGGGGCGCTGTTCCAGCAGGCGCTCATAGGCCAGCAGCATCTCCTCGTTGCCCTTGGTGTAGTCCACCCGGGAGGCCGAGAGGATCAGCTTTCGTTCGCTGTGCTGTTCGGCGATCTGGCCGGCCATCGCCCGTACCTGCTCACCGGCGGCGAGCTCGCGCAGCACCTGGGGGGCGGTGCCCACCGGCGAGGCCAGGATGTGCACCTTGCGGCCCTCGTGCTCCAGCCAGGGCACGGCGGTGGGTTCGGCCAGGGCGCAGCCCACCCGCCGGAACTTGCCGTCCACCGGGATCGGATCGGCCCCCTTCACCCCGCGCAGATTGATGGCGTTGCGGGCGAAGTTGTTGGCGTAGCGGGGGATGTGGAAGCCCACCAGATCGCAGCTGAGCAGGCTGTCGAGGATTGCGTCGCGCCAGGGCAGGATGCTGAACACGTCGTTGGAGGGGAACGGCGTGTGGTGGAAGAAGGCGATGCGCACATCCGGCCGCTGCTCGCGGATGTAGCCGGGGGTGAGCCAGAGGTTGTAGTCGTGAATCCAGATGGTGGCTCCTGGCGCCGCCTCCTCACAGGCCGCCCGGGCGAACGAGCGGTTCACTGTTTCGAAGATCTCCCAGTCGGAGTTGTCAACGCTGAACAGGCCGGGGAAGCTGTGCAGGATCGGCCAGAAGGATTCCTTGGAGGTGACGTGATAGAAACTCGAGATCTGTTCTTCGGTGAGCGGCAGGCGGCGCAGGCTGAAGGAGCTGTCCTCCAGGCTCTCGTGCTCCACGGTGAGCCGCTCGTCGGGGCTGTGGGCGGCGTCGGCATCCTTGCGCCAGGAGATCCAGGTGCCGGAGCGCTCGTGGCGGAACAGGCTGCGCAGGGTGGGGATGATGCCGTTGGGGCTGGTCTGGTCCGTCCAGTGCCTCACGCCCTGGGCATCGATCAGCTCATCAAACGGTGAGCGGTGATACACGAGAACAAAGTTGCTCTGGCCGGTGGGGCTGGCCAGAGGGCTGGTTGGCTGCGGCATCACGCCTCCACACGCCTGGCCGCCCGGCTGGCCGGATGCGTTGCGGGGAGGGGCGGAGAGGTCTCGCTCCACCGTGCTGCAACCGCCTTCCTTCTGCTGGCTGGGGGAATGAATCATGAACTCAAGGCCTCGAAGTTGATCTGCGTGCTGGAGCTGGCTGCGTTTCCTGCTTCAATCTGGCTGGCATGAAATCGCCTGGAACGAAATCGCCTGGATTGGAAATCTCGCGGATTCCCAGTCTTGCGGGCACTGGGTGGCACGGATTTCAAAACCTGTGGAGTTGGAATTGTCTGGGTTTCGTTTCTCTCGACCGGAGCGCGCTGCGGGGGATTGTCTGATCAGGGGCGCAAGCGGGATCGGGGCCAGGCGTGGGCTGGGCAGTTGGCTGGGAACTGGCGCTTGGCATCCAGTGTTCTTTCCTGACAGCCAGCTTTTAGACATCCAGCCCCGCCTGATTTGCATGTTTGCCTGCACCAGATCTGATTTTCGCGCTCTTCGCCTACCCACCAGATCACACTGAGTTGATTCTGTCAACCCGCGCTTGTGCGCCTTTGGATGGAGATCCATGCCCTGCGCGGTTGGTTGTGTTCAGCGTTTCTGCCCGGCTGCGGCAAGGGTGCTTGGTGACGAACTCTGTCGATCACCGCCGCGCCCATGGCCGGCTCTGACCAAACTGAGCGGGCTTGTTCGTCCCCTGCGCCGGGTGTCCTTCCCTTCTTTTTCACTGGCCGGTGGCCGTCGTTTCATGGCCGTCGCCGTGGCCACGGGCTCCCTGCTGCTGGGCGGGCTGCCGGCCCGGGCCGAGGGGGTGCTGGAGCGGATCGCCCGCACCGGTGAACTGGTGCTCAGCGGCTATGCCGACCTGCCGCCCCTGCTCAGCCCCGGCGCCAAGGGCCAGCCGGCGGGCTATTCCGTGGTGGTGGCCGACCGGGTGGCGGCCGAACTGAGCACGGCCCTGGGCCGGCCGGTGAAGCTGCGCATCGTGCCGGCCACCGATCCGGTGGCCCTGAAGCGGGAGATCGCCTCCGGCAAGGCCGATCTGGCCTGTGGCTTTCCCTTCAGCTGGGAGCGGGACATGGTGGTGGACCACAGCCTGCCGATCGGCATTTCCGGCCTGCGCCTTCTCACCCAGGCCGGTGGCATCGACGGCTCGGTGGCCTCCCTGGCCGGTCGGCCGATCGGGGTGGTGCGCGGTTCGCTGGCGGAGGGTGAGCTGCTGGGCATGCAGCCCCGGGCCCAGGCGGTGCCGTTCAACAACCTGCCGGCCGCGATGGCGGCCCTCGGGAGCGGCGCCGTGCAGGGCGTGATGGGCGACAGCATGGTGCTGGCTGGCATGGCAGCCAGCAAGGGCATCCGCGGGGCGATCCTGGTGCCGGAGCTGCCCTATGAGGTGTATGGCGTTGCCTGCCTGGTGCCCCCCGATTCCTCCAAATACCGCCACCTGGTGAATCTGGCCATCGCCCGCCTGCTGCAGGGCTATCTCGATGGCGAGCCCCAGGCCGTGGCGGCGGTGAATCGCTGGCTGGGGCCCGACAGCAGCATCGGCATCCCCCAGCCGCGCCTGGAGGCGATTTTCGGGGTGATCCTGGTCGGCGCTGAAGCGATCCGCCCCCTGCCTGCCCAGGGCTCCGCGGCCGCGCCGCCAGCCGGTGCCCGCCCCAGCCGCTGAGCCCTTTCCGCCCTTCCCTCTCGCCACCTCCTGTCTTCCCCTTCTGAATTGCTGCCATGGCGCTGTTCTCCCGTTCCCGTCTGTTCGGTCTGTTGTTCCTGCTGGCCCTGCCGCTGGAGGGGGCGGCCGCCCTGGCCCTCTCCGCCGCCAGCGTGGGTGAAGGTGGGATGGCGGCGGAGCGGCCCCTGTCGGTGGAGGAGCGGCTGCAGCGGATCGCCGCCGCCGTGCGCGAGCAATCCCCCGAGGATGCTGGCGCCGACCCCTTGCCCGACGACGCCCTCTCCTATGTGTTCGTGAACGCGCCGGCGGTGGGCTGGGGCAATGGCGGTTTCCGCAACGGCGGCTTCTATAACGGTGGCTTCCGCAACGGCGGCTTCTACAACGGCGGTTTCCGCAATGGCGGCTTCGCCAACGGCGGCTTCCGCAACGGCGGCGGCTGGCGCAATGGTGGCTTCCGCAACGGTGGCTTCCGCAACCACTGGTAGGGGGACGCCGCTGTGACCAGCCTGGAGCCCGCCATGCAGCCCCTGGCTGGGGAGGAGCAGTTTTATGGCCCGGTGCGGCTGCTGGTGGTCCAGCCCACCCCCTTCTGCAACCTCGACTGCGACTACTGCTACCTGCCTGATCGGGGCAACCGCAGCCGCATCACCTACGAGGTGCTGGAGGCGGCGGTGGAGCGGGTGCTGGAGAGCCCCTGGTTTGCCGGTGGCTTCACCCTGCTCTGGCATGCGGGCGAGCCGCTCACCATGCCGATCGCCTTCTACGACGGGGCCACGGCGCGGATCAACGCCCTGCTGGCGCGGCGGGGCCTGCCGCCCGGCACGGTGGTGCAGTCGCTGCAGACCAACGCCACCACGATCGATGCCGCCTGGTGCGACTGCTTTGCGCGCAACGGCATCCACGTGGGTGTGAGCATGGACGGCCCGGCCTTCCTGCACGACGCCCACCGGGTGACCCGCACCGGTCTGCCCACCCACGCTGCGGTGATGCGCGGCATCGGCTGGTTGCAGAAGCGCGCGATTCCCTTCCAGGTGATCTGCGTGCTCACGGCCGAATCGCTGCACCACGCCGAGGCGATGGCCGATTTCTTCCTGGAGCACGGCATCGGCGATGTGGGCTTCAACATGGAGGAAACCGAGGGCGTCAACGCCCACTCCAGCCTCGAGGCCAGCGGGGCGGCCCGGCTGGAGCTGGAGGAGCGCTACCGGGCCTTCATGGCGGCGATCTGGCGGCGTAGCCGCGAGCAGCCCGATCGCCTGCGCATCCGCGAGTTCGACGGGGTGGCCAGCCTGGCCAGCAGCGGCGGCCGTCTGGCCGCCACCGACATGAACACGCCGTTTGTGATCGTGAACGTGGATGCGGCCGGCAACGCCTCCACCTTTGATCCGGAGCTGCTCTCGGTGCAAACGGCGGAGTACGGCGACTTCAGCTTCGGCAACGTGCGCAGCGATTCGCTTGAGGGGATGGCGGCCACGGCGAAGTTTGCGCGGGTGGCGGCCGAGATCGCCGCCGGCGTGGAGCGCTGCCGCAGCAGCTGCGAGTATTTCGGTCTCTGCGGCGGCGGTGCCGGCAGCAACAAGTATTGGGAGCACGGCAGCTTCGACTGTTCCACCACCCAGCACTGCCGCTACCGCATCCAGCTGGTGACCGATGTGGTGGTGGCGGGCATGGAGCAGGAGCTGGGGCTGGCGAGCTGTTGATGCATCGGGTGCTGACGCTGCCCTTGAGTGGCAGGCAAGGAGCTTGGGTGGCGAAGCTGAGAGCTGATGGTGGCCTGTCCACTCGAGGGGTGAGTTCGAAGTGTCGCATCTCTACAGGCAACGCCTGCAGGCCTTCGCCTCAACGGCAGAGGCCCATCCATTCAAGGAGTGACCAAGGGAATCATCTGTCTTCCATGACGACGGTAAATATGAAAATCACCATCGGTAGTGAGGAGCAATGGCGAATCGTTGATCTCCGCCAGCCTAATCAATGAAGCATCAGCAAGGGATGCGGGAACATTTTCATACCGCTTAAACAAGGAACTGACAGAGCCAATATGCTCCTGCAACACGAAAGGCAGTTGAACAACTCCTCGTTCGATGAACTGCAAAGCCAATGAAGGATCAAAGCCCGACCGCTTAAGCAGAAAACAAGTCTCGGCAACCACCGCCTCGCAGCTCAGCAATGGAGGAGTCAGGAGTCGAAACTGCTCCACGGCCCATTTGTGGTGAGTATCGTTGCGGCTAAGGAGGGCAACCCATGGCCCCGTGTCTAGCAAAACCGCCATGATCAGTTAATACCAAAGCCAGACAGGTGAGCAGGATTAGAGGAAAGATCAGGCGGACCATTTTCACAACAACCCACGAGATCGGCCAAAAGATCAGCTGCAGATTGTGGCTGCGGGCCATCCACTCCTTGCTCTGAAGCTTGGAGAAACGCGGTCAATGCTCGTCGAACCAGCTCAGACTTGCTCAGCCGACTTCGTTGCGCCTGCGCTGTGAGCTGGGCATCAAGGGCCTCGGTCAGCTTGAGTGAGATCACCGCCACGGCATGCATCCCGTCGCTACACACCATCATAACGCCTGACGGCTGGTATTACACCCAACGCCGGACCTTGTTCGGAGCGGGTCAGCGGCTTCTGCCCACTCCATCGAGGCTACGCTTGTCAGCAGGAGATTCTCGAGCCCTCTTCCCGATCCTTCGAACGCTGCCCCTGAGTGGCAGGCATGGAGCCTAGGGTGGCAGAGCAGAGAGCTGGTGGTGGCCTGTCAACTCGAGGGGCGTGTTAGAGGGATTGCTAAGCTATGTCCCGAAACAATTCAGAGACTCGTGACGTAATTTCTGAAGTCGCTCCTGACAGTATCGGTCCCAAATACTCAGAAATATTTCCTGCAATCTCCTCGCCAGCACTGTCAGCAAACTTTCCACCTAGCTTTACCAGGACACCTTTGATGACACCACCGAATGTGCCATCAGGTGCTCCAGCCGCGACCAAGGCAGCCTTGACATCCATCTGATTTCCTGACGGCACGCAATCAACGATTAAGGCATTGAATGCATCCTTACTGAGCCTGACAAGACTTGGCGAAAACGATCCATCCGTAGCGAAACCCAATCGCTGTAGCTTGTCTTTCAAATGGTCAACCACTAGTGGGTTCTCAATCTCTAGGCAGAAGAGATCTCCCTGCTTCAGTATATGAGGCCTAATCAGAGGTACCCTTAGGAGCTCGTCTAGTTGAGCTTTCCCAAGTCGTCGAAGATCTCTCTCGTAGACCAAGCTTCTCGACTTCGATCGAGAGACTCTCAATAACTGAATTAGCTGATAGAGGTTTGGTTCGGAATCAAGATAGCCAATCCGAACTAGGGCTTCTAGCATTATCAGCTCAATCTCCTTCTTTGGGAGGGCGCCAAAAGCAGGTTTAGCAAACTCGGACAAGATGTATTCCAATGTCGCCCGACATGTTGCATCATCTGCGTCAGCGATCGCCTCTTGAATTGTCATGATGATAGGGGACGCATTGGCAAGACCACCAGGAATCTACCGATCATGGAACTCTGCGTCTAGATATGGCGTACGCCATTCCCGCTAACGTTCGAGCTAAGCTGCCCGCGGAGGCAGGCTTTGTAAGCCCGGACTGAGAGAATGTACAGAGTACCTCAGGCCGGGCTTAAAAAGGCCGCCGTAGCGGGTCAGCTTGAGCGAGGGGTTAGGCCCCCACAGCGGGGAAGTTTCCCAGATAGGGCCTCACGGCCGCTCGAACTTCAGTTGCAGCATCTTCAGTACGAGCCAGCCGAATGACTAGTTCTGTCAGTTCGCCGGCCCGAAGGCCAAGAGCGCTACAGATCTGCGTTGCCATAGATTTGCGATTATAGATAGCTAGCAAACCGGAGTAGTCCTGATTCAGGATTACCGCGTTGAAGTTGGCTTCGAATTGCGAGTAGAGCGCTGCAACATCGATTCCCTGAACTAGGTTTTGCAGGGCAGTGCTCAATGCAGCGGAACCTTTGACTGACGTGTCAAAGAGGCTAAGCATGAACTTAACTTCTGCGGCAACGCGGAGCGACACTTGTGTGTCGAGTTCAGCCTGTAGCTTTCCAAAAACAAACGAGACGACGCGACTCAGATCAGCTGCAGGATCTCGCGCCAGCCGCCTGCTAACAACTTCGATTACTTCTCTAGTGCAGAAGAGATTTTCTACCTCAGCCACCGCTAAGGTAAAGACTCCATCTTGTTCCAACGCGGCGATCTCGGCGTTGGGCCTTCGATCGCGGTCAATCAGTCCATACACGGCGAGGTGATGCAATTGACGGTTTGCGCGCAGCGCTTTCGTAGAGAGGATTACTTGGCTACAACTACCCCTAGGGATGACCAAGAATCCAGGAAGTATTTCCCGATAGAGAGAGACGTCGTCGCTTCCGTTCTCTCCCTCAACAAAGACAACTGGCTTTCTGCTTCCAATAACCTCGATCAGCAACTCGTCCGGTAGGTGATGGCCATCTTGAATCAATTCCCAGTCCCAGGAGTTTCCGTCGAACGACTTCAGCCAGACTTTTTGAGCCCCTTCCTGCGCTGCGGCGAAATCAACATCGTGCGTCAGATAGACAAAAAGGCAGTCGGAGCGGAGCTTCTCAACCTCTGACCAAAGCGGTGTTTGCACCGACTTGTGAAGATGAAGCTCAGGTTCATCGATGACGATGATTCCATGTGCAGGGGCGGCTAGGCATTGTCCAAGGAGATAGAAGATAACGCGTTCCCCATCGCTCATATCTGAGGAGTTGTATATCTTCTGCGGATCGTTCCGAACCTGGGTCTGTATTCTTAGGCCACCGATAACTAGCTCTCGATGCGGAAGTATTCTTTCCCATGCGTTCTTGATGCGGTCTAGCCTGGTAAGCGGAGGATCAATCTTCTCCGTCGCTGTCCGCTGGGCAACCTTGTACTTTGCATTTTCCTCGGTCTCGTCCGAGAACAGGAAAACCATCAATTTTTCGAAATCGTTCAGTAACGAGGTCGCAGGTTTGTTCTGGAACTTATAGTGTGCCTTGTTGTTCTGATCGGTTTCATGCCCAAAGAGCAAAACGCGCTCGGCAAGTTCGATGGACATTGGGGTGGTGCTATCAGGCATCGCGAGCGATTTCTGAGCCGAAATTCGCAACACCTGTCGATGCTGAGGTGACTGAAATTCGAGCCATGTGCCCAGGCGCGTCTTTCCTGCTCCATTGGCGCCAACGAACAGCAGATTCCTGGAGGCTGTTATTTCCTCGGTTGCACCGTTGCTTCGTGGAAGTGTAAGCGACCGGACGACAGGGGTGGTTGTTGTCATGTTCGATGGGCAGTGATCGTGAACTTGGGGGCCTAACGCCCGCCATCACCTGGCCGCAGGGAGTGGGCAATGAATCACTTTTCCATGCGGTGGCGGATCAGGTGAATGGCGGTGTTAGATGCCCCACATCTCAGCCGTAAGAGAAATCTCTGACCTACGGGTTGGCATAATTGCGAAGAGCACAGATTCCATACTCGTGAAAAGGGCGCCGGACAGTTGCGCGCCTCTTCATCTCCAATGAACTATCCTCGCACAATGCAATAACGTAACGGCATGCTGAGAGGAATGAATCAAGAGTCGATCCCATTCTCAGGGTAACAATCTCAATATCGGCGGCACTACATCTGCGTGATGTTGCGTGACGAAGGAGGTCTTCATGGGCACTAGAGGAGGTACCATAAGGAAACCATACACCTAACTGATGGCGGTAGTTGACTTGATTCCGAATTTTTGATAGCCAAGAGCCCTTACGTGATGAATGCTGGTTCAGAACAAGCCTCAAATTATCAAGGCAGAGCGCAAATTCCTGGATATCTATTGACGATCCCCCACCAGCAAGAAGATCGCGACCAACCTTTTCAAGAAAATCAGAAAATATTGACCACAGGACCTCATGAGATCCTCCTAAACTGCTCATATTCTCTAGAACGAGGCGTTGCCCATCCATGCGAGCTAGATGGAGGCCTCCCTGCATTTGACACTGATAGCCATATAGGCCTGAAATCACCCTAATATCACTAATGTGCCCCGTCTCAAGCTGCGTTAGTGAAATACCACACATCCTAAGAATTGCATGGGCTGAATAGAAAGCAGCATAATACCACTGAACAACAGACCATGCCCGAGACCGTGGCAGCCTAGAAACGCTAGATATACTAGTCACCGTTTCAAGGGAGGCTAATGTCATTCTGACTATTTCGCCCGCAAAAGCTTGGCAGATCTCGTTGCTGTCTACAAATGAAAGCTCAACAGGATAAGAGGCTTCTTTGTAAACTTGATACTTTCTATCAGAAATCCAGATTCTGATGTCCTTGAGATCTCGCAAGGCTTTAGCTTGAGTTAATCCAGGTAGCCAGAATCTGCGCAACAAGTCCGCATGATCAGCCATATTGATTATAGCTGAAAGCCTGCTTCTAAGCAGCGTTTCATATGCTCGTATAAAGCTTGAACGCTATTTCCAGGATTTACGAGCTTTGCGCTCGCTGTTCGGTTAAATGCTGGAGCAAGGAATTGCACAAAATTATCCTTAGTATATTCAGATCCGTAGCGATCCTTCACCCTAACTGCCACATCAGGGAACAATCGCATTATGGCCTTGAAAGCCGTCGGCTTTGTTAGCGATGCCATCGCCTTATGGCGAGAGAATTCATCAGCAACTGCACTAATATAGGCCGAGATTGCATTGTGGGATTCAGTGGCTGAAAGTGTTCCGAGAGTCTGCAGCAAGGGCTTAATAGCGCCATTAAATGTAACTCGGCTAATCTTGCCAGACTCCTGCTTTGCAGGGCTCAGCAAGCCGTACAATGGGCCTGAAACATCTGTATTAAACGCATCGAACAAACCTCTCATCCTCTCCTCTTCATCATTTTCATACTCAGCTAATGACTTGATGTCAAGAAGCAGTTCATTGGGTACCGGGCGTTGCTTTGTATTGATATCAATAAAGAGGCGAGATTCTTCGGTTCGTGACAGTCCACTATAGATAACAACTGGAACACGAAGTGATGCTTTGGCTTCAGTAAAACCATAAACACGGTGCTGGCCATCAAGAACGAGGAATGCATGTGCGACATCGAAGAACTCAATGGTCTTAGATTTCCTGACATACTCTAAAGCTGCGTGCTCTTGAGCTGAAAGAATAATAGAAGTTGGAATGGTTCCCAGGCCATGGTCTATGTAACCCGCAATCTCTAACGCACGTTTTCGATCTAGTAGACGCTGAAAACCTTCTTTTGGGTCCTCATCTCTTGTGGAAACAAAGCATGTCCTAGCAAGCACATCGCTAGGAATGGTCAGAGTGTAAAAGCGGTGACTGCCCTGTGTAACCAAGCTAGCTGAGAAGCCCAGGCGGGGTGGTTCCATTGCTCTTATGTCTTCAGATGGGCCCGAGATAGGTCCTAAACATTGCGGAATCATAGGCCACGGTGAGCCACATATTCAAATTTCTAGATTCTAACGCCATTTCTTGGTTTTCCTGGTGCCTCTAACTCTTTCTTGGAAGGTTCCGTGAACCAGGGCTCCCGCTACCGCTCATTCCGTGAACCACGCTAGGGCGTTTCCCGTACAGCCTGAAAATTCTAGCTGTGGCACAGTGTTCATGTCTATGGCCTCCGATCCATAGCTCTGGTTCACGGACCCGTGAACCACCTGTTCGACTTGCTACACAAGGTCTGCAGGGCTGCGCACCCCGAGTGGGCCGCGGTTGAGCACATGGGTATAGATCATGGTGGTGCTCACATCCTTGTGGCCCAGGAGCTCCTGGATTGTGCGGATGTCCTGCCCCCGTTCCAGCAGGTGCGTTGCAAAGGAGTGGCGGAATGTATGGCAACTGGCGGCCTTGCTCACTCCGGCTTCCATCACGGCGCGTTTCACCGCCTTCTGCACCACGCTTGGATCCAGATGATGACGGCCTTGGGTGCCTGTTTCCCTGTCACGCCAGCGATGCTGTTGTGGGAATACCCATTGCCAGCCCCATTCCCGGCTGGCGTTTGGGTATTTCCGCGCCAGTGCGTAGGGCATCACCACGCTTCCCCACCCAGCGGCTAGATCGCCATGGTGCAGGCTGCGTACCCTCAGCAGATGCTCCTGCAGTGCCGGCACCAGGCTCTGGGGCAGCAGGGTGAGTCGGTCTTTGCCTCCCTTGCCGTCGCGCACACTCAGTTCGCGTCGCTGGACGTCCAGATCCTTCACCCGCAGCCGCAGGGCCTCCATCAGTCGCAGGCCACTGCCATAGAGCAGCCCCACCACCAGAGCTGGTTCGCCTTCCAGCCGCTCCCGCACATCGCGCACCTCTGCCTCGCTCAGCACCACCGGCAGCCGCTGCCGCGTGCGGGCCCGCACCACCCCATCAATCTCAAGATCCCTCTCCAGCAGATCCCGGTAGAGAAACAGCAACGCCGCCAGGGCCTGGTTCTGGGTGGACGCGCTCACCTGCTCGCTCACCGCCAGGTGGCTGAGAAACGCGTTCACCTCGGCGCTGCCCATCTCCCTCGGGTGGCGCATGCGGTGAAATCGGAGAAAACGGCGCAGCCACTGCTCGTAGGTCTTCACCGTGCGGCGTGCGTAGTGCCGGGTTTGCAGCAGTTCGCGATAGCGCTGGATCAGGCCAGGGGAACGGGGGGCGAGGCTCATCACGGTTGGAGGGCTCTGTTCAGAGTTGCCGCCCTTGATCCCTGCCCTGGCGCCACAGGCGCACCAGCGCTCCCGGCTCTGAGTTGCGGCCGGCGTCGCGGGATGATCAGGACCTGAGCCGCCCTTGCCCATGCTGCGCATCGCCCACCTCCTGGAAGCCCAGCTGCGCGCGGCGATGGAGCGGGCCCTGCCGGGGCGGCCCAGCCCCTCGATCCCCAGCTGGCGCCGGCCAGCAAGCCAGAGTTCGGCGACTTTCAGGCCAATGGCGCCCTGCCCCTGGCCAAGCCCCTCGGCCGGCCGCCCCGCCAGATCGCCCAGGCGATCGTGGCGCAGCTGGCGGCGGATCCGGCCTTCGCTGAGCTCTGCCTGGAGCCGGTGATCGCCGGGCCCGGCTTCATCAACCTCACCCTGCGGCCCGAGCAGCTGGCGGCTGCGGTGGCTGAGCGGCTCGGCGATCCGCGCCTGGGGGTGCCCACGGCCGCCGACGAAGCGGGGGGCCAGACGCCGGCGCCGGTGATCGTGGACTTCTCCAGCCCCAACATCGCCAAGGAGATGCACGTGGGGCATCTGCGCTCCACAATCATCGGCGACTGTCTGGCGCGGGTGCTGGAGTTCCGCGGCCACCCGGTGCTGCGCCTCAACCACGTGGGCGACTGGGGCACCCAGTTCGGCATGCTGATCACCCACCTCAAGCAGGTGGCGCCTGAGGCCCTCACCACCGCCGACGCCGTGGACCTGGGCGACCTGGTGGCCTTTTACCGCCAGGCCAAGGCCCGCTTCGACGCCGACGAGGCCTTCCAGGCCACCTCCAGGGAGGAGGTGGTGAAGTTGCAGGGCGGCGATCCGGTGTCGCTCAAGGCCTGGGGCCTGCTCTGCGACCAGAGCCGCCGCGAGTTCCAGAAGATCTACGACCGGCTCCACATCGCCCTGCAGGAGCGCGGCGAGTCGTTTTACAACCCCCAGCTGCAGGCGGTGGTGGACGACCTGCGCGACGCCGGGCTGCTGGTGGTGGATGCCGGCGCCGGCTGCGTGTTCCTCGAGGGGGTGAGCGGCAAGGACGGCCAGCCCCTGCCCCTGATCGTGCAGAAGAGCGACGGCGGCTTCAACTACGCCACCACCGACCTGGCGGCGATCCGCTACCGCTTCGCGCCGCCGCCTGAGGGCGATGGTGCCGGCCGGGTGATCTACGTCACCGACGCCGGCCAGGCCAGCCACTTCGCCGGCGTGTTCCAGGTGGCCCGCCGTGCCGGCTGGATTCCGGAGGGCGCCAGCGTGGAGCACGTGCCCTTCGGCCTGGTGCAGGGCGAGGACGGCAAGAAGCTCAAGACCCGCGCCGGCGACACGGTGCGCCTGCGCGACCTGCTCGATGAAGCTGTGGAGCGGGCCGAGGCCGACCTGCGCCGCCGCCTGGCGGAGGAGGGCCGCAGCGAAGAGGAGGCCTTCATTGAGCAGGTGGCCACCACCGTGGGTCTGGCGGCGGTGAAGTACGCCGACCTCTCCACCAACCGGATCACCAACTACCAGTTCAGCTTCGAGCGCATGCTGGCGCTCACCGGCAACACCGCCCCGTATTTGCTTTATGCCGTGGTGCGCATTGCCGGCATCGCCCGCAAGGGCGGGGATCTGGAGGGAGCCGGATCGGCTTCTGCTGGCGCTGCTGCTGGCGCTTCGGCGGGCCTGACCTTCAGCGAACCCCAGGAGTGGGCCCTGATTCGTGAGCTGCTCAAGCTCGACGGCGTGATCGCCGAAGTGGAGGCCGAACTGCTGCCCAACCGGCTCTGCAGCTACCTGTTCGAGCTCAGCCAGGTGTTCAACCGCTTCTACGACCAGGTGCCGGTGCTCAAGGCCGACGAGCCCGCCCGCAGCTCCCGTCTGGCCCTCTGCCGCCTCACGGCCGACACCCTCAGGCTGGGTCTGGGTCTGCTGGGGATCCCGACCCTGGAGCGGATGTAGGTCGGCGTGGCCGCCCCTACGCTGAAGCTGGCAGTCACCATCCCCGGCCGTGACCTCCACGTCGCCTTCTCCCTCCCTGCATGATCGCGACTTCTACGGCTGGGTGGAGCAGCAGTGCGCAGCCCTGCAGGCCCACGACAGCAGCCGTCTCGACTGGGACGGATTGAAGGAGGAGTTGGAGGCCTTGGGACGCCAGGAATATCGTGAATTGGTGAGCCGGTTGGGGGTGCTGCTGGGGCATCTGCTCAAGTGGCAGCTCCAGCCGGAGCGCCGCACCCGGAGCTGGTTTCTGAGCGTGCGCGAGCAGCGCCGCGCGATTGCCCGCCTGCTGGAGCAGAACCCGAGCCTGCGAGCGCGGCTGGAGGAGGCCTTGGCCGATGGCTTTCAGGGTGGGGTCGACCTGGTGTTGCGGGAGACCGACCTGGCCCTGCGCGCCTTGCCGGAGCTCTCCCCCTGGTCGCTGCAGCAGGCCCTCGACCCTGCTTTGCTCTGCGATACCCGCGGTGACTGGAGCGATCTGGGCCTGTGATGGAGTTCTCCCAAGCCCGCCCCGAGGTGGACACAGAGCTCCCGCCTGGCCCTCTGCCGCCTCACCGCCGACACCCTCAGGCTGCGTCTGGGCCTGCTGGGGATCCCGACCCTGGAGCGGATGTGAGCGGCAGCAGCAGGTCGGCAAGCTGCAGATCCGGGCGCCGCAGCAGGGCGAACAGGGTGCCGGCGTTGCCCCGGCACAGGCGCAGCTCCTGATCCAGCACGGCGATGTCCAGCCAGGCCGGGAAGGGCTGTTGCACCCCGCGCAGCAGTTGCAGGCGCCCGCTTCCCACTTGCGGCCCCAGCCAGCCGCCGCGCTGGAAGCGCACCTGCACCCGCTGCAACGGAGCTTCAGTGGGCCCTGGACTGCCGGTGGGGTCCTCGTCCGGGTTCACGGCAATCGCCGCCTCCACGGCGATGCCCGCCAGGGGCGCCAGCGGGCCCGGCAGCCGCAGCAGGTTCATCCCCCGCCCCTGGGAGGGGGCCAGCAGCTGCAGGTTCTCCAGCCAGGGCCCCACCGCCAGATAGGGCTGGCGGCTGCTGCTCCAGCGCAGCTCCCACACCCCTCCAGCAGCTCCAGGGCGCCGGGCGCGGCCAGGTCGGCCGGCTGGGCGCGCTCCAGCTCCTCGCACAGCTGCCGCACCCGCTCCCCCTGGCGGTTGGCCGCGCCCCGGGGCTCCTGGCGCAGCAGGGCCAGCAGTTCCGTTCGAGCCTGGGTGGCCGGAGCGTCGGCGGGGAGCGGTGCAGATGCCTCAGGAGGGGCCATCGGTTCGTTCAGCTCAACCAGTTGATGAAGCGCTGGATGATCAGCGAGTTGCTGATGTCCACGAAGAACCCCGACACCAGCGGCAGGATCAGGAAGGCCTTCGGTGCCGGGGCATAGCGCTGGGTGACGGCCGCCATGTTGGCCATGGCCGTGGGCGTTGCGCCGAGGGAGAACCCCCCGAAACCGGCGCAGAGCACAGCTGCCGGGTAATCGCGGCCCATCAGCCGGAACACCACCAGCAGGGCATAGGCGAAGGCCACCAGGAACTGCACCGCCAGGATCAGCAGCAGCGGACCCCCCAGCCCCTGCAGCGTCCACAGCTGCAGGCTCATCAGCGACATCGCCAGGAATACCCCCAGCGCCACGTCCGACACCACCGCCAGGGCCGTGCTGTGGGCCGGCCAGGGGATGGGCGCCAGCCGCGGCACGGTGTTGGTGAGCAGGATGCCGGCGAACAGGGCGCACACGAACAGGGGCAGGCTGCGGCCCAGGGCCTCCAGGGCGGCGTAGATCAGTTGGCCCAGGCCCAGACACATGTTCAGCCAGAACAGGGTGGCCAGCAGCTGGAAGCTGGTGATCGGCGGGCCGGGCCGGGCCGTTTCCGCCATCGGATCGCGCAGGTCTTCCGGGCTGGGCTGTTGCTCAGGTGCGGGCAACCGGCGGATCAGGATCCGGGCGATCGGCCCGCCCATCAGGGCCGAGAGGATCAGGCCGAAGGTGGCGCTGGCCGTGCCGATCTCCACGGCGCTCTGCACCCCGTGCAGCTCGGCGAAGCGCGGCCCCCAGGCGATCGCCGTGCCGTGGCCCCCCACCAGCGACACCGAACCGGTGAGCAGGCCCACCAGCGGATCGAGCCCCAGCAGGCCGGCCATCGCCACCCCCGTGAGGTTCTGGATGGCGATGTACACCACCGTGGCGGCCAGCAGGATCAGCAGCGGCCAACCGCCGGCCCGCAGGGTGCGGATGTCGGCATTGAGGCCGATGCCGGCGAAGAAATAGAGCAGCAGGAAATCCCGCACCGCCAGGTTGAACCCCAGTTCCAGGCCGCCCACGGCGTGCAGCCCGCCCACCACCAGGCTCACCAGCAGGCCGCTGGCCACGGGCTCAGGGATGTTGAAGGTGCGCAGCACGCGCAGGCGGCGGTGCAGCAGCTTGCCCGCCGCCAGCACCATGATCGCGATGTTGAAGCTGGCGAACGCGCCAATCTCGATCTGCTGCATTCCTGCCGCCTGCTGCTCTGGTCGTGCGCCCGACCCTAAGGGGGGTCAGCAGCGGTGTCCTGGCTGGGCAAGGAGTCAAACAGATTCAGCCCCAGGTGTTCGGAGAGGTAGTGGGCGGTGAGCTGGCCGCGCACGCTGTTGCCGGCCTCATCCAGCGGCGGCGACCAGCTGGCCAGGGCCCCCTTGCCCGGCGCCACGGTGATCATCCCGCCCGACACGCCGCTCTTGCCGGGCAGGCCGATCTGATAGAGCCAGTCGCCGGAGGTCTCGTACAGCCCAGCGGTGACCATCACCGCCAGCACCCGCCGGCAGATCAGCGGCGCGATCACCTGCTCGCCGCTGCGGGGCTGGCGGCCACCGTTGGCCAGGGTGCAGGCCATCAGCGCCAAATCTTCGGCCGTCACCAGCAGGGCGCACTGGCGGGTGTAGAGGTCGATCGCCGTGGCCGGATCGCTCCACAGCTGCTGGTGGGCGCTGAGCAGGCTGGCGATCCCCTCGTTGCCGGCGTTGGTGGCCTGTTCGGAGCGGTACACCGCCTCGTCCAGCGTGAGCCGGCGGCCGGCGAAGCGCGACAGGCCGTCCTCGATGAACCGCCACTGGGCGGCGGCGTCCTCGCCGGGCACCAGGCTGGTGGTGGCGATGGCGCCGGCATTCACCATCGGGTTGGAGAGCCCCTCCACGGTGCGCTCCACCGCCAGCACCGAGTTGAACGGCAGCCCGGTGCTGTTCACCCCCAGGGCGTCGCGGGCCAGCTGCTCACCGATCGCCTCGCACACCAGCGCGAACACAAACGGCTTCGACAGGCTCTGGATGCTGAACGGCACCGCCCAGTCGCCGGCGTGGAAGGTGGCGCCGCTGGTGGCGGCCACGCTGATGCCGAAGCTCTGCGGCGAGGCGGCCGCCAGGGCGGGGATGTAATCCGCCAGGTTCCCCTGGTCCACCGTGGCGAAGTGGGCGTGGGCCTCCTCCACCAGGCCCTGCACCACGTCCGGTGTGGGCAGCTGGCCGGTGGACACCCAGTGGGACGGGGCGGCTTCGACGGCGGGATTCATGACTGCTGCCAGGGCAGGGCCGGCAGGCGGTAGAGCGCCTCGCGCTGGGCGTCGCTCCAGATGTCGATCATCTCGGTGAGCATCGGGTCGTCGGCTTCGAGCCGGAGCTGCCGCTCAATCGCCAGGCTGCCGCGGGGAATCACCGCCAGCTCGAACGGCGGCCCCACGCTGAGATTGGAGCGCTGGGTGAGCACCTGCGACATCACGCACAGCTTGGCGGCGTCGTCCAGGCTGAGGTTGGTGTGCCCCACGTTGTCGAGCGGGGGCTTGCCGTATTTGCTCTCGCCGATCTGCAGGTACGGGGTTTCCCGGGTGGCCATGATCGCGTTGCCCTGGGGATAGATCAGGTAGAGCCCATGGGGTTCGCTGCCGATCTGGCCGCCGAGGATGAAGGTGGCCTGGGAACTGGAGCCCACGCTGCGCAGTTCGGCGTCGTTCTGCTTCTGCACCGCCACGCTCACCCGGCCCACGTAGGCGGCGGCCTCGAACAGGTAGTCGCAGTGGCGCAGGTCGCCGCGGCTGGCTTCTCCCGCCTCGAAGCCCTGATCCAGGTCGCGGCGGATGGCGCTCACCACCGCCTGGGTGGTGGCCAGGTTGCCGGCCGCCAGCAGCACGAACAGCCGGTCGGGCCCGGGCTGGAACACGTGCATCTTGCTGTAGGTGGAGATGTAATCCACCCCGGCGTTGGTGCGGGAGTCGGAGGCCAGCACCAGCCCCTCCTCCAGCCAGTAGCCCACGCAGTAGGTCATGGTTGATCGGGCCTCGGCAAGGGGGAAAGGGGAACGTCAGGCATGTTGGGGCAGGCTGTCCGTCTTGGGCAGGGCCGCCGGTTCGAGCACCGCCAGCTGGCGGCGGATGCGCCAGTGGCAGTGCTGCAGGATCCGGCGGGCCACGTTGCTGCCGGTGGCTGCCTCGAAGCCGCTGAAGCCGGGGTTGCTGTTGGCTTCGCACACCCGGTAGCCGTCGCCGTCGAACAGCAGGTCGATGCCGGCGATCTCCAGGCCGAGGGTCTGGGCGCAGTCGCGGGCCAGCACGTCGATCGCCTCATCCACCGGGAAGTTCTCCCCCTGGCCGCCGCGGGTGATGTTGGCCTTGAAGCTGCCGTCCACACTGCGGCGCAGCATCGCCCCCACCACCCGACCGCCCACCACCCACACCCGCAGGTCCTGGCCGGGCCGCTCGCCGATGTACTCCTGCAGGATCAGCGACTTGCCGGCATCCAGGCTGGCCACCAGCTCCATCAGGTCGCGGAAGCTCTCGCGGTCGCGACTCAGGTAGATCCCCTCGCCATAGGAGCCGGCCAGCACCTTCACCACGCAGGGGAAGCCGATCTGCCGCTCCACCAGCTCGCTGTCCACCGGGAAGCGCACCAGCATCGTGCGCGGGATCGGCAGGTTGATCTGGGCCAGCAGCTGCTGGCTGTAGAGCTTGTCCTTCACCGCCTCGATCGCCCGGCTGGAATTGATCACCGGCACGCCCAGGTGCTCGAACTGGCGCAGGATCGCCAGGCTGAAGTAGCTCGTGCCACTGCCGGTGCGGGCCAGAAGGGCATCGGGCAGCTCCACCTCCTCCCCCCGCAGCCGGATCGAGCGGCGGCCGCCCCGGGTCACGATCAGGTCGATCTCATCGGGTGACACCAGCTCGAGGGCGATGCCGAGCACGCGGGCCTCCTCGCGGAAGCGCAGCTCCTCGTAGCTGCCCCCCCCGGCCATGGGTTTCTGCAGGATCCAGAGGTTCATCACCGGCAGGGGCGGAGCGGGGGCTGATCGCCACCTCACCTTCGGCAGGGCCGCCCCTAGGCAGCGGTGATCCACGACACAACCCCGGGTCGAGTGCCGCGGCGGTCCCCCTCAGCCCGCCTGCTGCCACTGGCGCAGCAGCTCCTCCACGTCGGCCCGCCCGGGGCTGGGCAGGCGCCGCACCCGGTCGCCTTCGGCGCTGCCGCCGCTGCCGTCCGGAGCGCGGAAGCCGCACTCCTGCAGCACGGCCTGCCCTTCGGTGCCGGTGAGGAAGGCCACGAAGCGCTCGCCTTCGCTGCCGCCGCCCACCCCCGCGCCCCGCAGCACGGCGGCCGCCAGCGTCATCTCGATCGTGGGATCGGGCACCAGCAGCCGGTAGCCCCCCGGCCGCCGCTGCTCCGCCTCGGCGGCCCGCAGCAGCGCGGTCGACTCATACACCAGGGCCACGTCGCCGTCGTTCGGCCCGGCGCTGATGAATTCCCTCAGCAGGATGTCGGTGGAGCGGGCCGGACGGTACACGGCCCGCTTCAGCTCCGCCACCGAGGCCAGCCCCGGCTGATCGAGGCTCCACAGCGCCAGCACCATCTGGCCGGAATTGGAGCGCAGCGGATCGGTGGTGCGCAGGTCGAAGCTGCCCCATTCCGCCGGTGCCCCCAGCGCCGACCACTGCCCCGCCGCGACCGCCCGGCGCAGGGCCTCCCAGGAGAAGCGGCCGCCGGGGAACAGCCGCTCCGCCCGCTCCGGCCACACCACCGCCACCAGCACGGTGCGGGCGATCGGGCGGGGTGCCTCCAGGAAGGGACGGGGATCGCCCTGGGCGGCGCTGGCGGCCGCGAACGCCTCCAGCTGATCCTGGTTGGCCGGGATCAGCACCCGCGCCCGCTCGGGGCCGCCCTCGAGGTTGCGGTTCACCATGTCCTGGGCGCCCTGCACCTGCCAGCGCAGGTCGATGCCGGGATGGCGGCGTTCGAACAGCGGTTCCAGCCGGCGCATCGGCTCCTCCAGCTCCGAACCCACCGCCACCAGCAGCGGCCGCCGCAGCCCGGGCAGGGGCGCAGCGGCCAGCACCACGGCCGCGGCACCGATCCCCAGGGAGAGGCAACGGCGGCGGGTGATCGCAGGCACCGTGAGCTCTCGGCGGGAAGGGGGTGGGGAGGGCGCTGACAAGCGCTTCCCGAGCCTCAAGAATACGGAGAACCAGGGGCTCGTCATGGCGCCAGCGGAATCTCCACGGGTGTCCCTCCCCGGCGGTCGCTCCGCCCTGCCGGGGCTGCTGGCGCTGTTCGCCCTGCTGCCGGGCTGTGGCCTGTTGCCGGGGGCCAGCCTTGGAGATCACCATGCTGGTGGGCAGTGCGCTGGATGGCTTCTGCACCGCCGCCGCCCAGGCGATTGAGCGCGATCCCCCTCGCCTGGCCGACGGCACCCGCGTGCTGCTGCGCTGCCGCTCCGCCGGCAGCGGCGATGTGGTGAACGAGATGGAGGGCCATGCCCGCGCCGCGCTCCAGGGCGGCACGGCCGCGGACGACCCCCGCATCCCCACCCTGGTGTCGGTGGATGGGGAGATCTATCTGGAGCTGCTGCGCCACCGGCTGCAGGCCCTGGCGCCCCAGCGGGAGCTGATTCCCCCCACCGCCGATGCGCCGGCTCTGGCCACCAGCCCGATGGTGCTGATGACCACCCCCGCCCTGGCCCAGGGCCTGCGCCGCGCCGATCCCTTCCAGGCCCTCGCCCGCTCCAGCGACCACCGCCAGCTCGATCCGGCGGGGCCGCCCCAGCCGATCCGCTTCGTGCACACCGCCCCCACCCGCTCCAACTCAGGGCTGCAGACCCTGGTGGCGATGTTCGCCGAGGTGTCGGGCAAGCGGCCCGAGCAGCTGGGCCTCGACGACGTGCGCGCCGCCGCCCCGGCCGTGGCCGCGATTCAGAAGCATGTGACCCGCTACGGCAGTTCCACCGACGAGCTGGCCCGGGCGATGCAGCGCAACGGGCTGTTCTGGGCCTCGGTGGGCTCGGTGTACGAGTCGTCGGTGGTGGCCGCCAACAGCCGCCGTGAACCTGGCCAGGACGCCCTGGTGGCGGTGTACCCCCAGGCCACCTACTCGAGCACCATGCGCGCCATCCTTCCCGCCGCCCCTGGGTGTCGGCCCGGGAGCGGGAGGCGGCGCTGCTGTTGATCGACCGCCTGCAGCAGCCCGCCCTGCAGCAGCTCGCCGCCGAGCAGGGGCTGCGGCCGGCCAGTCCGGCCGTGCCCGCCAGCCGCGTCACCGCCGCCAACGGCGCCGATCCCCGCGCCACCTACGACTCCCTGCGCGCCCCGCGGCCGGAGGTGGTGGAGGCGATGATCACCACCTGGCGGGATCTGGTGAAGAAGCCCTCGCGGGTGGCCCTGGTGGTGGACAGCTCCGGCTCGATGGATGGCACCAAGCTGGCCTCCGCCCAGCGCAGCCTGCAGGCCTACCTCGCCCAGCTCGGCCCTCGCGACATGGTGGGCCTGATCGATTTCGACAGCGAGGTGCGGGACCCGGTGGTGCTGCGGGGCGGTGCCCAGGACGCCGGCAAGGCAGCCGTGTTCGTGGGCTCCCTGAAGGCGGAGGGCGGCACCCGCCTGCACGACGCGGTGCTGGCAGGCCGCGACTGGCTGCGCCGCACCCGCCGCAGCGGCGAGATCCTCGCCGTGGTGGTGCTCACCGATGGCATCGACTCCGGATCGCGCCTGCCACTGCAGGATCTCCAGGAGGAACTGCGGCGCAGCGGCTTCGGCGGCGATGAGCGCATCGGCGTGTTCACCATTGGCTACGGCCGCAGCGGCGAATACGACCCCACCGCGCTGCGCAAGATCGCCGAGAGCAATGGCGGGGAGTTCGTGGAGGGCACGCCGGAGAGCATCCTGCGCCGGATGGAAGACCTGCAGCTGGCCTTCTGATGGTTCGCCGTTCCGCCACCTGGGTTCATGCCTGGGCCAATCCGCTCGACCACCCGCTGGCCGTGGCCCTGGCCGGGCTGCTGCTGGTGACCCTGGTGCGGTTCACGCCCCTGGGCCTGCCGCTCGCCCTGCTGGTGGCGCTGCCCGCCGCCTGGATCCTGGCCCTGCTGCGGGATCGGCGCCACCGCCGCGGCGCCCGCCTCAGCGATGGGCGGGTGAGCGCCGGCATCGAGGCCGCCGTGGCCCGGGCCGGGCAGCTCGCCGGCCAGGCCGCCCTGGTGAGCCGCGAGGCCATGGTGCGCTTTCAGGATCCCGGCCACCTGGAGGCCCTCGGCCTGGTGCAGCTCTGCTGCGAGCGCCTGCGGGGGCTGCCCGAGCGCATCGATCAGCGCCGGCCCCTGCTGGAATCCGGCGCCGGCGTGCTGCTCTCGGTGGACGATCTCTCCGCCCGCCTGGCCCGGGAGGAGGAGGCCCTGCAGCGGGAGCGCTCGGCCACCCTGCGGCCGGAGCGGCAGCGGCTGGTGGACCAGCTGCGCCGCAACCTCGACGCCGCCCGGCTGGGGATGGACGAGCGCGAGGCGCGGCTGGTGGCGCTCTCCACCCGCCTGGAGCAGGTGGACGGCGGCCTGCGCCACCTGCAGCGGCTGGTGGACCAGCACTGGCCCAGCAGCGCGGCCACCGATGCCGCCATGGCGGAGGCCATCGCCCCCCTCGACGACGGCCTTGACCAGATCGACCGCCTGCTCGATGCCGGCCAGCGCTGATTCCTGCCGCTGAGCTGGGACGCTGATCTGGGCTGCTGATCCGGGCCGCCTGTCACCCGGCGGAACTGCCAGCCTGGGCAGGCAACCCGCGCGATCGCTCACCGGGAGGACGGCATGAAACGCGCCATGGCGGTTCTGATCACGACCCTGCTGCTGGGCGGTGGCTGCGCCCGCGCTGATGCTCCCGCGGCCGCCCCGGCGATCGAGGCCGTGGATCCCGGCCAGGTGCCGGAGGCCAGCGGCTTCCGCCAAACCGTGCTGGTGCGGGGCCTGGAGCATCCCTGGGGCCTGGCCTGGCTGCCGGATGGCGACCTGCTGATCACGGAACGGCCCGGTCGCCTGCGGATCGTGCGCGACGGCGTGCTCGACCCGGTGCCGATCACCGGCGTGCCGGAGGTGCTGGCCGCCGGCCAGGGGGGCCTGCTGGATGTGAGCCTGCACCCCCGCTTCGCCGAGAACCGGCTCGTTTACCTCACCTATGCCGCCGGCAGCCCGGAGGCCAACCACACCCGGCTGGCCCGGGCCCGCTTCGACGGCCGCGCCCTCAGCCAGCTGGAGGTGATCTACGCGGTGCCGCAGCGCAAGAGCGGCACCCAGCACTTCGGCTCCCGTGTGATCTGGCTGCCCGATGAAACCCTGCTGCTGGCCATCGGCGACGGCGGCAACCCGCCGCTGCAGCTGGAGGGCGCCCTGATCCGCGACCAGGCCCAGAACCCGGCCAGCGCCCTGGGCAAGATCCTGCGCCTCAACGCCGACGGCAGCCCGGCCGCCGGCAATCCCTTCCAGAGCGATTCCAGCGCCCTGCCGGAGCTGTGGAGCCTGGGCCACCGCAACATCCAGGGTCTGGCCTACGACCCGGCCGCCGGGCGGGTGTGGGCCAGCGAGCACGGCGCCCGGGGCGGCGACGAGCTCAACCTGGTGAGCGCCGGTGCCAACCACGGCTGGCCGCTGGTGACCCACAGCCGCGAGTATTTCGGCCCGGAGATCACCGACCGCCGCGCAGCGGCCGGGATGGTGGATCCCCGCCGCGTCTGGACGCCGGCCATTGCCCCCTCCGGCCTGGCGGTGGCCAGCGGCCGGGTGCCCCAGTGGCGCGGCCAGATCTTTGCCGGCGGGCTGGTGTCCGCCGATGTGCGCCGGCTGCGCCTGGATCCCCAGGGCCGGGTGCTGGGCGAGGAGCGGATCCCCATCGGCCAGCGGGTGCGCGATGTACGCGAGGGCCCCGACGGCTTTCTCTATGTGCTCACCGATGCCGCCGCTGATGGACAGCTGATCCGCCTGCAGCCGGGTTGATCGCCCAGCCCGGCACGACAAACGTTTCGCGCCTTGTGCAGCCAGAGGAACTGCTGGTTCGCGGACCCGTGAACCACAGCTACGTTCTGAAGGCCATCCCTGAAGACGCTTGGGACAAAAGAATTGCTGTGAACCAGTCTGCGGCTAAGCAGCTACAATGGGTTGAGGAGGTGACTTCAATGTCTAGACAGTTTGATGTAGTAGTCGAAAAAGATTCAGAAGGCTTCTTTGTTGCGACCGTCCCTGCTCTTCCCGGTTGCCATACGCAAACTAAATCCTTGGATCAATTAATGGAGCGAATCAAGGAAGCCATTGAGCTTTGCCTGGAAGTTGCAGGCACTCGTCCTGAGTCGCTTGACTTTGTAGGAGTGCAACGGGTTACCGTAGAAGTGTGACGAGATATTCTGCGATTTCAGGAAAGACTCTCATCGCAGCCTTGAAGAGAATTGGTTTTGAAGAGATCAGGGTAAGAGGGAGCCACCATTTCCTTAAGCACCTGGATGGAAGGGAAGGGCGACTGTTGTTCCCGTTCATTCGAATGAAACGTTGGGACCTGGCCTCTTGGCAAGCGTCCTTCGTGATGTCAAGCTATCAAGAACTGAATTGCAACACCTTCTATAACAAACTCAACCGCTGTTCAGCATCAAGATTTAGCGGTCGGGGCCAAAGATGGCAGATGAATGACTGGGCTTCTTCCCGTCGCTGATCTTGGGCGTTGTGGCTGGGATGGGCAGTTTCGCGATCAAATCCGACTCTCGCTGTCGCTCCAGTCACCGAGTCTCCATGGCTGTCAGCAGCAATGGCACCCCATGCAGACGTCCCTGGGGGAAGGGAATCCCATCGCGCAGCAGCGGCTCCTTGCATGATGATCCTCGCCTCAGCGCCAGCGCGGGGCAGCCGCGGAGATCCGCCACCGTCATCACCACCGCCATCACCGCCACCTGAGCCGGGCAGGTCCCTTCGGCAGGCCGCCGTTGCCTGTTCGTGGCCGTGGCCGATTGCGCCGGGGTTTCCTAGCCTTTGGCCATGCGCCCCACGCCGGAGCGCCCCATGGGTTCGGGCCCGCGGTTCTCCATTCGCACGCTGTCGAGACGCTGGTTCCTGGCTGCCATCGCGGGCGCCGCTGGAGCCACCGCCGCGGCGTGCCGGGCCCAGGATCGCCGCCCTTCCCGCACCATTCCCCAGCACAGCCTCAACCCCCGCATGACCCCCTCACCCAGTCCCGCGCCGGCCGAGATCAACGGCGTGCTGATGCAGGCCTTCCACTGGTACATCCCGGCGGATGGCGGCCATTGGCGGCGCCTGGAGCAGCTGGCCCCCGCCCTGGCCCAGGCCGGCATCACGGCCCTGTGGCTGCCGCCGGCCGGCAAGGGCCTGGCCGGCAGTCAGGACGTGGGCTACGGCATCTACGACCCCTTTGACCTGGGCGAGTTCGATCAGCGCGGCACGGTGGCCACCAAGTACGGCACCCGGGCGGAGTACCTGGCCGCCACGGGCGCCTGCCAGGCCGCGGGCATCCAGGTGATCGCCGATGCGGTGTTCAACCACCTGATGGGTGCCGACGCCGAGGAGGACTTCAACGCCACCCCCTACGACCCCCACAACCGCTACCACGCCATGGGCGAGCAGCGGCGGATCCGCGGCTGGACCCACTACAGCTACCCCGTCCGCGCCGGCGCCCACTCGGCGATGCAGTGGCACTGGTGGCACTTCGACGCCGTGGATTACAACAGCCTCGAGCCCGGCCTGCAGGCGGTGTGGCGGATCGAGGGCAAGGCCTTCGACGACGACGTGGACCTGGAGCGCGGCAACTACGACTACCTGATGGGCTGCGATCTGGACATCGACCACCCCGAGGTGCGCGATGCCCTCAAACACTGGGGCACCTGGATGCTCGACACGGTGGGCGTGGACGGCTTCCGGCTCGACGCCATCAAGCACATCAGTGGCGACTTCTTCCCCGACTGGATCGCCCACGTGGAGAGCCACGCCGGCCGGGAGCTGTTCGTGGTGGGTGAGTACTGGACCTACAACCTCGACACCCTGCTCTGGTACGCCGCCCGCACGAACGGACACGTGCATCTGTTCGACGCGCCCCTGCACCACAACTTCCACCTGGCCAGCCGGTCCGGCTCGGGCTACGACCTGCGCCGCCTGCTGGACGGCACCCTGATGCGCCACCTGCCCCACCTGGCCGTGACCCTGGTGGAGAACCACGACACCCAGCCCCTGCAGGCCCTGGAATCGGTGGTGGAGCCCTGGTTCAAACCCCTGGCCTATGCCTTCATCCTGCTGCGGCGGGAGGGCTACCCCTGTGTGTTCATGCCCGACTACGAGGGAGCCCAGTACCGCGACCGGGGCCGCGACGGCCAGCAGCACGATGTGGTGCTGGTGAGCCACCGCTGGATCCTCGACCGCCTGCTCTCCGCCCGCCGCCACCACGCCTACGGCGAGCAGTACGACTGGTTCGACCACCCCACCTGCATCGGCTGGACCCGGTTGGGCACCCCCGCCCATCCCCGCGGCCTGGCCGTGCTGATCAGCACCGGCGGCGAGGGCTGGAAGTGGATGGCCACCGGCAAGCCCCACGCCAGCTACACCGACATCACCGAGCACCGCAGCGAGGTGATCCGCACCAACGAGCACGGCTGGGCGGAGTTCCGCTGCCCGGCCGGTTCGCTCTCGGTGTGGGTGGAAACCGCCGACTGAAACGGGGCGATCGGCCGCTGCCTACGTTGGACCGGTCTGCCCCGTGACCGTGCCTGAAGCCCGCCCCGAGGTGGAGAGCCTGCAGGCCTACAGCGCTCCGCTGGAGGGTCGGCGCGGCCTGCTCCGCCTCGACTTCAACGAGAACACGGTGGGTCCGAGCCCCCGGGTGCTGGAGGCGCTGCGGGCGATTCCCGCCGAGCAGATCGCCATCTATCCGGAGTACGACGGCTTGCGCGAGGCGGTGGTGGCCAACCTCAGCGCCGCAGGCCTGCGCCAGCCCCTGCAGCCAGACCAGATCGGCCTGTTCAACGGGGTGGATGCGGCCATCCACGCCATCTTTCATGCCTATGGCGACCGGGGCGACACCCTGCTCACCACCTGCCCCACCTTCGGCTATTACACCCCCTGTGCCCAGATGCAGGGCATGGCGATCGAGGCGATTCCCTACCGGTTGCCGGATTTCGCCTTTCCGCTCGAGGAGATCCGCGCTGCTCTCCAGGGCCGGCCGCGCCTTCTGTTGATCTGCAATCCCAACAACCCCACCGGCACTCGCCTGGCGCCCGAGCCCATCCTCGAGCTGGCGGCTGCGGCGCCCCAAACCCTGGTGGTGGTGGATGAGCTGTATGAGGCCTTCACCGGCGACAGCGTGTTGCCCATGGCCGATTTCAGTGCCACTGCCAACCTGGTGGTGCTGCGCTCCCTGGCCAAGACCGCCGGGCTCGCGGGGCTGCGCATCGGCTTCGCCATAGGCGCGGCGCCGGTGGTTGATCGCATCAGCCGGGTCACCGGCCCTTACGACATCAACAGCTTTGCGGTGACCGCCGCCCATGCAGCCCTGGCGGATCAGGCCTACACCGATGCCTATGTGGCCGAGGTGCGGCGGGCCCGCCACTGGCTTGTGCAGCAGTTGCAGGCGGCCGGTGTGCGCCACCATGCCGGCGGCGGCAACTACCTGCTGATCTGGCCTGAGTGTCCTGTGGCGGAGGTGGAGGGGCGTCTCCGAGCGGCCGGCATTCTCGTGCGTTCGATGGCGAGCAAGCCGCTGATCGATGGTTCGCTGCGGGTGAGCATTGGCACCTCGGAGCAGATGGAGCGCTTCTGGCAGGCCTGCCGGGAGGTTATGGCTGCCCCACCCTGATCCTGGGTGCGTGGCGACCTCAGCGCATCACCTTGATCACCGGGCCCTCGGCGAGGCTGCCGGGCAGGTTGATGCGGCTGCCGGCGCGCTGCACCGGTGTGCCGGCCATGGCCTCCAGAAAGGGCTGCACGCTCCCCTGGTCACAGTCCTTGGGGGTGGCACCGCTCACGTACTGCACCGGGATCACCACCCGCGGCTGCAGCTCGCGCACCAGCTCGGCCGCCTCGCGGCCGTTGTACACCTTGGCGCCGCCGCCCACGCCGATGATCAGCACGTCCGGGCGGCCGAGCAGCACCTTGTCGGCCGGGCTGATGGGCGCGGCTGTGCCGCCCAGGTGGGCGAAGTTCAGGCCCCCCTGGCGCCAGCGCCAGATCGTGGCCTGGCCGAAGCGGCGGCCGCCCACCCGGTCGTGGGGTCCGCCGATCCCCTCGAAGCGCAAGCTGCCCACCTGGTAGGTGCCCGGATCCACCAGGAAGCGGCCGCTGGCCACGCCGGGGGCCCCCTCATCCAGCAGGCGGCTGCTGGCCAGGATCGCGGTGGCGCCTACCCGCGGTTCCGCCAGGCCGGCGGCACAGCCCACGGCACGGAAGGGATTCAGCAGCACGCTCTGGCCGCCGCCCTGGATCAGCAAAGCGCTGTGGCCGTAGCTGGTGATCGTCACCCCGCCGGCGGCCAGGGCCGGAGCGGCGGTGATCAGGCCGGCGCTGAGGCCAGTGCTCAAGGCAATGCTCAAGGCAGTGCTCAAGGCAGTGCCCAGGGCCAGAGCCGGGCCAGGCAAGGGCAGGAGGCGCATGGCTGAGCTGGGAGGCACCAGGACGCTAGCCGGAGGCCTGGCGCAGGAAGTTGGCCAGCAGACGGTGGCCGTCCTGGGTGAGCACGCTCTCGGGGTGGAACTGCACGCCCTCGATCAGGGGGTGGTCGCGGTGGCGCAGCCCCATGATCGTGCCATCGTCGAGCCAGGCGGTGATCTCCAGGCAGTCGGGCAGGGACTCCCGCTCGGCGATCAGGCTGTGGTAACGGGTGGCGGTGAGCGGACTGGGCAGTCCGGCGAACACGCCGGCGCCGCCGTGGAACACCGGCGAGGTCTTGCCGTGCATCAGTTCCCTGGCGCGCACCACCTTGCCGCCGAACACCTGGGCGATCGACTGGTGCCCCAGGCACACCCCCAGGGTGGGGATGGTGGGGCTCAGCTCACGCAGCACCTGCAGGCACACCCCCGACTGGTCGGGGTCGCCGGGGCCGGGGGAGATCAGGATCGCCGCCGGCTTGAGGGCGCGGATCTGCTCGAGATCGAGGGCGTCATTGCGCTCCACCCGCAGCTCGGCGGCCAGCGGATGCTCGGCGGCCAGCTCCCCCAGGTACTGCACCAGGTTGAAGGTGAAGCTGTCGTAGTTGTCGAGAACGAGCAGCATCGCTGTCAAAGGGGGTGATCCATTCAAGGGCCCGGTGCGGCGCCCCCTCGATCAGAGGCCGAGCCTCTCCAGCAGCGGCGGCACCAGCAGCAGCAGGGCGATCAGCACCGAGGCCGCCGCCGCCACCAGCACGGCGGCGGCGGCGCAGTCCTTGGCGATCCGGGCCAGGGGATGGAACTTGCGACCGATGGCCAGGTCCACCACCGCCTCGGTGGCGGTGTTGATCAGCTCCAGCACCAGCACCGCCGCCACGGTGAGCACCAGCACGGCCAGCTGCGCCGGCGGCAGGCCCAGCCCCAGGCCCATCAGGAACACCGCCAGGCCGGTGAACACATGGATGCGGAAGTTGCGCTGGCTGCGGAAGCCGTAGGCCAGGCCCTGGGCGGCGTAGCGGAAGCTGGCGGGCAGGTCGCCGGCCACCGTCCAGGCCCCCAGCCGGTGGGAGCGCCCGCGCCCTGCAGCCACGGCCGGCAGGCTGGAGATCGGTTCGGAGTCGGCTTCAGGTCGCGGCAGCGGCAACACAATCCACCTGGCAACAGGCGCACCCTACCGCTGATCTCCAGGCCGCACCGTGCTTTCCAGGAGCTTGTGCTGGCGCGCCAGCATCGCCGCCAGGCTGGACGCGTCGGGATGGTCCCAGCCCAGCAGGTGCAGCAGGCCATGGCTGGCCAGGAACAGCAACTCCTGCTCCAGGCTGTGGCCGTGCTCAGGAGCCTGGCGGGCGGCGGTGTCCACGGAGATCACGATATCGCCCAGCTCCAGGGGCTCAGCCCCAGGCATTTCAGCCTTGCCCCCCTCGTCCATCAGGCCTGGCGGCAGTGGCAGCGGCGGGGCCCCGTCGAGGTCGTCGTCCTGGGCGGCGAAGGCCAGGACGTCGGTGGGGCCTGCCTTGCTGCGCCAGTCGGCGTTGAGGGCGGCGATCTCCGTGTCATCCACCAGGCTCAGCCCCAGGCTGTAGGCAGGGGCCTGCAGCGCGCTGGGCAGCTCGGCGGCCAGCTGGCCCAACCAGGTGCCCAGGAGCACATGCCAGGGATCGGCGCCCGCCAGGGGATCGAGCCAGGCGCCGCCGGCCTGCCGCAGCTCGGGCGCCAGCTCCGGATCGGCTGAGAAGGCCAGGTCGAGGTCCACCGCGGCGACCGCCTGCGGGGGCTGGGGCCTGGAGTCAGCCACGCCTGGCTCAGCCACCGGGAACCTGGGGCCGGCCCAGCCAGGCAATCAAGGTGATGAAGCCCAGGAAGCCAACGGCGGTGAGGCCGAAGTGAAACAGGCTCTGGCGGCCCTTGCGCACCATGTTGCGCATCGCCAGTTTCACGAAGCTGGGGTTCTCGCCAGGGGTCTGGGGATTGGCAGGGGGCTGGGGTTGGGGGTTGGCTTGCGGCTCAGTCATCAGTCGCACCTCCGCCCACCTCCACGCCGGCATGCAGCAGGCTCTGGATGAAGGGATCGAGGTCGCCGTCCATCACCCCCTGCACGTCGGTGGTCTCGTGCTGGGTGCGCAGGTCCTTCACCATCTGGTACGGGTGGAACACGTAGTTGCGGATCTGGTTGCCCCAGGCCGCCTCCACGATGTCGCCGCGGATGTCGGCGATCTCGGCGGCCCGCTGCTCCTGGGCGATCACCAGCAGCTTGGCCATCAGCAGCGCCATGGCTTTTTCCTTGTTCTGGAGCTGGGAGCGCTCCTGGGTGCAGCGCACAAACAGGCCGGTGGGGATGTGCAGGATGCGCACGGCCGTCTCCACCTTGTTCACGTTCTGGCCGCCGGCGCCGCCCGAGCGGCTGGTGGTGATCTCCAGGTCTTTATCCGGGATGTCGAGCTTCACCTCCTCCTCGATCTTCGGCATCACCTCCACGCCGGCAAAACTCGTCTGGCGCTTGTCGTTGGCGTTGAACGGGCTGATGCGCACCAGCCGGTGGGTGCCCTTCTCGTTGCGCAGGTAGCCGTAGGCGTAGCGGCCCTCGATCTCGATCGTGCAGCTCTTGATGCCCGCTTCTTCCCCTTCACTGAGTTCGTCCACGGTCACCTTCATGCCGTGGTCTTCGGCCCAGCGCGTGTACATGCGCATCAGCATCAGCGCCCAGTCCTGGGCGTCGGTGCCGCCGGCACCGGCATTGATCGAAATCACGGCGCCTTCCTTGTCGTAGGGGCCGCTGAGCAGGCGCTCCAGCTCCCAGCGGTCGAGGTCGGCGCGCAGCTGCTGCAGGGCGGCGTTGGATTCGGCCAGCAGGTCGGCGTCGGGCTCGAGGCCGTAGAGCTCCACGGTGGCCTCGGCGTCAGCCACTGCCGCCTGCCAGCGGGCCAGCTGCTCGAGCTGGGCCTTCACCTCGTCGAGCTGGCGCATCTTGGCCCGGGCGGCCTGCTGGTCGTCCCAGAAGTCGGGCTGGGAGGCCAGCTGCTCCAGATCCTGCTGGCGGGCTGTCAGGGCAGCTTCGTCAAAGACAGTCCTGGGCTTGGCCCAGGCGGTCGGTGAGCTCGGAGAGGTCGCGCTTGAAGTCGGTGAGGTCGAGCGGCGCGGTGGCGGCTGGGGAGCCGGCGAGGCCGCTGGTGCTGGTGGCGGTCACGGCGGGGCGACGGACAGGGCTGGCTTGACCGTACTCAATGGACAGTCAGCGGCGGGCGTCCAGGCGCGGCAGGGGGTTGGTCCAGCCGAGGATGGCTTCGTCAGCGGTCATCAGCTGGGCCTGATGGAGCAGGGCCGTCGCCGTGATCAAGCGATCGGCTGGGTCGGGGTGGAAGGAGGCAAGCTCTGCTGCGGTCAGTGCGATCGCCCCATCGATGGGGAGTTCCAGCAGGCCGGCCGCCAGCCAGTCGGCGCGCCAGCGACTCGCCGGTGCGGCCAGTTCGATGCGGCCACGCTGCTGCAACATCGCCGCTTCCCAGAAGCTGATGCTGCTCACCACCACGCTGCCGAGATCCCAGGCGGTGCTGATGGCGGCGCGGGCCTGGGCTCCCAGGTTGGCATCATCGCGATCCAGCCACAGCAGCACGTGGGTGTCGAGCAGGAGCATCGCTACTCCCTACTGAAGCGCTTGCCAGGGTTCTGCCAGAGGCGTGACCACGTCGCCCAGCAGCCTGGTCGTGGGGTGGAGGCCAAACGGTGTGGACAGGCGCTCAGGCCGGCAGGGGTGCAACTCGGCCACGGGGGTGCCGTTCTTGGTGATCACCAACGCCTCGCCGCTGCGAGCCACCTCGTCCATCAGCCCCAGGCAGCGGGCTTTGAACTGGCTGGCACTGATCTGCTGCACGACACCCTCCGGAACCCAGGGTCCATTCTAGCTGCGGACCATGGTCAGGACCATGGTCTGGATCCATCGCTCAAGGGCCGCTTCTAGGATCCGCCCACCTGCTTCGAGGCCCCGCATGGCGGCGAAGGTTGAGATCTACACCTGGCGCTTCTGCCCCTTCTGCATCCGGGCCAAGGCGCTGCTTGACCGCAAGGGCGTGGCCTACACCGAGTACGCCATCGACGGCGACCAGGGCGCCCGCGCCGCCATGACCGAGCGGGCCGATGGGCGCAGCAGCCTGCCCCAGATCTTCATCAACGACGCCGGCATCGGCGGCTGTGACGAGCTGCACGCCCTGGAGCGCGGCGGCCGGCTCGATCCCCTGCTGGCGGCCTGAGTGATGGCTACCCCTGCGCTGGGCGACGCTGCCCAGCTGTTCGTGATCGATCCGATCGCGCGGCTCAATCCGGCCAAGGATTCCAGCGTGGCCCTGATGCAGGCGGCCGAGCGGGCGGGCCGGCCGGTGTGGGTGTGCACCCCGGCTGATCTCAGCGCCGCCGAGCAGCCAGGGCCGGCGCCCGGGCGGGGCCACGGCGCCTGGGTGCTGGCCACCCCGGTGACCTGCGAGCCCTGGTATGCCCTGGGCGAACCCCGGAGCATGCCCTTGCAGGCCTTCGCCCACGTGTGGATGCGCAAGGACCCGCCGGTAGATGAGGCCTACCTCTATGCCACCCACCTGCTGGAGCTGGCCGAGCGCCATGGCGTGACGGTGATCAACCGGCCAGCGGCCCTGCGGGCCTGGAACGAGAAACTCAGCGCCCTGCGCTGGAGCCATCTGATGGCCCCCACCCTGGTGGCCAGCCGGGTGGATGAGCTGGCCGCCTTCACCGCCGAGCACGGCGAGGTGGTGCTCAAGCCCCTGGGGGGCCGGGCTGGCCAGGGGGTGGTGTTTGCCGCCGCCGCCACGCCGGGGCTGCGGGCCCTGCTGGAGCTGGTGACGGCCATGGAGAGCCTGCCGGTGATGGTGCAGGCTTTCCTCCCCGGGGTCGCGGCCGGCGACAAGCGCATCCTGCTGGTGAACGGCGACCCCCTCGGGGCGGTGAACCGCGTGCCCAGCGGCGGGGAGTTTCGCAGCAACCTGGCGGTGGGCGGCCAGCCCCAGGCCACCGATCTCAGCGACGCCGAGCGGGCGATCTGCGCCGAGCTGGCGCCGGCGCTGCAGGCGGAGGGTCTGTTCTTTGTGGGCATCGACGTGATCGACGGACGCCTCAGCGAGATCAACGTCACCAGCCCCACCGGCATCCGCGAGGTGGAACGGTTGGGCGGCATCCCCCTGGCGGATCAGACGGTGGCGCTGCTGCCCTGATCGCCATGGGCCAGGCGGCCACCGCAGCTGTGGCAGTGCCGGGCCCTGGCCAGGTGGTGGGTCTCGCCGCACCCCGCGCACTCCTGGGGCCTGGGCAGCTGCGGGCCGGAGCGGGCCGCCTGCCGGATCTCGGCCGTGATGATGCCGGTGGGCACGGCGATGATGCTGTAGCCGAGCAGCATCACCGCCGAGGCGGCGATCCGGCCCAGCACCGTGACCGGCGCCACGTCGCCGTAGCCCACCGTGGTGATCGTGACGATGGCCCAGTAGATGCCCACGGGGATGCTGGTGAAGCCGCCCGCCTCCCCCTCGATCACGTACATCAGCGAGCCGATGATCACCACCAGCGTGACCATCGTGAGCAGGAACACCAGGATCTTGCGGCGGCTGGCGATCAGGGCCGCCCGCAGCAGGTTGGCCTCACGCAGGTAGAGCCCCAGCTTGAGGATCCGGAACACCCGCAGCAGCCGCAGGATGCGGATCACGGCCAGGTAGCGGCCGCGGCTGGCCCCCAGCCCCACCAGCGGCGGGATGCTGGAGAGGAAATCCACGACCCCGAAGAAACTGCGGGCATAGCGCAGGGGCTGCTCGGCACAGAGCAGGCGCAGCAGGTATTCCAGGCTGAACAACAGGGCGAAGCCCAGTTCCATCGGCTCAAACAGCTCCTGGTGGCGAACCTGCAGCCGGGGATCGCTCTCCAGCACCACCAGCACCACGCTGAGCACGATGGCGATCAGCAGCCCCAGGTCGAAGTCGCGGCCGGCGCGGGTGTCGGCTTCAAAGATGATCTGCGCCAGCCGCCGGCGGCCCACGGCCTGGCGGATCAGCAGGGCCACCACCAGCACCCCGCCAGTTGCAGGGCCGGGGTCAGCGCGGCCATGGCCCGGGAGTATGCCCCGCCGGCAGGTTGAGCTGCTGCTGCAGCACCCCCAGCTTCAGCTGCACCTCCCGCAGTTCCCGCTCCACCACCGAGCCCTGCACCAGGCCCGCACCGGCGGTGAGTTCCAGCTGGGTGCCGCGCAGGGTGCCGCTGCGGATCGCCACGCGCAGATCGGCGTCGCCGGCGCTGTCGATCCAGCCGATCGGGGCGGCGTAGTGGCCGCGCTCAAACGGCTCCAGGCTGCGCAGCCAGCCCATCGCCTCCCGGCGCGGCAGGCCTGCCACGGCCGGAGTGGGGTGCAGTGCCGCAGCCACGGCCAGGGGCTCCTGCGGGCCCAGGCGAGCGGTGATCGGCGTGTGCAGGTGCACCAGCTGGCCATGGCGGGCCAGCTGGGGCCGGCGGGGCCGGCGGGGCTGCAGGCCGGCCCGGGCCAGGCCGGCCATGATGGTCTCCACCACCAGCTCGTGCTCCAGCCGGTCCTTGGCCGAGGCCAGCAGGGCGCCGCCATCGCCGCTGGGGGCGGTGCCCGCCAGGGCGTCGCTGCGCAGCTGCCCCTGGCGCACGGTGAGCAGCCGTTCCGGGGAGGCCCCGAGCAGGGCCGTTCCGTGCTGGCGCTGCCAGAGGAAGCGGCAGCTGCCGCTCTGGTGGCGCCGCAGTGGAGCCACCAGGGCCAGGGGGTCTGGATTGCCGCTCAGTTGCAGCTGCTGGCGCACCGCCAGCACCAGTTTTTGGAGCTTGGCCTCCTCCACCAGGGCCAGGGCCTGGCTGGCGGCCAGGCGATAGCGCTCCTGCCAGGCGGAGCGCTGCTGCACGTGTAGTTCGGCCGTGGCCCAGCCGGGGGGCGTGGCGGCCAGGCCCTCCAGTTCGCGCGCCTTCTCCCACAGCTCCTCTGCCAGGCCGCGGGCGGTGATGCTGCCGCCCAGGGGGCGCTGCAGGCGCAGCCAGCAGTGCTGGCCGTGGCGGCTCAGCTGCCAGCGGGGCAGCACCACCTGCACCCCCGGCACCGCCAGGGGGTGGGCCTCCAGCGGCGCGTCGAAGAAGCCGAAGGCCAGCAGCACCCGCGGCCGGGCCAGGCGGGGAGTGGGCCGGGCCGGAGCCTGGCCCAGCCGCCCCAGGCACAGCCGGGCGAAGCGCTGGGCCAGCTCAAAGCGGCGCGGGCCGCTCAGCTCCAGGCTGTGGGCCCGGCCGCTGGCGGCGATGCACAGCCCCGGGGCGCCATCCCAGAGAAAGCGGAAGCCGTCGCCGCCGCCATCGGCACCCTCCAGGTGGGGGAGCAGCCGCAGGGGGTCGCTGGCGCGCAGGGGGATGGCCAGGCTGAGCAGGCCGTCCTCGTCGAGCTGGCGGGCGCAGCGGCCGGCCTCGGCCAGCAGCTCCGCAAAGCCGGACCCGGTGTGCAGCAGTTCGGCCCGGGAGGTTGCCACGACGCGCGGCTCGATTGAGCTGCTCAAATGTATGGGCCCTGCCCCGTCTGCCGCCCTTGCCCCCGCGCCTGAGCCCGAGGTCGTCGCAAGCCGTTACGCCCGCCGCCGGCTCTGGCGGGCGGCGATCAAGTGGCCGATGTATGCCGTGGCGGTGATGCCGGTGCTGCTGGCCGCCGGCTGGCGCTTCGGCCAGGGGTTGCCGGTGCGCCCCGGCCAGCTGCTGCTGTTTCTGCTGGCGGCGGTGCTGCTGCTGGCCTGGGAAAACCTGGCCAACGATGTCTTTGATGCCGAAACCGGGGTGGATGCCATCGGCAAGCCCCATTCGCTGGTGAATCTCACGGGCCGGCCTGGCCGGGTGGCCCTGCTGGCCAACGGCTGCCTGCTGGCCGGGCTGGGGCTGATGGCCCTGGTGGCCTGGGCCAGCAGCCCGGCCGTGCTGGCCCTGGTGCTGGCCTGCTGCGGGCTTGGCTACCTGTACCAGGGTCCACCCTTCCGCCTGGGCTATCGGGGCCTGGGGGAACCGCTCTGCTGGTTGGCCTTTGGCCCGTTGGCCACCGCTGCTGCGCTCCTGGCGCTCGCTCCCCGGGCCGCGGCCGCCGTGCCCTGGCGGGAGGCGCTGCTGCTGGGCAGTGGGCCGGCCCTGGCCACCACCCTGGTGCTGTTCTGCTCCCACTTCCACCAGGTGGAGGAGGACGCGGCCAACGGCAAGCGCTCGCCGGTGGTGCAATTGGGCAGTAGTCGGGCCGCCGGCCTGGTGCCCTGGTTCGTGGCCGCGGCCCTGGCGTTGCAGTGGGGGCCGCTGCTGTTGCCCCCAGATGGCCAGCGCTGGCCGCTCACCGCCCTGCTGGGGGCGGTGGGCCTGCCACCGGCCCGCCAGCTGATCACCCTGCTGCGCCACCACCACCACCGGGCCGACCTGATCAGCGGCAGCAAGTTTCTGGCCCTGCGCTTTCAGGCGCTGAATGGCCTGGGCCTGGCCCTGGGCCTGGCCCTGGGGCGGTGGTGGAGCTGACTGGTGGAGCTGAGGGCCGGCGCTGGCTGTGATCTGCGCCTGCACTGGCGGCCGTTTGCGCTGCCCCTGCCCCAGCCCCTGCGCACGTCCCGGGGCCTGCTTGGTGAAAAGCGGGGCTGGTTGCTGCGCCTGGAGATGCCGGGTGGCGCTGTGGGCTGGGGCGAGGCGGCGCCGCTGGACGGCGACCTGGCTCCGATCGAAGCGGCGATCGGCCGACTCGGGGCGCGTTGCAGCCGGGCAAACCTGGAGGCAGCCCTGGCCTGTGGTGCCCTGCCGCCGGCCCTGGCCTTTGCCCTGGGTGCCGCCCTGGCTGAGGGCGAGGGTCTGCCCGGCGGATGCTGGCGGCCCGCCCCGCTCCCCGCGCTGCTGCTGCCGGCTGGCCCGGGGCCATCCCGGCGCTGCACACGGCGTTGGCCAGCCCCCACGCGGGCGTTGGCGGCGGCCCCTGCTTCAAGTGGAAGCTGGCGGTGTATCCCGACAGCGAGGAGCGACAGCTGCTGGAGCGGTTGCTGGAGCGCCTGCCGGCCAGGGCTCGCCTGCGCCTGGATGCCAATGGCGGCTGGGACCGGGCCACGGCCGCGGCCTGGGCCGGGCGCCTGGCCCGCGAGCCCCGGCTCGACTGGCTGGAGCAGCCCCTTGATCCCGCCGACGACCAGGGACTGGAGGTGCTGGCCGCCCGGTTTCCCACCGTGGCGATTGCCCTGGACGAATCGCTGCAGGCCCGGCCCGAGCTGCGCCAGCACTGGCCTGGCTGGCAGGTGCGTCGCCCCAGCCAGGAGGGCGATCCCCGGTCGCTGCTGGCAGAGCTGGAGCGGAGGCAGCCGTGGCTGATGCTGAGCACCGGTTTCGAGACGGGCATCGGCGCCCGCTGGCTGCACCATCTGGCCGCCCTGCAGGCCGATGGCCCCACGCCCGCCGCGCCAGGGCTGGCCCCGGGCTGGAGCCCCCCCGGGGAGCTGGCCGCCTCCGACCCCGAGCGGGTGTGGCGGGCGGCTGGCGTGCTGCCATGACCCCGGAGCAGATCCAGCGGGCCTGGAGCGAGGGCCGCATCCTGCCGCTGGCCGGCCCGGCTGCCCACGAGCGTCAGGCCCTGGGCGAGGCAGTCGGTCCCCGCGGGCTGGGCTGGCTGGAGTCGCGCTGGGGGCCGGGGGTGGTGCTCGGCAGCGGCGGCAGCAGCGGGGCCGGTGCCCGTGGCCGGCGCTGGTGCCTGCAGCCGCTCGTCCACCTGGAGGCGTCGGCGGCCGCCACCGGCCAGTGGCTGGGGGCCTGCGGCCTCGATCCCGGGGCCTGCGTGCATCTGAACGCCCTGCCCCTGCACCACGTGAGTGGCCTGTTGCCCCTGGTGCGCTGCCGCCTCTGGGGCGCCCAGCACCTGCGCCTCGATCCGGCCCTGCTGCGGCAGCCGGCCGGGCTGGTGGAGCTGCCCCTGCCGCCCGGGCGGCCGCTGCTGCTGGCCCTGGTGCCCACCCAGCTCCAGCGCCTGCTGGTCCAGCCCGAGGGGCTGGCCTGGCTGCAGCGCCTGGCTGTGATCTGGGTGGGCGGCGCCCCCCTCGGCGCCGAGCTGGCGGAGCAGGCCCGCCGGGCCGGCCTGCGTCTGGCCCCCTGCTACGGCGCCACGGAGACGGCGGCCATGGTGTGCGCCCTCCCGCCTGAGCGCTTCCTCGCGGGCGATGGCGGCTGCGGCCCTGCCCTGGGGGATGTGCGCCTGCGCATCGCCCCCGGCAGCGGTGCGCTGGAGCTGGACTGCGGGCGCCTCAGCCCCGGCTGGCTGGCTGCCGGGGCCCTGCAGCCCCTGCCGCGCAGCGCCGATGGCTGGTGGCGCAGTGGCGATGGTGGCTGTCTGGAGCCGGCCGGCCTGCGGCTGCTGGGCCGCCTGGACGGGGCCCTGCACAGCGGCGGCGAGACCGTGTTCCCCGAACAGCTGGAGCAGCGGCTGCTGCAGGCCGCGCGCCTGCAGGCCCTGCCACTGCGATGGGTGCTGCTGCTGGCCCGCGACGATCCGGAATGGGGCCAGCGCCTGGAGGCGCTGGTGTGCCCTGCGGCTGACGCCAGTGGCGATCAGCAGGGCACGCAGCTGCTGACGCGCCTGGCTGGGATCTCTGCCACCTGGGCCCCGGCCGAGCGGCCGCGCCGCTGGCACCTCTGCCCCGGGCTGGCGCCTTCGCCGTTGGGCAAGTGGGAGCGGGGCCGTTGGCGGGCCTGGCTGGATCGGCTAGAAGCGCAACAGCAATCCAGGGGCGCCGGCGGTGATGGCCAATCTGTCTGAAACGGAGATCAGCAACAGGAAGCTGGCCGCTGGCCTCACCGGGGTGTTCCTCGGCGCCTTCGGGGTGCACAAGTTTGTGCTCGGCTACACCAAGCCCGCGATCGTGATGTTGGTGGTGTCGCTGGCGGGTGGCGCTGTGACCTGCGGCCTGGCCAGTTTCGTGATGGGTGTGATCGGCCTGATCGAGGGGATCATCTACCTCACCAAGACCACGGCCGAGTTCGAGGCGGAGTATCTCGATGCGGAAAAGGACTGGTTCTGATGGCAATGGCCCGGTGCTGTTCCTGCTCGCCGGCGCCGCGGCCCTGAGCTGGGGAGCCGCCTCGGCCCTGCCCCATGAGGGTTTCCACCCCCTGGCGCTGCTGGCGGCGCTGCTGCCCCTGCAACTGGCGGCGTTGCTGTTCGTGTTCCGCCGTCCTGGCTAGAGAGGCTGGATGCCCTGGCCGGTGGCGGAGGCCTCCAGCCAGCGGTTGATCGCTGGTGGCAGGGGGCAGCGGCGGCGGCTGGCACTGTCGATCGCCAGGTGGCGGCTGAGGCCCCGGGCTGCTGGCTGCTGCGCCTTGAAAAAGCAGTACTGCAGTTCGAAGCTGCCTGGATCGAGGCGGCGCGGCTCCAGCTGGATGGCCAGCGGATCCCCCACCACCAGCGGGGCCAGGAAGTCGGCCTGGCAGTGCACCACCGGCAGCGCCACCGCAGGGGTGTGGTCGGGGCTGGGGAAGATGTCGCGGGCGCCCAGCCCGAAACGCTCCAGGCTCTCCTCGTAGGCCTGGTGGCACCAGTCGAGCAGCCGCGGGAAGTGCAGCACGCCGGCGGCGTCGGTGTCGCCGAAGCGCACGGTGCGGCAGAGCAGCAGCCAGCTGTTGGGGTCCATGGTGGTCAGCCGCTGGGGAAGGTCTGCAGCGAGAGGCGCAGCAGCCAGTAGGCCAGCAGGGCGCTGGTCGCCACGGCCAGTGTGCCCGGGCCAAGCCGGTTGGCTGTGGGGGCCAGCCTGAGCCGGGGCCAGAGGCGCCGTTGCCGCAGGGCCAGCAGTGACCAGCCCAGCAGGCCGCAGGCCAGCAGGGGGCCGAAGGCATGCTGCTGGAGCGAGCCCTGCAGGTCGCCCCGCAGGGCCAGTTCGGTGGCGCGGGTGAGAAAGCAGGTGGGGCAGGGAATGCCGCTGAGGGCCCGCAGCGGGCACGACCAACCGGGCAGGTGCGGCTGGCCGGCCTTCAACCACAGGTAGCCGGTGAGGGTGGCGGGGAGCAGGAAGCCCGCCTGCTGGAGCCGGCGCAGAAAGGGGTTCAGTGATCCAGGCTGCTCAACGATCCAGGCTGTTCAACGGTCAAGGCTGCTCAACGATCCACGGATCCCATGATCACGTCGATCGAGCCGAGGATCGCCATGATGTCGGCCACCTTGTGCCCCTTGAGGATGTGGGGCAGGATCTGCAGGTTGTTCTGATCGGCGGCGCGGATCTTGAAGCGCCAGGGGGTGACATCGTTGTTGCCCTGGATGAACACGCCGATCTCGCCCTTGCCGGATTCCAGGCGGGTGTAGAGCTCGCCCTCGGGGATCTTGAAGGTGGGCGCCACCTTCTTGGCCACGTACTGGTAATCGAAGCCCGCGAACTCGCTGCCCTTGCCCTCGGCCATGCGCCGGGCCTCCAGGTTCTCGGTGGGGCCGCCGGGGATCATGGCGCAAGCCTGGCGCAGGATCTTCAGCGACTCGCGCATCTCCTGCACGCGCACCCGATAGCGGGCGAAGCAGTCGCCTTCCTTCTCCCAGGCCACGGCCCAGTCGAAGTCGTCGTAGCACTCGTAGTGGTCCACCTTGCGCAGGTCCCACGGCACGCCGGAGGCGCGCAGCATCGGCCCCGACAGGCTCCAGTTGATCGCCTGCTCACGGGTGATGGCCCCCAGGCCTTCGATGCGGCGGCGGAAGATCGGGTTGTTGGTGATCAGCTTCTCGTATTCATCGATCTTGGGGCCGAACCAGTCGCAGAAGTCGAGGCACTTCTCCAGCCAGCCGTAGGGCAGGTCGGCCGCCACGCCGCCGATGCGGAAGTAGTTGTTGTTGATCAGGCGCTGGCCGGTGGCGGCTTCCCAGAGGTCGTAGATCATCTCCCGCTCACGGAAGATGTAGAAGAACGGCGTCTGGGCACCCACATCCGCCAGGAAGGGGCCGAGCCAGAGCAGGTGGTTGGCGATGCGGTTGAGCTCCAGCATCAGCACGCGGATGTAGCTGGCCCGCTTCGGAACCGGCACATCGGCGAGCCGCTCGGGGGCGTTGACCACGATCGCCTCGTAGAACATGCCGGCCGCATAGTCCATGCGGCTCACGTAGGGCACGAACATCACGTTCGTGCGGTTCTCGGCGATCTTCTCCATGCCGCGGTGCAGGTAGCCGATCACCGGCTCGCAGTCCACCACGTCCTCGCCGTCGAGGGTCACCACCAGCCGCAACACCCCGTGCATCGAGGGGTGGTGGGGGCCGAAGTTCACCACCATCGGCTCCGTGCGCGTCTCCAGCTGCGTCATGGGGCCGATGTATGCGGGCTTTGGCGCTGATCTTAGGAAGGCATGGCCCGGGCAACGTCCGTGGCGTCGAAGTCTGAACCAGTGGAGTCAGTGCCCTTGAACAGCAGCGGGGCCTTGAGGGCCTGGGCCAGGCCGTAGCTGAAGCAGTCGCCCAGGTTGAGCCCGGCCCGGTGGCGGCCCTTGCCGTAACGGCGCCAGCCCGTCAGGGCCCAGTGCAGCTGCTGTTGGTCAAACGGCATCACCTCAACCCTCAGGGCCAGCAACAGCTGCTCCACGTCCGTGGCATCGACGCCGTGGCGCGCGCTTTCTGCCACCAGGCCCAGCTCAAGGCGAGATGCGGCGCTGAGATGCACGACGGCTGCCCGCGCTGCTGTATCGAGCAGGACCTCGGCGTCGCTCTCCTGCAGCAACAGGGCCATCAGGGCCGAGGTGTCGATCACGATCGCGGTCACACCGGCAGTCCGTGCTCGTCGTAAAGCGCGTCCTGGAGCTCCTGGCTGGTGCGGCCCTGCCATTCGGGTCGGGCGCTGGTGCGGGCACAGATGGCTCGAATCGCTGCTTTTCTGGCCTCGAAGGCTTCAGGTTCCTCTGCGCGGCGCGCGCGCGCCAGATCCGCCCGCAGGGCCTGGCGTACCGCGTCGGTGACGGTGGTGCAGCGGCGGGCCGCCAGCTCCCTGGCCATGGCGTGGACCTCGGGGTCCTTGATGTTCATCCCCATGGAGCCAGGGTAGAAAGCCGAACAAATTCTACCTTCTGCGGTTGGTATGGGAGCCGAGTCGGCGATGCAGCAGCTGGCCAGCCCTGGTGATGTGCTCCAACAGAGCTGGATGGGTGATCGCGGCGTGGCAGGAGAGGTCGATCACCCAGGGGAGCAGCTGATGTTCAAGGGCGGCATCGATCCGGGCCAGGGCTGTGCCATCCAGGCCAGATCCAGGCGGGTGGGGGCCTGTTCGGATACTGGAGATGGTTGTTGCCGCCCCCAGTTGATTCCTGACCTGCCGTCATCGTCGCTGCCGGACTTCACGCACGTGCCCGTGCTGGCCGAGCCGCTGCTGGCGGGCTGCGCGGAGCTGGGCGAGCTGTTGGCGGCCCAACCCGGTGGCGGCGGTACGCTGATCGACTGCACCCTCGGCGGCGGCGGCCACAGTGCGCTGCTGCTGCAGGCCCATCCCGGCCTGCGCGTGGTGGGGCTCGACCAGGACCCAAGCGCCCGTGCCGCCGCCGCCGAGCGCCTCGCCCCCTTCGCCGATCGGGCCAGGGTCGTGGCCACCAACTTCGCCGACTACTCCCCCGCCGAACCGGCCGTGGCGATGTTGGCGGATCTGGGGGTGAGCAGTCCGCAGCTGGACGTGGCGGCGCGGGGCTTCAGCTTCCGCCTGCCCGGCCCGCTGGACATGCGCATGAACCCCGAGCGCGGGGAAACCGCCGGCGAGTTGATCGACCGGCTCGAGGAGACGGCGCTGGCCGACCTGATCTACGCCTACGGCGAGGAGCGGCTGTCGCGGCGGATCGCCCGGCGGATCAAGGAGCAGGGACCCTGGGCCTCCCGCACCACCGCTGAACTGGCCTATGGGGTGGCCGGCTGCTACCCGCCGCAGGCGCGCCGGGGCCGGATTCACCCGGCCACCCGCACCTTCCAGGCCCTGCGCATCGCCGTGAACGACGAGCTGGGGGTGCTGGATCGCCTGTTGGCGGTGGCTCCCGACTGGCTGGTGCCCGGCGGCCTGCTGGCGATCATCAGCTTCCATTCCCTGGAAGATCGCCGTGTGAAGACCGCGTTTCTGGCCGATGAACGGCTGCAGCGCATCACCCGCAAGGCGATCCAGGCCAGCCCCGAGGAAGCTGACGCCAACCCCCGCAGCCGCAGTGCCCGCCTGCGCATCGCCCGGCGGCGGCAGGAGCCAGCGGCATGAGCAACCAGCTGAGCCTGATGCTGGGCCGCCTCGATTGGATCTGGTGGGCCGCCCTGCTGATCCAGCTGCTGGCCATCCCCGGCACCCTGCTGCCGGTGCTGCCGGGGCTGGCCCTGCTGCCCCTGGGGGCCGGCCTGTGGCTCTGGGCCGTGGGCTGGAGCGCCGGCTGGCCGGTGTTCGCCCTGGCCTGCCTGCTGCTGGCCCTGGGCTGGGGGGCCGACGCCCTGGGCCTGGTGCTGGGGCCGGCCCGGCTGCAGGCCACCCGCTGGGCCTACATCGGCGCCGGCCTCGGCCTGCTGGTGGGGCTGCTGGGTCTGCTGCCGGCCCTGCCCGTGGGCGGGCCGCTGCTGGGCGCCCTGGTGGCGCCGCTGCTGGGGGCGAGTCTGGGGGAACTGGTGAGCGCCCCCACCTCTCTCGGCCCGCTGGGGTTGCTGCGGCTGCGCCGGTCCCTGCTGGTGGGGCTGGCGGTGGTGGCCGGCATGCTGGTGAGCCGGCTGGCCCAGATGCTGCTGGCGGTGGTGGGGGTGCTGGGCTTCCTGCTGCTCAGCCGTTGAGCGGTGGGTTGAGCGGCGGACTCAGCAGACCGGTGCGGTCCTCGCTGCCGAACAGCTGGCGGTAGGCGGCGGTGGTCACGCACAGGCTGAGCGGGGCGGCGGCCAGCAGTCCCACCCCGCAGAGCAGGGCCCCCGCCAGCAGGATGGCGCTCTGCACGACCACCAGCAGCAGCACCATCCACCATTGCCGGTCCACCACCCGGCGGCCGCGCTGCAGGCTGGCCGTCGGGCCCTCGCCCCCCAGGAGCGCCACCCAGGGCAGAAAGGTCTGGCCCACCGCCAGATAAATGAGCAGCAGCAGGGCCACCAGCAGCGGCAGCGCCGCCAGCCAGGGCTGCAGCTGGCTGAAGCCCACCGCCAGCAGGGCCGCCGGCAGCACGATGGCGAACACCAGCAGGGCAAACAGCAGCTGGCGCAGCAGCAGTCGGCCGGCGGCGCCCCCGTCCCAGCGCAGGAAGCTGCCCAGGTTGGGCCGCCTGCCCTCCAGGGCGCTCCAGGCGCCGCGGATCAGGCCCACCGTGCCCCAGAGGGTCACCACGAGATGGCCGAGGGAGCCCACCAGGGTGGCCAGCACGATCAGTGCTGCCGGCGGCTGGCTGGCCTCGGGCAGGGAGGCCAGGTTGGCCAGGGCCTGGAAGGCCAGGGACAGGGCGCCGCTGATCAGGGTGAACAGCACAAACGGCCAGGGGGCGCGGCAGAAGGCGGCCCAGCCCTCGCGCACGGCCTGGTCGATCTGCAGGCCGTTCTGTCCCGTCGAGCTGGATGCCATCGCCGGTCTGTCCTCTCCGCTGGCCTGGCCGGACGGTAGCGGTGGCCACCGTCCCTGTCAGCCCCAATCCCAGCCCCGCAGCTCTGTCACCACCTCGCTCACCACGGCCAGGGCCAGGTCGATTTCGGCGTCGGTGGTGGTGGCCCCCAGCCCGAAGCGGATCGAGGCGGCCGCCTCAGCCCGGCTGCGCCCCAGGGCGGCCAGCACATGGGAGGGGGAGCCCTGGCTGCAGGCCGAGCCGCTGCTCACCGCCAGCCGGCGCCGCAGCCGCTGGTGCAGGGCGGCCCCATCCACCCCGAGCACGGTGACGTTCAGGTTGTGGGCCAGGCGATCGGGCCCCGGCGGCGGACCGTTGAGCGCGATGCCGCCGAGGGCCTCAAGGCCGGCCCAGAGCCGGTCGCGCAGGGTCGCCAGCCGCCTGGCTTCCGCCTCCTGGCGGGCCGTGGCGAGGGCCAGGGCCTCCCCCAGCCCCACCACCAGCGGCACCGCCACGCTGCCGGCCCGCCGCCCCCCTTCCTGGCCGCCGCCGTGCAGCTGGGGGGCCAGCTCCAGGCCGGGGCGCACCAGCAGGGCCCCCACCCCCTTGGGTCCGCCGCACTTGTGGCCACTCAGGCTGAGCAGGTCGATGCCCAGCGCCGCCATGGCCAGGGGCAGGTGGCCGGCGGCCTGGGCGGCATCCACGTGCAGCAGGGCGCCCCGGGCGTGGCAGAGGGCCGCCAGGGCGGCCAGGGGCTGGAGCACGCCGATCTCGTTGTTGGCGGCCATCACGCTCACCAGCAGCACGTCGTCGCCGAGGGCCTGCTCCAGCGCTGCGGGACTGAGGCGCCCGTCGCCGCCCACCGCCAGCAGGGTGAGGGGGAAGCCATGGCGCTCGAGATAGTGCAGGGGATCCAGCACCGCCCGGTGTTCGCTCACCAGGCTCAGCAGCCGGCGGCGGCCGCCGGGTTCGCCCAGGGCGGCTTCGGCCACGCCCTTGAGGGCCAGGTTGTCGGCCTCGGTGGCGCCGCTGGTGAACACCACCCACTCCGGGCTGGTCCCCAGGGCGGCCGCCACCTGGGCGCGGGCCCGCTCCACGGCGGCGGCGGCCTCCAGGCCCGGCCGGTGGCCGCGGCTGGAGGCGTTGGCGGGGTGCTCGCTCCACCAGGGCGCCATCGCCGCCACCACGGCCGGGTCGCAGGGGGTGCTGGCCTGGTGGTCGAGGTAGGCGAGCATGGCTGGTCGTGCCTGCCCCCATGCTGACAACCGTGCGCCGCCGCTGGTGCCGCTGGCGGGGCTGGGCCGGGGCGGCCGCCCTGGCGCTGCTGCCCGCGGGCGCCCTGGCCGAGCCCCCCTCCCGGCCGCCGGGGCTGGTGGTGCTGGAGGAACGGCCCAGCCAGGACGGAGTGCGGGTGCTGGGGGTCTACGGACCCCGCCAGGATCCGGCCAGTCCGGAGCTGTGGCGGGTGAGCTTCTGGCAGCAGCGCGGCGCCGAGGTCACCGTGCGCACCGACACCGTGCGCTGCTCGGCCAGCGCGCCGATGCGGCTCACCAACGAGTCGGGCCGCTGGCAGCTGGTGGAGCTCAACCCCGGTGGGACGATCCATCCCGGCAACCGGGTGCACCATCTGGTGTGGTGGGCGGTGTGCCATCCCGAGCAGGCCGGCCGCGACCCGGCGCAGCTCATGGGCCTGGCCCGCCAGCTGGGCTACAGCGGCAGCTTGCGGGAATCCGTGCAGATCCTGCCTGGACGGGGCAGCTGAGGCTCTGCAGACTGGGGTCCATGAGCACCGACCCCACCACGCCCGCCTCCCCCGCCGCCTCCCCCGCAGCTGACACGGCCGTCGGCGACACCGGGGCCGCCATGGCCCCGGCCCCTCCGGCCCGGCTGCTGCTGGTGGACGACGAGCCCGGCCTGCGGGCCGCCGTCACCGCCTACCTGGAGGACGAGGGCTTCGCCGTGACCACCGCCAACGACGGCGAGGAGGGCTGGCAGAAGGCCCAGGAGCTGCTGCCCGACGTGGTGATCAGCGACGTGATGATGCCCCGCTGCGACGGCTACGGCCTGCTGAAGAAACTGCGGGCCGACGAGCGCCTGGGCGGCACGCCGGTGATCTTCCTCACTGCCAAGGGGATGACCGCCGACCGTATCGCCGGCTTCCAGGCCGGCTGCGACGACTACATCCCCAAGCCCTTCGACCCCGACGAGCTGGTGGCCCGGGTGCGCAACGTGGTGGCCCGCCAGCAGCGCCTGCTGGCCGAGGCGGCCCGCTTTGCCGACGCCGACATCGGCCAGCTGTCGCGCCAGATCACCGAGATCCGCTCCCTGCTGGCCAGCGGCGGCAGCGCCAGGCCGGCCGCCGGCAACAGCGACCTGAGCTTCACGCCGCGGGAGGCGTCGGTGCTGCAGCTGGTGGCCGAGGGGCTGATGAACAAGGAGATCGCCCGGCGGCTGGAAACCTCGATCCGCAATGTGGAGAAGTACGTGAGCCGCCTGTTCATCAAGACCGGCACCTCCAGCCGCACCGAGCTGGTGCGCTACGCCCTCGAGCACGGCCTGGTGGATTGATCGGGTCTGGTCCGTTCAAGGGTGGGGAGCCGTGACGTGGCTGCCGGCAGCCCGCAATGCCGGTTACACCTATCGGGACCGGGTCGGGCCTGAAACGGCAGGCCAGGCCGTGAGCGCCTTCTACGCCGCCCGCTACCGGCATTCGGGGCAGGCGGTGTGGCGGCAGCGGCTCGCCGCCGGCGAGATCGAGAGGAACGGCCAGCGGCTCCGGGCCGATGGGCCGCTCGCAGCCGGCGATCGGCTGGTGTGGCATCGGCCCCCCTGGCAGGAGGGTGCCGTGCCGGTGCTGCCCGGCCCCCTGTTCGATGACGGCGACCTGCTGGTGTTCAACAAGCCCAGCGGCCTGCCGGTGCTGCCGGCCGGCGGCTGGTTGGAGCACACCGTGCTCGGCCAGCTGGAGCGACAGCGGGCTGCTGGGGAGCTCGATACCGATGCCGGCCCGGCCCGGCCGGTGCACCGGCTGGGCCGCTTCACCTCCGGGCTGCTGCTCTGTGCCCGCCGGCCGGCGACCCGTGCCTGGCTCAGTGCCCTGCTGCGGGACAGCACGCGTGGTCATCCCAACGCGATCGGCGCGCAGAGCGGCTCCTGCCGCAAGACCTACCGGGCCCTGCTGCAGCCCCCGCTGCCCGGCTCGCCGCTGCTTGCCCTGGCCCCGGCTGAGAGCCTGGAGCTCAGCACGCCGATCGGCCGCCGCCCCCACGACCACCTGGGCACGATCTGGGCCGCGGCCTGCGCCGCTGACCCCAGCTCCCCCTCCCTGGCGGCCCGCAGCACCCTCACCCTGCTGCGGTGCACCCAGCGCAGCTGGTTGGTCGAGCTGCTGATCGCCACTGGCCGTCCCCACCAGATCCGCATCCACGCCGCCGCCGCCGGGGCACCGCTGCTGGGTGATCCCCTCTACGGCCCGGGCGGGCAGGCCAACCCGCAGGTCCTGCCGGGCGATGGTGGCTACCAGCTGCACGCCCACCGGCTGCGCCTGCCCCTGGAGGATGGCCGCCTGCTGGAACTGGACGCGCCCCTGCCGGCCTGGGCCGTTGCCTGAGCACCCCCGCCAACCAACCCTGCTGGAGCGGCCCGGCCTGCGCCTGCGTCACTGGCCCGCCTGGCTGGAGCCCACCGCCGCCGCCCAGCTGCTGGCGGCCCTGCGGGCCGAGGTGCCCTGGAAGCAGGAGGCGATCCGGCTCTACGGCCGCCAGCACCCCTTGCCGCGGCTCACCTGCTGGATGGCTGATCCGGGCTGCGGCTACCGCTACAGCGGCCTGGCCAACGCGATCGAGCCCTGGTCGCCCGCCGCCGCCGCCCTGCGCCACAGCCTGCAGCAGCTCAGCGGCTGGCGCTTCAATTCCCTGTTGCTCAACCGCTACCGCGACGGTCGCGACACCATGGGCTGGCATGCCGACGATGAGCCCGAGCTGGATGCGGCCGCGCCGATTGCCTCCCTCAGCCTGGGGGCCGCCCGCGACTTTCGCCTTCGGCCCCGCCCCAGCCCTCGGGCCAGCGGCCTGCCGCCACCGGACCGTTATGGGCCGGGCAGCGGCACCTGCGTTCCCTTCAACCTCCCCCTCGCCCCGGGCGATCTGCTGTTGATGGATCCCCCCACCCAGCTGTGGTGGCAGCATGCCGTGCCCAGGCGCCTGACGCTGCAGCAGGAGCGCCTCAACCTCACCTTCCGGCTGGTGGGGGCCGGAAGGGCTGGGTAGGGATCTGGTCTGAGCAGGCCGGTCCGGCTCAGCCCCGCTCGAAGGCGATCAGCCGCGAGAAATAGAAGGGCGCCTGGTTGAGGCTGCGGCGCACCGGCTGGAAGCCGGCCTCGGCCGCGGCGGCCACAATGCCGTCCTCCCGCAGGGTGTAGGCGCGGGTGGTTTTGCTCGGGCCGGGGAACAGCTGGCCGATGCCCTTGAGCAGGGCCAGCAGCGGCGTGTAGGGGGCGAAGCTCACGATCAGGTGCTTCTCGGCCATGCCCGCCAGGTGGCGCACCATCTCCTCGGCGGCGGTCTGGGGGTAGTGGATGAACACGTCCAGGCAGATCACCGTGTCGTAGCGGCCCTCCAGGCTCTCCAGGTCGGAGGCACTGAACTGCAGTTGTTCGCCGCTGATGCCGGCCTCTGCGGCCCGGCGGCGCCCTTCACTGGCCATGGCCTCGGAGAGGTCGGAGGCGGCGATCGAGCCGGCGCCCAGCTGGGCCAGGGGAATCGACAGGCTGCCCACGCCGCAGCCGGCGTCGCAGAAGCTGCGGCTCCCCAGATCGCCCTGCTCCTGCAACCAGGCCAGCACATTGTCCACCGTCTTCTGGTGGCCGATGCGGATGTTGCGCTGCACCTTGTTCACGTCATCGGACGTGCTGTAAATGCGGTTCCAGCGATCGAAGCCGGTGCTCTCGAAGTAGGTCTTGACCTCGGCTTTCTCAGCGGCCTTGTCGGCGGCGGTGGTGGTGCTGACGGGCGCGGTGGGCATCGAGCGCGGCAATGGGCCTCGGAATGGGCCGGATCCTAGGGAGCTCCGGTGGCCTCCAGCACATCTGGTTGGCGCCGCACGTCGACCAGAGGGCGGTCGATCCAGGGCCTGAAGTCCCCGTGGAATTCGTGGATCGGCGATGCCCATCCGGAACTGCAACAGGGCCGGCAGGGCAATCAGCAGGGCGTTGTCGGGGAACAGGCCCATCGTGGAGCCCAGCACCTGCAGGTCAACGGCGATGCGCTCCTGCGGCTGCGCCTTGGCCTGATCGAGCCGCGGCTTCAGAAAATCCAGCAGCGTGAGCCGTTGCATCACCTCCTGCCGCTGGCGGCAGGGAGGCCAGGTCGTGAAACGCCGGGGTTTTGGCTATGCGGTTGCCGTGCTGTTGTTTCTACACTGCGATCATGCTGTCTACACAGCCTGGCCATGGCGCTGAACATCCGCAATCCTGAGGCCAACCGGCTGGCGGCGGAGTTGGCTGCCCTCGCCGGTGAAAGCAAGACCGATGCCGTGATCCTGGCTCTGCAGGAGCGTCTGCAGCGGCTGCGCCGCCAACGGGCAGCCCGGCCCGATGCCCAGGCGATCCTTGCCAGTCGTCTGGACCAGATTGCCCGGCGTTGCGCCGCCAGGCCGATCCGCGACCAGCGCACGGCCGAGGAGATCCTTGGCTACGACGCCAATGGCTTGCCCTGCTGATGGTGATTGACAGCTCGGCTGTGCTGGCCATCCTCCAGGATGAGCCCGAGCGCAGTGCCTTCAACGCCCTGATCGCTGCGGCCGACACCCGTCTGCTCTCAGCGGCGTCCCTGGTGGAGCTCTCGATCGTGCTGGAGGCCCGCTTTGGAGCCGACGGCCAGGGCGATCTGGATCTGTTGCTGAGCACTGCTGAGATCGAGATCGTGGTTGTGGATCGCGAGCAGGCCGAGCTGGCCCGCGGTGCCTTCAGCCGCTACGGCAAGGGCCGGCATCGAGCTGGCTTGAATTTCGGCGACTGCTTTGCCTATGCCCTGGCCAAACGGGCCGACTCTCCCTTGCTGTTCAAGGGCAACGATTTCACCCACACCGATCTGCCGCCGGCCTGCCCGGCCGCCGCCAGCTGAGTCCATCTGTCGACGCGCTCCAGCGCAAGGTGTCTCCTAGGGGGCGCCCCAGCAGCAGCGCGGTGGCGCTGCGCCGATCGCCCAGCACCCGCCGGGGCGTGAGTGTGGCCGCCGCGATTGCCTGCTCGGCGGGCACCCCCCAGCTGGCCAGCCGCCGCACGCCCTCCAGCAGCGGCAGGGTCACGCCGGCCAGGGTGCCGTCCTCCAGGCGGCAGCTGCCGTCCTGCACCAGCAGCAGCCGCTCGTCCCAGCGGTGCCGGCCTTCGCCAAGGCCGTAGGGGGCAAGGGCATCGCTCACCAGCACCACCTGGTCCGGTGCCAGCCGTTGCAGCAGCAGGGCCATGCTGGGGTGCACGTGCACGCCGTCGGCGATCAGTCCCAGGGCGATGTCGCCCCGCAGCACCGCCGCCGCCACGGGGCCGGGGGCACGGTGGTGCAGCCCGGCCATGGCGTTGAAGCTGTGGGTGAGCATCGCCACGCCGGCGTCGAAGGCGGCGTTGGCTTCCGCCTCGCCGGCGGTGCTGTGGCCCAGGCTCACCACGATGCCCCGCTGGCGCAGGGCTTCGATCAGTGTGCCGGCCCCCTCCAGCTCCGGAGCCAAGGTCACCAGGTCGATCTGGTGCTCAAACCCGCCGATCCGCTCGCTCAGGGCCTCCAGGCTGGGGGCGGCCAGGTGCTGCTCGGGGTGGGCCCCCCGGCGCGCGGGGTTGAGGAACGGGCCCTCCAGATGGGCGCCGAGCAGCTGGCAGCGGCCGGGCCGGTGCTGCTGGCGGGCCTGCTCCAGCACGGCCAGGGCCTGACGCAGGGGCGCCACGCCACAGGTCACCAGGGTGGGGCAGATCGCCTCCACGCCATCGCGCCAGAGCAGCTCCAGCAGCTCCAGCAGCCGCGGCAGATCGGCCTCGCTGAGTTCGGGGAAGGCCAGGCCCAGACCGCCGTTGATCTGCAGGTCCACCCCGGCTGGGCTCAGCCAGTCGCCGCCCCAGTCGTCGCCGGCGGCGCTGCTGCCGGTGGGGATGGGCTCCACCAGCTCGATCTGGCCGGCCCCATCCACGGCCAGCCGCCAGCGGCGATCGCCGCCATGGCTGCAGCGGCGGGCCTGGGGCAGGCGCACGTTGGTGATCCAGCGCATCGACAGGGCAGCCGCGACAATGCACCCATCCTGCGTTGTCCGCCGTTGAGCGCCACGCCCGCCCCCGCACCCACCGGCACCAGCGCCGTCGCAGACGCCCCGTCAGCCCCGCCACGGGTGGCGGTGGTGATGGGCAGCGACTCCGACCTGCCCACCATGCAGCCGGCGGTGGCGATGCTGGAGCGCTTCGGCGTGCCCTGTGAGGTGCGGGTGCTCTCGGCCCACCGCACCCCGCTGGAGATGGTGGCGTTCGCCCGGGAGGCGCGCCAGCGGGGCCTGCAGGTGATCATCGCCGGCGCCGGTGGCGCCGCCCACCTGCCCGGCATGGTGGCCTCGCTCACCACCCTGCCGGTGATCGGCGTGCCGGTGCACACCCGGGCCCTCTCGGGGGTGGATTCGCTGCACTCGATCGTGCAGATGCCGGCCGGCATCCCGGTGGCCACGGTGGCGATCGGCAACGGTGCCAATGCCGGCCTGCTGGCGGTGCAGATCCTGGCCGCCGCCGATGGCGCCCTGGATGGGGCCCTGGCCGAGGCGCTAGCTGTCTACCGCGCCGAGCTGCACGGCCAGGTGCGAGCCAAGGACGACCGCCTGCAGGAGCTGGGCAGCACGGCCTATCTGGCCCAGATGGGCTGAGGGGCGGAGCCGATGCTCGAACGTCTGGTGCTGCCCCCCTGGTTGAAGGCCGGCCTGGCCCTGCCGCTGCTGGTGCTCAACCTCTGGGTGCTGCGCCAGCTGCTGCTGCCGCTGGCGCCGTTCCCAGCGCTGTTCGTGGCGGCGGCTCTGATCGCCTTCCTGCTCGACATCCCCAGCCTGTGGCTGCGGCAGCGGGGCACCCCGCCCTGGCTGGCCACCGTGCTGGTGCTGGGGGTGGCCCTGGGTCTGATTAGCCTGGCCGTGATCTGGCTGGTGCCCCGGCTGATCGAACAGCTGGGGGAGCTGATCGCCGCGCTGCCTAGCTGGCTGGTGCAGGGGGAGGAGTGGCTTGATCGGCTGGAGCGCTGGGCCCAGCAGCAGGGCATCCCCACCGACTTCGGCAACCTCAGCAGCGACCTGCTCAGCCGCATCAGCCAGTTGGCCAGCCAGCTGAGCCAGCGGCTGCTGGGCCTGCTGGGAGCCACGGTGTCGATCACCGTGAACACGGTGATCGTGCTGGTGCTGGCGATCTTCCTGCTGCTCGGGGGAGAGCGCATCAGTGCCGGGTTGGCTCAGTGGCTCTCGCCGCCGATCCGTTCGCTGGTGGTGTCCACTGTCACACGCACCTTCCGCGGCTACTTCGCCGGTCAGGTGGTGCTGGCCCTGATCCTCAGCAGCCTGCAGATGCTGGTGTTCACCCTGCTGGGCATCCCTTACGGCGTGCTGTTCGCCGTGCTGATCGGTTTCACCACCCTGATCCCCTATGCCAGCGCGCTGACGATCGTGCTGGTGAGCCTGCTGCTGGCCCTGGAGGACCCGCGCACCGGCCTGGAGGTGCTGGCGGCGGCCATCACCGTGGGCCAGCTGGTGGACCAGGTGATCCAGCCGCGGCTGATGGGGAAGATCGTGGGCTTGCAGCCGGCCTGGCTGCTGATCAGCCTGCCGGTGGGGGCAAGGCTGGGCAGCCTGCTGGGTCTGGGTGAACTGCTGGGCCTGCTCCTGGCGGTGCCCCTGGCCAGTTGCGCCAAGACCTTCCTCGATGCCTGGGGCGCCCAGCTGCGCGCCGGTGAACCCGAGCTCAGTTCGCCTGGGGGATGACCCCCTCGGCCTGCAGGTGGGCGAGCACCTGCTCCACGCTCTCCTCCAGGCTCTGGCTGCCGGTGTCCACCTTCAGCTCGGGGTTCTCGGGGGCCTCATAGGGGCTGGAGATGCCGGTGAACTCCTTGATCTCGCCGGCGCGGGCCTTGGCGTAGAGGCCCTTGGTGTCGCGCTGCTCGCACACGCCCAGGTCGGCGGCGCAGTGGATCTCGATGAAGTCGCCTGCCGGCACCAGGGCCCGCACCTTGTCGCGGTCGGCCTTGAAGGGCGACACAAAGGCGGTGAGCGCCACCACGCCCGCATCCACGAACAATTTGGCCACCTCGCCGATGCGGCGGATGTTCTCCTCCCGGTCGGCATCGGAGAAGCCCAGGTCCTTGCAGAGTCCGTGGCGGATGTTGTCGCCATCGAGCACGTAGCAGGCCAGCCCCCTCTCGAACAGGGCGGCGTTCACAGCATTCGCCAGGGTGCTCTTGCCGGCACCGCTGAGACCGGTGAACCAGAGGATGGCGCTGCGGTGGCCTCGCTGCTGGGCCCGCTCGTCGCGGGTCACGGCCGCGTGGTGCCAGGCGATGTTGGTGCTGTTGCCCTGGCTGGTGAGCTCGCCGTAGGCGGGGTTGGCGGGGGCGGCGGTCATCGGCTCGCGGCGGAAGTGGCGCCATTGTGGCTGCCCGTCCGTCTGCTCAAAGCCCCAGCAGCAGGCCCGTCTCCGCCGCCGCCCGGAACACCAGGCCATGGCGCCGCACCAGGGCCGGCAGGGCGTCATAGCCGCCGCCGATCACCGTGGCCACCGGGATGCCCCGCCGCAGGCAGGCCTCCAGCACCATGCGGTCGCGCAGCAGCAGGCCGGTGTCGCTGAGGGCCAGTCGGCCGAGGCGATCGTCGCGGTGGGGATCGACGCCGGCGTTGTAGAGCACCAGCTCCGGCTTCACCTGCTCCAGCAGCTCGGGCAGCAGCCGGCCCACCGCCGCCAGATAGCCGTCGTCGTCGAGGCCATCGGCCAGGGGCAGGTCGTGGTCGCTGGTCTGCTTGCGCAGCGGGAAGTTGCTGGCGGCATGGGCCGAGAGGGTGAACACGCGCTGATCTCCCGCGAAGATCGCGGCGGTGCCGTCGCCCTGGTGCACGTCCAGGTCGATCACCATCAGCCGGGCCACCGCCCCCTCCGCTAGCAGCACCCGGGCCGCCACGGCCACGTCGTTGAAGATGCAGAAGCCGCTGCCGTAGTGGGGAAAGGCGTGGTGGGTGCCCCCCGCCAGGTGGCAGGCCAGCCCGTGGGCCAGGGCCAGCCGGGCCGTGAGCAGCGTGCCCCCCACCGCCAGCCAGGTGCGGCGCACCAGGGGTGTGGTGGCGGGCAGGCCGATGCGGCGCTGGGCCTGGGCCGGCAGGCGGTCCTGGGAGAAGCCCTCGTGATAGGTGCGGCTGTGCACCAGTTCCAGGGCCCGCCGGGGGATCGGCAGCGGCTGGTGCAGTTGCTCCGGCCGGGCCAGATCCAGCTGGCGCAGATGGTCGTGCAGCAGCCGGAACTTGGCCATCGGAAAGCGGTGGCTGCTGGGCAACGGCGCCGAATAGACCGGGTGATACACCAGCGGTGGACGCATTGCCGGCCCCGCTCAGACGCCCCATGCCGCAGCCGTCACCAGCAGGCCGCCGCGGGGACTGGGGCTGGGCACCAGCTGCAGGCTGAGGTCCTGGTCTGGGGCCAGCTGCAGCCGCACCTGTTTGAGCAGCCCCACCGCCAGCAGCCGGATCTCCAGTTCGGCCAGGGCCTTGCCCAGGCACACCCGCTCGCCGCCGCCGAAGGGCAGCAGGGTGAGATCGCTGCCCTCGCCCAGATGGCGTGCGGGCCGGAACTGCTCCAGATCGTCGGTCTGATCCGGCTTCCCGGCTTCCTCTGGCCTGTAGCGGTTGGAGGCGGCCAGGGCCACCTGCACCACCCGCCCCGCGGGCACGGCCACCCCATCGAGCACCAGCTCCCGGGTGGTGCGCCGGAAGAAGCCGCCCACCGGCGGGTTGAGGCGCATCACCTCCTGCACCACCGCCGCCAGCCGCGGTGCGGCCCCGGCGTCATAGGCGGTGGCGGCCTCGCCGGGCGCTGGCGGCCAGGGCAGGGCGTCCAGCTCCTCCTGCAGCCAGGCCAGCTCCCGGGGGTGCTGCAGCAGCGCCGCCAGCAGGCAGCCCAGCGAGGAGGCGGTGGTCTCGTAGCCGGCGAACAGCAACAGCAGCAGTTGCTCCACCAGGTCGTCATCGGTGAGCGGCAGCCCGGCCTCGTCCAGGCCGCCGCTGAGCAGATCCAGCCCACCGGCCAGGGGCAGGCCCTGGCCGGTGGGCTGGCGCGCCCGCTCCAGCACCTCGCCCAGCCGGGCCAGCAGCCGCTGCCGCGCCGCCAGGGCCCGGGCGAAGGGGCTGCCCGGAATGGCCAGGGGGATGGAGAACAGTGCCCGGGTCCAGATCTCGAAATCGGTGAACAGGGCGTCGCGGTCGGCCCCCTCCAGACCCAGCACCACCTCGGTGATCACCGTGAACGCGAAGCGCCGCAGCCGCTCCACCAGCGGCAGGGGCGCCGGTGCCGCCGCCAGCTCTGCTGCCAGCTCGTTCACCAGCGCCACGATGCCCGGGCTGTAGCGGCGCAGCGCCGCCGCCGAAAACAGCTGCCCCACCACCCGCCGCCGCGCCCGGTGGTCGGCGCCGTTGCGGTTGGCCAGCGAGCGGCTGCCCAGCAGCTGTTTCACGCTGGCGGGCCACCAGCCCTCAGTGGCCTCCGGCTGGGCCAGCAGATCCTGGATCGCTGAGCCGCCGCGGATGAACACCAGCGGCTGGCCCAGCAGCCGCGTCTCGTACACATTGCCGAAGTGCTCAAAGCGCCGCCGGGCGAAATCGCCATCGCGGAAGAAGGCCAGCGCCTCCAGCACGCCGGTGACGGCGCCGGTGCTGGGCAGGGGGCGGGGGCTGGCGGCGGCGGTGGCGGCGGCGGTGTTCCCGGGGGCCATCGGCTCAGCCCCCCGCCTGCCTGGGCCGGAAGCCGGCCCGCTCCAGGGCCGCCAGGGCCGCCGCCACCTGGTCGCCCTGCAGCTCGATCACCCCATCTTTCAGGGTGCCGCCGGTGCCGGCGCTGGCCTTGAGCTGCTTGAGCAGGCTGCGGGCCTCGGCTTCGGGCAGCTCCAGGCCGGTGATGGCCGTCACCAGCTTGCCGCCCTTGCCGGCTTTGGTGCGCTGCACCCGCACCTGTTGCTGGGCCCTGGGGGTGGCTGGCGGGGCCGTACTGGGCCGGGCGAGGCTGGCGGCGCTGCTGGCACCCGCGAATTCCTGCCAGCCCCCTTTCTTGGCCATCCGTTCTGCGCCGCCGTGAATCGCATTCTGAGGGGCTCAGCCCGCCACCGCCTCCACCAGGCTCACCGCCTCCAGCAGCAGGGCGTACTCGCCGGGGGCCATGGCGGTGGGGATGTGGCGAAGGATCGTGCAGCGGGCGTCGGCGCCGCAGCTGGCGGCCAGGCCCAGCTCGGCGGCCACCTGGATCATCGGGGTCACCCAGGCGCCGCTGGCCATCGCCAGCAGCTGGTCGGCGAGCGGGAGGGCCGGGGCAGGGTGGGGGGATTTGGGGCGTCCTGATTTGGTAGCAACGGGCGGCCGTACAGCGGCACCGCCCAGCTCACCGGCGGCGATGGGTTTACCGCCCCGCCTCCCTAGGCTGCACCCACTGCATGCCGCCGCCGGTGACCGCCACCGTTTCCTCCGCCGCCAGCCCCGATCCCGCCAGCCTGGCCCCGGCGGTGCGCCCCGACCCCCTCGGCCGCTTCGGCCCCTACGGCGGCCAGTACGTGCCCGAAACGCTGATGCCGGCCCTGGCCGAGCTGGAGGCCGCCGCCGCCGAGGCCTGGGCCGATCCGGCCTTCACCGAGCGGCTCAACCACCTCCTCCGCACCTACGTGGGCCGGCCGAGCCCGCTCTATGAGGCCGAGCGCCTCACCGAGCACTACGCCCGCCCTGAGGGTGGCCCGCGCATCTGGCTGAAACGGGAAGACCTCAACCACACCGGCGCCCACAAGATCAACAACGCCCTGGGTCAGGCGTTGCTGGCCCTGCGCATGGGCAAGCAGAGGATCATCGCCGAGACCGGCGCCGGCCAGCACGGCGTTGCCACCGCCACCGTGTGCGCCCGCTTCGGCCTGGAGTGCGTGATCTACATGGGCGCCGAGGACATGCGCCGCCAGGCCCTCAACGTGTTCCGCATGCGCCTGCTGGGCGCCACGGTGCAGCCGGTCACCGCCGGCACCGCCACCCTCAAGGACGCCACCAGCGAGGCGATCCGCGACTGGGTCACCAACGTGGAGAGCACCCACTACATCCTCGGCTCGGTGGCCGGGCCCCACCCCTACCCGATGCTGGTGCGCGACTTCCACGCCTGCATCGGCATCGAGGCCAGGCAGCAGTGCCAGGAGGCCTTCGGCCGCCTGCCCGACGTGCTCGTGGCCTGCGTGGGCGGCGGCTCCAACGCCATGGGGCTGTTCCACCCCTTCGTGGAAGACACCTCCGTGCGCCTGATCGGCGTGGAAGCGGCCGGTGAGGGGGTGCCCAGTGGCCGCCATGCCGCCACGATCACCGAGGGCCGGGTGGGGGTGCTGCACGGCGCCATGAGCCTGCTGCTGCAGGACGACGAGGGCCAGGTGCAGGAGGCCCACTCGATCAGCGCCGGCCTCGACTACCCCGGTGTGGGCCCCGAGCACAGCTACCTCAGGGGCATCGGCCGCGCCGAATACGCCGCCGTCACCGATGCCGAGGCGCTGGATGCCCTGCAGCAGCTCTGCCGTCTCGAGGGCATCATCCCGGCCCTGGAGACGGCCCACGCCTTCGCCTGGCTGGAGAAGCTCTGCCCCACCCTGGCGCCTGGCACCGAGGTGGTGGTGAACCTCTCCGGCCGCGGCGACAAGGACGTGAACACCGTGGCCGACAAGCTGGGCGACGCCCTCTAGAGCGGGTCCTCCTCCCAGGCAAAGCGGGGCAGGCGGCGCAGGCCGTCCTGCATACAGGAGGCCCACACCTCCATGGAGCGGCTGATTTCCGGTGACCCCTTGCTCAACTTGATGCGCCGCGAGATGCGCAGGCCGTTGGCTGGCATCAGCGCCAGCTCGAACGGGGGGCCCACCGTGAGATTGGAGCGGCGGGTGATCACCAGGGAGATGAGGCAGAGCCTGGCCGCGTCCTCGAGGGAGAGGCCGCAATGGCCCACGAAATCCAGGGGAGGTTTGCCGTATTTGCTTTCGCCGATCTGCAGAAACGGAGTTTCCCGGGTGGCCATCACCGCATTGCCCTGGGGGTAGATGAGGTAGATGCCATGGGGATCCCCCTGGATCTGGCCGCCGAGGATGAAGCTGGCCTGGGCGCTGGCCCCGCTCTGGCGCAGCTTGGCCGCGAACTGGTCCTGCACCGCCACGCTGATGCGTCCGATGTAATCGGCCGCCTCGTACAGGTAGCGGGCGCTGAGCAGGTCGGGCGCATCGGCAGGGCCGGCCGGTGCCGGTGCCTGCGGCGCGGTTGCACTGAGCGACGCATCGGCCGCCGGGCTGCTCTCCAGGGTGGCGACCACCCCGGCGGGTTCGCCGCAGGTGCTGAAGGCGGAGGTCTGGGTGGGAGTTGCCCGCGGCGGCGGCGGCACCGCCCGGTTCTCCCGCTCGTGCAGGTCCCGCTGGATCCGGTTGAGCACCGCCTGGGTGGTGGCCAGGTTGCCCGCCGCCAGCAGCACGAACAGCCGGTCCGCGGCCGGCTGGAACACGTGCATCTTGCTGTAGGTGGAGATGTAGTCCACCCCCGCATTGGTGCGGGAATCGGAGGCGAACACCAGGCCCGCGTCCAGCAGGAAGGCCACGCAATAGGTCATCGCGCTCCCGGACGGTGACGGCAGCCCCGCATCAGCTCAGCAGGCGGGAGAGGGTCTGGGCCACCGACTGCACGGCGGCCCGCGCCGTGGCGTAGGCCATTCGCATCGGCCCCACCAGGGCCACCTGGCCCACGCCGCCATCGCGGCTGTGGTAGTCGGCCTGCACCAGGGCGCACTGGTGCAGGGCCTGGTTGGGGTGTTCGGCGCCGATCCAGATGCCCCCCTGCTGCAGCAGCTGCTGGGGCGAGCCCTCCACCAGCTCCACCAACGGGCGCAGCGAGGCGGTCTGCCGGAACTCAGGCTGGCCCAGCAGCCCAGCCAGTCCGGTGGCCACGGTGCCCTGGCTGGCCTCCATCCGGGCCCGCTGGTGGCTGGCCAGTCCCTGGCGCAGCACCGCTCCGCAGGCACTCAGCTGGGGAGGCAGGCTCGACCAGTCGATCGGGCCCAGGCGCAGCTGTTCTCCCACCCAGGCCTCGAGGGCGCCGATGTCATGGCGGGCCTGCTGGGGCAGACGCAGGTTGAGGCTGTGGGCTGCCGCCGCATCGCCCACCAGGAACACCAGCAGGCGGTCGCCGCTGGACACCAGCCGCAATGCCTGCAGGCTCGCCCGGGGCCGGGGGGGCACCGGCCGGGTGATCAGGCTCAGCAGACCCGTGAGATCGGCCAGCCGGCGGCTCAGATGCAGGAGCAGGTCGTCGAGGGCCGCCCACTGCAGGCTCAGGCCGGTGAGTTCGCGGGTGAGCTGCTGGGCCGCGGCACCCGGGGCCGGCAGCAATTCATCCACGTACAGCCTGTAGCCCTGCTGGCTGGGGATGCGGCCCGCCGACGTGTGCGGCTGGGTGAGCAGGCCCCGCTGCTCCAGGGCGCCCATCGCCGAGCGCACGGTGGCCGGACTGGCCGGCAGTCCGAAGCGGCGCACCAGGGTGTTGCTGCCCACCGGCTCCATCGTGTCCACGTAGTGACGCACCGCCAGCTGCAGCACTTCCTGCTGACGGCTGGAGAGGTGGCGACTGGTGGGGTACGGCACCTGGGGGGCACAAGGTAGGACGCGATCGTAGGCACTTCGCCCAGGAACAGGAGCCCGCGGCGGCCTTCCGTCTTGGGGAGTGCCTGTTCGGTCAACCAGCTCAGTAGCGCGGCACGCTGGGATCCACCTCCACGCTCCAGGCCTCGATGCCGCCGCTCAGGTTCCACACCTGGCTGTAGCCCTGCTGGTCGATCAACCAGCTGGCGAACTGCCAGCTGCGGATGCCGGCGTGGCAGAGCACCACGATCGGCCGGTCCCGCTCCAGGTTCAGGGGCAGCTCGCCCAGCCAGTCGGCCGAGCGGCTCAGGGGCAGGTGCAGCACCGGGTGGGGCAGGCGGGCCAGCTGCAGTTCCTGGTCCTCGCGCACATCCACCAGCTGGAGCGGCGAGCCCTGCGCCAGCCAGCGCTGCAGCTCGGGGGCGCTGAGGGTCTGGGGCGTGTTCACGGGCGGAGGTCCGATGCAGGATGGGGCCATCCTGCGTTGGCCGCATGAAAGCCCGCCGATTCCTGGCGGTGGTCCTGGCCGTGACCCTGCTGCTGCTGGGTGTGGCCGGCGCCGCCTGGTGGCTGGTCTGGCAGCGCTCCCCCCTGCAGCTGCAGCAGCGGCCGCTCCCCCCGGTCGGCCCGCTTCGTGCCGCGCGACGCCGCCCTCAGCTTCTATCTGCTCAGCGATGCGGAGCAGCCCCTGGCCTATGCCCGGGCGGTGGCTCCCGCCCGGCAACGCCGCCAGGCCGCTGAGGCGGTGGCCCGCCTGCGGGACGGCGCCTTCGCTGCCGCCGGCCTCGACTATGCCGGTGAACTGGCCGGCTGGCTCGGCCCGGAGACGGGCCTGTGGGTGCTGGCCGACCAGGGCGGCGATCCCGGCGGCTGGGTGCTGGCCCTCTCCAGCCGGGACAACGACGGGGCCCGACGCTTTCTGCAGCGCTTCTGGCAGACCCGCAGCCTGGCCGGCACGGAACTGCAGATCAGCAGCTACCGCGGCATGGGGGTGATCAGCGGCCGCGGCGCCCTGCTGGGCCGCCAGCCGCTGCCCCTGGCCACGGCCCTGATCGACGACGACCTGGTGCTGCTGGCCTCCGGCCGCGGGGCCCTGGAGCAGGCCCTCGACGTGTCCCAGATCGACGCCCTCAACCAGGCTGCCGACCCGCGGCTGCAGCGCCGTCTGGAGCAGCTGGGCCGGGGCATGGCCCTGCTGGTGGCCCGGCCCGAGGCCCTGCACAGCTGGCTGGGGGGCAGCAGCGTCCTGCCCCTTCCCGGGGGGGACCTGGTGGCGGCCCTGCGGCCCCAGGGCCGGGAGCTGGTGCTGGATGGCTGGCTCGAGCCCGGCCCGGCCACTGCCTCTGAACAGGCACCACCACCGCCCCTGGCCGGCAGCGATGGCCAGGCCCTGCTGGCGGCGCTGCAGGGGGAGGCGGCCCAGCTGGCCCTGCTCCAGGACCCCGCCCTCTGGCCCGAGCCGTGGCAGCCCCTGCTCCAGACCCTGCTGGGACCCCAGGCCGGCCCGGACGCCACGCCCCTGCCCGCCCTGCTGCTGGGCCTGGCCCAGGGACCTGTGCTCTGGCGTCAGGATGGCGGGGGCTGGCTGCTGGGCAGCCGGCCGGAGCAGCCGGCTTCGGATGCCCTGGTCGAACGCCTGCAGGCCCAGGGACTGGCCGCGTCACCGCTTGAGCTCGAGGGCCAGCCCGTGCAGGTGTGGACCCGGCTGCAGGCGCCCAGCGCCCAGCGTCGCCGGGCCGGTGCCCCGGAGCAGCTGGCGGTGACCCTGGCGGCGGCGCGCGCTGAACAGGCCGGCTGGGCCTGGTGGTCGGACTCCCTGGAGGCCCTGGCCCAGCAACAGCGCGGTCGTCACCAGCCCCCGGCCCTGATCCACCGCCTTGAGAACCTCGCCCTGCCCGAGGCCCCCCTGCAGTGGGCGGCCTCGGGCCAGCAGGTCCAGGACCTGCTGCGCCGCTGGAGCGGCTGGCGGCTGCTCTCGGCGATGGCCGGCCAGGACCTCAGCGAGCCCGTCGGCGCCCTGGCCCTGGCCGTGCAGCCCGACGCCGATGGGCTGCGCTGGCGGGCCCGCATCGCCCTCGACAGCTGATGGCCGGAGCCGAACTGTTGCTGTTGCGCCATGGCATCGCCGAGGAGCGCTGCCCCGGCCGAGCCGATGCCCAGCGGGCGCTCACGGCCGCCGGCCGCCAGCGCACCGCCGCCGTGCTGGAGCGGTTACTGCAGCTGGATCTGCGGTGTCAGCAGCTGCTCAGCAGCCCCCTGCGGCGCGCCCACCAGACCGCCGAACTGGCCGTGGCCGCCGGCCTCGCCCCGCAGCTCCAGCTGGTGGAGGGGCTGGCGCCGGAGGGCGATCCCTGGCCCCTGCTGCGCTGGCCCGCCGGGGTGGATCGCCTGGCTCTGGTGGGCCATGAACCCGACCTGGGCAACCTGGCCGCGGCCCTGATCGGGGCGCCGCCATCGGCCCTGGTGCTCAAGAAGGCCGGCATCGCCCTGTTGCAGGTCAGCGCCGTCAGCCCCCGGCCCCAGGCCCGGCTGCGGCTGCTTCTGGGGCCGGCCCAGTTGCTCGCCGGCAGCTAGCGCTACGGCGCGGCGGCAATCGACAGGCCTAGGTTCAGCCCAGCAGTCTGTGTCGGCATGGCCGTGAGTGGCACCCCCAGCACGTCGGAAAGGTCCACACCGGAAACGTCCTTGTTCCGGCCTGGTCTGGAGGGGATTCCAGCCACCCAGTCGGCCATCTGTGACATCGACGGCCAGCGGGGCCATCTCACCTACCGCGGCTACGACGCCGCCAGCCTCGCCGCCAACAGCACCTTCCTGGAGACGGCCTACCTGCTGATCTGGGGCGAACTGCCCTCAGCCGACAAGCTGGGCGAATTCGAACACGAGGTGCAGATGCACCGGCGGGTGAGCTTCCGCATCCGCGACATGATGAAGAGCTTCCCCTCCCAGGGACACCCGATGGATGCGCTGCAGGCCAGCGCCGCTTCCCTGGGGCTCTTCTATTCCCGCCGCGCCCTCGACAACCCGGAATACATCTATTCGGCGGTGATCCGGCTGCTGGCCAAGATCCCCACGATGGTGGCGGCCTTCCAGCTGATCCGCAAGGGACAGGACCCGATTCAGCCCCGCGACGACCTGCCCTATGCGGCCAATTTCCTCTACATGCTCACCGAGCGCGAGCCCGACCCGCTGGCGGCGCGAATCTTCGATGCCTGCCTGATCCTGCACGCCGAGCACAGCCTCAACGCCAGCACCTTCAGCGCCCGCGTCACCGCCAGCACCCTCACCGACCCCTACGCCGTGGTGGCCTCGGCGGTGGGCACCCTGGCCGGGCCCCTGCACGGCGGCGCCAACGAGGACGTGCTCAGCATGCTCGAGGAGATCGGCAGCGCCGATGCGGTGGAGCTCTGGCTCGACCGGGCGATCGCCAACCGCCAGAAGATCATGGGCTTCGGCCACCGGGAATACAAGGTGAAGGATCCCCGCGCCGTGATCCTGCAGCGCCTGGCCGAGGAGCTGTTCGACCGCTTCGGCCACGACCCCATGTACGACCTGGCCCGGCAGCTGGAGGAGCAGGCCGCCAGCCGGCTCGGCACCAAGGGCATCTACCCCAATGTGGACTTCTATTCGGGTCTCGTCTATCGCAAGCTGGGCATTCCCTGCGACCTGTTCACGCCGATCTTCGCCATCGCCCGCACGGCGGGCTGGCTGGCCCACTGGAAGGAGCAGCTGGGGGCCAACCGCATCTTCCGGCCCTCCCAGATCTACACGGGTTCTCCCCTGCGGGACTGGGTACCGCTGGAGGACCGCTAAGTTTCCCCCATCTGCGTAGCCGTCATGCTGAGCACCACGGCCCCGGGCGCCGGTTCCGGTCTGGATCTCCAGGCCAGCGTTGAAGCTGCCCTGCAGGGGGTGGGCCTGAGTGCCGGGGCGGCCCACCTGCTCTGGCTGCCCCTGCCGATGGTGCTGGTGCTGGTGGCCGCCGTGGTGGGCGTGTTGGTGAACGTGTGGCTGGAGCGCAAGATCTCCGCCGCCGTGCAGCAGCGCATCGGCCCGGAATACGCCGGCGCCCTCGGCATCCTCCAGCCGATGGCCGACGGCCTCAAGCTGGTGTTCAAGGAGGACATCATCCCGGCCCGGGCCGATGGCCTGCTGTTCACCCTCGGCCCGGTGCTGGTGCTGATCCCGGTGATCCTCAGCTGGCTGGTGGTGCCCTTCGGCCAGAACCTGCTGATCAGCAACGTGGGGGTGGGGATCTTCCTGTGGATCTCGCTGAGCAGCATCCAGCCGATCGGCCTGCTGATGAGCGGCTATGCCTCCAACAACAAGTATTCGCTGCTGGGTGGGCTGCGGGCGGCGGCCCAGTCGATCTCCTACGAGATCCCCCTGGCCCTGGCCGTGCTGGCGGTGGTGATGATGAGCAACTCGCTCAGCACCGTTGACATCGTCAACCAGCAGAGCGGTGCCGGCATCCTCAGCTGGAACATCTGGCGCCAGCCGGTGGGCTTCGTGATCTTCTGGATCTGCGCCCTGGCCGAGTGCGAGCGCCTGCCCTTCGACCTGCCCGAGGCAGAAGAGGAGCTGGTGGCGGGCTACCAGACCGAGTATTCGGGCATGAAGTTCGCCCTCTTCTACCTGGGCAGCTACATCAACCTGGTGCTCTCGGCCCTGCTGGTGGCCGTGCTCTACCTCGGCGGCTGGGGCTTCCCCCTGCCGGTGGAGTGGCTGGCCGGCTGGCTCGGTCAGCCCGTCGACGCGCCGGTGGTGCAGGTGATCACCGGATCGGTGGGCATCGTCATGACCGTGCTCAAGGCCTATCTGCTGGTGTTTCTGGCGATCCTGCTGCGCTGGACCACCCCGCGCGTGCGCATCGACCAGCTCCTCGACCTGGGCTGGAAGTTCCTGTTGCCGATCGCCCTGGTCAACCTGCTGGTCACGGCCGGACTCAAGCTGGCCTTCCCGGCTTTCTTCGGCGGTTGACCATGGAGGCGGCCAGCTGGCTGCGCCGCCCGCCATCATGGGTCAGGCGTTGGTTCAGGCCCCGCTTCCCCGCCCCAACTCCCGCCCCAATCCCCGCGGTCCATCAGCCCCTCCACTGAGCCAGTTCCATGTTCGGGTTCCTCAAGAAAGTCGGCGACTACACCCGTGATGCCGTGGGTGCGGCGAACTACATGACCCAGGGCCTGGCGGTGACCTTCGATCACCTGCGCCGCCGGCCGGTCACGGTGCAGTATCCCTACGAGAAGCTGATCCCTTCGGAGCGCTACCGGGGCCGCATCCACTACGAGTTCGACAAGTGCATCGCCTGTGAGGTGTGCGTGCGGGTGTGCCCGATCAACCTGCCGGTGGTGGACTGGGTGATGAACAAGGCCACCAAGAAGAAGGAGCTGCGCAACTACTCGATCGATTTCGGCGTGTGCATCTTCTGCGGCAACTGCGTGGAGTACTGCCCCACCAACTGCCTGTCGATGACCGAGGAGTACGAGCTCTCCGCCTTTGATCGCCACAGCCTCAACTACGACAACGTGGCGCTCGGCCGCCTGCCCACCAGCGTGACCAGCGACCCGGCCGTGTTCGCCCTGCGGGAGCTGGCCTACCTGCCCAAGGGCGAGATGGACCCCCACGGTGTGCCGGATACCGCCCCGCGGGCGGGCAGACTGCCCGAGCAGGTTCTCGAGACCCTGCCCAAGCCAGCGCCCGTTGCGGCTGCCCAGCCCGACGCGGCCCCCACCGAGGAGAAGGCCTGATGACGATCGCCTCCACCACCCAGCTGATCTGCTTCGCGGTGCTCTCCGCCACCGTGGTGCTGGGTGCCCTCGGGGTGGTGCTCCTGCCCAACATCGTGTACTCCGCCTTCCTGCTCGGCGGGGTGTTCCTCTCGGTGGCGGGGCTCTATCTGCTGCTCAATGCCAGTTTTGTGGCCGCCGCCCAGGTGCTGGTGTATGTGGGTGCGGTGAACGTGCTGATCCTGTTCGCGATCATGCTCGTGAACAAGCGCGAAGACCTCTCGGCCATCCCCGGACTGGCACTGCGGCGGGTGCTTTCCGGCCTGGTGTGTGGTGGGCTGTTCGCCCTGCTGCTGCGGGTGGCGTTCACCACCCCCTGGGCGCTGCCCGGGCCCCAATCCGTGGGAGAGGAAGCCACGATCCGCATCGGAGAGCACCTCTTCTCCGACTACCTGCTGCCGTTTGAACTGGCCTCGGTGCTGTTGCTGATGGCGATGATCGGTGCCATCGTGCTGGCCCGCCGCGATGTGTTCAGCACTGACATCGGCACCGGCGAGGCTGCCGATCAGGGGCTGATCGAGAAGGCCCGCACCCCACTTCTGCTCGATACCTCCGCCTCCCGGCGATAACCGCTCCCACCCTCTCTGCCAGGCCCCTCCCTGCGATGGACTCCCTCACCCTTTCCCTCTCCGGCGGCATCCCTTTGCAGGCCTATCTGGTGCTGGCGGCTTCCCTGTTCTGCACCGGTGTGTGGGGGTTGATCAACAGCCGCAACGCCGTGCGTGTGCTGATGAGCATCGAGCTGATGCTCAATGCGGTGAACATCAATCTGATGGCCTTCTCCAGCTATCTCGATGGCCAGCTGATCCGCGGCCAGGTGTTTGCCATCTTCGTGATCACCGTGGCCGCCGCTGAAGCGGCCGTGGGTCTGGCGATCCTGCTCTCGCTCTATCGCAACCGCGAAACCGTGGACATGGAGCGCTTCAACCTGTTGCGCTGGTAAGTCACGATGCGGCTGGAGCGGGTCTGGCTGATCGCACGCTCCGGCAGCCAGGCGGCCCAGCGCCAGGCCAGGCGCTGCGCGGCTGATCTGCGTCAGTTGGGGGTCAGCGTGGTCACCGCCACCAGTGGGCTGGCCCGCGATCCCTATCCCGGACTGCTGGCCAGTGAACAGCACCTGCCCGACCTGGCCCTGGTGCTGGGGGGAGACGGCACGGTGCTGGGGGCCGCCCGGCATCTTGCCCCACTGGAGGTGCCGATCCTGAGCTTCAACGTGGGAGGCCATCTCGGCTTCCTCACCCACGAGCGCAGCCTGCTGAAACTGGCCGGGGAGGGCAATGAGAGCCTCTGGCAGCGCCTGCAGCACGATCGCTATGCCCTGGAGCGGCGAATGATGCTGGAGGCCCGCATCGATCGGGGAGATGGGGTGGACGAGGGCAGCCCGGCCTACCTGGCCCTGAACGACTTCTATTTCCGGCCAGGCCTCGATGAGATCTCCTCCACCTGCGTGCTGGAGCTGGAGATCGACGGGGAGGTGGTGGACCAGTACCGGGGGGATGGCCTGATCGTGGCCACCCCCACCGGCTCCACCGGCTACGCGATGGCCGCCGGGGGGCCGATCCTGCATCCGGGGCTGGAGGGGATTGTGGTGAATCCCATCTGTCCGATGAGCCTCTCCAGCCGCGCCGTGGTGGTGCCGCCCCGGGCCCAGCTCTGCCTCTGGCCCCTGGGCGAATCGAGCCGTCGGGTGAAGCTCTGGCAGGACGGCGTACAGGCCACCACCCTCGAGCCCGGCGACCGGGCACTGGTGCAACGCAGCCGCCACGCCGCCCGGCTGGTCACCCTGGAGCATTCCCCTTCTTATTACCGCACCCTCACCCACAAGCTGCACTGGGCCGGCAGCCTGGTGGCGGCCGAGCCATCCCACAATTGAACGTCAGCTGATGGTTCGTGCGCACGGCGATGGCTCTGGAGATCGAACGGCGCTTTCTGGTGGTCGACCCGGCCTGGCGTCGCCATGTGGCCTGGCAGCGCCAGCTGCAGCAGGGCTACCTCAGCCAGGGCGGCGACGCTCTCACCCTGCGGGTGCGCATCAGCAGCGCCCCGCCCCAGGCGGCCTCCGCCTGGCTCACTCTCAAGGCGCCGCCACTCCAGCCCCAGGTTGGTGTGGATGGCCTGGTGCGCCAGGAGTTTGAGTACCCGATCCCCCTCCCGGATGCCGAGGCGATGCTGGCGCTCACCGTCCAGCAGGTGAGCAAGCAGCGCTATGGCCTGGCCCTCAACGGTGGCCACTGGGTGGTGGATGTGTTCGATGGGGCCAACCATCCTCTGGTGGTGGCGGAAGTGGAACTGGAGCATGCCGAGCAGGATCTGAGGCTGCCCAGCTGGTGTGGCCTTGAACTCACCGGCCGCCATGAGCTCAGCAATGCGTCCCTGGCCCGGAGGCCCTTCAGGGACTGGCCGACCGACCAGCGGCAGCCACTGCTGCAGGGCCTGGGCTATCGGGAATGAGATGGGCTCTGGCCACCACACCGCCCCCCTGCACGGGACCGGCGGGCTCTAAGCTCAAACCTGTAATCTTTCAGCAGATTCCCTGCTCCGCCTTTGGCCGGCCTCCCTTCAACAGGTATTCAGCACAACTCGACAGGCCTCTACGACAGCCAGGGTGTGCTTCGCTTCACCGGCCGCAACCATGCGGACTGCGTTGCTTATGCGGAACTCTTCGGGCTGGACCTCCTCGGTTGTTCGATCACCGCCCTGGTTTCGCTCACGGCCGAGGCCGGTGGCTCAGCGGAATCGGCGGCGCTCTCCGCCCTGGCCTGAACTCGCCTGAGTGGCATCGTCCAGCGCACAGCAGTTGAAGCCATCCCGGCAGATCTTGCCGTGATCCATCGCCCAGTTGAGGAGAGCAATCCTGTTCTTGGCGCCGGTTTTGGTGAAGATGTTGCTCACGTGGTTGTCCACGGTGCGCTTGCTGATCGTGAGCGTTCCAGCGATTTCCTGGTTCGTGAGCCCCTGGGCCACCAGTTCGATGATCTCCAGCTCCCGTTCGGAGAGATCCCGTTCAGGACTCGTGCCGGCACCCATCGCCTGATCCCCGTTGTGGAGTTCCTCTCTGCGAATAACCACGGCGCGATTATGGAGTAGCAGAGCGGTGAAGGTGCAGGGCAGTCGGTACACCTGCAACCCCCGTCACTCTAGGCAGACGGGGCCCGGGCATGATGGGGTAGCCCAGCGGAGATGGCTTGCTGCTTCATCAGGCGCTCACCAGCGGCCGCACAGCCATCACGGCGGAGGTCACCCCGCCCAGGGGTGGGGATCCCGTCCGCACACTGGAGGCGGCCGCCTGTCTGCGGGACCGCGTGCATGCCATCAACGTCACCGATGGCAGCCGGGCCGTGATGCGCATGAGCAGCCTGGCGATGGGCAAGTTGCTGCTGGATCAGGGCTTTGAGCCTGTGTTGCAGCTCACCTGCCGGGATCGCAACCGCATCGCCCTGCAGGCCGAACTGCTCGGGGCCCACGCCCTGGGCCTGCGCAACCTGCTCTGCCTCACCGGTGACCCCGTGAGGGCTGGCGATCAGCCCGGCGCCCGCGCCGTGAACGAGCTGGAGTCGGTGCGACTGCTGCAGTTGGTGGAGGCCCTCAATCAGGGCCGCGATCCGGTGAAGGGCCACCTGCCCGATGGGGGAACCGCCTTCTTCGCCGGTGCGGCGGCGGATCCCCAGTCCCCCAGCTGGAGTGGACTGCGATCCCGGCTGCGCCGCAAGCAGGCTGCCGGCGCCCGCTTCATTCAGACCCAGATGGTCACCGATGGCGATGCCCTGCGTCGGTTCATCGACGACATCGCCGGCCCCCTCGGGCTGCCGGTGCTGGCAGGGGTGTTTCTGTTGAAATCAGCCCGCAATGCGGAGTTCATCAACCGGGTGGTGCCTGGGGCCAACATTCCCCAACGTCTGATCGATCGTCTGGCCTCAGCTGCTGACCCTGCGGCTGAGGGGGTGGCGATTGCCGCGGAGCAGGTGGCCCAGTACATCCGCATTGCCCAGGGGGTGCATCTGATGGCGATCAAGGCCGAGGAACGCATTCCGCAGATCCTGGACCTGGCCGGACTGGAGCCGCTGCCGGCTGGAGGTGCTGCTGTGGATCAACAGGTCTTCAGCTGTGCGGCGGCCCTCAGGCCGACTGGCTGAGGGCCAGATCGCTGCCGAGCAGCTCGGCGAGTGCTTTCTGCTGGGGAGAGGGCTCCACCACATCCTGACGGCGGGCATCGGTGATCAGCCAGTCGAGAGCCGCTTCCTGCAGGTCGAAGTGGTCGCCGTTGCGGTCGACGCAGTAGCGGCCGAACACCAGTTTCTCCACCAGGCGCACGCCAGGGCCAATCCTGGAGTAGTCGAAGATGATGGAGTTGTCGATGGTGGCGTTTTCGCAGATGTGACAACTGGGGCCGATCATGGCGGGTCCGATGATCGTGGCGCCGTCCTCAATGCGGGTCATGCCGCCCACATACACGGGACCCTGCACCTTGATCTTGTCCCAGTTGGCAGCCACGTTCAGGCCGGTATAAACCCCTGGGCGAACCTGCTTGCCCGGTATCTGAACCTGGCGCACCTGGCCCTGCAGCACACTGCGGATCGCTTGCCAGTAATCGGGAACCTTGCCGATGTCGACCCACTCGAACTCCATCGGCAGGGCATAGAAGGGCGCCCCTGATTCCACCAGCTTGGGGAACAGGTCGGAGCCGATGTCAAAGGGCACACCACTGGGCACATAGTCGAGCACTTCAGGCTCGAAGATGTAAATGCCGGTGTTGATCATGTCGCTGGCTGCCTCCGCCACGTCCGGCTTCTCCTGGAAGGAGCGCACCCGGCCGTCACCATCGGTCACCACCACGCCATAGCTGCTCACCTGGTCCATCGGTACCCGCTTGGTGATCAGGCTGGCCAGGGCACCCTTTTCTCGGTGGCGGCGCACGGCCTCGCTCAGGTCGAGATCGATCAGGGCGTCGCCGCACAGCACCACGAAGGTGTCGTCAAAGAAGCGCTGAAAGTTCTGGATCTTCTTCAGGCCGCCCGCGGATCCCAGGGCATCGCCGATCAGTTCGCCGTCTTCAATCCGGCCTTCAAAGCTGTAGGCGATCTCCACGCCGAAGCGCTGGCCATCACGGAAGTAGTTCTCGATTTCCTCGGCCAGATGGGATACATTCACCATCACTTCGGTGAAGCCGTGCTCCCGCAGGAGTTCCAACAGGAACTCCATCACCGGCTTCTGCAGAATGGGGATCATCGGCTTGGGGATGGTGTGCGTGATCGGTCGCACCCGTGTGCCCTTGCCGGCCGCCAGGATCATCGCCTTCATCGGCGTTTGCTCACATCGGTCGGAGCTCTCACTTTACGCGTCTTTTCAGGCCGCCAGCCGTTCGGCGGCCGGCCCTTCAGCTGCCCTCAGGGCCATCCCCTGCGCCAGCTCGTCCCCGTTGCCGCGGATGCCGCTCTCGCCCTGGGGAGCCGCCAGGGCGCGCAGCTGCAGTGGGCCGAACAGGCCGCCCTCCTGCTCCAGTTCCAGCCGGCCCTGGTGACAGAGGAACAGCAGCGCCCAGAACACCCCCACGCGGTCGCTGTCCAGATCCGCGCCGGCTTCACCGCTGGTCACGGCGGCGCTCCACGCCTGGACCAGGGCCTCAAAGGACACCCAGTGCTCAGCCGCCGGCCACTGGCGCAGAAAGCCACTGAGGGCTGCGGTGGTCTCGGGCAGTTTCTCCCGATGGGCCAGGTTGGCCACCTGTTCCATGGCCGCCCGCTCACTGAAGCGGCGGGACCGCTGGCGCCTGTGCCCGGGGCGTTCGTCCTGTTCCAGCCGCTCGGCGATGTCCTCGAGCTGTTGGATCAGTTCCCCCAGGGTCACCGGTCGCTGCAGGGGCGGGGGCGCCACGGGCCTGCGCCAGAGGTGGCGTTCCGGGCGGCGTGGCAGGACCTGGGCCGCATCGGCTGCCCAGCCGTCCCCATCCCCGTCCGCATCGAGGTCGAAGGCGTCCTCCAGCAGGGGCTCAGGCGGCAGGGTGCTGGCTTCCAGCAACTCCGCCTTCAGGCTCACCAGCACAGACGCCGCCAGGAAGGCCTCACTGGTCTCCGCCAGATCCTGCTCATAGCTGCCGCCTGCCGCCGCCGCCAGCCGTGGCAGGGTGATGCGCTGGTGGAGCTGGTCGAGAAAGCCATCCACCACGGCGATCACATCCACATCCCAGGGATCGAGATCTCCGCGTTCGGCGGCGTCCTGCAGCAGCCGGATGGCGAGCCTGGCGCCTCCTTGGGTCAAGGGATGCAAACACAACGGGGGCTCCCATCCAAGTTACCGGCCCCCGCCAGCCCGGACCAGCCTGCCGGCCCGGCAGGCTGGTCCGGCTGGGTGCGGTGTTCTCCAGGGTGAACATCACCACGGCCAGAGCGAAACTGAAGATCAGCAGGAGGTTGATCCGTTTGATCCTGCAGGGCCGCAGAACACTGCGCACCAGAGCACAGGGCGATTGGCTCAGCCCGGCAGGGCTGGGGCCTGGAGCATGGTCTGGCGGATGAGGTTGCTGCCCGGCGTGGGGATCACCCGGCCCATGGCGGTGATCTCCCGCTGCACCAGGGCCTCGATCGAGGCGCGGTACGTGTCGGTCATGATCCGCGGGTAGAGGCCGATGCCGATGATGGGCACCAGCAGGCAGCTGATCACATAGATCTCCCGGGGCTCCGCATCCACCAGGTGGGTGTGGGAGGTCAGTTCGCGGTTCTCCTTGCCGAAGAAAATCTCCCGCAGCATCGACAGCAGGTAGATCGGCGTGAGAATCACACCCACCGCCGCCAGGATCGCCATCACCACCCGGAAACTGAGGGTGTAGGCCTCGCTGGTGGCGAACCCCACGAACACCATCAGCTCGCTCACGAAGCCGCTCATGCCGGGCAGGGCCAGGGAGGCCAGCGAGCAGATCGTCCAGAGGGCGAACATCTTGCGCATCTTCTGGCCCACGCCGCCCATCTCATCGAGCTGCAGGGTGTGGGTGCGGTCGTAGGTGGCACCCACCAGGAAGAACAGGCTGGCACCGATCAGGCCGTGGCTGATCATCTGCAGCATGGCGCCGCTGGTGGCCAGGGCACTCAGGCTGCCGATGCCGATCAGCACGAAGCCCATGTGGCTGATCGAGCTGTAGGCGATCTTGCGTTTGAGATTGCGCTGGGCAAACGAGGTGAGCGCGGCGTAGATGATGTTCACCACCCCCAGCACCACCAGCAGCGGCGCGAACTGGGCGTGGGCGGCCGGCAGCAGCTGCACGTTGAAGCGCAGCAGGGCATAGCCGCCCATCTTGAGCAGGATGCCCGCCAGCAGCATGTGCACCGGGGCTGTGGCCTCTCCGTGGGCATCGGGCAGCCAGGTGTGCAGCGGCACGATCGGCAGCTTCACGCCGAAGGCGATCAACAGGCCGGCGTAGCAGAGCAGCTGGAACTTCACGGGGAAGTCCTTGGCCATCAGCACGGAGTATTCAAAGCTGGTGCTGCCGCCGAAGAAGGCCATGGCCAGGCCCACGATCAGGATGAACAGCGAGCTGCCGGCGGTGTAGAGGATGAACTTGGTGGCGGCGTACTGGCGCTTCTTGCCGCCCCAGATGGCCAGCAGCAGATACACGGGGATCAGCTCCAGCTCCCAGGCCAGGAAGAACAGCAGCATGTCCTGCACCGCGAACACGGCGATCTGGCCGCCGTCCATGGCCAGCAACAGGAAATAGAAGAGCTTGGGCTTGAAGCTCACCGGCCAGGCCGCCAGCGCAGCCAGGGCGGTGATGAAGCTGGTGAGCAGGATCAGCGGCATCGAAAGGCCGTCCGCTCCCACCGACCAGGCCAGCCCCAGACTGGGCAGCCATTCCACCCGCTCCACCAGCTGCAGCCCCTCCACCGCGGGGTCGTAGCCGTTGAGGTAGCCGCCCACCGTGAGCAGGAAGGTGGTGAGGGCGATCCCCAGGGCGAACCAGCGCACCTGCCGGCCGTCCCCCTTGTCGGGCACGAACGGGATGACGAGGGCTGCCCCGATCGGGAACAGGATCGAGGCGCTCAGCCAGGGAAAGGCCACGAATGCAGGCAGTCCAATGGCTGGAGTGTAGAAATACCTGCCCGGATGCCCCATGCCAGGTGGGGGGAGGCACACAGTCCGTAGTGGCCCCGGCCGGGATGGCTGCGGCGGCCGCCACGGGCGCGAAGCGCCCAATGCGGCCGGCGCAGCCTTCCCGACCGGGATTGGCGGGGTGGGGTGGCGCGGGTGGGTGGGGAACTGCAGCAAAGAGGCCTGGGGCTCCTGAGCCACCCGGCGTGAGGCGCCCTGGGCTGAGGCGCTGAGGCGGTGTTGCGCGCCCCGCGCGCTCACGGCCGAAGCCCTCAGCCCAGGGCGCCGAACAGCACCACCAGGGCGATCACGCCGCCGAACACGATCAGGGCGTAGAACTGGGCCCGGCCGGTTTCGAAGTACTTGAGGCCTTCGCCGCTGCCGAGGGTCATCAGGCCGGTGAGGTTCACCACGCCGTCCACCACCTTGGAGTCCACCTCCAGCACGGAGCGGGCCAGCTTGCGGCTGCCCTGCACGAACAGCTTGTCGTTGATGGCATCGAGATACCACTTGTTGGCCAGGAAGGCGTTGATCGCCGGGAAGCGATCGGCGAACAGGGCGGCCATGTCGAGCTTGTGCAGCGCGTAGGCCAGCACGGCCACCGTGATTCCGGCCCCTGAGATCGCCACCGAAGCTCCGGCCAGCGGCAGGAATTCGTTCCAGCTGAAGTGTTCGGCCATCTCGGCGGCCTCATGGGGATCCAGGAGGGCGGCGAAGCGGCTGTTCCAGGGGGTGCCCAGCAGGCCGATCAGCACCGAGGGCACGGCCAGCACGGCCAGGGGCATGGCCATCTGCCAGCCGGATTCGTGGGGGTGTTCGGCGTGCGCATGGCCATGGCTATCCTCTTCGGCGCTTCCCCTGCCGGCGGCGGCCAGCAGCTGGGCGGCCATGGCCTTGTCGTTGCCGCGGAATTCGCCCTCAAAGGTGAGGAAATAGAGCCGGAACATGTAGAAGGCCGTCATGCCGGCGGTGATGAAGCCCATCGCCCACAGCAGCGGATAGCTGTTGAAGGCCTGGCCGAGGATCTCGTCCTTGCTCCAGAAGCCGGCCAGTGGCGGGATGCCGGCGATCGCCACACAGCCGATGAAGAAGGTGGCGGAGGTGATCGGCATGTACTTGCGCAGGCCGCCCATCAGGCGCATGTCCTGGGCCAGCACCGGCTCATGGCCCACCACCTCCTCCATGGCGTGAATCACCGACCCCGAGCCCAGGAACAGCATCGCCTTGAAGAAGGCGTGGGTCACCAGGTGGAACATGCCGGCCACCGGGGCGCCGCAGCCCATCGCCAGCATCATGTAGCCCAGCTGGCTCACGGTGCTGTAGGCCAGACCCTTCTTGAGATCCTGCTGGGTGAGGGCGATCGTGGCCCCGAGGAACAGGGTGATCGTGCCGATCACGGCGATGGTGAGCTGCACGGCCGGGAAGGGCTCATACACCGGCTGCAGCCGCGCCACCAGGAATACCCCGGCGGCCACCATCGTGGCGGCGTGGATCAGGGCCGAGATCGGCGTGGGGCCTTCCATGGCGTCGGGCAGCCACACGTGCAGCGGGAACTGGGCCGACTTGGCCATCGGGCCCATGAACACCAGCAGACACAGCAACACGGCCACGCCATTGCTGAGGCTGCCGCCCGCCACGGCCTGCTGCAGCCCGGCGCCGATCTCCTCGAAACCGAAGCTGCCGGTGGCCCAGAACAGGCCCAGGATGCCCAGCAGCAGGCCGAAGTCGCCCACCCGGTTGGTCACGAAGGCCTTCTGGGCGGCATTGGCGGCGCCGTCGCGGTCGTACCAGAAGCCCACCAGCAGGTAGGAGCACATGCCCACCAGCTCCCAGAACACATAGATTTCCAGCAGGTTGGGGCTGATCACCAGGCCCAGCATCGAGCTGCTGAACAGGGCCAGGTAGGTGAAGAAGCGCACATAGCCCTTGTCGTGGGCCATGTACCCGTCTGAATACACCATCACCAGCACGGCGATGGTGGTCACCAGGGCCAGCATCACCGCCGCCTGGGCATCCACCCGGAAGCCCATCTGCAGGTTGAAGGTGCCGGCGCTGGCCCAGTTGAACAGCACCTCGGTGGGGCCGGCCCCGGCCAGCTGCTGGGCCAGGATTGCGTAACTCAGGACGGCGGCGGCACCCACACAGCTGATCAGCAGCCAGGCCACGGGCTTGCGCAGCCGGTTGATCGTGCGGTTGAAACTGATCAGGCCCAGGCCCACCAGGCAGGCCCCAGCCAGGGGCAACACCGGGATCAACCAGGCGAGTTCGGCGGCTGAAGGCATCCGGTGGCGCTCCCTAGGGGCGGGTTGGTGGTGAGTGTAGGCAGCGCGGCCGGTGAATCCTCGCTCTGCTCGCGGATCGCTGGTCTGCGGTGGCTGCTCCCCCCCGGGCTGTTCATCCCAGCCAATGGGCCAGGCCCGTGCGGCTGAAGCTCACCGCCCCCAGCCCGATGAAGCGGTGCGCCCACCAGAACACGCCCACGGCGATGGCAATGCCCAGCTGGGCCGGCTTGAGGAACTCCGTCAGCACCAGTCGCTGGCGGCCATCGAACACGGCCCGGAAAGGGATCACCGAGGTGCTGGCCTTCAGCTCTTCAAAGGCCGGCCCGAAGCGGTTGGCCAGGCGCCGATCGCCGTTCCACACCGCAAACAGGTGGTGGGCGATCAGGCCGGCGCAGGTGGCCACCATGAAGCTGCTGCCGATCCAGAGCAGGTGGGTGGCGCACCAGAGGATCTGGCCCACGGCCTGGGGGTGGCGGCTGATGCGGATGATTCCGGTGGCGTAGAGCCGCACCTGGGGCCTGAGCACCGCCGGGATCTCCAGCAGGTTGTAGGTGGCCGGATAGAGAAACAGGAAGCTGATGGCGGTGCCCACCCACACCACGGGCACGATCCAGGGCTGGTCCTGCAGGTTCCACAGGCGCAGGCCGTCGTAGCGGTGGGCCAGGAAATAGCCGATCACCACCACGGCTGAGGGGATGCTCACGGCGGCGAACAGCAGCCGCCAGGCCCGCTCGCCGATCCGCTCCACCCCCCACACCCGCAGGGAGGCGCCGCCGCTGTGAATCACGGCGAAGGCCAGCAACAGGGCCAGCATCACCCAGCTGCTGTGGTGCGGACTGGGGGCGAGGGCGGAACCGGAGCTCAAGGGCAGTTGGGAAGTTGTGAAGGGGCCGATTCTGGCCACCCGCCGGCACCCCTAGAGTTCCGATCCGCTGGCAGTTCCGGACTTCAGGCCCGGGGTCGACCTATGGCAGATCTGCCCTTCACCCTCGACCAGCTGCGCATCCTGCGCGCCATCGCCACCGAGGGCAGCTTCAAGAAGGCCGCCGACAGCCTCTATGTCACCCAGCCGGCGGTGAGCCTGCAGATCCAGAACCTGGAAAAGCAGCTGAGCGTGTCCCTGTTCGACCGGGGCGGCCGCAAGGCCCAGCTCACCGAGGCGGGCCACCTGCTGCTCAGCTATTGCGACCGGATCCTCAGCCAGTGCCAGGAGGCCTGCCGCGCCCTGGAGGATCTGCACAATCTGCGCGGCGGCTCCCTGATCGTGGGCGCCAGCCAGACCACCGGCACCTACCTGATGCCGCGGATGATCGGCCTGTTCCGCCAGAAGTATCCCGACGTGGCCGTGCAGCTGCAGGTGCACAGCACCCGCCGCACCGGTTGGAGCGTGGCCAATGGCCAGGTGGACCTGGCGATCATCGGTGGTGAACTGCCGGGTGAGCTCAACGACCTGCTGCAGGTGGTGCCCTACGCCAGCGACGAACTGGCCCTGGTGCTTCCGGTCAAGCACCCCCTGGCCCGGCTGGCCGAGCTCACCAAGGACGACCTCTACCGCCTCGGCTTCGTGTGTCTCGACGCCCAGTCCACCACCCGCAAGATGGTGGATCAGCTGCTGGCCCGCTCCGGCCTCGATGTGGCCCGGCTGAAGATCGAGATGGAGCTCAACTCCTTTGAGGCCATAAAGAATGCCGTGCAGAGCGCTCTGGGCGCGGCCTTCCTGCCGGTGGTGTCGATCGAGCGGGAGCTGTCGGCCGGCAGCCTGCACCGCCCCCAGGTCGCCGACCTGCTGGTGCGCCGCCAGCTCAAGTTGATCACCCACCCGGCGCGCTACTGCTCCCGGGCCGCCGACGCCTTCCGGCGGGAGGTGCTGCCGGTGTTCGCCAGCGCCGACAGCCCCCTGCGCCGGCCGCTGCAATCGCAGGCCAGCGCCGATGCCGTGGCGGCCGTCCAGGCCTGAGCAGCCCGTTCAGAACTGATCGGCCTCCGGGGTCACGCCCACGGTGTCGTCGGCCACGCCCCGGGTCACGAACTGGTTGTCGCGGATGTCGGTCTGGTATACGCAGCGCACCACCGGCTTGTCCTTGACGGAACCCACGTAGGCAAAGGTGTTCATCCGTTGCTTGCACTGGCGCATCTGTTCGGCGGTCACCGCCCCTTCCCGCTGCAGCACGCTCCAGTTTTCCCGGCGGATCACACAGCCCGGCCGCAGGATCGGCTGGGTCACGAAGCTGGTGCTGGGGTTCATCGTGGTGTAGATCTCCACGTCCATCACGAAGGCACTGGCGCCCCACTGGCGGCAGAACTCCGGATCGGGCACCGCCATGTCCAGCTGCTGGGAGCTGGCGATGTTGCCCTGGTTGCCCTGGGTGGTGCTGGCGATGCCGGTGCCGATGCCGATCCCCACCACCAGCACGCCGGCCAGGACGGCAATCGTGCCCAGGTTGAACTGCACCGGTGGCCCGCCCTGGCCTCCACCGCCGGTTCCCCCGGGTCCGCCAGGCCCAGCGCCTGGTTGCCGGGGCCGGCCGGCCCCGCGACCGTATCGCTCGGCGTAGCGGTCGTCCGTGGCGTTGCGGTCTCCGTCGTAGCGGCTGCGGGAGGAGCGGGTCATAGGGTTTCAGGGGTGCGGGGCAGGCCCATCGAGTAATTGAGCACCCGGCAATCGGGGTTGTAACGCAGCTCCCCGGCCTGCAGCAGCTGGCGGATCGTCCCCTCCAGCTCCGAGCCGATGCGGCGCAGGTTGTACTCGCTCAGCTCGGCTCCTGCCTGGGCCTCCACCAGCTGGCGGAACTGCTCCTGCACCTTCTCGAGCACGGGGGCGTCCCACTGGAACTCGTTGTCTGGATCGAGATCGAGGGTGAGCTGAGCCGGATCCGGGATCAGGTTGCCGTCTTCCACCCGGGCCGTGAACAGCCGCACGTGACGGGTGGTGGATTTGAGCAGCTGGTCGGCCATGGCTGAGGAGGACACCCGGAGTACCAACTTTAGGTAGGGGGCCAGGGGAGCACGGTTCGGCAACCACCGCTGCGGCACCGCCTTCAGCCAGCCGGGCGTGGTCTGGGCGGCCCCGCACCGGATGGCGACCGCCCTATGGTTGCCCCTGGTTCATTTCCTTGATATGCGCGTCGCCATCGCCGGTGCTGGGCTGGCAGGCCTGGCCTGTGCCAAGTACCTCTGCGACGCCGGTCACACCCCGATCGTGGTGGAGGCCCGCGACGTGCTCGGCGGCAAGGTGGCAGCCTGGCAGGACGAGGACGGCGACTGGTACGAGACCGGCCTGCACATCTTCTTCGGCGCCTATCGCAACATGCGCCAGCTGTTCAAGGAGCTGGAGATCGAGGACCGGCTGCAGTGGAAGAGCCACTCCATGATCTTCAACCAGAAGCAGACCCCCGGCACCTACAGCCGCTTCGAGTTCCCTGACATCCCCGCTCCCTTCAACGGTGTGGCGGCGATCCTGGGCAACAACGACCTGCTCACCTGGCCCGAGAAGATCGCCTTCGGCCTCGGGCTGGTGCCGGCGATGCTGCGGGGGCAGCAGTATGTGGAGGAGTGCGACCAGTACTCCTGGACCGAGTGGCTGCGCCTGCACAACATCCCCGAGCGGGTGAACGACGAGGTGTTCATCGCCATGGCCAAGGCGCTGAACTTCATCGATCCCGACGAGATCTCCAGCACGGTGGTGCTCACCGCCCTCAACCGCTTCCTGCAGGAGAGCGACGGCTCGAAGATGGCCTTCCTCGATGGCAATCCACCCCAGAGGCTCTGCCAGCCGATCGTGGATTACGTCACCGAGCGCGGCGGTGAGGTGCACCTCAATGCCCCCCTGCGGGAGATTGGGCTCAATGCCGACGGCACGGTGAGCGGCTTCCGCATCGGTGGCATCAAGGGCCAGGAGGGCTACACCCTCACCGCCGATGCCTACGTGAGCGCCATGCCGGTGGACCCCTTCAAGAAGCTGATCCCGGGGCCCTGGAAGGAGATCCCCTATTTCCAGAAGCTCGATGGCCTCAATGGGGTGCCGGTGATCAACATCCACCTCTGGTTCGACCGCAAGCTCACCGAGATCGACCACCTGCTGTTCAGCCGCAGCCCGCTGCTGAGCGTGTATGCCGACATGAGCAACACCTGCCGCGAATACGAGGATCCCGAGCGCTCGATGCTGGAGCTGGTGTTTGCACCGGCCAAGGACTGGATCGGCCGCTCCGACGACGACATCGTGGCCGCCACGATGGAGGAGCTCAAGCGCCTGTTCCCGATGCACTTCAGCGGCGACGACCAGGCCCAGCTGCGCAAGGCGATCGTGGTGAAGACGCCCCAGTCGGTCTACAAGACCGTGCCCGGCTGCCAGCAGCTGCGGCCCGACCAGGCCTCGCCGATCGCCAACTTCTTCCTGGCCGGCTGCTACACGATGCAGCGCTATCTGGCCTCGATGGAGGGAGCCGTGCTCAGCGGCAAGCAGTGCGCCCAGGCGATCGTCAGGGCCGAATCCAGCCTGGAGGCCCCGGCTGCTGCCAATCTGGCTGCGGTTTGAGTGGCCCTGCTTTGAGCGGTGGTGAGGTGCTGGCCGGGCAGGCCGCAGGGGCATGCGCCCTCCCGTCCCTGGACGAGGCGTTCGAGGCCTGTCGGCGTGAAACGGCCGAGTGGGCCAAGACCTTCTACCTGGGCACCCTGTTGATGCCGCCGGCCAAGCGGCGGGCCATCTGGGCGATCTACGTGTGGTGCCGGCGCACCGACGAGCTGATGGACAGCCCCGAGGCCCAGCGCCGCCCGGTGGCTGAGCTGGCCCAGCGGCTCGATGCCTGGGAGCTGCGCACCCGCGCCCTGTTCAATGGCGAGGTGCGCGACGGCCTCGATCTGGCCATGTGCGACACCCTCAACCGCTACCCCCAGCCAATCCAGCCCTATCTGGACATGATCGAGGGGATGCGCATGGATCTGGCGTGCCATCGCTATGCCACCTTCACCGACCTGGAGCTCTACTGCTACCGGGTGGCCGGCACGGTGGGGCTGATGACCCAGGAGGTGATGGGGGTGGATGCGGCCTACACCTCCGCCCCCTGGAGCGAACGCCCGGACACGTCAGATGCGGCCGTGGCCCTGGGCATTGCCAACCAGCTCACCAACATCCTGCGCGATGTGGGGGAGGACAGGGGCCGGGGGCGGATCTACCTGCCCCTCGATGAACTGGAGCGGTTCGGTTACAGCGAGCGGGACCTGCTTGCTGGGGTGCTCAACGACAACTGGCGGGCCCTGATGCGCTTCCAGCTGGCGCGGGCCCGCGACTGGTTTTCCCGCTCCGAGGCCGGGGTGCGCTGGCTTGCCCCGGATGCCCGCTGGCCGGTGTGGGCCTCGCTGCGGCTCTATCGCGGCATTCTCGATGTGATCGAGCAGCATGACTATGACGTGTTCAGCAAGCGGGCCTATGTGCCCCGCGCCGGCAAGTTGCTGGATCTGCCCTTCTCTTACATGGTGGCCCAGGCCCGCTGACCTGCAGGCCTGAGCACTCAGGCGGCGGTGCCCAGGATCCAGCGACGCAGGATGGGATTCACCAGCTCCGGAGCCTCGTCATGGGGGCAGTGGCCCACCCCGGGGAGCACCTCCAGGTCGGCCACGCAGCCGAACTGCTCCGCCCATGCGCGGGCTTCAGCCGGATTCTCCCAGGGGTCCCGCTCGCCCCAGAGCAGCCGCACCGGGACCGGGCCCAGCCCATCGTCCAGGGGCTCACTCAGCTCGGCGAGCAGCTGGGGGGCCAGATGGTCGTTGAACAGATTCACAAACCCCCGGAAGCTCTCGATGGCTCCGGGGTCGGTGCTGGGGCGGTGCAGCAGGCTCACCAGCTCCTCATCCACATGGGCGCCACTGGGATAGGCCTGGGCCAGCACGCGGCGGATGAACCGTGGCTGGGCCAGCACCCGGAACAGTGGAGCCAGGATCCAGCGCTGGCGCACCAGCTGTTTGAGGGCGGGCCTGCCGGCCCGGGCCAGGGCCGGTTGCTCGGCCAGGCGTTTGTCATCGAGGGTGCGCTGGGCGCAGTCGATCAGCACCACCTGGGCGGGCGGCTGCCGGCGCCGGCGCAGCAGGCGGGCGGCGGTGAGGGCGACCATGCCGCCGATGGAGTTCCCCACCAGGTGCAGGCGCTGCTGGCTGGGCGGAGTGGAGTCCACGGCTAGATCGGCCACGAGCTCAGCCCAGAGGTCGAAGCAGTAGCGAACGGAGCCGGCTCTGGGGCTTTCCCCCGGCAGGCAGGACGGGGGTTTGTCGCTGGCGCCGAAACCGAGCAGGTCCACCGCCAGCACCTCGGCGTCGCCAGCCAGCGCGGGAATGGTCTGGCGCCAGTGGCCACTGGAGGCGCCGAACCCGTGCACCAGCAGAACCCTGTGGGCCGCCGCAGGATCACCGGCCCTTCGCACGGTGATGCGGTGGCCCTTCCAGGACCAGATCTGGGCAGGGACCTGGCTCAGACGGTGGCCTTCTGGTTGTCGAGCAGCTGCTTGAGCTTGGCCAGTTCGCCGGCCCAGCGGGGATCCGGAGCTTCGCTGTTCACCTGATCGGCATGCACCACCTTGTTCACCACCTGGCGCAGGGGGGTGGGATTGCCGCTGCGGCGGTCGGAGCTGCCGGCGGTGCGGGTCTCCTTGCGCTCCGACACCTCGATGCGCAGGGCATTGCCCCCGAACTGACGGCCGTTGAGCGCGCTGATCACCGCTTCAGCCTGCTTCTGGTCGTCCACATTGGCGAAGCCGAAACCGCGGCAGGAGCCCGTTTCCCGGTCGTACACAGGCTTGAACCGCACCCCTTCTCCCACGCCGGTGAACAGGGCCTCAAGCTCCTGGGCATCAAAGGATTGCGGCAAGTTGCCGACGTAGAGACGAACGCTCATGGGAGGGAACGGGAAAGAGAAAAGGGAAATACTTCCGCTGGCGATGAAACAGCCAATGGGCTGGCGATGAAAAAGCCAGTTGGCGCTGAGCAGCTGATGAAGAACAGCCGGCGAGGACAAACCTCAGTCTCACGCCTTTGCATTGAGAAGTTAACCACGGCGGCTGTCCAGCCAGCGGCGGGCTGTCAGCAGCGCCTGATGGCGCTGCCCGCCCCCTGCTGGGGGGATGCGCCCGAAGGCCCGCTCCAGGGTGAGGTGCTGCAGCAGTTCCCCCAGTTCCGGCCCGGCGCTCAGCCCCAGTGCCGCGCCCAGCTCCTCGCCATTGAGGGGGGAACGGGGGTGATACAGCGGGTGATCACGATCCCGCCAGTGCTGGAGCGCCTCCCGGGCCCCCGTCACCGGCAGCCTCAGCAACAGGGCGGGCAGGTTCCCTTCCAGCTCCCGCTGCAACTGCAGCCGTCTGGCCTCGGCCAGGCCATCGAGCCCTGCGCCGCCAGCGTCCAGTTGGGCCCACCAGCGGCGCAGGCGGCTGCAGTCCTGCTCGAGCCGGCGGCTGCCGCGGAGCAGGCGCACCGCGGTGCCTGGCAGCAGCGTGGCCAGTCGGGCCAGCGGCAGCACCTGGCGTGCGTCCTCCCTGCCCAGGCCCCGCTCCGCCGCCGCCTCCATGCTGAGGCCGGCCAGCGGGATCCCGGCCGCCGGATCAGCGCCCCAGCGGTGCAGCAGGCCCAGGCTGAGGGCCTGGGCCAGGCCCTGATGACCCGCGCTGCTGGCGGCCAGCCGTTCCAGCTCCGCCAGCACCCGTTCGCCGGCCACCTCGGCCAGCCGTCCGGCGTGGCGTTCGATCCAGCCCAGGCTGGTGGCATCCAGCTGCAGGCCCAGTTCCCAGCCCAGCCGCACGCCGCGCAGCGAGCGCAGGGGGTCATCGAGCAGATTCGCCTCGCTCACGGCCACCAGCCGGCCCCGGTGCAGGTCATCGAGGCCGCCTGTGGGATCGAGCAGCCGTCCCCCTGCATCCAGGGGCAGGGCCAGCGCATTGGCGCTGTAGTCGCGGCGCAGCAGGTCGGCGCTCAGATCCGGCCCCTGCCGGCGGGCCAGATCGATCGTCCAGCCCGCCAGCACCAGCCTGGCCATGTCCCGCTCGCAGTCGAGCACCACGCAGGTGCCGCCCTGTTGCCTGGCCAGGTCACGGGCCAGCTGGATCGCCCCACCGCTCACCACCAGATCGAGATCGGGCCGGGCGCGCAGCCGGCCCAGCAGGGCGTCCCGCACCGCGCCCCCCACCAGCGCCGTCCCAGGGGGCAAGGCCTCCCGCGGCAGCGGCCAGCGTTCCGGGGCCAGTGCCTGCCAGAGCAGGGCTTCCAGCTCGCCATGGGCCGCCCGAACACCTGCAGCAGCCGTTTCGCCAGCCGCAGCCGTGGCCGCCACAATGGGGGTCTGGCGTGGTTCGGCCGGAATGTGCATCTGCGTGGATTGCCGCTGGGTCGACCGCTGTCAGGCCTACCACGCGGTTGAACGCCAGCATGGGGTGGCCCACCTCAATGACCGGCCCGACGTTCAGCCGCGGCAACCGCGCATCCACGTGCAGGTGCTGGACCTCCCCGGCGGAGGGGTGGGGGTGGAGTGGGACGTGCGCGCCTGTGAGAGTTTTGAGGCCGATCCCGGACGCTGGCTGCGGCTGCGCCCCGGCGAGCCGCTCCCGGCCTGAGCGATCCCTCCATCCCTGCAGCCGGCCTGATGACCGCAGTCCCTCCAGCCCCCGCCGCCTCCGGCCCCGCGCCGGGGAGCACGGTGCTGGCCCTGCACAGCAGTGGCTCACAGCTGGGGGTGGGCCTGCGCTGGCTCGACCGCTCCCAGCCCGATCGGATCCGCTGCTTTGATCGCGGACGGGCCCTGGCCAATGCCCTGTTCACCTGTGTGGAGCAGGTGTGCCCTGCCGCTCAGTGGCATTCCCTGGCCCGTCTGGCCGTGGCCACGGGGCCGGGTGGCTTCACCAGCACCAGGCTCACCGTTGTGCTGGCCCGCACCCTGGCCCAGCAGCTGGCGCTTCCCCTCGATGGGGTGGGCAGCCTGGAGCTGATGGCCCGTCGCCTGGGCCTGCACCGTCCCACCTGGCTGGTGCAGGAGCTGCCGCGGCGGGGGCTGGTGGCGGGTCTCTATGGTCCTGATCCCGACCGGCCTGGAGCGATGCGCGCGTGGGTGGCCCCCCGGCTGCATGCCGATGCACAGGCCCTGCAGGCCCTCAGGCCAGCCCCCTGTCTGCCGGTTGAGGAGGACCTGCCGGCCGACGTGCGGATGTTGCTGGACCTGGCCGTCGCCGGCCATGCCGAGGCGGAGCCGGCACCCTGGCAACCGGTGTTGCCGATCTATCCCACCTCGCCCGTGGCGCTCACCTGATGCGGATGCCTGCCAAGCCCCGCCGCCGCCGGTTCCAAGGGCTGCGCCTGGGGTTCCTGCTCGCCACCGGCGCCCTGCTCTGGCTCTCGCGCGGCTGGTGGTGGCCCACCCCGCCCCCAGCCCAGTTGATCCTGGTGCTGGGGGGGGATGTGGACCGGGAGCGTCACGCCGCCGCCCTGGCCCAGGAGCTCGGTCTGCCCGTGGTGGTGAGTGGCGGCAGCAATCCCGAGTACGCCCACTGGTTGTTCGAGCAGCGCCAGGGCCTGCCCCCCGGCCAGGTGCAGCTCGACTACCGCGCCCGCGACACCCTCTCCAACTTCACCTCGCTGGTGGACGATCTGCAGCGGGCCCGCATCCGCCATGCCCTGCTCGTCACCAGCAGTGACCACATGGACCGGGCGATGCTGGTGGGCCGGGTGGTGGCCGGCAGCCGCGGCATTCACCTCACGCCGGAGCCGGTGGACTGCGGTGACCTCTGCCGTCCAGAGGGCCGCCGCAAGATCTGGGGCGACGGACTGCGGGCGGTGCTGTGGGTGGTTACGGGTCGCGATCTGCGCCGCTGGGCGGCAGAGCGTCTGGCACCCGGGCACTGAGCAGGTCATCGATGCCCACCAATCCCTGGTCGAGCAGGGCATTGATCTGGTGCTGACAGGCGGCGGTGGCCGCCTCCAGGTCGGGCCGCCGCCGCGAAGGCGGCGGCGGGATGGGGATGCCGATGCGGATGTGCACCGGCACCAGGCGCAGGCGACCGCCGCCGGGGCCCAGGGCCCGGTGGCTGTTGACGATCGCCACCGGCAGCAGGGGTACACCGGCCCGGGCGGCCAGCAGGGCCGCACCGGCCTGGGGGGCGTTCACCCGGCCGTCGCGCTGGCGGGTGCCGTCGATGAACACCCCGATCGCCCAGCCCTCCTCGAGGCGGTCGGTGGCGGTGCGGATCGCCTCCCGGTCGCTGGCGCCGCGGGCCACCGGATAGGCGCCGCAGGCCCGGATGATGGCGCCGAGCAGGGGCACCCGGAACAGTTCGGCCTTGGCCATGAAGGCCACCGGCCGCCCCAGGGCATGGCCCAGCAGGGGCGGATCGAGGTGGGAGCCATGGTTGGCCACCACCACCAGGGCCCCCTCCAGGGGCACATGGCCATTGCCGGCGGTGCGGCCCCGGAACAGCAGCCTGTAGATCGGGAACACCAGCAGGTAGCTGATCAGCCGGTAGGTGAGGCTGGGGCGCGGCGTGCGGATCAAGGCAGGGGGCTCAGCCCGTTTGCGTCGTCGCAGCGCCCGTTTCACGGCGTTCACCGGGCTGCTCACAGCCCCAGATCGGCGGCGCCGGCGACCTGGGCGGTGCCGATCGCCGGGCAGCTGCGCTTGATCAGTCCACTGAGCACGTTGCCAGGGCCAATCTCCACGGCGGTGTCGATGCCGGCCGCGACCAGGGCGTCCATGGTTTCCCGCCAGCGCACGCCGGTGGTCATCTGGTCGCGCAACCGTTGCTTGAGGGTGGCCCCATCGGTCTGGGGGGTGGGGTCGGTGTTGCTCAGCACGGGGATGGCGGCGTCGGCGAAGGCCACCGCGTCCAGGGTGGCGGCGAAGCGGGCCGCCGGCCCGGCCATGAAGGGGGAATGGAAGGCGCCGCTCACGGCCAGGGGAATGGCGCGCTTGCACGTCAGCGCGCCGCTCACCTGGGCCACGGCCTCGGGCGTGCCGGAGAGCACCACCTGGGCGCTGCTGTTGTCGTTGGCGATCACCACGTCGTCGTGGGCGGCCACCAGGGCCTCCAGTTCGGCGCGGTCGAAGCCCATCACGGCCGTCATCGCCCCGCCGCCGGCCTCGGCCATCAGCGCGCTGCGGGCCTGGATCAGCCGCAGGCCGGTGGCGAAGTCGAACACCCCGGCCGCATAGAGCGCCACCAGTTCCCCCAGGCTGTGGCCGGCCACCAGATCCGCGCTGCGGCCCTGGGCCCGCAGTCCGTCCACCAGCAGGCTCTCCACCACATAGAGGGCAGGCTGGGTGTTGCCGGTGCTGTTCAGGTCGGCGTCAGGGCCTGTGGCGCTGCCGTCACAGATGGCCAGCAGGTCGCGTCCCAGCAGTTCCGAGGCCTCGGTGAAGCGCTCCCGGGCGCCTGGCAGGTCGCGCACACCGGCGGCCATTCCCACCTTCTGGGAACCCTGGCCGGGAAACACCCAGGCAATCGCCATGCTGTCGCTGTGCGTGTGTTGGCTCCGGAGGTTAGGCCGCAGCTTGCGGGCCGCTCCAGCGCAGCAGCGCCGCGCCCCAGCTCAGGCCGGCGCCGAAGCCGCTGCTGGCCAGCAGGTGGCCAGCCCGCACCCGGCCATCGCGCACGGCCTCATCGAGCATCAGTGGAATGGTGGCGGCGGAGGTGTTGCCGTAGTGGGCCAGGTTGCTCAGCACCCGCTCCGGGGCCATGGCGAAGCGCTCGGCCACCGCATCGAGGATGCGCTGGTTGGCCTGGTGCAGCAGCAGCCAGTCGAGCTGGTCGGCCCGGGTGGCGGTGTGCTCCAGCAGCTCTTCGAGGATCTGGGGCACCTCCCGCACGGCGAATTTGTACACCTCCTGGCCGTTCATCTGGATCGGCGCGAAGCCCCCCTTCTGGGCGGAGAGCTGGTCGAGCAGCGGCTCGCGCGTGTCGTGCTGGGCCAGGGTGAGACAGGCGTTGCGGCGTCCATCGGAGCGCATGCGAAACCCCAGCAGCCCGCTGTCCTCGGCGGCACAGGCCTGCACCGCCACGGCTGCCGCCCCATCGCCGAACAGCACGCAGGTGCGGCGATCGTCCCAGTCCACCCAGCGGCTGAGCTGGTCGGCCCCGATCACCAGGGCCCGGCCCACGGCGCCGCTGGCGATGTACTGGCTGGCGGTGACCAGGGCGAACAGAAAGCCGCTGCAGGCGGCGGTGAGGTCGAAGGCCACGGCGCCGGTGGCACCGATGGCGGCCTGGATCCGCGGGGCCGTGCCGAACAGGTCGTCCGGGCTGGAGGTGGCCAGCAGGATCAGGTCCACCTCCTCCGGTCGCCAGCCGGCGTGGGCCAGGGCCGCCTCGGCGGCCCGGCTGGCCAGCACCGTGAGCGGCTCATCCCGGCCGGAGATCCGCCGGGCGCCGATGCCGGTGCGGCTGCGGATCCAGTCGTCGCTGGTCTCCACCCGCCGGCTCAGGTCGGCGTTGCTGACGCTGGCGGCGGGCATGGCGCTGCCGCTGCCCACCAGGGCCATGCCGTGATGGGGTTGAGCCCGCTTGTCGGGGCCTGAGAGGCTGAGCGACACGCCGAGCGGCACGGGATGGGCCCGCAGATTGGCTCAGTCAACCACAGGCCACAGCGCCCCCGGCCGGTTCGCTGAGGGCATGCAGATCGTCCATCACGTGGTGGTTGGCGGCGGAATGGGCCAGGCGCAGGGCACTGAGCACGGAGAGTGCCTTGCTGCTGCCATGGCCGATCACGCAGACGCCATCCACACCCAGCAGCAGGGCGCCGCCGTGCTCGGCATGGTCGAGCCGCTTCTTGATCCGGCGCAGGTTGTTGATCAGAAACGCTGATCCCACCTTGCCGCGCCGGCCGCGGGGCAGTTCCTCCTTGATCACGTCCAGCAGCACGCTGCCCACGCTCTCCAGGAACTTCAGCAGCACGTTGCCGGTGTAGCCGTCGCACACCACCACATCGAAGCGCCCCGAGAGGATGTCGCGCCCCTCACAGTTGCCGGCAAAGCGAAAGCGCTGTTCCGCCGCCAGCAGGGTGTAGGTGCGCTGGCAGAGGTCGTTGCCCTTGCACTCCTCCTCGCCGATGTTCACCAGGCCGATGCGCGGCCGGGCCACCTGCAGCACATCGCGGCTGTAGATGTTGCCCAGCAGGGCGAACTGGTGCAGCCACTCCGGCTTGCAGTCCATGTTGGCCCCCACGTCCAGCACCAGCACCTGCTGTTCGGGGTCGCGGGTGGGGAACAGGGCGCCGATGGCCGGCCGGTCGATGCCCTTGAGCCGGCCCAGCCGGAAGATGGCCGAGGCCATCACCGCCCCGGAGTTGCCCGCCGAGTACACCGCCGTGGCCTGGCCCTGTTTCACCAGGTCCATGGCGAGGTTGATGCTGGCGTCGCGCTTCCTGCGCACCACCGTGGCCTCCTCGTCCATGCCCACCGAGGGGCCGCTGGGCACCAGCTGGATCAGCCCCCGGGCAATGGCCAGATCCAGCTGGCCCTGCAGACCCAGTTCGGCGATGGCCGGCATCAGTCGCTCGAGCTCGGCCACGAAGCGCACCCGCAGGGGCAGGCGCTCCACGGCCTGCAGGCAGCCCTCCAGGATCGGGCCGGGGGCGTGGTCGCCGCCCATGCCATCAACGGCCACCCAGAGGCGGTCGGCATCGTTGATCGGGGCGTCCTCGTCCGGTCCCCCCAGGCCCCGCTGCAGGCGGCGCAGAGGGTCGAACACCAGGGGCTGCAGCACCGTGTTGGCGGCCGAGGTGGCGGCACTGGTGGCCGCGCCGGCCACATTGCCGGCAGTGCTGGCCGCCGAGGTGGCCGTGCCCACCAGGCTGGTGACGGCGGCGTTGCGGCGATACCAGATCACCAGCCGCCGGATCGTGCGGCTGGGCTTGGCGCGCTTGTCAGGCTCCTTCGGGGGCAACGGGGTCGACGATGCGTTGGAACAGATAGCCGGTGCCGCGAGCCGTGAGGATCAGCTCGGGGTTGGCCGGATCATCCTCCAGTTTGGAGCGCAGGCGGGAGATGTGGACATCCACCACCCGGGTGTCCACGTGACGCTCCGGGGTGTAGCCCCACACCTCCTTGAGAATTTCGCCGCGGCTGAAGGGTTCGCCGCTGCGGCTCACCAGCAGCTCCAGCAGGCTGAATTCCATGCCGGTGAGGCGGATGCGCTCGTCGCCCCGATACACCTGGCGCTTGTTGGTGTCGATCCGCAGGTCGCTGACGCTGATCACGCCGGAGTTGGGGATGCCGGCCACGCTGTCCTTCTCCACCCGCCGCAGCACGCAGCGGATGCGGGCCTCCAGCTCCTTGGGGCTGAAGGGCTTCACCACGTAGTCGTCGGCGCCGAGCTCCAGGCCGGTGATGCGGTCGGCCACATCGCCCAGGGCCGTGAGCATCACGATCGGCACGTCCGACTCCTTGCGCAGCTCCTGGCACACCCCGTAGCCATCGAGGCGGGGCATCATCACGTCCAGCACCACCAGGTCGGGATGGTGGCTGCGGAAGGCCTCCAGCGCCTCCTGGCCGTCACAGGCCGTGACCACGTGGTAGCCGATCATCGACAGCCTGGTTTCCAGGATCCGCCGGATGCTGGCCTCGTCATCGACGACCAGGATCGTTTCCTTGTCCTTGGCAGTGCCGGTGGCAGCGCTGGGGGGGGAGACCGTCATCGCCAGGCTTGGGGGCCTACATCAGATGGCCTCTACTGAAAAGGTCTGAGGGCGGAACGTTTCATGCAACGCCACCTTTCTTCATAGTTGGGCCGCAGCCCCCTGCCCCTGCGCCCCTTGGCCCGCTCCGTCACGCTCTACGTCTGCACCAGCTGCGGCGCCCAGACCCGCCAGTTCTTCGGGCGCTGCAGCAGCTGCGGCAGCTGGAACACCCTGGTGGAGCAGGCGGCGACCCCCGCTGCCGACAGCCGCCGCCGCCGGCCCGTGGCCGCCGCTGATGACGAGGTGGCGATGGCGCCCCGGCCCCGTCGCTCCGAGCCGATCGGCGCCGTGGGCGAGCGGCCCCTGCAGCGCCTGGCCAGCGGCTACGGCGAGCTCGACCGGGTGCTCGGGGGCGGCCTGGTGCCGGGCTCCCTGGTGCTGCTCGGCGGTGACCCCGGCATCGGCAAGAGCACGTTGTTGCTGCAGAGCGCCCGCTCCATGGCCGGCCGGGCCTCGGTGCTCTATGTGAGCGCGGAGGAGTCGGCCCAGCAGGTGAAGCTGCGCTGGCGCCGCCTGGCCCGCATGGACGCGGCGGATCGGGCCGAACCAGCCACGCCGGATGCCGATGGCGATGTGCAGCTGCTGGCCGAGACCGACCTGGAGCTGGTGCTGCAGGAGCTCGAAGCCCTGCGCCCGGCGGTGGCGATCATCGACAGCATCCAGGCCCTGCACGACGCCGAACTGGCCAGCGCCCCCGGTTCGGTGGCCCAGGTGCGCGAGTGCGCCGCCGCCCTGGCCCGCATCGCCAAGCGCCAGGACACGGCCCTGCTGCTGGTGGGCCACGTCACCAAAGAGGGCGCCCTTGCGGGCCCCAAGGTGCTGGAGCACCTGGTGGATGCGGTGCTCACCTTCGAGGGCGATCGCTTCGCCAGCCACCGGTTGCTGCGGGCGGTGAAGAACCGCTTCGGCGCCACCCATGAGCTGGGGGTGTTCGAGATGCGCGATCGCGGCCTGGCGGAGGTGAACAACCCCAGCGAGCTGTTCCTGGGCGGCAGCGAGCCCAGCAGCGGCACCGCCACGATCGTGGCCTGTGAGGGCACCCGGCCCCTGCTGGTGGAGCTGCAGGCCCTGGTGAGCACCACCAGCTATGCCAGCCCGCGCCGCAGCGCCACCGGCATCGCCGTGAACCGCCTGCACCAGATCCTGGCGGTGCTGGAGAAGCACCTGGGCCTGCCCCTCTCGCGCTTCGACTGCTACCTGGCGGTGGCCGGTGGCCTGGAGGTGGAGGAGCCGGCGGCGGATCTGGGGGTGGCCGCGGCGGTGGTGGCCAGCTACCGCGACCTCACCCTGCCGCCCGGCACGGTGCTGGTGGGGGAGCTGGGGCTGGGGGGGCAGCTGCGGCCGGTGGGCCAGCTGGAGCTGCGCCTGCAGGAGGCGGCCCGGCTGGGCTTCACCCGGGCGGTGGTGCCCAGGGGCACCGGCCTTGGCAAGGCCGCCTCAGGGCTGGGACTGGAGCTGCTGGAGGCCGGCACCGTGGCCGCCGCCCTGGTGGCGGCCCTGGGGGTGAACCCGGCTGACGATCGGCCCTGACCAGGGCATGCATCGAGATGCGGGCCGTGCTCACTGAAATGAATTCATGTCCACCACGAGGCGCCCCACCCGCACGATCAGCGACGCCCTCCACGCACAGGCCAAGCTGCAAGCTGCCCGCCAGGGTGGCACGGTGGGTGCGGTGTTCGAGGCCGCTCTCCGGGCCTATCTGGATCGCTCACGCCAGCCCGGTGTGGATCTCGACGACCTGATGGCGATGCATTGCCTTGACGTGAATGTGATGGGGCAGGCCTGCCTGGCCGCATCCCCAATCACGAATAACGCGTAATGCCTCAGGCGATCAGAAGTACACGTCGGCGCTGCCGCGGCCGCTGGTCTTGAGCCAGTTCAGGGCTTCGATGTAGTTGTTGGGGGCCAGGCGAATGGCCTTGCCCCAGTAGTCGGCGGCCTGGTCGTACTGGCGGTCGGCCTCATCGGCGTCGCCCTGCTCTTCAGCGATCGAGCCAAGGTGGTGGTGGATCACCGCCATGTTGTTGAGCGCCTGGGGCATCTTGTTGTTGAGCTCCAGGGCCTGGCCGTAGTGGTCGAGCGCCCTGGCGTGCTCACCGTTGGAGGCGAACACCAGCGCCATGTTGTAGAGGATGAAGGCCTTGTCGTTGGGGTCGTCCTCGAGCTTGAGGGCCTCCTCGTAGTTCTCCAGGGCCTCGGCGTACTCGCCGTCGGCCTGGGCGCTCATGCCATCGCGGTAGTAGGCGAAGGCCTCCTTGGCGCGCCGGTTGGTGGGCAGCACCTTGAGGATCAGGTCCGCCATCACCGTGAAGCTCTTGTCGATGAAGTTGTCGTTGCGTTGGGAGCGGGGCACCGGCGGGAGGGGAGCTTCGAGGTGTGCAGTCTGGCCGATCTGCCTAGCGTGATGGCCTTCCCTGGCCGATCTGGGTCGATGCCACTCTCGCCTGCCTCCACCGAGCTGGAGCCCCTGCCGGTGGAGCCCCTGCCGGTGGAGCCCCTGCTGCTGGAGATCGAGGGGATGAAGTGCGCCAGCTGTGTGAGCGCTGTGGAGAGGCGGCTGCTGGAGCAGCCCGGCGTGCGCCAGGTGAGCGTGAACCTGCTCACGCGCACCGCCTGGGTGGAGCTGGATCCTGCCCAGCGCAGCCAGCCCCTGGAGCAGGCCCTGGCGGCCATGGGTTTCACCGCCAGACCCCGCTCCAGTGAGCCGCAACCCAGCAGTCGCCGGGAGCGCCAGCAGCACCGCAGCTGGTGGCAGCTCTGGCGCCAGCTGCTGGTGGCCCTGGTGCTGCTGGTGGTGTCGGGGATGGGCCACTTCGGCCTGGTGGCCCCCACGCTCTGGCAGGGGCCGGGGGGCCTGGTGTTGACCGCCGAGTGGTTCCACGCCCTGGTGGCCACCGCGGCCCTGCTGGGGCCCGGCCGGCCGATTCTTGTGAAGGGGGCCCGTTCGGCCCTGTCGGGGATCCCCAGCATGGACACCCTGGTGGGCCTGGGGGTGGGCAGTGGCTACCTGGCCAGCCTGGTGGGCCTGCTCTGGCCAGGAACGGGGCTGCCCTGCTTCTTCAACGAGCCGGTGATGCTGCTGGCCTTCGTGTTGCTCGGCCGTTTCCTGGAGGAACGGGCCCGCTTCCGCACCGGCCTGGCCCTGGAGCAGCTGGCTGAACTGCAGCCGGACACCGCCCTGCTGCTGGTGGGCGATGGCCCGCCCCGGGAGGTGCGCGTGGGGGGCCTGCGGCCCGGAGACCGGGTGCGCCTGCTGCCGGGTGACCGGGTGCCGGTGGATGGGCTCGTGCTGGAGGGGGAATCGGCGGTGGATGTGTCGGCCCTCACGGGCGAGCCCCTGCCCCTGCAGGCTGCCGCCGGCAGCGAACTGGCCGCCGGCAGCCTCAACCTGGAGGCGCCGCTGGTGCTGGAGGTGCAGCGCAGCGGCGGCGAGAGCGCCGTGGCCCGGATCATCCACCTGGTGGAGCAGGCCCAGAGCCGCAAGGCGCCGATCCAGGGCCTCACCGACCGGGTGGCGGGACGCTTCACCGTGCTGGTGCTCGCCCTGGCCGCGGCCACCTTCCTGTTCTGGTGGCTGTGGGGCACGACCCTCTGGCCCCAGGTGCTGCATCCCGATTCCGCCCACGGCGGCCATGGCGGCCATGGGGTGCTCGGCGTGTCGGCCGAGACGCCCTTGAGCCTGGCTCTGCAGCTGGCGATCGCCGTGCTGGTGGTGGCCTGCCCCTGTGCCCTCGGCCTGGCCACCCCCACCGTGATGACGGTGAGTTCCGGGCTGGCGGCCCGCTCTGGGCTGCTCTTCCGCGGCGGTGATGCCATCGAGATGGCCTCCCGCCTGCACACGCTGTTCTTCGACAAGACCGGCACCCTCACCGTGGGCCGGCCGCTGGTCACGGCCGTGGAGCCGGCGCCATCGGTGACCGCCGAGCAGCTGCTGCAGCTGGCCGCCAGCCTGGAGGCCAGCACCCGCCATCCCCTGGCCCATGCCCTGCTGCAGGAGGCCACAGCCCGCCAGCTGCCTCTGCTGGAGACCAGCGATGCCTCCACCCACGCCGGTGCCGGGGTGGAGGGCACGGTGGCCGGCGAGTCCTGCCGAGTGGGCCGGCTCAGCTGGGTGGCGGCCGAAGCCGCCGCCGATGGCGCACCGGGGGCCCTGGACCACTGGCAGGGCCGGCAGGCGGCCCTGGAGGCCGATGGCGCCTCCGTGCTGGCGGTGGCCCAGGGAGGCCGCCTGCTGGGCCTGGTGGCGGTTCAGGATGCGCCCCGCCCCGATGCGGCCGGGGTGCTGGCCCGCCTGCGCCAGCTGGGTTTTGCTCTGGGTTTGCTCAGCGGCGACCGCCGCCAGCCGGTGCAGCAGCTGGGATCCCTGCTGGGCTTGCAGGCCGGTGAGCTGGTGTGGGAGCTGCGGCCGGAGCAGAAGCTGGAGCGGATCATGGCCTGCCGCGCCGCCGGCCCCGTGGCCATGGTGGGCGATGGCATCAACGACGCCCCCGCCCTGGCGGCGGCCGACCTGGGCATCGCCGTGGGCACCGGCACCCAGATCGCCCAGGACAGCGCCGACCTGGTGGTGATGGGTGAGCGCCTGGAGGGCATCGTGGTGGCCCTGCGGCTGGCCCGGCGCACGATGGCCAAGGTGCGCCAGAACCTGGGCTGGGCCTTCGGCTACAACCTGATCGTGTTGCCGATCGCCGCCGGTGCCCTGCTGCCCGGCTTCGGCGTGCTGCTCACCCCTCCCCTGGCTGCTTTGCTGATGGCCCTGAGCTCGATCACCGTGGTGCTCAACGCCCTGCTGCTGCGCCATGCCTGAGGCAGTCCGCCGGCCCGGCCGTTTTGTGGTGCTGGAGGGCATCGATGGCTGCGGCAAGACCACCCAGCTGCAGCGGCTGCTGGCCTGGTTGCCCGGCAGTGGCCTGCTGGCCCCGGGCGGCCAGGTGGTGGTCACCCGCGAGCCCGGTGGCACGCCCCTGGGCCAGGCCCTGCGCCAGCTGCTCCTCCATCCGCCCCAGGGGGCGGCACCGCTCACCACGGCCGAGCTGCTGCTGTACGCGGCCGACCGGGCCCAGCACGTGGAGCAGGTGATCCGGCCGGCCCTGGCGGCGGGGCACTGGGTGCTGAGTGATCGCTTCAGCGGCTCCACCGCCGCCTACCAGGGCCATGGCCGTGGCCTCGACCTCAGCCTGATCGCCCAGCTGGAGGCGATCGCCACCGGGGGTCTGCAGCCCGACCTCACCCTCTGGCTGGATCTGCCCCTGGCCGAATCCCTGCGCCGGCGCGGTGGTCGGGCGCCGGACCGCATCGAGGCGGGTGGCCAGCCCTTTCTGGAGCGGGTGGCCTCGGGCTTTGCCGCCCTCGCCGAGCAGCGGGGCTGGATCCCCATCGACGCGGCTGCCGATCCCCAGCAGGTGGGCGAGGCCTGCCGGGCCGCCCTGCGGGCCCTTGAGCGATGAGCGCACTGTTTGCACACCTGGTGGGCCAGCAGCAGGCCCGCACCCTGCTGCTGGCCGCCCTGGCGCAGGGCCGCCTGGCGCCGGCCTATCTGTTCGCCGGCCCCCATGGTGTGGGGCGCCGCCTGGCGGCCATGGCTTTCCTGGAAGGGGTGCTGGCGGGCATCGGCGGCGATGCGGGTCTGCGGCGCCGCCTGCAGCAGGGCAACCATCCCGATCTGCTCTGGGTGGAACCCACCTATCTGGAGAAGGGCCAGCTGGTGCCGCGCTCCCAGGCGGAGGCCGCCGGTGTCAGCCGCCGCTCCGCGCCCCAGCTGCGTCTGGACCAGATCCGCGAGGTGTCCCGTTTCCTCGGGCGACGGCCGCTGGAGGCGGAGCGCTGTGTGGTGGTGCTGGATGGGGTGGAGGCGATGGCCGAGGCAGCGGCCAACGCCCTGCTGAAAACCCTGGAGGAGCCGGGGGATGGCCTGTTGATCCTGATCGCCAGCGCACCGGAGCAGCTGCTCAGCACCATTCGCTCCCGCTGTCAGGTGATCCCGTTCGGGCGGCTGCGTCCGGACGAGATCGAACGGGTGCTCCCACCCACCTCCGGCCTGGAACCGCAGGATCCCGCCGAACTGGTGCAGCTCGCCGCCGGCTCTCCAGGCGCGCTGCAGGAGCACCGCCGCCACTGGCAGGCGCTGCCGGAGGGAGTGGCGGGCCGCCTGCTGCAGCTGGTGGAGGGGGATGGCGATCCCCTGCAGGCCCTGGAGCTGGCGCGCGACCTCAGCGAGTCGCTCGATGGTGAGCAGCAGCAGTGGCTGGTGCAGTGGTGGCAGCAGGCCCTCTGGAACCGTCACCGCCAGGCCGCGATGCTGCACCGGCTCAACCGGCTCGGCCGGCAGCTGCAGGCCTACGTGCAACCCCGGCTGGCCTGGGAGGTGGCCCTGCTGGAGCTGGCCGGCAGCGGCGTCCGTCCCGGCTAGCTGGCCCGGGCCTGGCGGGCCTCATCAATCAGGGGGATCAGGTCGGCGAGCTGCTCCTCGTTGGGCAGCTCCAGGCAGTAGCCGGCTCCGTATACGGTCTTGATGAAGCGGGGCTTGCGCGGATCGGGCTCGAGCTTGGTGCGCAGGTGGCGCACGTGCACCCGGATCGTTTCGATGTCGTCGTCGGGCTCGTAGCCCCACACCTCCTTGAGGATCAGGGAGGGGGACACCGTCTGGCCATGGCGCTGCAGCAGGCAGTGCAGCAGCTCGAACTCCAGGTGGGTGAGCCGCACCGGCGCGTCGAACCAGATGGCCTCAAAGCGCTCGGGCACCAGGGTGAGCGGTCCGTAGCTGAGAATCTCGTTGAGCTTGGTGGACAGTGGCGCGTGGTCGCTGCGGCGCAGCAGTGCCTTCACCCGCACCGTGAGTTCCTCGAGGTCGAACGGCTTGGTGAGGTAGTCGTCCGCGCCGGAGTTGAACCCGCTCACCTTGTCCTTGGTGCCACCCAGGGCGGTGAGCATCAGGATCGGGATGCGGGTGGTGCGCTCATCGCGGCGCAGCCGCTGGCAGAGGGTGAGCCCATCCACCTTGGGCAGCATCAGGTCGAGCAGGATCAGATCCGGGCTGTACTGCAGTGCCAGGGCCTGGCCCCGGATGCCGTCCTCGGCCTGTTGCACGTCGAATCCACCATGCATCAGGTGGCCGGCCACCAGCTCGCGCATGTCGCTGTCGTCTTCGATCAGCAGGATGCAGGGTTTCATCGGAACGGCTCTGGACTGAACGGCTGAATGGCGCCCATCGCCGAGCGGCGGGTCGGCAGTCATACCTACGCCGCAGCATTCTCGGCGTTGGTCAACAGCTGAGCTTGCGAATTCCCCAGCGGTCGCGCTGCCCGATCAGGTGGATGGGGAGCACGGGGCTGCAGATTGCAGTGCTCACCGGCAGTCTGGCCCCAGACCCGCCAGGTCCGGCCCGTCAATCTTCAGAAAATCTTCCGGGTTGTTTGTTGTTTTCTGGGTGCATCACCCGCTGCGCCTCGCGCCGCGAGTGGCCCTGGGCCCCTGGCGTCGTGTCATTCCAAGGTGGAGCGGAACCGCCAGGTCTCCCAGAACTGCAGCCGAACCACGGAGCTTGGGTTGGCGAAATAAAAACTCCCCGGGCGGGATTCGAACCTGCGACCAATCGGTTAACAGCCGACCGCTCTACCACTGAGCTACCGAGGAATGGTTGGAACGCTGGGGCGCCAACGGTGTTGAACCATACCGGTCGGCTCGCCCCTCCGGCAAGCGGGCCCCCTGCCCCCACGGCTTCGGCTCAGGCGAGCGTCAGCTGCTGGGCCAGCTCCGCCCCCGGGATCCAGGGGCCGAGCTGGCCGGCCTGCATCTGGGCGGCGCCGTCGCATTGGCCCAGTTCCTCCAGGCGGTGGGTGATCCACAGGGCCGCGAGCGGCCGCTCAGTCCGATGGCTCAGGCGCCGGATCAGGCCCAGCACCTCGTGCTGGCTGTCGGGATCCAGCAGGGCCGTCGGCTCATCCAGCAGCAGCAGATCCGCCTCGCTGGCCAGGGCCGCAGCGATGGCGAGCCGTTGCTTCTGCCCACCGCTCAGCCCGTGGATGGGACGCTCCGCCAGGCCGCCCAGGCCCACCAGCTCCAGGGCGGCAGTCACCCGTTGCCAGCGCTCAGCCGGCGGCAGCCCGGCGTCGATGGCCAGCAGCAGTTCGCTGCCGCAGCTGGGGAGCAGCAGCTGGTGGTCGGGGTTCTGGAACACCAGGGCACAGCGGCCCCGGCGCTGCACACGCCCGCCCTGCGGTTGCAGCAACCCGGTGATCACCCGCAGCAGCGAGCTCTTGCCGCTGCCGTTGCGACCCACCAGCATCCACAGCCCCCTGGCCGGCAACCGCAGGTCGCAGCCCCGCAGGGCCACGGCTCCGCCGGGCCAGGTGTAGTCCACCGCCTCCAGCTCGAGGATGGGCGGCTCAGCTGCCTGGTCCTGGCCGGGATTCACGTGTCGAAGCTGAAACCCGGGCGCTTGCCACCGGCCGCGGCAGCCGACTTCTCAAACAGCTGCACGGCCACCAGCTCGCTGCAGAGCAGGCTCACCTTTTTCTCAGGCTCCTTCTCACAGGTGAGTTCCAGCACCCGGGGCCCTGCCCCGTCCAGGGCCTGGCGCAGCTCGCCGTAGAGGTGCTGGGCATCGGCCAGTTCCTTGCGCTGCACCGCGATCGGCATGGGGCTGAGCTTGAGGGAGAGCTCGACGACGTACATCGGGGGGCTGGATGGGGGTGGATGGGCCGGCCGGCCGCAGACCTTGACCGACGCAGAACCACTCTGGCGAATCGACCGCTGGCTTCGATGGCTGAGTGGTTGTACCTAAAGCGGCTGCGGACCTCCGCAGTTCGGGTCTCCGCCCCGTAGGATCCGGATGTAACGCTTCATGAAGCACGCTTCTCATGACGATCGCTGCAGGGCGCTTGCCCCAGCGGGGATGGTTCGACGTCCTCGACGACTGGCTCAAGCGCGACCGCTTCGTTTTTGTGGGGTGGTCCGGTCTGCTGCTGTTCCCCACCGCCTATCTGGCGCTGGGCGGCTGGCTCACCGGCACCACCTTCGCCACCTCCTGGTACACCCACGGCATTGCCAGCTCCTACCTGGAGGGCTGCAATTTCCTCACCGCCGCCGTCAGCACCCCCGCTGACGCCATGGGCCACAGCCTGCTGCTGCTCTGGGGCCCCGAGGCCCAGGGCGACTTCGTGCGCTGGGTCCAGCTGGGCGGCCTCTGGCCCTTCGTGGCCCTGCACGGCGCCTTCGCCCTGATCGGCTTCATGCTGCGTCAGTTCGAGATCGCTCGCCTGGTGGGCATCCGCCCTTACAACGCCATCGCCTTCTCCGGCCCGATCGCGGTGTTCGTCAGTGTCTTCCTGATGTACCCGCTGGGCCAGAGCAGCTGGTTCTTTGCCCCCAGCTTCGGCGTGGCCGCCATCTTCCGCTTCCTGCTGTTCCTGCAGGGCTTCCACAACTGGACCCTCAACCCCTTCCACATGATGGGCGTGGCCGGGATCCTGGGCGGTGCCCTGCTCTGCGCCATCCACGGCGCCACGGTGGAGAACACCCTGTTTGAGGACGGCGAGCAGTCGAACACCTTCAAGGCGTTCGAGCCCACCCAGGAAGAAGAGACCTATTCGATGGTCACCGCCAACCGCTTCTGGAGCCAGATCTTCGGGATCGCCTTCTCCAACAAGCGCTGGCTGCACTTCTTCATGCTGTTCGTGCCGGTGATGGGTCTGTGGACCAGCAGCATCGGCATCATCGGTCTGGCCCTCAACCTGCGCGCCTACGACTTCGTGTCGCAGGAGATCCGCGCCGCTGAGGACCCCGAGTTCGAGACCTTCTACACCAAGAACATCCTTCTGAATGAAGGTCTGCGTGCCTGGATGGCACCGGCTGACCAGCCGCACGAAAACTTCGTCTTCCCTGAAGAGGTACTGCCCCGCGGTAACGCTCTCTGATCGATCAGCCGAGCCCAGGTGGTCATCCTTCCGATCACCCCAAAGCGCCCCGAAAGGGGCGCTTTTTCATGGCCCCACCGCCGCGGCGGTCATCCGCTGCCAGAAGCTGCGCTCCGCAGCCTCCTGCCTGGCATTGGCCTCGCGCAGGAAGGGGGCCAGAGCGGCCAGGTTCAGCAGCCAGTGGTTCAGGCTGCGCAGCGGCCAGCGCAGCGGCCGCTCGAAGTCCACGAACAGCACCACCCGGTAGCCGTCGGTGTCGTTCCACACCTGGTGGTTGTAGGTGTCGTCGAACACCAGGCAGCGGCCCTCCTGCCAGGTGTGGATCTGATCGGCGATGCGGATGCGGCACTGCTCCCGCGGCTCCGGCACCATCAGGGCCAGGTGCAGGCGCAGCACCCCGGCCCAGGCTCCCCGGTGGGGCGGGATCTGCTTGTGGGGCGACAGGATCGAGAAAAAAGCGGTGGTGCAGCCGGGGATGGCCGCCAGCACGCGCATCGTTTCCGGGCAGCGCCGGGCGTTCTCCGTGCAGTTCATGCCCACGCCCTTGAGAAAGAAGGTCTTCCAGTTGTCGTCCTTCTGGATGCTGCCCACCTCCCGCAGGATGTCCTGGAAATTGGGCATGGCCTCCCGGTAGGTCATCACCGCATCCAGTTCGCGGCGCACCTCCTGCCAGTTGGCCTCCACCTGGCCGATCCAGCTGAACTGGTCCGCCGCAAACACCGGCCGATCCCCGTGCAGTGCAAAGCGGCACACCAGGCTCTCCAGCGCGCCATGGACCCAGCGGCGGAGCCGTGCCTTGCGGTTGCGGGCCGGAAAGGTCCAGTGCCGCCTGGCCGGATCCTGCTGGCGGCGGCGGGGACGGGGTTGGGCTGCACCGGGGGTCAAGGGCCTGTTGTTCGCGATCACTGCTGAGCGTATGCACTCCCCAGCGGGCGGTCCTGCTCCTTCACCCCTAGGATTGGCGGGTTACGTCAGCAGTGACGTGGAGTTCGGCCCTGGGCCGGCCTCCGAACACGTTGCCAGCTGGCCTTATCCCCACAGGAGGAGGTGTCCATGCAATCCAGTTGTTTCACCAAGGGTCTGCTGATCGCGGAGAACGCCGGCTGATTTCGGCACCTCAACCCTGATCAAACGGTTCTGCCATCGACGCGGACCCGGCGAGAGCCCCCGCTGGTCTGGATCTCCACCCGGAGAGCCGAACCAGCGGGGGCATCGTTTTGATGTCCACCCTGTTGATGTCCACCGTCCCTCCCCGCACGGGTCGTCTGCTGAACGGGACACAGGCCATTGTGCGCTCTGGCACAGGGAGGCTGGAGCTTCGAGTGCTAGGCCCTGAAACTGTGTTCCGGCGCATTGCGCCCATCTGTGTGAGGAACACCCCCATGAAACTCTTCCAGCAACTGCTGGTGGCTCCTGCGGCCCTGGGTCTGCTGGCCCCCGTGGCCGCAACCGCCGCCGAGGTCAACCTGACCGGCGTCAACCAGTACGCCACCGAGGAGCAGGTCACCAGCATCTCCCAGTTCTCGGACGTCCGTCCCACCGACTGGGCCTACCAGGCTCTCTCCAACCTGATTGAGCGCTACGGCTGCGTGGCCGGTTATCCCGACGGCACCTACAAGGGTGGCCGCGCCATGACCCGCTTCGAGGCTGCCGCTCTGCTGAACGCCTGCCTCGACCGCGTCACCGAAGTGACCGACGAGCTCAAGCGCCTGATGGCCGAGTTCGAGAAGGAACTCGCCGTGCTCAAGGGCCGCGTGGACGGCCTGGAGGCCAAGGTGACTGAACTGGAGGCCAACCAGTTCTCCACCACCACCAAGCTCAACGGTATCGCCACCATGGTTCTGGGCGGTGCCGGCAACACCGGCGCCGGTGACAAGGTCACCGCCAACTACGACGTTCGCCTGAACTTCGACACCAGCTTCACCGGTGAAGACCTGCTGCGCACCACCCTGCGTTCCGGCAACTTCGCCCGTTCGGCCCTGGGTGGTCGGGGCAGCTCCCTGTCCCTCATGGAAGTGGCCTTCCAGGAAGACGGCGGCCTGATCGGTGGCGGTGTTGATGTGGTTGGCATCAACCGCCTCTTCTACCAGTTCCCCGTGGCCGACGGCTTCAAGGTCACCTTCGGTGCCAAGGTCCGTCAGGACGACATGCTGGCCATGTGGCCCAGCGTGTACCCCTCTGACTCGGTCCTCGACCTGTTCACCTACGCGGGTTCCCCCAACACCTACCCCCTCACCCTGGGTGCCGGTGCCGGTGTGTCCTGGACCTCCGGTGGCTTCAGCCTGAGTGCTCTGTACGTCTCCCGTGAGGCTGCTGCGGAAAACTCCCGCAATGGCCTGGGTGAAGGCATCACCACCACCGTTCAGGCCGGCTATGCCGGTGAGAACTTCGGTGCTGCCCTGGCTTACACCTACAACGACGCCAGCACCGCCAACACCTTCCAGAACATCGGCAATCTGGGCGGCAGCAGCAACAACATCGGCCTGGCTGGCTACTGGCAGCCCTCCGACAGCGGCTGGATCCCCTCGATCAGCGCCGGCCTCGGCTGGGCTGACTTCAACCGTGACGCCTGGAACTGGTACGCCGGTCTCCAGTGGAGCGACATGGGCATCGAGGGCAACGACCTCGGCTTCGCCATCGGCTCCAACGGCTACTCCGACGGCGGCCCTGGCCACAGCACCGGTGTGGGTCTGGAGGTCTGGTACAAGTTCCAGGTCACCGACAACATCAGCGTGACCCCCGCCTTCTTCTGGGTGGAGAACGACGTTCGTGGTATCGACGATGTGGTTGGCGGTCTGATCAAGACCACCTTCAAGTTCTGATCCAGCCTCCCGGAACCCCCCCCTGGCTGTTCCTCCGAGCAGCCAGGGACAGGTTCCAACCGGCTCAGTCAGTCCCTTTTCACTCCCACACCTCCCGCTTTGCGGCAACCCCGGCTCATCCCGGGGTTTTTTGTTGGGTCCCTCACCTAGCCTGGTGACCCTGCCGCTGATTCAGGCTGGTTTGACCTCCCCCAGTCCGGATTCCGTCCCCACCGATCCCTATCAGGTGCTGGGGGTGAATCCTCAGGCCAGTCATGGAGAGATCAAGGCGGCATACCGGGCGCTGGTGAAGCGGCACCATCCCGATGCCGGTGGCGATGCGGCCACCATGCTCGCCGTGAACGCCGCCTGGGAGGTGCTCGGTGATCGGCAGCAGCGCCACCGCTTTGATCAGGTGCGACGCGATCCCCTAAGGGGCCCGTCTGCTGCGGCACAGGCCACGGCCTCGGGCCCCGGTCGCTCGGTCACCAAGGCGGCCGCAGCCAGTGATGAGGAGCTGGCCCTCTGGCTCCAGCAGGTGTACGGGCCGGTGGATCGCCTGCTGGGCCAGGTGGTGAATCCCTTCCCCGCCCAGCTGCGGGCCCTGGCGGCTGATCCCTATGACGACAGCCTGATGGAGGTCTTCTGCGCATTCCTGGAGCAGTCCCAGGCCCGCCTGGCCCGGGCGGAGACGCTCTACCGCTCCCTGCCCTGTCCGCCTGGATTGCAGGAGGTGAGTCTCGATCTCTATCACACCCTCAGCCTGATCAAGGACGCCCTCCTCGACCTGGAGCGGTTCACGATGGGCTACGTCGATTCCTACCTGCGCGACGGGCGGGAATTGCTGCGTCAGGCCCGCAGTCGCCGCAGCCAGCTCCAGCAGCGCTGCCGCCAGCTGCGGGCCTGAGGGGCCCCGCCCAAGCTCAGCCCGGGAACGGCTCGAGCTGGTCGAGCCGCAGCCACACATCCGGCACCGGCCGGCGCCAGCGCAGCTGGGCATAGTCGCCCTTCAGCTGCAGCACTTCGCCGGGGCCTTCGAAGATGTAGTCGGGAGCCTGGGCATCGCTGGCCCCGGCTTCAACGCTGCCCTCGAAGCGCTGGCGGTTCACCCGCACCAGGCTGCCCTTCTTCGGCGGGGAGGTGGTGGCGGTGCTGGGGGCGTCAGGAGCCATGGCCTTGGGCATCAGTGGCGCCAGGCTAGGGCGCCTGGATCGGCCAGGGGTTCTAGCCTCCAGCCATCACGGGGTGAACTGGGCGTGCGGCTGTTGCTTCTGGGCTGTTCCGGATTCGTGGGCCGGGAACTGGTGCCCTTCCTGCTGGAACTGGGCCACCACCTCACGGTGGTGAGCCGTCAGGCCGATCCCTTTCCCTCCCTCAGCGGGGAGCGTCTGGCGACTTTGCAGCTCGACCCTGCCCAGGCCGACAGCTGGAGGCAGGAGGGCCTGCTTGAGGCCCTGGCGGCCGCGGAGGGGGTGGTGAACCTGGCCGGCGAGCCGATCGCCGAGAAGCGCTGGACTGCCGCCCAGCGCCAGCTGCTGCTCCACAGCCGGCTGGACGCCACGACCCACCTGGTGCAGGCCATGGCCCAGCTCGACACCCCTCCGGCCGTGCTGGTGAATGCCTCGGCCGTGGGCTATTACGGCACCAGTGAAACCGACAGTTTCAGCGAGGACAGCCCCCCAGGCGGCGATCTGCTGGCGGAGATCTGTCAGCGCTGGGAGGAGGCCGCAGCCCGCCGGCCGGCCTCCTGCCGGCTGGTGATCCTGCGCATCGGCATCGTGCTGGGGCCGGACGGTGGTGCCCTGAGCAAGATGCTGCCGGTGTTCCGCATGGGCTTCGGGGGCCCCCTGGGCAATGGCCGCCAGTGGATGAGCTGGATCCATCGCCACGATCTCTGTCGCCTGATCGGCCGAGCCCTGGAGGATGCGGCGATGGACGGCGTCTACAACGCCGTGGCCCCCCAGCCGGTCACGATGGCCACGTTCACGGCGGAGCTGGGGCGCACGCTGGGCCGGCCCAGCCTGCTGCCCGTTCCCGCCCCGGTACTGCAGGTGCTGCTGGGGGATGGCGCCAAGGTGGTGCTGGAGGGCCAGAGGGTGGTGGCCCAGCGTCTGCACGACCTGGGCTTCCAGTTTCAGTACGCCGCGCTCAGCGCCGCCCTCGCCGCTGCCACCAGCTCAGGGCGCCGCTGACCAGGGCGGCGGCCATCAGCAGGCCGATCGCCGGTGTGAACAACGGCTCCCACAGCTGTTGGAACAGGTTGAGCGGAGCCTCGATCTTCTGGCTGTGACAGACCACCGCCACCACGAACCAAAGGGCCCCGGCGATCACCAGGAACACGTCGATCACCAGCAGCCGATCGATCACGGCCTTCAGCCGCTGCGGGAGCGGCAGGGTCTGGGTGTCCCCCTCAGCCATTGAGCCAGGCCCGCACTTTCTCCATCGCGGCCCAGCCAGGCCGGCGGCGCAGGCCGTCGGCCATCGACTCCTGCAGTTCGCTGGCCAGCTCGGGAGCCATCACCAGCACCCGCTGCACGATCTCGATGTGCTCGCGCACCCCTTTGGCACCGGTCTCCAGCATCGCCAGGCTGAGATTCACGCGGGCCTGGGGGTCCTGGGGATTGAGCTTCACGGCGGTGCGGGCGGCCCGCAGGGCCTCCAGCGGCTGCCCGTCCAGCAGCTGCAGCCAGGCCAGGCAGGTCCAGCCGGCCGACTGGCGGGGGGCCTGCTGGGTGACCGCCACAAAGTCGGCGATGAGTTCGCTGGCCGGGGCGCCGGCGTTGTAGCGGCCGATCGCCTGCTCGAACAACGAGCCTTCGGACCCTTCGCCGCTGACTTCGCTGGGGCCGCTGGCCTGGTGGCCGGCTGGGCCGCTGGAGGTGGCTGTGCTGTCAGTCACGGCGTGTCGGGGGGAAGGCGGATCGAGTCCTCAGATTGCCACCCGATCCGCACTCACACCGCGAAGGAGCTGCCGCAGCCGCAGGTCTGGGTGGCGTTGGGGTTGGTGAAGTTGAAACCGCCGCCGATCAGGGCGCTGGAGAAATCCAGCTGCATGCCATAGATGTAGAGGAGGCTCTTGGGGTCGCACACCACCTCGAAGCTGGGGGTATCAGCGGGCTCATAGGTGTAGCGCTCGTCGTCAGCCTGAATCCCGTCGGCTTCGATGAAATCCATCGTGTAGCTCATGCCGCTGCAGCCGCCCGAACGCACCCCCACCCGCAGCACCTTGCCCGCGCCCTGCTGCTGCATCAGCGCCGCCAGTTGCTTCATCGCCGGCACGGTGATCTGGATGCCCCTGCCATCTCTGGCGGTGTGGGTGGCCGCCGGGGTGGGGCTTGGCTGGGGGGAGGGGGCCGCTGGAGAAACGGGCGCCGGAGAAACGGGCGCCGGAGAAACGGTGTCGATGCTCATGGCCGTACGGATGGCGGAACGCGCCTGATGACACCACTGTATGGAGCCTGGTCTGGGGCTGCCTGATCGCTGCAGGCGGGGCCGGCTCCATAGAGTCGGCGCACCTTTGTGGAGTGGGCGGTGCGGGTCGCCATCGTGGGTGCGGGACTGGCCGGCTTGGCGGCGGCGGTGGATCTGGTGGACGCCGGCCACCAGGTGGACCTCTACGAGGCCCGGCCGTTCATGGGCGGCAAGGTGGGCAGCTGGGTGGATGAGGGCGGCAACCACATCGAGATGGGGCTGCACGTGTTCTTCTTCAACTACGCCAACCTGTTCGCCCTGATGCGCAAGGTGGGGGCGTTCGAGAACCTGCTCCCCAAGGACCACACCCACCTGTTCGTGAACACCGGTGGCGATCTGCGCGAACTGGATTTCCGCTTCGCCCTCGGCGCCCCCTTCAACGGCCTCAAGGCCTTCTTCACCACCCCCCAGCTCGACTGGATTGACAAGCTGCGCAATGCCCTGGCCCTGGGCACCAGCCCGATCGTGCGCGGCCTGGTCGACTACGAGGGCGCGATGAAGACGATCCGGGCCCTGGACCGGATCAGCTTCCAGGAGTGGTTCGTGGGCCACGGCGGCAGCGTGCAGAGCATCAAGCGGATGTGGAACCCGATCGCCTATGCCCTGGGGTTCATCGACTGCGAGGCGATTTCGGCCCGCTGCATGCTCACCATCTTCATGATGTTTGCGGCCAGAACCGAGGCCTCCAAGCTCAACCTGCTGAAGGGCTCGCCGCACCGCTGGCTCACCGGCCCGATCCTCGACTACATCCAGGAGCGCGGCGGCCGCCTGCACCTGCGCCACCGCGTGACGGAGGTGCTGTTCGAGGAGGGCGCTGCAGCGGGCGCTCAACAGGCAGCCGCTGGCGCTTGCGACCCGTCCGCCACCCGGGTCACCGGCATCAGGCTCGGCACCCCCGAGGGCGAGACCACCGTGGAGGCTGACGCCTACCTGGCCGCCTGCGACGTGCCCGGCATCCAGCGGATGATCCCGGAGGCCTGGCGCCGCTGGCCCCTGTTCGAGAACATCTACAGGCTCGAAGCGGTGCCGGTGGCCACCGTGCAGCTGCGCTACGACGGCTGGGTGACCGAGCTGGGCGATTCGGCCGCGGCCCAGGCCGCCCGCGCCGATGTGAGCCGGCCGACCGGTCTCGACAACCTGTTGTATACCGCCGACGCCGACTTCAGCTGCTTCGCCGACCTGGCCCTGGCCAGCCCGGAGGACTACCGCAAGCAGGGCCTGGGTTCGCTGCTGCAGTGCGTGCTCACCCCCGGTGATCCCTGGATCCCCAGGAAGACCGAGGAGATCGTGGCCCACACCGATGCCCAGGTGCGCAAGTTGTTCCCCTCGGCCGCCGGCCTCACCCTCGTGTGGAGCAATGTGGTGAAGCTGGCTCAGTCGCTCTACCGCGAGGCCCCCGGCATGGAGCCCTACCGGCCGGATCAGCGCACGCCGGTGGGCAATTTCTTCCTGGCTGGCAGCTACACCAGGCAGGACTACATCGACTCGATGGAGGGCGCCACCATGAGCGGCCGGCTGGCGGCGGCTGCCATCCTGGGCAGGCAGGCCCAGCTCGCCAGCAACCCTGCCGCCGCCGATCCGGTCCTCCTCCCTTCCACCTGAACACCATGGGCCGTTGGCTTGAGCACAGCGTCACCACTGAGATCAACGCCCCGGTGGAGCAGGTGTGGGCGGTGTGGAGTGACCTGGAGGCCATGCCGCGCTGGATGCGCTGGATCGAGTCGGTGGTCACCGAACCCGGCAACCCCGACCTCACCGACTGGACCCTGGCGGCCCAGGGCTTCCGCTTCCACTGGAAGGCCCGCATCACCCAGCGGGTGGAGGCCCAGCAGCTGCACTGGGAATCGGTGGGGGGATTGCCCACCAGGGGCGCCGTGCGTTTCTATCCCCAGGCCGATGGCCGCACCGCCGTGAAGCTCAGCGTCAGCTACGAACTTCCCGGGGTCTTGGCACCGCTCATGGAACCCACCATTCTGGGGGGGATCGTCACCAAGGAGCTCCAGGCCAACCTTGACCGCTTTCGTGACCTGGTTGAAGACCTTCACCGCTAGGTCTGGCCTGCTCGCGGCTGGCCCCGTGCTGCCGGCGCTGGCCCTGCTGGCCAGTGGCTGTGGGCTGCTGGGCCGCTCCCCCAAGCCGGAGCTGCCACCAGGCCCACCGGCAGAGCCCGCGGCAGCGCAGACAGCTCCGGCCCCCCTGGCCGGCCTGACGCCGTTGCCCAGCGCCAATGCGTTGCTGGCTTCCGTCGCGATCGGGCGGGAGGATCCCCTCGCCCCCCAGGTGCCGGTGCCCAGGAGTGCTGGTTCGGGCACCCGCCCTCCAGCTGCCCAGACCCCCCCCGGGGCACCAGCAGCCACCCCCCCTGGGGCACCAGCCGCCACCCGTCCGGTAGCCCCCGCCCGGCTGGAGCTCCCCGACGACTTCCGCTTCAGCGGCGTGCTGCGCGCCGGCTCCACCCCCCAGGCCTTCGTGGAGGTGGGCGATCAGAGCGGGCCGGTCTGCCCCGGTGCCGATGGCTCCTGCCCGGCTTCGGGCCTGCCGACGGTGCTGCCCAAGGGCTGGGGCGTGGCCGCGATTGATGTGGAGCGGGGCCGTCTCACCCTCCGCAAGGGCAGCCGCACGGTCACCGCCCAGCTCTGAGCGGTTTCTGCTGGAGAACCTCGATACAGGCCGCCAGGAGCCCATCGAGGTCGTAGGGGCTGGCTTCAGCGTCCACGCGTCCCAGCTCCCGGCGACAACGCTCGCTGGTCTGGGGTCCGATCGACACCAGCGCCAACCCCTCCAGTTTGCGGCGCCAGTCGTCGCCGAAGGCCTCCTGCAGGAGCTGTGCGGTGTGGCTCACGGTCTTGCCGCTGCTGAAGGTGATGGCGTCGAGCTCTCCCTGCTCCAGGGCCGCCAGGGTGGCGCTGGGCAGGCCCCGGGGGCAGCGGGTCTCGTAGGCGGGTACCTCCACCACCCGGGAGCCTGCGGCGGCAAAGGCCTCGGCCAGCAGGGTGCGCCCGCCGCTCTGCACCCGGGGGAGCAGTAGCCGCAACCCCCAGCCGGACACCGGGAAGTGCTCCACCAGGCTGTCGGCCACGAAGGCGGGCGGCACGAAGTCGGCGGGCGCACCCAGCTCCTCCAGCAGCTGGGCCGTCTTGCGGCCCACGGCCGCCAGGCGCACCCCTGGCGGCCTGCGCGCCAGGCTGCTGCCGCGCCGCCGCAACCGTTGGTCCACGGCCTCCACGCCGTTGCTGCTGGAGAACACCAGCCAGTGGAAGTCCGCCAGGTCCTCGAGGGCATCGTCCAGGGGCCCCCAGCTGTCCGGTGCGGTCAGCACCAGCGCCGGCAGATCGAGCACCTCAGCTCCAGCGGCGTTGAACAGCGCCCGGGCTGCCCCCAGCTGGTGCTCAGCCCGGGTGATCGCCACCCGTCGACCGCTCAGGGGTGGGGGCTCTGGCAGGGGATGGCTGGTCATGGAGCACTGGCGGGTCGGCGGAGCGGTTGGGCTGGTGCGGGGCAGGCGACAGGGGACAGGCGCGGTGGCGGTGATCAGCCGTCGAGCTTCACCAGGGTCTCCACCTGCTGGCGCAGGGCCCGGGCTGCGGCGGCCTGGCCCTGCTGGTGCAACAGCAGGATGGCCTGGCGGAAGCCGGCGCGGGCCCCGGCGATCTCCCCTGCCAGCAGCAGGGCCGCCGCCAGGTTGCGGTGCAGGTCGGCCTGCTCCGGTTCGAGGCTGAGGGCCTGCCGGTAGGCGGCGATGGCAGCGCCCAGCTGGCCCCGGCGCCGCTCCACCAGGCCCAGGCTGGCCCAGCCGAGGGCCAGCTCCGGCGCGGCCGCGCTGGCCTGGCGGCAGAGGCTGGCCGCCTCGGCCAGGAGCTGCTGCTGCTCCGCGGCAGGGACGGGTCCGGCCGCCCGCTCCAGCAGCAGCCCCGCCAGGTTGAGCCCCGCCGCCAGGGTGATCCGGGGAGCCAGGGGCAGGGCCAGTGCCTGGCGGTAGAGGCTTGCGGCCAGGGCCGGATCGCAGGGTGCCTCGGCCAGGGCCAGGTGCAGCAGCAGCTCATAGCGTTCCGCCAGGGCCTCCGCGCCGCAGTTCTGCAGACCAAGCCGCAGCAGGGCGCGGCCGCGCTCCAGTTCCCCTTCGCTCACCAGCAGGCTGCCCAGCTTGGCGCAGGCGTAGGGGTTTCCCGGCTGGCGCTCCAGGTCGGCCTCCATCGCCCGGCGCAGCCGGGCCGCCTTGTCGCTGGCCTGCAGCAGCTCCGGTCTGTAACCGTCGTGGCCCAGGGCGGGGACGTCGCAATCGGCGACCCGCCAGTGCGGTTCCCGCTGCAGCAGGGCCAGCACGCTGTCGTCGATCATGGCGTGATACGGCCGGCTCCAGCGGATGGCCGGGTGGCGGCGAAACAGGCGGCTCACCCGGGAGTAGGGCGACTGGCGGGACCCCCGTTCCAGGCGCAGCAGGTTCACCACCAGCAGCTCCGGCTGGGCCATCAGCTGGCGCAGGGGCTGGCGGGCCTCCGCCAGCAGCTGCTCATCGGCATCGAGCACCAGCACCCAGTCGCCGCGCACGTGCTCCAGGGCGACATTGCGGGCCGGGGCGAAGTCGCCGGGCCAGTCCAGGTGGTGCACCACCGCGCCGCAGCGCTCGGCGATCGCCACGGTGGCGTCGCTGGAGCCGGTGTCCAGCACCACCATCTCGTCCACGAAGTCGGCCACTGAGGCCAGGCAACGCTCCAGCCGTTCGGCCTCGTTGCGCACGATCATCGACAGGCTGAGCTGCATCGGGCTGCCCTAGTCGGTGAACTCAGCGGGTGCGGCGCTGGGTTCCGGACTCCGGCCCAGGCCCAGGGCCCCCAGCACGGCTTGCTGGGCCAGGGGCATCTGGCCGGGGCAGTAGGCCGCCGGCGTTTCCGGCGGGAGCGTGCGGCGCAGGTCATCCCAGAGGTAGGGGCTGCCGTACACCGCCAGCCCGGCCAGGCGGCCGGTCCGCTGCAGCTGCCCCAGGGCCGCCGCCCAGGGTTCGCCCGGGCCGGCGTTGCCCCGGAAGGGGTTGCCGCGCACGAACAGCTGCACCAGCACCGGCCCAGGCTCCAGCCGATCCAGGAGCAGGGGAGCCTGCGGATCGGCCGACCAGAGGCTGGCGGTTTCCGCCGCCATCAGCAGGGGCTGGAAGCCCGCTGCCGCCGGCAGGGCCAGGGCCGCTGCCGTGGCCGGCAGAAAGGGGGCCTGCAGGGCCTGGTCCAGCCGCAGCAGATTCACCCCCTGGCTGCCCCCCAGGGCCAGCCGGCCCCCCTGCTGTTCGAGGGTGGCGCTCACCAGCTCCTGGCAGAGCTCCAGATCGGCGCTGGCGGCCCCATAGGGATCGGCGGGATCGGCGCTGCAGCGGCCGAGGGCCCGCTGGCGGCGCGCTGCGCTGGCCTCCAGCTGCGCCGCTGGCAGTCGGCCCGTGTCCACCGCCGCCGTGATCGCCTCGATGGCCAGCCGGGCATCGGCGGGCATCAGCACCAGGTCGGCGCCGGCCTCCAGGGCCAGCACGGCCGCTTCCCCGGCCCCGGTCTGGCCGGCAATGGCCTCCATCACCAGGGCATCGGTCACCACCAGCCCCTCGAAGCCCAGCTGCTGGCGCAGCAGCTGGTGCAGCACGGCCCGTGAGAGGGTGGCCGGTCGCTCGGGATCGAGGGCCGGCAGGGTGAGGTGGCCGGTCATCACCGCCTCCACCCCGGCGGCGATGGCCTGGCGGAAGGGGGGCAGTTCCACCTGCTCCAGCCGCTCGCGGCTGTGGGGCAGCAGGGGCAGTTCCAGGTGGGAGTCGCTGGTGGTATCGCCGTGGCCTGGGAAGTGCTTGGCGCAGCCGAGCACCCCGGTGCCCTGCAGGCCCCGCAGGAAGGCCGCTGCCAGGGCTCCGGCGCTGGCCGGATCCTCCCCCCAGGCGCGCACGTTGATCACCGGATTGGCCGGGTTGTTGTTCACGTCGCACACCGGCCCGAGCACCCAGTTGAGCCCCACCGCCCGCGAGTCCAGCCCGCAGCAGCGCCCGTAGCGCTCGGCCAGGGCCAGCGCCCGCTGCGGATCGCGCCCATGCAGCCGGCCCAGGGCCAGGGGTGGCACCAGCCAGCTGGCCCCCTCAAAGCGCTGCCCCACTCCCTCCTCCACGTCGGCGCAGAGCAGCAGGGGCTGGCCGGCCCAGGTCTGCAGCTGGCGGGTGCGCAGGGCCAGTTCGGCGGCGCTGCCCCCCAGCAGGATCACGCCGCCCACCCCCAGCGCCAGCAGTGCCTGCAGCTCTCCATTGGTCAGTTCCCACTGGGGGTAGCGGCGCTGGTGGTCGGCCAGGTGGCCGCTGGCGCGCACCACCACCAGGCTGGCGATCAACCGCTGCAGGTCCTGACCCGCCGCCGGCGTTGTCATGCCTGGAGCCCGTCGCCGGCCTGGCCCGGGGCTGGCTCCTCTGCCGGTTCCTCAGCTGGCTCCTGCCGCTGGCTGCGCTCCCGCTCCAGCTGGTTGAGCAGGCTCAGCACGGAGGTGCCCCGCTCCATGCCCCTGTCATGCACGAAGACCACCTCCGGGGTGCGGCGCATCTTCAGCCGCCGGCCCAGCTCCCCCTTCACGTAGGCCGTGGCCGACTTCAGTCCGGCCATCGCCTGCTCCCGGTCGTCGTCGGTGCCGAACACGCTCACGAAGATCTTGCAGTGCTGCAGGTCGCCGGCCACCTCCACGTGGGTGACGCTCACCAGCCCATGGCCCACGCGCTCGTCCTTGATGCCACCCTGCAGCAGCTGGCTCACTTCTCGGCGGATCAGGGAGGCCACCCGTTCCACCCGTCGGCCCTGTGCCATCGCTATGCGACTGGTTGGATGTTCACCATCGCACGCAGGATCAGCACCAGGCTGAGCAGCCCGCTCACGGCGGCGCCGATCAGGGCCACGGCGGTGACGGGATTGCGGGCCCGGGCCGCCAGCGGCTCCAGCACCGAATTGGCCACCCCCAGGCCAAAGGCGATCAGGTAGCGCGGATAGCGCGTCACATTGAGGAAGAAGTCCTTCATGGCCCCCGGGGCAGCCCATCAGTGCTGCTGGCTACTCTGCCGCCTGGCCTTGAGTCCCGGCGCATGCAGCTCCACCAGTTCCGCCACTCGGCCTTCTGTGAGAAGGTGCGCCTTGTGCTGGCCGCCAAGGGCCTCGACTACAGCGTGGTGGAGGTCACCCCGGGGGTGGGCCAGCTCGAATTGTTCCGGATGTCCGGCCAGCGCCAGGTGCCCGTGCTGGTGGACGGTCCCGACGTGATCGCCGATTCCACGGCCATCGCCCTGCATCTGGAACGCCGCCATCCCCTGCCGGCCCTGCTGCCGGCCGATCCCCAGCTGCGCGCCCGGGTGCTGTTGCTCGAGGACTGGGCCGACACCGCCCTGGCCTCCGGATGCCGCCTGGCTCTGCTGCAGGCTGCAGCAGGGGATCCGGTGCTGCGCACGGCGCTGCTGCCGGAAGCCACGCCAGCACCCCTGCGCCAACTGGTGGGCGGGCTGCCGGCCGGGCTGCTGGGCGGGGTGGGTGACACCCTCGGCGGGGTGCTCACCGGCGATGCCTCCCGCCAGCTGCAGCGCAACCTCGAACAGCTGGCCGTACTCTGCGCCGCCCAGCCCTACCTGGTGGGTGACCAGCTCTCCCTGGCCGACCTGGCTGTGGCCGCCCAGCTCTCGCTGCTCCGCTTTCCGGCCAGTTGCGGTGCTCCCCTGGCCGGCCGCGGTGCCCCGGGGATTGCCGACAACCCGTTGCTGGCTCCCCTGTTCAGCTGGCGCGACCAACTGGTGGCGGCACGCGCTCCAGCCTCAGCCTGAGGTGGTCGCTGCGCAGCGCCGCCGCCCCCAGTCCCCCTGCGGGGGACCCGTAGGTGGCCTGCCATTGCTCCGCCTGGATCGACCCATCCGGCAACCGATGGAAGCGGGTCAGGGTCTCCACCCGGCTCACCGCCGGCTCACCGGCGCCGTGGAGCACCTGCAGGGCGAGCTCATCCACCAGCAGATCACCAGCGGCCGGCTGCTCCCGCCGGCGCCCCACCACCGTGGAGTCCAGCGCCAGCCGCTGGCCGTCGCTCCGGCGCAGATGGGCGACCTGGCGGTTGGGGTTGGCGGGATCATTGGCCACCGCGGCCAGCTGCTCCCCCAGCAGCGCCCGGCCCACCGCCGCGGCGTTGAAGCTGCGGTCCCCCACCACCCCCTCGGCTGAGGGGATGAAGCGCACCGGGTAGCTGAGGCCGTCGCTGCTGCTTACCTGCCAGTCGCCCAGGAACCAGTCCGGGTACACCAGATCACGGCGGCCAGGCCGCTGCAGCGGGGCCGGCAGCCGCCACTGCGGCCACTGGAGGATCCTGCCGGCGAGCGGCCCCTCGGCCGCCAGGGCCCCAGCGGCGCCCTCCGGCAGCCAGAGCAGCAGGACGAGGGCCAGGGCCATGCCCGCCAGGATGGTGCGCAGCTGTCGGCCGGCCATGTCTGATCCCCTGATCCGGGAGCTCGATCATTACGTGGTGCTGGAGCCAGGGGGCGGCGAGCGCATCCTCAGCGCTGCCGAAACCCTGCAGTGGCTCGAGCGGCAGCTGGCCACGATGGCCGCGCCGCCGTCCGATCTGCAGGATCTGCCCGAGACGCGGCTCCAGGCCGAGCGCCTGCTGGACACCGCCTGTGAACTGGAACTGGAGCCGGGCCGCAGCGTGCAGTGGTTCGCCGTTCGCCTGGAACCCCCCGGCTCTAGTTGAGGCTCGGGGTGATCCGGCCGTCCTGGTCCGTCAGCAGGGCGGGATGCTGCGGTGCTTCCGGACGCGCGCGCAGGATCCCCGGCAGGGCCTCCAGCACCAGCAGGGCCACCTGGGGCGGCTGCTCCTGCCGCTGGCGCACGTGCAGATCGGCCTGGGCATACAGCGGCTGGCGCTCGGCCAGCAGCTGCCGCAGCCGGCTGTCGGGGTCGTCCGCCTGCAGCAACGGCCTGGGGGTGGGGTCGCTGCCCAGCCGCGCCAGCAGCTGCTCGGCCGGGGCATCCAGCCACACCACCACCCCCTGGCGCATGTGGCCCCAGTTCTCCGGCCGGGTCACCACCCCGCCGCCGGTGGCCACCACCAGCGAATGCCAGCCGCTGATCTGCCCCAGCACGGCCGTCTCCAGCTGGCGGAACGCCGCTTCGCCCTCGCTGGCGAAGATCTCGGGGATCGGGCGTCCCGCCGCCCCCTCCAGCACCGTGTCGGCATCCACGAAGCGGTAGCCCAGGGCATCGGCCAGGGGGCGGCCCACGGCGCTCTTGCCAGCCCCCATCATCCCCACCAGGTAGAGGTTGAGGCCCTGCAGGCGCTGGGCCAGCTCCTGGTGGGTGGGTGGGGCCATGGCGGCGCCGGCGGCTGAACGGCACCCGTTTCTAGGATGGAGGTCCTGTGGATTCGGGCGATGACGGCCAGTGCCACTTCCCGCCCAGCTCCGCCGCCTGCATCACGGCTGCCCGCCCCGCCGCTGACGACTCCGGCCCACGGCGCCGGACGCCCCTGCGTGATCACCCGCCGGGCCCGTTTCAGTGCCAGCCATCGCTACTGGCTGCCCGAGCTCAGCGCCGCCGAGAACGAGGCCCGTTTCGGCCCCTGCACCCTGGCCCCCGGCCATGGCCACAACTACGAGCTGATCGTGGCCATGGGCGGACCTCTCGACGGCGACGGCATGGTGCTCAACCTCTCCGAGGTGAAACACGCCATTCGCGCCGAGGTGACCGGCCAGCTCGACTTCCGCCACCTCAACGACGTGTGGCCGGAGTTCGATCTGGCCAGGCCCGAGGGCAGCTTGCCCAGCACCGAGGCCCTCTGCCGGGCGATCTGGACCCGGCTGGCCGGGCACCTGCCGCTGGTGGGCCTGCGTCTCTACGAGCAGGACAACCTCTGGGTGGATCTGCTGCCCTCACCGGCTTCCCGTCTCGATTCCTCTGCCTCCACCGCCGTTCCCATGGAAGCCTTCCTCTCGATCCGCACCCACTTCGCCGCCGCCCACCGGCTGGCCCGGCCCGAGCTCAGCCAGGCGGAGAATGAGGCTATCTACGGCAAGTGCGCCCGTCCCCACGGCCACGGCCACAACTATCTGCTCGATGTCACCGTGCGCGGACACATCGAGCCACGCACCGGCATGGTGTGTGATCTGGCGGCCCTGCAGCGCCTGGTCGACGACCTGGTGGTGGAGCCCTTCGACCACACCTTCCTCAACAAGGACGTGGAGCACTTCGCCAGCACGGTGCCCACCGCCGAGAACATCGCCCTGCACATCGCCGACCTGCTCACCGGGCCGATCGCCGCCATCGGCGCCCGCCTGCACAAGGTGCGCCTGCAGGAAAGCCCCAACAACGCCGCCGAGGTGTTTGCCGAAACTCCCCAGCTGGAGATGGCGCCCGCAGCCCTCGAGGCCCTCGTCGCTGGCTGAGGGCAGCAGGCTGCGGCTGGTGCTGGCCGTGAGCCTCGACGGCCGGCTCGCTCCCCCGGACGGCGGGGCCGCCCAGCTCGGCGGCCCAGGTGATCGCCGGGTGCTGGAGGAGGCCCTGGCCTGGGCCGATGGCGCCCTGGTGGGGGCGGAGACCCTGCGCCGCCACGGCAGCACCTGCCTGATTCATCATCCCGATCTGCTGGCCCAGCGCCGCCGCCAGGGCCGCGGGGCCCAACCCCATGCCCTGGTGCTCAGCCGCACGGGGGTGCTGCCTGCCGGTGTGCCCTTCTGGCAGCAGCCCCTGCAGCGCTGGTGGCTGCGGCCGCGCCAGGCCGGCAGCAGCCCCACTGCCGCCCCCTTTGATCGCCAGCTGCCCTTCGACAGCTTGCTGGAGTTGCGTCAGCAGCTGGCGGGCCTGGGCCTGAGCCGGTTGGTGCTGCTCGGCGGTGCCGACCTGGCCAGCCAGTGGCTGGCCGCCGGCCTGGTGGACGAGCTCCAGCTCACCCTCTGTCCGCTGCTGTTGGGCGGAGCCCACAGCTGGTGCGCCGCCGATCCGGGGTTGGGCCTGGATCGCTGGCGCTGGCGCCTGCTGGAGCAGCGGCCCCTGGAGGGCGATGAGCTGTTGCTGCGCTACGGCCGTGAGGAACCCCCGGCCCGCTGAGTGAGGTCCCGCAGCGAGAGTCCGTCGAGGCTGCTGGCCGGCAGTCCCAGCTGGCGGGCCACGCAGCGCTTCACGATCTGCTCCCCCTCAGGCCCCAGTTCCCGCTGCAGCAGTTCCTTCAGAACGGCGAGCCCCTTGCCCCTGGCATCGGTCTCCTGCACCAGGCAGCGGCTGGTGGGGGCGGCCAGCTGGCGGCAGGGTCGCTCCAGCTGGCTGGCAAGTCCTGGCTGCTTGCCGGCCAGGCCCTCCACGCAGGCCTGGGTGAGGCGGTCCTCCAGCTGGGGGCGCATCAGGTTCAGCACGGGTCGCCAGAAGCCGGCCTGGGCTGCGGCGGGCCAGAGCAGGCCCAGGAGCAGCAGGGTGGCGGGATGGAATCGGGGAGACGTCACGTCCTGGATGCACGCTGGTTAGTTTTGCGGTCACTGCTGCCGCAGCCATGGCTGAGCTGCAAGCGTCCTGGTGCCGGTCGCTGGCGGACATTTCCGAGTCTGCCTGGGATCAGCTGCTCCCTGATGCGGCATCTCCGTTCTATCGCTGGCGCTGGCTGCGGCAGCTGGAGGCCAGCGGCAGCATCGTGCCCCGCCAGGGCTGGCAGGACTGCCACCTCACCCTCCGGCGCGGCGATCAGCTGATTGCCGTGGCTCCGCTCTACCTCAAGGGCCACAGCTACGGCGAATTCGTGTTTGACCAGAGCTTCGCCCAGCTGGCCGGCCAACTTGGGCTGCGCTACTACCCCAAGCTGGTGGGCATGAGCCCGGTGAGTCCGGTGCAGGGCTACCGCTTCCTGATCGCCCCCGCTGAGGATGCCGCCGCGCTCACTGCCCTGTTGCTGGAGCTGATCGACCGGTTCTGCCGGGAGCACCGCATCCTCAGCTGCAATTTTCTCTACGTGGATCCCGACTGGCAGCCCCTGGCCGAGGCGGCCGGTTGCGCCGCCTGGGTGAACCAGCAGAGCCAGTGGAGCAACCCCGGCCACGCCGATTTCAACGACTATCTGGCCAGCTTCAACGCCAACCAGCGCCGCAACATCAAGCGCGAGCGCAGGGCGGTGGCCGCCGCCGGCCTGGCGGTGCAGCCGCTGGTGGGCGAGGCGATCGCCCCTGCGCTGGTGGGCCGCATGCACGACTTCTACGCGCAGCACTGCGCCCGCTGGGGACCGTGGGGGAGCAAGTACCTCAGTGAGGCGTTTTTCGAGGCGCTGGCGAGCGATCCGGTATTGCGCCGCCACCTGGTGCTGTTCAGCGCCCACCGCGGCGATCCCGCCGAGCCCGTGGCCATGTCGCTGTGCGTGCGCGGTGGTGATCACCTCTGGGGCCGTTACTGGGGCAGCGACGAAGAAATCGACTGTCTGCACTTCGAGGTGTGTTACTACGCACCGATCGACTGGGCGATCGCAAACGGCATCCGCCATTTCGACCCTGGCGCCGGCGGCAGCCACAAGCGCCGCCGGGGCTTCGTGGCCCAGCCACGGGTGAGTTTGCACCGCTGGAGCGATCCCCGCTTCGCGGCGATCCTGCACGACTGGCTGCCGGGCGCCAACGCCGAGATGGCCCGCGAGATCGAGGCGATCAACGCCGAGCTGCCCTTCACCGCTGCCTACGATCCACCCCATGCCCCAACCCCTCGATCCGATCCAGCGGCGTGAGCTCGACGACCAGCTCTCGCAGCGCTTCATCGCCCTCGATCCGGCTGGCTACTTCCTGATCAAGCTCGACCGCGAAGCCGGCGAGCTGATCGCCGAGCATTACACCAACAGCATCGACGAGCGGGGGTTGGCCACCGATCCCGACAGCGGTGAGGTGATCAGCTGTCGTGGCGCCGGCCCCAGGCAGCCCCAGGCTGTGTACCGGGGGCGGAGCGCCAAGGAACTGGGTATGGCCCTGTGCGAAGGGGAAGGTCCCCACCCGCTGAGCTGTCTCGATCACGCCCTCTACCTCGGACGGGAGTTGCAGAAGGCTGAAGTCGCCCTGGAGTCTGGAGTCGACTACGTGCAGGATTGAGGCCGGGGCCGGGCGCCTAACTCGCCACCATCTGGGGCGGCGCCACCATCAGCGAATGGGAGGGGTCCGCCGGTAGACCTGCAATCTGCTCCTGGATCTCGCGGCGCACGATCTGGCGGTATTCGAGGAAGTGCTCGCTGTGGGCCAGGATCGAGATGAAGCCCTTGAAGCGGGCCGGATTGTGACGCCACATGCCGGCCAGGGCCCGCCAGAACCGCCAGCGGGTGTTGCGCTTGATCCCCTGGCGCCACACCACGATCCCCAGGGCCCGCAGATCCACCCAGGACATTCCTTTTTTGCCAGTGGGGGGGAGGTTCTCCGCTGATCCGGCCGCGGCATGGGTGGCCTGCTCTTTGAGAATCTGCTTGTAGCGCTGCGGCGGCAGCTTGAGGAAATAGCTGTACACCCGATCGATGTAGGCGTTGGGCTCATACAGCGTGGAAAATGCCTCCATGTACTCGGTGGCGATGTCCTGAATCGGCCGGGTGGGCACGAAGTTGAGCAGGTTGGTCTGGTTCACCCCCTTGGCGGCGGCGGAATCCTGGATCAGCCGGCCCTCCTGCTCCAGCCGCGTCCACATCGCGGTGTTGGGCAGGGCCTGCAGCATGCCCATCATCGCGTGGGGGATGCCGGTGCGGGTCACGAACTCCACGATGCGGTTGCCGGCGCCGCGCTGCTCGCCGTCGAAGCCGATGATGAAGCCGGCCATCACCCGCAGGCCGCTGGCGGTGATCTTCTCCACCGATTCCTCCAGGGAGGAGCGGGTGTTCTGCAGTTTGCGGGCCGTTTCCAGGCTGGCGGCATCAGGGGTTTCAATCCCCAGGAACACGCTCTCGAAGCGGCATTCGGTCATCATGTCCATCAGCTCCTGGTCGGCCGCCAGATCCACCGAGGCCTCGGTGGCGAAGCTGAACGGATAGCCGTGCTCGATCTGCCACTGGCGCAGGGCCGGCAGCAGCAGCTTCACATTGCGCTTGTTGCCGATGAAGTTGTCGTCCACCAGAAACACTGAGCGGCGCCAGCCCAGGTCGTAGAGGCGCTGCAGCTCGGCGACCAGCTGCTCGGGCGTCTTGGTGCGGGGCTTGCGCCCGTAGAGCACGATGATGTCGCAGAACTCGCAGTTGAACGGGCAGCCGCGGGAGAACTGCACCGACATCTCCGAGTAGGCGTCCAGCTCCAGCAGGTCGTAGCGCGGTACCGGGGTGGAGGTCACGTCCGGTTTTTCGCCTCCCGCTGTGAAGCGGCCGCTGGTCTCGCCCCGCTCCAGGGCCTCCACGAACAGGGGCAGGGTGATTTCCCCCTCGTCGAGCACCTTGAAGTCGGCCTGGTCCAGCTCCGGGGCGTCGGGGGTGGAGCTGGCGAAGGGACCGCCCACCGCCACCGGCAGGCCGCGGGCCTTGGCGCGGGCGATCTGCTCGGCCATGTCGGCCTTCTGCACGATCATCCCGGAGATCACCACCAGCTCGGCCCAGGCCCACTCGTCCTCGCGCACCTCGCGCACGTTGCGATCCACCAGCTTCATCTCCCAGTCCTGGGGGAGCAGGGCTGCCACGGTGACCAGCCCCAGGGGCGGCAGCAGCACCTTGCGGTCGATCAGCTCGAGGATCTTCTCGTAGCTCCAGAAGGTTTTCGGGAATTCCGGGTAGATGAACAGGGTGCGCACGTGCTGCCTCAGCGGGAAGGCGACCAGAACGCTTGCGCGGCCTCTGGGGTGACCTGTGGATCCCAAACTTAGGTCCACCATCCCGTTGATGGGTCCGCTGGACGCGGCTTCTGCTGTAATGGCCTGATCCTCAAACAGCAGCAGCCATGGGCGTGGCGATCTATCTCGGTCTGGTGGGCGGTGGACTGGTGGCCGCCCTGGTCGCATCCCTGGTGCTGCGCGGCGTCAAGCTGATCTGATCGCCTGCAGGGCGTCGCCCACCATTGCCTTGGCGCCCACCACCTCGCCGATCAGGTCGTAGGTGTCGGCCGCGGTGATGCGCACGGGCACCAGCGTCCCCGGCGCGGCGCACAAGCCGCCGGCTCCCGGCTTCACCAGCACCTCGCCGTCGACGTCCGGCGCAAAGCGGCTGCAGCGTCCCAGCATCTCGCCGGTGCTGGGGTTCTCCTGCTCGATCAGCACATCCACGATCCGTCCAACCCAGGCGGCGTTGCGGGCTGCCGCGATCGGCTGCTGGAGGGCCATCAGCCGGTCCTTGCGTGCCTGGGCCACCCCGGCCGGCACCGGATCGGGCAGTCCGGCCGCCGGCGTGCCCTCCTCTGCCGAGAAGGTGAACACGCCCACGTGATCGAACTGCTGTTCGCCCACGAAATCGAGCAGGTGCTGGAACTGCTCCTCGGTTTCGCCGGGGAAGCCCACGATGAAGGTGGTGCGCAGCACCGCCTCGGGCAGCTGCTCGCGGATGCGCCTCAGCAGGCCGCCGGTCACCTCGGCCTGCCAGGGGCGGTTCATCGCCCGCAGCACCTCGGGATGGCTGTGCTGCAGCGGCAGATCCAGATACGGCAGCACGTTCGGCACCTCCCGATAGGCCGCCAGCACCTCGGGGGTGAGCCCGGTGGGGTAGGCGTAGTGCACCCGGACCCAGGGAATCTCCACCTCCCCCAGGGCCCGCAGCAGCTCGGCCAGCATCGGTTTGCCGTAGAGGTCCAGGCCGTAGTTGGTGGTGATCTGGCTGATCAGCACCAGCTCCTGCACCCCCTGGGCGGCGAGGCTGCTGGCCTCAGCCACGATGCTCTCGATCGGGCGGGACCGCTGGTCGCCGCGCAGGTGGGGAATGATGCAGAAGGCGCAGCGGTAGTCGCAGCCCTCGGCCACCTTCAGGTAGGCCACGGCCTCGCTGGTGGTGCGGTAGCGGGGCAGGTGCTCGTCGGCCACGAAGGTGGGGGTGGCACTCACCTGGTTCACCCGCTCACCCGCCTCCACCCGCTCCAGCACGCTCACGATGTGCTGGTAGTCGCCGGTGCCCACGATCGCCCTGGCCTCCGGCAGGCTCTCCAGCAGCTCCTCCTGGAAGTGCTGGGCCAGGCAGCCGGCGATGATCAGCTCCTTGCCCTGCTCCGCCAGTTCCACCAGCGTGCGCACCGACTCCTCGCGGGCGTCCTGGATGAAGCTGCAGGTGTTCACCACCACCACGTTGGCATCACTCTCATCGGCGCTCACCCCATAGCCGGCCTCGGCCAGCAGGCCGAGCATGTGCTCGGTGTCCACCCGGTTCTTCTCGCAGCCCAGGTGGGCGAAGGCCACGGTTGGTTTCGTCATCGTCAGCAGGCAGAGGGGCACAGCCGTCCCGACCCTCCACCCTATGGGTCAGGCGCACGTCCGGCGTGGCTGCGAGAATGCGGCGGTCGCCTGTTCCCTGTGACATCCAGCCGCCTCAGCGATCGCCTCAGTGCCAGCCGGCGCCGCACGGACACCGGCAGCCGCTGGCTGCGGGTGGTGATGGCCGTGTTGGCCACCGTTGGGGCGATCGACACCGGCACGATCACCCTCAAGCGCTGGGGTGTGCTCGGCTCCCTCACCTGCCCCGGCGGTGCCGACGGCTGCGACAAGGTGCTCGGCAGTGCCTGGGGCACGGTGCTGGGCCAGCCCCTCTCCCTGTACGGCTTTCTGGCCTACCTGGCGGTGCTGGTGCTGGCCCTGCTGCCGCTGGTGCTCCGGGGCGAGTCCCGATCGCGCCTGGCCTCCTTCAGTGGCTGGGGATTGCTGCTGATCAGCACCGGCATGGCGGTGTTCAGCCTGGTGCTGATGGGGGTGATGGTGCTGAAGATCCAGGCGTTCTGTTTCTTCTGCGTGCTCTCGGCCCTGCTCAGCCTGGCGCTGTTTGTGCTCAGCCTGCTCTCGGGCGAGTGGCCCGATCGCGGCCAGCTGGTGTTCCGGGTGGTGCTGGTGGCCCTGGTGGTGGGGCTGGCAGGTCTCGGCTGGGCCGCGGCGGTCGATCGGCCCGCCGGTGAACTCGGGGGCCGCGGCGTGCCACCGGCGGTGACCAGCACCAGCACCCCGGAGGCCATTGCCCTGGCCGAGCACCTCAGCAGCACGGGAGCGGTGATGTATTCCGCCTGGTGGTGCCCCCACTGCAACGACCAGAAACAGCTGTTCGGCAAGGAGGCGGCCGATCGCCTCACCATCGTGGAATGTGCCGCCGATGGTCGGGACAGCCAGACGGAGCGCTGTGCCGCCAAGGCCATCCAGGGTTTTCCCAGCTGGGAGATCAACGGCAAGCTGGATTCCGGTGTGAAATCCCTGCAGCAGCTGGCCGAACGCAGCGGTTTCAAACCCTGACGGCCTAGCCCCGCACAGGTCGGGTCCGGATGCCGCTCCCCCTCTCCTGGCAGCTGTGTCGCCGCCAGTGGGGCTGGGCCGCTGGGGCATCGCTGCGGAAGTGGCCACCGCGGCTTTCCCGGCGGAACAGGGCGGCCTCCACCAGCAGTTCCGTCAGGATCAGCCGCTGGTGCCATTCCTGCAGAGCGGCGAAGTCCTCGCCCTCCTGATGGCTGAGCAGCAGGTGGTCCGTCACCGGCAGAGCGCTGGCCTGGCGCCAGGCCGGCAGGGCATCCAGCCGTTGGCGCTGCCGATGCAGTTCGCCCAGGGCCAGCCCCAGGCTGTGGCCCTGGCGCTCCACCCCCGCCACCTGCCAGCAGAGGTCGCGCAGGCGGCCGATCGCCTCCAACAGCTGGGGGCGATCGGGCAGGGCGGTGGCCAGCCGCTGCCGCCGCCGCTCCGCTGCCGTCTGCCACCCGGCCGGCCGAAGGCAGCGGAGCGGCGGCAGCGCGATTCCCCCCAGCTGACGGGCGAACACGAGGCATTCCATCAGGGAGTTGCTGGCCAGCCGGTTCGCCCCGTGCACGCCGGTGCAGGCCACTTCGCCCACGGCGTAGAGCCCAGGCACCGTGGTGGCCGACCGCAGATCGGTGGCCACACCCCCCATCCAGTAATGGGCCGCCGGGGCCACCGGCAGGGGCTCCTGGGTGGGCTCCAGCCCCAGCTGGCGGCAGCGCCCCACGATCGTCGGGAACTGGCGCAGCAGGCGCTCCGCACCCACCGGGCGCAGGTCCAGCCAGACGTGGCTCACGTGTTGCTCCTGCATGTGGCGTGCGAGGGCACGGCTTACCTGATCCCGCGGCGCCAGGTCGGCGCCAGCCAGATGGGCCACGGGGCTCTGGCCGCGGTGGTCGCGCAGCCGGGCCCCTTCGCCGCGCACCGCTTCCGAGATCAGGAAGTGGGGCGCATCGGGCAGCATCAGGGCGGTGGGATGGAACTGCACGAATTCCAGGTCCTGCAGCTCAGCTCCCGCTTCCCAGGCCATCGCCAGCCCATCGCCGCTGGCCTGGGCCGGGTTGGTGGTGTGGGCGAACAGATGGCCCCCTCCACCGGTGGCCAGCACCACGGACCGGGCCGCCACCCAGCCGATCACGCCGTCGGCCAGGAGTTGCAGCCCCTGGCAGCGGTCCCCTTCCACCCAGAGGCGCAGCACCACCACGCTCTGGCGCTGCACCAGGCCCGGCCGCCGCCGCACCTCCCGCTCCAGGGCATCCACCAGGGCTCCACCGGTGCGGTCCTGGGCATGGAGCACGCGCCGGTGGCTGTGGGCGGCCTCGAGGGTGGTGCTCAGGCCCGGCCCATCGCGATCAAAGGCCATGCCCAGTTCGAGCAGCCGCTGCACGCAGGCCGGCGCCTCGTGCACCAGCAGCTCCACGGCGTCGCGGTTGCAGAGGCCGGCACCGGCCCTGAGGGTGTCCTCGATGTGGCTGGTGAAGCTGTCTCCGGCCGCCGTCACCGCGGCAATCCCGCCCTGGGCCCAGCGGCTGGCGGAACGGGGTTTGCGCTCCTTGCTGAGCAGGAGCACGCGCAGATGGGCTGGCAATTCCAGGCAGGCCATCAGGCCGGCGGCGCCGCCGCCCACCACCACCACGTCCCAGGGCTGGTCGTAGAGCGGATCCCAGCCCTGCGCCTCCTGGTCAATGTCAGCTGCCATGGCTGCCGGTTCCTCCCGGCCGTGCCGGCATCAAAAAAGCCGCCGGAGGCCCGACGGCTTGCAACGGCTCGGAGAGCTTAGGGACAGGGGCTCAGCGGTATTGGCCGTCGTTGATGCGATCGAAACCCTCATTGAGGGCGATGGCTGGGGGCGTGACCGTGAAGTTGGCCTTGTACTTGTTGAACAGCTCCCGCTGGCGCTCCGTCAGGTCGAGGTCAAGCACGTCATCCACCGCGCTGTAGGGGCCGCCCAGCACGATCTTTCCCGCCAGGGTGGGGTACATGCCGGGAAAGCTCTGGAAGCGACGCACCGAGCAGTTGTTGAGGTCAATCTTGTCGCCCCGCTCGGCGATCTTGTCGTCGGCGAGGTTGCGGAGTTCAGCGGCATGCACCACAGGCGGCAGGACCAGGCCCATCAGCAGGCCAGCCAGTAGAACCCCGGTCGTGAGCCAGGCAACCAGCCGTTTCATCGCAACACCTCTCGGAAGGATGGGAGATCAGGTGGGTGCACCACCGAGCGCCAACGCTACAGAACGCCCTGTTGGGGATTGGCTGGGCTGGCACTGGCGGTAGCAGATCTTCAGATCAGTCCGCTCAGCCCCGGAGCGATCAGGGCGAGCACCAGGAAGAGGGCGTCCACCACCAGGGTGGTGGCCAGGGAGGTGGCGGCGACCCGGCCCACCGGGCCCCGTCGCCAGAGCAGGCGGCTGATCTGCACGAGTCCGAGACCGAAGCCGCCAACCAGCAGCAGGGGGGCGGGATGGAGCAGGGTGCTGGCCGCCTGATTCAGCAGCTCCGCGGCGGCGGCTGGGGAGGCGCCGACGGCCAGGGGCCAGAGGGGCATCAGGCCGGTGGCGGCGATGGCGGCATCGGTGGCGGCCGTACCCAGCAACGAGCCCAGGTAGAAGCCGCAGGCCAGGCGCCAGCGACCACCCAGACCGCCCAGGGCCAGGGGCAGGGCCAGGGCCTCCAGGGGCAGATGGCAGACCGGGTACTGGCGGGCCCACCCCCAGAACAGGGCTCCAGCCAGCCAGCTGCCACTGAAACCCACCAGCACCTCGCCGCAGCGCCGCAGGCCGGCCCGGTCGCCGTGGGCGAGGCCCACGCCCACGGCCAGCAGCACGGCGGTGAACAGCACAGCGCTGAAGGGGGCGTGGCGCACCCAGGGCGCCTCCACAAACACCGGCAGCGCCACCAGCAGGCCGCTCAGCAACAGAGCCGGCCAGCCCATGGCGGATTGCAGGGCCCTGGCCTGGGGCTGCCGGGTCCCTGGCGCTGCCGGCAAGGCCTGGGCTGGTGGCCAGGCTGGCACCAGGGACCCGGCCCCAGCTCCGGCGATCGCTGGGGCTGCGCTGGCTGGCAATGCGCTCACTGAAACCCCGATCACCCGACGTGTGAAGAAAGTTGTGCAACCTTAAGGGTTTTGGGCGGGCCTGCCGCCATAGCTTCACGTGGTCCCGAGCCCCCCTGCTGTTTTGCCAAGCGCGCTGGTCGCCATCGCCCACTGCTTCGCTACCGCGCAGGCGGTGCCCGTGGCTGCGCAGGATGGTGCGGGACTTGTGGAGGTCTGCTTTCGTGCCCTGGTGCTGGGGGTGGTGCAGGGCCTCACTGAATTTCTGCCGATCAGCAGCACCGCCCACCTCAAGGTGGTGCCGGTGCTGCTGGGCTGGGGTGATCCGGGCGTGTCGGTGACCGCCGTGATCCAGCTGGGCAGCATCGCCGCCGTGCTGGCCTTCTTCCGCCGCGACCTGCTGGAGGTGGGCCGGGGCATGGTCCGGGCCTTCCGCCATGGCCAGTGGGGCGATCCCGCGGCACGCCTCGGCCTGGCCATGGCCCTGGGCACCGTGCCGATCGTGCTGGGCGGCCTGGCCCTCAAGCTCTGGGTGCCGGACTACGACAACGCCCCGGTGCGCAGCATGGGCTCGATCGCGATCGTGTCGATCGTGATGGCGCTGCTGCTGGCCCTGGCCGAAGTGGTGGGCAAGCGCCGCCGCACGATCGAGCAGGTGCGGCCCATCGATGGCGTGCTGGTGGGGCTGGCCCAGGCCCTGGCCCTGGTGCCGGGCGTCTCGCGTTCCGGCAGCACCCTCACCGCCTCGCTGTTCGATGGCTGGGAGCGGGCCGCGGCGGCGCGGTTCTCGTTTCTACTGGGTTTGCCGGCTATCACCCTGGCCGGCCTGGTGGAGCTCAAAGGCGCCCTGGAGGCCCCGGCCAATGGCGGCGCGATCCCCCTGCTGGTGGGGATTCTCTCGGCGGCGGTGGTCTCGTGGCTGGCGATCGCCTGGCTGCTGCGCTTCCTGCAGCGCCACAGCACCTGGATCTTCGTGGCCTACCGCCTGGCCTTCGGGGTGGCCATCCTGCTCTGGCTGCGCGCCACAGTGGAGGGGTAGAGCTCCAGGGCAGCGCCGCCGCCGATGTGGAACGAACCCTCCGCCGGAATTGCCGTCGTCGAGCCCGCCGATGGCAGTGCGCCCCGGCTGCCCCAGCCGGCCGTGGTGGCCACGGTGGAACCGGGCTCGATCGGCGAGGAGCTGGGCTTCCAGCCCGGCGACAGGCTGCTGAGCATCAACGGCCAGCGCCCCCGCGACCTGATCGACCTGCAGTTTCTGGTGGGCGACGAGGAGCTGGTGCTGGAGGTGGAAGACCCCGACGGCAGCCTCCATACGGTGGAGATCGAGAAGGACCTCGACGAGGGCCTGGGCCTGGGCTTCACCGAGGCCCTGTTCGATGGGCTCAGGCAGTGCAACAACGCCTGCCCCTTCTGCTTCATCGACCAGCAGCCACCGGGGAAGCGCCGCAGCCTCTACCTCAAGGACGACGACTACCGGCTCAGCTTTCTCTACGGCTCCTACCTCACCCTCACCAACCTCACTGAGGCCGACTGGCGCCGCATCGAGACCCAGCGCCTCTCGCCCCTGTTCGTGTCGGTGCACGCCACCGAGCCCGAGCTGCGCAGCCGCCTGCTGGTGAATCCGCGCGCCGGCCTGCTGCTGGAGCAGCTGCGCTGGTTCCAGCAGCGGGATCTGCAGATCCACGCCCAGGTGGTGGTGTGCCCCGGGCTCAACGACGGAGCGGCCCTGGAGCGCACGTTGCGCGATCTGGCCGGCTTTGCCGGCGGCGACTGGCCGGCGGTGCTCTCGGCAGCCGTGGTGCCCGTGGGCCTCACCCGCTTCCGGCCGCCTGGCGATGACCTGGTGCCGGTGGACCGGGCGGCGGCCCGGGCCGTGATCGCCCTGGTGGAGCCGCTGCAGGCGGAGTTCCAGCAGCGCCTGGGCAGCCGCTTCGCCTGGCTCTCCGATGAGTGGTACCTGATCGCTGGCCTGCCCCTGCCGCCGCGCGCCAGCTACGAGGATCTGCCCCAGCAGGAAAACGGTGTGGGCAGCATCCGGGCCTTCCTCGAGGAGCTGGATCGGGCCACCGCTGTCCTGCCAGGGCGCATCGCGCGGCCCCGGCGTCTCAGTTGGGTGGTGGGCCAGCTGGTCGCCGAGGCGCTGCAGCCCGTGGTGCGGAGGCTCAATGCCATCGAGGGCCTGGAGCTGAGCCTGCATGGACTGCCCAGTCCCTACTGGGGGCAGGAGCAGGTGGTCACCGGGCTGCTCACCGGTTCCGACCTGCAGGAAGGGCTCAGGGGGCGGGATCTCGGCCAGGGATTGCTGCTGCCAGCGGTCACCCTGCGCCAGGGGGAGCCTATGTTTCTGGATGACATGTCCCTGGCGGAGCTGGAACAGGCACTTGAGATTCCCATCCATCCGGTGGGTGGTGCGGCTGACCTGGTGGCTGTCTGTTGCGCATCCTTCAATTCTCCAGGAGATCCTTAAACTCCCACCACAAGCTCAAGCAAGGCGTGCCCCTCTCCGCTACCCGACTGGCCCTGGTCAGCGTGCTGGGTCTTCCCCTGCTCACGCCGCCTGTACTGGCCCAACAGTCTGAAGCAGCAGTCTCAGCCCCGGAAGACAGCCCCGCGCCGCTCAGCCAACAACCCCAGCCCCAGTCCCAGTCCCTCCCCCTGGCCCCGGACGTCAAGGGGGAGCGGCCGCGGGTCAATCCCAAGCTGGTCCCCCCCGCCGCCACTGAACTGCCCCAGCCTCTGGATGGCCTGGCAGCTCCCGCCCCCCTGGCGCTGCCAGTCCGTCCCGACCAGGTCACGATCAAGGAACTCCGCCCCCTCACCCTGGCCCAGGTGGAGACGCTGGCTGAGGTCAATAACCCCAATCTCAAGGCGATCGCCAGTCAGGTGGATCAGGCCCAGAGCAACCTGCGCGCGCAGATTGCACAGTGGTACCCGACGATCGACCTTGACGCGGGTTCCGCTTTTCCCCGGTTCAGCGCCGGCTCGTCCAGGGTGACCCGCAACGTACCCCGGCTCAACGAAGACGGCACGCCCGTTGAAGATGAGAATGGCAATGTGGTGAACCGGCGGCGATCGGACACCGTCAATGGCGATCGCTGGGATGCGGGTGTGGTTCTCTCCGCCCGCTGGGGTTTGATTGATCCGCGACGCAATCCCACGATTGCGGCTGCCAGGGATCAGTTCGAGCGCGCCAAGTACCAATACGTGATTGCCCTCCGTGATCTCCGGTTACAGGCTGCCCAGGCCTATTTTGATCTTCAGCAGGCTGATGATCAGGTGCGGATCGGCCAGGAGTCTGTGCGGGCCTCCCTGGTGAGCCTCAGGGACTCTCGGGCACGGTTCCAGGCGGGAGTCGCCACCAAGCTTGAGGTGCTGGAGGCCGAAACCCAGCTCGCCCGGGATCAACAGCTCCTCACCAGTGCCCTGGCAACGCAATCGGTTGCCCGCCGGGCCCTGGCGTCGCTGCTGGACCTGCCCCAGACCGTCACCCCCACAGCCCAGGACCCGTCCCGGGTGCTGGGCGTTTGGCAGCCCAGTCTGCAGGAAAGCATCGTGGCGGCCTATGCCTTCCGCGAGGAATTGGATCAGATCGTGCTGGATATCTCAATCGCAAACAGCCAGGCCAATGCTGCCCTGGCGGATGTGCAGCCGTTCCTGAATATTTTCACCGCTTTAGGTGCCAATTGGAGTGATGGTGATATCACCAGCAATGACATCAGTTCGCGCGGTAATTTTGATTTCAGCCTGGGGTTGGGCGTGAATTGGCGTCTGTTTGATGGCGGTGCAGCAGCAGCCGAGTCGCGCCGCAACCGCCAGGTGGCTGAGGAAAACACGTTCCGGTTCTCCCAGCGGCGAGACGCCATCCGATTTGACGTGGAAGAAAGCTTCTACGAACTCGAGAAAAACAACCGCAACATCACCACCACAGCCCGGGAAGTGATCTCTGCCCGGGAATCCCTGCGTCTGGCACGCCTGCGCTTCCAGGCGGGGGTCACCACCCAGCGGGAAGTGGTGGATAACCAGCGCGACCTCACCCAGGCGGAGGTGCGGTTCTCCAACGCCATCACCGACTACAACAAGCGCCTGGCGGAGCTGCGCCGCCGCACAGGCCTCGATCAGATCATTGCCTGCCCGGCTCGCACCTTGCCAGCGGTGAAGCCCGTCGGTGTGTCCGACATTCCGGTGGAACCCGCCCGCCTCCTGCCGGCATGCGAGGCAGCCAACCCCGGCGCCGTCTGAGCCGCGCCGGCTGCGCCCACTGCTCCTTCACCCCCCTTCGTCCACCCCCCTTCGTCCAACCCGATTCCCTTTGTCCGGCCCCTCGCCAACCGCCGCCGCAGTCCCAGTCCCAGGCCTGGGACTCGCCGCCACGCTCCGGCTGGGGCTGTTTCAGGGATGTCTGGGCTGCCTTGCGGTGGTGTTCGCCGGCCTGATGAATCGGGTGATGATCAGCGAGCTTGGCTTCCCGGCCCTGCTGGTGGGCCTGGCCCTGGCCTTCGAGCAGTTCGTGTCTCCCAGTCGGGTGTTGTTCGGCCAGCTGTCCGATGCCTTCCCCATCGGCGGCCGTCACCGCGTTCCCTACATCTGGCTGGGAGCCAGCCTGTTCTGCGGTCTGGCTGTGCTCTCGGTGCCGCTGATCTTCCATGTCTCGCGCCTGCTGGCGGGGGATCGCCCAGGGCTGCTGTGGGCCGGTGTCGCTGCCCTCTGCGGCCTCTTCTCCCTCTACGGTCTGGCGGTCTCGATGGCCAGCACCCCCTATCTCGCCCTGGTGATCGATCGCACCACTGAGCGTGAGCGCTCCAAGGCGGTGGGCATCATCTGGTGTCTGCTCACGGTGGGGATCGTGGTAGGGGCCATTGCCACGGCCATTGCCCTACGCAGCCTGGACGGGGTCACGGATCCAGCGGTGCTGGAGCCGGCCCTGCTGCGGTTCATGGTGGGCGTGGTGGGCACGGTGCTGTTGCTCACCCTGGTCGCCACCCTCGGCATGGAGCGCTCCAGGCACCGGCACTCCTCGCCAACGACCGGGCCGGCCAGGCGGGAGGACGCCATCACCCTCCAGCAAGCCTGGGCCCTGGTCACCTCCAGCCGTCAGGTGCTGGTGTTCTTTCTGTTCCTGGTGCTCTTCACCCTGGGCCTCTTTCTCCAGGACCCGATCCTGGAGAGCTATGGGGCGGAGGTGTTCGGCATGCCGATCGCCGCCACGGCTTCACTCAATGCCATCTGGGGGATCGGCACCCTGCTTGGTCTGCTGGTGGCCGGGGTGTGGATCGTTCCCCGCTTCGGCAAGTTGGCCACAGCCCGGCTGGGTTGTCAGTTGATCGCCGCCAGCCTGCTCTTGCTGCTGCTGGCCGGTTTCACCGCGCAGGTGACGCTGCTGCAGGTGGTGATGCTGGTGTTCGGCTTCTCGGCTGGCATCGGCACCAACAGTGCTCTGGTGCTGATGCTCGACCTCACCCTGCCGGAAGCGGCCGGCACCTTCGTGGGGGTTTGGGGCCTGGCCCAGGCCATGTCCCGGGCCCTTGGCAAGGTGTTTGGTGGTGGACTCCTGGATCTCGGTCGCTGGCTGGCGGGATGGCTGGGCTTGGATGGGTCAGCGTTTCCGGCCTATGCCCTGGTTCTGAGCGTGGAGGTGATGGTGGCCCTTGGGGCTCTGGTGGCCCTGAGTCGGGTGAACCTGCGCCAGTTCAGGGAAGATACGGGACGCAGCCTCACCAGGGTGCTGTCCCTTGAGCTTGGATGACCGTGGCCCCCTCCCCTGCTGATCTGGACCCGGGTCTGATGGCCCTGCTGGATCGGGTGGGCGAGCGCCAGCGCCGCGATTTCGGCCATATGGCGTCCGATGTGAAAGCTGATGGCAGCCTGATCACGGCCTGTGACCGCTGGAGTGACGCCACGCTGGTGCGTGGACTGGCCGAGTACTTTCCTGGAGAGGGCGTGCTCAGTGAGGAGGGTGACCGGCATGTGCCCGCCACATCCAGCTACTGGGTGGTGGATCCCCTGGACGGCACCACCAACTTTGCTGCCGGAATTCCCTACTGGGCGATTTCCCTGGCCCGATTTCAAGATGGGCGGCCCCAGATGGCGGTCCTGGATGTGCCCCCCCTGCGCCAACGGATCGTGGCACTGCGCGGCCAGGGGGCCTGGCGCAACGGCAAACGCCTGGCTCCCCCGTCGCTTCAGAGCCATCCGGCAGGCTGCGCTTCCCTCTGCAGCCGCTCGATCGGCGTGTTGCAGAAACTGCCCCATCAGCGTTTCCCCGGCAAGATCCGCCTGCTGGGGGTGGCCAGTCTCAATCTGGTCAGCGTCGCCATGGGCCAGACCGTCGCCGCCCTGGAGGCCACACCCAAGATCTGGGATCTGGCGGCGGCCTGGCTGGTGCTCACCGAGCTCGACTGCTCCCTGCGCTGGCTGGCCCGATCTCCCGAGTGCCTGCATCCGGGCTCGGATCTCAGCGAAGCTGATTTTCCCGTGCTGGCAGCTGATCAGCAGGACACTCTGGCCCGTTTTCTGCCCTGGGGAGAGGCCCTGGTGGCCTGATCTACCAGTCCAGAGCAGGTTTGCTGCCCGGTTCGGAGACGATGATTGCGGAGAGGGCGGTACGCGTGGTATGGTTTTGGACTGCGCGTCACCGAGAGGGGAGCGCAGCTTGCAGAACCGGGGAAGGCGGAAGCCGCCGGTGATGTAAGTTTTCTGAGTCGCCGGGAGGCGACGAGCTGCCGAGAGCCCAGAGCCGGAAGGTGAGGGGGCGGAAGCAGCTGAACCTGGACAACCCAAAACGTTTAGGAACTGACGCTTTCACTGTGTCAAGGGCCTGAGGACGCGGGAGCTGGAGACGGCGAACGTGGAGGACGGATTTTGACGAACGAGCAGTGAGGGTGTGAGGTCCCGTCAAAAGAAATGAAGCAGCGGCAAGCGCAGAGATGTGTTGCCGGTGCGACCGGATCTGAGATCTGGGAAAGTCAAGCGAGAGGAGCGCAGCTAATGTCTGAGAAGAGGTTAGGTGAGTTTTGATCCTTGCACTCTTGTGAGCCCTATCTGTCAGAAGAAGGGAGCTTAAACTGTCAGGCCTACGCGAGTAGGAGCTGATGGGAATAAGCAATTCAGATTGAGTTTGCTTTTATTTTCGATAAGGAGATAAGAGTGGGCAAGAGGATTTGAACTACAACGGAGAGTTTGATCCTGGCTCAGGATGAACGCTGGCGGCGTGCTTAACACATGCAAGTCGAACGAACCTTCGGGTTAGTGGCGGACGGGTGAGTAACGCGTGAGAATCTGCCCTCAGGAGGGGGATAACGGCTGGAAACGGCCGCTAATACCCCATATGCCGAGAGGTGAAATGAATTTCGCCTGAGGATGAGCTCGCGTCTGATTAGCTAGTTGGTGGGGTAAGAGCCTACCAAGGCATCGATCAGTAGCTGGTCTGAGAGGATGATCAGCCACACTGGGACTGAGACACGGCCCAGACTCCTACGGGAGGCAGCAGTGGGGAATTTTCCGCAATGGGCGAAAGCCTGACGGAGCAACGCCGCGTGAGGGATGAAGGCCTCTGGGCTGTAAACCTCTTTTATCAAGGAAGAAGATCTGACGGTACTTGATGAATAAGCCACGGCTAATTCCGTGCCAGCAGCCGCGGTAATACGGGAGTGGCAAGCGTTATCCGGAATTATTGGGCGTAAAGCGTCCGCAGGCGGCCTGATAAGTCTGTTGTCAAAGCGTGGAGCTTAACTCCATTTCGGCAATGGAAACTGTGAGGCTTGAGTGTGGTAGGGGCAGAGGGAATTCCCGGTGTAGCGGTGAAATGCGTAGATATCGGGAAGAACACCAGTGGCGAAGGCGCTCTGCTGGGCCATAACTGACGCTCATGGACGAAAGCCAGGGGAGCGAAAGGGATTAGATACCCCTGTAGTCCTGGCCGTAAACGATGAACACTAGGTGTCGGGGGAATCGACCCCCTCGGTGTCGTAGCCAACGCGTTAAGTGTTCCGCCTGGGGAGTACGCACGCAAGTGTGAAACTCAAAGGAATTGACGGGGGGCCCGCACAAGCGGTGGAGTATGTGGTTTAATTCGATGCAACGCGAAGAACCTTACCAGGGTTTGACATCCTGCGAACCCCTTGGAAACGAGGGGGTGCCTTCGGGAGCGCAGAGACAGGTGGTGCATGGCTGTCGTCAGCTCGTGTCGTGAGATGTTGGGTTAAGTCCCGCAACGAGCGCAACCCACGTCTTTAGTTGCCAGCATTCAGTTGGGCACTCTAGAGAGACCGCCGGTGATAAACCGGAGGAAGGTGTGGATGACGTCAAGTCATCATGCCCCTTACATCCTGGGCTACACACGTACTACAATGCTACGGACAAAGGGCAGCAAACTCGCGAGAGCTAGCAAATCCCATAAACCGTGGCTCAGTTCAGATCGTAGGCTGCAACTCGCCTACGTGAAGGAGGAATCGCTAGTAATCGCAGGTCAGCATACTGCGGTGAATACGTTCCCGGGCCTTGTACACACCGCCCGTCACACCATGGAAGTTGGCCACGCCCGAAGCCGTTACTCCAACCCTTGTGGAGGAGGACGTCGAAGGTGGGGCTGATGACTGGGGTGAAGTCGTAACAAGGTAGCCGTACCGGAAGGTGCGGCTGGATCACCTCCTAACAGGGAGACAAACCTGATCGTGATGTCTGAGTAATTTTATCTTAGGCCATGATCCTGTCACCTTAGGTCGATCGGTACCTCAAGGAGCGAATCAGAGAGTCTGAGCAATCAGAGGAGACTAGATTTGCTATTTCAGTTCTTAAACGTTGTCTAGGTCACCCCATGGCTCCTGGGCCATTAGCTCAGGTGGTTAGAGCGCACCCCTGATAAGGGTGAGGTCCCTGGTTCAAGTCCAGGATGGCCCATTCAAAGCCTGCTGAGCAGGCAGGACTTGACAGCTGGGGGTTTAGCTCAGTTGGTAGAGCGCCTGCTTTGCAAGCAGGATGTCAGCGGTTCGAGTCCGCTAACCTCCATAGCAAAGCTCCACAAGCGTAAGCCAGAGAGCCGAGAGGGAGTGAACTAGACGGGAAGGAGAGGAGCTGAGGATGACTCCAGCCTTCAGGATTCAAGTGCAGAGAAGCACAGATGGTGGAGCATCGTTGCGATGCGAACCAGGGGATCTTGAATGCTGGACTCACACCTGCTGACGGATGTTGGCCGGTGGGATGTTCAGCCTAGAACCTTGACAACTGCATAGGTGAGTCTGGAAAGAAAGCATCTCATGGATGCCGATGACCAGTTTTGATCAGTTTGGGAAACCGGGCTGATTGGGGTTGGTGATTGGGGATTCTATGACGTTTAGAGCCGAGACTTTCCAGTGTTCTTCCAAGGAATGGCCAATCCAGCCAGGCTGCGGGAGTTCGATTTTGGTATTCAAACCACAAGCGACGATCAGGGAGCCTTGACCGGTGAGCTGATGGTGGTAAGCAGGTGAATCCGAGAGAAGCGGCGTCAACAGCCGTAAGACATTGGGAAGGATATTGGTCAAGCTACAAAGGGCTCACGGTGGATACCTTGGCACACAGAGGCGATGAAGGACGTGGTTACCTGCGATAAGTCTCGGGGAGCTGGAAACACGCTTTGATCCGGGAATTTCCGAATGGGGCAACCCCTAGAACGGCCGCCTGAATCCATAGGGCGGTTCGAGCCAACCCAGCGAACTGAAACATCTTAGTAGCTGGAGGAAAGGAAAGTAAAAACGACTCCCTGAGTAGCGGCGAGCGAACGGGGAAGAGCCTAAACCGATGGATTCGTCCATCGGGGTTGTGGGACAGCAACGTGGACCAACAAACCTAGAAGAAGCGTTTGAAAGGCGCGCCACAGAGGGTGAAAGCCCCGTATTCGAAAGGAGAGTTGGCCTAGCTGGATCCCGAGTAGCACGGAGCACGTGAAATTCCGTGTGAATCCGCGAGGACCACCTCGTAAGGCTAAGTACTCCTGTGTGACCGATAGCGCAACAGTACCGCGAGGGAAAGGTGAAAAGAACCCCGGGAGGGGAGTGAAATAGAACATGAAACCGTGAGCTTACAAGCAATGGGAGCCCGACTGATCGGGTGACCGTGTGCCTGTTGAAGAATGAGCCGGCGACTTATAGGCACTGGCAGGTTAAACCGGGAATGGTGGAGCCATAGCGAAAGCGAGTCTGAATAGGGCGCAGGTCAGTGTTTATAGACCCGAACCCGGGTGATCTAACCATGGCCAGGATGAAGCTTGGGTGATACCAAGTGGAGGTCCGAACCGACTGATGTTGAAAAATCAGCGGATGAGCTGTGGTTAGGGGTGAAATGCCAATCGAACCCGGAGCTAGCTGGTTCTCCCCGAAATACGTTGAGGCGTAGCGTCTAGTGCTCCAGCAGGGGGGTAAAGCCACTGTTTCGGTGCGGGCTGCGAGAGCGGTACCAAATCGAGACAAACTCTGAATACTCTGTGTGTAACTAGGCAGTCAGACTGTGGGGGATAAGCTCCATGGTCGAAAGGGAAACAGCCCAGACCGCCAGCTAAGGTCCCCAAATCGATGCTGAGTGATAAAGGAGGTGGGATTGCCCAGACAACCAGGAGGTTTGCCTAGAAGCAGCCATCCTCAAAGGAGTGCGTAATAGCTCACTGGTCGAGCGATCCTGCGCCGAAAATGAACGGGGCTAAGCATCGTACCGAAGCTGCGGATTTAGTTGTTCTTAGGAACATGTAAATGGTAGGGGAGCGTTCCATGTGGGGTGAAGCGTTAGCGTAAGCGGGCGTGGACTGCATGGAAGTGAGAATGTCGGCTTGAGTAGCGAAAACATGGGTGAGAATCCCATGCCCCGAAACCCTAAGGGTTCCTCCGGCAGGCTCGTCCGCGGAGGGTTAGTCAGGACCTAAGGCGAGGCCGAAAGGCGTAGTCGATGGACAACAGGTGAATATTCCTGTACCGATCATGTTTTGGGAAGGGGGACGGAGAAGGCTAGCCCAGCCAGATGTTGGTTACTGGTCCAAGCGTTCAAGGCGTTGAGAGCTGGCGAAAACAGCTTGAGCTGAGGCGTGAGTGCGAGCTGCTACGGCAGCGAAGTGGGTGACGTCAAGCTTCCAAGAAAAGCCCTAGACCCGTTAAGGCATGATTGCCTGTACCCGAAACCGACACAGGTGGGGTGGTAGAGAATACCGAGGGGCGCGAGGTAACTCTCTCTAAGGAACTCGGCAAAATGGCCCCGTAACTTCGGGAGAAGGGGTGCCAGCGAGAGCTGGTCGCAGTGAAGAGGCCCAGGCGACTGTTTACCAAAAACACAGGTCTCCGCTAAGTCGCAAGACGATGTATGGGGGCTGACGCCTGCCCAGTGCCGGAAGGTTAAGGAAGCTGGTCAGCGCAAGCGAAGCTGGCGACTGAAGCCCCGGTGAACGGCGGCCGTAACTATAACGGTCCTAAGGTAGCGAAATTCCTTGTCGGGTAAGTTCCGACCCGCACGAAAGGCGTAACGATCTGGGCGCTGTCTCGGAGAGAGGCTCGGCGAAATAGAATTGTCTGTGAAGATGCGGACTACGTGCACCCGGACAGAAAGACCCTATGAAGCTTTACTGTAGCTTGGTATTGTGCTCGGGCTCGGAATGCGCAGGATAGGTGGGAGGCATTGATCCATTGCTTGCGGGTGATGGTGAGCCACTGGTGAGATACCACTCTTTTCGAGCTTAAGTTCTAACGGCCACCCGTTATCCGGGGGCCGGACAGTATCAGGTGGGCAGTTTGACTGGGGCGGTCGCCTCCTAAAAGGTAACGGAGGCGCGCAAAGGTCTGCTCAGGCTGGTTGGAAATCAGCCGACGAGTGTAAAAGCAGAAGCAGGCTTGACTGTGAGACCTACAAGTCGAACAGGGAGGAAACTCGGCTTTAGTGATCCGACGGTTCTGCGTGGAAGGGCCGTCGCTCAACGGATAAAAGTTACTCTAGGGATAACAGGCTGATCTCCCCAAGAGTTCACATCGACGGGGAGGTTTGGCACCTCGATGTCGGCTCATCGCAACCTGGGGCTGAAGTCGGTCCCAAGGGTTGGGCTGTTCGCCCATTAAAGCGGTACGCGAGCTGGGTTCAGAACGTCGTGAGACAGTTCGGTCCATATCCGGTGCACGCGCAGGAATATTGAGAGGATTTCTCCCTAGTACGAGAGGACCGGGAGGAACGCACCTCTGGTGTGCCAGTTATCGTGCCAACGGTAAACGCTGGGTAGCCATGTGCGGAGAGGATAACCGCTGAAAGCATCTAAGTGGGAAGCCCACCTCAAGATGAGTATTCCCATGGCGTTAAGCCAGTAAGGTCACGGGAAGAACACCCGTTGATAGGCTCTATGTGGAAGCGCAGTAATGCGTGAAGCAGAGGAGTACTAATAGACCGAGGGCTTGACCAACACTTGAGCTCTGAATGCCAAGCGAAGAAGCGTGGCGAGGCTTTCAATCCAGAGAGCATCAACTGGGCAGCGTGAGCTGTTGGGGAGGTGTTTTAACCTATGCAGTTCTCAGGGATCAACCTGAGGAGGAAGACTATCCTGGTGTCCATGGCGCAGTGGAACCACGCCGATCCATCTCGAACTCGGCTGTGAAACGCTGCAGCGCCGACGATATTTGGGGGGTAGCCCCCTGAGAAAATAGGTCGATGCCAGGTAAAACTATTCTCCAGAAAAAAGCCACCGCAAGGGTGGCTTTTTTTGTGCCTCGCCTCTCCTGAAGGCGCCAGGAGATTGTTGGCTAAGGGCGGCCACTCAAGGGTGGCCCCGCAAGGGCAGCTGCATGGGTCTGGGTCTCGATCCGGCAATCAGGCCTCGGCCTGCAGCAGGGCGCCTGCAGCAGGGCATCTACGCTCAGCGACAAGCACAGCACCCGGGGGAGCGATGGGCTCGTGGAGCCAGAGCTGGATCACACCCTTCTGGCGTGCCTATCGCCTCTGGCTTCGCCATGACTGTGTGGATCTCAGCGCCGCCTTCGCTTATCACGGCCTGCAGTCAATCTTTCCGCTCTGCTTGATTGCCCTGGCCATTGCTTCGGCGCTGCTGGGCCGTGCTGAATCGCTGCAGGAGAGGGCGCTGGAGTTGATTGCCGGTGTGGTGCCCGCAGCTGCAGTGCCGGTGGTGGAAGCCGGCATCGAGCGCTTTCTGCAACAGGGGGTGGGTGCCGGTTTTGCGGGCGTGGTGATCCTTGCGCTCACGGCATCCAACGCCTACCTCACCCTGCAGCGCGGGGCCGATCGGCTCTGGTTTCATCGCCCCTGGGTCGCGGGCAGCCTGCGATCCAGGCGAGCCCTGGTGTGGCGGTTTCTGAGGCTCCGTGCCAAGGCCCTGGCCTGGGTGCTGCTGGTGGGTCTGTTCATCACCGCAGATCAGGTGCTGGTGCGCGGTCGTTTTGGTGCTCTCACGCCGCTGACGCAGTGGTTACGGTCTCCCCTGACGCTGTTGCCCGTTTCCCTCGGCCTGGCGATCGCGGCCTCTTTGGTGCTGCTCAAGAGCCTGCCCTCTCTGCCGATTCCCTGGCGGGCTTTTCTGCCCGGGGCTGTCTGTCTCGGGCTGAGTATCCACCTCCTCAACCTGGGCCTGGCCACCCTCCTGCCGGCTTTGGGGCTGCGTTTCCAGGCCTATGGCGTGGTGGGCGGGGTGCTTGCCTTCACCCTCTGGATCTGGTTGATCGGCGTGTTGATCTACTACGCCCAGTGCCTGTGTCTGGCGTTGTGGAAGCCCGGCCTGCTCAGATCGATCAGGATGGGGCAGGAGAGCTCGGCTCGCTGATGTCCCGTCCCCTGCCCTGGTTCTGGATCGCCCTGGCGGCGCTGCTTCTGCTGGCGCCCAGCCCGGCCGGCCGGCTGCTGCTGGACCTGATCGGCGGGCTCACCCTCACGCTGTTGCTGCTCCCCCTCCTGTTCGGCGCGGCGGGTTTTGTGGCCTGGCAGGTGCTGCAGCGGCGTGCCCGCACCTGTGCGGTGTGTGGGTTCCGTGCGATCGCGCCGGAGCACTGTCCTGCCTGCGGTGCGCCCTATGGGGGGCCACCCGACGCTGGACCTCCTGCCGCTGATCTCGATGCCAGCAGGGCGACGATCGATGTCGAGGTGATTGACGAGAGCCGATGAGCCCCAGCTGATCCCGTGGGATCTTCCGTCGGGAACCCGCGGTGCTCCTCGACCCTGCCCTGACGTGCCTGCCAGACCAGAGGGCACCGCTCAGCCGGTCGATTCCATGGAAGCCTTGTCGCCCGCTGCCCCCTGCTCCGGGGCTTCCCCCTGCGCTTGGGCAGTGGAGGTTCCGGGCCAGGCGGGGTTCTGTTGGGCCAGTTCCGCCAGCCGGCGCTCGCGTAGGTAGAGGAACAGCGGCGCCCCGCAGGCAAAGGCCAGGGTGACGCAACTGAGCAGCACCCAGCCCAGCCCTCGCATCTCCAGCCGGCGGCTCTCCGTGACCATCCAGATCACCACCGCCGTGGCGCCGATGGCCAGGTCCCGCGAGAGGGAGCTGGCGGCTGGGTTGTCGTTGGCCAGGCGCACGAACAGCCCCAGGTCCCCGCTGGCTCCGTAGGCCTGCATGAACTCCAGATTCGCCAGCCAGGGCAGCACGGCTCCGGCGATGGCCAGGAGCAGGTACAGCCACTGCAGGGCAGGCGAGGGCCGCCGCTCGGGCTGGCCGGAAGGGGTGGCGGTCATCGTCGGCGGTGCAGCCCGCTGGGCTCAGAGAGGATCGGAATCCGGGTCATAACGCACTGCTGACCCCTCCGGGTTGGCCAGGTCGTCCCAGATCAGCACCTCCTGCTCCACTTCAGCGAGGATGGCCTCACAGCGCTGGGCATAGTGGCGCCCGCGCTGATAGAGGCCGGCCATCGCTTCCACGTCCAGGTCGCTGGCCTGCAGTTCCGCCAGCACCAGTTCAAGGGCGGCCCGGGCTTCGTTGAAGTTCAGGTCGGCCGCGCCCTCCCCATCGCCGCCGGCAGGGCTGGGGGTCGAGTCCTGACGTCGGCTACGGGCCATCGGCGGCCGGATCGGCGGGGTTGGGGTTCACTCTGGCTGATCAGCGGCGGTGGGGCGCAGCTCCTGCACCACCGCACGCGCCTCGCCGTTGGCCAGGGCGATGGCGATCACCTCGCCGTTGCCCAGATCCTCCAGGCGGCGCACCAGGGAGCCATCGGCCCGATGCACCAGGGCGAAGCCCCGCTCCAGCACATGCTGGGGTGAGAGGGCCTGCAGCAGCCGGCGGGCCTGCTCCAGATCCCTGCGGCGCAGGCGCAGTTGATCGCTGGGGTGAAGCCGCTGCAGGCGCTCCGCCAGCTGGGCCAGCCGCTGGCGGGCGCCCTGCAGGCGCAGCACCACCACCTGGGCCAGGTGCTGCCTCAGCTGCTGGGCTACCAGTCCCAGCTGCCGGCGGTCGGGGAGCAGGGCCACCACGGCTGCGGTGGGGGTGGAGGCGCGGTGATCGGCCACCAGGTCGGCGATTGTGGTGTCGTCCTCGTGGCCGATGCCGCACACCACCGGCACGGGAGCTGCGGCGATGCAGCGGGCCAGGGTCTCGCCGTCGAACACGCTGAGATCCTCACGGCTGCCTCCCCCGCGGGCCAGCACGATCGCCTCCACACCCAGGGCGGGGGCGGCGGAGCCCACCCGCTCCAGCGCCGTGCAGATCTGCGTTTCCACGGCGCCCTGCACCGGAATCGGCACGAGCAGGATGCCGGTGGCGGGCCAGCGTTCCCGGGCCGTGCGCAGCATGTCGGCCAGGGCGGAGCTGGGCACGCCGGTGAGCAGGGCGATGCGGGCGGGTTCCGCCGGCAGGGGGCGCTTGCGCTCCGGGGCCAGCAGGCCCTCCGGTTCAAGCAGCTGCCGCACCCGTTCAAAGCGCCGCAGCACGCTGCTGAGGCTCGGGCGCAGATCGAGCACCTGCACGTTCAGGCTGGCCCGGGCCGCCCAGAAATTCAGTTTGCCCACCACCAGCACGCCGTCGCCGTCACTGGGAAGGAAGCTGAGCCGGGGCACCTGGGAGGCCCACACCACGGCCGACACCGAGGACGCGTCATCCACCAGGTTCATCCAGAGATGCCCCTTCTTCAGCTGGGGCCTGCTCACGGTGGCCTCCAGCAGAAAGCGTGGCGCGAAGCCCCGCTCCAGCAGGCTGGCCACCGCGGCGTTGAGGGCGCTGACGCTGTAGCGGGGGAGCTGCAGAGAGCTGGGCTCGGCCGAATTCAAGGGTTCGCAGCTGAGCGGTGAGGGAGGGATGGCCCGTGCCAGCCCGGCGACCAGCATCGCCCAGCGCTGGGGCCTCAGTCGCTCTGGCGCTGCAGCCGAGCCTTGGTGAAGGCCGTGGCTGGGGCCGTGGCCCCGTCCTCCGGCCAGGGGTGCTTGGGGTAACGGCCCCGCAGTTCGCGGCGCACCTCCCGGTAGGTGCCGCTCCAGAAGCCCGCCAGGTCCTGGGTGATCGCCGCTGCTCTGCCCGCCGGCGTCAGCAGGTGCAGCGTCACCGGCAGCCTGCCGTCGAGGAGCCGGGGGGTGTCCCGGCAACTGAACATCTCCTGCAGCTTCACGGCGAGAACGGGATCGCCGCGGCTGTAGTCAAGTGGGATGCTCCGGCCGGAGGGCACGGGCAGGCGCTGGGGCAGCAGCTGTTCGAGCTCCTGCCGCCGCGGCCAGTCGAGATCGCCCCAGAGGGCGGCCTCCAGATCCAGCGTGCGCAGGTCGGCGAGGCTGCGGGCATCCCCGAGCCAGGGGGCCAGCCATGGCTCCAGCTCCTCCAGCAGGGCCCGATCGCTGCGGTCCGGCCAGGGGGCTCCCAGGTGCCGGTGGGCGAGGCACAGGCGGTGTTGCAGCTGGCGGCTGGCCGGCTGCCAGGGCAGGGCCGCCAGGCCCTGCTGGTGCAGTCCCTCCAGCAGGGCCGCCCGCACCTGCTCGGGGCTGGCCCCGGTCCAGGGGCGGCGCTCCAGCACCAGCGCTCCCAGCCGCAGGCTGCGTTCACAGCACACCCGGCCGGCCTGGGCGTCCCAGCGGGCGGCCAGTTCATCGCTGCCCTCCAGGCTGGCCCACTGGTGCAGGGTCTGCAGGGACAGGGGCACCGCCAGCTGGATGCGGGCGTCCTGGCCGGCGCCATCGAGGCTGGCCACGGCCAGGGCCGGTTCCCGGCCCAGGGGATCCTGGGGGTGGAGGACCGCGCCGGTGCCGCTGCGCAGCAGGTAGCGGTGGCTCTGCCCGGGGCGTCCCAGGGCCAGGCGCTCGGGAAAGGCGGCGGCCACCAACAGGGCCATCGCCTCCTGGTCGGAGCCGACCGGCGTGGCTGCTGGGGCCGGTATCCCCTCGGGCATGGCGCCGCAGGCCAGGCCCTCCAGCTGGCGCAGCCATTGCAGCTTCTGCCGCTGCAGCGGGTGGCGGGATGGTTGCCGGCGCAGCCAGTCCAGCCGCAGGCCCAGATCGGCCCCGGCCTCCTGCTGGCCGAGGGGATCGCGCTCGCTCAGCAGCACGGCCAGTTCACAGGCCAGCGCGGCCTGCCCGCAGCTGCGGCCGCTGAGCAGCATCCGCGCCAGGCGCGGATGGAGTCCCAACCGGGCCATCGCCTGGCCGGCCTGGGTGAGGATCCCTGGCCCGTCGGGGGGCAGGGCCCCCAGCTGAACCAGCCCGGCGCGGGCTTCCTGCAGGCCGGCCGCCGGCGGCGCATCCAGCCAGAGCAGCTCCCGGCCCAGGGGATCGCCCCACTCGGCCAGCTGCAGGGCCAGGGGCAGGGGGTCACACTCCAGCAGTTCCGGGCAATCGTGGAGCGGGCGCCGCTGCTGTTCCGCGGGCGACCAGAGCCGCAGGCAGCGGCCGGGTCCCAGCCGTCCGGCCCGTCCGGCCCGCTGCTCCCCGCTGGCCTGGCTGGCGGGCACGGTGACCAGTCCATTGAGGCCCCGGGCCGGATCAAAGCGGCTGCAGCGGCGCAGGCCGCTGTCCACCACCAGGGTGACCCCGGCGATCGTGAGGGAGCTCTCCGCCAGGCTGGTGGCCAGCACCACCCGGGGCCGCCCGCCCCCGGCTGGACCCACGGCCCGGGCCTGCTGCTCCAGGGGCTGATTGCCGTGCAGCTCCACCAGCTCCAGCTCCTCACTCCAGCTGCACCCCTGGATCGAGCGGGCACAGGCCTGGATCTCCCGCAGGCCCGGCAGAAACACGAGGGCCGTGTCCCCCGGCCGGCAGCCATCCAGCCAGTGCTGCTCCAGGGCGCGGATCAGCTGCTGCGGCAGACGCTCGTCGCTGCGCGGCGCCTGGTGGCTGATGCTCACCGGGAAGCTGCGGCCCTCGCTGCGCAGCAGCCTGGCCTCGGGCATCTGCTCGGCCAGGGGGGCCAGGTTGAGGGTGGCCGACATCACGATCAGCCGCAGCTCCGGGTGCAGCAGTGCCCGCGCCTGGCGCAGCAGGGCCAGGGCCAGATCCGCCTCGGCCTGCCGTTCGTGGAACTCGTCGAAGATCACGCAGTCCACCCCCTCCAGGGAGGGATCGGCCTGCAGGCGCCGCAGAAACACCCCATGGGTGAGCACCTCGATGCGGGTGGCGGCGCTGCTGCGGCTCTCCAGCCGCACACTGTAGCCCACCAGGCCGCCCACGGGCTCGCCGGCTTCAGCGGCGATCCGCTGGGCGGCGCTGCGGGCCGCGATCCGCCGCGGCTCCAGCATCCACACCCGCCCCGCCAGCCGGGGCAGCACGGCCCTCGGCACCCGGGTGGTCTTGCCGGCCCCGGGGGGGGCCTGGAGCAGCACCGTGGCCCCCCCTGCTGCGACCGCGGCAGCCAGCTGGGGCAGCAGGGCGTCGATCGGCAGGGGTTCCGCCATCCGTGCGCCGTGTTGTCGGGCGCTCAGCGCACGTGGCGCACCCCATCCACCGGGTGATAGTCCTCACCGGTGAGTTCCTCGTAGACGATGGCCGGCAGTCCGGTCTCGAACATCGTCTGCAGGGCTTCCTTGAGGTAAGGGTTCCAGCCGCCGGTGCTCACCTTGCCGTGGCGAACGGTCCAGTCCCAGGTGCCCTGCAGGTCGCGGGGGATCCGCCCCTCCCGATCGCGGCGGGTCACCAGGTCCTGGGATTCCAGCAGGCCCACGAGCACCGCATCCTTGCCGTAGGCGGGGGTGAGGCTGAGCTCCAGACGCACCGGATCTTCCTTGACCAGGCGCAGGCGGAAGCGGGGCGGCAGTTTGAGGTTGCGCAGGACTGCGGCCACGATGCGCGTGCGTTGATCCAATGCCGGCGATCTCCCTGAAGTCACGGACTCGCCTCCGAGCCTATTCAGCGGGGGGGACCCGGGGTGCGGAACTCTCGCCATTGCTGCCGAAGCGCACGGTGAGCAGGTCTTCCTGGGTGAGCTGCCCATCGGCGTCGAGCAGCTCCGGGTGGATGGTCACCTGGCCGGTGCGGTCCCCCATGGAGCGGCCGGCGGGCTGTTCAGCCGGACCCTGCATGGCCTTGAAGCCCCGACCCATCACCCGGAAGGCCTGCCACAACAGGGCGAGGAAGCAGGCGCCGTAAAGGATCGGAAAGATCTGGGAGAGCAGAGCGTTCATGGCCTCAGTCCCTCAGGGGTGGGTGGGATGGCGGTGCCGATGCACCCATCATTGCCTGGACGCGCCGGAATCGGTGCGACCCGTTGTGGCCAGCATCCAGGCCCAGAGGGTCGTGCAGGCAGCTCCAAATGCCAGAAAGGCCAGCAAGAGGCGGGAAGTGTCCATGGGTTTAAACAAATCTTTTCAATAGCCTAGGTGGTCTGTCCGGCGGGCGCTGGTCCCCGGGACGGTGACGGGGGCGGTCAACCGGCCTGTCGCGGCATGGCACGAGGTGCTTACGGTCGTGGAGCCCTGCGGCCCGCTGTATGCAAGTCCGTCGTGATTCCGGTCGGTGTGGCCTCCGGCTGGGGGCCCTCTCCTCCCTGGCCTTGCTGCCGTTGACGGTGGCGGGGGTGGGCGGGTTTCAGCCGCCGGCGCTGGCCTCCTCCCGGGCCGCCGCCAGCCTGGGGCGCCAGTCGTTCGTGGCGGCGGCCGTGCGCCGGGCCGGGCCTGCCGTGGTGACCATCGACACCGAGCGCACGGTGGCCGTTGCAGGCGCCCCGGGCGGCCTGCCCAGTTCGATGCTCAACGACCCGCTGTTCCGCCAGTTCTTCGGCCTGCCATCCCAGGGCGCCCAGCCCCGGCCGGTTCCCCGCACCGAGCGGGGGCAGGGCAGCGGTTTTGTGTATCAGGCTGACGGCCTGGTGCTCACCAATGCCCATGTGGTGGAACGCACCAGCAAGGTCACGGTGGGGATGCAGGACGGCCGCCGCATTCCCGGCACCGTGGTGGGCATGGACAGGCTGACCGACCTGGCGGTGGTGCGCCTGGAGGGGAAGGGGCCCTGGCCCACGGTGGCCCTGGGCAACTCCGACCAGCTGGAGGTGGGGGAGTGGGCGATTGCGGTGGGCAATCCCTTCGGTCTCGACAACACGGTGACCATGGGGATCATCAGCAATCTCAACCGCAACGCGGCCAAGCTGGGCATCACCGACAAGCGCCTGGATCTGATCCAGACCGACGCCGCCATCAATCCAGGTAATTCCGGCGGTCCTCTCCTGAACGCCGACGGGGAGGTGATCGGCATCAACACCCTGGTGCGCACGGGTCCGGGCGCCGGCCTGGGCTTTGCCATCCCGATCAACCGGGCCCGGGACATCGCCCGTGAGCTGGTGGCCACCGGCCGGGTGCGGCATCCGATGATCGGCATCGGCATGGACATCGTGCGTCCCGGCGATGGAACTGGCATGCGCCAGGGGGTGCGGGTGGCCTCCGTGGTGGCCGGTGGTCCAGCCCAGCGCGCTGGCCTGCGGCAGGGGGATGTGCTGGTGGCAGCCAATGGGGAGCAGCTGCTCCAGCCATCCCAGCTGATTGCCGCCGTGGAGAAGGCTGGAGTGGGTGGCACCCTCACCGTGAGCGTGAGCCGGGGCGGGCAGATGGTTCAGCTCACCCTGGTGCCGGTCGCCATCGGCGGTGGTTGAGTGTTCAGGACTCCTCACCCCACTGGCCGGCCAGGCTGGGGGCCAGGGGGGTGGGTGCTCCCAGCTGCTGGCGCATCACCCACTGGGTGGCGGCTTTCTGGCTCTGCCAGGCCTGCAGCAATTGCTTGGCGATGCCGCGCAGAGCGGCGAGATCACCGGTTTCATCGATGGCCCGGCTCATCCGCTCCAGCTCGAACTGCTGACCGAGGCTGAGGGCAAGGGGTTCCGTCATGGGCAGCACCCAACACATCAGGGATGGCACAACGCTACAAACTGTTTCGAAGGGTTGCGTAGCGGCTGCGACAGTCTCTCGGTCTTGTGTTCGATCCCGGTCGCTTGGCTGGCGGGTCGGGCTGATCAGGCGGCTGGCTCCGGGGCCTTGCGTTGGCGAGCGGCCTGCTTGTCCTTCTGTTTCACCCGGTTGGCGGCCTGCTTGGCGGCGCGGGCCTCGGCTTCGGCAGCGGCCCGGGCGGCCTCGGCCTCCTCCCGCTTCTTCTCCTGGTAGTAGGCGTAGTCGCCGCGGTAGAGCACCAGCGCGCCGTCTCTCAGCTCCACGATCCTGTTGGCCACCCGCGAGATGAAATAGCGGTCGTGGCTCACCAGCAGGGCGGCGCCCTCGTAGGCGATCAGGGCGTCCTCCAGCATCTGCTTGGCGGGGATGTCGAGGTGGTTGGTGGGCTCATCGAGCACCAGCAGGTTGCAGGGCGACAGCAGCATCAGCGCCAGGGCCAGCCGCGCCTTCTCGCCGCCGCTCAGCTTGCCGGCCTCCTTGAACACGCTCTCGTTGGAGAAGCAGAAGCTGCCCAGCAGCGAGCGCACCTGGGTCTGGGTCCAGTCGGGCACCACCTCGAAGATCGTGTCGATCACCGTTTTCGAGAGATCGAGGGCCTCGGCCTGGTTCTGCTCGAAGTAGCCGGCGATCACGTTGTGCTCGCCCAGGCCGGCGAAGCCCTCATCGGGCTGCTCGCTGCCCATGATCAGCCGCAGCAGCGTGGATTTGCCGGCGCCGTTGGGGCCCACGAAGGCGATGCGGTCACCCCGCTCCACCTCCAGCTCGGCGCCGAGAAACAGGATCTGCTCGCCGTAGCTGAGGGTGAGGTCTTTCACCTCCGCCACCACCCGGCCAGAGCGGGGAGCCTCGGGGAAATGGAAGCGTGGGCCGCCCACGCTCTCGATCGGCGCCTCGATCCGCTCCACCTTCTCCAGCAGCTTCTCGCGGCTCTTGGCCTGGGTGGAGCGGGTGGCGCTGGCGCGGAAGCGGTCGATGTAGGCCTGCTGGGCGCTGAGCTCCTTCTGCTGGCGCTCGAAGGCCGCCTGGGAGGCCTCGCGCTCGAGGGCCTTCTGCTCCAGGTGCTGGCTGTAGTTGCCCAGGTAGGTGCGCGAGACGCCCCGCTCGGTCTCCACGATCTGGGTGCACACCCGATCGAGGAAGGTGCGGTCGTGGCTGATCACCACGATCGCCGCGCTCTGCTCGATCAGGTAGCCCTCCAGCCACTGGATGGTTTCCACATCCAGGTGGTTGGTGGGTTCATCCAGCAGCAGCAGGTCGGGATCCTGCAGCAGGATCTTGCCCAGGGCGATGCGCATCTGCCAGCCGCCCGAGTAGTCGGCCACCAGCTGCTCGGCCCCCTCGGGCGTGAAGCCGATCGTGGGCAGCAGCTTGTCGATGCGGGCGTCGAGCTCGTAGCCATGCAGGGCCTCGAAGCGCTCGTGCAGGTGGCCCAGCTCGTGGATCAGCTCCTCGAGGTGGTCGGGATCGCTGGCGGCCTTGTCGCTGGCCATTTCATGCTCCACCGCGTGTTTGCGGTTGAGCACCACCGCCGCCTCGCCGAAGGCCTGGAACAGCTCCTCGCGCACCGTGCGCTGGGGGTCCACGTCGAATTCCTGCTGCAGGTAGGCGATGCGCGGGCTGCCCTGCTTCACCACCGTGCCGCTGCTGGGTTCCTCCAGCCCGGCGATGATCCGCAGCTGGGTGGATTTGCCGGCACCGTTCACGCCCACCAGGCCGATGCGATCGCCCGCCTTCACCTCCCAGGTGACATCGCGCAGCACCTCCCCGGTGGGATAGATCTTGCCGATGCGTTCGAGACGGAGCACGGGGGATGCCGGGGGCTGCAGGACGACCGCCGCGCGGCCGCTTCTCATCATCCCTGGCGGCGCGTCGCTCCGGCAGACTCCGGACAGTGACAGCCGGTCCCGCATGATCAAGCGCCTGGAGCAGGTGGCTGCCCTGGTGGTGGCGGCGGGCCTGGCGATCGTGAGCTACTGGCTGTTCTTCAGCTGGGCCCAGGGGGGAGGCGCTGATCAGCGCCAGCGGCGCAGCCTCCTGGCCCCCCCCAGCTGTAGGCCTTCACAGGCCGCCGCGGGCCTTGAGCAGCCACTGCTTGCTGGCCGGATCGTCGAGGGAGGCCACATGGGCCCGCACCTGCTCCCGGTCCACGGGCAGGTTCAGCTCCTGCCCCAGGGCCACGATCCGGTCGAGGGCGCCTGAGGGATCCTGCAGCGCCTGGCGGAACAGGGCCTGGGTGAGTTCGGAGTCGGCGCTGATGCGGGCGTAGAGCGCGGCGGCGTTGTCCGCTGCCGCCTGGTTGACCGGGGCGTTCATCGGCTGGCGGGGGTGATCGATCGGGGGCTCTTCCGACCCTATGGGCCAGGCCCGCTCGCGGCCACGGCCCGGACACATTTGGAGGGGATTGGTTCTGGGGGGCGGGAGGGCAGGACCGCAGTCAGGCGGCCCTGGGGGAATCACTCACCGGATTGCCGCAGGCCGAGGCGTCCTCCATGCTGCGGGCATCCAGGCAGAGCACCTTGCGCAGCTGGGCGTAATTGGCGGCCAGCGCCGTTCGGCCTTCCTGCTGGGCGCCGTACTCGGCGCGCTGCAGCACGTGGTGCAGGTGGGTGAGCAGGTAGGTGCTGATCACCGCAGACACCAACACATCGCTGCGCTCAGCGGTGCTGCGCTCGCGTCTTCTGGGCATGGTCTGGCCTCCGACCTCAGGGGCTGAACGGATGACATGCCACAAGCTTAGTCGTGGATACTATCCGTAAGCATCACCGTACACTGGTGTCCACGAAAGGGCATCCCTGACAGCCGGATCACCTCCGCTCCTGCCGGTGCTCAGCCCCCTGCCTCGCCCAGCAGCAGCCGTCTCGCCCCCAGCAGCCGTGGCCACCCGCCAAACCTCCTCCAGCGGCCGGCCCAAGTCCCCCCGGATTCAGGTGGTGTTGCCGGAGGAATTGTGCGAGCGGCTGGCCCTGTTGGCCGATGCCGAGGCGCGCACGGTGAGCAACATGGCCCGCGTGCTGATCCAGCAGGGCGTGGAGCGCCTGGAGCACAAGCTCCGCCAGCAGGCCGACCAGGAGGCGCCACCCCCCAGCACGTCCGATCGCTTCCGCCGGCAGCTGGAGCGCCAGGAAAACCAGGGCACGCGCCGCCTGCGCGGAGCCCCCCGCCGGCTGCGGCTGCAGCGGCCGGATTAGGGGCCGCTCCTACGGGGCCATTTCAGCTGCGAGGACCTGCCGGCTCAACCCTTACCCCCAACCTGCAGGCCGCTCTCGCCCCGGTGACGCTGGGGGCATTCCCCGGGTGGGACTGCTGGTGCCACCAGGCCAGCAGCGCGAACGCCAGGGCCTCACGCTGGTTGTCGGCGATGCCCAGCTCGGCCAGGGGGCGCACGGCCGTGCCGCGGCAGCGGTGGCCCAGTTCGGCCATCAACGTGCGGTTGCGGCATCCGCCCCCCGCCACCAGCAGCTCCACCGGTCGGGCCGGCAGGCGGCTGAGGTCCTGGGCCACCACCGCGGCGCTGAGGGCCGTGAGGCTGGCCAGGGCATCGGCGGGATCCAGGTCGCGGCCCCGCTGGCGAGCGGCCTGTTCCAGCTCGGCCAGCCGCCGCTCCAGGTCGGCGGCGCCGAACAGCTCCCGGCCAGTGGATTTGGGCGGCGGCTGCAGGAAATACGCTTCGCGAAGCCAGGTGCTCAGCAGCTGCTGGTCGGGCTGGCCCCGGGCCGCCCAGGCGCCATCGGCATCGAAGCTCCGGCGACCCTGGCTGAAGTGCTCCGCCGCCAGGTCGAGCAGGGTGTTGGCGGGCCCGCAGTCCCAGCCCTGCACGCTCCGCTGGCGATCCGGCCCGCAGGCCGGCGGCAGCAGGGTGATGTTGGCGATGCCGCCGAGGTTGAGCAGGGCCCGCCAGCCGGCAACCCGGCCCAGCAGGGCCTCATCGGCCGGCGGCACCAGGGGCGCTCCCTGGCCACCGAGGGCCAGATCGGCGGCCCGGAAGTCGAAGATCACCGGCCGCTGCAGCAGCTGGGCCAGCAGCGGACCCTGCAGCAGCTGCCAGCTGGCGCCGCGCTGCTCCCCCTCCGGCGGCCGGTGCCACACGGTCTGGCCATGGCAGCCCACCAGTGCGGCCCGGCCCTGGGGATCGCACTGGCGGGCTGCGGCGGCGTGGTGTTCCGTGAGGGCTTCGGCCAGGCTGAGCCAGGTGGCGCTGCTGCAGGGCTGCCCCTGGCCGGCGGCAACCAGCTGCTGGCGCAGGGAATCGGGATAGGCGAGAAAGGAGCTGTTCACGATGCGCCAGTGGGGCCGGCTCGGCTTCCCCTGGAACCAGGCGAGCACCGCATCCACCCCATCGGCACTGGTGCCGCTCATCAGGCCGAGAACGGCCATGCCGGTGCGCCAGCGGCTGCTGTTTGCTGTCATTGCGCTCGCAATCAAAAACCCCCGGCTGGGGGCCGGGGGCATGTTGGCTCAGATTGCGGGACCGCTCACTTGTTGGGCTGGGGGGTCATGCGCAGGTAGGGCTTGATCTCGGTGACGCCCTTGGGGAACTTGTTGCGGGCCTCGTCAGTGGGGATCGAGGGCACTACCACGCAGTCGTCGCCATCCTTCCAGTTCACGGGGGTGGCCACCTGGTGGTAGTCGGTGAGCTGCAGGGAGTCGATCACGCGCAGGATCTCGTCGAAGTTGCGGCCGGTGCTGGCGGGGTAGGTGATCTGCAGACGCAGTTTCTTGCTGGGGTCGATGATGAACACCGAGCGCACCGTGAGGTTGTTGAGCGATTTGGGGTGGATCATCCCGTACAGATCGCTCACTTTCTTGTCCTCGTCGGCCAGGATCGGGTAGTCGACCGTGGTGTTCTGGGTCTCGTTGATGTCACCGATCCAGCCCTTGTGGCTGGTGGCTGAATCCACGCTGAGGGCAATGGTCTTGACATTGCGCTTCTCCCATTCAGGGCGCAGGCGCGACACCTCACCCAGCTCGGTGGTGCACACGGGGGTGTAGTCGGCGGGGTGGGAGAACAGCACCACCCAGCTGTCGCCGGCGAAGTCGTAGAAGTTGATCGGACCCAGCTGGGAATCCTGGGTGAAGTCAGGCACGGTGTCGCCGAGTTGCAGGCTCATGGCAGGGGGAGGGGAAAGGAAAACAGGGACGTGTTCGCCCGCAGCTTCGCTGACGGAGGAACGGTTGGTGCTGCCCCCTGAGGGGGCAGCAGACACCTCAACTGCCGGAGAGCCGGCCCCAGGGCAATCCCTAGAGGTTGAAGTGTCGGCAGATCAGCAGGGGCACCACCACCGTCATGGTGAGCGTAAGGGGCAAGCCATAGCGGCTGATATCCAGAAATCGATACCGCCCGGGGCCGAACACCATCAGGTTTGTCTGGTAACCGACCGGACTGAGAGCTTCCAGCAGCGCACCGGCCAGGACCGCCAGGGTGATCTGGGCGCCGGGCTGGAGCGGGGCCTGGGCGAGCTCGTGAATGGCCGACAGCAACCGACGGCCACAATAGAACGCTTCTGGGATTGGAAATCTGCCGGAGTGCCAAGCTTTTAGCAGGATTGCTCCTCTTGGGCCAGGTCGCTGCGGCTTGGTTATTCTACGGTCTTGAACTGGATTATTCATCCGATGGCGGTGGCCAGGCGCGCAGGGCCCGCCGCAGGCCCTGGAGCCCGAGTCCGGCGGTTGCCGACACGAACAGGGCGTCCGGCTCCAGGCTGCGGGCGCGCTCCATCTCGGTGGCCGCGCAGCGGTCGATCTGGTTGGCCACCAGGCGCCTTGGGATCAGGCAGTCGAGGGAATCGAGGATGGCGTGCACGGTGCGCCGTTGCTCCGGCCAGCTGGGATCGCTGAGGTCCACCACCAGCAGCAGGCCATCGGCGGAGAGGGTCTCCTCCAGGGTGGAGCGGAAGGCCTCGATCAGCGCTGGCGGCAGTTCGCGGATGAACCCCACCGTGTCGGTGAGCAGCAGGGTTTCGCGGCTGGGTTCCCCCGGCACAGCCAGATCGATGCGGCGGGTGGTGGGATCGAGGGTGGCGAACAGCTTGTTTTCCGCCAGCACGGCCGTGCGGCCCTCGCCCTTGCCGAGGGCGTTGAGCAGTGAACTCTTGCCGGCATTGGTGTAGCCCACCAGCGCCAGCCGGCGCTGGCCGCTGCGGCCCTGGCGCAGCCGTTCCCGGTGGGCGGCCAGCTGCTGGCCATCCCGTTGCAGCCGCTCGATCCGCCGGGCGATGGCCCGGCGATCCTTCTCCAGCTGGGTTTCGCCCGGCCCCCGGGTGCCGATGCCGCCGCCCTGGCGGGAGAGGCTGCGGCCCCGGCCCAGCAGCCGCGGCAGGCGGTAGCGCAGCTGGGCCAGTTCCACCTGCAGCCGGCCGGCGGCGCTGGCGGCCCGCTGGGCAAAGATGTCCAGAATCAGTTCACTGCGGTCGCTCACCGGCAGATCCAGCAGGCGCTCCAGGTTGCGGCCCTGCACCGGCGTCAGCTCCCGGTCGGTCACCACCAGGGTGGCGCCCACCCGGCGGGCCTCCAGCGCCGCCTCGGCCAGCTTGCCCTCGCCCCAGATCGTCTGGGGAGCGGGCTGGCTGCGGCGCTGTTCCACCACCCCCACGGGGGTGGCTCCCGCGCTGCGCACCAGCCCCTCCAGCTCGGCGATCTGGCGCTGGGCCTCGGCCCGATCGGCTGGGGAGAGGGCCAGCAGCAGCACCCGCTCCCCGCCTGGACCGGCTGCCGGCGCGACCGGCGCTGGCGCCCCGGCGTCGGCCAGGGGCGGTTGCTCGCAGAGCTGGTTCAGGTCGCCGCGCTCCGCCGTCACCCAGGCGGGCTGGACCTCGCCAGGTGCGGCACGGCGGCAAGGGGCCAGCAGCAGGGCGGACCAGGCACCGCTGCGCTCTGGCCGATCTCTGAAACGGAGCCAGAGACAGGGATTCAGATCCAGCCCCACCACCCCCTCCAGCAGCGGCGGTTCCAGGTGTTTGCTGCGGCCGCAGCAGGTGATCAGGCGCAATCCGCTGCCCTGCCGGCGCGGTGAGCCCGGCAACGCGTCCAGCAATCGCCCGGACTGCTCCAGGGGGCCCACCCACAGCAGCCGGCCCAGGCCCCGGCCATCCACCACCAGGGTGAGGGGCAGCTCTAGCTCCCGGCTCAGCTCCGCCAGCCGCTGCAGGGAGAGCCACTCGGCCACGGCGGTTTCCGGATGGCGGCGGTGGCAGAGCCGCTCCAGCCGTCGCCGCTGGGCCGGCCGCAGGCCGGCCGTTCGTCCGGAGAGCGCCCCCTGTTTCAAGGGCGGCGCACCTGGATGCAGGGCAGGCCGGCGGCAGCGGCGCCGGCCACGTCTTCGGTGCTGTCGCCCACATGCCACACCTGGCGCACATCCAGCTGCAGCTGCTCCAAGGCGATGCGGAAGGGGGCGGCGTCGGGCTTGGCCGCTCCTGCGCTGCTGGAGACCACCACCGCGCTCAACCAGCGGGCCAGCCCCAGCTGCTGCAGCAGGCCGGGCAGGCGGCTGTCGAAGTTGCTCACCACCGCCAGTTTCAGGCCCCGCTGCCACCAGCGGGGCAGCTGGCTGGCCACATCGGTGTACACCTGCCAGGCAGCGGCCTCGGCGTAGTGGTTGAACAGATCTTCTCCAAGAGACGCAGGCAGCGTCGTGGCACCGGCGGCCGTCAGGCTGCAGCGGATGCGCTCGCTCCACCAGGCCAGCTCGGCCTGGCGCAGCTCCGCGCCGGCGAGCCCTGGAAAAGCCAGGGGCGGCGCCTGGCTGTAGGCCTCAAGAAAGCCCAGCTCGATCCGCTGGGGATCGAGGTTGAGCCCGTGGGCCGCGGCCAGACGGGCATAGGTGCGGCCCACCGGTTCCCGCAGGCCGATCAGGGTGCCCATGGCATCGAGCAGCAGGCCCTGGGGGGCGGGCAGCCTGGCCGCCGTCACCAGTCGGCCAGCCAACCTGCCGCCACCCGCAGCTGGTGAGAGCGGCCCGGCAGGCGGGTGAGGTAGGCCAGGCGCCGCAGCTGGAAGGCGGCGGCGCCGGCCAGGGTGAGCCCACTGCCCACCAGGGTGGCCTCGCCGCGGCCGAGGCTGAGCATCTCGCCCAGGTCGTTGAAATGGAAGGGCTGCAGCGGCCCCTCTCGCCGGGCCTGGATCAGGTTGGTGGCCAGGCAGGTGGCCTGCTGGAAGGCCACCTGGGCAGTGGCGGGCCAGGGGCAGGGGGCATCACCGCTGCCCGCGCCCTCGCTGGAGCCGGCGCCGTCGCTGGAGCCGGCGCCGTGCGGGGCCGCGATGTCGCCGAGGGCGAAGATGCGGGCCTGGCCAACCAGCTGAAGGTGCTCATTCACCGCCAGCCGGCCGCTGTTGTCCAGCAGGGGGGGCGGCTGGATCGCCGGGGGAGCGAAGGCCAGGCCGGCGGTCCACACCACCCCCGCCACCGTCAGGTGCTCCTCGCCGGCGCTGCCCTGCAGGCGGATCCTGTCGCTGCCCACCTCGAGCACCCGGCAGTTGCAGCGCAGCCGCACATCCCGCCGCTGCAGGGCACGGCTGGCCTGTTCGCGGTTGAAGGCGCGGGCCTGGGGCAGGGCCATCGGGCCCTGTTCGATCAGCTCCACCACCGCCGCACCCGCCAGCATGTCGGCCAGCTTGCAGGCCAGTTCCACGCCGCTCGGGCCGGCCCCCACGATCGCCAGGCGCTGCAGGGGGTGGCGGCGCTGGCACAGCTGGGTCACCAGGGCCTGCAGCCGTTCCACATCCGCCAGGCTGCGGAAGCCGATGGCGTGCTCGGTCACCCCGGGGATGCCGAAGCTCTGCAGGCGCGCTCCGGTGGCCAGCACCAGCTGGCTGTAGGGGAGCTGGCGCCCGGAGGAGGTGTGCAGGAGCCGATTGCGGCTGTCGATCTCCACCACCGAATCCCGCAGCCAGGCGATGCCACGACCGGCAAGGAGGGTGTCGTAGCGGGGAGCGATCTCCCAGCGGCGCAGTTCGCCGCTCAGCAGCTCATAGAGCAGAGGCAGAAACAGGAATTCGCTCCTGGGTTCGATCAGCAGCAGGGGCGGGTGCTGCCGCTGCTCCGCCAGGGCCAGGGCGGTGTAGAGGCCGCCGAATCCGCCACCCACGATGGCGATCGGCGCGGAGGCCTGGCTGGTGCTCTCCGGGCCGGAGGGGGCGCTGCTCATGGGCTCTGCGGACCCTTGGATGGGCAGGAACCGGTGCTGGTCATGGCCGCCGCGTGCCCATTCACCAACCAGACCCTAACCAGTGATCGGGGCAGGGGGCGATGATGGCCCGATGGTGAGTGCTCCTGCCCAGCCCCTGCCTGCCGATGCCTCGGGCAGGCCCCTGGATCCGGACCAGGCCCGCGCCCTGCTCGGCTCGATGGGGGTTGCCGATCGGCTGCGCTGGGCGCTGGACACCTTCGGCGAGGGGCTGGTGATCACCACCAGCTTCGGCATCCAGTCGGCCGTGCTCCTGCACCTGGCGAGCCGGCTGATGGCCGAACGGGATTGCACCATCCCGGTGGTGTGGGTGGACACGGGCTACCTCCCGCCCGAGACCTATCGCTACGCCCAGCAGCTCAGCCAACGGCTCGGCCTGGCCCCCCACGTGGCCCAGGCCGAGCTCAGCCCGGCCCGGATGGAGGCCCTGCACGGCCGCCTCTGGGAAACCGGCGATGTGGAAGACCTCGAGCTCTATCACCGTCTGCGCAAGGTGGAGCCCCTCGACCGCGCCCTCAGGGCCCTGGCTGCCACCTGCTGGGCCAGTGGCGTGCGTGGCAACCAGACCGACCATCGCCGCTCGATGACGGTGCTCGACCCGGTGCGCCAGCGCTGGTCGCTGCGGCCCCTGCTCAGCTGGAGCAACCGCGACGTCTATTACTACATGCAGGAGCACGAACTGCCCCAGCATCCTCTGTTCGAGCAGGGATATTCCACCGTTGGCGACTGGCACTCCAGCGCGCCTGACGACGGCTCGGTGTCGGGCCGGGCCACCCGCTTCGGCGGTCTCAAGCAGGAGTGCGGCATCCATCTGCCCGGGCTGATGGGTGAGGGAATCTGACGCCGCCGCCGCCGCCCAGGATCCCTGCTGGCTGTTGATCGGCAACAGCCGCTGGCACTGGGCCCGCGGCGGAGTCGGGGATCTCAGCTGCTGGAGTTCCGCCCCCGGCCGGGAGCCCACCGGCGGCCTGCGCGCCTGGGCGGCCGTCGGACCGGTGCCCGACTCCGCCGGGCTCGACCCACGCCGGCGGCTGGGGCTGGACGCCATCCCCCTGGCGCAGGCGCCCTCCTGGCTGGGGGTGGATCGGGCCCTGGTGGGCTGGAGGGCCTGGCGGCTCAGTGCCGGGCCCGTGCTGGTGGCCGACGCCGGCACGGCCCTGAGCCTCACCCGGGTGGATGGCAGCGGTGCCTTCGCCGGGGGGCGGATTCAGGCCGGCCGGGCGCTGCAGCTGCGGGCCCTGGCCAGCCACACCGATCAGCTGCCGCGACTGCCCGCCGCCCCGTTGCCAGCGATCCGGGCTAGCGGTGAGGAGCTGGAACCCTGGCCCAGGCAGACGGCGGACGCCCTCGAGCGGGGGGTGCGGGCGGGCATGGTGGCCGCCGTGGCCGAGGCCTGGCGGGAGCTGCGACAGCTCGAACCCAGCTGCCGCCTCTGGATCACCGGCGGTGATGGCCCCTGGCTGGCGGTGGCCCTGGAGCAGCCCTGCCACCCCCACTTGGCCCTGGAGGCCCTGGCTGAACTGGGCCAGGCCTTCAGGCCGGACTCTGCAATTTGAGGTCGGCAAGAATCGCGTCGGCCATGGTTTCCGCCTTCACCTTGGTGTAGATCAGCTCCAGATTCCCCTCCGGATCCACCACGAACGTGTGGCGCATCATGCCCATGTACTCCCGCCCCATGAACTTCTTGAGGCCATAGCTCTCGTAGGCGGTGGCCACCGGGCAGGGCTCGGCGTCGCTGAGCAGGGTGAAGGGCAGGCTGTACTTGGCGATGAACTTGCCGTGGCTGGCAGCGCTGTCCTTGCTGATGCCCAGCACCTTGATGCCGTGCTGCTCGAATGCGGCCCACTGATCGCGGAAGTTGCAGGCCTCCTTGGTGCAGCCGGGGGTGTCATCCTTCGGGTAGAAGTAGATCACCACCCGCTGCCCCCGCAGCGCCGCCAGGCTCACGGCGTTGCCGTCCTGATCCGGAAGGGTGAAGTCCGGGGCCGGTGAACCGATCTCCAGAGCCATTGCCGCAGCGCGCAGAAGGGGCTGAAGCCTATCCGCATCAGCCCGGAGCCGTGGCGCGCCCGCCCACCCACCCCCTGCTCTGGCTGGGGACCCTGGATCCGGGCCAGCCCCTGGGCCGGCAAGCGGTCTCCGCTGAGGAGTGGCGCTGGAGCCAGGAGCTGGCGCCGGCCCGCCGGCGGCTGTACTGCGGCAGCCGGGCCCGGCTGCGGGCCTGGCTCGCTGCTCTGTGGCAGTGCCCGCCGCTGGCGGTGCCGCTGCACAGCCCCCGGTCAGCCGCCGCGGCTGCTGGACGACCAGGCCTTCATCAGCCTCAGCCACAGCGGTGAGGGCCTGCTGCTGGCGCTCTCCGCCCAGCCGATCGGCGTGGATCTGGAGGCCGCGGCCCGCCCCCTGGCTGCCGACGCCTTGATGCGGCGTTGTTTCCCGCCCGGCGAGGTGCGCCAGCTGCTGGGTCTGACGCGGGAGCACCGGCGCGAGGCGGTGCTCGCCAGCTGGCTGCTCAAGGAGGCCGCCATCAAGTGGCGCCGCAGCAGCCTGGCGGCCGAGTTGTCCGAGTGGCAACTCGACCACACCACGGGCCGGCTGCGCCAGCTGCGGCTGGGGCTGGAGCCAGACAGTCGCAGCGGCCGACAGGGGCCCTGGGGCTGGGCCGCGGTGGGCTCCGGCGTCGCCCGCGCGGCCTGGGCCCAGGCGGCTGGTGCCTGTTGAGCGGGCGGCCGTCAGCGCCGGGCGATCAGCCGGGTGTGCTCGATCTCCTGGGGCAGGGCCAGGCCCCTGGCCTGCCGCAGCAGGGTCGTCAAGCGCGTCTGGCGGGTCGGGGACAGGCCATCCAGCTGGGCCAGGTAGGCGCCGGACGGCGCCAGCCAGCGCTCCAGCACCGCCTCGGTGACTTCCAGGCTGAGGCTTTCGCTCCAGCTCTCCGCGCGGAAGCACCAGCCCTGGTGTTCGGCTGCCCGCTGCCAGCTTCGGCGCTGCTGCAGGGGAGCGTCCAGGCTGCCGGCCTCGGCCCGGGCCGCCGCCTGCAGCAGGGCTGCTGCTGCCGGTGGGGCCGCGATCGGACCGCCCTGCTGCAGCAGGCCGCCGGCCGGGCCCAGCCGCGGCGTGCTGAACAGCAGCCGGCACTGGCCGCCGGGGGCGAGCAGCTCGGCCAGGCAGGCCCAGCCGCGCGCCACCACCTCTGGCGCTTGCTGGCGCCAGGGCTGGCGGGCAGCGATCCACTCGAACTGCTGGTCGCCACAGGCACGCAGCAGCTGCTCGGGCTGGCCGGGGTCGATCACCACGATCCGGGGGCGGCGCAGGCTGTCCAGCACCTGCAGCTGGGCTTCCAGCCGCTCGCCGGTGCGGTTGTCGGCCACGGCGATCACCACGCCGCCCTCCGGGGTGGCCTGCAGGGGATCGAGGGCCCACAGCAGGGAGTGGGCCTCCAGCACCAGCACCCGCTGGTGCCTCCGCCAGTCGGCCCCCTGCCAGAAGTGCTGGCGCAGCCGGTCGAGCCGGGCCCCTTCCGCCCCGGCCTGCCGCTGCAGCCAGCGCTCCAGCTGGGGGTCATCCGGCCCGCTGCTGAGCCAGTCGTAACCGCTGACGGCGCTCTCGGCGGCGGCGGCGAGCTGGGCGGCCCGGCGCTGGTGCAGGCGCTGCCGCTGCTCGCCCTCCCAGCCCTGGGCACCCGGCTGCCAGAACACCTCCCCCTGCAGGCTGCGGGGCAGGTATTGCTGGGCCACCCAGTGTTCGGCGTAGGCGTGGGGATAGCGGTAGCCCACCCCATCGCCGAACAGCTGGCCGTCACGGTTGGCGTCGCGCAGGTGCGACGGCACCTCCTGGCGGGCGGTGGCGCGTACCGTTTTGAGCGCGTCGAAGAAGGCCAGGGTGCTGTTGCTCTTCTCGGTGGCGGCCAGATACAGGGCCGCCTGGGCCAGGGGGTAGAGCCCCTCCGGCAGCCCCACCCGCTCGAAGGCGGCGGCGCAGGCCTCCACCACCACGATCGCCTGGGGGTCGGCCAGGCCGATGTCCTCGCCGGCGGCGATCAGCATGCGCCGGAAGATGAAGCGGGGGTTCTCGCCCGCCTCCACCATCCGCGCCAGCCAGAACAGGGCCGCATCCGGGTCGCTGCCGCGCAGGGATTTGATGAAGGCGCTGATCGTGTCGAAGTGGGCATCGCCCTGCTTGTCGTAGAGCACGGCCCGCTGCTGGATCGACTCCTCGGCGGTGCTCAGATCGATCGTGATGGCGCCGTCGGCACCGGGCTCCGTCGTCTCCACGGCCAGCTCCAGGGCATTGAGCAGGCTGCGGGCATCGCCGCCGGCCACATCCACCAGGTGGTCGGCCGCTTCGGGGCTGAGGACGATGGTGCGATCGCCGTAGCCCCGCTCCGGGTCGGCCAGGGCCCGCCGCAGCAGCTGGTGCAGGTGGGGCGGCTCCAGGGGCTGGAGACGGAACAGGCGCGAGCGGCTCACCAGGGCCTTGTTCACCTCGAAGGTGGGGTTCTCGGTGGTGGCGCCGATCAGGGTGAGCGTGCCGTTCTCCACCCAGGGCAGCAGGGCATCCTGCTGGGCGGCGTTGAAGCGGTGCACCTCATCGATGAACAGGATCGTGCGCAGGCCGTGACGTTCCAGCCGCTGCTGGGCTGCCTCCACCTCAGCGCGCAGATCCTTCACCCCGGCCAGCACCGCGTTGAGGCTGCTGAAGTGGGCTCGGGTGCTGCCGGCGATGATCCGGGCCAGGGTGGTCTTGCCCACCCCAGGCGGGCCGTGCAGGATCAGGTTGCCCACCCGGTCGGCGGCGATGGCGCGGCGCAGCAGCCGGCCCGGCCCGAGGATCGCCTCCTGGCCCACGAAATCGTCGAGGCAGCGCGGCCGCAGCCGGTCGGCCAGGGGCGCCAGCTGCTGCAGGTGCACCTGCCGTTGGTGGCTGAAGAGATCCGTCACAGCTGTGATTGTTTTGCCAGCACCGCCGCGGCGATGCGTCTTGAGTAACTTGCTGCGTAGCCCGTCCGTCCCCGTGCGTCCAATTCAAGCCGTTCCGGCGCTGATCTGCCTCGGGATGGGTGCTGCCGGACTGGCCGGCTGCAGCAAGCCCAAACCCCCCGCTGCGGTGCCGCCCCAGGTGCGGCTGGTGAACCCCAGGCCCCAGCTCATCACCGACTCGGCGGATTACCAGAGCACGCTGGAGGCCGTCCGGGAGATCCGGCTCGCCTCGGAGATCGCCGGACGCATCACCTCGATGCCGGTTAATGAGGGCCAGAGCGTGCGCCCCGGCGACCTGCTGTTCCGGCTGGATCAGGTGCAGCAACGGGCGGAAGTGGATGCCGATGCGGCCGAAGCGCGCAAGGATTTCATCAACGCCGAGCGCTACATCTTTCTCAATCAACAGGGTGCTGTCTCCACCAAGGACCGCGACTTCTATGTGACCCAGGCTATTCAGAGCCGCGACCGGCTCAAGGCCTCGGCGGCAACGCTTGCTTACAAGAACGTGGTGGCGCCGATCCAGGGCTATGTGGGCAGCCTCAACTTCAAGATCGGCGATGTAATCAACGCTGGTGAAGTGGTCACCAGCGTGGTAGACAACAGTAGGCTCTGGGTGCGGATCGATGTGCCCGGAGAGCTGAGCGACCGGGTGCGTCCGGGGCTGCCGGTGATTCTCAAGGGTCCGGATCCGCGCCGCCCGCGGGCTACGGGCCAGGTGGTGTTCGTGGCGCCGGATCTCGACAAGGAGCGCCAGACCCTGCTGGTGAAGGCGGCGTTCAATAACCCCGATGGTGCCCTGCGCAACAACGAGCGGGTCAGCGCCACCCTGGTGTTCGACCAGCGCTCGGTGCTGGCCATTCCCCAGCAGGCGGTGCTGCTGCAGGCGGGCAAGACCTTTGTGTTCCTGGCGGTGAGCGCCGAGGAGGCCCGCCGCCGGCTCGGCCGCGAGATCAACCCCCCGCCCGTCCCCAATCTGCCCGTGGCCCTTCAGGTGCCCGTGCGTCTGGGCACGTTGCAGGGCGGCGTGTACCCGGTGCTGGAGGGTCTCACCGCTACGGACACGGTGGTGGTGGGCAATCTGGCCCAGCTGCGCAGTGGCCTTTCGGTGCAGTCCGCCACGCCGCTGCAGAGCCCCTTCGCCGGCATGCGCATCCCCCCCGCCAGCCGGACGCAGGCCCGATGAGTCTTTCCGATACCTTCATCCGCCGCCCCGTGCTCAGCACGGTGTGCAGCATCCTGATCCTGATGGCCGGGCTGATCAGCCTGCCGCTGCTGCCGATCGAGAACCTGCCCAATATCGCCCCGCCCACCGTGCAGGTGAACGCCAGCCTGCCCGGGGCCGACGCGCTCACGGTGGAGAGCGCGGTGACCGGCCCGCTGGAAGAGCAGATCAACGGTGCTCCGGGGATGGACTACATCACCTCGTTCAGCACCAGCCAGGGCACCAGCCAGGTGAATGTGTACTTCAAGGCGGGTACGGATCCGGATATCGACCAGGTGAATGTGCTCAACCGGGTGCAGACCGCCAGCTCCCAGTTGCCGCCCCAGGTGAATGCCCAGGGGGTGACGGTGCAGCAGACGGCCAGCAGTTATCTGCTGGTGTACAACCTCACTTCCACGGAGGGTCAGTTCAGCCGTGAATATCTCAACGGCCTGCTGCAGCTCAACCTCTACTACCCCCTCACCAGGGCCGATGGGGTGGGGCAGGTGAACATCTTCGGCGCCAGCAATCCCGCCTTCCGCATCTGGGTTGATCCCCAGCGCCTGGCCCGCTTCAACCTCAGCGTGGACGCGGTTGTCGAGGCCCTGAAATCCCAGAACCAGATCGTGATCGCCGGTAGCATCGGTGGCCCGCCCTCCACCCGTGCCAACCGCACAACGTTCCCGATTCTGGTGAATGGAAACCTGGAAACGGTTCAGCAGTTTGAGGATGTGATCCTGGCCAAGGGCCCCGATGGTGGCCTGATCCGTGTGGGTGATGTGGGCCGCGCTGAATATGCCTTCCAGAACTTCAACCAGCAGGCGGTGAACGCCCGCACCGGCTACCCCTGTGTGGGCTTCGGGGTGATCCAGTTGCCCGGCAGCAACGCCATCAGCACCGCCAAGGCGGTGGATGCCGTTCTCACCAACTTCCGCAACACCCTGCCCCCCGGGGTGGTGCTGGAGAAGGTGTTCGACCAGACCGACTTCATCAACGCCTCGATCGAGGGTGCCCTCGATGCCCTGCGCGATGCCGTGGTGCTGGTGCTGCTGATCATTTTTCTGTTTCTGCAGGACTGGAAGGCCACCGCCGTGCCGGCCCTGGCCCTGCCGATCGCCCTGCTCGGGGCGTTGATCTTCGTGAAGGTGTTCGGGTTCTCGATCAACGAGCTCACCCTCCTGGGCATCATCCTGGCCACCGGCCTGGTAGTGGACGACGCGATCGTGGTGGTGGAGGCGGTGTCGGCCCGCATTGAGGCTGGCGATCGCCCGTTCCGGGCCGCCTCCAATGCCATGAAGGAGCTCACCGGCGCCATCCTGGCCACGGCCCTGGTGCTGTTGGCGGTGTTTGTGCCGGTGACCTTCTTCCCCGGGGCCACCGGGGTGATCTACCGCCAGTTCGCGCTCACGATCGTGTTCTCGATCCTGGTGTCCACCTTCAATGCCATCACGGGCAAACCGCTGCAGTCGGCCCTGTTGCTGGGCGGCGGCAAGACCGAGCCCCGTGGGCTGCGCTGGACCCTGATCGGCGGAGCCTTCGGCGGCATCTACGGCGCCATGGCCGGCGGCTGGATCCTCTCGCTGTTGCTGGGTGCTTTCGGGGCGGTGGTGGGCACCTTCCTGATGCCGATTTTCACAGCCTTCAATGCCGCCTTCGACCGGCTGGCCCAGGCCTATGGACGGGCCTTGAAACTGGTGATCCGGCTGCGCCGCCTGGTGGCCCTGTTCCTGCTCGGCGGCATCGTGCTCACCGGGGTGGCCTTCACCGCCATCCCCACCGGCTTCGTGCCCACCGAGGACCAGGGCTACGGGCTGGGCATCATCCAGCTGCCCCCCCAGTCCTCGATCGAGGCCACGATGGAGGTGGCCACCAAGGCCCAGGCGATCCTGGCCAAGGAGAAGGAGATCATCTCCGGGGAGATCGTGGGCGGGGCCGGTTTCAACGGCGGCTCGCTCAACCAGGGGCTGTTCTTCTTCGGGCTGCGGCCGATTGATGAACGCAGCGGCAAGGGCCAGTCGGCCCAGGAGATCATCGACCGCCTCAACAAGGAGTTCCGCACCATCCCCGGCGCCCTGGTGCTGGCCCAGTCGCCGGCCGCCGTGCCCGGCTTCAGTGCCCAGGGCGGCCTGTCGTTCCAGTTCAACGACCTCAGCAACGGGGGCTACAGCCCCACCGATCTCTCCCAGATGGCGGGCAAGCTGATCGCCGCGGCCCGGGCCACGGGCGATTTCGGCAACCTCTACACCCAGTTCATCAGCGATGCGCCGGTGTGGCGCCTGGAGGTGGACCGCGATCGGATGGCCTCCCTCAACATCGACTTCGGCCAGGCCATGCAGGTGCTCGGCACCATCAACGGCGGCAGCTTCGTGAACCAGACCTACGAAAACCAGCAGTACCGCCAGGTGTACGTGCAGGCCGAGGGCAGCAAGAGGGAGGTGGTGCAGTCGCTCGACAACCTCTATGTGCCCGATCGTAGCGGCCAGCTGATCCCACTCACCAATGTGGTGAAGGTGCGGCTGGACAGCGCTCCGCCGATCATCAGCCACTTCGATCTCTACCGCACCGTGCTGATCCAGGGGGTGGAGGCGATGGGGCGCAGCAGCGGCCAGGCCATCGACAGCCTGATGGCCACGTTCCGCCAGCTCAATCTCAGCAACATCGGCTCCGACTGGTCGGCCCTCACCCGCTCCGAAGTGCAGGCCGGTGCCCTGGCGGCCCTGGTGTTCGCCCTGGGGATCGTGGTGGTGTATCTCGTGCTCTCGGCCCAGTACGGCAGCTACATCGATCCCCTGATCATCCTGATGACGGTGCCCCTGGCCATGCTCGGCGCCCTGGCCCTGCTGGTGCTGCGCGGCCAGGTGAACAACGTGTATGCCCAGGTGGGCCTGGTGACGCTGATCGGGCTGGCGGCCAAGAACGGCATCCTGATCGTGGACCTGGCCAACCAGCGGATGGAGCAGGGCATGGCGGCCGCGGAGGCGGCGATCGGTGCGGCCAGCTCCCGCCTGCGGCCGATTCTGATGACGGCGATGGCGGCCCTGGCGGGCTTCTTTCCCCTGCTGGTGGCCAGCGGTGCCGGAGCGCTGAGCCAGCGCTCCCTCGGCGCCGTGATCTTCGGCGGCCTGCTGGTGGCCACGGTGCTGAGCCTGTTCGTGGTGCCCTCCTTCTATGTGCTGATGAAGCAGCTCGAGGCCGCCTGGTTCCCCGCCAGTGGCCAGACCGATCCGCTGGCCCCCGAGTTGCCTCCCCCTGCCTGATCCAAGCCATGCCTCTGCCCACTCCACCGGGCTATCGACGGGGCCGGCAGCGGCGGGTCGACCGCCGCCGCATTCTGCTCAGTGCGGTGCTTGCCGCAGTGGCGGCCAGCGTGCTGCTGCTGCTGGTGCACCGTGCCGCCCGCACCCCGGGTGCCCTGCTGCGCCCTGTTCCCCTGCTGCGGGCGCTGCTGCTGGTGAGTGGGGCCGCCGGCTGTGCCGCCTGGGGCGAGACCATGCGCCAGCTGGCGCTCACCCAGCTCGGCGAACCCCAGGGGCCGGAGGATCTCTGACCCCCGCAGCTGGCTACGGTGCACCCATCGGTGTGGTTCCACCCGCTCAGGCGGCACTCCAGCCGGCCTTCGAGCGCGCCCATCGTGCAACGTGGTTAGATCCGATTGGCCGTTGTCCCGGAGCCGTTCGCAGTGTCCCTGACCCTGAGATGACGCCACTGTTGATGCGACGCCCCCTGCTGCGTTCCTGGGCCGGGGGGCTGGGCCTGAGCTTGTTGCTCGGCGGCTCGGCGGCGGGCTGCCAGCCCAGGCCTGAGGCGCCTGCCCAACGGGCCCTGCCCGTGCAGGCCGTACCCGTGGGCACGGGCGTGTTCAGCCAGACCGTGGACACGGTGAGCACGCTGGAGGCCCTTGATGCGGTGGACCTGGCGGCCCAGGTCACGGGCCGGATCGAGCAGTTGCTGGTGCGCCAGGGCGATGGGGTGCGCCAGGGCCAGCGGCTGCTGGTGCTCGACCAGGTGCAGCTGCGCGCCGAGGTGGAGGCCCTGCGCGCCCAGACCGAGACCGACCGGATCAACTATGCCCGCTTCGAGCAGCTGGCCCGGGTGGGAGCGGACACGGCCCTGCGCCGCGATCAGGCCCGCCAGCAGTACATTTCCTCCCGCCAGGCCCTGGTGGCGCGCCAGGCCGATCTGCAGTTCCGCGACCTCAAGGCGCCGATCGCCGGGGTGGTGGGCGACATCCAGGTGAAACAGGGCGACGTGCTGCAGGCGGGAGCCCCGTTCACCACGATCATCCGCAACGACCGGCTGCTGGCCCGGGTGGATGTGCCGGCGATCTTCTCCGACCGGGTGCGGCTCGGTCAGGCCGTGGTGCTGATGGATCCTGTGAGCAACGTGCCCCTGGCCGAAGGGCAGGTGCGCTCGATCGATCCCGGGGTGGTGGCGTCCAGCCAGTCGTTGCTGGTGAAGGCCGAGTTCCCCAATCCCCGCGGCGAGCTGCGCACCGGCATGCGCACCCGCACCCGGCTGGTGCTGGACACCCGCCAGCAGCCGGCCGTGCCCTTCGCCGCTGTCACCCAGGTGTCCGGCCAGAGCTTCGTGTTTGTGGTGGGAGGGCTGGAGCAGCTGCGCAACAACCCCGGCCGCCTGGATGCCGCCCGGTTGGCGGCGCTGCCGGCGGATGGCCGCTTTGCCCTGCAGGTGCCGGTGAAGCTGGGGCCCCTGCAGGACAACCGCTACCCGGTGCTCAGCGGGCTCACGGCGGGCCAGCAGGTGATCACCACCAACCTGCTCAACCTGCGCCATGGCTCGCTGGTGCAGGTGAACTGAGCAGGCCCCGCCATGTCGCCCTCCAACCGTTTCATCGTCCGCCCCGTGCTCACCACGGTGTGCAGCCTGCTGGTGGTGTTCGCCGGCTTGATCGCCCTGCCCCTGCTGCCGATCGAGAACCTGCCGGACATCGCGCCGCCCACGGTGAACGTGCGTTCCCGCTACGTGGGCGCTGACGCGGTGAGCGTGGAGCAGGGGGTGACCAGCGTGCTCGAGCAGCAGATCAACGGGGTGGAGAACATGGAGTTCCTCACCTCCACCAGCGGGGCGGACGGCACCAGCAGCATCACGGTGGCCTTCGCCAGCGGCAGCAACCGCGACATCAACCAGGTGAACGTGCAGAACCGGGTGTCCCTGGCCCAGCCCCGGCTGCCGGAGGAGGTGCGCCAGGCGGGCGTCACCGTGAACCAGGCCTCCACCTCGATTCTGCTGGTGGCCAACTTCAGCAGCGAGGACGCCGCCAATCCCTACAGCGTGGAGATGATCAGCGGCCTGCTGGATCAGAACCTCACCGATGCGATCCGCCGGGTTCCGGGGGTGGGCAGCCTCACCTATTTCGGCAACCGGGAACTGGCCTACCGCCTCTGGCTCGACCCCGCCCGGCTCACGGCCAACGGCCTCAGCGCCGACGACGTGGTGACGGCGGTGCGCAGCCAGAACCGGCTGGTGCCGGCGGGCCAGATCGGCGGCGCCCCGGCTCCCCCCGGCCAGCAGTACACCCTCTCGGTGCAGCTGCAGGGGCGGCTCACCAGCATTGCCGACTTCGAAAACCTGATCCTGCGCACCAGTGCCGATGGCGGCCTGCTGCGCCTGCGCGATGTGGGCCGGGTCACCCTGGGGGGGGAGTCGTTCGATGTGGAGGCCAGCGACCTGCGTGGCGTGCCCTCGGTGGGCATGGCCATCTACCAGCTCAGTGGCAGCAATGCCCTGGAAGTGTCCCGTGGGGTGAAGGAGGTGCTGGCCGAGTTTGAGCCGCTGATGCCGGTGGGCATGACCATGGAGCTCATCTACGACAACACCGATTTCATCAATGCCTCGATTCAGGGGTGAGCAGTGCCCTGCGGGATGCGGTGGTGCTGGTGGTGCTGGTGCTGTTCATCTTCCTGCAGGACTGGAAGGCCACCCTGGTGCCGGCGATCGCCATCCCCGTGGCCCTGGTGGGCACCTTCGCCTTCGTGAAGGCCTTCGGCTTCTCGCTCAACCAGCTCACTCTGTTCGGTCTGGTGCTGGCAACCGGCCTGGTGGTGGATGACGCCATCACCGTGGTGGAGGACACGGCCACCAAGAAGGCCTCGGGCCTCTCGGCCCTCAACGCCGCCCGCGCCACCATGGATGGCCTGTTCGGGGCCGTGATCGCCACCTCCCTGGTGCTGCTGGCCGTGTTCGTGCCGGTGCTGTTCTTCCCCGGGGCCACCGGCACGATCTACCAGCAGTTCGCCGCCACCATCCTGTTCTCGGTGGCGATCTCCACCTTCAACGCCCTCACCTTCTCGCCGATGCTCTCGGCCCTGCTGCTGGCCCGGGACGACGCGCCCCCCAGCCGCCGCACCTACGCCATCGCCGGTGGGTTCATCGGCCTGATCTATGGCCTGCTGCTGGGCGGCAGCGGCGTGGTGCCGGCCCTGTTCGCCCTGGTGGTGGGCGTGGTGGTGGGCTTCGGCCTGTCGCTGCTCACCCGGCTGCCGCTGCGCCTGCCCTTCGCCCTCGGGGCCGTGGCTGTGGCCCTGGTGGCGGTGCCCGGCATCCAGCCCTGGCCCGTGCTGCTGTTCGGCCTGCTCGGGGCGCTGTTCGGCTGGGCTACCCCTTTGATCTTCGCCCTGTTCAACCGTGGCTATGGGCGCGTTCAGGCTGGCTACCAGGCCCTGCTGGATGCCAGCCTGCGCCGGCGCCGGCTGGTGCTGGCGGCTCTGGCGGCGGGGGTGGTGCTCACCGGCTTCGCCTTCACCGCCATGCCCACCGGCTTCGTGCCGATCGAGGACCAGGGCTACGCCATCGGCATCGTGCAGCTGGCCGACGGCCAGCCCCTGGGCCAGACCCGGGCCGTGAACGACCGGGTGGCGGCGGTGCTGCGCAGCGAACCCGACATCGTGAGCGCCGCCCTGTTCAGCGGCGCCAGCCTCGAGGGCAGCAGTCCCAACCGGGGCGTCTTCTTCTTCGGCACCAAGCCCTGGGAGGAACGCCCCAGGGCCGATCAGAGCCTGGGGGCGATCGTGGGCCGCCTCAACGCCAAGCTGGCGCCGATCCAGGAGGCACGGATCGTGGTGGTGGAGCCGCCGGCGATTCCGGGCTACGGCACCGGCGGCGGCTTTGAGCTGCAGCTGCTCGACCAGAGCAGCGGCGCCCTCAGCCTGGGCGACTTTGCGGCGGTGGCCAACCAGCTGGTGGGTGAGGCCAATGCCAGCGGCCGCTTCCAGCGGGTGTTCACCCAGTTCTCGCCGGAGGCGCCCCAGCTGCAGGTCAGCGTCGACCGCGACCGCCTGGCGGCCCTGAACGTGGACTATGGGGCGGCGATGCGGGCGATCAGCCTCAACATCGGCGGCCTGTTCGTGAATGACACCTTCGATGAGGGCCGGGTGAGGCGGGTGTTCGTGCAGGCCGACGCCAACCGGCGCTCCAGCCCCGACCAGCTGGCGGCCCTCACGGTCAACGACCGCTCCGGCAGGCCGGTGCCGCTGTCGGAGTTCATCCAGCTGGAGCAGCAGTCCGGTCCGTCGCTGATTCCCCGCTTCAACCTGTTCCGCAGCATCAAGGTGGAGGGCCTGGCCGCTGCCGGGGTGAGCTCGGGTGAGGCGATCAACACGATCCGCGGGCTGTTCGACCAGCTCGACCAGCCGGTGATCGGCTCGGACTGGACTGGCATCTCCCGCGAGGAGATCCAGGCCGGCGCCCTGGCGGTGGTGGTGTTTGCCCTGGGGATCGTGGTGGTGTATCTGGTGCTGGCGGCCCAGTACGAGAGCTACACCGACCCCCTGATCATCCTGATGACGGTGCCCACCGCCATGCTCGGGGCCCTGCTGTTTCTCAGCCTGCGCCAGGAGGTGCTCAACATCTACGCCCAGGTGGGGCTGGTGATGTTGATCGGTCTGGCGGCCAAGAACGGCATCCTGATCGTGGACCTGGCCAACCAGCGCCTGGACGATGGCTATACACCGCTGGAGGCCGCCCGGGAGGCGGCCATCTCCCGCTTCCGGCCGATTCTGATGACGGCCATTTCCTCCCTGTTCGGCTTCCTTCCCCTGGTGCTGGCCAGCGGTGCCGGCGCCCGCAGCCAGGCCTCCCTGGGCACGGTGGTGTTCGGCGGCCTCACCGTGGCCACGGTGCTGTCGCTGCTGGTGGTGCCGGCCTTTTACGTGGTGCTCAAGCAGCTCACGGCCGCCGCCGCGCCCTCGCCGGAGCAGGCCTGACCATGCCCGCCCAGCCACCGCCCCAGCCACCGGCCCGGGCCCGCTTCCGTGGCCGCAAGATCCTCGAGGTGGGCCTGATCGGTGCCGCCCTCGGGCTGGGCTTTGCCCTGTTGTTGCGGCGGATTGTGGCCCGCACCCCCGCCCAGATCTCCGCCACGGCCCTGTTCTGGCTGCTGGTGCTGCTGCCTGGTTTCGGGCTGTTGGCCGGCATGGCGATCGAGGCGGTGCGCCAGCTGCAGGTGGCCAGCCCCGAACCGGAGTACCACCCCCGCCACCACCACAGCCCAGGGGATCACAAGCTCAGGTGATCACGGTGGGCCGCTGCATGCCGGTGCGCGTCTTGATCTCAGCCAGCCCATCGATGGCGCTGATCAGTTCACCCAGGGCCATCTGCGGATCCTGGGCCAGGTTGCCGCTGGGGGGCACATAGCTCTCCAGATACACCCGCAGGGTGGCGCCCTGGGTGCCGGTGCCCGAAAGCCGCAGCACCACCCGGCTGCCGTCGTCGAGCAGCAGGCGCAGCCCCTGGCCGCTGGTGAGCGAGCCGTCCACCGGATCGCTGTAGGCGAAATCGTCGGCGGTGGCGATGATGCGGCCGGCGAAGCTCTGGCCCACCAGCGCGGGCTGCATCGCCTTCACGCGGTTGTAGAGGCCATGGGCGGCTTCACTGGCGATCGCCTCGTAGTCGTGGCGGGAGTAATAGTGGCGGCCGAAGCGGCCCCAGTGCTCCGCCATGATCTGGGCCACGGGCTCGCGCCGTTCGGCCAGGATGTTGAGCCAGAACAGCACCGCCCAGAGGCCGTCCTTCTCGCGGATGTGGTTGGAGCCGGTGCCGAAGCTCTCCTCACCGCAGAGGGTGATGCGGCCGGCATCCAGCAGGTTGCCGAAGAACTTCCAGCCCGTGGGCGTCTCGTAGCAGGGAATGCCCAGCTCTCTGGCCACCACATCGGCGGCGGCGCTGGTGGGCATCGAGCGGGCCACGCCGGCCAGGCCCGACGCGTAGCCGGGCGCCAGGGTGGCGTTGGCGGTGAGCACCGCCAGGCTGTCGCTGGGGTTCACGAAGCAGCGCGTTCCTAAGATCATGTTGCGGTCGCCATCACCATCGCAGGCGGCGCCGAAGCGGTAGGCGTCGCCGGCCAGCAGCAGCTCGGCCAGCTCGTGGGCGTAGGTGAGGTTGGGGTCGGGGTGGCCGCCGCCGAAATCCTCCAGGGGGGTGCCGTTGCGCACGCTGCCGGCCGGCGCACCCAGCAAGTCCTCCAGGATGCGCCTGGCGTAGGGACCGGTCACGGCGTGCATGGCGTCGAAGGCGATCGGGAAATCGCCGCGCAGCAGATCGCCGATGGCGTCGAAGTCGAACAGCTTCTGCATCAGGGCCACGTAGGCCTCGACGCCGTCGACCACCTCCACGGCCATCGCGCCGAGCTGCTGGCTGCCAGGGGCATCGAGATTCAGCTCGCCGTCGCCCTCGAGGATGCGGTAGCCGGCGAGCGTCTGGGTGACGGCATGGATGGCGTCGGTGATCGACTCGGGCGTGGGGCCGCCATTGGCCCCGTTGATCTTCACGCCGAAGTCGCCATCGGGGCCCCCGGGGTTGTGGCTGGCCGAGAGGATCACGCCGCCGATCGCCCGGTGCTGGCGGATCAGGTTGGAGGCGGCCGGCGTGGAGAGGATGCCGCCGGTGGTGGTGATCAGCCGGGCCACGCCATGGGCCGCAGCCATGCGGGCGATCACGCCGATGGCGCGGCGGTTGCCGTAGCGGCCGTCGCCGCCCACCACCAGGGTGCCGCCGGCCACACCCGGCAACACCTGCAGGCTGGCCTCGATGAAGCTCTCCAGGTAATGGGGTGTTTCGAACTGTTTGCTGCTCTTGCGCAGGCCGGAGGTGCCCGGTTTCTGGTCGGAGAACGGGCTGTCCAGGCTGACCTGACGGATGGAGCTGGTTGCAGCCATGGGACGGGCGCGGAGCGCGCCCAAGTTAACCCTGTTGTCCCTGGGCGCCGGTGAGCCTGGCAACCTCGCCTGGGATCGCCATCAAGGCTGGGGGCTGGAGCTGGGGCTCGGGCCGAACATCGGTCGGCGGTTGGCGCCGCCGGGCCCCGGGCTGGTGGGGGCTGGCTGGGGGCGCCGTTGCTGGCAGAGCTTCACCAGGTCGAGACCCAACCGGTCCAGCTGGTCGCGCCGGCTGAAGCTGTTGGTGCCGGCCACCACGGCCTGTTGGCCGATCTGCCAGAGCACGTCCTTGCAGCTGCCGGGCAGGCGTGGATGGTCGAGCAACGGATCGGCCCGCCGGCGGGCCTGCCCACAGGGGCCGCTGCTGTTCTCCCGGCCGCAGGCAAACACCAGCTGCTGCAGCTCCCGCAGCTCCTGCTCACTGGGAAAGGGGGGATCCTGCTGGCGGGCCTGGCCAGGTGATGTCTGGACCAGGGCACCCAGGGCCAGGGAGGTGAGAGCGAGCCGCAGGCCCGGGGCTGCTGGTGGGCGACGCGGGCGCGCGGAACGAGCGGCCATCGGCAGGGGCTGGTTCGTGGGGGCTCACCCATCATCACCAGGGCAATGGGCAGCTGGCGGTAGGCCGGTGACACCCTGCCGCAGCTGGCGCTGGTCGTGGCGCCAGCGGCCGGCGATTGCGGGGCCGAGCAGGGGAGCGCCACCGCTGAGCAGGCGGCGCAGCCAGGGCAGCTCCAGCAGCAGCCGGCCCCGGGCCGTCTCCTCGGCCTGCAGGTGCTGCAGCCGGCTCACCTCCGGCCGGCGCTGGGCCTCGATCCGCTCCAGGGCCCGCTCCAGCGCCCCAGCCGGCCCCTGCTGCTGCGCCAGCAACAGGGGCAACAGTTCCTGGGCCGCCACCCAGGCATCGCGCAGGGCCAGGTTGATGCCCTGGGCCCGCACCGGACTGAGGGGATGGGCCGCATCACCCAGCAGCAACAGACCGGGTTGCCACCAGCGCTCCGCCTGTCCCACCCGCACGTGCAGCGGCGTGGGCCGTGCCAGGGCCCCCGCCTGCCTGCCCCACCACGCGGCCAGATCCGGCGGGCTCTGGCCGATCAGCTGGTCGAGACCGTCGCGGCTGCTGCCGTTGCGCTCGCCATCCCGGCGCAGCCAGCCCAGCTGCACGGTGCCGTTCGCCGACTCGAACAGGCTGAACAGCCCAGCCGGTCCCACCACCGTGGTGAACAGTCCCTGCAGCGGCGATGGGCCGCTTTGGGGCAGGGCAAACCAGAGCAGCTCGAAGGGCTCGCCCCGGGGTCGCAGTGCCAGGCCGGCCTGCTCGCGCAGCCGGGAGCTGCGGCCGTCGGTCGCCACCACCAGCCGGGCCGCCAGGCTGCGGCCATCGGCCAGGCGCACGCCGCTCACCCGCTGGTCCTGCCACTCCAGACCCTGCACCCGCTGGCCCTGCAGCACGGTGGCGTTCGGCAGTGCCGCCACCTGGTTGATCAACGTGCTGAGCAACGCCGGCTGGCTGATCAGCGAGCAGCCCTGGCAGCCGGGGCCCTCCAGGGGCTCGGCCAGCCGGAACAGCTCGCGGCCGTCCAGCACAAATCGCCAGCCCGCCAGGGGCCGCTGGGGGATGGTCGCCGGCAGGGGCAGCAGCCCCATGGCCTCCAGGGCTTCCAGGCCATGGGGCATCAGCGCTTCGCCCCGAAACCGGCGGGCCGGGGAGAGGCTGGCTTCAATCAGCACCACCGGCACCCCCTGGCGTGCCAGCAGCAGCGCCAGGCTGGCTCCGGCGGGCCCGGCACCCACAATCACCACCGGACCTGGGGCCGAGGATTGGTCTGGGGCAGCCAGCGGGCTCACGTCGCGCAGCGACTCAGCGCCACCGCTCAAAGAAAGGCGTGGTAGCTGGGGTTGCTCTGGCCATCGGGAGTTTGGTGGCCCATCAGCTCCGTTTTCTTGGCCAGCAGGTAATCCACCAGCTCCTGCTGCACTTCAAGCAGCTCCCGGGTGCAGCCGCGGAAGGCGGCTCGGTGGCGGATCTCATCGTGCCGGGTGTGCAGATCCCGCAGCATCAGCTGGATGGCATCCAGGGTGGCCAGTTGCTGGGCGTCAGCGGGCATGGTCACGGCAAAACCAGAGGTGTTGTCCGCATTCTGACCTCAGCTCCGCATGGCGCTTCCCGTTCCGCACTGTTGACGCAACCGCTCCCGCTTGCGCTGCAGCCGGGCCGTGACCCCCAGTTCAGCCCCTTTCCAGAGCCGGTCCACTTCGGCGCGGAAATGGGCGGCCAGCTCGGGTGAATCGATCACCAGCAGGGTTTCGTCATTTTTGTGGGCCGCCGAAGGACTCCAGTTGAACGACCCGGTGATCACGCGCCGGTCGTCGAGCACGGCGAACTTGTGGTGCAGCTTGTCTCCCGCAGCCAGCCTTGGCGTGCCCACCCCCTCGATCGGGCTCTGGCGGGGTTGGTTCTCGCTCTGCACCAGGCAGCGGTGATCCGGCAGTTCTAGGCCCAGGAGGTCGAGCACCTCGCTGAAATAGCGGTTGGAAAAGCCGGGATCCACCAGCAGGCGGATGTCCACGCCCTGGTCGTGCAGGGTGCTCATCCGGTTGCCGAGCTGCTGGGAGGAGAACACGAACAGCGCCAGATCGGCACGGTTGCGGGTGCCGGCGAGCAGGTCGTCGAGCAGCTGCAGGCCGTGGTGCTGCTCGCGGCTGCGGTGGGGCGCGAACAGCACGCCCACGGGCACGTCGCCCACCTTCACCCAGCGGATCGGGCCATTGGTCTTGCCCAGCCCGAAGCGGCTGTCCGCGGCGCCGCCCGGTCCATCCCCCCACATCCGTTCGAATTCCTCCCGGAACAGGCCGGCCAGTTCGGGGCTGCGCAGCCGCAGCAGGTGGTTCACGTTGCCGCGGGTGCGCGGGTCGTCCGGATCGCCGTGCACGCAGGAGGAGGTGAAGTTGGTGGATCCGGTGATCACCTCGCGGTTGTCGATCACCACGAACTTGTGGTGCATCAGGCCGCTGCCGGCACTGCCATTGGCGGTGTCATCGATCACGGGAACCCCGCCGCGGCGCAGCACCATCAGGGCATCCGGGCCACCGAGGGCCTGGAGCTGGGCCTGGCGATGGCGCTCGCGGGGCGTGAGATCCGCCGGGTGCTGTTCACTCCAGGGGGTGCTGTAGGTGTTCTCCAGCACCACCCGCACCCGCAAACCCTGCCGCCGGCGGGCCACGAGGGCCTCGGCGATGCGCGGGAGCGTGAGTTCCTGCACAGCCACCAGAATCTCCTCCTGAGCATCGGCAATGCCTTGCAGCACGAAGGCCTCCAGGTCGTCGCCCTGGCGCCACTGGCCATCAACCGGGCTGCGGTAGCGGCTGTTGGTGTTGTGGTTGAAGGCCACGCTGATGCCGTCGGGCAGGGGCAACTGGGCTGGGGGCTGACCCACCAGCCGGGCCTGGGCACTGCAGCCACACACCAGCAGGCTGAGCAGGGCCGGCCACCCGGCCCTGGAACAACGACGGGCCATGACCCTGGAGCAACTGCCGTCAGGGTTGCCCCAGCCCCTCAGTGCTCAGCGGGCATCTCAGCGCTGCGCAGCATCAGCACGAACCACACCGTCCCCAGGCCCACGGCGGTGAGCAGCGCGGCAGGCAGGCCGGCCGAGCGCAGCACCAGCGGCACAGCCACCGGGAAGGCCAGGGCACCGGCCAGGGGGGTGAAGGCCACCACCACCCGTTTCAGTTGCAGGTTGGCCATCCGTTCAGAACCACTCGCTCACAGCCTTGTCGGCCGGATTGCTGTTGTCTTCCGGGGTGGTGCGCCGGAACTCGAGGGTGATGTTGCGCTTCTGCACGCCATCGGCGGCCACCGCTTCGATCGGGTAGAGCTGCTGGCCATCGCGGAAGGGCACCTGCACCCGGAAGGTGCCGTCGGCCGAGAGGGGCACGTCCTCGCCACCGATGGTGAGCCGGGCTGCAGGGTCGGTGGCGCCGTAGACGATCAGCTCGGCATCGGCCACCAGCCAGAAGGAGCGTTGGCGGGGCGCGACGCCGCCGATGCCGGAATCCCTGCCACTGGCCCAGATGCCAGCACCGGAGGCGTTGAATTCGCTGGTGTCGAGGCCGGCGGCCTCCAGTTCGTGGAAGGCCTCGGAGCCGCGGCTGATGCGTCGCCACTGGCTAGTGGCGCTCTGGTAGAGGCGCTCGTGAAGGCCCGTGTCGGCCGGTTCGATCGGGGCGGGGGAGGGCAGGGGAACCGCCGTGGGCGCCTCCAGGGAGAAGGGCACGAACTGGTCGAGGATCTGCTCGCTGGGATGGAGGGCCGGCACCCGCGCCACCGAGGAGAAGGCCAGGGAGATCCAGCCGCCCCCGTTGGTGCGGTAGCCGAGCTCCACGCGGTAGTCGCGGTCGCTCAGGGGCACTGGCAGATACCACTCGGTGGAGTGGCTGTCCACGATCACTTCCTGGAGGGTGTGGGGGTGGGCGGAACCGCCGGGCAGGCCCGTCACGTCTGCCACGCGCAGGGCCAGCTGGCTGGCACCGGAGGCCTGGGCCCGCTCCCGGTCGGTCTCGGACACCTCCCAGAACACGTAGGCCCACTGGGGATCGCGGGGCAGAAACACCACGCTGGTTTCCGCCATCGGCCGGGGGGCCGGCGTCATCTCGGCCTCGATCGCCTTGAGGCTGGGTTCGTGGGTGTCCTGGCGCTCCTCGATTGCGGCCACCAGTTCATCCTTGGATTTGCGGCTGTACAGCGCCACGCCCAGATCGCTGGCGACCCGGCGCAACTGCCGCAGTGTCATCCTGGCCAACGAGCTGAAGGAAGGGCTCACAGCGAAAGATTTGGTTTGGGATCAGTGTGATCGACTCTCCCACCGGTTGCCGAGGTTGGTGCGGAGGCGTCAGCATCCACTGACCGGTTGTGTCCAGTCGCCGGGTCACAAAAAAGGCGACCCGGGGGTCGCCTCAATCGGGTTGTGACGGTTGTGAAGGCAGAGGGCGCGCTCAGCGGCCGATGCTGCGATAGGGCACCTTGGCCAGATAGTCGATGTCGGCGCTGCCGGAGGCACCACTCACCCGCATGGCCGGCATGCTGCGCACGATCGAGAGGTAGTCCTCGGGGAAGCCGCCACGGCGCTGGCGGGAGCGCTCGGGGAACGCCTTGGCGGTGCCGGTGTACACCACCTGGGGAAGCCGAGGATGCCGCGGTAGTAGGCGTCGTAGCGGGGGCTGGTGATGTTGAAGGGGGTTTCGCCCAGATCCCGGCTGCCCACCACCCGGTTGCGGTGGTAGGGCACGGTGTCGTAGCCGAAGGCCTCCAGATATTCCTGGGAATCGAGGATGTCATCGACCATTCCCTTGACGCCGCGGGTCATCAGCACGGCTGACCAGGCGATTTCCTCAGACTTGCCGTGGGTCTTGCGCCCCAGCAGCTTCTCCACCAGGTGGCGGGCCACCTTGTAGTTGTTGTTGAGGTTGTAAAAGCTGCGGGTGAAGGTGTCGGAGAGGCAGAGCGAGCGAACGAAGTCGCGCACGGTGATCTGGCCATCGCGCAGCTGCGATTCCAGGGTGCGATCCCGGTCCACCTTGAAGGCGTGGAAAAAGATCTGGCGATAGGCCGCCTCGATCACGAAGTTCTGGTCTTCGCGATCCATGGCTTTCTCCATGGAGACGGCCTTGGGGTCCTCGTCCGAACCCACGCGCAGGGGATCAACCCGGGAGTTCTGGGTGGTGGGCGCGTACTTCAGGAGGGGCAGGGCCACGCGAATTCAGCATCCGTCGCCGTGGATCGTAGAAGTGTGCCCAGGCCCCAACTGGGGCCCGCCGGCCAGGGCTCACAGTCCGTAACGTTCGCCACAGCCGGCCACAGCCGGCCGTCCACCGGCTCGGCGCCAGCCCCGTCACCAGCCCAGGGGCGAAACGGCTCGGGCACTGGCCACGCTGGAGCTCAAGCTGGAGGAATCGCCGCTGCCGATCGCCTCGGCGCCGGTCGCTGCCGGCGGATCGGTGGGGTGGGAGCGATCGATCACGCGGGTTTCGATGCAGAAGGAGGCGGTGTTGGACAGCCCCTCCACGGTGCTGGTGCGCAGGCGCACGTTCGGCCCGGCGAAGCTGAAGCGCTCCAGGCTGTTCATCGTCTCGTAGCTGGTGGTGAGCAGCAGCCCGTCGCGCTCGTCCATGGCGAAGCGGCCGGCCACCGGCGCCGTTTCCGCATAGCCGCGGTCGCGCAGCAACAGCCCCTGGCGCCCCTGCGCGTCGGTGGGGATCAGACCGAACACGCTCTCCCCCTCGTGGGCCTCGCCGGCCTTGTCCCAGGCCATCGAGGCGTTCCAGGTTACCCGGCAGCCCCCCACCAGCTCGGCCGGGTTCTGGCCGTGCAGCTCGGCGATCGCCACCAGCCGCGGGTCGTGGGCCTGAAGTTCCACCACCTCGATCCAGGAGTCGCCGGCCTCGGCGCGGCGGTGCAGCAGGTGGTGGCTGCTGCGCTGGGAGCGCCAGCGGCCGCAGCTCAGCCGGAAGAAACTGAGGGCGTCGGCGATCGGCTGGGGCTGGATTGGGGTTGCGCTGGCGGGGCTCACGGGGGCTGGGCAGCTGCGGTGATGATCGCAAGGCGCCGCGTGTCCTGGGATGGCGATAGGGGTGATGGCCGCTCTGGCCGGGGCCCTGAGCTGGACCCTGGCCAGCGGCCTGTGGCGGCGCCTGCCCACCTCCCTGGGCCCCGCTGAGCTCAACCTGCTCAAGAACCTGCTGGCCCTGGGCCTGCTGGTGCCGCTGCTGCCCCTGCTGGCCCATCCCGTGGTGCCGCGGCAGGCGGGCTTGCTGCTGGCCAGCGGTGTGCTCGGCATCGCCGCCGGCGACAGCTTCTATTTCGCCGCCTTGCGCCGCCTCGGCACCCGCCGCACGCTCACGTTGGAGGCCGGCGGCCCGGTGCTCACCAGCGCCGCCGGGCAGGCGCTGCTGCTGGAGGTGCCGAGCCCCACCCAATGGGCGGGTGTGGCCCTGGTGTGCCTGGCCCTGGTGCTGGTGGCGGGCCAGGCTCCCCCGGGCGATCCCCGCGGCCGGCTGCAGCGCCAGCAGGGCCAGGGCCTGCTGCTGGGGCTGCTGGCCCTGGTGTGCGGCAGCGCCGGCGCACTGCTGGCCAGGGCGGCGCTGCGGGACACACCCTTGCCCCCGCTGCAGGCTGCTGCCCTGCGCCTGGCTGGGGCGGCGCTGGTGATGCTGCCGCTGCTGCCGGGCCTGGCACGGCGGCTGGGCTGGCGCAGGGGCCCCCAGCCTGCCCAGCCCCGCTGGCTGCTGCTGCTGGCCGCCACCCTGCTGGGCACGGTGGCCGGCATCGCCCTGCAGCAGCTGGCCCTCTCCCGGCTGCCGGCCGGACTGGCCGTGGCCCTGCTCTCCACCTCGCCGGTGCTGGCGGTGGTGCTGGCCGCGGCGGAGGGGGACCGGCCCGGCCTGCGGGGCTGGGCGGCGGCCCTACTGGTGCTGGCCGGGGTTGGGCTGCTGCTGCTCCAGCCGGCTGTCCGCCTGGGCCTGGGCCCAATGGATCAACTGCTCCAGGCTCAGGGCCAGGGGGGTGCAGCCGGCCACTTCGGCGATCCGCTCGAGCTGCTGCCCCAGGCCGATCAACTGCTGGTGGAACGCTGCGCGAAAGCCGGCATCGTCCGCCACACCGGGCTGTTGATCCAGCCAGTGCCGCAGTTGCTGTGAACTGGGCAGGGCTCCATCGCTGCGGCCGGCCATCGACTGAAAGCTGCGCAGGCTGTGGGCCAGCAGCCGCAGGTGATGGCGCTCGCGATGGGGGAGCAGGGTGGCCTCCAACACCTCCGCCTCGGCCCTGCTGAGGGGGCTGTTGTCTTCAGGTGGCACGATCGGCTGGGCGCAGACGGAAGCCGCAGGAGTGGCCCTGCTCCAGTCGCCAGTGCACCCGATCCACCTGGCAGTCGGGGAAGGTGGAGCGGATCAGTTGCAGTTCCTGATCGCACACACAGGGGAAACGCTCAGCGATGCGCATCACCGAGCAGTGGAACTCGCTGAACAGCCAGGACTTGCCGTCGGGGTCCTGGGTGCATTCCGCCACATAGCCCTCCCGGCGCCGCAGATCCACCAGCTGCTCCAGCCGGCTCCGCAGGCAGCCGTGGCCGATCAGCTGCCGGTAGGCCAGGGCCTTCTGCTGGGCCTGCTGGGCCATCAGCTGTTTCACCGTCTCCGGTGACAGGGTGTCGGCCATCGACTCGAGCAGGCCGAGGGCAAACTGCTGCCCGCCATCGGGAAACTGGGCACGGCCCTCGGCGGTGAGGTGCCAGCGGTTGGTGGGTCGGCCGGGACCCTCAGGGGCCGGGCTGGAGGCCACGAGGCCCTCATCCTCCAGCCCGCGAAGATGGCGGCGCATGATCTGCACCGAGACGCCGAGGCGCTCGGCCAACTGAGCCGCGGTGGTTTCGCCCAGTCGCAGGAGCAGGGCCAGGGCCGATTCCCTGGTGGTGCCGCCGCTGGCAGGGGCGTTGGGGAGCTCGGGCGCGGGCGCCATGGCAGCGGTAACCACAGGGCCACCGGGGGTCGGGGTTGACCGCTGGGTCGGGGTTGACCGCTGAGGTGGTGACGGGGGAAGGGTCATGGCCCTGGCCAGGCATCCACACGATGCTACGCATGCGCCGCGATTGGGGGGGCGGTTCCTCGGCCCGGGCTGCACAATGGCTGGGACCCACAGGCGCCGGCACCGTGCCCTAGGCTGCGATTAAGGAAACAAAACTGTTTCCTAACCCGTTGCCAGGGTCTAGGCCCGGCCCGCCTGTCCCCGCTCCTTTGTTCTGCACAGTTCAGTCACCCGGTTCATCCCCGTAGTCCAGGCTGCTCGCTTCATGGTCGTTCAGGTTCGATTCGGCGGCAGCCTTGAATCGTTTCCGGCCTTGAATCGTTCCCGGCGCAAAGCCGATCAGTCCCTTGCTCCCGGATGCCCGGCCTGATCGTCTGGTTGATCATCTGAGCGATGACCTGGGTGATGCCCGAGTACAGCGCAACCACTTCGCCGCCATGTCTGATTCTTCCGCCAGCTCAGCAGTCGCTGCCGACAGCCTGGAGGTGATCCGTAAGTTCGCCGAGACCTACGCCCAGCGCACGGGCACCTATTTCTGCAGCGATCCGGGCGTCACCGCCGTGGTGCTGGAGGGGCTGGCCCGGCATAAGGATGAGCTGGGTGGTGCCCTGTGTCCATGTCGTCACTACGAAGACAAGGAAGCTGAAGTGGCCCAGGCCTTCTGGAACTGCCCCTGTGTACCCATGCGCGAGCGCAAGGAGTGCCACTGCATGTTGTTCCTCACGGAGGACAATCCGTTCCGTGGTGAGCAGCAGACCATTTCGATGGATGCGATCAAGGCCGCCACGGCCGGCAACTGAACCTCTCCCCGCGCCGACAGGCCCTTCTTCCAGCCATGACCAGCACCGCCACCGTTGGAGATCTGGTTTCGCAGCCCTACAAATATGGCTTCGTCACCGACATCGAAACCGAAAAGATCGCCAAGGGTCTTGGCGAGGATGTGGTGCGGCTGATCTCGTCGAAGAAAGAGGAGCCCTCCTTCCTGCTCGATTTCCGTCTGCGGGCCTTCCGCCAGTGGCAGCAGATGGAGGAGCCAGACTGGGCGGCCCTTGGCTACCCGGCGATTGATTACCAGGACATCGTCTATTACGCCGCTCCCAAGCAGCAGCAGAAAAAGACCAGCCTCGATGAGGTGGACCCCAAGCTGCTGGAGACCTTCGACAAGCTCGGCATTCCGCTGAGTGAGCAGAAGCGTCTTTCGAACGTTGCTGTGGATGCGGTGTTCGACAGTGTGTCGATCGCCACCACTTTCCGGGAACAGCTGGCGGAGCACGGCGTGATCTTCTGCTCGATCAGCGAGGCTGTGAAGGAGTATCCGGATCTGATTGAGCGGTATCTGGGTACCGTGGTTCCCAGTAATGACAACTACTTCGCCGCGCTCAATTCAGCCGTGTTCAGTGACGGCTCCTTTGTGTTCATCCCCAAGGGCGTGGAGTGTCCGATGGAGCTCTCCACCTATTTCCGTATCAACTCCGGCGACACCGGCCAGTTCGAGCGCACCTTGATCGTGGCCGAGGAAGGCGCCTCGGTGAGCTACCTCGAGGGCTGCACGGCCCCGATGTTTGACACCAACCAGCTGCATGCGGCGGTGGTGGAGCTCGTCGCCCTCGACGATGCCTCCATCAAATATTCCACCGTGCAGAACTGGTATGCCGGTGATGAGAACGGCGTGGGCGGCATCTACAACTTCGTGACCAAGCGCGGTCAATGCCGCGGCAACCGCAGCAAGATCAGCTGGACCCAGGTGGAAACGGGCTCGGCAATCACCTGGAAATATCCCAGCTGCGTGTTGCAGGGAGCCGATTCCGTTGGTGAGTTCTATTCTGTGGCGCTCACCAACAACAGACAGCAGGCCGACACCGGCACCAAGATGGTGCACGTGGGCCCTCGCACCCGCTCCACGATCGTGAGCAAGGGCATCAGCGCCGGCCACTCCAGCAACAGCTACCGCGGGCTGGTGCAGATCGGCCCGAAGGCCGTGGGGGCACGCAATTACAGCCAGTGCGATTCGATGCTGATCGGTGATCAGGCCGCTGCCAATACCTATCCCTATATCCGCTGCCAGCAGCCCGACGCGGCGATCGAGCATGAGGCCAGCACCTGTCGCATCTCCGCCGACCAGCTCTTTTATCTCCAGAGCCGCGGCATCGGCTTTGAGGAGGCCGTCTCGATGATGGTGAGTGGCTTCTGCCGCGACGTGTTCAACCAGCTGCCGATGGAATTCGCCGCCGAGGCTGACAAATTGCTGGCTCTCAAGCTCGAGGGTTCGGTGGGTTAACCCCGCCGCCACACCCGTAACCCCGTTTCCTGACCTGTCCGCTTCCCCGCTGTGATCCGCCCCGACGCCCCGGTACTGCTTGAGATTCGCGATCTGCACGCCGCCGTGGAGGATCAGCCGATCCTCAAGGGTGTGAACCTCACGATTCGCGCCGGCGAGATTCACGCGGTGATGGGCCGCAACGGCAGTGGCAAGAGCACCCTCTCCAAGGTGTTGGCCGGCCATCCCGCCTACACCGTGACCGGCGGCACGGTGCTCTACAAGGGCGACAACCTGCTGGGGCTTGATCCTGAGCAGCGCGCACGCGTCGGCCTGTTTCTGGGGTTCCAATACCCGGTGGAAATTCCCGGGGTGAGCAACCTCGAATTCCTGCGGGTGGCCACCAACGCCCGCCGGGCTGAACGGGGCGAGGAGGAGCTCGACACCTTTGCCTTTGAAGACCTGGTGCGCGAGCGCCTCGCGGTGGTGCAGATGGATCCCGCTTTCCTGGAGCGCTCGGTGAACGAGGGTTTCAGCGGCGGCGAGAAGAAGCGCAATGAGATCCTGCAGATGGCGCTGCTGGAGCCGCTGGTGGCGATTCTCGATGAAACCGATTCCGGGCTCGACATCGATGCCCTGCGCATCGTGGCCGGTGGTGTGAACCAGCTGGCCAGCCCGGAGAACGCCACCCTGCTGATCACCCACTACCAGCGCCTGCTGGATCTGATCACCCCCGACCACGTGCATGTGATGGCTGCGGGGCGCATCCTGCGCAGCGGCGGCAAGGAGCTGGCCCTGGAGCTGGAGCGCACCGGCTACGACTGGGTGGATCAGGAGCTGGAGCGCCTGGCTGCCGGGCGCACACCCGTGGAGGTGGGCTGATGCTGGCCTCAGCCACTGCCACCGCCCCCCTTGGAGCTGCCGCGGCAGGGCCGGCCTCCGGCACCGCCGCCTGGCTGGCGTGCCTGGCCGGCTCTCCCCTGCCCAGCCGCCGCCAGGAGGACTGGCGCTTCACGGATCTGGCCCCCCTGACGGCCATTGAGCCCCAGCTGCTGCGTGCCGACGACCCGCTGGCGGCCCTGGTGCTCCCGGCCGGTGTGGAACGCATCAGCCCCACGGCTGCGGAGCCCTGGCAGGGGCAGGCCCTGGCCGCCACCGGCTGCGCCGACCATTGGCCGGTGCGGCTCAATGCCGGTGCCCGCCAGGAGCAGCAGGCCCCACTGGTGGCCCTGCGGGTGAGCGGCGCCGCCGGATCTCTGGAGTTGCCCTTCGATGCCGGCCACGCCCCCGGACTGGCCGCTTTCCGCCTGCTGCTGGTGCTGGAGGCCGGCGCCAGCCTGGAGTTGCTGCTGCGGCCCACGGCCGCTGGCGCCAATGCCCTCAGCATCGTGGGCGAAGTGATCCTGGAGACCGGTGCCGAGCTCAAGCTGGGCAGCCTGGCCCTCGGTGCCCCCGGCAGCTGCCTGCTGCATCACACGGCCGTGCTGCAGGCCGCCGGCAGCCGCCTGGAGCACACGGCTGTGGGCGGCGGCTGGGCCCTGGCCCGCCAGGAGCCGCGCATCCTGCAGCGCCAGGGCGCGGCCCGCACCCGTCTGCGCGCCCTGCAGGTGTGCCGCGAGCGCCAGCTCGCCGACACCCACAGCTGGGTGCGCTTCGATGGGCCGGAGGGCGAGCTCGACCAGCTGCACAAGGCCGTGGCCGACGACCAGGGCCGCAGCGTGTTCAATGGGGCCGTGCGGGTGCCCCGCGCCGCCCAGCGCACCAACGCGGCCCAGCTCAGCCGCAGCCTGCTGCTCTCCGATCGCGCCAGGATCGACACCAAGCCGGAGCTGGAGATCGTGGCCGACGACGTGAAGTGCGCCCATGGCGCCACCGTGAGTCGCCTGCAGCTCGAGGAGCTCTTCTACCTGCAGAGCCGTGGCATCGCCGCCGACCAGGCCGCCCAGTTGCTGCAGAGGGCGTTCTGTGAGGAGGTGCTGCGCCAGCTGCCCGCCAGCGCCGCCGCCCACCAGCCCCTGCGCCACCTGCTTGGGGAGGCCTGATCGCATGACCGCCTCGCCCGCCCTCGATCCCAGCCTGGTCGCCGCCCCGCCTCAGGGATCTCTGCCCGCGTCAGGCGCGGCTGCCGCCGCTGTGTCCCCTTCGGACGATCAGCAGGCCCGGGCTGAAGATCTCGCGACTCAGACCCGCCCCGATTTCCCCCTGCTGGCCCAGACGGCCTGCCTGGGGCAGCCGCTGATCTATCTGGATCACGCCGCCACCAGCCAGAAGCCGCGCCAGGTGCTGGCGGCTCTGCAGCACTACTACGACCACGACAACGCCAACGTGCACCGCGGCGCCCACCAGCTGAGCGCCCGGGCCACCGAGGGGTTTGAGGGGGCGCGGGCCAAGGCGGCGGCCTTCGTGGGGGCCGCCGGCCCGCGTGAGATCGTGTTCACCCGCAACGCCAGCGAGGCGATCAACCTGGTGGCCCGCACCTGGGGTGAGGCCAACCTGGGCGAGGGCGACGAAGTGCTGCTCACGGTGATGGAGCACCACTCCAACCTGGTGCCCTGGCAGCTGCTGGCGGCCCGCACCGGCTGCGTGCTGCGCCATGCCGGGCTCACCGAGACGGGTGAGCTCGACCTGGAGGACCTGCGCAGCAAGCTCAACGAGCGCACGAAGCTGGTGAGCCTGGTGCAGGTGAGCAACACCCTCGGCTGCCTCAACCCGATCGAGCAGGTGGTGCCCATGGCCCACGCCGCCGGCGCCCTGGTGCTGGTGGATGCCTGCCAGAGCCTGCCCCACCTGCCGGTGAACGTGGCCGCGCTGGGCTGTGATTTCCTGGTGGGCAGTTCCCACAAGCTCTGCGGCCCCACCGGCATGGGCTTCCTCTGGGCCCGCGAGGCGCTGCTGGAGGCGATGCCGCCGTTCCTGGGCGGCGGCGAGATGATCCAGGACGTGTATCTCGACCACAGCAGCTGGGCCGAGCTGCCCCACAAGTTCGAGGCGGGCACGCCGGCGATCGGCGAGGCGATCGGCATGGGCGCCGCCCTCGACTACATCAGTGCCCTTGGCCTCGAGCGCATCCACACCTGGGAGCAGGTGCTCACCCGGCAGCTGTTTGCGCGGCTGCAGGCGATCGAGGGCGTGCGGATCCTCGGCCCCAGCCCCGAGCGGCAGCCCGATCGCGGCGCCCTGGCCGCCTTCACGGTGGAGGGCCTGCACGCCAACGACATCGCCGCCCTGCTGGATTCGGCCGGCATCTGCATCCGCAGCGGCCACCACTGCACCCAGCCCCTGCATCGCCTCTACGGCATCCCCGGTTCGGCCCGCGCCAGCCTCAGCTTCACCACCACCCCCGAGGAGATCGACCGCTTCGCCGACGAGCTGCAGGGCACGATCGCCTTCCTGCGGGAGCACAGCTAGCCAGCGCCGATGCTGGAGCTGATCACCCGGTTGCTGATCGATCTCTCCGAGCAGCGGCTCACTGCCTACGCCAGCGGCCCCCAGCCGATCTACAGCGCCCTGGTGTCGACGGGCTTGTCGGCCTCGCCCACCCCCACCGGCGACTTTCGGATCGCCGCCAAATATGCGCGCACGCCGCTCACCGGTGCCGACTACCGCACGCCGGCCGTGCCTGATGTGATGTGTCTGGGCGGCGGCGGCCTGGGCGCCGATCGCTTCTGCATCCATCCGGCCCCCTGGCAGGAGGACCGGGGCCAGTGCTTCGGGGTGGCGCGCAGCCGTGGCTGCATCCGCGTCAGCCGGGCCACCGCCCGCTGGCTGTTTGCGCGCACGGCCGTGGGCACGCCAGTGCGCATTCAGCCTTGAGCGTCAGGCCGGCGTGAGCACCGCCAGGGCTTCGGCCCGGTGCTGGCCCTGCCAGGCCCACTGCCAGCGCCAGCCCGCCGCTTCAGCCAAGGCTTCAATGGCGCCCCGCTCTGCCGGGATGTCAAAGCTGCTGAGGTGCTCGATCACCTGCGCCCGCTGCTCGCCGCTGAGGGGCTGCCAGCCGCCCACGCGCGCCCCATAGCGCTGCCGGTAGGCCGCCAGCGCTTCCCCCGGTTGGCGGAACACATCGGCCCAGAGCAGCAGCCCGCCGGGGGCGAGGCGCCGGCGAGCCGCCGCCAGGAATTGGCTCTTCTCGCCGTCGCTGAGGTGATGGATGGCGAAGGCGGAGTGGAGCAGGTCGAGCGGCGGGCCATCGGCTTCGATCCAGGCCAGCAGGTCGCCCTGCTGCCAGTGGGTGGGGTAAGGCACCGGGCCCAGGGCGGCCTGGGCCAGGGGCAGCACGGCGGCGGTGAGATCGAGGCAGGTGTAGCTGCCCAGGGGAAGGCGCTGCAGCAGCGGCGCCAGCAGGGCCAGATCGCCGCAGCCCAGGTCGGCCATCGCCGGCGCCGGCGAGCCGGCCGGCCGCCGGGCCAGCCATCCCTCGAGGGCGGCGGCGGTGGCGGCGGCCAGGGCCCGGTGCTCCATCAGGTCGTGGCGCACCACGGAGCGGTAGGTGGCCCATTGGTGCTCGAACAGCGCCAAGCTCGCCATCAGCCCAAGGATCTAGCCCATGCACTCTGATGCACGTCCAGAGCTCTGGCTGGCGGTGCTGGGCGGCCGGGCGCCCGGGTGCCACATCGAGCTGCATGACGTGCGCTTCGTGGCCGGCACCACGATCGAGGCGGCCATCCCGGAGCTGCGGCGGCAGTGGTTCGGGAGGCGTGAGGGTCTGCACCTGGATGCGTATCTGGCGGTGCGGGCGGTGGATGGCTGGGCGGTGCGCCTGGGGCGTGAGCCGTCCGCGCCCAGGCCCGAGCGGCTCTGGTTCGTGAACCTGGGCGCTTACCGCCCCGATTCCCTGGCCGAGCTGCATCACTTCGGCCTGGTGGTGGCCCGCTCGCCCCAGGCGGCCAAGGCGGCGGCGAAGCGCCAGTGGTTGCGCGGGGCGCTGCAGCAGCACAGGGACGACCTGGCCGCGGTGGACGACTGCCTGGCGGTCGAGCAGCTGGAGCTGCTGGGCGGCGAGCGCTGGCATGTGCAGATGGAGCCCCACCCCGAGGGCCTGAGCCAGCGCCAGGTGCCGGACTGGTTCGGCTACCGGCCGATCTGAAGGCGCCGCCGCAGGCGCCGGGAGAATCCCAATACCACGGGCAACCCCGCCAGCGGCAGGGGGCCCGGCACCTGCACCATATTGGCTTCGATGAAGCTGCGGTTCACATACACGGGGGCAAACCCGCCGAACTCACCGAAGCTGCTGTTTAGAAGGGCTTTGTCTTTGGTGCCATCAATGTCTCCGAAGTCTGGGCCGAAGGTGATGCCGAACGAGGTCACCGAGAGGATGTTGAAGTCCGCATCAAACTGCGGTCCGCCCGAATCTCCGCCGGCCACGGAGGCCTCCAGTAGGCCCTGGCCGAGATTGCAGTATTTGGGGCCACCCAACATGAAATCTGCTGCCACCTTGCAGGAACTGTCCTGGGCAACCTGGCCGTTGTCGAAGTCGGCCAGGTAGGTGAACCCGATCACCGACAAGGGCTGGTCGAGGATTGTTGCCCATTCCCCGTTGAAATCGGGGTCGCCGAAACGGAAGTCCATGCGGTTGTCGCCCTGGCGCAGAATGCCCACCCCGAGATCGGCTCCAATGTCACCTCCCCTGCTGGAGCGGGCCCCGTAGCCAGCAGTGGTGTAATCGATTCCCGTGAGCGATTCGGCTGTTCCCAGCCCATAGGAGGTGGCAAAGTCGGGGGCCTCCGTGGCCAGTCTCAGCACAGCTACGTCGTGCTGGTCAATCACCTCTCCGGTGTACTCGGGATGAATGAACAGCTGGGAGACCGCAATGTCCGTGGAGAGCGGATTGGCGGTTACCACCGTGTCGGGGTCATTGCCTCCGTAGAAAAAGGCGGTGGTTCCCAGCAAGGCACCTTTCTGCTGATCCGAATTGAAGCAATGGGCCGCGCTCAGCAGGGAGACGCGGTCGGGTAGCAGGGAGCCGGAGCACTGAAACAGTCCGTTCTCGAAGGAGAGCAACAGCGAGGCCACGCCGCTGTATTGGGGCATCGGTGCGGTGTAGAGCGCCGAGCCGCCTGAGCCCAGGGTGTCCGTGGAGGTCTGGCCCACGATCAGGTTTTGGGCCGTCCAGCTCCAGGTGCCGTCGCCGAAGCTGCCCTCAACGGTGCGGGCCCCGGCGACTCCGCCGAAGGCCAGGGACAGGGCGGCGGAGGCGGCAAGCCCGAGGGCCTGGGACAAAGGGTTCTGCATGTCGCTGCAGATTCGCAAATAGTCGCAATTCAAACTTATTTTACAGGCCCCATCCATCGGCTCCGTGGGCGCGTTGGGTGCCCCAGCAGGGATGATCAGTTCAGCCATCCCGCCCGGCCCATGAACATCGACGGCAGGCCCTGGCGCACCATCTGGCTGGAGCCGGATGGCCGCCCGGGGCATCACACGGTCGGCGTGATCGACCAGACCCTGTTGCCACACCGCTTCACCACCCGCACGCTGCGCAGCTCAGCTGAGGCGGCCGAGGCGATCTCCACGATGGTGGTGCGGGGGGCGCCGCTGATCGGGGTGACGGGGGCCTACGGACTGATGCTGGCCCTGCAGGCCGACCCCAGCGACGCCTCCCTGGCCGCCGCCTTCGCGCTGCTCAATGCCACCCGGCCCACGGCGATCAACCTGCGCTGGGCGCTGGAGCGGGTGCGCGCGACGGTGCAGCCGCTGCCGCCGGAGCAGCGGGCCGCGGCGGCCCAAGCGGAGGCGGCGCTGATCGCCGATGAGGACGTGGCGATGGGCGAGGCGATCGGCGAGCACGGCCTGGGCCTGCTGCGGCAGCTGGCGGCGGCCCGGCCCGCCGGGCGCCAGGGCGAGCCGCTGAACGTGCTCACCCACTGCAACGCCGGCTGGCTGGCCACGGTGGACTGGGGCACGGCCCTGGCGCCGATCTACAAGGCCCACCGCGCCGGGCTCAACATTCACGTATGGGTGGATGAGACCCGGCCGCGCAACCAGGGGGCCAGCCTCACCGCCTGGGAGCTGGGCCGCGAGGGGGTGCCGCATACGGTGATCGTGGACAACGCCGGCGGCCACCTGATGCAGCACGGCCAGGTGGACGCGGTGATCGTGGGCACCGACCGCACCACCCGCACGGGTGATGTGTGCAACAAGATCGGCACCTACCTCAAGGCCCTGGCCGCCCGCGACAACGGCGTGCCCTTCTACGTGGCCCTGCCCGCCTCCACGATCGACTGGACGGTGAGCGACGGGGTGGCGGAGATCCCGATCGAAGCCCGCAGCGTCACTGAAGTGACCCACATCCAGGGCCGCCTGCAGGAGGGCGCGGCCACCGGCGAGCTGGCCATGGTGCAGCTCACGCCGGATGGCAGCGCCGGCTTCAACCCGGCCTTCGACGTGACGCCCGCCCGGCTGGTCACGGCCCTGATCACCGAACGGGGCGTGGCGGCCGCCAGCGAGGAGGGGCTGCGCAGCCTCTACGGGGATACGGTCTGAAGCCCCTTCACCTTGGCCTCCCGCAGGGCGCGGATGCGGTTCTCCAGGGGAGGGTGGCTGGCCAGCAGGCCGAGCAGCTGGGGCGGGGCGCTGATCTTGAGGTTGTCGAAGGCGGGGCCGTCGCGGCGGTCGCTGAGCTGCATGGCACCGCCCAGCCGCTCGAGGGCCCCCACCATGGCGTCGGGGCCCACCAGGGCGGCCGCGCCGGCATCGGCCCGGTATTCGCGGTGGCGGGAGAACCAGGCGGTGATCAGCGAGCCGCCGAGGCCGAGCAGCACCTCCAGCGGCTGCACCAGCACCAGTGAGGGGGCGCGCACGCGGCCCTGCTCGTCGGTGCTGCGGGGCAGGGCCATCCACAGCAGCCGCACGAAGAAGAGCACGAAGGCGTTCACCACCCCCTGCAGCAGGCTCATGGTCACCATGTCGCCGTTGCCCACGTGGCTGAGCTCGTGGCCGAGCACGGCCTCCAGCTCGGCGGGGGGCATGCCGCGCAGGATCCCGGTGGACACGGCCACCAGGGCCCGGTCCGGGGAGGGGCCGGTGGCGAAGGCGTTGAACTCGGGGGCGGCGTAGATGCCCACATCGGGCATGGGCAGGCCGGCCTTCTGGGCCAGAGCGGCTACGGTGGTGACCAGCCAGCGGGCTTCCGGGCCACTGTTCTCATCCACCAGCTGCACGCCCATGCCGCGGATCGCTGATTCGCGCGACATCTGCAGCGAGATCCAGGAGCCCACGGCCCCCCAGAAGAAGCTGCCGATCAGCAGGGGAGTGAAGGGCAGATCGGGTGGCAGCAGGCCGATGGCGGTGGCCAGGCCGAGCAGCACGGCGATGGTGGCCACCACCGCCAGGTTGGTGATCAGGAACAGGCTGGTGCGCAGGGGCATGGTGCAACGCGCCAAGGGCTCAAGCCAGTGTTAGCAGTGGCAGGTCCGTCCGGCAGGGGGCCCGGGGGCGAACCACCACCTGCTCCGTCACCTCTGGATGGCCTTCCACAGCCACCACAGGGCGAGCGCGACGAGCACCCAGGGCAACAGGGAGCGGAACACCAGCAGCACGGCCAGCACCACCAAGGCGGAAACGGCGCTGCGCCTGGTGAGGGCCTTGGCCTCGTCGGTCATGTAGCGCCAGCGGGGCAGCAGGGCCATGGGTGGGGACGGGTTGCGTGGCCTGAGTCTGCCTGCCCTGCTGCGGGGCTTCGGGCCAGGTGGCAGGGATCGGCTCAGGTGCGGGCCGCGCCCGGCAACAGCTTGGCCGACAGCACGATGCCCGCCACCGCCAGGCCGGCCAGGGGATGGAAGGCGGCGCTGTAGGTGCCGAACCAGTCGCGCAGCTGACCCGTGACCAGCGTGCCCACCAGGGCGCCGACCCCGTAGGCCGTGAACACCAGGCCGTAGATCTCGGCATAGCGATTCGCCGGAAAGCTGCGCAGGGTGGTGGCCGGGGCGATCGCCAGCCAGCCGCCCAGGGCGCTCCAGAACAGGCAGAAGGCCAGCAGGTAGAGCGCCACGTCGCCCTGGCCGGCGCGCAGCATCAGCACGCTGCCCACAAGGATCAGGCCGAAGGCCAGCATGGCGGCCCGCGCCGGCGTCCAGCGGTCGCACAGCCAGCCGAACAGCGGCCGGCTGAGGCCATTGAACAGCGCAAACAGCGACACACTGGCCGCCGCCATGGCCGGCGAAATGCCGATCAGTTCGGTGCCCACCGGGCTGGCGATGCCGATCGCGCTCAGGCCGGCCAGGGTGCCGAGCGCGTAGTTGAGCCACAGCCCCGGCACGATGCGCCCGCCGGCGGGCGGGAGGGCCGCTGCGGCTGTGGCTGCGGTGGCCGCAGGAGCAGTGCTGCTGGGGGGGGCGGGCCGCAGCAGCCTGGCCGCCAGCAGCAGGATCGCCCCGAAGGCCAGGCCGAACAGGCGCAGGGTGGGCCGGCTGCCGAAGGCGTCGATCAACCGCTGGGCCAGGGGGGCCGTGATCAGGGGCGACAGCCCGAAGCCGGTCACCGTCAGCCCCGCCGCCAGCCCCTTGCGCTCCGGAAACCAGCTGGCCACCACGGCCAGGGGCACGCCATACACCAGCCCCACCCCCAGGCCCGCCACCACCCCGTAGGCCAGCACCAGCTCCTGGATGCTGCCCGCAGCGCTGGCCAGCAGGTAGCCCAGGCTCACCACCACGGCGCCGGTGGTGGCCACCCGACGGCCGTGGCCAGCGCTGATCCAGCGGCCGGCCAGCGGCATCATTCCCGCGTAACACACCAGCGCCACGGTGAAGGGCAGCAGGCTGGCGGTGGCGCCCAGCCCCAGCTCCTGCTCCAGCGGCGTGCGGAAGATGCTCCAGGCGTACACCGTGCCCAGGCAGAGCATGGCGAGGATGCCGAGCGGGATCATCAACCACCGCCCCTGGGCGGCCGGCAGTCCGAACAGCCGCCGGCCCGATGTCGTCATCCGCCTACCCCACTGTCGTGATGCCGAACTCACTGTGCTGCATGGCGCCGCTGCTTGGGGGTGGCAGAGTTGCGGGCCCCCCGCCGGCCCGATGCCGCCGTGTCGTCGTCCTCCGAGCCCCCGCCGCCCGCCGCAGCTGAGCAGGCCCTGCGCCAGCAGCTTGTGGCGGTGGCGCAGCGCCTGACTGCCTCCGGCCTCAACCACGGCACAGCGGGCAATCTCTCGGCCCGCTGGGGTGAGGGCCTGCTGATCACCCCCTCCTCCCTGCCCAGCGAGCAGTTGCAACCGGAGGATCTGCTGGCGATCGACTTCGACGGCCACCCCCTGGTTGGTTCTGCATCATCCGCTTGCCGGGCCGCTGAGGGCCGGCGCAGCCCCTCCTCCGAGTGGCGGCTCCATGCCGATTTGCTGCGCAGCCGACCGGACGCGGCGGCGGTGGTGCACTGCCACTCGATCCACGCCACGGCCCTGGCCTGCCATGGCCGCGGCATTCCGCCGTTCCACTACATGGTGGTGCAGGCCGGTGGCCCGGACATCCGCTGCGCCGGCTACGCCACCTTCGGCAGCCAGGAGCTCTCCGATCTCACCCTGGTTGCCATGGAGGATCGCCAGGCCTGCCTGCTGGCCCACCACGGCCAGGTGACCGTGGGCGCATCCCTGGAGCAGGCCCTGGCCCTGGCGCTGGAGGTGGAGACCCTGGCCCACATGTATCTGCAGGCCCTGCAGCTGGGCGAGCCGCCCCTGCTCAGCCTCACCGAGATGGAACGGGTGGCCGCCCAGATGCAGCTGCGCCGGTACGGCGTTCTGGCCTGAGCTCCCCGATCAGGCCCTGTGTCCCTGCCGTGCCAGGGCCATGCCGAACAGCAGCGACGCCAGGGTGAGCCCCAGGGCCAGGACGGTCCACAGCGGCAGGCCCATTCCCTTGAGGGCGATCGGTGCGAAGGCCGTGACCAGGCCGCCGCCGAGAAAGGGTTCGAACACCAGTTGCTTGAACGAAAAGGCCTCCAGGGCGCCGCTGCGGCCGTAGGGGTCGGCCATGCGCAGCAGCAGCAGGCCGCTGGCCGTCACCCCCGTGCCCTGGCCGAAGTCGGCGATCGCCCGCTCGAACCAGGTGTCGGCGAACAGGCGGGGCGCCAGCCAGAGGAAGGCGGCCAGGTTCCAGGCCAGCCCCACCACCGCCAGCACCACCAGTGGCAGCCAGGCCTCTGCCAGCAGGCTGAGGTTGAGGCTGGCCATGGCCGCCGTGATCAGCAGGTCCATCGCCAGCGAGCCGATGCTCTGCTGCTGCTGCACCGCGGCCAGCTGGGGCTGCCCCTGCCACTGGAGCAGCTGCTGTACCAGCAGTCCGCCCACCATCGCCAGCGGGAACAGGGGCACCGCCTCCAGCAGGCGGGCCGCTCCCTCGCCGCCCAGCCAGCCGGCCAGCAGCACCAGGGCGTGCTTGAGCAGCACCCCCAGGCCCACGGCTCCGCCGATCAGGGCCAGGTTGAGGGTGAGCGAGTCGAGCTTGGGGGACGGCTGGGCCGGACGCTGCCTCCGCTCTTCCGACTCCTCCAGCCGCCGGGCTTCCAGGGCCGCCATGGCATCCGGATCCCCGGCAGCCAGCAGCCATTGCCGGCGTCGGCCGATCACCACCAGGCTGCTGCCGATCAGCACCGCCGCCAGCACCCCCAGCGTGGCCATCGCCAGGCCCAGCGCCTCGCCGCTGGCCAGCCCCAGGCTGCGGAAGGTGGGGCCCATGCCCGCCGCCGTGCCGTGGCCGCCCTCAAAGCCCACCTCGATCAGGCAGGCCATCAGCGGATTCACCCCCAGCAGGGGTTGGAGCACCAGCCCCACCACCAGGCCGCCCACGAGGTACTGGCCGAAGCCCAGCACCATGCCGAAGGCGGTCTGGCTGGCGGCTCGCTGCCAGATCACGGAGCGGCTGGGCAGGGCCTGGCCGAGAAACAGGGTGGCGAACACCACATTGATGAGCGCCCCGGGGATCTGGTTCCAGATCGTGTACACCTGCTCCGGAAAGATGCGCAGCGGGCTGAACGGGCCGATCAACAGCCCCAGGGCGCCGGCGATCAGGGCCTCGGGCAAACCCAGCCTGCGCAACCAGCCCACCCGGTTGCGCAGGCTGGCGGCCAGCAGCAGCAGCAGGCTGAGGGCCACGAAGGCGATCAGCACGTCAAACACCTTCATGGCCAGTGCTGGGGCAGGCGGTCAGCTGCCCGTGTGGGCGAGCAGCAGGGCCAGTGTGATCCAGAGTGCCGTGAATCCGAAGCAAACTTCGGTCCAGATCGGCAGTCCCCAGGTGTGCACCGCCAGGGGCGCGGCCACCGTCACCACGCCCCCGGCCAGCACCGGCTGGAGCAGCAGCTGCTTCACCGAGAAGGCCGGCAGGGCACCGCTGCGGTTGTCCGGATCAGCCATCCCCAGCAGCAGCAGCCCGCTGGCGGCCACCCCCGTGGCCTGGCCGAATTCGATCACGGCCCGCTCGAACCAGTCGATCGGCAATATCCGCCGCGCCAGCACCAGCAGCACCAGCAGGTTCCAGCCCAGGCCGGCCAGCGTCAGCACGCTCAGGGGCAGCCAGCTGCGCGCCAGCTGGGGCAGGTCCAGGCCGGCCATCGCCGCCGTGATCAGCAGGTCGGTGGCGATGCCGCCGATGCGCTCCTGCTGGCTGGCCTGCACCAGGGCGGTGCGGCCGCTGCGCTCCAGGGCCAGCCGCACCAGCAGCGAACCCGCCAGGGCCAGGGGATAGACGGGCAGGGCGTCGATCACCGTGCGCCAGGTGCCCTGCAGGGGCTCGGCGGCCCACTCCAGGGTTGCCAGAAGCAGCACCCCCACACCCACGGCCAGCCCCACCAGCCCCAGGTTCACCAGCCAGGTGTGCAGCCCCGCCGGCGGCTGGTCGCTCAGCGGTTCCGGCAGCGGACAGCTGGGCTGGTGGGCCAGGGCACCCTCGGCCACCCCATCCCCGGTTCCTGGATCCCCGGCCACCGGCTGCGCTGCCGCCACGGGCTCGGGCAGGTGCACCATCAGCCAGCCGCGGCGCTGGGCCAGCACCACCAGTGCACCGCCCAGCACGGTGGAGCTGAGCAGCCCCACGGTGGCCATCGCCAGGCCCAGGTCGCTGCCCTCGCTGAAACCCAGGTCGGCATAGATCGGTCCCAGCACCGCCGCACTGCCGTGGCCGCCCTCGAAGCCCACCTCGATCAGGCAGGCCATCAGGGGATTCGCCCCCAGCCAGGGCCCGAGCACCAGCAGCACCGCCAGGGCGCCCACCAGGTACTGGCCAAAGCCCAGGGTGAGGCCCAGCAGGGTCTGGGCGGCAGCCGGTCGCCACAGCTGGCCGATCGCCGGCAGGGGGCGGCCCAGCAGCAGCGTGCCGAACACCAGCGTGAGCAGCACCGTGGGCAGCCGCGCCCACAGCGCCTCGATCGGGGCCGGCATCAGTGGCCAGGGCCCGTAGGGCCCGAGCAGCAGTCCCAGCAGGCCCGCCAGCACGGCGGCCGGCAGGCCCAGTCGCTGCAGTCCCAGCGCCGGGCCGATCGCCCGCCCGATCGCCACCAGCAGCGCCAGCACGGCGAAGGCCGCGGCGATCAGGGCCAGGGCAGAGAGCGCGGTCATGGCGGCGCCAGCTGGAAGTGGCGGCGGAAGAAGGCCTCGCTGGCCTCCAGTACCTGCCGTTGCACGACGCCGTCGCGGAAGCCGTGGCCCTCGCCGGCGAAGCGGTGCACCTCCACCGGGATCCCCCGGGCGGCCAGGGCAGCGGCCATGCGCTCGGTGTGCTCCGGCGGCACCACCGTGTCCTCCAGCCCCTGGAAGAAGATCACCGGAGCGGTGATTCGCTCCGCATGGGCCAGGGGCGATCGGGCCTCGTAGCGATCGGCCGCCTCCGGCCAGGGGCCGATCAGGCCGTCGAGATAGCGGGCCTCGAAGCGGTGGTCGTGCTGGGCCAGGGCGGCCGGATCACTCACCGCGTAGCGGCAGGCGGCCGCCCGGAACGTGGTGGTGAAGCAGAGGGCGGCGAGGGCCGTGAAGCCGCCGGCGCTGCCGCCTTCGATCGCCACCCGCCGGGCGCTGGCGCGACCCGCCGCCACCAGGGCCTCGGCGGCGGCGGCGCAGTCGGCCACGTCGGCCACACCCCACAGGCCCTGCAGCCGCTCCCGGTAGGCCCGGCCGAAGCCCGTGGAGCCGCCGTAGTTCACGTCCACCACGCCCCAGCCGCGGCTGGTCCAGAACTGGATCGCCAGCTGCAGCCCGCGCCGGGCCATGCCGGTGGGGCCGCTGTGGCCCTTCACCAGCAGCGGACTCTCAGGATTGGCGCCCCCCCGCGGCGGGTAGTACCAGGCGTGGGTGGGGGCGCCGCCGTGGCCGGCAAACCAGAGCGGCTCCGGCCGGCTGATCGCTGCCTCCGGCAGGGGCAGGGCGCTCACCGGTGTGTGCCGCCACTGGCCACTGGCCAGCTCCAGCTGCAGCAGGCCGGACAGGCTGGTGGGGGAGCTGGCCACGCAGGCCAGGTTGCCGTCGGCCGCACTCAGGCAGGCCAGGTCGTCGTACGGCTGGGCGATGGGCCGCCAGGCCGCCGCCGTGCCCAGCAGCGCCTGATCGAGGCTCACCTCCCCCAGCTGCCAGGCCCCCTGGCGGCAGGCGGCTGCCACCAGCCGCTCGCCGTCCCAGGCGGTGGTGCGCATGCCATACACCCACTGGGGCATGGCGAATTCCACCTCCAGCGGCAGCAGGGTCTGCCACTGGCCGCTGCCGGTGTGCAGGCGGCGCAGGTTCCACCAGCCGCTGCTGTCGCCCGCCACCACCAGCTGCTCAGGGCCGATCCACAGCGGCTGGAACAGCGACACCGCCTGCGGGCCGTCACCGGCCAGGCAGCGGCAGTGGCGCAGGTCGCCGCCCGCGTCCAGCTCCGCCAGCCACAGCTGGCTGCGCTCCCAGGGCATGTGGGGCTGCTGCCAGGCGATCCAGGCCAGCTGCCGCCCATCGGGGCTGAGGGCCGCGTAGCCGCAGAAGTCGGCCGGCTGGTGCAGCAGCCGCGGCTCGCCGCCGGCCAGGGGCACGGCCACCAGCTGGTCGCGCCCGCCGGCCTCCATCACGCCGATCCAGCGCTGGCGCGGGACGTCGATCAGCCCGTCGGCGAACCCCCGCTCCGCGGTGGGGTCCGCTGGGGCGGTGAGCCGGCGGGGGGTGCCGGGCTGGTGGGGATCGAGGGCCCAGAGGCAGCGGTCGCCGTCGTGGACGAACACCACCCAGCCGCCGCAGCAGCAGGTGCTGCCGCCGCCGTAGGCATGCACCCGGCTGCGCAGGTTCCAGGGCCCCGGGGTGAGTTCGCTGGCGGCGGCGCCGGGGTCCTGGGCCGGACGGCGCAACAGGGTGGTGCGGCCCCCTTCGGCGGGCCGCTGCTCCAGCCAGTACAGCCAGCCATCGGCAAAGCAGGTTTCCCTCAGGCTCGGCGTGCGGCCCAGCACCAGCTCCGCCGGCAGGGGACCTGCCAACCCGTCGTCCACAGGTCCGCCTTAAACTTGCATCAACGTAGAGAGGACTCCCCCTTGGCCCGCAGCTTCGCCCAGATGGCACGCACGGCGGAGCAGTCCAGCCGGCAGGTGCAGGTGCCCAAGCGGGCCGACGGCGAGCCCTCGCTCACCATCCACACCCTGGGCGACAGCGTGCTGCGCACCCCGGCCAGGCGGATCAGCAAGGTGGACGAATCGGTGCGGGCGCTGGCCCGCGACATGCTGCGCTCGATGTATGCCGCCAACGGCATCGGCCTGGCCGCCCCCCAGGTGGGGGTACACAAGCAGCTGCTGGTGATCGACCTGGATCCCGAGAACGCCGCGGCGCCGCCGCTGGTGTTGATCAACCCCGAGATCCGCTCCTTCGGTCCAGGCCTTGAAACCTATGAGGAGGGCTGCCTGAGCATTCCCGGGGTGTATCTCAACGTGGTGCGTCCCACCACCGTGGAGGTGAGCTACCGCGATGAGCTGGGTCGGCCCCAGCGGCTCAGGACCGACGGCCTGCTGGCCCGCTGCATCCAGCATGAGATGGACCACCTCAACGGCGTGTTGTTCGTGGATCGCGTCACCGACGAGCTCAGCCTTAACGCCGAGCTCCAGAACCACGGCTTTGCCCGTGGTGATGTGCAGTCGATCCGCTGAGGGCAGCCAATGCCGATGAAACCCCTGGCCGGGCTGTTCCTGGCCCTGGCCTGTCTGCTGGGCATCGCCGCCACAGGCTCGGTGTTTGAGCTGGCCTACGGCGACCCCGACCTGGGGGTGGGCACCACCCGTTGGATCCTGGGCCTGAGCCTGCCCGGAACCGCGGCTGCGCTGCTCCTGGCGATCCGCATCAACAAGCCGGCCTGACCAGCCCGGCGGAGCGGGGCCTGGGCCCGACGCTTGCCTGACTGTCCAGGTTCACCCTGGCCTGGCCCCGAACCCCTGCATACGATTGGCGCCAGCTCGGACACCGCATCCATGGCCCTCTTCCCCCTGCAGCGTGCTGCCCTGGTGGTCAGCGGCACCGCCGTAGCCCTGGGGGCTGTCACGCTTCCCCCCGCCACGGTTGTTCCCGCCAGGGCCGGTTCCCTGTTCCAGATCGCCGAGCTCAACGAGCAGAATTTCGTGCTGGTCTCCGCGCCGATCGGTGATGGTTCCAGGGCCCAGCTGAACATCTACGAGCAGCTCAACAACCGCCGGCCCTGCTACGAGACGGTGGGCAGCCAGCCTGCCCAGGTGAATCCCCTGCTCACCACGTTTGATTTCACCGGTATCTGCGGGCGCTTCCTCGATGCCAACGGCTATTCCCTGCGGGTGGGTGGCACTGACCTGGCCCCCACCTACCGGTTGAGTGTGATCCGCCGTTCCGACGACAACGTGCTGCTGGCCGTTCCCACCACCCCCGGGGCCGGCCCTGAGATGGTGGTGGCCCGCTCCCAGGGGGCCGGCGACGGGTTCCTGCAGCTGCTGCTGGAGCCTGGCTGGCAGCTCAAGCGGCGCGCCTACAACGGCCGCAATCTCGGCCACGTGTACCTCTATCGGGCCGACTGGCCCGGTGGTGGCGAGGCCGTGGCCTCCCCCGCCCTGCCCAGCCCTCCCGCCCTGCCCGCCAATGGGCTGCCGGTGCAGCCCTTCGCCAGCGGCTCGTGAGGGGCGAGGCAAAGGCGGTTGCTAGGCTGACAGGCCCATTGACTCCACCTACCGCTTCATGACCCAGGTCACCGTCGGCGAAAACGAAGGCATCGAGTCGGCCCTGCGTCGCTTCAAGCGTCAGGTGTCCAAGGCCGGCATCTTTGCCGACCTCAAGCGTCTCCGCCACCACGAGACCCCCACCGAGAAGTACAAGCGCAAGGCCCAGCAGCGTCGCCGCCGTCGCTGAGCTCCGATCAGGCCCGCAGCCATCGTTCAGGCCTGATGGCTCTGCCGGTCCATGCTTCGATACAGCAGAGCCTCGGCAACGGCCTCTGCCGTGATCTCGTGCTCACCGCTTAGATCACAGATCGTGCGTGCCACCCGCAGCAGTTGTTCGCCGCCGCGGGCGCTGATCTGGCGCTGGGCCAGCACCTGCCGCCAGAACCGCAGTGCCTCCCCATTCGGCTGGGCCAGCCGCCTCAGGTCCGCCACCGGGAGCCGGGCATTGCCCATTCCGCCGGGATTGCGCCGGGCCATCCGCCTGTGGGCCCTGGCCACCCGCTCCGCCACCGTGGCGCTGGCCTCGGGCTCTGGTCCGGATCCCGCCTCCTGCCGGCCCGCCCTCACCCGGTCCGCCCTCACATAGGGGGCAGCGAGCTCGTCGGCTTCAGCCCGGCGCATCACCACCTGCAGGTCGATGCGGTCGAGCAGCGGACCTGACAGCCGCCCCCAGTAGCGCCGACGCTCCGCCTCGGTGCAGTTGCACATGCGACTCGGATCGCCAAACCAGCCGCAGCGGCAGGGGTTGGAGGCGGCCACCAGGGTGATTGCGCAGGGAAAGCGCAGGCGCTGGCGGGCCCGTTGCAGGCGGATCTCGCCCTCTTCCAGGGGTTGCCTCAGCAGGTCGAGAACCCCTGGGCGGAACTCGGCCAGTTCATCCAGGAACAGCACACCGTGGTGGGCCAGGGCCAGCTCCCCCGGCCGCGGACTGGCGCCACCGCCGATCAGGGCGGCGCCGGTGCAGCTGTGGTGCGGGGCCCGGAAGGGCCGCTGCAGCAGCAGCTGGCCCGCTGCCGGCAGCAGGCCCGCCACCGAGTGAATGCGGGTGAGCTCCAGGGCCGCGCTGCGCTCCAGGGGAGGCAGCAGCGACGCCAGCCGGCGGGCCAGCATCGTCTTGCCGCTGCCGGGCGGACCCACCAGCAGCAGGTGGTGACCGCCGGCCGCCGCAATCTCCAGGGCGCGGCGGCCCAGCATCTGCCCCTGGATATCGGCCAGGTCGCCCCCGGCACCCTCGCCCCGACCCTGGGCGGCTGCCGGGGGCGCGGGCGCCGGCCAGTCGCCGCCGCCGCCAGCCAGTCGCCCCAGCAGATCGCTGAGGCTGGAGGCCGGCCACAGGGCCAGCCCCTCCACCAGCGCCGCCTCGGGGCCGTTGGCGGCCGGCAGCAGCAGGGCCCGGGCACCGCAGGCGCGGGCCCGCAGGGCGATCGAGAGCATGCCCCGGATCGGCCGCAGGGTGCCATCCAGCCCCAGCTCCCCGGCGCTCCACACACCCGCCAGGCTGGCCGGCTCCAGCTGGCCGCTGGCCAGCAGCAGGCCCAGGGCCACGGGCAGGTCGAAGCCCGGGCCCTCCTTGCGCAGGTCGGCCGGGGCCAGGTTCACCACCACCCGCCCCTGGGGCACCCGGCAGCCGCTGTGGCGCAGAGCCGATCTCACCCGCTCCCGGGCCTCCAGCACCGCCGCGTCGGCCAGGCCCACCAGGGTGAGCGCCGGCAGCCCCGGCCCCAGGTCCACCTCCACCGTCACCGGCTGGGCCTCCAGACCCTGCAGAGCTGCCGTGGTGCACCGTGCCAACATCGCCAGGGGAGAGCCACAGGGCTCAGTCACTGCTCAGCCAGTGCCACCTCCTGTCCCATCAGCTGTCTGGATCCGTCGCCATGGCCCCTGCAGACGACTCCACCGACCACACGATGCAAGCCCCAGCGCAGGACACGATCTTCGGCCGCATCCTGCGCGGCGAGATCCCCTGCGACCAGGTGTATGCCGATGAGCGCTGCCTGGCCTTCCGCGACGTGGTCCCGCAGGCGCCGGTGCACGTGCTGGTGATCCCCCGCGAGCCGATCGCCCGGCTCGATGAGGCGGGCGAGGAGCACGCCGCCCTGCTTGGCCACCTGCTGCTGGTGGCGGCCAGGGTGGCCCGCCAGGAGGGCCTGCAGGGCTTTCGCACCGTGATCAACAGCGGCGTGGAGGCCGGGCAGACCGTGTTCCACCTGCATGTGCACGTGATCGGTGGTCGGCCCCTGGCCTGGCCGCCGGGTTGAGCGGCGAGAATGGCCGCTTGTCGAGCCGTTCCATGAATCCGCTCAAGGCCTTCCGCAGCCAGCTGGGCAAGCTGCAGCGCCTGGCCCAGCCCTATTTCCTGCCTGTCGAGGACACCCAACCCTGGCAGTTCCTGCTGCTGGTGGTGGCCCTGGTGGCCGTGGTGGTGGGAGTGACCCTGCTGCTGCTCACCGGCGTGGTGGCCCTGAGCGGCGCCCTGATCCCCGAGCTGCGCAGCCGTTTCCTGCCCGGGGTGCCCGAGCAGGTGGCCGCCCTCTGGGCCGGGCCGGGCGGGGCGGTGATCACGGTGCTGATGGTGGCCGGCCTGAGCTGCTTCGGCGTGATGCGCGCCAAGTTGCGCCAGGGGCGCTGGCTGCCCTGGGTGCTGCTGGGGGTGATCCTGCTGCTGATCCTGGTGATCAACGGCATCAATGTGGGCATCAGCTTCATCGCCCGCAATGTGGATAACTCCCTGGTGGCCTACGACCAGGACGGCTTCTGGAAGATCGTGGCGATCTACGCCTTCTGCCTGGTGCTGGCGTTGCCGATCCGGGCGCTGCAGAGCTATCTGATTCCCCGTCTCGGCCTGCTCTGGCGGGAGTGGCTCAGCGGCAGGCTGCTGAGCCGCTATCTCAGCAACCGTGCTTACTACGTCCTCAACCCGAACGACGAATCGGCAGAGGAGATCGACAACCCTGACCAGCGGATCTCCCAGGACACGGCCAGCTTCACCAGTACCAGCCTGAGCGTGACGGTGGAGATTCTCTCCGCCCTGCTCACCTTCTTCAGCTTCATCATTGTGCTCTGGAGCATCAGCTCCAGGCTGGCACTGTGGCTGCTGATCTATTCCGTTGCCGGTACGGCGGTGATCGTGTTCGCCAGCCGCAAGCTGGTGGCCCTGAATTACCAGCAACTCAAGCTGGAGGCCGATTTCCGCTACGGCCTGGTTCACATTCGTGACAACGCTGAGTCGATCGCCTTCTACCGCGGTGAGCAGCAGGAATCCCGGGAGGCTGAGCGGCGGCTGGGCGGGGCCATCACGAATTACAACCGCCTGATCATCTGGGAGGCGCTGATCAGTGTGATCCAGCGCTCCTACGACTACTTCTCGCGCTTCCTGCCCTGGCTGGTGATCGCGCCGATCTACTTCGCCAAGGAGGTGGATTTCGGGGTGTTCGGCCAGGCCAGCATCGCCTTCTCCCAGGTGCTGTTCTCGGTGAGTTACATCGTTAACAACATCGATCGCCTGGCGGCCTTCTCAGCGGCCATCAGTCGTCTGGAGGGCTTCCAGGGCAAGGTGGAGGAGATCGGCGGTGAGGCGGCCGCCCAGCTGGTGAGGGAGCAGGCCGGGGTGAGCCCCGGCGCCGACGCCATCGTGGTGAGCCATGTGGATCTGATGCCGCCGCGCACCCAGCGCCTGCTGATCCGCGACCTCAGCCTCAGCATCGACCGCAGCCAGCGCCTGCTGGTGGTGGGTCCCTCGGGCTGCGGCAAGACCTCCTTCCTGCGCATGGTGAGCGGTCTCTGGCCGCCGGCCGCGGGCCTGGTGCAGCGCCCGGGGGCCGGCGAGCTGCTGTTCATCCCCCAGAAGCCCTACATGCTTCTGGGCAGCCTGCGCGAACAGCTGGCCTATCCCCTCAACCCCGACCGCTTCAGTGACGAACAGCTGCGCCATGTGCTCCAGCAGGTGCGTCTGCCCGATCTGGTGCAGCGTTACCCGGACCTCGACATCAAGCAGGACTGGCCGAGGCTGCTCTCCCTCGGCGAGCAGCAGCGTCTGGCCTTTGCCCGGCTGCTCCTCAACGGCCCGCGCTTCGTGGTGCTTGACGAGGCCACCAGTGCCCTGGATGTGACCACCGAGCGCCATCTCTACGACCTGCTCAGTGAACGGGAGATCGCGTTTGTGAGCGTCGGCCACCGCCCCACGCTCACCGCTTTCCACGACACCGTGCTGGAACTGGACGGTACCGGCGGCTGGCGGTTGCTGCCCGCCGCAGGCTATGCCTTTGGCCAGTAGGCCTGCTCCGCCTAGCTTCCACCTCACGCGTTGATGTCCGCCGCGTCCTGTCCCGCTTCCCTCCAGTTCTGAACCATGGCTGACCCCTCTTCCGCTGAATCCGCCGGCCCCACCAACGATGTCAGCGCCAGTCCAGCGACCACCAGCGCCACCACCCCGGATGTGCCGGCCTTCGGCTGGAGCGTCTATGCCGAGCGGGTGAACGGCCGCTTCGCCATGGTGGGCTTCGTGGCGGTGCTGCTGGTGGAGGCCATCAGCGGTGATACCTTCCTGCGCTGGGCGGGGCTGATGCCCTGAGCTCAGCTCAGGGCAGGCTGAGCAGGTCCACCTGCCAGAGGCCGTTGCGGCTCACCTCCACGGCCAGCTGGCGGCCATCGGCCCGCAGCTGCACCCGGCGCGGCACCCCGGCCGGCTCCAGCGGCAGGGGCTGCAGCAGGCCCTGGGAGCGGCGGTAGAACACCAGTTCCGTGCGGCCGCCCAGCTGGCGCACCAGCGCCAGCCGTTCCCCAGCGGCGTCCACGCTCACGCTCAGGGGCTGGGCATCGGCCCGGTTCAGCCCCGGCAGGGGGCGCAGCAGTCCCTGTTCCAGATCCAGCAGCTGCACCTGCTCGCGGCCGCCGCGACCGCTGATCAGGGCCAGCCAGCGGCCCGCCAGCGCAGGTTCGCGGCCGCTGCCGCTCTGCTCCAGCCGGCGGTTGATCGGCAGCAGGGGCCTGGCCTGGGGTGCCAGGCAGCCCGCCAGGGCCAGGGCCAGGGCCACCGGCAGCAGGCGCGGCAGCAGCGGCTGCGGCGCCATCCGCCGCCCAGGGGTGCTCATCGCTGCGGGCTCATGGCGCCAGGCCTCCGCCCAGCAGGTTGCTGCCGCCGGGCAGATCCGGTTCCAGCACGCCGTCAAGCGCGAACACCTGCACCTGCCGCTGGCCGTCGCGCAGCATCTCCACCGCCAGCCGCTGGCCATCGGGCGCCAGGCTGAGCCGCTGGGGCTCGCCCCCGCCAACCAGGGGCAGGCGCCAGAGCCTGCCGCTCAGCCGGTCGTCCACCACCACCCGCCGCCGACTCCCCTGCTGCACCAGCCCCGCCAGATAGCGACCGTTCCAGCTCAGGGCGGGCGAGCCATGGGGGGTGTGGCCCCGCCAGTGGCGCAGCGGCAGCTGGCGGCCGCTGCCCTGCTCCTGCAGGAGCATCCTCAGCCTGCCGTCCTGCTCGATCAGGGAGGCCAGCAGGCGGCCATCGCCGCTGATGGCCGGTTCGTTGCGGTTGGCGGCTGCCAGGCCGGCCGAGGGGGCGGCCCTCCTGGCGCCCGGGCCCAGGTTGCTGCATCCCCCCAGGATCAGCGCCACCACCAGCACACCCACAGCTGGGGAAATCAGGGGTGTTCCAACGGAGTCGGGGACTTGGCCAGCCCCCAGAACAGCCGGGTCAGTCGTCGAAACGGGAGGAATTGTCACGGCCCCGAGACGGCGTTGCCTCGCGGCTCGCCGCTGGTCGGACGGGGGTGAAGTCGGCGTCACTCACGCTGTCGGTTCGGGCGCTGTCAGTGCGGGGGTTGTCAGTGCGGGGAGTGGCCGTTCCAGGGGCACGGCCGGCTCGGATCGGCGAACCCTGGGGGATGCCAGGACGGCTGGCATCGCTGGGGGCCGTGCTGCTCTGGCTGCCGGGGGGACGGCGGCTGGAGCGGGGCATGGCTTCGCTGCTGGCCGTGGGTCGACTGCCGCGGCGCACCTCCGCCTGGCCATCGCGGCGACGGGCGCCGAATTCAGGCATGTCGCGGCTGGCTCCGGCGGTATAGCGGCGCTGGTCAGCAGGGGATTCACGTTCGGGTGAAGGACTCTCCCAGTCGGCACCCCGGCGGCTGGCGGCCCGCTCCGGAATGGCGGCCCGGCTGCTGCGGCTGGGACGGTAAAAAGCATCGGCGTCCTCGCCGTCGTCGTCCCGGGAGGGAATGCGCCTGCGCACCGGCAGGGGTTCATCGAAGCGCTCCCGCTCGGGCTCATCCCAGCTGCGGCCACCCACGCGCGGGCGGTAGGGGCCTGGTGGCGCCGGCAGGGGCTCGTCGTCATCGAAGTACGAAGAACGGCGGGCCTGTTCGGTGGTCACCCCGCGCAGCCGCACGCTCTCGTAGGCGAAGAACACGGTGGTGCCGGCCAGCAGAAACTGGCCGAACTGGAGGATCGGGTCCAGCCGCCAGCCCTGGAAGAACAGGATGCCGCCGCAGAGCAGGCCGACGGCGGCGAAGAAGACGTCGTAGTCGCGGGCCAGCGCGGGCTTGAAGCTGCGCATGAAGTAGAGCAGCGCGCCGCCCACGGCCAGCACGATGCCCACGATGCTGGCCCAGTTCAGGCTGGCATTAACCACGACCCATCACCCTCGGTGCGTGGACCCACTGTAGGGGCGCCGCTCCTCAGAGCTTGCGATCGAGGCGATCGTTCTGGCTGATCAGCACCAGGGCCACCGCGATCGGAATCACCACGATCACCCCGCCCCACACGAGGCTGCTGAGAAAGTTGGCGAGGGAAGGGGTCATGGCGCGGCCGCTGCGTGGCGTCACGGGTGTGGGCGGATCTTAGGCAGACGCGTCGGCTGCCTACGCTGCACAGCACCACTGCTTAGAGCTTTGTGACGGCGCTGCCCGCCTCGCCACTGGCCTGGACCCATCTGCTGCTCGGCCTGGCCCTGGCGGCCTGGACCCTGCTGTTCCTGTTCCGCATCGTGCTCACCTGGTACCCCCAGGTGGATCTCAGCAAGGGGGTGATGCGCCTGGTGGGCGCCCCCACCGAGCCCCTGCTGGCACCTACCCGTCGCCTGATTCAGCCAATTGGCGGCGTGGACGTGACCCCGGTGGTGTGGGTGGGGCTGATCAGCCTGGTGCGGGAGCTGCTGGTGGGTCAGCAGGGGCTGGTGACCCAGCTGATGCAGCGCTCCTCCCTGATCGGCTAGGAGCGGGGCAGCATCTCCTGCTCGACGAACTTGGTGTGCACGTCGCCGGCCTGGAACTCGGGCCGCTCCAGCAGCTGCAGGTGGAACTCGATCGTGGTGGGAATGCCCGTCACGGCGCACTCGGAGAGGGCCCGGTGCAGGCGCCTGAGGGCATGCTCGCGGTCCACGCCCCACACGATCAGCTTGCCGATCAGGGAGTCGTAGAACGGCGGGATCTCGTAGCCCGTGTACACGTGGCTGTCGAAGCGCACGCCCGGCCCGCCCGGCGGCAGCCAGCCGGTGATCCGGCCGGGGGCTGGGCGGAAGTTCTGGCGTGGATCTTCGGCGTTGATGCGCACCTCGATGGCGTGCCCGCAGAGCTTCACCTGGTCCTGGGTGAGGGAGATCGGCTCGCCCCCGGCGATGCGCAGCTGCTCGGCGATCAGATCCACCCCCGTGACCATCTCCGTGACGGGATGCTCCACCTGGATGCGGGTGTTCATTTCCATGAAATAGAAGGCGCCGCTGCGGTCCACCAGAAACTCCACCGTGCCGGCGCCCTCGTAGCCGATGGTGCGGGCGGCGGCCACGGCGGCCTCGCCCATCTGGCGGCGCAGTTCGGCGTTGATCGCCACACTCGGGGCCTCCTCCAGCAACTTCTGGTGGCGGCGCTGGATCGAGCAGTCGCGCTCACCCAGGTGGATCACGTTGCCGTGGCGGTCGGCCAGCACCTGCACCTCCACGTGGCGGGGCCGGTCGATGAATTTCTCCAGGTACAGCCCCGGGTTGCCGAAGGCCGCCTCCGCCTCTCCCTGGGCCGCCTTGAACAGGCCCTCCAACTGATCGGCGCCGGGCACCAGGCGCATGCCCCGGCCGCCGCCGCCGGCGGTGGCCTTGATCATCACCGGATAGCCCATGCCATCGGCCAGGCGCCGCGCCTCCTCCACCGTGGCCAGCAGGCCTTCGCTGCCCGGGATGGTGGGCACGCCCACGGCCTGCATGGTGGCCTTGGCGGTCGACTTGTCGCCCATCGAGCGGATTGCCTCGGGCGAGGGCCCCACGAAGGTGAGTCCGTGGTCGGCGCAGATTTCGGCGAAACGGTCGTTCTCCGCCAGGAAGCCGTAGCCGGGATGGATGGCGTCGGCGCCGCGGGAGGTGGCGGCCGCCAGGATGTTGGGAATGTTCAGGTAGCTCTTGGAGCTGGGCGCCTCGCCCACGCACACGGCCTCGTCGGCCAGCTGCACGTGCAGGGCGTTGCGATCCACGGTGCTGTACACGGCCACCGTGGCAATGCCCAGCTCGCGGCAGCTGCGCAGGATTCTCAGGGCGATCTCGCCACGGTTGGCGATCAGCAACTTGCCGATGGGCATCCGCGGCGTCTCGCTTGGCGTTGGGCCAGGGCGGACTGTATCAGCGCTCACAGAGGCTCCTGGCCGCCTCAACGGTGCCAGGGCGGCTGCATGGCCCAGGCCAGGGGCCGGCGCGGGCGATCAGCAGTGAGGGCTATGGGTATATTGCGGGACGGCCGCGCCACTGGCGGGTCGTCCCACCCGGTGCGTCCCGGCGCACTGCGTCATCTTGCGGATGTGGTGGAATTGGTAGACACGCACGTTTGAGGGGCGTGTGGCTTCGGCCTTGCGAGTTCAAGTCTCGCCATCCGCACTTCTTCTTTCTCCTCTCCCTGGTCCAGCGTCACCCCGCGCCCGAAACCTCCAGGGATGGGCCCTCCACCGCGGGTGACACCACCGCAGCTGCTGAGCGCTTTGCGGTGGTGCTGGTGAGCAACGGCCCCGGTGAACTCACCACCTGGGTGCGCCCTCTGGCCCTGTGCCTGCATCGCCGCCTGGCGCTGGCACCGCGGCACGCCGCCGGCCCCGGCGAGCTGCGGCTGGTGCTGGTGCCCTGCCCGAACGGCACCGGCCGCGAGCACCGGGCCGCAGCGGCCTGGGACCTGTTCGCCCGGATCACGCCGGCCCGACGCTTCTGGCGGCTGCTGCTGCTGCCGGGGCGCTTCGGCCCCTGGCCCCGTCGCGGCGTGGTGGTGTTCCTGGGGGGCGACCAGTTCTGGACGGTGCTGCTCTCGGCCCGGCTGGGTTACCGCCACCTCACCTATGCCGAGTGGGTGGTCCGCTGGCCCCGCTGGAACGACCGCATCGCCGCCATGGGCCCCCGGGCCGCCAACACCCTGCCCCCCCGCTGGCGCGCCCGCTGCACGGTGGTGGGCGACCTGATGGCCGATCTCTCCGAGCAGGCCCGGCGCGAGGCGCCGCTGCCGCCGGGCTCCTGGCTGGCGTTGCTGCCGGGCTCCAAGGCCGCCAAGCTGCGGGTGGGTGTGCCCTTCCTGCTGGAGACGGCCGACCGGTTGGTCCAGCGCCAGCCCGGACTGTGCCTGTTGCTGCCGCTGGCCCCCACCGTGACGCTGACGGAGCTGCGGGCCTACGCCGGGCCGGCCAACCCGATCGCCCGCTGCTACCGGGCGGGCGAGCCGGCCGTGGTGCCCAGTGACCGGCTCCAGCCGGATGGGCTGGCCCTGGTCACCGCCGCCGGCAGCCGCATCGAACTGGTGCAGCACAGCCCCGCCCATGACGTGCTCAGCCAGTGCCGCCTGGCCCTCACCACCGTGGGCGCCAACACCGCTGAGCTGGCGGCGCTGGGGGTGCCGATGCTGGTGCTGGTGCCCACCCAGCACCTGGATGTGATGCAGGCCTGGGATGGCCTGGCGGGGCTGGTGGCGCGCCTGCCCCTGCTGCAGCGGCTGTTCGGGGTGGCGCTCTCCCTCTGGCGCCTGCGCCATCGGGGGCTGATGGCTGCGCCCAACATCGCCGCCGGCCGCCAGCTGGTGCCCGAGCGGGTGGGGGCGATCACCCCGGAGCAGATCGCGGACGAGGCAGCCCAGTGGCTGGCCCAGCCCGCCCGCCTGGCGGGGATGGCCGAGGATCTGCGCGGCCTGCGCGGCAGCCCCGGTGCCGTGGCTGCCCTGGCCGATCTGGTGGGCGAGTTGCTGCCCGGGCCCCAGCGTCTGCCCCGGCCGGATTCCTAGGGTTGCGGCAACGTTCCCCGCCCGGCAATGCCCGAGTCCCAGCAGCCCGTGTCCGCCTGTGGTGTGGAGAGTGGTCTGCCCCGCGATCAGCGTGAGGAGATCTGGCGCTCCCGGCTCACGCCGGAGCAGTTCCGCATCGCCCGCCAGGGCGGCACCGAGCGGGCCTTCACCGGCGCCTACTGGAACCACAAGGGCAGCGGCACTTACCACTGCATCTGCTGTGACGCCCCCCTGTACAGCAGCACCGCCAAGTTCGACTCCGGCACCGGCTGGCCCAGCTTCTGGGATGGCGTGGATCCGGCGGCGATCAGCACCCACGTGGACCGCAGCCACGGCATGGTGCGCACCGAGATCCGCTGCGCCAACTGCGACGCCCACCTGGGCCACGTGTTCAACGACGGTCCGGCACCCACCGGCCTGCGCCACTGCGTGAATTCGGCCTCCCTCACATTCCGGGAAGGCTGAGCGCGCTCACCTGAGCGCGCTCACCAGGGATCGTCCAGATCCTCGGCGTCCACGTCCAGCGGTTCGCGGCTGGCTGGGGGTGGCGGCGCGAAGCGCCGTTCCCGGGGTGCTGGCTCGCGGTAGGGATCGGGCCGGTCGATCGGCCCCCGTTCCCTGCCCCTGGGCCCGCGATCGGCCTCCTCGTCATCCAGGTAGCGGCGCTGGCGCAGGGGCTCCCGTTGGCGCCGCTCCTCCACCTCCACGTAGTCGTACGACTCCTCAGGCTCAAAGGCCCGGCTGCTGGCGGGCTGGATGCGCCGCTGCTCCTGCACGCTGGGCACGCCGGCGGCCAACTGGTTCTCCACCGGCACCATGGCGCCGCGGTAGCGCTCCCGCTCCTCCTGCTCCCAGCTGGGGCCTCCGATGCCCAGCTTCTCCAGCAGGCCCGTGCCCAGCTGCTTGAGTTTGTCCTCGGCGCCCTCGTACACGATGATCCGGTCGGTGCCGCTGCTCACGATCTCCTCCACCGGCAGCTCCCAGGTGCTCAGCACCCCCTCGCCCAGCAGGGGGACGCCCAGGGCCCCCAGCACCAGGGTGGTGAGTTCGCCGGTTTCGATGTCGAAGCTGAAGCCGAGCACCTTGCCCAGCTGCGCGCCCGCCTCGGTGACCACCTGGCAGTTGATCACCTTGCTGTAGCGCTCCGGGTTGAAGCTCTCCGCCAGCGAGTCGGCCGAGTCCACCAGGATCACATCGCCCACCTGGCGGATGCGATCCAGCGGCATCCAGCGCGGCAGGCCTGGCAGGAAGCGGGTGAGCGGGTTGTCGCGCAGGCCCAGGGCAATCACTTCGCGCCGGTCGATGTCCACCACCACTTCGCCCACCACGCCGAGGCGGCGGCCGGTGTCGCGGGTGATCACCTGGGTGCCCATCAGCTCCGAGCGCAGCCAGAGGCGGTCGCTGGGCGGATCGGCGCCGGGATCTGTCGTGCGCGCGAGGCGGTCGCTGCCGGGCGAGGGACTGGTCATCCAGGCATTCTCTCCCAGAGCCCCGGGTTACGCCGCTGGCGGTAAACCCACCACCTGGGTATGGGCACCGCGGGCCTGGGTCACGCCGATCGTGCGCTGGGCCGCGGCGATCATCGGCCGGCGATGGCTCACCACCATGAACTGGGCCGCATCGGCCTGGCGGGCGATCAGGGCCGCCAGCCGCTCCACGTTCACGCCATCGAGGAAGCTGTCCACCTCGTCGAGGGCATAGAACGGCGAGGGGCGGAAGCGCTGCAGCGCGAACAGGAAGCTCAGCGCCGTGAGCGACTTCTCGCCGCCACTCATCGCGTTGAGGCGGCGCACCGCCTTGCCCTTGGGATGGGCCACCAGGGTGAGTCCCCCCTCCAGCGGCGCCTCCGGATTCTCCAGTTGCAGGTGGCCCTCGCCGTCGGAGAGCTCGGCGAAGATCGTGCGGAAGTGGCCATCCACGGCCTGGAAGGCCTCGAGGAAGGCCTCCTGGCGCAGGGTCGCCACCGTTTCGATGCGCAGCAGCAGCTCCTCCCGCTCCTTGGCGAGCACGTCGAGCCGCTCCTCCAGGTCGGCCAGGCGGGTCTCCAGCTGGGCCAGCTCGTCGAGGGCCAGCATGTTCACCGGCTCCAGGGCCTCCATGCGGGCCTGCAGGCTGCGCAGCTCGGCCTGCAGCGCGTCCAGGCCATTGGCGCGCACCTCCTCGGGAATCTCCGGCAGGGGATCGGGCAGCTCCCGCTGCAGCTGCTCCAGCCGCTGCTGCTCGCTGCGCCGCTGGCTCGCCAGCGACTCCAGCTCCTCCCCCAGCCGCTGCAGTTCCCACTGCTTCTGTTGCAGGGCCTGACGCTGGCCGGCCAGCTGGGCCTCGGCCGCGTCCCGGGCCCGGCGCCGCTCGCCGAAGCGGGCCTGCAGCTCGCCCTGGCGGGCCTCCAGCTGCTGGCGCTGCTGCTGGTCGGCCTGCTGCTGCTGCTTCCACAGCTCGCGCTCGGCCACCAGGGCCTGCACCGCCGCCACGAGCCGCCGCTCATCGCCGGCCAGGGCCTCCAGCTGGCTCTGCAGTCGTTCGGCCATCAGAGCCCGTTCCCGTCGCACCGCCAGCAACTGGTCGCGCCGCAGGCGCGCCTCCGCCAGGGTGCGGTCGGCGGCCTCCAGGTCGTGTTGCAGGGCCTGCCAGCGGGCGGCGTCGCGGGAGGCCTCCTGGTTGGCATCAGCCTGCTGCAAGGCCTGCAGCTGCAGCAGCAGCGGGCCCAGCTCGCCCTCCAGTTGCTGCAGGCGCTGGCGGTCATCCTGGAGGGCCTGCTCCAGCTGCTGCAGGCGCTGCTGCTGCTGCCGCTGCCGCTGCCGCAGTGGTTCCAGGTTGCGCACGGCGCCGCTGTGTTCGGCCTCCAGGGCGGCCTGGCGCCGCTGCAGCTGCGCGAGCTGGGGCCGCAGGGCCTCGAGCTGGCCGGCCAGCTCCGCCTCCCGCCGCCGGCAGGCCACCAGGCTCTCGCCCAGCTCCAGCAGCCGGCGGCGCAGGGGCTCGGCCTCGTCGCCCTCGCTGCTGCGGCCGAAGCCCAGCTGGCCGCCCCGCTGTTGCAGGCTGCCGCCGGTCATGGCGCCGCTCTTCTCCAGCAGCTCGCCGTCGAGGGTCACGGCCCGGCAGCGGCCCAGCTCCCGCCGGGCGCTGGCCAGGTCGCTGAACACCAGGGTGTCGCCGAACACGTAGCGGAACACCTCGGCGTAGATCGGCTCGTGGCGGATCAGCTGCACGGCCCGGCCCACCAGACCGGCACCGCCCGCCCCGGGGCTGCCGCCGCGCTGCAGGGCGCCGGCGGCGGTGGCGGTGGCCGTGGCGGTGGAACTGCCACCGCCGCGGATCTTGTTGAGGGGCAGGAAGGTGAGCCGGCCGGCCCGGCGGCTCTTGAGCAGTTCGATCGCCCGGGCGGCGATCCGGTCGTCATCCACCACCACCTGGCCCAGCCGCCCTCCCGCCGCCACCTCCAGGGCCAGCCGGCAGCGCTCCTCCACCTCCCCCAGGTGGGCCACCGGCCCGTGGATCCCCTCCAGCCCCGCCTCCAGCAGCATCCGCAGGGCGCCGGTGCCGCGGCTTTCCTGCAGGGTCTCGCGGCGGCTGTCGATGCGGGCGATCTCCCGCTCCAGCTGGGTCTGTTCCTGCTCCAGGCGGCCGCGGGTGCGCTGCTGCAGGGCCAGTTCCTCCACCAGCTGCTGCACCTGCCCCTCCCCCTGCCGCAGCTGCTCCACCAGGGTGTGCCGTTCCCGCTCCGCCGCCTCCAGCTGGGCCAGGGCCCGGGCGTCATCGCTGCCATCGCGCTCCAGTTCAGTGCGCAGCTCGCCGATCCGCTCCTCCCCCTGGCGCAACCGCTCGCCCCGTTGCTGGCGCTCCGCCTCCAGGGGACCGATGGCCGCGCTGAGACGATCGCGCTCCTGGCTGCGCCGTTGCTGTTCCTCCAGCCAGCTGCCGGAGCGGCCTGCCACCTCCCCCAGCCGCCGGCGTGACATCTCCACGGCCGCTTCGGCGCTGCGGCAGGCCTGCTCGGCCGCCTCCAGCTCGCTCTCGTCGCCGGGGGACTGGCCCCGCTGCTGGTGCTGCAGCTCCCCCTGGCGGCTGGCCAGCTCCTGGCGCTGGCGCTGCAGGTCTTCCGCCTGCTTCTGGTGCTGGTCGGCCTGGCGCGCCAGTTCGCGGGTGCGGGCCTCCAGCCCCGCCAGTTCGGCCTGCACCGCCAGCAGCTGGTCCTCGCCGAGGGCCTTCACCTCCGCCTGCAGTTGCTCCAGGCTCAGGGCTGCAGCGGCCAGGCTGCCTTCGGCCTCGGCCACGGCGCTGCGGTCGGCCTCCTGCTGGCTGGTGAGGGCCCGCTGGCGGCGCTCCAGTTGGGCCAGGCCGGCCTCAGCGGCCTCGTAGGCCAGCACCTGCTCCTGCAGCCGGCCGCTGTGGAGGCGCTGGCGCAGCTCCTGATAGGTGCGGGCCTTGGCGCAGTCGCGCTCCAGCCTGGCGCGGGCGGCCAGCAGCTCCTGCTGCACGATTCCGCAGCGCTCCTGCCGCTCCTGCACCTCATCGAGCTTGGCGCGGGTCTGCTCGATGCGGGAGTCGAACAGGGCCACGCCGGCCAGTTCATCGATGATGCCGCGCCGGTCGCGGGCGCCCATCGACACGATGCGGGTCACGTCGCCCTGCATCACCACGTTGCTGCCCTCGGGGTCGACCCGCAGGCGCCGCAGTTGCGTCTGCAGTTGCTGCAGGTTGCAGGGGCTGCCGTCGGAGCTGAAGCTGCTGGCGTAGGTGCCGCCGGGGGCCACCCGCAGCCGCCGGGTCACGGTCCACTCCGTCTGGCCGGGCCGGATCCAGGGGCCCTCCTCGGGCGGCTCCAGGCCGGCTTCGGCCTCGTCCGGCTGCCAGTCGCGCAGGTCGAAGCGCACGCTCACCACGGTTTCGGCGGCCTTGCCGGCCCGCAGCATGGCGCTGTTGATCAGGTCGGGCAGCCGCTCGGCGCGCATGCCGCGGCTGCTGGCCAGCCCCAGGCAGAACAGCACGCCGTCGAGAATGTTGCTCTTGCCGGAGCCGTTCGGGCCGGTCACCACCGTGAACCCCTGCTCGAGCGGGATCGACATCGATCCGCCGAACGACTTGAACTGGTGCAGCTCGACCTGATTGATGTGAACCAACAGGCCCGACCGCCGAGCCACCGAAATGTAGCGGAGGCTTTCCGAAGCTCAACCCCATTCCTAGCTTGAAGGGACGTGCCTGATTCCCCCTACCCCTTCCCGCCATGACCACCGACACCAGACCAGCGGACAGCCCCATTGCCGGCGGGCCCGATCGCCAGGGCGAGGGGCCCAGCCCGGCCCCCGGCCCCGTGCCCGGTTTCCGCGAGCGCTTCGAGAGCCTGCTGCCCGAGATTCAGCGCCACTGGCCCGATGTGGCGCGCCACACCCTGGAGGCCACCCGCGGCAGCTTCGATGAGGTGGCCCACGTGATCGCCGAGCAGAGCGGCCGCACCGTGACCGCTGTGAAACAGCAGCTGCTGGAGCTGGTGGATGTGGCCGGCGACCAGACCCAGCGGCTGGGCCAGACCCTGCAGCCCCTGGAGCAGCAGCTGGAGAGCCTGCTCGATGAGCTCAACGCCACCCTGCGCCCCCGCATCGAGAAGCCCGTGCGCGAGCGGCCGTTGCTGGCCATCGGCATCGCCGCCGGCGTGGGCGTGCTGCTGGGCCTGCTGCTCGGATCGGGGCGTCGCTCGGCATGAGTCCGTTCGGCGACGACGACCGCAACAGGGGCCAGCAGCCCGATCGGGCGGGCCCTGGCCGGGTGGCCCTCGGCCGGGTGGGCTCGCTGATGACCTCGGTGATGGACCTGCATGTGCGCATCGCCCTGCAGGAGGCCGACCGGGAGAAGCGGCGGCTGATCAGCGGTGCCCTGCTGCTCAGTGGCGGCCTGGTGATGCTGCTGCTGGCCCTGATCGGCGCCCAGCTGGCCCTGCTGCTCTGGCTGCACCAGGGGCTGGGCTGGAGCTGGATCCACAGCGCCCTGGCCGTCTCGGCCCTCAACGTGGTGCTGGCCGGCGTGTTTCTGCGGGTGGGCGGCCAGCTCACCAAGGGCCCCTATCTGCCCCAGACCGCCGCCGGTCTCAGCAAGACCACCCGGGCCCTGTTCGGGCGCTGATTCTCAGCGGATGTCGTAGCGCAGCCAGCGGCAGTCGATGCCGCCGTTGCTCACCGGGATGCGGCGGCTGGCCTTCATGCGCAGGGCGCCGGTGAGCTGGGGGTTGCCGCTCAGCAGCCACAGCGTCCAGCCGGAGCAGCGCTCCTTCACCATCGCGCCCAGATCGGCGTAGAGGCCCTCCAGGGTTTCGGGATCGCCGATGCGCTCGCCGTAGGGCGGGTTGCACACCAGCACGCCGGGGGTGGCTGGCGGCTGGAAGTCGCGGCAGTCGCCCTGGTGCAGGCTGATCCAGGGGGCCACGCCGGCGGCGGCGGCGTTGTGGCGGGCCTGCTCCAGCACCAGGGGGTCCTGCTCCAGCCCCAGCAGCGGCGCCAGGGGACGGCCGTCGGCCAGCCGATCGCGCTCCAGCCCCCGGGCCGCCGCCACTTCCCGCTGCCAGAGGGCGGCAGCGAAATCGGGCCAGCGCTGCAGGCTGAACGGCCGCTCCAGCCCCGGCGCCCGGCCCAGGGCCAGGCGGGCCGCCTCGATCAGCAGGCTGCCGGAGCCGCAGAGCGGGTCGGCCAGGGGCACCGCGCCATCCCAGCCGCTGAGGGCGATCAGGCCGGCGGCCAGGTTTTCTTTGAGGGGCGCCAGCCCCATGGCGGGCCGGTAGCCGCGGCGGTGCAGGCTGCTGCCGCTGCCATCGAGGCTGAGCACGGCCTGGGACGACTGGCCGGGCCGACCGGCGCTCAGGTGCAGATGCAGGCAGAGGTCGGGATCCTCCAGATCCACCGCCGAGCGGGCGCCCCAGCGCTGGCGCTGCAGATCCACCAGGGCGTTCTTCACCTGCAGGGCGGTGTAGTGGCTGTGGTTCAGGCCGGGCAGGCTGCCGCTGGCCTCCACCCTGAGGCTGCGTTCTGGCGGCAGCCAGCGGTCCCAGTCGGCGGCGGCCTGCACGCCGGCGTGGAGATCGTCGCGGCCGCGGCAGGGAAACACCGCCAGCTGGCGCAGCAGCCGGAAGGGCAGGCGGGCCCGCAGGTGCAGGCGGTAGTAGGTGGCCAGGTCGGTGTGGCAGGCCACCGCCCGCCGCTGGGGCCGCACCGCGCTCGCCCCCAGCTCCACCAGCTCAGCTGCCGCCACCTCCTCCAGCCCCGGGGGCACCACGGCCACGGTGGGAAAGGGCACGGTCATCGATTCAGAGCAGCTGGATCAGGACTCAGTCTCCTGCTGCGGCCCTCTTGGGGCGGTTCTCCGGCCTTCGGATCGCCAGTGCTGGTCCCACAGTGATCCGATCCCGCAGACATCCCATGGTCGGTTCTCTGAAGGTTGCCTCCGGCTCCCCGCTGCTGGCCACTGTGTCGTTGCTGAACGGCCGCCAGCCAGTGGCGGCCCGGGCGCTGCAGCGGCGGCTGGCGTGCGAGGGCCGGGTGACCCTGTTCCAGGGAACCTCTGCCCGAGCCCGGCGGCTGGCCGGGGTGCTGGCGCGGCGGGGGTTCAGTGTCTCGCTGAATCTGCAGGCCGGCTGAGCCATGGTTCCGGGAGCCGAAGCCTGTCTGCCCCAGCAGGCGGAGAGCCGCACCTCCTGGCTGGCTGCAGGTGCCATGATTCAGATGTCCGGTTTCGGCCGGACTAGGTGGCTCACACCAGTGTTTCGGACAGCGGTTCGATTCCGCTCAGCTCCATTCCCCCATCCTGGGGCTGTAATGGTTTCGACGGGGCATAAGGAGGGTGACTGAAGCCTGCTCGGTGAGAGCAAACCCGTAACAGCGAACAACATCGTTCGTTTCTCCCGTCAAGCTGCCCCCGTGGCCGCCTGACATCTCTAAGGGAGATGGGGTGAGGTCAGCCTTATCACCCAAATGACCCATGGGCCCTGGAAGGGGCCTCTCTTTTTGTTCAAGGCCCTCCGGCTGCATCACTGGGGATGCTGATCCAGCTGATGCGGTGCTCCTTCAGCCCTTGCTGGATCTGTGCTGAGGGTGGCTGATCGCATGGGACTCCCCGCAGGGCCAAGTCATAGAGCAGGTCTAAGCAGAAGCGGCCGCGGAAGTAGCCGCCATGGCTGTCGATCTGGCCGATGCCAAGCGGGGCCAGCAGCATCAGCACCAAGGTGGCCGCGTAGTTGAAGGGCCGCAGCAGGGTGTTGCCGGCGGTGAAGGCGCTGAGATGGCGCCCCTGATCGGTGTAATCGGTGCAGTCGATCACGTTGAGCGGGTAGCCGATCACCGCTGGACAGTGGAACGGTGGCTCGCATAGGGGTCTGGACCGCAGTACTCCATGCAGTTCGAGGTCCCTCAGATCCGAGGCCCGCCAGCCATAGATCCCGTCCTTTCCCCGTCCCTGGATGCTCAGGTTGCCCAGGCGGTAGCCGCCCATCCGGGTTCCGGATGGAAACACGAAGTAGTTGGCCAGGGTCGAGGCCAGCCGCAGCACCATGTCAGCGTCGTTGACGAACAGAAAGGTGTCACTGAAGCGCCGCAGACAGCTGGCCAGATAGTTGGAGCGGCCTGTCGTGATCGCCCACACCGGGATGTCGGCGGCCACCAGGATCAAACGGTCGAGGATGAACAGTTGGCCGATGGCGGCCCGCTGGCTGCGAAGTCGCTCCCGGGTCTGATGGCTTTCCGGCGCGGGGCAGCTCGGGCCGGCGAAAGGCCCCAGTGGGTTGTTCTCCCAGAAGTGGCTGTCGGCATTGGTGTCGAACACATTGCTGAGCACCCGGATCAACGACGTGGTGAGGAAGGTGCCCATGCTGTGACCCAGGAAGCTGAGGCTGATCCGGCGTGCCTCCCCCCGCTGCAGTTGGTTGAGGTAGCCGCTGTCTGTGCTGATCTCCTGCACCAGGTGATGGAGCGCCCGGATCATCTCCACTGCGTCGAACACGCCAAACGTGCCGGCCCGGTCCCGGTCGCGGAAGTACACCACCATCCGCAGCAGCGTGAGGGTGATGCCGATGCCCAGGAGCAGCTGGCCCACCACGGCGGCCACGCCACTGGCGGCGCTGCCGAGCACGCCTCCCAGCCCCAGCAGCAGCAGCAGCCCCACCGGCATGGCCCGGATCCAGCGCAAGGGGCCGCCGGCGCCGATCCGCTCGGAAGGCCAGGCGTAGTGCACGAACAGCACATAGTCGTCCGGGGGAGCCTTTGCCATCCCCAGGGCGTCGGCCTGGAACTTGCGCTCAGCAGCGTCGTACTCCAGCTTCACGCTTGCCAGCGGCACGTTGTAGCCGTGGATCCGTACCACCAGCCGCAGGCGCTGGTTCCCCTTGCCGGCACCCGGTTTCCGGAAGAACTGATCGAGGTGCCGGCGCAGCTCCACCAGGTGCTCCGCACTGCGTTCAAAGTCCCCAGCATCGAGGCCTCTGCGGTAGGGCCGCTCCGCCTCCAGCGGGGCGGTGCTGCAGATCAGCAGGTGGCTGAAGCAGGGGGCCTGCTCGGAGGGATAAGCCCTGTAGCGCAGCAGGGCCAGTTGGCCTGGAGTGATTGCCGGGCTGGTCATCGGGAACACGTGGTGCTGCCTCCCCCTTGCTAGCCGGGCCGCACCAGGTTGAACACTGGCCTCCGCCTCACGGGCGGAAGCCGCTCCAGCGGGCCAGCTCCTCCACGCTCTGCACCCCCACCAGCCTCTCCTTGCCGGGCATGTCCCAGGTGGGGAAGGCGCGAATGCCGGCGGCGGAGCAGCGGGCGCTGCCCTTGGCGTCCGTGCACTCCACGTAGGGCAGCTGCGCCCCGGCCTGCTTGCCGAACAGCGCCTTCTGCTGGGTACAGGCCGGACACCACCAGGCTCCGAAGAAGATGGCCCCCCTGGCCTTGAGATGGTTGGCGAGCGCCTGCTGCCGGGCGCTGGAGCCCGTCAGCGCCGCCCGGGCCTGGGCCAGCCGCGGTGCGGCCCGCTCGCCGGTCTGGGCACTGGCCGTGGCCACCACCCCCACCAGGCCCAGGCTGCAGGCGATCAGCAGGGCGGCGCGCCGCGAGCGGAGAGGCAACATCACAATCAACAGGAGCGGCTGATCCGAATCCGACGCTAGAAGGGCCCGTGTCCGCCGGCAGCGGGAGCTGGCTGAGAGAATGGCGGGCCCGGTTGGGCTGCCCCCTCTCCAACGGGGCCCCGCTTCCGTTCACCTCCCGCCCGTTCTCCCCCGCCGATGAGCGCCAACGGCTACCGCGACTACTTCAAGGTGCTGGGCGTGGACCGGGGCGCTGACGCCGACGCCATCAAGCGCGCCTTCCGCAAGCTGGCGCGCCAGTACCACCCGGACGTGAACCCGGGCGACAAGGACGCCGAAGCCCGCTTCAAGGAGATCAGTGAGGCCTATGAGGTGCTCTCGGATCCGGACAAGCGGCGCCGCTACGAGCAGTTCGGCCAGTACTGGAGCCAGGCCGGTGGCGCCGGCGGTGGCATGGGCGGCATGGATGTGGACTTCGGCCGCTACGGCAACTTCGACGACTTCATCAACGACCTGCTCGGCCGCTTCGGCGGAGCGGCTGCCGGCGCGGGTGGATTCGGCGGGTTCGGCACCGGCTTCCCCGGGGGCTTCGGCGCCGGCTTCGGCGGGCCAGGGGCTGGTCGTGCGGCGGCCCCCAACCTGGATGCCGAGGCCACCCTCTCGCTCAGCCTCTCCGATGCCTTCCACGGCTGCGAGCGCACCCTGGCGGTGAATGAGGAGCGGGTGCAGGTGCGGATCCCCGCTGGCGTCAAGGACGGCAGCCGCCTGCGCCTCAAGGGGAAGGGCAATCTCCAGCCCGGCACGGGGCGCCGCGGCGACCTCTACCTCAACCTCAAGCTCCAGCCCCATCCGGTGTGGCGCCTGGACGGCGACCAGCTGCGGGCTGACCTGCCGCTCAGCCTCGATGAGCTGGCCCTCGGCGGCGAGGTGGTGGTGGCCACGCCCGACGGCGAGGCCAAGGTGCAGGTGCCACCCGGCATGAAGGTGGGTCGCAGCCTGCGCCTGCGCGGCAAGGGCTGGCCGTTGCCCGCTGGCCGCGGCGATCTGCTGCTCACCCCCACCCTGCAGTTGCCCGAAGCCCTGAGCGATCGGGAGCGCCAGTTGCTGGAGGACCTGCGCCAGGCCCGCAGCGTTGATCCCCGCCAGGGCTGGGCCGCCGCCGCCCGTCTCTGACCCGCCGTGGCGCCCAGGACCCGGTCCGTAGGATCCGCCCCAGCCACCCCAGCACCATGGAGCTCAGCTATCGCCCCCGCCGGTTGCGCCGCACGCCGGCCCTGAGGGCGATGGTGCGTGAGCACCAGCTGGGTGCCGCCGATTTCATCTATCCCCTGTTCGTGCACGAGGGGGCCACCAATGAGCCGATCGGTGCCATGCCCGGCTGCCAGCGCTGGAGCCTGGAAGGGCTGGTGCAGGAGGTGGGCCGCGCCTGGGATCTGGGCATCCGCTGCGTGGTGCTGTTCCCCAAGGTGGCCGATGGCCTGAAAACCGAGGACGGCGCCGAGTGCTTCAACGAGCACGGCCTGATCCCCCGCGCCATCCGCCGCCTCAAGGAGGTGCATCCCCAGATGGCGATCATGACCGACGTGGCCCTCGACCCCTACTCCTGCGATGGCCATGACGGCATCGTGAGCAACGAGGGCGTGGTGCTCAACGACGAGACGGTGGCGATCCTCTGCAAGCAGGCCGTGGCCCAGGCCCGCGCCGGCGCTGATCTGATCGGCCCCAGCGACATGATGGATGGCCGCGTCGGCGCCATCCGCGAGGCCCTCGACGAGGAGGGCTTCGAGCACGTGGGGATCATCAGCTACACGGCCAAATACGCCTCCGCCTACTACGGCCCGTTCCGCGAGGCGCTCGATTCGGCGCCCCGGGCCGCCGCCGGCAAGCCGATCCCCACCGACAAGAGCACCTACCAGATGGACCCGGCCAACAGCCGCGAGGCGATCCTCGAGGCCCAGCTCGATGAGAGCGAAGGCGCCGACATCCTGATGGTGAAGCCGGGCCTGGCCTACCTCGACATCATCCATCGCCTGCGCGGCGAATCCGAGCAGCCGATCGCCGCCTACAACGTGAGCGGCGAATACGCCATGGTGAAAGCCGCCGCCGAGCGGGGCTGGATCGACGAGCGGGCCGTGGTGCTGGAAACCCTGCTCTGCTTCAAGCGGGCCGGTGCCGACCTGATCCTCACCTACCACGCCTGCGATGCGGCCGCCTGGCTGCGCCAGGGTTGAGGGCCAGGCTGCGCATCCACCTGCACGGTCCCTGGATCGTGGCAGGGATCGTGGTTCTGATGGCGCTGCATCTGCTCCGTCTCGACCGTTTCGCGGCGACGAGCGGTGCCTGGGGACTGCTCGGCAGTGCGGCCATCTGCTTCTCGATCGGCTGCGTCTGCCGCACCTCCTGGCAGATCGCCCGGGGTGGCGGCCCGAGCTGATTCGGCACCCCCTGCGCCCAGTCAGCGGGCGAGGGGATCCTTGCTGGAGAATGCAAACAGTGCATGTCCCCGCCATGGCGCCGGCCGCCGATCCCGTCAGCTCCGCTGCCGCCGCCTCAGGTTCCGCGGAGGCCTCCGTGCATCGCCTGGGCCATGTGGCCCTGCGGGTGAGCGACATGGAGCGGGCCAAGGCCTTCTACGCCGCCCTCGGCCTTCAGCTCACCTGGGATGCGGCCGACTGGGCCTATCTCCAGTCGCCCGTCACCGGCGACGGTGTGGCGCTGCTCAGCCCCGACTACAAGGCCGCCGGCCCCCACTTCGCCTTTCACCTCGACGACCGTGCCGCGGTGGATGCGGTGCACGATCAGCTCGCCGCTGCGGGCCACCGGGTGGGCCCCGTGCACGACCACCGCGATGGCACCGCCTCCTTCTATCTCCAGGATCCGGAGGGCAACTGGCTGGAGGTGCTCTACGAACCGCCGGCCGGCATCCCGTCCAACACCGGCGCCGCGGCGATTCCCGCGCCGGCACGGTCACACCCGGACTTGCAGGGGTGAGCGAGGCGTTGCAGGCATCGGGGGCTGAGGGCGACACGCCACCCGTGGCGGAAGCCGCGTCGATCGCCAGCGAGGCCCTGGAGCTGCTGGAGTGGCCCCGCCTGTCGTGCCAGGTGGCCAGCTTCGCCAGCACCGAGGCCGGCAGCCGCCATTGCCAGGCCCTGCCCCTGCCCCACAGCTGTGCCGAGAGCCGCGATCTCCTGGCTGAAACCACCGAGCTGCTGGGTCTCGATGGCCTGCTGGAGGGTGGGCTGAGCTTCCGCGGCATCGCCGCCATCGCCGCCACCGTGGCCCGCTGCGCCAAGGGCGGCATGGCCGGCGGCGAGGAGCTGCTGGCGCTGGCCGGCACCCTGGCGGCGGCGCGGCGGCTGCGGCGCCAGATCGAGGACGACGCCCTGCGCCCGGTGTGCTCCGCCCTGGTGGCGGACCTGCGCACCCTGCCGGAGCTGGAGCAGCGGCTCCACTTCGCGATCGAGGAGGGCGGCCGGGTGGCGGATCGGGCCAGTGCGGAGCTGGCGGGGCTGCGCCGCCAGCTGCAGGGGGTGCGGGCCGACCGGCGCGACCGGCTGCAGGAGCTGATCCGCCGCTGGGCCTCCCTCCTCCAGGACACGGTGGTGGCCGAGCGCAACGGCCGGCCGGTGCTGGCGGTGAAGGCCGGCGCCGCCACCCAGATCCAGGGCCTGGTGCACGACAGCTCCGCCTCGGGCAGCACCGTGTTTGTGGAGCCCCAGGCGGTGATCCCCCTGGGCAACCGCATCCGCGAGCTGGAGGGCCGCGAGCGGCAGCTGGAGGAGGCGGTGCTGATCGCGCTCAGCGCCCTGGTGGGCGAGGAAGCGCCGGCCCTGGAGCACCTCGAGGCCGTGGTTACCCGGCTCGATGCCGCCCTGGCCCGGGCCCGCTACGGCGCCTGGCTGGGCGCCGTGCGGCCCGAGCTGCTCGACGCCGCCGATGCCCCCTTCGAGCTGCGCGAACTGCGCCACCCGCTGCTGCTCTGGCAGCAGCGCCGTGAGGATGGCCAGCCGGTGGTGCCGGTGAGCGTGGCCGTGGGCCCGCAGCTGCGGGTGGTTGCGATCACCGGCCCGAACACCGGCGGCAAGACCGTGACCCTCAAGAGCGTGGGGCTGGCGGCGCTGATGGCCCGCGCCGGCCTGTTCCTGCCCTGCGCCGGCACGCCGCGGCTGCCCTGGTGCGCCCAGGTGCTGGCCGACATCGGCGATGAGCAGTCGCTGCAGCAGAACCTCTCCACCTTCAGCGGCCACATCCGCCGCATCGCCCGCATCCTGGCGGCCCTGCCCTCGGTGGGGACGGCGGCTTCGGCGGTTGCAGGCGGTGCAGCCTTGGTGCTGCTCGACGAGGTGGGTGCCGGCACCGATCCCACCGAAGGAGCCGCCCTGGCTACCGCCCTGCTGCAGCAGCTCGCCGAGAGGGCCCGGCTCACGATCGCCACCACCCACTTCGGTGAGCTCAAGGCGCTCAAGTACGCCGATCCGCGCTTCGAGAACGCCTCGGTGGCCTTCGATGAGCAGACCCTGGCGCCCACCTACCGGCTGCAGTGGGGCATCCCCGGTCGCAGCAACGCCCTGGCGATCGCCCGGCGCCTGGGCCTGGAGGAGGGGGTGCTGGAGCGGGCCGCTGCCCAGCTGCAGCCCCGGGGCGAGGGCCAGGTGAACCAGGTGATCGAGGGGCTGGAGCAGCAGCGCCAGCGCCAGCAGGAGGCCGCCGAGGAGGCCGCCGCCCTGTTGGCCCGCACCGAACTGCTGCACGAGGAGCTGCTCTCGCGCTGGCAGGAGCAGCGCCAGCAGAGCGCCGAACTGCAGGAGCAGCGCCGCCAGCAGCTGGAGCGCTCGATCCGCCAGGGCCAGAACGAGGTGCGGCGCATCATCCGCCGGCTGCGCCAGGGCCATGCGGCCACCGGGCGTGACAGTGCCAACCTGGGGGAGACGGCCCGCCAGGCGGGTCAGCGGCTCAAGCTTCTGGAGCGGCAACATCAGCCCGCCCCCCAGCGCCGGGAGCACGGCGGCTGGATGCCCAAGGTGGGTGAGCGAGTGCGCCTGCTGGCCCTGGGCAAGGCGGCGGAGGTGCTGGCGATCAGCGACGACAGCCGCGAACTCACCGTGCGCTGCGGCGTGCTGCGCAGCACGGTGGCGATCGAGGCGATCGAGGGGTTGCACGGGGAAAAACCCGTTCCACCCGAGGCGAGGGTGCAGGTGCAGCTGCAGCTGCGCGGCCGCAGCGCCGGCGGCAGCCGCGGCCCCCAGGTGCGCACCGAGCGCAACACGGTGGATGTGCGCGGCCTGCGAGTGCATGAGGCAGAAGCCACGGTGGAGGAGACCCTGCGCGCCGCCAACGGGCCGGTGTGGGTGATCCACGGCATCGGCACCGGCAAACTCAAGCGCGGCCTGCGCGACTGGCTGGCCACGGTGCCCTGGGTGGAGCGGGTGAGCGACGCCGATCAGGGCGACGGCGGGCCGGGCTGCAGCGTTGTTTGGCTGAAGTGAGGCCGGCGTGGGGCACGGTCAGAGCACCCGCCACCAGGGCGCCGCCAGCACATCGGCCGTGAGCCATTCCACGCTCGTGCCGGTGTGCAGCAGCAGGCCCGCCCGTGCCTGGCTGCCGTATTCGGCGCGGAAGGTGCGCAAATGGGCGCAGTCCGCCAGCCTTGGCGATGCCGTGGCCTTGACTTCGATCGGCAGCAGCCTGCCCCCCGCCTCAATCACCACATCCACCTCCTCGCCGAGGGTTGTGCGCCAATAGCCCAGTTCGGCTCGCTCGACGCGGGCGTCGCGCCACGCCAGCAGATCGTTCAGCACCAGATTTTCGAGATGGCAGCCTTGCGGTTCCGCTCCGGCCAGGTGCAGGGCGATGGCGGTGTCGCCCCAGTAGAGCTTGGGGGACTTGATCAGTCGCTTGGTGCGGTTTACGGCATAGGCCGGCAGGCGCACGAGCTGGTAGGAGGTCTCCAGCAGATTGAGCCAGCGGCGCACCGTGGGTTGCGGCAGCGCCACGTCGCGCCCCAGTTCGGTCTGGTTGACCAGCTGCCCCAGGCGCAGGCAGGCCGCCTGCATCAGCCGACGGAAATCCGGCAGGGAGCTGATCGTCGCCAGGTCCTGCAGGTCGCGCTCGAGATAGGTGCGCACGTAGCCGTCGAACCAGATGGCGCGCTCGGCAGGGTTGCTCAGCTCGATCGCTGGCGTGGGAAACCGCCCCGCTGAGCCAGCGCGCGCCAGTCTTCCCTGTGACCGTCCCCGGCGGCGAGCAGGTCGCGCCAGCCTTGATCGGGCGTGTTGAGCAGCGCCTCCCAGCGACCGGCGCTGCCCAGGCCGCGTTGCTCACGGCGGGTGAGCGGCCAGAGGGTGAGATAACTCGCCCTGCCGGCGAGCGATTCACTCACCTGCCGCATCAGCAGCAGGTTTGCCGAACCGGTGAGCAGGAAGCGACCCGCTCTGCGGTTCCGATCGATGGCCCGCTTCACGGCGCTGAGCAGGGAGGGTTCCCGCTGCACCGCGTCGAGCGTGATCGGCGCGTTGCCTCCCACCAGTGCCTCGGGATCGCGCCTGGCGGCAGCGAGCACGTCGAAGTCATCCAGGGTGCGGTAGCTCCTTTCGCCCGCAACCAGTTGCTCGGCCAGGGTGCTTTTACCTGTTTGCCGCGCGCCCGTCACAACCACCGCCGGCATCACCGCCAGCCGATCGGCGAGGGCACCGCTGACCAGTCGGGGCAGGGATTCACCACGTGGATGATTTTCATTCACGTGGTGAATCGTAAGCTGCGCTCACACCGAACGGCCGCAGAGCACCAGGAAGCCGGCGAGGTAGGCCAGGGCGATCAGCAGGGTGCGCAGGCTGTTGCGCACCAGCTCGAAGCGCAGCTGATCGGCCCGTTTCCGCACCGTCACACCCGCCTGCTGCTGCTGGTTCTGGATCTGGTCGAGCAGGGCCTTGCGCTGGGCCTGGGGATCGCTGAGCTCGGGGGCGGCGGCCCGATTCTCCAACTGCCACTGCTGTTGGATCTGGCCCGCCGGCGCCCGGCGGATCAGCTGTTCGGCCTGGCTGAGGCGCTGGCTGAGCTGGGATGAGCGGGCACTGGCCTCACGGTCGAGGTCGTTGACGCTCACCAGGAACAGGGGAATCTGGCCGATGGCCAGCACGGCCAGACCGATTACCCCCAGGCGGGCCAGCCCCAGCGCCTGGTCGCGGCGACGCGCCCAGCGCAGGGCCTCCCGCCGGCCGGCTGCGAGGTCGGGCTCCGGTTCCAGCAGGGTGGCGAAGCGCAGCGGGGCGACGCCCACAAACCCCAGGGAGGCGGCATCGATGATGCGGCTGGAGAGCTGGGCGGCCCAGGCGCTGGAGCGGAAGCTGAAGGGCAGCGCGGCTGAAATCACGAGCAGGGCGAACACCACCACCAGGGTGAGGCCGGTGGCTCTGGCCAGCAGGGGCAGCCTGGGGTGCAGCAGGTGGATCTGCGGGGATGGGGCGGGCATGGGGGCTGGCCTGGGGCTGCTGGCTGGGGAGGGTGAACACAAAAAAGCCCTGCCAGGGGCAGGGCTGGATCGCGCTGTGGCGATGGTTTACAGCTGATCGCTGCTTCCGGAAGCAGAGCTCACAGACCCAGTAGCCAGGTTGATGCGGCGACGCAGGCGGCGGCTGTAGCCGAAGGCTGCACCCACCCCGAGCAGGGGCAGCGGACCAGGAACGGGGGCTGAGAAGTTGCTGATCGTGGCGATGCCAGGGCCGAGTTGGTTGTCAGTAGCGAAAACCCTGAAACCGAAGGTATCGCCGCTCAGGACGTTGAACTGACTGAAGCCAGTGCCCTGGGAGTTGTTGACGGCAAGTTGGGTAAAAGTGCCATTCAAGAGATAGCCGAAGCCATCATATACCTCTTCATCGCTTGAAGAATAAGACCAGTCAAAGCTGACCGGGCCGGAGGCAGCCGCCGCTATGGTGTAGTCGGTATTGACATTGACAAAGAATATTGCATTGCCTTCATCATCGAAAAGTATTTCTCCGTTGTCGCTCCCAGTTATTGTGATGGCAGCAGGGGCTGCCGAGATGTCCACACTGCCATCGCCCAGGGCTGGATCCGAAGTGAAGGTCCAGTTGGCTGGGGCATAGACGCCCGCAAAATCCTGCTGAAGCTGCACGGCATGGGCAGGGGAGGCCAAGGTTGCAGCGCTGGCGATGCCAAGGGCAATGGAGCTCAGAGCCCTTGCCTTGGGAGGGAGTGCAAGTGAAAGCATGATGAAAGAAAGGCGGGGTATGTAGAAATACGTAGCGCCTAATAATTTTACCCAGCTTACTTGTCGAGCTTGATTTTGAACCCTCTGCCAAGGGGGGGGTGACGGTTTCTCGATTGGCACGAGTGCAGGTGCCGGCTGGGCCTGGGCGTGGCCACTGGAGGTTCAAGCAAGGCTGTCAGGATGGCCTCACCTCACCCCTTGTGTGCCGCCACCGCCACCGGGCTGTGGGACCCATCGATGCCATGCCCAGCGCTCGCAACCAGGCAAGCTCCTCCGGCAGGCGAAGGGTTGGTGGTCAGCCCGCCCGCTCCGGCTTCGGGGCCACCCCCGCCAATCCCCAGGCCGAGCTCGCCGAGGCCGAGCGGCTGGCCTCCGCCCATGCCCTGCTGGGGGCCCAAGAGCGCCTGGATTTCATCGAGCGAGCCCTGGGGCGCACGCCTCGGTTTCGTTTGATCCAGGGCTATGTGTGTTTTCAGCTCGGGCAGCTCGATCGGGCCCTGGCGCTGCTCCAGCCGCTGACGGAGCGGCAGGACGGCATCGCCCCGGTGGCCTGCACCTTCCTGGCCGATGCCTGCCATCACGCCGGCGACGAGGCGGCGCTCGGCCAGCTCTTGCTAGGCCACCCGGGTTGGGCGGCAACACCGGAGGGGCGGCTGTTCGCTGCCAGGCTGTCCTCCGCCACCGACCCGGAAGCGGCCGTGGCAGCCCTGCGCCCCCTGGCGGAGGGCCGCTACCCCGGCCAGTTGCGGCGCATGGCCGGATTTGATGCGGTGAAACTGCTCGACAGGCTGGGTCGCTACCGCGAGGCCTGGTCGCTGGCGCAGCAGGTGCAGCGCGCCACGGCCCCTCCCTTTGATCGGCAGGGTTTTCTGGCCCCGTTGCAGGAGCAGCTGGAGGCGTTGCGCTGCGGCGATCTCGAGCCATTCCTGCCGACCGCCCACCCTGCGGAGGAGCCCGGTGTGGCCTTCGTGCTCGGCCTGCCGCGCTCAGGCACCACGCTGCTGGAGCAGATGCTCGATGGCCACCCATCCGTGTGTGGCCTCGGTGAATTTCAGGGCCTCACCCTGCTCTCCCGGGAACTGGGGAGCAGGGCATCGGTGCCGCCCAGCTCGCTTGCCTCAGCGGCCAGCGCCGCTCCGCCCTGGGCAGGGTCTACCGCCAGCCGGCCCAGCGCCTTGCTGATCGGCAGGCCGCCTGGATGGTGGACAAGTCGCTGATCAGCTGGATGTGGTTGCCCGCCATCGCCCAGGTGCTGCCGGGATCGGTGGTGCTGCACCTGCGGCGGGACCCCCGCGACCTGGCCCTCAGCCTGAGCATGGCGGCGATCCGCCCCACCGGCGCCCTGGGCTGGGTGAGCAGCCTCGATCACATCCGCGTTGTGGTGAGCACCCATCTGGAACTGGTCAGCCTGGCCCTGGAGCGGCTCCAGTTCAACCATCGCGTGATCCGGTACGAGACCCTGGTGGCCCAGCCGGAAGCCGGCCTGCGCGGCTGCCTTGATGCCATGCACCTGCCGATGCACGAGGGCGTGCTGCACCCCGAGCGCAACCCGCGCATCCCGATCACCCTCAGCCACAGCCAGGCCCGCGAGCCGATCTACAGCACCTCCATGGGTCGCTGGCAGCATTACGACTGGCTGTTCGGTGACGAATGGGAGCAGCTGGTGACCCAGGTTTCTGCCTGATCCCAGACCCCAGCGACGGCCGCTGGGTGTCGATCACCAAGGCGGCTGCAGCCGTGCCTCAAGGCCACTGCGCAATTGGCGGATCAGGGCCAGGAACTGCAGGCGCGCCAGGTCGTGGCTGAGGGCGGCTGCTGATCGGCCAGCACGATCAGGCCTTTGAGCAGATTCTCCACACACTGCTGGGCGAGGAACCCCCAGTTCTCCTGCGCGAAGCCCGGATCCAGGCTGGCTGCCAGCGACTGCTCGTACCGCAACGCCAGCTGCAGAATGGCCCGGGCGTCCTCTTCAGGTGGCATCGAGCGGCACCCCTTCGCGGTGGATGTGGCCGAACACATGCCAGCGGGAGCCAGCCCATCGGCTTGTGGTGGCTGCATCGCTGATCAGCAGGTCGAGGTCCACTGGCAGCAGGGGCAGAAGCAGGTCGCGCACCCGGCGACGCAGCTGCTTGTCCCGCTCCGGCGTGAGGCTGCCCGCCACGATCAGCAGCAGGTCGAGGTCTGAGTCCCGGCGCGCGGTGCAACGGGCGCGGGAGCCGAACAGAACCACCTTGCTGATCTCAGGGTCCTGGCCCAGCTGCGCCAGGGCTGCACCGATCTCCGCTGCCTCCAGCCCCGGACCGAGCAGGCCCTGGTGCCGGGGGGTGGGGGACAGACTGGCCATCCTTCAGGCTAGGCGGCACCTCTGCTGGCGCAATCCACCTCAGCCCAACGCCGGCAGCTGCGGTTCGGCCTTCGCCGCAGCTGGGGCGGGGGGCAGCGGCAGGGGCAGGGCGTTGCCGTCACCGTCGAACAGGCGCCAGCCGCCCGGGTCGATATCGAGGTGCACGGTTTCGCCGGGGGTGAGCTGGCGGTCGGGATCGGCGCGAACCTGCACCAGATGGTCGCCCTCCGCCAGCCGGCAGGTGAGCAGCTGTTCGTTGCCCAGGGCCTCGCTGTGGCACACCTCCGCCGCCAGGTTGCGGTTGGTGGCCGGGGCCAGGCGCAGGTGCTCCGGGCGCAGGCCGGCGGTGAGGGCCTGGCCAACCCGGGTGCTGGTGGCGCCGGCCAGCGGCTCCTCCAGGGCGAAGCGGCGGCAGCCCAGCAGCAGCTGGCCGGCCGCCGGGATCTGCACCGGCAGCAGGTTCATCGGCGGGCTGCCGATGAACTGGGCCACGAACAGATTGGACGGCCAGTGGTAGAGCTCCATCGGCGTGCCCAGCTGCTGCAGCGCTCCGGCATGCAGCACGGCGATGCGGTGGCCCATGGTCATCGCCTCCACCTGGTCGTGGGTCACGTAAAGCGTGGTGGTGCCCAGGCGCCGCTGCAGCTCCACGATCTGGGTGCGGGTACCGGTGCGCAGCTTGGCGTCCAGGTTGCTGAGCGGTTCATCCATCAGGAACACCGCCGGCTCCCGGGCGATCGCCCGCCCCAGGGCCACCCGCTGCTTCTGGCCGCCGGAGAGTTCCTTGGGCAGCCGCTCCAGCAGCGGCTCCAGCTCCAAGGTGGCTGCCACGTCGGCGATGCGCCGCTCGATCCGCTCCTCCCGGGGCGAGTTCAGCCGCAGGCCGGCGGGCAGGGGGCGGCTGGCCTGGTGCAGGCCATCGCGCAGCTGTTGCAGCGGCGTGCGCGGCTGGCTGCGGCGCAGGCCGAAGCCGATGTTGCCGGCCACCGTGAGATGGGGGTAGAGGGCGTAGCTCTGGAACACCATCGCCACGTTGCGCTGGGCCGGCCGCAGGTCGGTGACCGGCCGGTTGCCCACCAGAATCGTGCCGCTGCTGGGTTGCTCCAGCCCTGCCAGCAGGCGCAGCAGGGTGCTCTTGCCGCAGCCCGATGGGCCCACCAGCACCAGGAATTCGCCGTCGCGCACGTGCAGGTCGAGCTGGCGCAGCACCGAAATGGGAGCGCCGCCGCGGCGACCGGGGTAGGTCTTGCAGACCTGCTGGAAGCGAACGTCAGCCAATCTCCTTCGCTGCCTCGGGCCCTGCGTGCGGCGCGATCCTAGGTTTGCTGCAATGCAGTTCATCGATCAGGCCCGCATCGCGGTGAAGGCCGGCCGCGGCGGCGACGGCATCGTGGCCTTCCGCCGCGAGAAATATGTGCCCGCCGGCGGGCCCGCCGGCGGCGACGGCGGCCGCGGCGGCGACGTGCTGCTGCGGGCCGATGCCAACCTGCAGACCCTGCTCGATTTCAAATACAAGCGCCTGTTCGCCGCCGACGATGGCCGGCGCGGCGGTCCGAACCGTTGCACCGGCGCCAGCGGCGAGCACCTGCTGATCAAGGTGCCCTGCGGCACCCAGGTGAGCGATGCCCGCACCGGCATCCTGCTCGGCGATCTCACCGCCGCCGGCGATGAGCTGCTGGTGGCGGTGGGCGGCCGCGGCGGCCTGGGCAATGCCCACTACCTCAGCAACCGCAACCGGGCGCCGGAGAAGTGCACCGAGGGCAAGGACGGCGAGGAGTGGCTGCTGCAGCTGGAGCTCAAGCTGCTGGCCGAGGTGGGGATCATCGGTCTGCCCAATGCCGGCAAGAGCACGCTCATATCCGTGCTCTCGGCGGCCCGGCCCAAGATCGCCGACTACCCCTTCACCACCCTGGTGCCAAATCTCGGGGTGGTGCGGCGTCCCAGTGGCGATGGCACCGTGTTCGCCGACATTCCCGGCCTGATCGCCGGGGCAGCCCAGGGCGCCGGCCTGGGCCACGACTTCCTGCGCCACATCGAGCGCACCCGGCTGTTGCTGCACCTGGTGGATGCCTCCTCAGCCACGGTGATGGAGGACGTGCAGGTGGTTGAGCGGGAACTTCAGGCCTACGGTCATGGCCTGGAGCAACGCCCACGCCTGCTGGCGCTCAACAAGATTGAACTGGTTTCCGCGGACGAACTGGAAGGCCTGGTTCACCAGCTGAAGACCCACCGGAAGGATCAGGGGGTGCTGGCCATTTCAGCCGCCACATCGGCCAACCTGAACCAGCTGCTGGCGGCGGTGTGGCAGCAGCTGGGCATTCAGGCCTGAGGGGTTGGCTCAGTCGTCGTAGACGAGGCACTCGGGGGCCTCGGGGTTCATGTCACAGAAGACCTCGAGGGGGCTGGGATCGTGGCTGTCCTCGGGGTGGTGGGCCTTGTACTCCTCCAGACCCTTCAGCTCGCCCTCCAGGTGGCGCACCTTGGCGTCATCGCCGGCGGCCCGGGCGGCCTCGATCTCGCTCTTGTCCTTCTGGATGTGATCGTCGATGGTGCTCATGAGGTACCGGCCCTCGGGGCCCGGAACGGATCGGGCCCACCATACGGGCCTTGCCAGGCGGGATGGAATCCTTTTTGTGCGGCTGGTGATCCGGCGGGCCAGCGGGACGCGCTTGTGTGTGCAAACCCCCACCGACTGCCAGCTACTCGGCCAGTTCGCTCAACTCCAGCCAGCGTTCCTCGGCCGTGTGCAGCCTGCCGCTCAGGTCGGCAAGGGTCTGGGTGAGGGTCTCCAGTCGGGTGTAGTCGCTGCCGGCGCCGGCCAGCTCCTGCTCCAGCTGGCTGCGCTCGGCTTCCCAGCGGGGCAGATCGGCCTCGATCTGAGCCAGTTCGCGCTTCTCCTTCATGCTGCGCCGCCGGGGCCCCTCCCGGGCCGGGCGTTGCCCCTGGCCAGCGGTGCGCCTGGCTTGCGCGGCCGGTGTCCCAGCGGCAGCTGCGCTGGCCCGGGTGGTCTGGGCCTGCTCCAGATAGGCGCTGTAATTGCCCTCGAATCGTCTCAGCTCTCCGTTGTCGAAGGCGAACAGGCGATCCACGGTGCGGTCGAGGAACCAGCGGTCGTGGGACACCACCAGCACGCAGCCGCGGAAGTCCTCGAGGAAGTCCTCCAGCACCGCCAGGGTCTGCACGTCGAGGTCGTTGGTGGGCTCATCCAGCAGCAGCACATTCGGGGCCTCGATCAGCAGGCGACACAGGTGCAGCCGCCGCCGCTCGCCGCCGGAGAGCCTGCTCACCGGCTGGTGCTGCTGGGCCGGCGGGAACAGGAAGCGCTCCAGCAGCTGGCTGGCGCTGAGGTTGCTGCCCTCCACCACCACGTTGCTGGCGGCCTCCTTCACCACGTCGATCACCTTGCGGGGGCGTCCCGCCGCGTCCAGCTCCTGCACCAGCACGTCGCTGTGCTGGTCGAAGTAGGCCAGTTTCACGGTGCTGCCCAGCTCCAGCCGGCCGCTGTGGCAGCCCTGGCCATCTCCCGCGGCCACGGCCGCGATCCGGTTGAGCAGGCTGCTCTTGCCCGAGCCGTTGGGGCCGATGATGCCCACCCGGTCTTCCGGACTGAAGCTGTAGCTGAACCCGCGCAGCAGGGGCGCCTGCCCCGCTGACCGCGCGTCTGCGCTGGCCCAGATGCAGAGATCCTCGGCCTCGATCGCCCGCTTTCCCAGGCGGCGCTGGTTGCTGGCCAGGCTGAGCTCACCTCGGGCCTGACGCCTGGGGGTGTCCTGCAGGGCCTCGATCCGCTGGATGCGGGCCTTCTGCTTGGTGCTGCGGGCCTTGGGGCCCCGGCGCAGCCACTCCAGTTCCCGCCGCAGCACCCCGCGCAACCTGGCCTCGCCGGCCTCGGCGGCGGCCTCCTCCTCCGCCTGGCGGGCCAGATAGGTGGCGTAGCTGCCGGCGTAGTGGCGCGCCTCCCCCCGGTCCACCGCCACGATCCTGTTGGTCACCCGATCGAGCACATAGCGGTCGTGGGTCACCAGCACCAGGGCTCCAGGGAAGCGGCCCAGGAAGCCCTGCAGCCATTGCACCCCATCGGCATCGAGGTGGTTGGTGGGCTCATCCAGCAGCAGCAAGTCGGGTTCGGCCACCAGGGCGGCCGCCAGGGCCAGCCGCTTGCGGTAGCCGCCCGAGAGGTCGCCCACCCGGCGGGTCACATCCCGCACCCCCAGCCGCTCCAGCACCTCGCGGATCTGCTGCTCCAGGGCCCAGGCCTGGGTCTGGTCCATGCGGGCGTTGAGCTGGCCCAGTTCGGCCAACAGCGCCTGCTGGTGGCCGCCGCCGCCGGGGGCATGGGCCAGGGCGTCGCTCACCGCCGTGTAGCGGGCCAGCAGGGCCATCTTCTCGCCGCTGCCGGCGAACACCGCTTCGAGCACCGTGCGCTCCGGGTCGAGCTGGGGCTCTTGGCTCACCAGCACCACCCGGGCCTGGGGCAGGGTGCGCCGCTCCCCCTTCCCCACCGGCTCCTGCCCGGCCAGCACCCGCAGCAGGGTGCTCTTGCCGGCTCCATTGGGGCCGATCAGGCCCAGCCGGTCGCCCGGCTCCACGTGCAGGCTGAGGTCGTCGAAGAGAGTGCGGATGCCGAAGTCCTTGCGGACCCCCACCAGGCTGATCAGGCTCACGCGATTGTGGCTCGGCGCTGTTCCTCCAGAAAAGCAAACACGCTCTTGTCCCCCACATCGGCCGCGGCGGCCATCGGGAACTTGCGCAGGCAGAGCACCAGCAGCAGGGCGGCCTCCAGCGCCAGCAGCCGACCCACCAGCGGCGGCGCCAGCAGCCCGCTCAGCTGGCCGAGCAGGGCCAGGGGCAGCAGCAGGGTGACGCCGATCGCCTCCGGCCGGCGGAAGCAGAAGAACTCCTTGAAGCCGATGCCGGCCAGGGCAGCGGCCAGGGGGCCCAGCGCCCAGATCCAGCGGCCATCCGCCGCCAGGGTGGCCGCCATCGCCGCCGGGCCCACCCGCCTGGCCAGCAGCCCCAGCCCCAGGCAGCCCAGCAGCCAGAACAGCTGCAGGGCCCGGTGCAGGGGCCGGAGGTAGATGTGAATCCAGCGCAACGCCAGGCCGATCCCCGCCGCCAGCGGCAGCAGCCAGGGCCACACCATCTCGCCCCCCAGCAGCTGCCACTGCAGCAGCAGGGCGCCCTGGGCGAGGGCTGCCATGAGCAGGCTGAGCCGGTAGGCCAGCACCTCGCGCCGGTCGCGGTCGGTGATGCGGAAGGGGCCGTAGACCCCCTCAATCAACGGGCCGGCGGCGTCTCCACCATCGCCCCCGCTTGGCTGGGGCTGCTCAGAGGGGAGAACCATGGCTCGTTCCGTCGGGACATGCACCGACCAGTGTGGCCAGCTCCGACCCAGCCGGAACGATGCCCGAGGGATGCAGGGGGAACAGGGCGCCGAAGTAGTCGCGGCGCCAGGCATCTGGCCAGCAGCTGGCCTCCACCCCCGGCAGAGCGTGGAAGCGGCTGCGCCACCGCCACAGCGCCGGCAGTTGCCAGAGGGGCTGGCGGCTAACGCCGAAGAGGGGTGCGTAGACCAGCTCCAGCCGGATCAGGGTGGCGAACAGCTGCACGTCAGCCAGGCTGGGCTGGGCACCGCTCAGCCAGGGGCTGGACGCCAGGGTGTGCTCGGCCTCCTGCAGGGTGGCAAAGAGCTCCCTTTCAGCCTGGTCGTAGGCCGCCTGGGTGCGGGCGAAGCCGCAGCGGTACACCCCATCGTTCACGCTCTGCTGCAGGCGCTGCCGCCAACTGGCCGTGCTCTGCCGCTGGTCCGGCGGATCGAGATCGATCGCCCCGGCGCCTGCGGGCCACTGGTTGAGCAGCTCGATCAGCCGGGCGCTCTCGCCCACCAGCACCTGGCTGCGGCTGCGGGAATAGAGCAGGGGCACCGTGGCCCGAACCCCCGCAGCGGCCCCGCAGCGCCGGTAGAGCTCCAGCAGGCTGGCGCAGCCCTCGAACGGCGAGGGGAAGCACCAGCGCCCGGCCCTGGCGTCGGGCTCCACCACCACCAGCTCGATCGTGCCTCCCAGCTCCCGCAGGCTCCACACCAGCCAGGCCCGATGGGCCCAGGGGCAGCTGCGGCCCACGATCAATACGTGGGCCCCTGCCATGGCTGCATCCGCTGGCAGGGGCGGCAGCGCCGCGAAGCCCGCCTCCGGCCTGCGGTAATGGCCTGCTGCATCGGCAGGACCAAGGCCTGCCATCAGTCGCAGCCACTGCCAGTGCCAGGCCTCCCGCACGCCGCTCACCAGCCATGGAGGGGGAGTCAGAGCCTGCTCCGGGAGTGGCGTGACAAATCTGGGCCAGATCGGCGCGAAAATCCAGGGGTGCTGCATCGAGGCCATGGATTCACAGCCCCAGGCCGCCGCCGTGCTGGTGGTGGCCGGCACCCATGGCAACGAGCGCAATGCCCCCTGGCTGCTGCAGCACTGGCAGCGGCACCCCGGCAGCCTGGCCAGCGCCGGGCTGCAGCTGGAGCTGGTGCTGGGCAACCCCGCTGCCCACGCCCGCAACCAGCGCTACCTGGAGCGGGATCTCAACCGCAGCTTCCGCCCCGATCTGCTGGCCGATCCCCAGGCCCAGGGGCCGGATCTGGAGCGGGCTCGGCAGCTGCTGGCCCACCACGGTCCCGCGGGCCAGCACCCCTGCGCCGTGGCCTTCGACCTGCACAGCACCACCAGCGCCATGGGCAACTCCCTGGTGCTCTATGGCCGCCGCCCCGCCGATCTGGCCCTGGCCGCGGCCTTGCAGGCCCGGCTGGGACTGCCGATCTATCTGCATGAGGGCGATCCCAGCCAGACCGGTTTCCTCGTGGAGCGCTGGCCCTGTGGCCTGGTGATCGAGGTGGGCCCCGTGCCCCAGGGGGTGATCCAGGCTCCGATCTGCCGCCACACCCAGCTGGGCCTGGAGGCGGCCCTGGCGGTGCTGGCCGAAGCCCGCCAAGGTCGCATGCGCCTGCCGCGGAGCCTGCTGGTGCATCGCCATCTGGGCAGCCTCGATCTGCCCCGCGCCGGGGACGGCACCCCCCTGGCCTGTCTCCATCCCCAGCGGCAGCATCGCGACTGGCGGCCGATCCGCCCCGGCGATCCCCTGTTCCTGGAACCGGGCGGTGCCGTGATTCCCTACCGGCCGTCCGCTGCTCTTGAGGCGCAGGCGGCCCGGGGGGAGGTGGTGCCGGTGTTCATCAACGAGGCGGCCTATGGCGAGAAAGGCATCGCCCTCAGCCTCACCCAGCGCGAAGTCGTGATGAGCCAGGCCAGCTGGGCTGATGCCCTGATCTCCCTGGCCACCCGCCTGCGGTTGGCCGCAGATCAGGGGCGCGGGGGACCGTTGTAGATCACCTCCAGCACCGCCCTGCCATCCCGCGACACCAGGATTTCCGTCTCGGCGGTGGCGGGCAGCTGCAGTTGCTCCCAGCCGGGAGGCCCCCCCTGGAAACGGAACACGAAACCACGTTCCTCCCGCTTCAAGAGGCAGGGGTTGTCGCTGATGCCGGCATACATGCAGCCGGCTGGGCGGTAGATGGTGAGGCCTCCATTCAGGCGGATGGCGGCATCCCGGGCGAGGTTGAGGCCCCGCTGCAGCCCCTGGGAGTCGGCCAGGACCGCTTCAATGCGCTCCATGGCACCTGTGGTGCGCGGTGCGGCCGGGCCATCGGGAGACTGGCCATGGCCAGCCAGGGCTCCCAGGGACAGCAGCACGGGGGCCAGCAGCAGCGGGCCCATCAGCCGGGCTGCGGAGGCAAAAGGCGGAGGCAACATCGCCTGAGGGAAACTCCCCAACAGCAGATCCCATCCCTGCGGGGCTGTCAAGCGACGGTCAACCGCAGACCAGGGTGTTCTGCTCCTGGGTGCAGGGCAGGTCGCTGCTGCTGCCGTCGCCCCAGTAGATCCGCAACCGGTCGTCCTCGGTGCCCGTTCGCAGGGTGAGGGACTTCACCGGCCCGGCGGGAGGTTTGCCGGATGTGTCGGCGGCATTGCGGGCGGGGATGTCGTTGAGCCGCTTCTCCAGTTGCTGCAGCTTGAGGTCGAGCTGCTCCTGGCGTTGCTGCAGGTCCTGCACGGCTGCCGAGGGCTGCTGCTGTTTCGGCCCGCACCCGCCCAGCAGCAGGGCCAGGCAACAGCCGATGCCGCTGAGCAGCAGGGTGGCCCGGTGGTTGTGCGCCGGGACGGGGCAGGACAGGGCCATACGGGCTGGACTGGGGAGAAGGGGAACCTTTAGCAGCCTCAGGCTGCCGCAGCCAGCCGCTCGCTCCAATACACAACAGCACCCAGCCGTTCGAGTTCCTGGCGGCGACGGCGGGCCCACTGCACGGGAATCCGCTCCTCAAAGCGCTCGCCATGGAGATCCCAGCGCAGCAACACCATGCCTTGAGGCCTGAAGAGGATGTCCCGAGCCTGCCGAGCGGATCAGCAGGTTGCGAGACACGGTGGGCCAACCCTGACCAGTCGCCCCTTCGACATCCCCCTTCACAAACCCCGCAATGTTCTGTTACAGTCAATGGCGACGGGATTCCGTCCCCGGCGGTTCCCCCCTGTGGGTTCCCGTCTTACGTACCCCGGCTGAGCGGGGCTCCTGATTCGTTCAGGGGCATCCACCAAGCCACCACCCCTTTCTCGTTCTCATGACCACCACTCTCCAGCAGCGCTCCGGCGCTAACAGCTGGCAGCAGTTCTGTGAGTGGATCACCTCCACCAACAACCGCCTCTATGTGGGCTGGTTCGGTGTGCTGATGATCCCCACCCTCCTGGCTGCCACCATCTGTTTCGTTGTGGCGTTCATCGCCGCTCCCCCCGTCGACATCGACGGCATCCGTGAGCCCGTGGCCGGCTCCCTGCTCTACGGCAACAACATCATTTCCGGTGCTGTTGTGCCCTCTAGCAACGCCATCGGCCTGCACTTCTACCCCATCTGGGAAGCCGCCAGCCTCGACGAGTGGCTGTACAACGGCGGTCCCTTCCAGCTGGTGATCTTCCACTTCCTGATCGGCATCTACGCCTACATGGGTCGTGAGTGGGAACTCTCCTACCGCCTCGGCATGCGCCCCTGGATCTGCGTCGCCTACAGCGCCCCTGTAGCCGCTGCCAGCGCCGTGTTCCTGGTATATCCCTTCGGTCAGGGTTCCTTCTCGGATGCCATGCCCCTGGGTATCAGCGGCACCTTCAACTACATGTTGGTGTTCCAGGCTGAGCACAACATCCTGATGCACCCCTTCCACATGCTGGGCGTGGCCGGTGTGTTCGGCGGCAGCCTGTTCTCCGCCATGCACGGCTCGCTGGTGACCAGCAGCCTGGTGCGTGAGACCACCGAGAGCGAGAGCCAGAACTACGGCTACAAGTTCGGCCAAGAGGAAGAGACCTACAACATCGTGGCTGCTCACGGTTACTTCGGTCGCCTGATCTTCCAATACGCCAGCTTCAACAACAGCCGCAGCCTTCACTTCTTCCTGGCTGCCTGGCCTGTGATTGGCATCTGGTTCACCGCCCTGGGCGTGAGCACGATGGCGTTCAACCTGAACGGCTTCAACTTCAACCAGTCGATCCTGGATTCCCAGGGTCGGGTGCTGAACACCTGGGCCGACGTGCTGAACCGCGCTGGTCTGGGTATGGAAGTGATGCACGAGCGCAACGCTCACAACTTCCCCCTCGACCTGGCTGCTGCAGAAGCCACCCCCGTGGCTCTGACCGCCCCTGCTATCGGCTGAGGCCAACAGCCCAGCTGAGGCCAACAGCCCGGCTGAAGTTCAGGACTCCAGCCTCCGGCTGGGCTCAAGACGGAATCCCGAAAGCCCTCGCCTCGCGGCGGGGGCTTTTTGTGGTCCCCTACGGCTGCTAATGGGGAAGCCATGTCAGCCTGAGATCTGTCTCGCAGCGCGCCCGGATCGATGGGATCAGGGCACAGGCCCAGCCGAATTGGTGTATATTTACATTTGTAAAGCGCTTCTCAGGGATGGGTGAGTTTTTGATCCCCGCATCCGCCGACTTTCCCCTGCAACTGGTGCTCGGGATGGTGTGTAGTGCGGCCCTTGGACTTTATGCCCTGCTCCAGCCGGGAGAGGGTGGAGACGATGATGACAATGGCTCAGGTGGTGGTGGCCTGATGCAGCCTGTTGCCATGGGCGCTGGCTGACTGCATCAGCAGCTGCCAGGGCTGGACCGACGACATGGTGCGACAGAAGGGCTGGGCTCCGGAGGTGGCCTGAGCGGGCCATGCACGTAGGCGACAGAAAGCGGCCGCCGCTCTCGCCTCAGGACGGCTGGATCAGCGACGGCCGCCAGGTGCTGCATTTCCGGCCAGTCCGCTACAGGCCCTGGGGCCAGTGGATGAAGCGCGCGCCTGCAGCAGGGCCTGCACGCTGGCCACCTTGTCTTCCAGGGTCTGGTCCTTGTCGGTGCGGGTATTGATTGGTGCCCAATCGCCTTCAATTTCCGTGCCGTTGGGGTGCAGCTGGATCTTGAGGCCGGCATCGGCGAGCACCTTCTCGCAGGCGGCGATGGTGGGGGCCAGGTGCACACCCACGCCGATCGGCACCACGCACAGATCCACGATCACCTTCATGGTCAGCCTCGGCAGATTGCCCCGATCGTGATGCTGGTGGGCGTGAAGCTGCTGCTGCTCGCCGGCACCACCGCCCTGGCGATTGCCTTCGTGGTGGTGGGCGGACCCATTCGCCTGGGTGGGCTGGGCTGAACCATCCGCCTGCCACAACAAAGCCCGGAGCGCTGGCCCCGGGCATTTGTCTGCTCAGCCGTGGTTTTGTCCCAGGGGATCGGTCCCAAGGGGGTCGGGCGCAGCTGTGCGAGGTTTTTGCGTGGCTACAGCCGTGATCGTGTTCGGATCAGGTGTTTTTCAGTTGTGGGCGGAGCTGCCGGCGCTGGCACCTGGGGCCAGGTGTCGATTGGGACGTTCCGTTGGGTCCGGGGCACCTGAGGCGATGCAATGGACGGCGACTCTGGCTACACGCCAGGAACGTCAGAGATCCGTCGAGAGTGTTGGAGCAGGGGCCGGATCGTCAGCGCGCTCCTGACTGCTGCTCAGGGGGGGTGTCTTCCGTCAATGGAGCCTCCGAATCCCGTTGCATCCACGATGGATCTGCCGGCCAGGGCCGGCAAGGGCAGCAGCGCATTCGACACCGCTCGTTACCGGCGGCAATCGGTCTTCATGAAGGGGGCTTCATGGCGGACGCCAGGATGCGGCAGCATCTCAATCAGCTGCCCCCCAGTGGCCTCCCCCCTGCCTGACAACCCGCAGCCGACTGGCCGGCGGTGTTGGGCGCTGCTGGAGCCGGTGTTTCGTGCCGGCGAAAGCTTCCCCCACAACCCAGCCATCACCCAGGAGCAGGCCCAGGTTGCGTGGGTGGAGCACAGCCAGGTGGTGATGGTGGCTGTGGATGGGACCGCCGGCATCCGCTGCTGGCAGCGCAACGGTTTCCGGGTGGTCGGCACCCTGCCGGGAGCGTTCCGCCATCGGCAGCTGGGTTATGTCGATGCGCTGGTGATGGTCCAGACCCTGGCTGCTGGGGCGAAGCCATAGAGGTGATTCCACTGCGGCTTACACCAGGGCAAGACCTGCGCCTGGCGCTGGAGACCTGGAAGGTCGTGCCGCGGTCCCTCGCGGTGCCCACCGAAAATTGGGCTGCGGCCCGGAGGGAGCGCAGGAACCTGCGAAAGAGGCGCCCAGGGCTTGCGGGTGATCGCTCCAATCAGTTCTATTTCGGACGAAGCTGATTCGCCATCCAGCTTGCCGCCCAACCAAAGAAGATGGCCGCGCCTTTCATTATGTAAAGACTCGGAGAACATATTAGACTCTTACTTCTATTGTTCGACCCGAGCTCTCTATTCGGCCATGGCTAACACGTACGACAACGAGGTATTCGAGTATCGTACACATCGGTTGGTGGTGGGCCTGATTGCCCTCTCGCTTCCGTTGGTCGTGAGTGTGCTTTCCGGCGAACGCCTTGCCTCCATAAGCGCTTCGTATTACACAGATGCACGCGATTGGATGGTCGGATTGCTGTTTGTCGTCGGTGCGTTTCTGTTGTCCTACAACGGTCACACCACAAGGCAGTCAATCATCAGCAAGATCGCAGCCATAGCCGCTGCTGGAATTGCCGTCTTTCCGACAGGGTGCAAAACATGCGAAACGAGCTCCACCACTGTTCTCCACTTCGTGTGTGCCACGGTGCTGTTTTCCTCCCTGGCCTACTTCTGTCTAGGACCCTTCCGGGAGAAGCTCCTCGGGAAAGGAGGCAAGAAATTTCTCAGGAGGAGAATCTATCTCGCCTGTGGCCTCACGATGATTGCATGTATGGCAGGGATTGCTGCTGCAGGTCTTTTCATTCCTGCGGAATTGATCGCCGAATTGCGGATTGTTTACTGGGGAGAAGCGATCGCCCTGTTCGCTTTCGGAATTGCGTGGTTCGTCTCCGGAAAGGCTCTCAGGATCATCGCCGACGAGGGGGAACTCCTGAAGTTATGGCAACCGTGAACAGAAAAAGGGTCAACCATGGAAGGTGAATCGATGAGCGCCGCCAGGCGATCAAGCGCAGCTTCAACAGCCCGCCGGCCGACCACCCGCTGCGGATCCTGATCGCCACCGACGCCGCCAGCCAGGGCGTGAACCTGCAGAGCCACTGCCACGACTTCGTGCTGCCCTGCGCCCGGAAGACACGGTGCTCGCCACGGTGGTGCGCAAGACCGACCAGATCCGCCATGGGCTGGGCTGGCTGCCACCGGTGGTGATCCGCAAGCTCAACGACCTGCTGGCCAAGGGCATCAACCCCACGGCATTGGCTTCCACCCTGGCGGAGATCGAGGGGCTGGATCAGGAGGAGACCGCCCGTTTCGCCAGGGTGCTGGATGAGCAACGCAGGCGCATCCTCAGCAGCCGCAGCCGCGTGAAGGACAACCCCGACCAGCTGCTGCTCGAACTGGGCGACATCGCCGATGCCGAAGCGCTGAAAGCCGTTCGCCGCCAGGTGAGCGACAACTGGCGCTACTGGGAGCGGCGGCTGGCGTCGATCGACCTCTGGCCGCAGGCCTGACCTCAGGCTCCAGGCCGATCGGTCTACGCTGTACAAATGCGATGTACAAGTCATGACCCAGGTGTCCGTGTCTCACCTGCGCCAGCACCTGCCCGCCTACCTGAAGCGGGTGCAGGCGGGAGAAGCCATCCAGATCACCTCCCGCGGCCGTGTGATCGCCCGGCTGGAGGCCGAACACGATCCCGCCCAGGCTGCCCGCGAGTGGCTGGAGAAGCTCAAGGGCCGCGTGACCCTGGTGGATGTGGTGTCGCCGCTGGAACCAGACCTGGCTGATGCCGCCTGGAGTGGCGATGCCGACCATCTGTGACACCCACATCCTGTTGTTCTGGGCCCATGAGCCGGAACGGCTCTCGTCCCTGTCCCGGCAAGTGCTGGAACGCGGGCGAAGCCAGGGCGAGCTGGCCATTGCCGACATCACACTCTGGGAGCTGGCACTGCTGCACGAGCGCGGGCGACTGGTGCTGCCGGCGGACGTTGCCCCAGACCTCTACCTCAGACAACTGCTCGCAGCCTTCCGGCTGCAGGTGCTGCCCATCACCGCTGAAATTGCCCTGTTGTCGCGCAGCGTTCTGTTTCAGCATGGCGATTCAGCGGATCGCCTGATCGGCGCCACCGCCTTGCAGCTGGGTGCGCGACTGATCACCGCCGACGCCAAGCTGCGCGCCCTGCCGGAGCTGAACACCCTCTGGTGATCGCCTTTCTCAGCGTCAACGCCGTGAGGGTCACGGGCGATGGCATCCAGCAGCCCCCCCTCCCTCCCCCTGATGGTCCCTGGCCCGCAGGAACCCCTCTACGGTGACGGCATCAGATCACGGCATCAGTATGCGCACCATCGTCGATCTGCCCGCGCGGGAGCGCGATCATCCTGGCCACGGCGCGCTGCGGCGACTTCAGCCTCGCGACCCGCAACGTGCGGGATTTCCCCCTGGCATTGGGGGGTGTGGTGCATCCCTACCGGCTTGACTCCCAGCGATGACGGACACCCTCAGCACCACCCCCGCCCCCCTGGTGACCCGCGCGGCCCTGGAGGCTTTCACCCAGCGGCAGCGCTCGCACGACACCGTGCTGGCGATGCTGGAGACCTGCAAAGCCGACTTTCCCCTGGATCTGCATCTGCGGCGTCCAGAGGAGATCGGCCCGCGCTATCGCTCAGATCAGCACACTCGTATCGAGAAGAAAGCCGGCACCGCTCAAGGAATCAGAAACTCCTCAGCCCAAGGGGCGTCGAACTCTGCATGGGTGTGCATCTTCCCCAGCAGTCCGCCGGGCTGCCGAGGGGCAGAGGCAGTCCGAGAGACCGACGACTGCATGGCTGCCAGCAGTGCGCCGACCTGGCAGTGCTCATCAGGGGACAGGCGCTCCAGCTGCTGCTGTCGTGACGGGCTGATGGAGGTCATGGGGGCCTACGCCTGCACCAACATTGATCCTCGCCAGGACGAGCAGATGGGGTTGGGGTGATGAGCCAGCCCGACACGCCCTTGGAGCGCTCCCGCTCACCCAGCCCCAACTCGCGGTGATCACGGCAGCCTGCAGCCAACACCACGTTTCACGGCTCTATGTGTTTGGTTCGCTGCTGCGCCCCGATTCCTGCCCAGGTCAGAGCGACATCGACCTGCTGGTGGAGTTCCAGCCGCTCGAACCCACTAAGCCTGTGGATGCCTACTTCGGGCTCGAAGAACAGCGCGCCGACAGCCTTGGCACTCCGGTGGATCTGGTCATGGCAACCGCCAGGCGCAACCCCATCGTGCAGGCCGCCATCGACGCCACTAAGCAGTTGCTCTATGCGGCGTGATTCCAGGGTGCTGCTCATGGCTGTCGTCGAATACGGTCGAAGGCGCATCAACCTGTTTGACACGGGACACACGCCTCCCGCAGGCAGCACCACAACGCAGCAGCTGCCCTCGGAGATCCTGCGCCGATCTGGGAGCTGGTGACTGACCCGGAGGAGTCCGTGATCGATGCCCAGGCGTTGGACGACCTGCGCTGAAGGTGTGGCGGCTGCCGGTGGCTGCCATCTCTCAGTCATGAGCCTGCTGAGGGCTCACCAGCCGGACAGGTGAGCATGAAAGAGGTCAGGCGCCACTATGTGTACGATCGCCTGTATAATGTGTATTGATACTGCGGAGACCTGTGCGCACAAACATTGTGATTGACGACAAGCTCATGGAGGCGACGTTGAAGGCCACAGGGCTGAAGACGAAGCGTGAGGCTGTCGAGCAAGGCCTGCGCACACTGCTGCGGCTGAAGCAGCAGACGGAACTGCGCAAGCTTCGTGGCAAGTACGAGTGGGAAGGCGACTTGGACGCAATGAGGCGTGACACGTGATTCTGGTCGATTCCAGCGTGTGGATTGACTTCTTCCGGAACACGCCCACCGCGCAGGCTGAGTGGCTTGATGCCCACCTCGGTGACGAGGGGTTTGTCGTTGGTGATCTGATCCTTACTGAGGTGCTCCGCGGTTTCAAGGACGATCGGGGGTTCAACGAGGCGAGGCGGTTGCTCGGGCGGCTCGAGCACGTGACGCTTTGCGGCAAAGACCTGGCGGTGGAGGCTGCGCGGAACTTTCGGCGGCTTCGTTCATGCGGCGCTACGGTTCGAGGAACGATTGACGTGGTGATTGCGACCCGTTGCCTGGTTGATGGCTTCAGGCTTCTGCACAGCGACCGAGACTTCGATCCGTTAGTGGAGCAACTCGGACTTCGGACCATCGATTGCGGCGCCTAAGGCCAGCGGATGCGAGAGGCGCGGCTGCGGCCACGTCACGACGAGCACTGATGATTGGTGCCCTGGCGCACGCAGCATGCGATTGCAGCATGCTATAATTAAGGTGCGAATTAATTTCTATTAAACATGGACAGCCCGAAAAGCCGGAACCGAGATTCCATCACTGGGAAGCAAGTGATCAAGGGCACTTGGAAGGCTACGGGGAGATCATTCTTTTTTAGATTTGACGGCAAGCGCTTTGGGATTTTTTTCGCGGGGGGGGAGGAACCAAGCAGGGGCTCAAAATGGGCCAGGTCCTTCCTTTTGGATGATGCCAACGGTAATGGCAAGTTTGATCGCAACGATACTGCCGTCGCGGCCAAGTTAAAAGTAGACTTCAGTAACCCAGTCATTGATGCCAAAAGGAACATCGCGGGTCCGGCCCTGCTCAACTCCCGCAACGGAAGCCTGAGAATGTTTTATGGCGATGATCTGTTGGCCAAGGGTCGCTTCACAGGCGAAGTGTTTGACAATATCATTACTGAATTGATGGCCTGATTCCCTTTGGTCCACAGTCGGCAAGGATCAACGCAGCGAACTCGCCGAGGGCCTTACGCCATCTCGATGCCAAAGCTCTCATCCGTGCAGAAGAACACCTCGTAGTTGATGGGGCTTCCAGCGGCAGGGGGCATGATCGGCTCAGTAGGCACTGCGCTGGTAACGGCGGCAGACCAAAGGACGCTGCAAACAGACCTGGCGCCACATGGCTTGACGCAAGCATTGGGCGTGTGCTTCTGAGAATCGCCTGGGAAAGTCTGTGGCGTGATCAGAAATCGAGTCATCAAAAGATGTCTTTGAATTGGATCATGCAATTTGTGAAAACAGCATGGGCCGATGGGGCAAGCTCGCATCAATTACCTTGCGGTAAAACCAACAGTTGCATAACCCCTTGGCAAGGCAACCTCAACGATGTAGTCCCCTGTTTCAGGGAGTCTGGCTCCGTCGCCAGCCCTGCAACCTGAAGAGCATGAGTTCTCAAGCTGGCTTGGAGTGATTAGCCGCCAATTCAAGACGTCTTTCCCAGTCACCCAGAACATTTGGCCACGCCCCAGATTGAGAACAAATCTTTTCATTCCACCTGATGAGCCAGACCAGCTGCCAGAGTCAGATCCAGAGGCAAAGCCAATGCGAATCTGGGCCTTCGATGGAGATGGCACTACGATTGCGAGCAACGTGATTGCCAGCAAAACACTTTCAATTGGATGTTGGCGGAATCTACACATCAGCGACTTGGGCATGCGAGAAGAGGTCGTTGCTACAATTCTAAAAAGCCTCTAGCGGCTCAAGCTTATAGCGGAGCTGCTGCCGAGTTAAATGTAACATCTCAGCTGGCAACTGCGTAGAGTTGCGAGGTACGATGATCGCAAAGTCATAGGTGAAGAAGTCAAAAGCGATTTAGAGCGCACTGTGCGCACAAACATTGTGATTGACGACAAGCTCATGGAGGCGACGTTGAAGGCCACAGGGCTGAAGACGAAGCGTGAGGCTGTCGAGCAAGGCCTGCGCACACTGCTGCGGCTGAAGCAGCAGACGGAACTGCGCAAGCTTCGTGGCAAGTACGAGTGGGAAGGCGACTTGGACGCAATGAGGCGTGACACGTGATTCTGGTCGATTCCAGCGTGTGGATTGACTTCTTCCGGAACACGCCCACCGCGCAGGCTGAGTGGCTTGATGCCCACCTCGGTGACGAGGGGTTTGTCGTTGGTGATCTGATCCTTGCTGAGGTGCTCCGCGGTTTCAAGGACGATCGGGGGTTCAACGAGGCGAGGCGGTTGCTCGGGCGGCTCGAGCACGTGACGCTTTGCGGCAAAGACTTGGCGGTGGAGGCTGCGCGGAACTTTCGGCGGCTTCGTTCATGCGGCGCTACGGTTCGAGGAACGATTGACGTGGTGATTGCGACCCGTTGCCTGGTTGATGGCTTCAGGCTTCTGCACAGCAACCGAGACTTCGATCCGTTTGTGGAGCACCTCGGACTTCGGACCATCGATTGCGGCGCCTAAAGCCGACGGATGCGAGAGGCGCGGCTGCGGTCACGTCATGAGCACTGATGATTGGTGCCATGGCGCACGCAGCATGCGATTGCAGCATGCTATAACTAGAGTAGCGAATTAATTTCTATTAAACATGGACAGCCCGAAAAGCCGGAACCGAGATTCCATCACTGGGAAGCAAGTGATCAAGGGCACTTGGAAGGATACGGGGAGATCATTCCTTTTTAGATTTGACGGCAAGCGCTTTGGGAATTTTTTCGATGGGGACTTTCTGGAACCAAGCAGGGGCTCAAAATGGGCTAGGACCTTCCTTTTCGATGATGCCAACGGGAATGGCAAGTTTGATCGCAACGATACCGTTGCGGCCAAATTAAAAGTAGACTTGGGTAACTCATACCTTGATGCCACTAGGCTCGGCTCGGGTGAACGGGCCCTGCTCAACTCCCGCAACGGAAGCCTGAGAATATTTTATGGCGATGATCTGTTGGCCAAGGGTCGCTTCACAGGCGAAGTGTTTGACAATATCATTACTGAATTGATGGCCTGATTCCCTTTGGTCCACACTCGGAAAGGATCAACGCAGCGAACTCGTCGAGGGCCTTGCGCCATCTCGATGCCAAAGCTCTCATCCGTGCAGAAGAACACCGCGTAGTTGATGGGGTCTCCAGCTCGGCATGCCTTATTTGGCAGCCATGGGGGCCCTTGGCCGCCGCCAGCAGCAAGGGGCTTGATTGGCTCAGTAGGCACTGCGCCGGTAGCGGCGGAAGACCAAAGGACGCTGGAAATCAACCTGGCACCACATGGCTTGACGCAAGCATTGGGCGTGTGCTTCTGAGAATCGCCTGGGAAAGTCTGTGGCGTGATCAGAAATCGAGTCATCAAAAGATGTCTTTGAATTGGATCATGCAATTAGCGAAAACAGCATAGGCCAATTGGGCAAGCACGCATCAATTACCTTGCGGTAAAACCAACAGTTGCATAACCCCTTGGCAAGGCAACCTCAACGATGTAGTCCCCTGTTTCAGGGAGTCTGGCTCCGCCGCCAGCCCTGCAACCTGAAGAGCATGAGTTCTCAAGCCTGCTTGGAGTGATTAGCCGCCAATTCAAGACGTCTTTCCCAGTCACCCAGAACATTTGGCCACGCCCCAGATTGAGAACAAATCTTTTCATTCCACCTGATGAGCCAGACCAGCTGCCAGAGTCAGATCCAGAGGCAAATCCAATGCGAATCTGGGCCTTCGATGGAGATGGCACTACGATTGCGAGCAACGTGATTGCCAGCAAAACACTTTCAATTGGATGTTGGCGGAATCTGCACATCAGCGACTTGGGCATGAGAGAAGAGGTCGTTGCTACAATTCTAAAAAGCCTCTAGCGGCTCAAGCTTATAGCGGAGCTGCTGCCGAGGTAAATGTAGTATCTCGGCTGGCAACTGCGTAGAGTTGCGAGGTACGATGATCGCAAAGTCATAGGTGAAGAAGTCAAAAGCGATTTAGAGCGCACGGCGTAGCGTCTGCGTGCCGACATCAATCGGGTGAGGGCAATCTCTCCTGCCAGCAGAACTGCCAGCGGCGGCTGCAGGTCTTTCCCGCATCCTGTGGCCAGGGCCGCGCTGCAGACATCATGGAGAAGGCAATCAACACCGGTCAACCGGTGCAGTAGCGGGGCTGGCAAGGGCAGTGGTCAGCACCACGACCGACGACCACCCCGATGAGGGCCGAGTGGTTTGCCGATCGCTTCCGCTTCTGCTCAGGCTAGCCGCAGCAGCAACCAGGGCACAGCGATCCTGGATGAGCAGGCCCCCCTGGGCCGCGATCACCGCCGACACCGATCGGCGCCTCTGCCGGTTTCTGGGCCTCAGTCCCGGCTTATTGGCTGCGGGCCCAGGCCGCCCGCGACACCGAGCTGGCCAGCGCTGAACTGGCAGACGCGCTGGAGCAGATCCAGCCCCTGGTGGCTGCTCAGACGTAACGGCCGGAGAAGCGCAGCAGGTCGCTGCCGCTCACCGGGTAGCCCAGCTCCTGGGCCAGCAGCGACACCTCATCGGCGGTGATCGCCTCGCTCACCTGGCGGCGCAGGGCCGGGTCGGCCTGCACATGGGCCAGGAACTGCTCCAGAGCGGATGGGCCCCTGGCGGCGGCAATTACCGCCTTCAAGGTAGGTGGGCTGTCCTGCTGGAGAGGGGTCGCCACCGGAGCAGTCGGTAGGCGTTGGGCGAAACATCAGCACGTCTGCGGCGCCTGATTGCTGCTGCTGCTGCGCAGCGCCGGAACGATCAGCCCTCCTGAAGGATGGAGTTTTCCCCGGCTGTCAGCACTTTCCCACCGAAACGGGAGGGTTTTCCCCAGGTTTCGCGGGCAAGACCCAGCGCGTCGCCGCTGATCTGGGCCGGTGGATGGGGAAAACGGCTGTCCCCTTGACGCCCCCTGCCCAGCGATCCGCCCCGGGGCAGGGACGCTTGCAGGAGTGGGGCAAAAGGGCGCCAGTCCTGCAGTCTCGCCAGGAGACCGGTCGTTCCCGGAGTGGTTCTGCTGCTTTGACGGAACCCCGCTGGCCGTGGATTGATGGGGAGGCCAACGCGAGCCGTGCATGAGCCAGATCCCCGACCATCTCCCGGCCCACGTGAGCGTCGTCAACGAGTTCCCGGAGGACCTGTACCAGGCGATGGGGGAGTTCATCAGCAGCCGTCCCAACTGGGATCAGTACCGCCTGCTGCAGGCGGCGGTGGCCGGCTTCCTGTTTCAGCACGGCTGCAGCGACCGGGCCGTGAGCCGCCACTACCTCGACGGCCTGTTCCAGCGCGATGGCGGCGCCGGTTCAGCGCCGATCGCCCGCATCTGAGGCAGCTGGCGAGGTGGTGATCTCGATTGCCGGCCTGGCGTTGATCCATCCCTGGGACCTCCCTGCCCTGAGCTCGCCACGTGGCCCCGAAAGCCAGGCATCCCGATCGCGGCGGTGCACACCACGCGACGCACCTGGCGAATGGGGCGCGGGATCTGATGCTGGGAAGCAGCCTCAATGGAAGAGCACGGCCGCCGTCAGCGCCTGGGGAGAGCCGCTGACGGCGGTGATCTCCAGCCAAAGCCCGTGTTCTGCTGGGATCTCTGGGGCCTGAAAGCTGTCGGTTGCATGCCCGGTGGTGGTGCTGTCAGCGGTGATCGGATCCGTCGTGACTGCCGTGCCAGCAGCGGGGGACATCGGCGCCATGGCGCAGTGAGAAAAGAGGCTGGGGTTGCTGTTGCCGCTGAGCATCACATCCACCCGGCTGATGATCAGTTGCTGGGGCGGAACTGGACAGCCGAGCAATGCCAACTGCAATTGGGCCATGGGCCCATTTGCAGCCCTTAAAAATGATCTACTAAACATTCTCCAAAAACGACCCGTCAGGGGGCGTCTCGTTGAGCCATGTTGAGATGGCCGGAGACATTTCAGATCCAGGAGGAGGCCACCAGTTCCCCGCTCTTGCAAGGGATCTGAGGGCCTGGACTGGTGTTTGTGAGAAAGCCGGTGACTGGATTTGAACCTGCGACCTACTGATTACGAATCGGGGGCCAGCTCTTTATTTGCAGTGCGTTTCGCGAGTGTCTCTACTTTCCTGGATACTATTTAGTAGATTGTGATTCTCATTTGAGAATTTGCCCCTCAATCCTGGCTGTTTTCAAGGGGTATGCGCACCGAGTGTTTTCGCCTCTGAGCCCGCTGATTCTGGGAGGTTTGAACTGCGGTAGAAGTCGAGAGCTGTTGGCTCCGGTCGGCGGCGGCCGTCCTGAACTTGCCACGGCTGCGCCGTGGCTGACGTCAGACAGCCGCCGCCGCCCTCCGCCGCCCTTCTGGCAGGGGGATGGAGGGCAAAAGGGCACGCCCGCGGCTGCGGTGCCGCCGCTGCCCCAGGCCAGGGGCGATGGGTTGGAGTGCTGGAGGTCGGTCGAGGGCCTCGCGCGGCTGCGCGGCCGGTGATTGAAGAAGATTGAGCGTGTTCAAGTTGCTGCGCTTGATGGTGATGGATGCGAGGCGGTCCTTGATGGCTCTGATTTCCGCAGAGCCATTGCAGCACAGCCGATCCGCCTGCCTGTTAGTGCATCTGTACTGATAGAATAAGGGCTGCGCCAAAGGCCACGAGCCCATCGCCGGCGGCAACCTCATCCCCTGGTCTCGCCATCACCACCGCGTAGTTGAGAGTGGTTCTGATGCCCCGATCAGTTGTCCTTTCTGCAACTGAATCCATGGCTCTTTGTATTCCATCGAGGCCGGAGATCGCTCCGGCTCGCTCCCTGGTGATTGCGGCCGGGGGCGGTCGTGATCTGGCCTGGCCCCATCAGCGCATTGCCGCTGAGCTGCTCGCCCGCAGCGGCGGCCGGCTGGTGCATCTGCTGCTCCACGGCGGTGCCCGTGGTGCGGATGCCGCCATCGCCCGCGCCGCCGATCAGCTGGGCTGGTGCTCCCTGGTGATGCCGGCCCAGTGGCAGCAGCACGGCCGTGCCGCCGGGCCGATCCGCAACCGGGAGCTGCTCCAGCAGGCCATCGCCCGCGCAGAAGCCCACACCTCCCTCACCTGCCTGGCCTCGGTGCTGGTGGTGGCGTTCCCCGGAGGCCCCGGCACCGCCTCGTTGGTCCAGCAGGCCCGCCGCATGGCTTTTCGCTCGCCGGTGCCAATCGCCGTGGTGGAGGTCAGCCCATCGGCCGGGCTGTGGGCCGTACCCCCGGCAGAGCTTCCTCCCGGTGCCTGAGGCCCAGGGCCCCGGTCCCCATTCGTCTTTCCCGTCTTCCTTCACCCCCTCACAGCTATGGCTGTCCTGACTCCCATCCCCACAGATCCAGCCCTGTCACCTGCTCCAGCTGCCCCGGTGCCTGATCACCCCGGCGGCTCGGGCCCTTCCTGCTCCCTCCAGCGCTCCAGTTCTCTCTGGCAGCTGGGCATCGAAGCCCAGGAGCTCACCACCGTCATCGGCCAGCTGGCCCAGCAGCTGGCAGCCGACGACGACGACACCCGCGCCCAGGCCCTCGCCGAGCTCGAGGCCGCCCTATTGGCAGAGGAAGGCAACAAGCAGGCCCTCGCCGCCAAAGCCGATGCCACCTGTTGGGTGATCGAGCACCTGCGCGGCCAGGGCGCCTACCGCCAGCAGCAGGCCAAGCGCCTCACTGCCCTGGCCACTGCTGACTACAACCGCGCCGATGCCCTGGAGACCTCGCTCGTGCTGGTGCTCACCCGCCTGCAGCCCAAGGCCACCCGCTTCAGCTTCGCCAACCACGAACTCACCTCACGCAAGTCCCAGGCCATCGAGATCGACGACGAGGAGGCCCTCGATCCCCAGTGGCTCGCCGTCACCACCACCACCAAGCCCGACAAGACCGCCATCAAGGAAGCGCTCAAGGCCGGCCAGCAGATCCCCGGCGCCCAGCTCCTCTCCCGCCGCACCTGGCGCATCACCTGAGCGGGGGGGCAGAGCCCCCTCGATACGGGTCTGCTGCAGGAGCGGGCCAACACAGCCACCGATCACCCCATCACCAAAGCCATGGATCTCTCCAGCTACGCCAGCGCCACCGCCACAACCACACCCACCACCCCTCGGCCCAAGGGGCACATCTGGTCCACCCGTCTGGGCAGCTGGGTGGTGCCGATCCTCCGCAAGAACAGCCGCCGGCCCTCCCCCGATCACATCTTCTGCAGCGAGCCGCCCTGCTGGCTGTTGATCGAACCCCTGGATTCAGAAGCCACTGCGCTGCCAGGCGCACCTCACGGTGCGGCCAGCTGAGCCGCTCTCTCCCAGTCCCCGCCATCACCCCACATCTCTGCCACCCCATCCCCTTGCCGCCATGACCTGCACCTTCTCCGCCGAGCAGATCACTGCCCTCTCCGCCCCGCTGGATCGCGCCAAGGTGCGCCAGCGGCGCCAAGGCCGCAGCCAGGTGAGCTACCTGGAGGGCTGGCAGGTGATTGCAGAAGCCAATCGGATCTTTGGCTTTGACGGCTGGCAGCGTGAAACCATCGCCCTGCGCTGTGTCCACCAAGCCGAGCGGCTGATCGGAGAAGAGCAGCGCCCCGGCTGGGGAATCACCTACACCGCCCGGGTGCGCATCAGCGTCAGCGCCAGCACCGCCGGCCAGCCGGCGCTGATCCGCGAGGGCTGCGGCGCCGGCCACGGCATCGACATCGACCTGGGCCAGGCCCATGAATCCGCCCTCAAAGAGGCCGAAACCGACGCTATGAAGCGGGCCTTGATGACCTTCGGGAATGCGTTCGGCTTGGCGCTCTACGACAAACAGCAGCGCGAGGTCACAGGCGCGGCCCCTGGTGGGGGAGATCGCTCCAGCACCGGCCAGGTCAGCCGGCCCAGGTCCACACCGCTGAGGGTGGTCCCTCCAGCCCCAGCTCCTGCAACAGCCAGGTCCCAGGGAATCGAGCACCAGGCCCAGGCCGTGGCGACATCGAAAACTGAGCCACCCTCAGCGCTGCCAACTGCGGCAGCCCAGCCGCAAGCAGACGATCCCGGCCTGGCGCCCCTCGATCAGGCCACCATCCGCCAGCTGCACGCCGCCATCCGCGGCCTGCCCGCGCCCGTGCTGGAGGGGTTCAGCAAGGCGTTCCGCAAGCGCTTCCAGGTGCCGGCCGAGGTCCCCTCGATCGCCGATCGCATCTGCCAGCGGCGGCACCACGACTGGATCGAGACATTCATGGTGTCCCACCGATAGGTGCGCTCAGCAGAACAGCACCGATAGGTGCGCGCAGCAAGGCAGCACCAAGAGCAGTCAACGCTCAAAAAGGTGGCAGAACAGTGCTAAAAAGGTATAGATTAAGGGTCGAAATGGAGTTTGCGTTCGACCCCGCCAAAAGCGCCGCCAACCTGCGAAAGCACGGCATCGATTTTTTGGCAGCCCAGGCTCTCTGGCGGGACCCATCCCTGCTGGAGATTCCAGCCCGGACCAGCGATGAGCAGAGGTTTCTGGTGATCGCCCGTCTCCAGGGCAAGCACTGGTCCGCCGTCATCACCTACCGGCAGCAGGTCATCCGTCTGATCTCCGTGCGCCGATCCCGTCTAGAAGAGGTGCAGCTCTATGAACAGCTCTGAGTTCGATCAACGCTTTGACCACGGGGAGTCTGTGCTTGAGGCCCTGGATCTGTCCGCAGCGCGGCGCCCACGGCTCGAGCAGAAGCGCGTCAATGTCGACTTTCCCCTTTGGATGGTGGAGCAACTCGATCAGGAGGCCTCACGGCTGGGGGTAACCCGGCAGTCGATCATCAAGGTATGGCTCGCTGAGCGGCTCGAGCACCGCGCCGATGCCAGCGAAAGCAGGCTCACAGCCCCGTGAGTGATGCAGCTACTGCACTCCAAAAGGCCTGATCCCACATCACTGCCGCCAGTTGCTCGGCCGTCAGCCTCAACCGGACGCTCCTTTCTTCTCACCGCAGCCATGCGCCATTCCCTCGGCCGCGTCGTCGCCACCGCCGCTGTCGCGGCCTCCGTCCCAGAGGCGGTGATCATCGGCCTGTTCGATCGCCATGCGTCTGGCGACTGGGGCGATCTCGATGGCGAGGACAAGGCCGCCAACGATGCTGACCACAGCCATGCGGAAGGTCGGCTGTTCTCCAGCTACAAAACCGAAGAGCACGGCAAAATCTGGGTGATCACGGAAGACCTGCGCGGCGAGGGCGTTGGTCCCACCACCACCGTGCTGTTCCCAGACGAGTACTGAGCATGAACAAGGATTCCCTGCGCTGGAGCGCGCGCACGCTCAGTCGGGATAACCGGATGGAGCGCCGCTGTCCTGCTGGAGGGCCCGATCAATCAGCTCCGGGGCCAGTTCGTCGATGCTGCGGCCGGAGGCCTCGGGATGGGCTGGAAAACCGATGACCACAGGCAGTTCGTTAGATGAGACTCATGTCGCCGCCTTGATGGCGATTTGCCGGATGGAGGTTGTCCAGACCTAGCCTAGATGTTTGTGTGCTAGTTACAGGCAAGGGTCCTTTCCAGTGAAGTCTAAATAGTCATCCCGTATGCTTGATTAAGTAAGTTGAATGCTTCTGTTCTACCAGCCCTCGCCTCCTTGGCAATTAGTTGGTAGAGCTCCTTAAGTCGGTCATCCACCTGATGGCTCTCCTTTTGGAGCTGCGCTAGTCGAATTACAGAGTTGTTTCCCGTTCTTTCCTCGCTTTGCTGATCCCATATGCGTTTCTGTCTAAGGTACATACGTTCCCACTCGGCTGCAAGCTCTAGGCCGTCATGTACTACTTCTTCCTCAATAGGACCTTCGTAGTTAATTTGTTTGCAATTATCTGACTGATCGTTGATCAATGAATTGGTTATCCTCTCTAGATCTGCACGATAGCGATTAAATTGGGATCTATCGAGTTCTTCTTTGCGACGTATCTGATCGCTGATGCCGCTTAGTGAATTCAACTGAATGTCGGACTCCCTAAAGTTCTTCTGGTCTTGTGCCTTGGCGAGTAGCTCTATCGCAGTCAGCGCATAATCTTCTCCGCTAGAAGCATGGCGCAAGAGGTTGTTATAAAGCTGGTCATGCTGCGCCAATAGATGGTCAAACTCCCTGCCAAGCATTGCGCTACGTATTGGTGACTCCTCTAGAGATAACTGTCGATTGAGATGGTCCATCTCCTCTTGAAGAGTCTCAATTTTGGCAGCTGCTTCAAGGCCATCTTGCTTAAAGCTGCTTGGAATGCATGTTCTAGGCTGAATCCGGTCTTGTATTCTCAAGACATCTTCAGGCTCAAGCACGAAGTACTCAGTCCCAGGTAGCCTATAGCACTGAAAAAGAGAATGAAGTTCGGTTTCAAGTACTTTTGGGTTTGGAACATTAGCTTTGGCCAGAATATATCGCGGCCTAAGCTCTTTCATCCTGCGCTCAAGATTTTCTGTGACTCCAATCTTGTAAAGGTCATTGCCTTGGTCAGCTTCAATGAAATAGATCCAGCCGGAGGGTGCTTCAAGCTCGGGCCTCAACCTACCGTTGGCTCTCCATTTTGCCCGTGCCTTGCGAGCCACTAGATCGCTAGGCCGGAGTCTGCGCGGGCGTGGCAATTTATCCATGATCTATCAATCAGAAGAGCATCTCCAGAGCAAGTGCGGGCAATGCGCGAATTGGGCAGTAGTAGTGGCTACGCAAGTGTAGAGAGTCTACGCGTACCTAAGGATGGTCTGGTCAACCGATGTCATCAGGCAGTTCGTTAGCAGGCAGCAGACCCGAAGTGAGGGAAGAGGAGGTGCCGGCAGGGCACTGGCGACCACCCCACCCGGGGTGCCCCGGCGCCCGCAGCGCGCAAGGGCTGAACGCGAGTCGCTGCGCGACCCCTGCGCGCTGCCGATCACACCGGGGCGTCACGGCGGTGTCGTTCGCCAGCACAGCCATGGCCGCCACTCCCCTGTCCTTCTCCCTTCAGCCCGCTCGCCCAGCTGCAGAGCGGCACTGCCCGGTCCGCATCATCTCGGTGCATCTGCTGGATGCCGCGGGCCAGCTGCTGCGGGTGCTGTTCCTCGATCGCGAGGGGCATATCACCGCCCAGCCGCACTTCGTGCCCAGGGCAGAAGCCCTGATCCTGGCGGCCAATCAGCAGCGGGTGCTCGGCGCCCAGGGGCGGGTGCACGTGCTCTGAGCAGCGCTCCCTGAGGTGCTGCAGGCCCGGCGGCCGCCGCCGGGCTTCTCCCCTGAACTGGTGGTGCAGCCCGCTTGCCGTCAGTGATGCAGATCCTTCATCAATACAGGCATGGTGCAGAGTCGAGCCATGCCTCGTCCTGGTCACGTCCCCAGAGCCCTGCTTGCTGCTCTGGCCCTGATACCCATCGTGCTGACTCCGTCCTGGGCTGCTCCCGGACCTGAAGCCACCGTGCTCTCCATCGGCGATGGCGACACCATCCGCGTGCGGATGAACGGGAAGCCGATCACCGTGCGCCTGGCCTGCATCGACGCACCGGAGACGGCCCAGCGTCCCTACGGCCAGAACGCCAGGCAGTACTTGCAGCAGCGCCTGCCAGTCGGCAGCGCGGTGCGATTGGACGAGAAGACCACCGATCGCTACGGCCGGCTGGTGGCCGAAGTGTTCAGCGGCATCAACATCAACCTGGCGATGGTGGAAGACGGCCAGGCCTTTGCCTACCGCCAGTACCTGGGCGATTGCAACGCCAGGGAGTATCTCGACGCCGAGTACCGGGCCAGCCGGCGCCGCTATGGGGTCTGGCAGGTGGAGGGCGGCATCACCCGGCCGTGGGAGTTCCGCAAAAGCCGCCGCGCTGCTGTGATCCCCGATGGCACAACCCCTGACGGCCGCCGCTACAGCTGCAAGGAGATCGGCTCCTATGCCCGTGCCCAGGAGTTGTTGCGCCAGGGGCACACCTATCTCGACAGCAACCGAGACGGGGAGGCCTGCGAATCGCTGCGGCGCTGAACTGCTCAAGCAGGGCGCGATTCACGAGCCACAGCTACCGCATCGGGTGATCACGGACAAGTCGGGAAGATCACCACAGAGGCCGAGAGTGGAAGCACGTCTCTGCAGCGACATATTCCTTATGCTTGAGAGAACATCAACGAACAAGCCATGCTCACCGGATCAGACCTGCTCGCCAAAGTCAAGGAGCTCGGCGATGCCTCCAAATCCGAACTGGTGCGTGCCTCCGGCTACGTGAGCACCAAGAAGGACGGCAGCGAGCGGCTGAACTTCACAGCCTTCTATGAAGCCCTGCTGGAAGCCAAGGGTCTCAACCTGGGCAGTGACACCAGCAGCCGTGGCAAGGGTGGCCGCAAGCTCAGTTACGTGACCACGGTGCAGGGCAATGGCAACCTGCTGGTGGGTAAGGCGTATACCGCCATGCTCGACCTGCAGCCCGGCGACGAGTTCGAGATCAAGCTGGGCCGCAAACAGATCAAGCTGTTGCCGGCCGGCGCTGGGGAAGACGACGAAACTGCAGCTGCTGCATGATCCTTTGTTGCGCTGGCCTGCACGTCCCGTCAGGCCAGCTGCAGCGTTGAGAGAGGGCGTCAACGCCCTGGGCGCCCATCAGAGCCCCATCTGACAGCCAGCAGCCAGCCGCTGGCGCAGCAGCGCCACCAGGTCGGTGACCGCCTCCTCTGCCGCCCGCTGCGGCCTGATCCAGAGCTCCAGCTCCTCCGCCAGGGGTTCCGGCGGGGGCAGGGCCACCACCCCGGAGCCGCGCCAGGGGGCGTGATCGAGGAGGGAGCCGGCGGCAGGCAGCAGCAGACGCCCCTGGCCCAGGCCTTTGATCAGGGCCTCCGCTGTCCCCTGCGGCTCCAGCTCCAGCTCCAGCCAGTCCAGCTGCGCCAGCGCCGCTGCCAGTCGCTCCGAGCCAGATGCGGGCAGGAGAAAGCGGGGCAGCCCGGGCGTCTGGACGCCGCGGCCAGCCAGCTGATCGCGGTGCGCCAGCAGCAGCAGGGGCCGGCTGCCAAGGGCAATCCGCCGCCAGCTGCCAGCCAGTAGCGGCGCCAGCTCGTGCTCCCTGGCGCCAGCAGCGCCTGGCCCAGCATCACCGTGGACACTGGTCCGCAGCCCAGCGGCCAGCAGCAGCCCAGCGCCGCCGCCCGCTTCCAGCTCCTGCTCCTGGCATTGCCACAGGTCTGGCCCCAGCGGCAGGCGACAGCCCGCAGGGAGCAGGTCGGCCTGCAGGGGTCCGCAGCCAATGCGCAGGGGCGGTTCACCGCCGGTCGTTGGATGGTTGATGGCGCAAACCAGCCCTGGTGCTGGAGTCGGGATCGAAATCCTGCAGCGCATTGCATCGAATACGCAGCCTTCAACTGACAGCGACGGAAAATCCACCCAGGGCCAGGGCAGGGCTGACATTCGCTGCGGCGCTGCAAACACTGCAGAAGGTTTGCTGCCACTGCAGTGCGCTGCCACCTCATGATCGGCGCGGCGTCCAGTGGTCGCACCACTGCCGCCCGGTTTGTTGCCGACGCGATCCAACGCCGCGATGGGCTCGTGCCCATCTACATCTCCAGCAGCGAGATCCGCTGGGAGCTGTACGGCTCACGCCGGGTCGATAGTCCCTGGGCTGCGATTGAGGCACGCATCCGTGAGCGGCTGTGGGCTGCGCTGCAGGCCGGACAGCCGGTGGTGCTTGATGCCACCTACACCAGACGCCAGTACCGGCTGGCGATCACCCAGGCCCTCGATCTGCCCCTGCCTGTGGAGTGGGTGGGCTGGTGGCTCGATACCCCCAGAAACCTCTGCCTGCAGTGGAACCGCCAGCGGCAGCACCCCATCGCTGAATCGGTGATCGAAGAGCACTGCGCCCAGCTGCTGCAGGCCACCGGTGCACCGCAACGGCGGGAGGGGTTTGCGGCGGTGGTGCGGCTGGAAACGCGCCACTGGAGCGACCTGGGGGCCTTCATCCACAGCGAGTACGGCCAGCTGGAGGCCCGTATCCAGGCCGGTGCCCTGCGCGAGGGGGGCTACGCGTTGCACGGCTACTCCAGGCTGCTGGATCTCGAGCGGCTCCTCTACCTCATCGCGCTGCAAAGTCGCTATCCCCAACTGACAGCGACGGGGGCCGCCCGCGATCCAGAGCTGCTCCAGCTGCTCTCACCCCTGCCCGCCGGCGGCACCGCCCAGCTGGCAGCAGCCCTGCTGGAGGCGCTGCATGGCCGCTGCTACGGCGATCCCCTGGCGGTGGCGGCCGATCTGGAGTGGCTGGATCAGCAGGGCTTCTCCAGCCGATCGAGCCACCACTGCGCAGAAGGCAGCGCGCCATTGCCGCCGGTGCAGCCGCCCCCCTGGCCAGCGGCGCTTCCCCGGCCATTGGGCGGACTGCCGGCCCTGGCGGAGCGGCAGCGCTTCTCGCGCACCTTCTCGCTGCTGCGGCACCTGATCCACCACCCCGGCGACCGGCAGCCGGGCATGCGGATCGATGAACACCTGGCCGCCACGCTCAACCGCCAGTACCCGGAGGCCGAGCCGTGGCGGCCGAGGGAGGTGCATGAGCTGATCACCACCACCCTCACGCCCTATGGCTTCCGGCTGCCGGGCTGCAGCGGCAAGCAGGGCTACACCCTGGGGCTGGCGCTGCTCAGCCGCCAGCAGCTGCTGGAGGTGCACCGGCTGCTGGAGCGGCAGAGCCGCCATCACGGTGATCCGGGGGCTGAGGGGCTGAGCAGGGAACTGGCCGCCCGGCTGAGCAGCTGCGGGATCGCGTTGCCCCGTCCCCAGAGCAGCGGCAAGGGGCAGGGCCAACGCCGGGCGCTGCACAGCCAGCTGGAGCAGGCCATCGCCGCCCACCAGCGGTTGCAACTCAGCCGCTTTGACCTCGATCCCGGCCAGGCGGTAGAGCTGTGCGGCTGGCCCCTGCAGCTGCTGCACCAGCGGGAGCGCTGGTGGTTGCTGCTGGAGCACGACCACATCGGCCACACCTGCGGCCTGCTGGCCGCCATCCCGATTGCCCAGCTGCGCTGGCAGGGGATCCGCGACAGCCGCGGCCGGGATCCTCTGCGCCACGGCCAGGCGCTGCGCTGGGCTGAACGGCTGCGCCAGCTCTGCGCCGGCCTGGAGCTGGGCCCCGACCAGCAGGCCCAGCAGGCACTGCTCCAGGCCAGGGCGGCGGAACGTAAGGCCCTGCTGCAGACCGTGAAGCTGCGCTGCACGGCAGCGGTGATGGCCGAGATCCAGCAGGAGCTGGGACGCTTCCATCCCGGCTGCGTGCGGTTGGCCCCGCCCCTGCCGGGGGATCCCTGGTGGCCATCCACCAGCCCCAGCTGCTGCCTGCGGGCTGAGCTGGATGCCAGCCACCCCTACCCCATGGAGCTGGATCTACCGCCTTGGGTGATCACTGGCGCGCAGGACCTGCAGCGCTGGTTGTTCTCCTGGGGAGCAGGGCTGAGCATTGAGGCGCCGGCGGCATTGCAGGGGGAGCGGTTGCGCTGGCTGGCGGCCCAGCAGCCGGCCAAGGTTGAACAGTTCCGCGCGCAGGTTCAATTCAACGCGCTGGTGAGAGATCCACCCGCGAAGCAAAGCAAACGCCAGCGGATTCGCAAACGCATCGGCCCATCTGCGTCCAACCGCGGCAGATCGCAGTGAGCCGCTGGAGGGGTGTAGTCGCCTGCAGCATCCTGCTGCGGCAACAGCCGTTCTGCCTGTCTGATCCATGTGCATTGGACGAGCAGATTGAGCGGCTATTGCATAGGATGGAATGAATCAATGCTTCTCCTTCCATGCTCACCGGATCCGATCTGCTCGCCAAGGTCAAGGAGCTCGGCGATGCCTCCAAGTCCGAACTGGTGCGCCAGTGCGGCTACGTGAGCACCAAAAAGGACGGCAGCGAGCGCCTCAACTTCACCGCCTTCTATGAAGCGCTGCTGGAGGCCAAGGGGATGTCCCTGGGTGAAGGCGGCAAGGACCGCGGCAAGGCCGGCCGCGGGCTGAGCTACATGGCCAAGGTGCACTTCAACGGCAACCTGATGGTCGGCAAGGCCTACACCGACCAGCTGGGGCTCAAACCCGGCGATGAGTTCGAGATCAAACTCGGCCGCAAGCAGATCCAGCTGCTGCCGCTGGGTTCCACAGAAGAGGAGGAGGCTGCGGCCGCGTGATCGTTTGTTGCGCACAGCTGCGCTTCCCGTACACCCAGCTGCACCTTGGAGCCAGGCGTCAGCGCCCTCGACGCCCATCAGAGCCCCGTCTGGCAGTTCGCGGCGGCTCCGGAGAACCCCCGCCCGCAGCGGGGGTTCTCTGTTGGCAGGGCCCAGGGAAATCCAGGAGCGGGCTGGTTCAGCTGGGGAGCTCGCAGAGAAGGCGTCAGGTAGCCCAGTTGCCATCGCCGGTGGCCACATCCACCCCGATCAGCTGGGCTGGATGGTGGGCATCGGCCAGGGGCTCCACCCAGGCAATCGCATCAGCAATCGCCTCATCGAGGCTGCCGTACTGGCCATCAAGCTGGCGGTGTGGTTCACAGCCGCTGTCGATCAGGCGGTAGCGGGTGAGCACGGCCTGACTGCTGAAACGCTGCATCGTCCTTCCTTCTGGGAGAACACCCTCGGCGGTTCGGCGGGATGGGTCTGTAGCAGCGTGAACATTGCAATCAGTCTTCACGGGGGTGGTGCCAGGCAGCGATCACTGATCAGCTGAGCCCCACGTACACCGGCTGGAACCACTGCATCCGCCGGTTCTGACGCTTCTCGCCATGCAGCACGGTGTGCCAATGGCCCCGGCGCCAGTGGGGTCGGCGCGAGGCGCTGCTGCTGGCACCAGCCGTGGTCCCTTCTGATGGGGCCCTGGGGGTGCGATCGAGCCGGAAGTCCTTGCCAATCCACACCGGGCCCTGGGGCGTGACGGCGCCGGGGTCGTCCGCACTGCCAGGCCGGGTGGCTCAGATCTTTCACGGTGGGCTGGCGCTCGCCGATCTGCTGGAATCTTAAAAGGAATGATCCTGCTGGCAGCAACAGCATCACACCACCAAGCAAAGTTCTGCATCAGAAGAAACGCGCTGACCACAACTCAGCGGAATCTATAGTTATCTCGTTGCATCGCGCTCTCTTCCCATGAGCAAGCCAGCAATGGCCACACGAATATTTGCCATCACCTCACTTGTAACGGCACTGGCAATGCCGACGATGGCCGCCACCAGGATTCGATTCGCCCAAGGCAGCTACTGCGGCTCCTACTCTGGAAACTTTTCGGGTGGCAGGGAGTTTGTTCTAGGTCTGGCGCGCGGCCAGACATTGACCACGCAGAACACCGGCAGCGGCAATCAGTACAGCATTGTGGTCAACGGACCCACCGGGCGTATCAACGCAAGAAAGACTTCGAACTCGTCGCTTTCATTCAGCATACCCACTACGGGTGACTACTACATCTACATGCGCTCCACCTCACCGTATAACTCCGTGGAATTCTGTGCTTATTGACCCAGAATCACGGAGCTTCAACAACAATCCCATTGCCTGTCTGCATCGCCGCGGAAGCACAACGCGAATTCAGCAACTACGGCGGGATAGATTGAGTGAATCCGACGGCACTGCATGAATGATCGGCAACTGGGAGAGCGGCTTGCGGATGCCATCGGCCCGGCCAGCCAGGTGGCCCCGGGGCAGGTTGTCGCAGTACTGCTCGATCTGATCGGCTCCGATCTGAGCCTGCTGGCACCCTTGAAGGATCTGGTGAGTCGCCCCGGCTTCAAGTCGCTGACAGGCCAGCGGAATGGCGGGTGAGGTAGCTGGTGCCATCGAGGGTCAGGCCCACGCAGCTGATGCCGTTGATTCGCTGGGCCTCAGCCGGCAACCAGTCGGCCATCGCCCGCAGGTCGGCCACGATCACCACCGGGATCGGCACCCCGTCTTCTGTGAACAGGGCGCCATCGGGGAGCATCAGCCGGAAGCAGGGCAGCACCTGCGGCAGCTCGTCGTCCAGGCGGGGGGACGGTGTACGGCGGAAGGCTTCCGCCAGCTCTGGCGCCAGGAAGCGGGGCGGGGCCTCCAGGAGCCGCGCCCAGCGGCAGGTGGTGGCGGCCCAGAAGCCGATTGGATCGGCCAGCTCGCTCATCACATCCGCGCCGGCCTCGATCAGGGCGGCGTAGGCCAGGTGATTGGCCCAGTGCTGAAAACCCCGCGGCGAGCGGTAGCGGTGCTGCTCCTGCTGGATGTAAGGGTCCTGGCGGCGCAGTTCGGTGATCACCGTGCCGATCGGCGGCAGCTCCGCCTGGCTGGCGCGGATCGATTCAGGCGTCAGCCGGCTCATCAGCGTGAATCAGCAGTGCCGGTTGCAGATCCTCGCCATCCTCGCTGGATGGCGGATGCTGGGACCATCACCCAAGGAGAGCCACCGCCGTGCCCGGATTCCACATCACCACTGCCCACCCGCTCGAAACGGATCAGCTGTTTGGTGTCGACGTGGATCATGTCGCCGGGGCGCTCCCACTGGTAGCGCTGCACTGGCTTCCTGGGCTCCAGATTCCTGAGCCGGCCAAGCCCCAGGGCGTTCATCACCCTCCCGACAGTGGCGAGGGGCGCCTTCAGTGCCTTGGCGATTCGGCGGAGCGTGCAGCGCTGGGCGGTGATCCACGGCCTGCTGCAGTTGCTGCGGATCGAGCGTCCGCCGCTGGCTACGGCTAACACTCCGGCGATCCGCCAGAGAGGCTGGACCACCTGAGCGGTAACGAGCCAGGCAGCGGGAGGCGCAGCGCAGGCTGATGCCGTTCTCTGCGGCCAGCTCCTTCAGGCTGCGGCCGTGCTCCAGATGCTGGGTCACGAGCCTCATGCGGCCTCTCTGGGTCAGACGGGCATTCGGGTGGCTATGCATGGGGGCGTGAGGTCGAGATTGGTGGGTCGCACGTCAACCCGTAGCGGCCTCAAGCCCCCTTGTCATTGGAGCCGGTAAACTCGTCTCTATGACCACCTGATCCGTGTCCACGGATACAAGGGAAGCCCATAGATCAGCCTTGAAGCGGAGAGGCGAACTGATGACCTTCTCTCTTCTGACTGAGCCCTGGTTGCCCCTGCTCGCCACCACGGGCCAGCACCAGCAGGCCTCCTTACGCGATGCACTACTCAAACCGGGCCGCTGGGCCGGGCTTGACGCAGTACATCCCCTGCAGTGCCTAGCGATCTACCGCCTGCTCCTGGCCATCTGCCACCGGGCGATCGGCCCAGGCACCTTTGACGACCGGCTGGAGCTCCTCGATACCTGGCCGGCAAATCGGATCGATGCCTATCTGCAGCAATGGGCTGACCGCTTCGATCTGTTCGGCAGCGATCGGCCCTTCATGCAGCACCCGATCGCCCCCCGGGCCGGGAAGAAGGAGCCCGGCTCTAAGGAACCAGCCTCGCTGGCCAGCCTGCAGATTGAGCGCTCCAGCGGCAACAACCGCACCCTCTGGGACCGCAGCCTGGACTCCACTCCACTGCGACTCACCCCTGCTGGGCAGGCCATCACCTTGATCACTGCACAGCAGTTCTCAGGCAGCGGAACTGTCCAGGGCTTCAGAACCAGCGGCAGCTACGGGCTCGCCAGCAACCTTCAGCTGGTGATGCCCGTAGGCGCTGACCTCCAGCAGACCCTTGCGCTCAACCTGGTCCTCCAGAGCGAGGAGGAGCACAAGCTCGATCTCCCCTGTTGGGAACGGGAGCTCCTGAGTGAGAAGGAGCTGCGCGGCAACCCAGTACGTGTCCCTGCCGGTCCTGCAGACCGTTACACCTATGGCGTGCGCACCTTCTTACTGAGGGAGGACGGCCTAGTTCACATCGCAGAAGGCGAGATCCCTGGGGCATCCCCAGTGGTGGATCCGATGTCGGCCGTGGTGCAGGGATCTAAGGGGCCGATGTCCTTGATGCTGCGCACTGATCGGACATTGTGGCGGGATGCCACCGCCCTGCTCGGCGGCGACTGCTCCGACCCCCCTGCAGTGCTCAAGCACGCCGCTGAGCTGATGAGGTGGGTAGATCATTACGAGCCTCTCGAACTCCTTGCCGGAGGGCTGGTAGTAGACAAAGGTAAGGGTGTTGTCTGGCGCCTGGAGCAGCGCCACCTGGCCCCCGCTCTGGTGGGCAATTCCGAAGCGCAGGCCGTGGTCGAAACCCTGGTTGAGCACGCCAGCGTCACCTCAAAGGCCTTGTTCGGCGCCACCTCATCTCTCTGCCGCCATTGGCTGGATCAGGGCAGTGTCGCGGGAGCGGATCCCAAGGTTGTGGCGGGCCTGCGCAGCAGCCTCAAGGCCGATGCCCTGTTCTGGGGATCATTGGAGACTGAGTTCTGGGGTGCCTTGCACGCCCTGGGCGATGGCGCCACGGGCGATGCCGTACTGGAGGGCTGGCGTCAGACGCTCCGCCTCACAGTGCGGATGGTCTGGGACCACTGCTGCCGCCAGATCGGCGACGACGGCCGGGCGCTGCGGGCCCAGGGCAAAGCCAGCCACGCTCTCGGGAGTGTGATGGCCGGGTTGGCTACGCCGGAGACAGTGGCGTAAAGATGAACGCCCCACACGAGTGGGGATGGGCCCCACCTATAGATCCTGCGCGGCTGCACGCTTCCGCATCTGCACCCACCCCACAACGGTGGAGATTCCACTGCCGCTCTTTTGCTACTACCCTCCAAAGGTCGAAAAGCGCCTGTCCGATAGCCGCTCCCTCCGATGGATTCCTCCTCCTTCTTTTCGGCCCTGGAGCGCAAGGCCAGCACCGATTCCAGTGTTGTAGCCACGCTCCGGCGCTGCATGACCGCTGATCGGCCAGAGCTTCATGCACCGGCCTTTCCCTTAGTCGAACCGCTGCTGCGCGGTGAGCCTGCCTACACCAGGCCCATGGCCTACCTCGCTGCCGGTTGCTGGGCCTCTGCCGTTCGGCAAGGTCGGGGCAAACCTGTGGCTTTGCCTGAGGCGCTGCGCCAGCTGGCCAAGTCAGCTCAGGGGACTGAGCGCCGCTTCGTGCAACTTCTCGATTCAGACGCCGACGAACTTGCCTGGCGTCTGCGCCAGATCATCCAGCTGGTCGCAAGCCAAGGCGTCACTCTCGACTGGCCGGCCCTGCTCGATGACCTTCAGCGCTGGGGATCGCCATATCGCAGCGTCCAGACCCGCTGGGGCCGCATCTTCTGGGGTTCAGCCACTGACCAAGACACCTCAGCCACCTGACCAAGCCCCTCGACCGAGACCTTCCCGTGACCACCTACATCGACATCAACATTCTCCAGAACGTCGCCCCTGGTTGCCTCAACCGGGACGACGTTGGAGCCCCAAGACTGCGATGTTCGGTGGTACACGCCGCGCCCGCATCTCCTCTCAGTGCCTCAAGCGCGCCCAGCGCAAGGCCTTCGCTCAGATGGGCTTGCTTGACGAGGAAGAGCTGGGCACCCGCACCAACCGCATCGTCTCCCACATCGAAACAGCCCTCGCAGAACGGGGACTGGAGGACACCAGAGAAGCCATCACAGCTGCCCTCAACCTCGCAGGTCTGAAGGTCAAAGAGAAGAAGGCCAAAGCCGACGGTTCCGACGGTGGCGTTCAGACCGAGTACCTGCTTTTCCTCGGCAATACCGCCATCTCTGAGCTGATCGAGGTGATCGCCGAGCACCACGAAGCTTTGGCCTCAGGCAAAGCACCGGCAAGTGTGAAGAAGGCCGTGCAGGGCTGCATCGGCGCCAACTCCGTTGATGTGGCGATGTTCGGCCGCATGATTGCCGACGACAAGGAGCTGAGCACCGACGCCGCCATTCAAGTGGCGCACTCCCTCTCCACCCATGCTGTGCAGCGGGAATCGGACTTCTTCACTGCCGTGGATGACCTGGCACCCGCCGATGAAGCCGTTTCGGGAATGCTCAGTTCGGTGGAGTTCAACTCCGCCTGCCACTACCGCTTCGCCAGCATCAACTTCGACCTGCTGGAGGCCAATCTGAACGGTGATCGTGAGCTGGCCCTCAAGGGCGTCCGCGCCTACATCCGCGCCGCGGTGATGGCGATCCCCACTGGGAAACAAAACACCTTCGCTGCCCACAATCTGCCCGAGTTCGTGGCGATCGGCGTCCACAACTCCCAGCCCATCTCCCTGGCCAACGCTTTCCAGCGCTCTGTCGGGGCTGGCGAGCTCCGGGACGGCCTGGTGCACGCAAGCGTCCAGCGCCTTGAGGAGCATGCCGGCACCCTCTGTTCGGCCTATGGGCTGGAAATTGGTCTGCGGGCACTTGACCTCACCGGCGCCTGGACTGGCGAAAGCGCGGCGAATCTCGACGCCCTGGTGGAGAGCGTGATCGCGGAGCTGGGCTGATGGCCACGCTCCTTATCCCTTTGGTCGGCCCCCTGCAGAGCTGGGGCCTTGATTCGAGGTTTGACCTACGTCTCACCGCCCAGGAACCATCGTTCTCTGGAGTGCTCGGGCTGGTCTGCGCTGCCCTTGGCAGGGACCGCTCCGAGCCCGTCAATGACCTCGCCTCACTGAACTTCGGAGTCCGCGCCGATGCGGAGGGAGACCTGCTGCGGGATTACCACACCGTCCAGGACTGCATTACAGCCTCCGGCTCGACGGGCGGAACCGCCGTTACCACCCGCTGGTATCTGGCGGATGCCGCCTTCACCGCCGCTCTGGAGGGTCCGGAGGATCTGCTGGCTCGGATCCACACCGCCCTGCGCAACCCCGTCTGGGGCCTAGCACTGGGGCGGAAGGCATGCCTCCCAACAGTGCCGATGGCGGCCGGTGGGTTGGTTGAGGCTGGGCTGAAGGATGCCCTGGTCGCCGCCCCCCTGCTGGCAGGAGCCCCTGGTGATCGCCGCATCGTCGTCACCGACCCCATCGGCCCTCAATCAAGGCCGGATGTCCCCGTAGCTCCGTTCGCGGAACGCCGGTTCGGGATGCGACGGGTTAGGACCAGCAGCGTGGCGGTGGGCCTTGAGACTTCGGTTGCCCTTGGTACGTGAGATCCCTGTTTTTACGATGTCTTGCCCCCTCAAAGATGGGGATGCTTTTGGTAGAGCGTCATTTTGACGAGACCTAACCAGTCCCCTCCATGTACCTCTCTCGTTTGACGTTCAACCTGGCCTCTGCTGCGGTCCGCCGGGATCTGAGCGATGCCTATGAAACCCATCGCACTCTCACACGTCTGGTGAGTGAGGGCCCTGAGGCTCAGCCCAGAAAGTTTCTCTGGCGCCAGGAGCGGGCCGACTCAGGGGAGGCACCGATCTTGCTGATGCAGTCGGAGGTCAAACCGCAGTTCGAAAACCTCCCCGATGGCTATGTGCTCGATGCCACCACCAAGGAGTGGAACCCCGTTGTTCCAGAAGGGATGCTGCTCACCTTCCGAGTCAGGGCCAATCCCTGCGTGAAGCGGAATGGGAAACGCGTGGCGCTGCGCCGCCTGGAGGAGCAGCTGGTCTGGATGCAGCGCCAGGCCACTGTGAACCTGGGCCTGGAGCTGGTGCAGTGCGGCGTCACCGGCACCGGGGAGATCCGCTCTACCCGCCGCGCCGGAAGCCAGATCGTGGCCACCGCTGCCCAGTTCGAGGGTGTCGCTCGCGCCGCTGACCCCGAGCGCCTCGCCGCCGGTATCCGCATGGGCATCGGTCACACCCGCCTGCTGGGCCTGGGCCTGGTCTCCATCGCGCGCGTGCGCTGATGGCCCTGACCAGCTCGGTCCTGTGGGCGAAAAGTTCCGATCGCTGCGCCGGTGCATCGGGTGATGGCTATCCGCTGCCCCAGCACCTTCTGGACGTGGCGGCGGTGGCGATGGAGCTGCAGGCCGCTGTGCCCTGCCCTGGTGGCATGGATCGGGCGTGGGCCTCGGCCTTGGCCGGCTGCCACGATCTGGGGAAAGCCAGCCCCGGCTTCCAGCGCTTGCTCGGGCGGGCGGCGGTGCCCGGCTTTGACATGCCGATCGGCCCTGACCGGCATGACGCCATGACGGTGCCGATCCTCAGTGCCCGGCTGCAGGGCCTGGGCCTGGGCCGGATCTCGGCCAAGGCCTTTGCCGATGCAGTCGGTGCTCACCACGGCAGCGTCGTGGCCAGCACGGAGGTGATGAAGGCCGGCAGCTGGGCTACACGCTGCAGCCCGGCTTGGCGCAACGCCCACGATGAGCTGTTCCAGATCCTGCTCACCAGCACCGGTGCCGCAGGCCTGCCCCCGGATCTCGATCCAGCCCAGCTCCGCTGGCTGATGGGCCTCACCACCGTCGCGGACTGGATCGGATCCAGCGATGCCCTCTGCCGGGCCGATCGCCTGGGGGAGGCCTTCGAGCCGCAGGACTGGTTCGAACACGGCCGCATCCTGGCCCGGGCGGCCCTGATCGGCATCGGCCTGGCCGGTGGTGGTCTGCAATCCGTGCCCAGCGGGCGCAGTGCCCTGGCCCTGGCCCTGGACGGCTGGGCACCCCGTCCCCTCCAGCTGTGCGTCGCCGACGTGCTCGATGACTTCGGCGATGAGCCAGGCCTGATCGTCATCGAAGCCCCCATGGGGGAAGGGAAAACCGAGGCGGGCTTGGGTTGCGGCGTGCCCCTGGGCTCCGGCTGCGGCCGTGGCCGCGGCATCTACATGGCGATGCCCACCCAGGCCACCAGCAACGCCCTCTACGGACGCGTCGCCCGCTTCCTTGATCGAGCCAGCGCCGGCCGCAGCGAGTTGGCCCTGGCCCACGGTGCCGGTGGGCCCTGGGCTGCGCAGGCCAAGCTGCGGGAGATCGGCCTAGGCACGCCAGACTCCTCCGTGCAGGCCGCCTGGTGGTTCAAGGGATCCAAGCGGGCACTGCTTGCCAGCAACGGCATCGGCACCGTGGATCAGGCCCTGATCGGCGTACTCAATGCCCGGCACAGCTTCGTCCGCCTGTTCGGGCTGGCCGGGCGGACAGTGATCTTCGACGAGCTCCATGCCTACGACTCCTACACGGGAGGCCTGATCGAGAGGTTGGCTAACTGGCTCCAGGGCCTGGGCTGCCGTGTGGTGCTGATGAGCGCCACGCTGCCGGCGGCGCGCCGGGATTCAATTCTTCAGGCCTGGGCCGGCGACGTGCCGGTGCCGGCCGCTGCCTATCCTCGCGTCACCTGGGCCCGGCCCGGGGCCGTGCAGGCCGTGGCCTTCCCCGCCGCCCGCCAGCAACAACTGGTGGTGGAGGGCATCGACGCCGATAACGTGGCGGCCCGGGCGGTGGCCATGGCCAAGCAGGGCGCCCGGGTGCTGCTTGTGGTGAATAAGGTGCGCCGTGCTCAAGAGCTGTATGGCCTCACCGCCGGCAGCGTGCCCTCCACGCTTTTCCACGCCCGCTTCCCAATGGACGAGCGGCTGGAGATCGAGCGGCGGGTGCTTCAGCAGTTCGGCCCGGGCGGCTCCTGCACCGGCGGCCACGTGCTGGTGGCCACGCAGGTGGCAGAGCAGTCCCTCGACATCGACATGGACGTGCTCATCACCGACATGGCACCGGTGGATCTGGTGATGCAGCGCGCCGGCCGCATCCACCGCCACGATCGGGCCAGGCCCGCGGGTTTCGAGCAGCCCCTGGTGCTGGTGGCTGGCCTGGATGAGGTGTTGCCCCCGCTGGCCCTGACTTCGTTCATCTACGACCGCTGGTTGGTGCTGCGTTCCACCGCCTGGCTCCAGGCCCATCCCCAGCTTCAGTTCCCGGGCGACATCGACCTGGCGGTGCAGGAGGTCTATGGATCGGAGGCGGTGGCTGCAGGGCCAGAGCTGATTGATGCCATCGAGGCCGCCTGGCCTGACCATCAGGCGGAGGAAAAGGAGATGGTGGAGCTTGCTCGCCAGGCAGCCAGTGAGGCCGCGGCGCCCATGGACGACGAGATCGCCGATGGCGGTGCCCAGTTCGGGACGCGCCTGGGCCAGGACAGTCAGAGCATCGTGCCGGTAACGGCCGAGCAATTGGCTGCGCTGGAAGAGCACGGCCCGTTCCTGGCCGGCCACTACCTGCGCATCACCCACCGAGGTCTGATGCGCCACGCCAGGGCCCAGCCTTGGCCTCCGGGCTGGCGCGATCAGTCAGGCCTGCGTCACCACCGGCCCCTGCTGGTGGTGGACGGGGCCGTGACCTGCTTCGACGCCCGGTTGGACCCCGAACTAGGGCTGGTAATAACATGAGGCCTGGCTTGGATACTTCCGGGCTGTCTGCAACTTGAAAACCCAGTGTTTCCGCAGTGTTTGCCCCACGCGTGTGGGGATGGGCCGGATGTGGAGTTCCATGGCCCGATGGGTTTGGGGTTTGCCCCACGCGTGTGGGGATGGGCCGTTCGTTGGCACGAAGCCCTCGACCATCGCTGCGTTTGCCCCACGCGTGTGGGGATGGGCCGGTCAAGCTGCTCACCGCCGCAACCTTCGACGCCGTTTGCCCCACGCGTGTGGGGATGGGCCGGGCCTGAAGGTGGCCCTGTATGTGACGAGGGTCGTTTGCCCCACGCGTGTGGGGATGGGCCGGCGGTGGAGCGGTTCGACCCGACCAAGGGTTAGTTTGCCCCACGCGTGTGGGGATGGGCCGTAATAGGTGAACTTGTTTTGAGGCGACAGATCCGTTTGCCCCACGCGTGTGGGGATGGGCCGTGGTTTGTGGATGTCTGGGATGTACTGGTGCCGTTTGCCCCACGCGTGTGGGGATGGGCCGAACTCCCGCGGGAACTTGTGGACGCGGCGGGCCAGTTTGCCCCACGCGTGTGGGGATGGGCCGGTGAGGGCGTGTTCTATGACATTGAAGCCGAGCGTTTGCCCCACGCGTGTGGGGATGGGCCGGAAGTCTGCGGCACTGCAGAGATCACCAGCTACGTTTGCCCCACGCGTGTGGGGATGGGCCGAACTACACCCTGCTGGAGCTGGCCAGGCAGTACGTTTGCCCCACGCGTGTGGGGATGGGCCGTACCATCCCAGCAATTGCCGCCCGGATGGTAGCGTTTGCCCCACGCGTGTGGGGATGGGCCGACGATCGGCAGTGCATCGGAGTGGAGTGCACCGCGTTTGCCCCACGCGTGTGGGGATGGGCCTCTTGAGTCATCGGTTCACTCCTCTAACAGTGGAGTTTGCCCCACGCGTGTGGGGATGGGCCTGATGCCACTGAACGCACGCTGACGTTCCCGGCCGTTTGCCCCACGCGTGTGGGGATGGGCCGGGTGTGACCAGATCTGCGGTAAGGCAGAGGTGGTTTGCCCCACGCGTGTGGGGATGGGCCGAGCGTCTCAGCCATCGCCCCGACCATGCCGGACGTTTGCCCCACGCGTGTGGGGATGGGCCGAAGCGGGTCGCTTAGCTGCTGACCCCGAGCACGTTTGCCCCACGCGTGTGGGAATGGGCCGCGATGGTCTACCACCTGCGCCCGCACCGGGCCGTTTGCCCCACGCGTGTGGGGATGGGCCGGCACCGACGAATGGCACGCATTGCGGCGTGGTCGTTTGCCCCACGCGTGTGGGGATGGGCCGATTGACGGGCTTTGCCACGTAGAAGGTGCCACGTTTGCCCCACGCGTGTGGGGATGGGCCGCCTTCATCAATGCAGCCCGCCAAGCAAAGGCAGTTTGCCCCACGCGTGTGGGGATGGGCCGGCCGCTGCCTGGGGCTACCAGGAGGCCATGGCGTTTGCCCCACGCGTGTGGGGATGGGCCGCCCGCTCAGATCTAAGCAATCGAGCATTTCCGCGTTTGCCCCACGCGTGTGGGGATGGGCCGTGCTGCCGATCCTGCGAGCTTCGGTCTTGCAACGTTTGCCCCACGCGTGTGGGGATGGGCCGGGAAGGGCCGAAGTACGCAAATGAATGCGGTGACGTTTGCCCCACGCGTGTGGGGATGGGCCGGCATAGATTGAGCGGGTCGCCGTCGATGGGAGCGTTTGCCCCACGCGTGTGGGGATGGGCCGGATCCCGTTCACGGAGCGGAACATCTACCGGATGCGTTTGCCCCACGCGTGTGGGGATGGGCCGTTCGTCAGCCCCAAGCCTGCATCGCTCCCGGCGGCCGTTTGCCCCACGCGTGTGGGGATGGGCCGAACGCAAACGCGGCGGGGCTGCTTTGCGGATTGGTTTGCCCCACGCGTGTGGGGATGGGCCGGCAGCATGCACTGCTGGGTCTTGCGCAAGCTGCGTTTGCCCCACGCGTGTGGGGATGGGCCGCTGAGGCCACCTTTCCCTTGCCGGCAGGAAAAGCGTTTGCCCCACGCGTGTGGGGATGGGCCGGTGTGGACGATCGGCTGGGGCAGCACCCGAATCGTTTGCCCCACGCGTGTGGGGATGGGCCGTCGTTCCTCGAGCCGCTGGCGTTCTGGGCCGGCCGTTTGCCCCACGCGTGTGGGGATGGGCCGCGAAAAAGCTGTCTACCGGCGGTGCCGCCAGGCAGCGGAACCATCGTTGAACTGTCAGGACGCGTTGCTGAAGCCCCGTCCTTGATCGAGAGCGTGAAGCACTACCGGCTGGTGTAGGAGGCCCCGTAGGGTTCTCAGTCCAGTCAGGATCAACCCCTGGCGCCCTTTGCCATCCGCCGCTTCGAAATGCACCGGGTTCGCTCGCTTTCGATCGAGGTTCCCGCAGCCACAGCGGCCAGCCAGTCCCTCACGGGGTTTTCTGCAACCCCAGCTCGAGAGCCCACGCCATGACCCTGTTGCTCAACCGCCTCACCCTCAACCTTGGTCACCGCGATGTGCGCCGTGACCTGGGCAATGCCTACGACATGCACCGCACCCTGGCCCGGGCTTTTGCCAGCGGGCCTGATGACACTGTTCAACCATTCCTGTGGCGCCTTGAGACCACTCGCGAGGCGGAGCCGCCCAAGCTGCTGGTGCAATCCCAGGGGGAACCCCGATGGGAGCAGCTGCCAGCGGGATATCTGCAGGCCCATGCCCAGGCCCAGCGGAGCTGGCCCCTGAGGCCGACTTTGCCAAAGGGAAGTCCGTGGCCTTCCGGGTGCGCGCCAACCCGACGGTGAATCGCGTGCCCCAAGCCACCAGTGGGGAACACCCCCCAGTGGGAGAAGACGGGGGCAACGGAAACGGCTGGGTCTTTGGCGGGAGGAGGAGCAACTGGAGCGGCTGCAGCGGCAGGCCGAGGGGCTCGGCCTGTGCGCAGTGGCGGCGACCATTAGCCATGTCGTGCGGCTGCGCCTCCCGCGCGGGGGGGCCGTGATGTCGGTCGCCACCGCTCAATTCGATGGACAGGCGGTCATCGCCGATCCGGATGCCCTGGCCGCAGGAGTGCGCTCCGGTAACCGCCACGCCCGCATGTTGGGGCTGGGGCTGGTGTCTATGGCGCCGCTGAGGGCGTAATGGCGACGGCAAACCTGCGGGCCCTGGCTCGCTACAGCGACAGCCTGAGTCAGGTTTATCTTGAGCACGCTGTCATCGAGCAGGAAGGACATTCGATTGCAGCATTCACACCACAAGGTCGCATCACGTTGCCTGCGGCCAATCTGAGCAGCGTGATCCTCGGCCCTGGCACGCGCATCACCCACGCAGCCATCAAGGTGCTGGCCGACTGTGGCGCTCTGGTCGTCTGGACTGGTGCCGAGGGACTGGCTTTCTATGCCTGCGGCCAATCAAAGACCCGCCTCAGCAACGGTATCGAGCATCAGGCCCGCCATTGGGCCGATCCAGACCTGCACCTCTTGGTCGTGAGGCGCATGTACCAGGCCCGATTCAACGAACCCCTTCCAGCCCATCTCACCCTTGAACAGATTCGCGGCAAGGAAGGTGTTCGTGTGCGAGATACCTATCAACGGCTAGCCAAGGAGTTTGGGGTGCTCTGGACTGGACGCCACTATGACCGCAGGAGCTGGGAGGAAGCAGATCCAATCAATCGGGCGCTTTCGGCGGCAAATGCTGCTCTGTACGCCATCGTGCTGGCTGGCCTGCACTCGCTTGGCTACAGCCCAGCCCTCGGATTCATTCACACCGGCAAGCAACTTTCGTTTGTTTACGATGTGGCTGATCTTGTCAAGACAACCACCAGTATCCCGGCTGCCTTCGAGGCGGCAGCTAATGGCAGCGAGAAGGTCGAGTCGAGGGCAAGGCGGATCCTGCGGGATCGTTGCTGCCATGAACGACTCCAGGATCAGCTGACCAAGCTGGTGCCAGCCTTATTCCAGGTCACTGATGCAGATGCAGAAGGATCAGTGGTTGATGCCGTGGGTTCGCTCTGGGATCCCAGCGGATTTGTTCCAGGAGGCATCCAACATGGACGTGATGATTCTTGAGTCCGTCCCCACGGTCCTTCGCGGTGAACTTACCCGCTGGCTGACGCCTGTTGGTGGGGGTGTCCTTGTAGGGCGGGTCTCGGCCATGGTGCGCGATCAGCTGTGGAGCCTGGCCCTCAGCAAGGCGGGTGGGGGCCGTGTGATCCAGATCTGGCGCTGCCCCGGTGAACCTGGGTACGCCATGCGCGTGCATGGCCTCCAAGATGCCGAGCTGTTGGACCTGGAGGGGCTTCCGATGATCGCGATCAAGGACGCCGCCTGGCGTGAGGCGATGACTCGGTTTACAGACCGCGAGTGCGGCACCAAGCTTGAGACAAGTTCAGGAGACTTGGGCCCCTCCTGATGACCAAGGCCCCAGTGTTGATCAAGTGTTCTCCTTGCACACCCGGGGATGGCCCGTTGGCCGAATAGCACCCGGCGCTGATCTGTGACAGCCCTGCGCCAGCAGCTCGCAGGTGGGGGCTGAGGCCCTCCTCCCCGCTTGTGACAAGCGGGGCTCGCTGTGGGCCGCATCGGGCAGTGCAGCCCCCGTGCCGCTGGCTCATGCAGCTTCATCGCCTGGCCAGGGTCGACACACCGGCAACGCAGTGCGTGTGCAGGCGCAGGAAGCTGCGCTCAGGGCTGTTCGGCACGGTCCAAGCGGATGCGCTCGCGCAGGTGGCTGTGCAGAAGCTGGATCCGTTCCTGCTCGCTGTCCTCCCGGCGATGCAGTAGCCACAGCGACTGCTGCAGCAGCTCCGGTGCCGGCACCGCCTGCAGTGCGGCCTGCCGCCATCCCGGCGCCTCCACCGGCGACAGGTGAGCAGGCAGGAGTACGGGCTTCTCCTGAAGGTGCTAGAGCCAGCTGCTGCACTCGGTGTCAGCACACTCCTGCAGCGGCAGTAGGCCCAGCTGCCTGAACAGCCGCCAGAGCAGGGGCTGCACGGCAGCGGGCGGCAGCAACAGCTGCCAACGCGTCTGACTGGAACGATGCGCGATCGGCCGCTGACACTCCCATGGCCGTCGGCCAAGGGGTTGACGCGGAGCATGCGGGAGAGTCGCGTGTCCTTGACACCGCACCGCTTGGAGGAGGCGTCCTGCGCTGCGCCCACCATGGCCCTCGCTCACGGCTACACCGCCCGTCGCCTTCAGTTCTCCGCCAGCAGCGATGGCCTGCTGATCTGGCTCAGTGAGGAGTGCTGGTGTCGGGGGCTAATCCGGCTCGCCGGGCTTCTCGTAGGCGCAGCCTTCTCCGAAGGAGTTGATCTGCTCACGGAGCGTCAGGCTGAGCAGCCCGAGCCAATCCTGGATCCCGAGCTGGAGGCCCTGCTGCCCTTCTGAGGGCTGGGGGCTGCGGCCCCCTTTCATCGGACTTCAGCGGGGTCCTGCAAGACCATCGCGAACCTGCGCATCGACGCATCTGGCACAGCCGATCGCTCTGGCGTCCGAGGACGTGTATCGCCACCGGACCGGCGCACACCCACCGCATCCCTCGGCCAGTCCTCACACCGCGTCAAGGATCGGGCCATGCGCCCCCAGGGGGGCGTCCTTGCCACAGCGCTGCGGCCGGCCGGTGGGGGTGGGGTTCTCCGCCGTCCCCAGATGGCTTCCCTCTCATCCCCCTCCCGCCGCAAGCAGCAGGCCAGGCCGCTCAGCCGTTCTGCACTCCGTGCCCGCGATGCCCTGGTGCTGGAGCACCTGCCTTTGGCCGATGGCATTGCCTCTGCCACCGCCAAGCGCCTGTTCCCCCTGGTGGAGCGGGAGGATCTGATCCAGGTGGCCCGCGAGACCCTGGTCCGCTCCGCTCCCCGCTGCCGGGCCGGCGAGCCGGCCGAGCCCTATCTGCGCCGCTGCATCACCGGAGCCCTGCAGCACCACCTGCGCGATCGGGTGCGGCTGGTGCGCGTGCCGCGCCGGCTGCATGAGCAGGGCCAGTGCCCGCTGGGGCACCTCAGCCTCGATGCCACAGCAGAAGGCGAGCCCTCGATGCTCGATCAGCTGGCATCACCAGAGGCCGAATCCCCTTTGAGCGAGGCCGTCGATGGCCTGGCGCTGGAGCAGCTGGTGGAGCAGCTGCCGGCAGCCCAGGCCACGGCCCTGCGGCTCACCGTCCTCGAGGGCCTCTCGCTCCGGCAGGCCGCCTCAAAGCTGGAGATCAGCTGCATGTCGGTGCAGCGGGCCCAGAAGAAAGCTCTGGCGGCCCTGCGGCAGCGGCTGGCGGGTGGGGGCTGAGGCCCCTCTCGCCGGCCGCCTGCACGCCTCAGTCCATGTCCACGTGCTCCAGCAGCAGCCGGCAACGCATCAGGCGATCGGCATCGATGGCCCAGGCCACAATCTGGCTGTGGTCGGCGTTCGCGTCGTCGCGGAGGTCCTTCACCACGTCGTCGTGACATTCCTCGTGGTGGCGAATGATCGCCAGGGCGATCTGACGGTCCTCGCCTGCGGAGGTATCCAGAGAGGACATCAGCTCCAGCACCTGCTTCACCTTCGGGCTGTCGGGCTTGACGGGCTTTTCAGGCCGGGGAGCCGAACGCTGCTGCATGGCCAGCAGGGCGTTGGCCGTCTCCGGCACGCCGCTGCCCAGCTCCTGCGCCGTCTCCATCTCGGGGTGGGAGATCTCGCCTGGATCGAGCGGAGTGCCGCCGCGGAAGCGGTAGCGGCCGTTGAGGTTCGGCGATGAATCCTGGGGTGAGCTCATGGGACGTTCGGTGGCTTGGCCAGAGCATCTGTCCAATCCATCCCCGGGCGCCTGGATCACGTGCGATTGACGTGGACCCGCCGGCGCACAACCGGGTTGCCCAGTGTCCAGGGGTAGTCCTCCAGCACGCGCTGCAGGGCCATCAACATCGCGCTCACATCCACCGCTGTCACCGAGCGCCGCTGCCCGGGGGGGCTGGGGTGTCCCATCCAGTTGCCAAAGACCCGCACCTGGTGCAGGCAGCTGCCGATCCAGGGATTGAGGCCGTCGCGGCTGAGTGCCTGGATGCCCTCATAGAGGGTGCCCTGGGTCCAGCCCAGCCGCTGGCGCACCAGTTGTTCCACCAGCCGGCGGCCATGAAAGCCCAGCGCCACGGCCGTGGTCTCCATGCCGCTCAGCAGATGCTCCAGCTCGGCCAGGTCACTGCCGGCCTCAAGCTGGGGATGGATCCGCTGAAAGCCCGCCAGGGTCTGCAGCAGGCCAGCGGGCAGCAGGCCTGGATCCTGCAGGGGCAGCAGCTGCCGTTCGCTGGGGAACCGTCCCAGCTCCGCGTCGATCTCGGCAGCGAGCCGATCAAGCGCCTGCAGCTGCCGGTCAAACACGATCAGCCGCTCCAGGTCGGGCACGTGGCGAAAGCCATCGCGGCAGCGCTCCAGCAGATCGGGGAACAGGCGCGCCGGGGCAATCCCCTGGTTGCCGGCGCTCAGCAGGGGCACCGCCACCACCGGGCAGTGGATGCCCTGCAGGGGCAACAGGGCGAGCAGGGAAAAGAGCTGGCGGAACACGGGCCAGCTCTGGTCGGCATCCGGCTGCTGCACCGGGCTCTCGATCACCGCCAGGCGGCGAAAGCGGGTGCTGCTGCCTGCTGGCCACTGGCGCGGCAGGTTGAGATCAGCCAGGGCTGGGGTGATCCAGGCACCCACAGCCGTTCCACTCAGGTCCAGCTGGCGGGGCAGCCGGCCCAGCTCGAGGCCGCAGGCCGTCAGCAGCCGTTCCACCAGGGTGCCGGGCACCGCCTCGTAGTTGCCGGCGTAGGCCGACACCACCAGCAGATCGGGTTGCAGACCAAGGGCGAACAGCTCGCCGTGGCGCAGCTCCACGCTGCGCTCGGCAGCGCCGGGATCCACATCAAAGGCATTGAGCAGCATCGGTGCCGGCGCGGGCCGCGGTCCCTATCCTCAGGCCCGGCGGGTCGCGATAGGGACGTCCAGGCGATTGCAGGGCCGTTCGCCACCCTCTCATCCCCCCTAGATTCAGCGGCAGGACAGGTTTGGCCCCATGGCGACTGACGAGACCGCCGATCCCGGCACCCACCCGGAGATGGCGGATGGCTATCAGGCCTCCGGGACCATGCCCCAGAACATCTCGGAGCTGCTCACCCGGGCCCAGCTCGACAATGCCCGCGATGTGTTCCGGCTGATCGAGGGCCGCAGCGAACTCAATGCCTATCAGGACAGGGAACTGGCGGTGAAGATCATCAGCAAGCTGGCCGACTACCACAGCGATGTGATCGGCAAGATGGTGGAAGAAGGCAATGCCGGTGCTGCAGCCACCTGGGCTGCCGACCTGGCGCGGCTGCAGACGGCGATCAAGCTGCTGGAAGAGGTGGAGCTCGCAGACGACTGAACCAACCCTCCAGGAGCAGTGCTGCTGAGCAGTGCTGCTTCATCTCAACGACCGTTCTTCCATCCCCGCGAGTCCCCATCCATGCCCAGACAACGGCCGATCGGTGACATCGATCTCGACGAGCTGATCGACTGGATCAAGCGACGGCCGGAACTGCGCCACCTGCGCGAGGAGGCCGATAGGGCCAAGGTGGACTACCGGCCAGGGGAAGCGACACCGCGCAAGCGGATCGGGGTGGACGACGACCGCATCCTGCGCAGTTCAGCGACAGGGCTGGGAGGACGGATTCGCGAGATCGTCTGGGTGCCGGTGCGCAACATGCGCGGCCGCTCCTATGCCACTCCCACCAACGATGGCACGGTGAATGCCACAGCCAAGCTGATGAGCATCTCCACGCTGTGGGATTTCTTCTGCACCCTGCCGCTGTTCAAGTTCGGCCTGGCTGGCCCGCTGGGGTTGTTGTCCTGGCCGGGCGCCGTGGTGCTGTCGTTCCTGATCCTCTGGGCCTCCAACGCCGCTGGCGAGAAGGCCACCGACCGTCACGACCCCAACCATGCCCGCACCGCCAGCCTCAGCCTGGCGGCGTTTCTGCTGTTGAGCCTGGCCAAGACAGCCTTCTCCGGGGTGGGCATCGACCTGTTCATCGGCTCACGGGCCGTCGCCTCCCGCTACGCAGAGCAGCTGATCGAGCAGAAGATCAGTGGTGATCGCAAAGAGCTGGCGCGGCTGGAGGAAGGTGGACCTGAGTTCAAGGCAGCGCAGGCGGAATGCACCCGGCTCAAGCAGCAGCTGGAGCAGATCGATCGCAGCAGCAATGAGAACGCCTTCCAGTCCGCCTACGTGCTGGCCTATGGCTCGAATGCGGCCGTTGCCGCCAATGCCGGCCTCAGCGCCGAGGCCCTGATCAACAAATACGGCTCGGTGGGGCGGGTACCGGGTGCCTGCACCCAGGAGAACCTGCTGCGCGAACTCAACACAGAGCGGGCGCGGGATCTGCGCGAAGCGATCGACAGCAAGTCGCGATCCGCCCAGTCGATGCCGGCGTTGGCGTTCCTGCAGAAGGAGGAACCGGAGATCTACGCCGAGCACTTCCGCGAGGAGGGCGGGCGGCTGCAGTGGGTGAACGGCACCACCGCCGTGGCCCAGGCCACCGATCAGTTCTGGGCCCAGCTGCTCAACGGGGAGTTCGGCCTGCTCGGGTTTGCCCTGTTCTTTCTGCTGGTTTCGCTGATCCTCACCGGCACCGCAGCGCTGCTGATCTACCAGCTGTCGCAGAATGCAGCGGTGAAGGCTTCCTACTCACCCACGGTGATGGACGAGCGTGACGGCCGCCTGCAGGCCTACCGCGAGGCGATGAAAGCCCGCAAGGAGGGGTTCTGATCCATGGCCTGGATACCCCTGAGCAACCGTTCTGCCGAGCTGCGCAGCGCCCTGGAGCGCTGGCAGAGCCAGAGCGGCAGCACCGCTGGGCTGGAGGAGCAGTACAACCAGCAGGAATTCGGCTTGCTGAGCGACGCGCAACTGCTTGAGCGCATCACCCCTGCAGTGGCGGCGGCTGCCCCAGCCACCCAGGCCCCTCCAGCTCCGCGCCTGCGCGAGGGCGATGCCTTTGAGGTGAAGTCGCTGCGCTACCTGCGCAACAGCGCCGAAACGGCGGAAGACCGGCGCTGGGCCGAGACCCTGCACGACAGCATGCTGCTGGAGCTCTGGCTGCAGCACGTCACCGAAACGGGTGACACCTACTACCCGCCGCTGGCTGAGGACCTGTTCCAGTCGTACCAGCTGCAGGAAGACGGCCACCACAGCTGAGGGTGTTCAGTGCCAGTGCCGGGCTGCTGATCGATCACGAGCTGGCTGCAGCGATCAGCACCGGCCATTTCCCGCTGCTCAGCGAATGGCAGGTGGAGCTGGAGCAGCACTGGCGGCCCCGCCCCGGGGCAGCGCCGCTGGTGCTGCTGGTGGCGGGGCTGGGCTGGCTGCCGGGCGCCGGGCGTGATCCGCAGCGGCCCCACTGCCGGCCCCTGCCACCGGAGCTGCAGCCGCTGCTGCTGCAGCTGGCCGAGCGCCTGGGGGCACGGTTGATCGAAACCGATGGCGGCCGGCTCACCGAAGGCGTGACGCGCGATGACCTGCTGGAGGCGCCGCTGCTGCTGGTGGCGACGCAGCGGCCGGCGGCGGAGCTGTTCAGTGGGGAGTTGCTGCGCGAGCAACCGGGCCAGCTGCTCAGCATCTGGCGCCCGCCCGGTGGCGATGGCCGCCTGCAGCGCCAGTGGCACCGCGGTTTTGCCCCGCTGGACGCCAGCGATCTGGAGCATGACCTGCCGGCACCGCTGGCGGCCCTGCACCAGCTCGGGCAGGAGGAAAAAGCAGGCGCCGCCCGGCTGGAGCTGGTGCAGCGCCTGATGCTGCCGCTGGCCCTGCTGGCGGGGCTGGGGCTCTGGCAGTGGAGCAGCCGGGTGCTGCCGGGGCTGGTGCTGATCACTGCGGCCTGGTGGTGGCTGCACCGCCAGCCGGGGCTGCAGGAGCGCAACCGGCGCTGGTGCCGCCAGCAGCTGCTGGCGCTGCAGCGGCTCTGGGCTGATTTCGCCATCCCCGAGCGGGTGCGCGACCAGTTGCATGAGGGCCGCCGGGCCGTTGCAGGCGAGGAACCGCTGCTGCTGCAGGCACTGCAGGCCCATCGGCTCCATCTGGAACTGCAGCGGCCCGAGGGGCGGTGCTGGCAGCGGGCCGATCTGATCGATGCCCTGCAGCTGTTCGAGGGGCTGCAGCGGCAGCTGCGCCGGGGTGAGCAGCTGCGGCGCCAGCGCCAGCTGTGGTTGCGCCTGCTGGCTGGGGTGCTGGGGCTGACGGTGCTGCTGGCAGCGGCCCTGGCCAAGAGCTGGACTGATGCCCTGGTGCTGCCGACAGCGGCGCTGCTGGCCCTGTTCAACCTGCTGCGGCCGATTCCACTGCTGCTGCCCCGGCGGCGCCAGCGCGGCGTGGCCGCCCTGGAGGGCCCACTGGCAACCCTGCGCCGCGCCCAGCGCAGCGACGACCTGAGTGCGGCGGGAGGCCTGCGGCAGGAGGTGGAGCAGGCGGTGCTCAAGGCCGGCCGCGAGCTGGTTGACGTAGTGAACGACAGCCTCACGGCCGGCGGCGCGGAAGGCAGCGTGTGAGCTCCTGCTCAATCGAGCTAGCCAGAAATGCCAAATGAGCAGCATCCATGGCGGTTACCCCCGCCGATGCACGGCCACCCCGTGACGGCCTACCGATGCCCACCCCGTTGACCTGCCTGGAAACGGTGGCGCACATCACGGGTGATCAGGGGCTGACCCTGCGCCGCTGGCTGGCGGCGCCTCCATGGCATGGTCGCTGGCGATCTTGAGGATGCGACTGCGCAGACTTCTGTGATCCAGTGGCCAATCCAGCTCGCAGTGCAGATCTGGGTGTGCACGTTCATAGAGAGCCACGGCTGCTTCTTCGTTGTGGGCGCTGCTGTAGATCAGCCCATCAATCTGGGGGTAGGTGGCGTGGAAATGCCTGGACCAGTCCTGGCTGAGGTCGCGATCGGCTGTTGATGCCAACGCCGCCACACTTCCGGCGCGCATGGCTCCTCGGCCCCGCAGCTCGAGCAGGAGGAGGGGGCGCCTTGTCAGCAGGAACGCAAGGCGTCTGCCCTGGTCGTCGATGACGCCGGTGTCGCCGAAGCACTCCACCAGGCAGCACGACAATGTGAAGCCGGCATAGAGGATGCCGCAGTCCACACCATTGCGGTGATGGTCGAACCTCTCAAGTGGGCCGATCCACCTGAAACCCGTGGCCGTCTGCCCATGGGGCTCCGGGCGGTAGATCCTCAGCAAGCGACTGCCAGAGCCCAGTTCATGAACGATGGGCCGGGTTACGCGTCTTGGCGGGGGTGGATCAATCCTGACCACAGCCGACAGCGCGGGCCTCGGCGAGAACGCGATTCAACTGCCCTGCGCGTAGAGCCTGGAGTGGCGTCTGACCATCCAGAAGCGGCTGAGGCCGCTGCAACCAGCGGGCTTTGCTCAGATCGGCCACGGGCAATGCGGCCAACACCTCAGGCAGGCCGGCGATCACCCCATCGGGCCCATCTGGATCGAATTGCCAGAGGGGGAATCGCCATTGGCCCTGCTCGCGGATCGCCAGCAGCGTTCCGGCCTTGAGGCGATCCAGTGGGGTCTGGCGATTGCGCAGGCCAAGCAGCCGCACCACGTCATTGGTGCCGATGCAGTGCTGCAAGAGATCACGGCGACTGGCAAAGCGTGCCTGCAGGGCCTCGAATTCGAGCTGGGCGGGATCCCCTGGTGCCTTCCCCAGCCATGTCGTAATCAGCGAATCCTCTTCCGCCTCTGGAATGCTGGATGCATCACTGGCCACCTCCAGGGCCCCAAGCAGGGCACGCTGAGCGCCAGGAGACAGCCTGGCGTGGCTCAACTGGCGGTTGAGCCGCAGCTGGAACGATGCGGTCGCGTTGGCACGCGATCGGTTCTGGCGGGGAGCTCGGGTGGCCATTGGGCGAAGGGCCGATGGAGCGACTCTACCCAGATTGCCAGAGATGTCAGAGGTTTCAGCTCGGCCATTTCATGCACCCAGCTGTCCATCCCAGCGCTGGGACCTGCAACAGCAGGTTGGGGTGAGCCGGGACGCTGGCTGTTGCCATCGCACGTGCTTCGCAGGAGGAGGAGCTGCTGAGGGCGGGCAGCCGCTTTACGGTTCAAGCACGCAACGCGCCAGCGCTGAACGATGCACTGGCTGCATACCATCCATGGCTAAGCCCACCGCTGCAGACGTCAACTCCCGCGAGATCCGGGTGTTCATCTCCAGCACCTTTCGGGACTTCATGGAGGAGCGCGATCTGCTGGTGAAGCAGGTGTTTCCATCGCTGCGCAGAAAGGCCATGTTGCGAGGGGTTGAGATCGTGGATGTGGACTTGCGTTGGGGCATCACGCGGGAGGAGAGCGAGCAGGGCAAGGTGATTGGGATCTGCCTGGGCGAAATCGAACGCTGCAGGCCGTACTTCATTGGGATGCTGGGCGAACGGTATGGTTGGACTCCGCAGCCCGGTGACTACCCGCAGGAGCTACTGGAAAGCGAGCACCTGCAATGGATCAGAGACCACCAAGGTGGAGCCAGCGTCACTGAGCTAGAGATCCTGCACGGGGTTCTCAATAACCAGGAGATGGCTAGCCGGGCTTTCTTCTACTTTCGCGATCCCGCATGGAGCAGAGCACAGAGCGATCCTGGATTTGTCAGCGACTCACCAGAAGAAGAACAGAGGCTTGCCGATCTCAAGCAGCGGATACGCAGCAGCTGTTTTCAGGTAGCGGAAGATCTGGCCGATCCTGCCGCTATTGCTGCTGCAATCGAGGCAGATCTGTTGGCGCTGATCTATGAACAGTTCCCAGATGTGGAGCAAACCTATGCACTCGAGAAGGAAGCGCGCAAGCACGCCGACTACAGACGAGCCCGCTTAGGAGCCGGCCAGTACATCGGCGGTGAGGCCTACATCGAGCAGCTGGAGCGCTGGCTGGAGGAGGGTCAGCATCAGATCCTGATCACCGGCGAATCAGGTGCGGGCAAGAGTGCTCTGATCGCCAACTGGATGGAACGGCACGCCCAGGATCACCCAGGCGATGTGGTGTATGCCCACCACCTGGGCTGCACCAACGACGCCAATGCCCTGCGGCCGCTGCTGGCCCGCTTGATCGACACGGCCTCAGCACAGCTGCTGGAGGCAGAGGTGATCAGCGTGGCGTATGCGGTGCCGGAAGACTGGTGGGAACTGGTGGCCAAAGTGGCCGAAACGCTGCAGACCCTCGGCCGCTGGTGCGAGCGACAGGGACAACGCTGGATCTGGGTGCTCGATGGGCTTGACCGGCTTGGCGCAGAGGATCAACAGGCTCTGCCCTGGCTGCCACTGCACCTGCCGGCCGGTGTGCAAGTGGTGGCCAGTGCCCTGGCCTGCCTGGCGCGGGAGATCCTTTGCCAGCGGAGCTACACGTTGCTGCCGATCAAGCTCCTGGGCCAATCCGAGCAGGAGGAATTGATCCGCAGCTACCTGGGGCGCTACACCAAACAGCTGGATGGAGGTCTGCGACAGCGAATCCTGGATCACCAACGGGCGGGCTCACCGCTGTTTCTAAGGGTGCTGCTGGAAGAGCTTCGCCAGTGCGGCCGTTACGACATGCTTGACGCACAGCTGGCGTTCTATCTGAGTTCTGAAACGGTGGATGACCTGTATGAACGAGTGCTGGAGCGGCTGGAGAACGACGGCAGCAGTGAAGCTGTCAGAAAGGTGATGACCGCCTTGTGGGCCAGCCGGGCTGGACTCACAGAGCCGGAACTGCTGGAGATCACCGATCTCAAACAGCTGCAATGGGCACCGATCGATCTCGCGATGGAGAAGGCATTCGGCCGAAATGGCAACCGGCTGGTGTTTGATCACGACTATCTACGGACTGCTGTTGAGGACAGGTATCTGCCCACAGAAGAGCAGCAGCGGCAGGCGCACAGCAAGCTTGCGGATTGGTATCAGAACCGCGATGGCTGGGATAAGCGTGATTCAGAAGATCTGCCCTGGCAGCTGAAGGAGGCAGGGCGATTCGATGACTTGCGCGACTGGGTTTTGACGCCCTGGGTACTCGCGAGGCTGCAATGGGATCGCGGCAGCCGCGAGACCATTAATTACTGGCACTCTGTCAAAGCTGAGGCAGGCGGTGAGCTAGATGAGCTGATTGCAGCTGCCGTAGAGGAAGAGATCGAGAAGCGAAAGGACAATGCTGCAGATCAGATCTGGTTCGTTGATCAAATTGGCAATCTTCTGGATGAGGCGGGTCTGTACCGCAAGCTATTACTGAGGTTGCGAACCCTGTCGCTGGAGCTGGAGGACACAACGGAAGAGCGCGATCAGGAAGCAATGCTCAGCAGCCTGGTCTGGCTTGCAGATACTCATAGGATTATGGGTCAGTACAACGAAGCTGAAGAGCTTTTTCTGCGCTGCCTTGAAGCCAGTGAGCGGCTACTGGGTCCCGAGCACCCATCAACCCTAAGCTCCGTCGGCAATCTGGCCGGTCTCTTACAAGATAAGGGTGAGTACGAGCAGGCAGAGACTTTCTACAAACGCTGCCTGGAAGCCAGAGAGCGCCTGCTGGGTCCCGAGCACCCATCCACCCTAAACTCCGTCGGCAATCTGGCCGGTCTCTTACAAGATAAGGGTGAGTACGAGCAGGCAGAGGCTTTCTACAAACGCTGCCTGGAAGCCAGAGAGCGGCTGCTCGGGCCCGAACACCTCTCTACCCTCGCCTCCGTTGGCGATCTGGGCACTCTCTATTGGGCGAAGGGTAACTACGAGCAGGCAGAGGCTTTCTACAAACGCTGCCTGGAAGCCAGAAAGCGGCTGCACGGGTACGAGCACCCTTTTACCCTCGCCACCATCGGCAATCTGGGCAATCTCTATTGGGCCAAGGGAGACTACGAGCAGGCTGAGGTTTTCTATAAACGCTGCCTGGAAGCCAGAGAGCGGCTGCTCGGGCCCGAGCACCCTGACACCCTCACCTCCGTCGGCAATCTGGCCGGACTCTTCCAGGACAAAGGCGAGTACCAGGAGGCGGAGGCTTACTACAAACGAGATCTGGAAGCCAGAGACCGGCTGCTCGGGGCCGACCACCCCTCCACCCTCACCACCGTCGGCAATCTGGGCAACCTCTATCGGGCCAAGGGCGATTACAAGCAGGCGGAGGCCCTATTTACCCGTTGCCTGGAAGCCCGTGAGCGGCTGCTGGGGCCCGAGCACCCCGACACCCTCACCACCATCGGCAATCTGGGTCTGCTGTACAGCGACAAGGGCGATTACGAGCAGGCGGAGGCCTTCTGCAACCGTTGCATGGAGGCCAGTGAGCGGCTGCTGGGGCCCGAGCACCCTTACACCCTCACCACCATCGGCAATCTGGGCAACCTCTATCGGGCCAAGGGTGACTACGACCAGGCGGAAGCCTTCTACAAACGCGATGTGGAGGCCAGTGAGCGGCTGCTGGGTCCTGAGCACCCCTCCACCCTCACCACCATCGGTAATCTGGGTCTGCTGTACAGCGACAAGGGCGATTACGAGCAGGCGGAGGCCTTCTACAACCGTTGCATGGAGGCCCGTGAGCGGCTGCTGGGGCCCGAGCACCCCGACACCCTCATGACCGTTGGCAATCTGGGCAACCTCTATCGGGCTAAGGGCGATTACGAGCAGGCGGAGGCCTTCTACAAACGCGATCTGGAGGCCAGTGAGCGGCTGCTGGGGCCCGAGCACCCCGACACCCTCACCACCATCGGTAATCTGGGTCTGCTGTACAGCGACAAGAGCGATTACGAGCAGGCGGAGGCCTTCTGCAACCGTTGCCTGGAGGCCCGTGAGCGGCTGCTGGGTCCTGAGCACCCCTCCACCCTCACAACCGTTGGCAATCTGGGCAACCTCTATCGGGCAAAAGGCGATTACGAGCAGGCGGAGGCCTTCTGCAACCGTTGCCTGGAAGCCCGTGAGCGGCTGCTGGGGCCCGAGCACCCCGACACCCTCACAACCGTTGACAATCTGAGCAACCTCTATCGGGCAAAGGGCGATTACGAGCAGGCGGAGGCCTTCTGCAACCGTTGCCTGGAGGCCCGTGAGCGGCTGCTGGGTCCTGAGCACCCCTCCACCCTCACAACCGTTGGCAATCTGGGCAACCTCTATCGGGCAAAGGGCGATTACGAGCAGGCGGAGGCCTTCTGCAACCGTTGCCTGGAAGCCCGTGAGCGGCTGCTGGGGCCCGAGCACCCCGACACCCTCACCACCATCGGCAATCTGGGTCTGCTGTACAGCGACAAGGGCGATTACGAGCAGGCGGAGGCCTTCTACAAACGCGATCTGGAGGCCCGTCAGCGGCTGCTGGGGCCCGATCACCCCGACACCCTCAGCTCCGCCTACAACCTGGCAGAAGTGCTCTCACAGCAGGGGCGTCCTGCAGAAGCCATCCCCCTCCGCCGCCGCGAACTGGCCTGGTGCCGGGAGCAGAACGTTGAAACTGATTCTGGCACGCTCACCTCCATCAACGGCTTGGCAATCGACCTGCGCGAAACCGGCGCGCTGGATGAAGCAGAAGCCCTATTCCGTGAGCTTCTTGTAGCCCGCCAGCAGGTGCACGAACCCAGCGATTTCGGCATAGGCAGGGCCCTGGGCGGCCTGGCCAAAACACTGGTGGAGTCAGGAAAGCTTGAGGAAGCAGTCGCATTTGCCCAGCAGGCACTGGATCACCGTCTCGTGCACGAAGGCCACGATGCCTGGTGGACGAACCGTGAGCGGCTGGATCTGGCCCACATCCTCCACAAGCTGGGACGATCCGCAGAAGCCATCCAGCTGCTCGACGCGCTGCAAGCCAGCATCACCTCAAAAGCAGAGCTCGACGACGAGGACTCCCAACTGCTTGCCGATGCGGCGGCCCTACGTAATCAGATCGATGCGAGTCCATGAAGGCCTTCAGGCTTTGGTTGCTCATGCTTGCGGTGCTGGCCAGCGCGAGCGCTCGCGCCAATCCAGTTGTCTACGCCCAGCAGCTCTGCGTGATGCTTGCCAGTGGAATCAACCAGGACAAGGCCTGGGCGTACATCGTGCAGGAGCACGGCAAGGCCGCCATGGCCAATCCACAGGCGGTGATTCCCTGGTATTCCGCCGCATCTGCCAGCTGGACGCTTGGCACAGCAATCGGCAGAGGCCAGCAGGCCCAGGAGGAGCTGGCCGCCATGAAACCCGATGTGTTCAAGGTGGCGCGCTCCACCTGTCCCCAGCACCTGAACAGCTCGCCCAGTGTTGGCGGCAAGCCGTGACCTCCCTACTGTGCAGCCCAGCGGTGACTGACGGATGACCACAGGCACTCCGTCATTGCTCGCTCAGGGCCTGCTGCAGGACCCAGGTGCCGTGCCGCTGGTGATTGGCGTCACCGGCCACCGCGACCCCAGGCCCGATGTGATGGAAGTGGTGCGGAAGTCCACCGGGCAGCAGCTCAGGCAGTTGCTCACAGCCCTGCCCCACACGCCGCTGGTGATGCTCAACGGCATGGCCGCCGGCATGGACACCGAGATCGCAGAAGAGTTCCTGGCGGTGGTGGCCCAGCAGCGCGCTGAGCATCCCCCTGGCGCCGAGCCTCTGCCGCAGCACCAGCTGGTAGCGGCCTTGCCCAAAACACCCGAGCAGTTCGCCGGCGACTTCAGCGACGAGCCCTCCCTGCAGCGGATGCAGGCGTTGCTGCAGCGCTGTGATGCCGTGCTCCACCCGGGCAACTGCCAGGAGCTGCGCATCCCCGCCAGGCCGGAAGGCCAGGCAACCGCCAGCACCGACCCCACCCCCTATGCCCAGCAAGGGGTGTTTGTGGTGCGCCACTGCTACCTGTTGCTGGCCTTCTACGACGGCATCGACACCAAGCTGATGGGCGGCACACCCCAGGTGGTGGCCATGCAACGGGAGGACATCCACCCACTGTTTGTGAACGTGGCAGAAGTGGCTGCCAGCCGCGAGCCCGCAGCCCTGATCAGCGTGGCAACTCCGCGCTGCAAGCACCCCTATCCCGAACACCAGCTCGGGGAATTTCGCTACTGGCCCATGCCTGGTGAGCGCGCGGAACACATCAGCCGGGATGCCACCATCCCGGACGAGCTGCTGCAGCTGCCGCGCCAGCTCGATGTCATCAACCAGTCAATGGCACAGGCGGATGCGGCACCCCTCGACGATCGGGAGGGGCGGCGCACCGTGCTGCATAGCGTGCTCAGCCGGGAGGCGGGGGCTCTCAAGCAGCGCCATGAGCGCTGGATTCTGCTGGTGGTGCTGTTCGGCTTTGCCCTGGTGGTGATCGCCGAGCTGCTGGAGGGAACAGCCTGGTTCGGGTTGGCGGTGCTGGTGCTGCTGGTGTCATTAGCTCTGCTGCCCCGGCTGCAGCAGGCCTCGAAGGTGCGCTTCATCGAGAAGCGGGCCTTGGTGGAGTGCATGGCTGTGCAGTACCTCTGGTCGGCGGTTGGGGTTGAGCTGGACACGGCCGATCTCTTCCACGTGCGCAACCACACCCAGCTGCGTATTGCCCGGCTGGTGCTGCGTGCAGTGAAGGTGCAGTTGCTCAGCCTCTACAGCCGAGAAGCACGGCCGATGGAGCAGGCAGTGGCGAGTGCAAGCACCTGGGTACAGGGCCAGGTGAAGTTTTTCACCAAGCGCATCAGCGACTTCCGTCGCTCCAACCGCCGTTGCCACAACGCGGCCTGGCTGATGGGCGGCCTGGCCGCAGCGGTGGGCTTCGCGCAGCTGCTGCCGGGTGCGCCGGAGGATCTCTATGTGGCTGCCATTGTCCTGCTGGCCGCCAGCGCCTCGGCCTATGCCTACGGCGAGCTGATCGGCTACGAGGAAACCGCCAATCGCTACGAGCGCAGCCTGGAGCAATTCAGCCGTGGCGTTCGCGCCCTGAAGATGCTGAGCAGCGGCGAGGTGGGGACGCTCGGGGCTGACCCCGGCAATCCCTGGCTGCGCCATCGCATCGTGATGGAGGCGATGGGCCGCGAAAAGATCGACGAACTCAACGACTGGATCGCCGATCAGATCCAGCGCATCTACCGCCCCGGCAGCTGAAGACGCTCCCCCATCACCTGGGCACACACATCCGCGCCGAATACACGTAGCCGGTAGCGCAGGATCCCGGATTGGGTGGGCTGTAGGCATTGGTGGCCCGGCCCTCCCTGGGCACGCACACCTTGGCCGAGTAGATGAATCCTGTCGCGCAGGACCCCGCCCGCGGCGGCACATAGGCATTGCCGCCCCCACTACTGGGCGCACACACCCCTGCCGACCAGATAAAGCCGCTGCCGCAGCTGCCGGGATTGGGCGGCACGTACTGAGCCGCCAGCGGCCCCATGGGGCTGAGCAGCAGGCCAGCCGCCAGCAGGCCGACCGTCGGGCAAGAGATCTCCACGGTCATCGCCAACCTCGAGGAACCCAGCTGGCCGTCATCCCAGCACAGGGCACAAGAGCCTGTAGCCCCCGTCGCAACACAGCCGCAACAGAAAAACGTGCTTCGCAGGGAAGCGGCGCTGGTTTATGGCCAGTCCACCTACGGTTGATGGAGGCAACACGCCAGCACTGGTCTATGCGCTGGCTGCATACCGTCCATGGCTGAGCCCACCGCTGCTGACGTCAACTCCCGCGAGATCCGGGTGTTCATCTCCAGCACCTTTCGGGATTTCAACGAAGAGCGGCGGTTGCTGGCAACCCAGGTGTTCCCCGAGCTGAACCGCCGGGCAAGGGAGCGGGGTGTGGAGCTGGTGGAGGTGGACCTGAGGTGGGGCGTGACCCAGGAGCAAGTGGAGGACGGCCATGCGTTGGAGATCTGCCTGAAGGAGATTGAGCGCTGCCGGCCTTACTTCATCGGCATGCTGGGCGACAGCTACGGCAGCCTGACGCCACCCGAGCGGCAGCTGCTGATGGCCGCACCGGAGCTGCTGGAAAAACGCCAGTGGCTGGCAGGCCAGCTCGGCGAGCTGAGCTATACGGATCTGGAGATCGGCCACAGCCTGGAGCTGTTGCGTGATCAGCAGCTGGAAGGCCGGGCCTTCTTCTATTTCCGCGATCCAGCATGGAGCGACCCCAAAGCCAATGCAGGTGAGGCCGGCTGGCGCAGCGATGATCCACCCGAGCGGCAGAAGCTGGAGCTGCTGCGCAGCCGCATCCGCAGCAGCGGCCACCCACTGGTGGAGGGTCTGCAGAGCCCACAGGCGATCGCCGATCGCATCAAGGAAGACCTCTGGGCACTGATCGATCGCCAGTTCCCGGAAGGTGAGCAGCCCGATGCACTGCAGAAGGAGGAGCGCAAACACGCCGACTACCGGCGGTCTCGTACCCGTCCTGGCGAGTACGTGGGTGGTGAGGGCTATATCCAGCAGCTGGAGGGTTGGATCGAGACGGGCCGGCAGCAGATCCTGATCACAGGCGAATCGGGATCAGGCAAGAGCGCCCTGATCGCCAACTGGATGGAGCGGCACAGCCAGAGCCATCCAGCTGATGTGATCTATCCCCACCACCTGGGCTGCACGAACGACGCCAATGCGCTGCGACCGCTTCTGGGCCGGCTGATCGATACGGCGTCCCAGCTGTTGCTGGAAGCCGAGGTGATCCGTGAGGCCTTTGCGGTGCCGGAGGACTGGTGGGAGCTGGTGGCCAAGGTGGCTGAAACCCTCCAGACCCTCGGCCGCTGGGGCCAGCAGCAGACAAAACGCTGGATCTGGGTGCTCGATGGCCTCGATCGCCTCGATCCAGACGATCAGCAGGCTTTGCCCTGGCTGCCGCTGAATCTGCCGGCAGGCGTGCAGGTAGTGGCCAGTTCCCTGGCCTGCCCCGCTAGAGAGATCCTGAATGAACAGGGGTACTCCACCCTCCCCATCGAGCCACTGGCCCAAGCAGAACAGGAGCAGCTCATCCAGCGCTATCTGCAGCGCTACACCAAGGAGCTCGATGGTGGCTTGCGCCAGCAGATCCTGAGCCACCCCCTCGCGGGCTCACCGCTGTTCCTGAAGGTGCTGCTGGAGGAGCTGCGCCAATGCGGACGGCACGACACCTTGCAGCAGCAGCTGGGCTTCTACCTCAGCTCCCAGACCGTCGACGATCTCTATGAGCGGGTGCTGGAGCGGCTCGAGAACGACGGCAGCAGTGAAGCTGTCAGGAAGGTGATGACAGCCTTGTGGGCCAGTCGAGCGGGTCTCACAGAGCCGGAACTGCTGGAGATCAAAGATCTCAAACAGCTGCAATGGGCACCGATAGATCTGGCGCTGGAGAAGGCATTCGGCCGCAACGGCAACCGGCTGGTGTTTGACCACGACTACCTGCGCATTGCCGTACAGGACCGGTATCTGCCCACAGAAGAGCAGCAGCGGCAGGCGCACAGCGAACTGGCGGATTGGTATCAGAGCCGCGATGGCTGGGATGAGCGCGATTCAGAGGAGCTGCCCTGGCAGCTGAGGGAAGCATGGCGATTCGATGACTTGCGCGACTGGCTCTTGACGCCCTGGGTACTCGCGAGGCTGCAATGGGATCGCGGCAGCCGCGAGACCATCAATTACTGGCTCTCTGTAAAAGCTGAGGCAGGCGGTGAGCTTGATGAGCTGATTGCAGCTGCCGTAGAGGAAGAGATCGAGAAGCGGAAGGAAAATGCTGCAGATCAGATCTGGTTCGTTGATCGAATTGGCAATCTTCTGGATGAGGCGGGGCTGTACCGCGAGCTGCTGTTGCGCCTGAGAACCCTGTCATTGGGGCTGGAGGAGGCGACAGAAGGACAAGATGAGAAATCAATGCTCACCAGCCTGGCCTGGCTGGCCGATGCTCACCGAGGCATGGGCAACTACGACGAAGCAGAAAGGCTGTATTTGCGCTGCCTGGAGGCCCGTGAGCGACTGCTGGGAACCGAGCACCCCTCCACCCTCACCACCGTCGGCAATCTGGCCGGCCTGTTCATGGACAAGGGCGATTACCAACAGGCAGAGGCGTACTACAGGCGAGACCTGGAGGCTAGTGAGCGCCTGCTGGGTCCCGAACACCCCTCCACCCTCACCACTGTCGGCAATCTGGCCGGCCTGTTCATGGACAAGGGCGATTACCAACAGGCAGAGGCGTACTACAGGCGAGACCTGGAGGCCAGTGAGCGCCTGCTGGGTCCCGAGCACCCCTCCACCCTCGCCACTGTCGGCAATCTGGGCAATCTCTACCTGGCCAAGGGTGATTACGAGCAGGCGGAGGCTTCCTACAGCCGTTGCCTGGAGGCCCATGAGCGGCTGTTGGGTCCCGAGCACCCGTCAACCCTCACCACCGTCGGCAATCTGGGTGTGCTCTACAGCGACAAGGGCGCTTACGAGCAGGCAGAGGCGTACTACAGGCGAGACCTGGAGGCTAGTGAGCGCCTGCTGGGTCCCGAGCACCCCGACACCCTCACCACCGCTGGCAATCTGGGCTCTCTCTACTGGGCCAAGGGTGATTACGAGCAAGCGGAGGTCTGCTACATCCGCTGCCTGGAGGCCCGTGAGCGGCTGCTGGGAACCGAGCACCCCTCCACCCTCACCACTGTCGGCAATCTGGGCAATCTCTACCGCGCCAAGGGCGATTACGAGCAGGCGGAGGCCTTCTACACCCGTTGCCTGGATGCCCGTGAGCGGCTGCTGGGAACCGTGCACCCCGACACCCTCAAAACTGTCGGCAATCTGGGCTTGCTTTACTGCTACAGGGGCGATTACCAGCAGGCGGAGAGGTACTACTGCCGCTGCCTGGAGGCCCAAGAGCGGCTGCTGGGTCCCGAGCACCCCGACACCCTCACCACCGCTGGCAATCTGGGCTATCTCTACTGGGCCAAGGGTGATTACGAGCAGGCGGAGGCCTTCTACACCCGTTGCCTGGATGCCCGTGAGCGGCTGCTGGGAACCGTGCACCCAGACACCCTCACCACCGCTGGCAATCTGGGCTATCTCTACTGGGCCAAGGGTGATTACGAGCAGGCGGAGGCTTTCTACAGCCGTTGCCTAGAGGCCCGTGAGCGGCTGCTGGGTTCCGAACACCCAGACACCCTCAGCACCGCCTACAACCTGGCAGAAGTGCTCTCGCAGCAAGGGCGCCCTGCAGATGCCATCCCCCTGCGCCGCCGCGAACTGGCCTGGTGCCGGGAGCAAAACGGTGACACCGATCCCGGCACGCTCACCTCCATCAACGGCCTGGCGATCGACCTGCGCGAAACCGGGGAACTGGAGGAAGCAGAAGCCCTGTTCCGCGAGCTGCTGGCAGCCCGTCAGCAGGTGCTCGAACCAAGCGATTTCGACATCGGCAGGGCCTTGGGCGGCCTGGCCAAAACCCTGGAGGAGGCGGGCAAGCTGGAGGAAGCAGTCGCCTTCGCCCAGCAGGCCCTCGATCACCGCTTTGTGCACGAAGGTCCCGATGCGTGGTGGACGAACCAGGAGCGGCTGGATCTGGCCCGCAAGCTCCACAAGCTGGGCCGATCGGTAGAAGCTGCTGGCTTGATTGAAACCCTGCAAGCCAGCATCATCTCTACAGCTCCGTCTGATGACGATGAACGGCAACTGCTTGCTGAAGCGGTGGATCTGCACAATCAGATCGGGGCAAGCACATAAATATTGCCAGCAGTTGCATGCTGGAGCTTGCACACATGCTGGCCAGCGCCACTGCCAGCGCCACCCCCGTGACCTACAGCCAGCATCTCTACATGATACTTGCCAGCGGCATCATCTCTTCAATGGTAGTGAAGTCAGCTTTAGCCATGTTCATCAGCTTCCCATTCAAAGCCATACTGCTTTCGCAAGCTGTCTTCTATTGATTTTCTGCGCTCCAAGGTTTTTTCAAAAAACATTCTTGGAAATTTCGGCGCTTCCATGTAGATAGCTTTCATCTGTTGGAAGGCGGAGAGCCCCTTTCTCCATTTATCACCTTGCTTCTTGTTCAGAGGTGGATTCCAGACTCTAATGATCTCGGACTCATAGATTGTCGCTTCTCGAATGCTAGTCTGCAAGTATGCTATGTGAATGCCGCCATTACGCAGTATTTCAATTGCCTTGTGGTGCCCTGCTTTCCACCTTGCACTAAGAGAACCGCTCTTGCCGGTGTATAACAAGAAGAAGGAATCAGGGTGAGAGCTGGGCTTTAGATTTACGTAAACACCCGGAGTATCGGGCAAGTTCTCGTAGTCCCAGATATCAATTCGACTCCATTGCGGTGTCAGGGAAAAGAGTTCGGGAGCCATGCTGGCCATTGTTGCATGACAATCATTAAATTCCATTGTCGGTAGCTAATTGTGTCATTGGTTTCTGGCGCCCCAATGACTAAGAATGCATTGAATAGTCGGAGCTTTAGGGGCGGCTGGAGTCGATGATGCAGTTATTCTGATGTGGGTCATCTCCTTCTGACATTGTCGGCACATGATTTCAGGTAAGCATTGAGCTGTTTCTGCAGTTGGGGAAGTCCTAGCTATTCTGTAATGTTATCTGCTCCCCGTAGCCGCCAAGCCAGCGCCGGAAGTCCACATCCCTCTCTGCGGTCCACACCGGCACATCCACTTCCACCGGATAGGGGTGGCTGTCGTCTGGATCCGGCTCCAGCACGTGCGGTGCCAACGGGTGGGGGACCCAGCTGTCGCTGGGCAATGGCCTGGCCAAGCGCAACTGCTCCAGCGGGAAGCGCTGCAGGCCTTCCCGCAGAAAACTGAACACCGCTGCTGTGCAGCGGAAGCGCACCGTCCGCATCCAGGGTTGGCGCCGCTGCGGATCGCCGCTGAGCACCGCCAGTTGGCCGTCCAGGTCGTCCCCGAAGTAGATCCCGCCGCAGATCGCCATCAACTGGGCCAGCCGCTGCGCCGCCCGCTGCCGAGCCTCCACCGGTCGGGTGAGATCAACATCCACGCGGCGCCAGCCCAGGCGATCGAGCCGTTCGGTGCGGATCAGGCCCTCGCGGCGGCCGATCGCATCGTCTTCATAGGCGAGATACCAGCCGATGTTGTGAAACACCAGCTGCAGCGGCCACACCCGCAGCTCACCCGCCGGTGAGTCGGCATGGCGGGAACTGGCTGAGAACCGTTGCAGCACCACCCGCTGGTTGGCCAGCATCGCCGCCTCAAGCTTCTCGGCCTGCAGCGGCACCGCCAGGGCATCGGGCCGCAGCAACTCCGGATGGACGATCGAGCGGTTGGCGAACACCCGCAGCGGCACCGCATCCGGCGCAGGCAACAGCCCTGCCCAGCGCAGCCGTTCCTCCAGCTCCTCCAGCAGATCCTGGGCGGAGGGATCCGCCAGCCGCTCGGCGGCCTGCTCCACCACCTGGTGCAGCTCCAGCAGCCGCGCCGGGGGCAACACCGCCACGCCCAGCCCGTAGCCATGGCGCACGTTGGCATGGCGAGCCCGGAAGCCATAGGGACTGAGCACCCGCTCGATGTCCTTGCGCAGCGTCGCCGTCTCCGTGGGCAGATAGGCGCCTGGGATCTCCTGCAGCTGGGCGATCAGGTGCTGCGCCAGCGGACGCCCCGGCTGGCGGTCGTACGGCACCTGCAACCAATGGCGCAGCAGCGTCATCACCCGCACAAACACCCGCCGATCTGCCAGATGGCCCCACCCCCCGCACTGCTCCAGCACCGCCGGGGATGGCGGCGGCGGGTTGATCGACTCGCGGCAGGGAGCGGCGGCCAGGAACCCCTGGCTCTGCAGCCACTCCAGGTCAGCTTCCAGTGCGTCCCCATCGCCAAAGCACTCGCCATGCAGTGCGCCGAGCAAGGCGGCAGCCCGCTCTGCCATCGAGCCCACAGGCAGCGGAGACATGATTTCCTCCAGCTGCTGGCGGGTCTGGCTGTCGCTGGCCGTCAGGCCCGGAAAGCGGCTGAGCAATTGCAGCAGGTGCAGCAGCCGCTCAGAGTCCAGCAGCCTGGAGTAGCCATGCAGCTGCAGAGGCGCTTCCCGGCTGCGGGCGGTCGCGCTGCGCAAGTCCAGACGCTCCAGCTCGCGCGTCACAGCCTTGGCCAGATCCGGCTGATCCGCCGGGTTGATCTCCACCACCACCGAGAAGCCCTCGGCGCGTTCCGGTTGCCGGTGCCGCTGCTGCAGCGCCCCATGCAGACGTGCCACCACCGCAGCAGGCACCGGATCGGGGCGGCGCCCATTCCAGCGCTGGCAGTGATCCAGCGGGGTGCGCAGCCACCAGCCGATCCACTCCACCGGCGCCGGCAGCGGCAGGGCCTGGGTGATCGCCAGCCGCCAGGCGCGGCTGGCATGGGTGGCGTCCACGATCACCGGCCTGCCATCAGCCACGGCAGCCTGCAGCCTCTCGTGCAGCAGCTGCTCCACGGCCGGCCAGTCACCCTGCACCGCGGCATCACCGTGGAGTTCCGCCCGCAACGCATCGCTGGAGAGGAGGGTCACCTGCCCGTGCCCCCCCAGCTGATCAACCAGCAGCGCGGCCAGGGTGCTCTTGCCGCTCCCCGGCGGGCCGATCAGCAGGTGGCAGCGCAGCGGGGTGCTCATGGCTCCAGCCTGATCGATCCTGCATCTGGACGGTCTTCAGGAGAAGCGGATCTCCTGCCGGCGAGGGTTGGCGCCGTATTTCTCGTACCAGGTGCGCTGGAGGCGGCTCCCGATCAGCACCCCCTTGGCATGGCAGCAGCGCAGCTCGTCGATGCACCAGCTCTCCGCCTGCTCACGGCTGTTGCAGAAGGCCCGAGGCACCGGCCGCTGGCCGCACACGCCGGGGATGTAGCGCACAGTGAACACCGGCTCAATCGGCTGGTCCGCCCACAGCTCCCACTGCTGGCGCTGCTGCGCCGCTTCCCGCTCGGCAACGCGCTGATCGAGCTGGCGGCAGCGCTCCAGCTCTTCCGGATCGGGCTGGATCGCTGGGGCCGAGGAGAGCAGCCAACCGGCCGGGTCTGAGGCCACTTCCTCCATGCCAAACAGGGGACTTGCTCCGGGCCTCTCCAGTCTGAGGCCCGGCCTACGGCCGCGCCTCCGCTGGGATCGGTCCCGTCGCTGCGCCGCTCTCGGCGCCGATTCCCATGGCCACTGTTGAGTCCTCTGCTCAATCCTCTGCTGAATCCTCAGCTGAATCCTCAGCTGAATCCCAGGCGCTGCTGCTCCATCAATCCACCACCGCCGGCATCACCTGGCGGGTGCTGCTGCGGCCCGAGTTGCGCAGGGCCGGAGAATCCGAGGTGGTGGAGTTCCAGAAGCTGGGGCGCAGGGGCAAGCTGCTCGATCAGGTGATCGGCTGGGGCGGCGGCAGCTGGCGTTCGGAGCCCAGCCGCAAGGTGCCGCAGTGGCTGCGCACAGAAGTTGTGGGGCTCCTGTGTGCACGCTCGGCGGTGAGAGCCGCTGAGGCTGCCGGCGGCAGTGCCGTGCGGCAGCAGCAAGGCGCAGGGGCGGTGATGGCCTTCCCCAGCTTCCTGTCGGCCGAGCTGCTGGCGGCCCATTGCCCGGGGTATTTCCAGCGCCACAGCGCCGGTGGGAGTGCTGCTGCTGCTGCTGGAGAGGTTGCAGGGGGCTGAGAAGCGTCTGGCGTGCAGTGGCTGGCAGTTCGCCAGCGCTGCACGCCGCTCTGGGCCACGGCCGCCCGCAGCCGTTGCATTGGGCATCAGCAGAGCGCCATCGAGCTGGCCGGACCGGCTTACGCGAACACCAGGGTGGAGAGCGGCCACCAGCCGCTGCCGCCCTCGTCGTAGGCCAGCTCCACAATCGGCTCGTCCTCGGGAATCTCGGCCGCAAGGCTCAGCACCGTCGCGCCGCTCTCTGGGCTGATCCGATCGCGCCAGCAGCGCGCTCCAATCGCTGGCAGGGGTGCCTTGGTGTCAGGCATGGCTCACGGGCTCACCATCACCCAGTTGCCAGTCCCACTGAAGCTCACCGCCGCAAACTGCCTGTGCTGGGGTGACCAGCAGATCGATCGCCAGGCCAGATCGGCCGGCGAGTTGCGTGTGGTCCAGTTGAGGCCATCGGCGCTGCTCATGATCCGGATGCCGCTGCCGCTGCTGGCGACGGCCACAAGCAGCTGCCGCTGCGGCGACCAGCAAAGGGAAGTCCAGACGTTGTCGGATGCCGAGCTGCGGCTGCTCCAGTGGATGCCATCGCTCGAGGTCATCACCCGGTCGCCTGTGCCGCTGCTGCTCACCGCCACCAGCAAACCCAGCTCCGCCGCCCAGCAGAGCGCCGCCCAGTTGTTGGCTGCGGCAGCCGTCCGCAGTGTCCAGTTGCGGCCATCGTCTGAGGTCATCACCCGCTCGCTCTCGCCGCTGCTGCTCACCGCCACCAGCAAGCCCAGCTGCGGTGCCCAGCAGATCGATCGCCACACCAGATCGGCAGCAGCAGGGCCGGCCGTCCACTCGCTGCCATCGCTGCTGGTCATCACCCGGTTGCCTGTGCCGCTGCGGGCGACGGCGACCAGCAGGCCCAGTTCGGGCGACCAGCAGATGGAGCTCCAGTTGTTGTCCGCCGGCGTCCGGCGCAGGGTCCAGCTGCGGCCATCCGCTGAGGTCATCACCCGCTGGCCCGTGCCGCTGCCGCTGACGGCGACAAACAGCCCCAGCTCAGCCGCCCAGCAGATCGCCAACCAGTTCCGGTCTGCCGCCACTGGTTGGCTGCTCCAGCGGATGCCATCGCTGGAGGTCATCACCCGATTGCCGCTGCCGCTGCTGGCCACAGCCGCATACAGCTGCAGCTCCGGCGACCAGCACACCGCCTCCCAGTTGTTGGCCGCCGCAGGGGGAACAGTCGACCAGAGCAATCCCGTGATGCCGAGCACCGGCGGTGTGGCCAGCTGCTCAGCCAGTGCCGCCACCGGCAGCCGATAGCTGCCGGCCTCAGGCCCGGCAGGGCGGGTGATCGCCAGCAGGTCATCGCGGTGGAGGCTCATCAGGGCAGGGCGGGCAGGGTGCTGATGTCCAGCGGCAGATAGTCGCCGGCGGGCTGGGCGGTGGCCATCGCGGCCTTGAGCGCTGCGGCATCCACCGCCGCCCCCTCCGTGCCGGCGGTGAGGTCCTCGGCAGCGGCCAGCCGCAGCACACCGGCAGCGGCAGTTGTTGCGGGCTCCACCGTGAGCAGAGGCTGGGCCGGATCGCTCGCATCGACGCTCAGCGGTGCGGCCACCTGGATGCGGATCACACCGGCGCCATCAGGGCCGAGGGCGGCGTTGGCACTCCAGCTCCTGCCGTCAAACAGCAGCAGGTCACCCTGGGCGACCTGCGCTCCGGCGATGCCGCTCCAGCTGGCGCTGGCCGTGCCGGTGCTGCTGGCCAGGTACACATCGCCGGCCGCGGCGCCAGCGGGTGCATCGCTGCTGGAAGGATCGATCGCGCCGCGGTAGGTGAGGGCGCCGGGGATCACGGCATGGAGGGTGCCATCGGCATCCACCAGCAGGTTGGTGCCGGGCTTGATCGCACCGATCGCCGCCGCGGTGGCGGGGGTGAGCATGGAGCTCTTGAGCTCATCAGCAGTGGCCCGGTAGGGCGTGCTGCCGCGTTGCACCAGCAGCAGGTCGGTGGGCTGGGGGAGCCCGCGGGAGGTGGAGCGGGTTGCTGTGCTGGTGGCCATCGGGATCAGCAGGGTGAGACGGAAGGGGAAGCAAGCCAGCCCAGGCGATCAGGACGGCAGGGGACTGAGCAGGCGCAGATCCAGGGCCAGCACCACCACCCCATCGCCTGCAGTGGCACTGATGAGCGGCGCCAGTGCCTGCATTGCCGTAATGCCGCCGTTGGGCGGTGGTTCAGGGCTGCCGCCGTCCTGCAGCTGCGCCTGGCCCAGGAAGATCACCCCCTGGGCACGGGCCTCACGGCTGCTGCGGACAGCCAGTGCGGCCAGCAGGGCGGGATTGGTTGAGGCCATCGGCAGCAGGGCAGTGCTGCAGAGCTGTTGCCAGGGCCGCCAAACCCCAAGCCCCTGGCCACCGTGCCCCTGGCCCGGATGGCAGGGGCGGGGATCAGAGCAGGGCATCCACCAGCTCCAGCGCCGCCAGATCGGCGGCAGCGGTGCCACTGGCCTGGGCCTCCAGCGCCGTGGCCTGCTCCACCAGTTCGGCTTTGGTCTGGCTGCCATCGAGCTCCACCCCGTAGACGCTGGAGCAGAACTCGACGATCTGGGCCTTGGTCATCGCCTGGAAGTCGGTGGGCTCTGCAGCCAGCAACGCTTCTCCGCCGCTGCCGCTGGTGCTGCCGCTGCTGGCCTCGCCATCGCCATCGCCATCGGCAGCGGCATCGGCATCGGCAGCAGCAGCAGCAGCAGCAGCAGCAGCAGGAGCAGCAGGAGCAGCAGGGGCAGGGTCTGGGTCTGGTGAGCGTTCAGGGAGCTCGGCTTCCGGTTCGGGCTCCGGTTCGACGTCCGGTTCAGGCTCCGGTTCGAGGTCCGGTTCGGGGTCCGGTTCGAGGTCCGGTTCGGGCTCATCGTCCAGCTCTGGTTCAGGCTCAGGCACCTCCTGCTCAGGCAGCACCGGGCCGGGGTCCACAGCAGGCTCTGGCGCGTTGTCCTCGGCATCCACCGGTGCCGAATCATCGCCGCCACTGGCGGGGCTGAGCAGTTGCCAGCCCAGGGCCTGCCAGCCCGCCAGGTGCACCGGCCAGATCGAGCGGGTTTCGCCGTCCTTGCCGATCAGCAGCTGGCTGGGCGGCAGCCAGCTGCCGTCATGGCCATCGACGCCGGGACCCGGCATCACGACCAGCCGCTGCTCCGGCCCGCCCAGCGGCACCGGGGTGGAGCCGGGGTTGCTGCTGTCGAGGGGTTGCAGCAGCTGCAGCGGCAGGGCCTCAGCACCGGCCGCCGCATTGAGGGTGTCGAGGGGATTGTTCATGGCGCTCACCTCACAGCCCCTGGTTGGCGGTGAGCGCCACGGTCATCGCCGCCGGTGTAGACGGGGAGACCATCGCCCGCGCCAGACGCAGGCAGGGCGGGGTGATCAGCTCGCTGTCGGCTGGGTTGAGCAGCAACGCAGCGCCGCTGATCAAGGCCTCCACCTTGCCGCCGCTGGCGGGAATCGCCACGGCGGCAGCCGTGATCCAGCTGCCGGCGCTGCCGTCAGCCAAAAGCGGCGCCAGCTCCAGCGTCACCGTCACCGCCTCGCTGTGGCCGGGATGGGAGGCGACGAGCACAAAGGTGCTGGTGGCATCGAGGTCGGTGCCGAGGTTCACCACATCACCGCTGCTGCGGCTGTGCTCGTAGCAGTCGGTCGCCGAATGGTTGATCCAGCCGACGAGCACCGTCTGGGCGTCGAGCAGCCGGGTGGCTTGGGCAGTCATGGAATGGGTCTCCAGAGAAAGGGGAAGAAGCAGCGCTGCCGGTGGGCCGGCTGTTATGCGCTCGCGATGGGAAGGGCTCTGCTGCTGGCGGTGGCTCAGACCACCAGCGGCATGGGCGCCACGTTGAACAGGCGGGCAGCGGCCTTGCGGTTGCACACGGCAAAGCCCACGTACCAATCCACCCGCGTGCGGAACACCGGCGCGTCGTGCACCTCCCCGAAGTCCCGCACCGAGATGCCGTAGCGCCCCTCGAACGGGCCCTGCAGACCGCAGACCGCCGCATCCCCGAGCACACAGCAGTAGATCGAGGTGGTGTCCCCCGGTTCGTCGTAGCCGAGCACGGCGTTGCCCTCGGCGTCCTCCTCCACCAGCAGGATCTCCACCCCCTCGAAGAAGTGCCGGCCGTCGATCACCTCGTAGAGGTCGCCCCCGGCCTGGCGGGAGGCGGTGCTGATCTGGCGGCGGGCGGCCTTGCTGGCGATCAGCACCTTGTCGCCGCCGTAGCCGATCACGCTGTCGGTCAACGCCTCCAGCGCCAGCAGGTTGAGGGTGCTGCCGCCGTTGTCGATCGTCTGGTCCTCGCCCGGCACCAGGCGCTTGCTCAGCCCGTTGAACGCCCGCGGATCAAAGGTGTCATCGCCGTTGATGATCGCCGCCTCCAGCGTCAGCCGCATGGAGCGCACCTTCATCTCGGTCTGGGCGGCACGGGCCTCGGGGCCCTGCAGATCAACGATCGAGCGGTCCACATCCAGGTCGCCGCCAAAGAGGTGTACGAACTCCGAATCGGAGTTGATGACGCCATAGCTCTGGCGGTAGCCCTCATTCACCGCCCGGAAACCGACGCGGGGCAGCTTGGTCTCCGCCGGGAAGCTCAGCGAGCCGCCCACGAGGTTGCGGAACGGCAGGCGGCGCAGCAGCTCCCCCTCCGCAAAGGTCTTGAGCACCGCCAGCTGTTCCGCTCGGCGGGCGTATTTCTGCGCCTCGATCAAGGTCAGGCCCAAGGGCACGCTCCAGGGGCCTCGCCCCAGTGACAACAGCAGCTGTTGCCAGGTCCGCTTAAGCCACTGGTTTGTGCTCAGCGCAGGTCAGCAGGGGTGGTCGCTGGCGGCAAGAGCAGCAGGCGCTCCGCAGAATGCCCTGGTGCAACGGGGCGAGGGGGTGATGCACCGTCTGCCCCGCTGCTTCTCCTGAATTCACTCCCCGGATTTAACCCAACGACCCAGCCCAGCCACTGATCGAGGCGTCCTTGCCACTGAGCTGCTCCCGCCATTGCTTCAACATCTCCACCACGGCGTTCCACACCGGCTGTTGGAACGCAAACCCTCGGCCATCTGGCGCCTTATTCCATTTTGCGGAAAGCATCCTCCAGGTCGTCCTCGAATGTTGGATCCAGCGGAACCAATCCGCCTAGGTGCTCGCTCTGCACGGCCTGAATCGCACCGTGCACCATTATTGCCTGTGTGATCTGCATCTGCTCCGGCATAATCCGGTTAAGCCGCCCATCGAAATTAACCGGAAAGCCACCATTGGCAATGTGCACAACATGATCGATCACCTGGAGGCTGATGTCGGCATGAACATTACCGTTGATCAGGCTATCGCTGTTGATTACGAAGACATCATCAAAGGCTGAGGCCTGAGCGTATTCCACGAAATCCTCCCGTGCCAGTTCGCTGGCACCTGAGGATGCGCTGATCAACAGAGATTCGGGTGCCAGATGCACGTAATCCCACATCTCGAAGCTGCACGTGCCCGTGCAGCCCAGTACCAGTCCGAAGCCCCCTTCCACCCGCTCACGGTTCCAAGCGCTGTAGCCATCTTCCAGGGCCTGCCGTTGGCTTTCAGAGCTCACATCCACCACATGAATCTGTGCTCGTGACAGGCCGAGAGATGCATTCAGTTCAGCTGCCACTGCCATACCGATCGCCCCGTAGCCGAGTACCAGAGCTCGTGGTGCCCGGCGCAGAATTTCATCTGCGCCGGGACGGGCCGCGATTTTCTCCATCACCGCACCGCATACGGCAGTGGCAATAAATGCCGGTTCCAGCTTTTTCTTGGGCCTTGATTCGGCAATATTAATGACAGGAATATCTCTACAGTAGTGACGGATAGCTGCATTGCGGTTGTACTTGATAATGCCCCGGGTGGTTTGCTCCACGATGACCAGTCTGCGAAGATGCTGGCGTAGGCAGATCATCGCCTCTAGGAAATAACCGCCATCATCAAGAACCAGTAGTGGCGCGTCTATTCCGTTGGCTGCGATGTAGTCGCGAATCCAGTTTGTCACTCTCAAACGCTGGTAGCTGTTGTAGCGTTGCTCCAGTTTGTAGTTGTGGCATATAAAGTTGCTCCTTGGTACCGCCCGGCGACGGATCAGCTCATCACGGATCTCCGGTGATGAGGTGTAGGGAATATCCAGCCAGTGGAAGTCATTCACACGTACCCCGAGATCGAGGATCACCTCTGCTTGGGGCAGATGGTTTTCCAGCTGGTGTTGCAGAAACAGCACTTGCCAGCCGGCCAGGGTCGCACTGTCGCCGCACCGCTTCGCCGTCCAGTCGAGTAGAGGCATCCGCTGTCGCGCGTCGGGGTCGAATAGCCGCATGGCGGGCTCTCTCCGTGCCGGAACCGGAATAACCCATGTTGAACTAAGCCGCTACGCGGCAGATTCCAACAGCCAATCATAGCCAAGCCCCTGTCGGGACCTGCCATTGCGCCGCCGATACGATCAGCCCACTGCGGCGGAGTGCGGCGGTTGGCTGGCCTTCAATGTCGTGCAGCCAGGAGAGAAAGACACTGAGGAATGCGCATCCATCGATGTGCAGCGTTCCTTTATCTTTCCTTCCGGAGGCATCACCCATGGATCCTGCTGAGCAGGCCAGATTTGATTCGCGCCTAGATGCAATGACGCAGGCCATGCACCTGCATGGTCTGCGCGACAAGACGATCGACAGTTACAGACGCACGCTCTATCGGATAGCTGGACACTTTGGCCGCTGCCCGGACGACCTTCAGCCTGACGAGTTGAAAGACTACTTTTCTACCATGCTGGAGCAATACTCATGGAGCACGATTAAGGTTGACCTTTCCAGCCTGCAGTTCTTCCACCGCTATGTGCTGGAGCGGGAGATGGAATGGATCAAGATCATCCGTCCCCCGCGTGTGCGCACGCTGCCAGACATTCCAACCCGGGAGGAAGTTCAGCTCTTAATCAACACAGTGCGCAAGTTACGCTACCGGATTTTTCTGCTGGTGGTCTATAGCCTGGGGCTGCGGATCACAGAAGGCCTGGCTCTGGAGGTCGCTGATATCGATGGCAGCCAGCGTCGCGTGCACATCCGCGATGGCAAGGGCGGCAAGGATCGCTACGTCCCCCTGCCGGCGTTGACCCTGCAGGCGCTGCGCCGCTTCTGGAGCAGCCACCGCCACCCGCGGCTGCTGTTCCCCTCGCCGGCTGGTCACCAGATCATCGTGCGCATCGCCAGTGCACCGATGGATGCCAGCGGCGTGCAGGCAGCCCTGAGGGCAGCACGGCTGGACTGTCGCATCCAGAAAAAACTCACGGTCCACAGCCTGCGCCATGCCTATGCCACCCACCTGCTGGAGCAGGGGATGGACCTGAGGTTGATCCAGTCGCTGCTCGGCCACAGCCACAGCAACACCACCGCCCGCTACGCCCACATCACCCAGGTGGTGCGCCACAACAGCCGTGAGCGCATCGAGAGGCTGCTCGATGGCTTCCAGCTGCGCTGGGAGGAGGGCGTGTGATGGTGCTCCTCTCCGAGGTGGTCGAACGCCACCAGGGCGAACTAGAGCGCCTGCATGGACCCCAGTTGCTGCCCAGCCATCGCCAGGCCCTGCAGGCGATGCGGCGCTGCCGCCGCCAGGGCGGAGACCTGATGGTGCTCCGCTGCAGCGACTGCCACCACCGCCTCAAGGTTCCCCACTCCTGCGGGCATCGCAGCTGCCCCCACTGCCAACACACGGGCAGCCAGCGCTGGATCGAGCGGCAGCAGGCCAAGCTGCTGCCGGTGGAGTACTTCCTGATCACCTTCACGGTGCCGGCCGAGCTGCGGGCTCTGTTCTGGAGTAAGCAACGCATCAGCTACGACCTGCTGCTCAAAACCGCCTGGCAGACGGTGGACTCCTTTGCCCGCAGAGATCCCAGGCTCAAGGGGATCACCGGTGCCCATGCGGTGCTGCATACCCACAGCCGCCGCCTGGACTTCCATCCCCACGTGCACCTGATCGTCCCTGCTGGTGCGATCCACCGCCAGCCAGCAGTGGCAGGGCAGAAGGGAGGCCAGCCGAGAACCTGGCAGTGGAAAGAGCGGGGCTATCTCTTCCCGGCCACCAACCTGGCCAAGGTGTTCCGCGCCAAATGGCTGGACGGCATGCGCAGAGCGGGATTGCAGGTGCAGGCAACGATCCCAAGGGATTGGGTGGTGCACTGCACATCAGTCGGCAGTGGCAGCAAGGCGCTGGTGTATCTGGGGCGCTACCTCTACCGCGGAGTGCTCCCGGAAAAGGACATCCTCAGTGATCGCGATGGCCAGATCACCTTTCGCATCCGCGACAACAGCGGTGCGGAGCAGATCCAGAGCCTGCCAGGGGCGGAGTTCCTGTGGATGCTGCTGCGACATGTGCTGCCCAAACGCTTCCGGCGCGCCCGCGACTACGGCCTGCTCCATGGCAACAGCCAGAAGCTGCTGCAGGTGGTGCAACTGCTGCTGCGCGTCGTGCTGCCGGAACCCCGGCAAGGCCAGCCCTGGCAGAACCAGCCCACCCCACCCATCCGCTGCCCACACTGCGGCGGTGTGATGGCAATCATCGCTGTGAGGGTGCGAGAAATCAACCCAGCGCCAGCTTGAAACCATCAACAAGGGAAGGAATAGACCGTAGTGAGTAGCAACCGCAGTCGATGATGGTCCGTTCTCAACCAGAACCGGCCTGCTGGCCCGCCTGCGTGCCTAGAGTGGAGAGCTGCATAGCTCGACGAGTCTGCACCCCCATCTGTAGGCCATTTCTCCTAGGGCAGAAGCTAAAGCAGAGCTGAAAAGCGGCCTGATTGTTCTGCAGTAGGCGCTGGGCCTTAGCGTTGCCGGCTTGTTCAACTTCGGATAAGATCGTGGCTGCGCACGATCTATCCATAATCGTTGGCAATGGAGGTCACTATTGCCAGCAACCATCACTCCCTGCCATCGAGCCTGGCCAGGGCCGGCGCAGAGCGCGGGGCGCTGGCCTCGTAGACACCGGGGGCCCGGCCGGAAAGCCAGGGCTGAATGGGCCGGGTGACGACCATCGCTCCGCGCTCACTCGTAGGCGATGTCTTCGCAGACAAGTACCAACTCCTCCATCGCCACATCGGAGGCCCCCTTGGCCGCCAGGCTGGGGCCGGTCCATTTCGACGGCCGGGCGCGGGTAAGGGTCCAGGTGGCGACCACGCCGGCGCTGTCTTCACTGCGTAGCTGGATCACTACCGTGGCGCGAGCCAGCATGTTGCCGCTGCGCACCAGGCTCACCCATTGCCACAGATCAAGCGCCGCGATCAGGCCGCGTTTGAGGGTGACATCGCCGGGCTTGTACATCAACGGAATCTTGCACGGGCGGCTAAAGGGTTCGGTGCCCTCGCGGTAATCGGCGTAGGTGATCTCCGTGTTCAGGCCGGAGCAATCGGAGAAGCCGCCGCGGAATTCACCACCGCTCTCCGGTGAGATGGTGACCAGGAAGTTAAACGGACCGTAGGGATCATCGCGGGTGACAGCCATGGGAAATCAGGGGAGAAAAATCAGATGATTGAGGCATCAGCGGTCCACTGACCGATGCGGAAGATCACGAATTCCGCCGGCTTGGTGGGGGCCACGCCGATCAGGCAGATGAGGCGGCCATTATCGAGATCGCCCTGGCTCATCGTGCTGCGATCGCAGCGCACGAAGTAGGCATCTTCGGGCTTGCTGCCCAGCAGGGCACCGGTGCGCCACACGTCGTAAAGGAAGCTTTCGATCGTGAGCCGGATCTTCAGCCAGAGCTCTTCATTGTTGGGTTCAAACACCGCCCACTGGGTGCTGCGATCGATCGAATGCTCCAGAAAAATGAATAATCGCCGCACATTTACATACACCCATTCAGGATCGGAAGAGATCGTGCGCGCCCCCCAGACGCGATAGCCGCGGCCCTCGAAGAAACGCAAGCAGTTGATACCCTCGGGATTGAGCACATACTGCTCGCCCTTATCCACGTTGCGGTTGAAACCGAGCACACCTCGCACCGTTTCATTGGCTGGCGCTTTGTGCACGCCCCGCTCGATGTCGCTGCGGGCATAGATGCCGGCCATGGCGCCCTCCGGCGAGAGGGCCAAAGGTGGACTGTTGCGCTCCACCGGCGGAAGCAAGAGCCAGGGGTAATAGAGCGCGGCGTGCTTGGAGTCGATCTGGCTGCGAACCGCACGAATGCCGGTCTGATTGAGATCGCGCGGCCCGGCCAAAATGGCAAAGCGATAGCGCAGGTTTTCGCAGTGGCTGATCAAGGCGTTGGTCACGGCCTGCCTTTCCGTATCGGCAAGGGCCGCACTGCCCGGCGCGGCAACGATGGCGATGTCGTCAATCTCGGCAAGCGCCTTCAACCCTTTGGCGTCCCGACCTTCCCCTGAGCCATCGAAATCACTGGCCACCACTGCTTGACCATCGGAGCCACCGCGGAGCGCGAAGGCAGGCCGAGCCTCATCGGGATCTGGGGCCCCAGAGTCCAGGGTGAGTGCCGCCAACAGATCCCGTGCAAACGCTGCCTTCAGCGCATCCGTCGCCGCCGTTCCCTGAGGGAAAGGAGGCACCGGCTTGCTGGCCGACCCTGCACCGCGGGCGAGATAAATCCGTTGGCTGCTATCGGCGGGGGGTTGCACACCATCGCGATCGTCGTGGCGTAGAACCTGGCCGATGAAATCTTCGGAATCAGCATGAACAGACATGCGTTGATATAGATCGCTTCGCGCTCCACTACTGCCATCTGGGTTAGGATGCACCTCAAGGTCTACGGTGATCTTCTGGATGGCAACCGCATCTGTGATGGCCACATCCAAGATCGATCCGTCACCCCTTGTCAGCACGATCTGGCCACTACTTCCCATTGAAATGGCATAAAGATGATCGGGCGTGATGGCCTCAGCTCCGCCTGCGCTCACCACGCGTTGCTTGATGGTGCCGCCAGCGGGTATGACTTCCACCACATCTCCGCGGCGTACTCCGCTGAGCCGCTTCGATCCGGTAACGCCGGTGAGTAAGTTGCCGCTGCGTAGAGCTCGCACAGTGACTTGAACGTTACCGGCGCGACCCGGGAATCGAGCCCGTAGGCTCACACGATCAACGTCTGTTGCTCCGGTGCCAGCGATCAAGACAGATTCGGCAACTCCATCGGCATTTACGCCAGCGGCTACGGCCGTCGGGGCGGAGTACAAACGGCTGATATATACCCGTTTTCCACCGTTCTCAAAGAAGAGTCGAACCGCATAGGCCAGATGGTTGAGCGTCGGTATGCCATCCAGCAGCAAAAGGTCATGATCACCGAATAGTCGCTTGAAATCTTCATAGCTGGTCACCAGCTCCGGCAACCCCTTGATCGGCCCATAGCGCGCCTGCCCCACGAAGCCACAGCTGGAGGTGGCTACCCCCTCGATCGACTTGGCGCGGAAACTGGTTTCTTCAACGTAGACACCGGGGGCGAGATACTCAGGCATGACGAGGAAAAAGGTGATGAATGGAGTGGAACAGTCAGATCAGAATCAGATCCCAGCGCTGCTGACGGTCGATTCGCAGCGGCAGTCGATCACTGAACAGCCCATCCGGTCCATCCCGAAGCCGGAGGTAGGGCCCGCTAGCTCTGGGGTAGCCATAAACGGTCGGGGCCGTCCTAGCGGAGATCCCTTGCACAAGCCCTTGATCCAGGAAGGGGATGCGCTCCACCCTGGACAGACTCTACCCGCAGATGGGTGCAGCGGCAGGCAAAGCCTTCCTTCACGTTCCTCTAGGGTGCCTGGAGATGCGAATGGATCGGGCCGCTCCCCATCCAGGTCCACGGCATATCCACCTGAGGAGTCGCTCCAGGGGGTGGGGCTGGCGAGCACTCCGCGGAATCTGGTCTGCACCTACACCAACGCAAAGGGGATTGGCTGCCCCCCGCATCGCGCAGCTCACCCCAGATTCCGGTGGAGCCAGCATGTTTTCCCGCTCCTGGAGCCGGACGCAACGGCAGGCGATGCACCAGCTGACGCCAATCTTCTACCTGGGTGGGTCGCTGCAACCGCTTCAGTGACTCATGCACTCCCCCCGATCGATGACGGTGAGGTTGAGCTTTGCCGGCAGATAGCGGCCCAGAGGATCTTCGATTGTGAAGGTGTGGGGACCTGGCGCCAGCTCCACAAAACCGTAGAGGCCATTGGCGGCATGCCAGCTGGGCATCTCTCGTGATCCCCGGCAGCGCACGAGAAGGTCAGGAATGCTTTCACGCGGCAACCAACGCTCCATCCCTGCTGGGAGACCCTCTTCATCAACCCGATGGGGCACCGGCTGGATCGCCAGGGATCCCAGCACCGGCACCCCTTCCCATCCCCGCGAGTTGCTCCAGGCCAGCGCTTCCCCAAAGGGCCATGGCAGCGGATAGGGAAGCAGCCAGGTCATGGCTGGATCCGCGACCCGAAGGCAAGGGCTTGGCTGGTGACCGGCACCTCGCTCCTCTCCCTTGGTGCCAGGCGCACCGTGCGCACCAAATAAGGAACGGACAACTGATAGGGGAGATCAAAGCTGTCCCATAGCCGCATCATGTCTTCATGGTTCATCGGGGCCAGTGAGATCTGCAGCGCATCCTCAGGCTCCCAGTTATAGGAGGGGCTCAGCCATGAACCCTGCACGATGGCGAACTCCTGCAGGATTTCCATGCAGTGCTGCAGCATTCGCTGCTCGCCGCTTGCTGAGCTTTGGCCCCAGACAGTTAACAGATACGACAGCTCCAGTTCCAGCCAGCGGGTGCCGGGAATGGTCGGCGACCCTGCAGGCGAATCGCTATTGCGACATGCCTTGTTTACATCAACGCGATAAAGCAGCAGGGAAACCGTGTTAGTGGGTGGCCCGTAGTATTGGGCGCTACGAAAAAGCTCTACATCGTAGCCATCACGTGTTGGCCCCAACAACACTTCTAGGCGCTGTTTGAGCAGCGAGACCAGCGTTTCGCTGGCGCCTGGGATCGAGGCAGCACTCATAGAGGCTGGCCTTTGCCGTGGGGTAACTCCAACGTGCTAGCAAGCCAAGCTCAAGCCGTCATCGATTAAACAGAACTTCACTCGACGATCTCCAACCGATTGGCCCAGGGCTGGGCCGCGCCCCGGTTCCAGTCCTTTGAGCGCGTGGCCCGCCGCAAGCTCAGGCAGCTGGAGATTGCAGGCCGTCTGGACGACCTGCGCGTTCCACCGGGCAACCGACTGGAGGCCCTGCGGGGTGATCGCACAGGCCAGCACAGCATCCGCATCAACGACCAGTTCCGCCTCTGCTTCATCTGGACTGCCGCCGGTCCCGATGCTGTCGAAATCGTCGACTACCACTGATCCCTGTCATGGACCGTCTGCCCCCCATCACCCCCGGTGAACTGCTCCAGGAGGAGTTCCTGCAGCCGCTGGGTGTGAGCCAGTACCGGCTGGCCAAGGCCATTGGCGTGCCGGCCTCAAGGATCAGCGAAATCGTGACGGGCCAGCGGGCGATCAGCGCCGACACCGATCTGCGCCTTTGCCGGTTTCTGGGCCTCAGTCCTGGCTACTGGCTGCGGGCCCAGGCCGCCCACGACACTGAGCTGGCCAGTGCTGAACTGGCCGACGAGCTGGAGCAGATCCAGCCCCTGGTGGCTGCTCAGACGTAGCGGCCGGGGTATTCCCCTGGGTGATCGATCCGCGTCACCCGCACGCCGGCGGCGGAGCGACCGGAGAAGCGCAGCAGGTCACTGCCGCTCACCGGGTAGCCCAGGGCCTGGGCCAGCAGCGACACCTCATCAGCGGTGATCGCCTCGCTCACCTGCCGGCGCAGGGCAGGGTCGGCCTGCACGTGGGCCAGGAACTGCTCCAGTGCGGATGGGCCCATGGCAGTGGCATCACCGCCATCAAGGTAGGCGGGCTGGCAGGCCAGGGTGCTTTGTAGTGGCCCTGTCAAGAAGGGGGGCTGGATCGGCCGGGGGAACCATGCTCGGGTGGCTGGCGGCGAGAGCAGCAGGCGCTCCGCAGGATGCCCCGTCATGGCGGGGCGCGGTGGTCGCGTCCTGTCTGCCCCGCCGCCATGGCCACCATTCCCGTTGCCCCGGCCTGCCCGATCCGCCTGGTCTCCTTCCGTCTGGCTGCCAAGGGCAGCACACAGCCGCGGTGCCTGTTCCTCGATGGCGAGGGGCACATCAGCGCTGCTCCCCACTGGCTGCCGCGGGAGCAGGCCCTGCTGCTGGCGCACAATCAGCAGCTGATCTGGGGGTCAGCCGCCCGGGTGCTCGTGCTCTGAGTGCCCAGCTGCGGGGCCGTGGGCAGGAGTTCGCTGGCCCGCAATTGCCCCCATACAGGGGCAATCATCGGCCCTGTCTTAGGTCGTGTCCTGACTGCGTTGCTCAAGGTCGCGAACGGCAGCCAGAACGCCGGGTAGGGCCTGCTGGCAGATCAGCAGCACCTGCTCGGCATCGAGATCGAAGTACTGGTGCGCAATGACATCGCGAAACCCCATGGCTCCCTTCCAGTCGACAGCAGGAAAGCTCGCTGCCAGAAGCCCAGGCTGGAGCTTGTCCAGTCGTTTGAGTGCTTCCCCGGCTGCCAGGAACTGCATGCAAATCACATCGAGCAGGTCCTGGCCTTCCTCACGGTCCAGCAGTGCCGGATCCATCAGCAAGGGTTGTGCCTTGCGCTCGATCCGCTCCAGGGCCTGCCGCAGCGGGGTAAGCAGCAACAGCAGGTCACCGCTCACGCGCTGATGCCTTCTTGCAGGATGGCCTGCCGCAGGGCGGGATTCATGCGCTCCCGCAAACGCACCAGATCAACCGGGCGCTGCAGCAGCTCCTCCAGCTCCTGCTTGAGATGGACGGTGGCGTAGGGGGTGAGGGGATCGAGTTCAACCCACACATCCACGTCACTGGAGGCCGTGGCCTGGTTGCGAGCCATGGAGCCGAACAGCCCAATGCGTTGCAGCTGATAGCGCTGCCGCCATTCGCTTTGGCGCTCACGCAGCAGTGCAAGCACCTGATCAGGACCGAATACAAGCAGGGTGTCTGCGCTGGCCATGGCACCAGTCCGATCTCTTCAGTATCGGATGGATCAGCAGGGGTTCCCAGCCCACCGCATCACGGGTGCGCGGGATCCAGGCAGACGCAGGGTTGAGCGCCCGCTGGCAAAGGCCGTGGTCAGCACCACTCCCGATGACCACCCCGATGAGCGCCGAGCGGTTTGCCGATCGCTTCCGCTACTACCAAGGCCAGCCGCAGCAGCAGGACGGCGTCCTGCAGCTGCATGCCGCAATCAGCGGCAGCGACCAAGGCACAGCGATCCTCGATGAGCAGGCGCCCTGGGCCGTCATCTACAGCGAGCAGCCTCCCGAGCTGACGGCACCCACCGGTGGGCTGGATCCCCGCGGTTCAGAGGAGGCCGGCATGGCCGGTCCCCAGAAGCCGGCACCGGTCAAACCCGGCGACACCTACCTGCTGGTGAACGACCGGGACGAGGACATGGAGGCCTACGACCACAGCGGCCAGCTGCTCTGGAAGATCCCCTGCCTGGCACGCGGCCAGGGCGCCGACACCGACTGGAGCCACACCAACACCGACACCCCACCTGGGCTTTACAAGCTCGGGAAGCTCTACGCGGACTACGAGCAGAACCCCAACCCGGCCTGCAGCGATACCGCCATGGGCTACGGCTGGTACTCCTTCGATATGGAGGAGCTGGAAGGCCAGGAGGTAGCTGTTGGCCGGGCCGGGATCATGCTCCACGGTGGTGGATCGGCCTGCGGCTGGCCCATGGCTTGGGCGCCGCAGCAGCCGCTGCATCCCACGTTGGGCTGCATCCGCATCCACAACGCCGATCTGCGCGACAAGGTGCTGCCGCTCTACCGCCAGGGCACGGTGTATGTGGGGGTGTTCCAGGAAAAAAAGTGACGGCGGGGCCCGGGGAGGGGGAGCCCGGGCCCCACGCCAACCTGCAGCACTGGCTGGACTTCTTCTGCAGCAGCACCGTCACCGAGGCCAGCCTGGGCGTCATCCAGCCGCTCACGGCTGAGGAGGCCTGCGGCTTCCTTGGCTGCATGGTGGTCGAGACCGGGGAGCCGGAGCTGGAAAACCTCGATGTGGTCGAGGCCGGTAGTGGAGCTGGCCGCGGGGCCATGCAGTACACCGGCGTCCGCCGCACCGCCTACGACGCAGCACGGCTGCAAGCCATCAGCGAGGGGATCGACCCCAACAGCAACGGCTTGCAGGAGCTGTACTTCGCGGAGGAGTACGCCGGCCTACACGATCCGCCCGAGGGCTCGCTGATCGGCTGGACCCGAGTGTTCGAGGACCGCCCCTTCTGCATGGATCCAGCAGATGCGGCGGCCTACTGGACCGGTTCGGCTGCAGCAGCTGAGGGCTACTTCAGGCCCGGCACGCCCCACACCGAGCGACGCCAGGCGGAAGCCCGGCGGGTCTGGGGGTTGCTGCAGAGCGGGGCGCTGGTGCTGCCACCGGCTGGGGCCTGATCGCCAGGGAGGAGCAGCGATGCAAGCGAACCCACTGCCCCGGCCACCCAAGCCGCCGTTCGACCGGGAGCGGTTCGTCTTCAAGATCCTGGCGGTGGTGATCGGTACCCAGCTGCTGATCTATTCCCTCGCCGCCGGGGTTTGCGGTCAGCGGGCACTTGATGGCCGGCCTGTCGGGCAGATCTGCCCCGGCACGCTGGAGCAGCTGCAGGGCGGCTTTGATTCCACCCTCAAGCTGCTGCTGGCTCTGCTGGGTGGAGCAGCGCTGTCGCGGATGGACCGGTGACACCAGGGTCAGCTCTGCATGAGGGCAGGTCGCGAAGTCATCCAAGTAAACCGAGCAGCAACGCGATGCCTGAGGTCACGCTGCCTGGGGGCGAGTGAGAAAACCCGGCAGGTTCACACCCGCATCCATGGCCGTGGCCAGCAGCTCGGCGCGCTGCACCTCATCGAGGCCATCCCAGAAGGCATGGAAGAGATCCAGGGAGGCCTTGCCCATCCCCACCAAACCCAGCAGAGATAACGGTGCTGCCAACCAGGGGAACACCAGCAGCACCACCGCCAGCACCAGGCTGACGGCCGCACCCTGTTTGGTGGATTCCCAGATGGTGCTGGTGATCACCTGGATCTGCACGGCGCGGGTGATGGTGCCGCGGCGGCGCAGGGCCTCGGTGCGCAGGGAGGTGAGCAGCGCCTGATAGATGGCGTAGACCACCACGCCACCGAGGGTGGACTCCCTCAGGAATTCCCCTGCGGTGAAGCCCTCACTGGCGGTGGTCACATCCAGGGAAGAGAGACCAGCCAGGGGCGCGGCCTCGATGCCGGCGTGGGGGATGCGGAAGGGATCGCGTTGACGGGTCATGGCGAGAGCAGACGATGGAGGAGATGGACGGAATGGGTGCGTGGGGCGTGGTGGCTTCAGCTTTGCTTGAGCCCTTCAGCGCCCTGCTGGCTGGCCTTGCCATAGGCCGAGATGATCGAAAAGCCAGCCAGCCCAAGCCAGCCCACGGGGCCTGCGCAGACCAAGGCTGTGGCCAGGGCTCCCTTACCCACCACCCCCATGGCGCGTTGGTTGTACTCCTGCTCGCTGAGCTTGTCCTTCTGGGTGAGCAGGGACACCACATCCGGTGCCACCAGGCCGATGCCAGCGGTGAGGGGATTGGCGCCGAGCACCGCCTGGGTGACGGCCATGGAGGTGCCGCGGACGACGCCGTTGACTGTGCCTTTGGCCGCATCCTTGGCGATCTGCGCTTCTGCCTGGGCCGCCAGGTCATCCCGACCGGCATCGCGGTAACCCTGGGCCTGGGCCAGGCGGTGCACGGCGGCCAGGCCACCACCCATCACGCCACCGAGGGCGCCAGTTTCCAGGGTGTCGCCAGCCACTTCAACCAGATCGCCGGTGACACCAGGCGTGTTGAGCTCGGCAACCTCGAGGGTGTACGCCTCGGCCTCAGCGACGTGCTCCTCACTCATGGGGGTGTCCCTGAGGCTGGAGTTCAGCGACTTGGGCCCGTAGACGATGTTGCTGGCATCGCTGCTGCCGCCATCGGCATGGGGCTTGATGTGCATTGCGGGGATGTTCGGGTCGTTGACCACGGCATCGACTCCATCGATCGAGCCCCTGGCTTCTGCATGCACCCGTTGGTCCAAGAGCTCCTGGGCTTCTGCATCACTGCGGCGGGCACCATCGCGAATGCCGTCGGTGCGCAGCTGCTCCTTGAGCTCGGTGGGCAGGTCATCCCAGCCCACGCGGCGGAAAGCCTCCACCCCGCCGAGAGCGCTGGCTGCAGCAGCGGCGGGGAAGGCCACCCCAACCGTTGTGGTTTCGATTGACTGGCGGATCAGGACTCCGGCTCCATCTTTGCTATAGCGGTAAGTGGACATGGCTGGCTGTCAAGTAGCAGGGTGAAGATTCAGGTGGGTGTGGTTAGCTGATCAGTGGCAGCTTTGGAAGATCTGCTGGCCGATGTACTGCGTGGTGCAGCGGGAGCGGCCGTAGGGGCTGGAGTAGTTGGAGAAGACCGTGTTGCCCACGCGCTGCCGCTGGTAGGTCCCGGTGTATCCCCGGGGGCCGGTTACTCTGCCGTAACCGGAATTGCCGTAGTCCTGGTAGTAGTAGTTCCAGCCCCAGGCCTTGGCGGCCGGCTGGTGGGCCAGCACGGCGAGGGGAGCGAGGAGCAGCAGGGAGGAAACGAAGCGCTTCATGGTCGTGGGGGTGAGATCGGTGGTGGAGCAGGTCAGCCCTGCCGTCCCCTACCCCTTGTTCCAAGGGCTGCGGGGTGATTCCAGGTGGTCAGTCTTTGTTCGGTGTGTCCTTGCGGGTTCCAAGATTCAGCTGGTCGTACGCCACGCCACAAACCAGGTGGCAGCCACCGAGGACCAGTGAGGCCCCACCGGTGAACGGCGCCATACAGGCACCGAGTCCCATCCAGAGCAGACCCTGCTGGGTGAAGCTCATGGTGCCCTCTCGGGCGGATTTGCTGTTGAGCATGACGAGTACTTGCGATGAACAGGAGGGGCTTTGCTGCCCCTCTTGTTGTCTTCTCGTTCCGGTGCGCTGGGGGTGATTCCTGCTCAGAGGCGTGGACAGAGGGCGACAGCGGGGATCAGGGCTTACTGATCGAGCAGGTACACCGATTGGGGACAGTCACCAGCCGCCGGTCCAGCCCGGCAGGGTCCGACTGGGATTCGGACCCTGGCGCATCAGGCCGTTGCCGTCGTAGATCGTGCCGTTGTTGCGATCGAGGTAACGCTGCTGCGAGGGAAGGGTGGGTAGCAAGCGGCGAGGATCTGGCCCGGACTGGATGATGCCGTTCTGATTGCGGACGCTCCCATCGGGATAGAGAAACTGGGCCTGAACAGCCAGGCCTGAGCTGAGGCTGAGTCCAAGCAGGGCAGCCAGCAGGGAGCTGGAGGTGAGACCGGCAATCGTTTGTGCAGGGGGGGGGCGAGCGGCAGTGGTGCCACTCATTGCTCTCCCCTCGTTCTTGCCGCCGTGAGGTAATTCCACGGGGAGGGATCAGAGCCCCTGGATCGGCCCCCAGTCGCCGGTGAGCTGCCAGGCGGCCCAGAAGTAGGGGGTGCGCCAGTCCTCGCCCATGGGACCTTTCACCGAGCCATTGCGAAACTCAGCCTGGACGGCGGCCAGGGCATCAGCGCGGCCCTCGCCAGCCTTGAGACGCCGGTAGAAGCGCACCATGAACTCGGCGGTGGCGGCATCATCCACCTTCCAGAGCGAGAGCAGGGTGGAGCGGGCGCCGGCCACGGTGAGGGCCCGCTGCAGGCCATACACCCCCTCGCCAGTGCGCACATCACCCTGGCCGGTGGAGCAGGCCGAGAGCACCACCAGCTGGGTTCCCTTGAGATTGAGCTGCAAGGCTTCTGCGGCAGTCAGATATCCGTCGTCATTCGGGTCGAGGTCAGGCTGGTTGGCACCGGCGAGCACCAGACCGCTGCGCAGCTGGGGGTCTTCCTGGCGGAGCGATTGCAGCAGGGGGGATTCCTCTTGAAGCATGCGCAGGGGATCAGATGGCGGGGCTTGCTGATCGGCAACAAAGAATCCGTGGGTAGCAACATGCAGCACCCGAGGGCTTTGCTGCTGTATCAGTGCCGCGGTGGTGGCCTGCGGCCCACTGACCAGACGGGTGCCCAGGAGGCTCGCCACCTGCTGACCTTCCTGTTGAGTGCCAGGAAGAGGGGACCAGACGGTCTTGCCCAGGTCTCCCGAGCGGCGCTGAGCCACGCTGAGCGCAGCGGCTGGACGGGATGCAACTGCCTTGATGCCCGGGCGATCAAAGCTGGGGTTAGCCACCACTACAGCTTTAGTGCTGCCTGCAGCGGGTTGCTGGAGACGCACCAGCTCGCGGCCGGTGGTGAGCAGCCGCAGCTGCACCGCCTCGGCCAAAGGCTTGTTGGGTTGCTGTGGAGCGGGCAGTGCGGCAAATGGCACCCGGTTCAACTCGCCATCGGGGGAGAGAAACCACTGGCGGCTGCCAGTGAGGTGGGGAAGCAGCGGCCGCAGCAGCAGCTCACTCAGCTGCGCCCAAAAAGCCTCTGCGTCGTTCTGGTCCTGGTCGGAAGCACTCAGTCCCTTGTGGACGAGGGCATCGATCGCTGCTGCTGGTCCCAGCGACACGAAACTGATGGTGCCGTTGGGGGTTAGCAGCAGGGCGATGTATTTCGGTTCACCCCAGACCTGATCACTTGGTTTTCGACCATCAAAGGGGCGGTAGCGCTGGAACTCAACAAGCACACCATCGGCTGGCAATGCCTTGGCTACTGCGGCGGGGGTAACGAGCTGAATCTGGAGGTCTGGGAGCTGACGGTAGAATTCAACCTGCATTTTGTCTCTTTGTCGGCGCAGCAAAGCGCGCTGATCAGCTGACAAAGAAACGGAAGCGAGTTGCTGAGTTAATGCTTGAAGCTCACGCACCTTGGCTTGATCTATGCTTGATACACTGAGCAGGAGAGCCTGACGCTTTTCAATCTCTGGTAGCAGACCCTGCCGGTTGAGACGGGTCTCCAACGCTAGTTGCGTTGCAGGGAGATATTGCTCTATCAATCCAAAGCTAACTTGCCACGTATCGCCAAGTTTACGAAGTTGCGCCGAACGAGCCTGATCTTGAAGAAATGGAAGTTCACGTATCAGCCAGCTACCTTCTATTTCAAGCGATCGAATCAGGGTGGAAACTGCAGCGCTATACTTTCTTTGGTCCTTTAGGAGCAATGCCAAGTTGCTGAGGCCGAGTGCAACATCGGGATGATCTGTCCCGATGGCTTTCTCATAGATGGCCACAGTGCGTCGAAAGAGAGACTCTGCTGCGCCGTATTGTCCTTGATAGAACAGGAGCAATGCCAGGTTGTTGAGGCTTTGGGCGACATCGGGATGATCCGTCCCGAGGGCTTTCTCGTAGATGACCAGAGAGCGCTGAAAGAGAGGCTCTGCAGCGCTGTATTGCCCCTGATTCTTCAGAAGCAATGCGAGATTGTTGAGCGTGGTGGCGACATTAGGATGGTCCGTCCCGATGGCTTTCTCATAGATGGCCAGAGTGCGTCGAAAGAGAGGCTCTGCTGCGCCGTATTGTCCTTGATCGAGCAGGAGCAATGCCAGGTTGTTGAGGCTTTGGGCGACATCGGGATGATCCGTCCCGAGGGCTTTCTCCCTTATGGCCAGAGAGCGCCGAAAGAGAGGCTCTGCTTCGCTGTACTGCCCCTGGTTTCTCAGAACCATTGCTAGGTTGTTGAGGCCGAGTGCGAAGTTGGGATGATCCGTTCCGAAGGCTTTCTCATAGATGTCAAGAGAGCGCCGGTAGAGGGGCTCTACTGCGCGGTATTGTCCTTGATCGAACAGGAGCAATGCCAGGTTGTTGAGGCCGAGTGCGACATCGGGATGATCCGACCCGAGGGCTTTCTCGTAAATGACCAGAGAGCGCCGAATGAGAGGCTCTGCAGCGCTGTATTGCCCCTGGTTTCTCAGAACCATTGCTAGGTTGTTGAGGCCGAGTGCGACATCGGGATGATCCGTCCCGATGGCTTTCTCATAGATGGCCAGAGTGCGTCGAAAGAGAGGCTCTGCTGCGCCGTATTGTCCTTGATCAGTCAGGAGCAATGCCAGGTTGTTGAGGCTTTTGGCGACATCGGGATGATCCGTCCCGAGGGCTTTCTCCCTTATGGCCAGAGAGCGCCGAAAGAGAGGCTCTGCTTCGCTGTACTGCCCCTGGTTTCTCAGAACCATTGCTAGGTTGTTGAGGCCGAGTGCGAAGTTGGGATGATCCGTTCCGAAGGCTTTCTCATAGATGGCCAGAGTGCGTCGAAAGAGAGGCTCTGCTGCGCCGTATTGTCCTTGATCAGTCAGGAGCAATGCCAGGTTGTTGAGGCTTTGGGCGACAACGGGATGATCCGTCCCGAGGGCTTTCTCCCTTATGGCCAGAGAGCGCCGAAAGAGAGGCTCTGCTTCGTTGTACTGCCCCTGGTTCCTCAGAAGTAATGCGAGATTATTGAGCGTGGTGGCGACATTAGGATGGTCCGTCCCGATGGCTTTCTCATAGATGGCAAGAGAGCGCCGGTAGAGGGGCTCTGCTGCGCCGTATTGTCCTTGATCAGTCAGGAGCAATGCCAGGTTGTTGAGGCTTTGGGCGACAACGGGATGATCCGTCCCGAGGGCTTTCTCGTAGATGACCAGAGAGCGCCGAATGAGAGGCTCAGCGTCGCTGTATTGCCCCTGATTCTTCAGAAGAAATGCGAGGTTGTTTAGGGAAATGGCAAGCGTAGAATAATCAGGTCCATGGCTTTTCTCGTGAATCGCCAAAGAGCGCCTGAGAAGAGGCTCTGCTTCCCCGTACTTTCCTTGGGCGCTGAGGAGCCGTGCCAATCTAGTCAGGATGTTGGCAACCGAGGGATGATCTGCGCCGAGATCTTTCTCGGAAATAGCTAATAGTTGCTTCCAGGCAGTGGCCGCAGCTTCATATTTTTTTTCAGATTCTAATCTTTCTGCTTGCCGAATTAAAGACTGAATATCAGGCTCTTGGTAAGTAGTTGCATCAATATCAGGGCTTAGCTGTTGCGATAAAGCCAAAGCGCGCTGCATAACATCTCTTTTAAGTGTTTCGCTTAAGCTTGGGCCGTCTTGGAGTGCGTCAAGTAATTGATCCTCGTAGGTTGTGCTTTTTGCATTGAGCGCTGACCATGTAGCTTGCTTGTAAATGGTAATCAGCGCAAGTGAGGTCTGATCCATGGAGGCCAGCAGTGCGCTGTTCTGATGGCTAGGACTTGATGACCTTGACAGCAATGAATCTTCATCTGGCAGTGGCGAGCTGATTGTTATGCCGAGCTCGATGAGCAACGCCTCTAGACCATAGGCATAGCGGTAGAGAGAGGATGCTGCATTGATCCCAAACCGCTCTAAGACTTCTTTCTCTTGATCGGACAGTGATCTCCAGAACGGGTCATTCCCAAAGCGATCACCAATCTTCTCAGCGGTTGCTGTATTGCCTTCTTGTGGTTGGGATTGCGTTGTGCTTGTCTGAGCGAGAAGTCCTTGGGGCAAGCCCAGGCTGAGAAGTGTTGCCGACAGTGCAATGCAACTGCTGGTCATGCCCCGCCCTGCCATCACGCGCAGCTTGCGGAACAGAGCTTGCTGGACCTTGTTGGAACCACCCATCTTCTGTATTCAGCAGTGTTGTGGAGTTGCTGTTCTGGCGTCCATCAGTACACGAATTGCCGGTAGCCAGACGTGAGTCCATGACCGAGACGATCCGGCCCTCCATCTAGATCCGAACAACAATGCCATCTCGGCTGGTTCACCCCTGCGTGGGTTCCGCCAGCTGCGCGAAAGGTAAATGCGAATAGTTTGCATGGCGCAGGCCAGGGGCTTCAGCTGGTGTCTGCTGGAAAACGCGTGGTGAGTTGGCGGGCCGTACTGGTCGTTCTGGCGGCTTTGCCCTGATTCAGCTCTTCTGCCTACAGTCTGTCATCAGATGGTCGGCAGTGGGAACGATTGCAGCAATGCGTCAATACCTGGAGCTCTTGCACCTCGGGGCAGATGGGATCGAGAGCAAGCCAACTCCTGCGGCGGCCCCTCTCCTTGCCGGGTTGGTCGGTGATGCCGCAGAACCCAGCCGCAGCCTGGATCTGGCGCTACTGGAGGCGAGCCAGGTGGGGCTTGATCCCTTGCCGCTGCTGTGCCTGCGCTGCCGCATCAGCCACGCCTTGGCGGCCTGGCTGATCGCCACACACAGTGCCCACCGCAAACTGCACGGGATCGAGCTGGAGGCGATGGCCAGCTATGGGCTCGACGACGACGGCACACTCAGCATCCGTACGGGGTCCGGCGGCCAGGTGGCCTTCGTTCATGCGGAACTTGCATCATTGCCTGCGCGGTTGCTCAGTCCCTTCTCTGCTGAGGTGCTGCGTAGTTACGAGCCTGCCCAGAGCGGCCTCACCCACTGGGCACGTCTAAAGATCCAGGCCCACAACGAGCTCAAGGCCTACTTCAAGCAACATGGCCTGTTGCTGATCTCCGACTGGGCGCTGCTGCGTGACAGCAGCCCCCGCCGCGTGCGCCAGGCGTGCCAGGAGCAGCTCAGCGGCGGCGACACGATTGACTCCCTCTGCGCTCTGCACGCCAGCTACCGCCCCCTCTATGACGCCGCCAAGGCGGAATACAGAGCGCGAACGGGCAAGGCATCGGGCTGGCAGCCCGATCTGGCCTTCCTTAGGGAACTGGCACCCGATGAGGAGCCCTTTGTCACCCTCGACCGACTGAAGGCAGCCGCCCAGGCCGTTCGTCTGCTGCTCACCAGCACCACCCGATCGAGCAGCAACGCTGCCGCGCTGGCCGAGCAGGTTGCCGATCCCAGGTGCATGGACTCCAAACCAGATCAATATGAGTCGCCCGCAGAGCTCAAGGCGCTGATTGATGCCGCCTTGCAACGGGCGATGGATCAGCACATGCCAGCGGTACTTGCCGGCTCGGCCAAGGCTGGTGAGCTGCTGCGCTGTCTCTGGGCCGGCTGGGCCGAGGGCCTCACCAACCGCCCCCTGGCCGAGCGCTGCGGCACCAGCTGCGGCACGGTGAGCAAGAAGCTGCGGCCTGTTGAGCACGCCACGGCCATCGCCACGGCAGCCGCAGTGGAGCTCAAGCGCCATGCGGCCTTTGCCAGCTGCGGCCAGAGTGTGGAGGCAGCCGAGCGGCTAGTGGATGCCCTGCGGAATCACCTGCTGGAGCCAGAACAAGAGGGTGATGTCGCCCCCCTGCGCCAGTGGGTGCGGAACCACCTGAGTCAGCCATGAGCGAACCGATACCCGTGACCGATGTCCTGGCCATGCCGCCCGGGGCCATCGAGCTGCCGGCCGATGGCAGCTGGCCGAATGCCCGGGCGATGGCGGTTGCAGCCCTTGTGGAGGTGCTGGCCAGCCGCGGCGTTGCCTTGCCGCTGGGGCCGGCAACGGCGGCGCAGGAGGACGGCCGGTTGCTGAGCCTCAATCGCTTTGCCCTCCAGCTCAGCACCAGCGGCATCAGCGCCGATCAGATCGCCATCGACCTAACACCTTGGAGCGAGCAGGCCAGCGCACCCCAGCTGCTGCTTTCGGCCCTGGTGGATGAGGAGAACGCCCTCGTTGCCTTTGGTGGGGTGCTCACCGGCCCGGAATTCGTGAGTTTGGCCAGCACCGCCGAGCGCGACGGAGATCAGCTGCTGTTGGATGTGGATGCCTTCCGGGGCGGCGTGGAGCGGCTGCTCACCCTGGTGCAGCTGCTGGAACCAGAAGCGTTGCCCCGCACGGCACTGGTTAGCTGGCGCTCCGCAGGTGCGGTTGTGAGCGCCGTGGCCGACTGGCTGCAGGGCCGGCTGGATGAGGGCCTCAGCGCCCTGGGGGGTGTGTTGTTGCCCCCAGCGATGCAGCCCGGCCTGTCTGCAGGCGGCATGCGCTCTTCCGCCGCAGCCATCAGCGGCCTGGAGAACAGCATTCCCCTGGCCGTGCTGGCCATCCCCCTGGGCCTCACCCCCGACGGCCAGCTGGTGAGCGGTGAGGAGGCGCGCCAATGCGTGGAAACCTTCCAGTTGCTGCTCATCCCCAGCACGGGCCCGGGCGCGGGCGACAGCCCGGAGGCCCTGGTCCTTCAGCTGACAGGCACCATCACCGGAGACCTGCTGCCCGATGGCATCGAGCTCATCGCTGAACAGGGTCGGCTGCGGCAAAGTGCCACCAGTGAGCAGAGCAACGAGCTGTCGCTCTGCTTCCGGGGTGTGAATCCGATTCAGGTGGTGCTGCGAACCGCAGCTGGCGAGCCCCTGCAGCTGCCGCTGCTCCAGCTGCCGCCGCAGGCATGAACGCCGTCAGCCTGCAGTTGCAGCCAGAGGGGACTGGGGGAGTTCAACTGGCCGCCTTTCTGTTGGCCCCAGCCCAGCAGCTGGCCTTTTCTGTGGCGCTGCCTGGCCGGTTGCTGCAGAGCTACAACGCCTGGCGATCGAGATTTCTGGCCCACCACAGCAGCAGCGATCAAGCCGGGCCCGGGGAGGATGTGGTGCGGCACTACGGCGCCCAGCTCTGCCGGGAGCTCAGCGAGTGGCTGCAGCAGCCCGACTGGCAGCCGCTGCAGCAATGCCTCAAGCGCCACCCATCGCTGCCCCTGCTGATCAGCACTGCGGACAGCCGGCTGGAGCTGTTGCCCTGGGAAGCGCTGCCGCTGGAGCGGCCGATCTGGCGCCAGCCGCCACCCCGCAGCAACGGCCAGCACGCTCCAGTGCCACCGTCCAGGGTGAAGGTGCGCCGGCCCCGGATGCTGTTGCTGGTGGGGGATGAGCACACCCTTGATCTTGAGGAGGAAAGAAAGCAGCTGCAGCAGCTCGATCGCGAGGGCCGGCTCTCCCTCACCACCCTGCGGGGGAGCGACTGCAGCCTGCAGCAGCTGCATAGGCGCTTGCTCGATCCCGCCGGCTGGGATGGCCTGGTGTTTCTGGGACATTCCGACCGTGATGGCAATGCCGGCGGCCGGCTGCAATTGGGGGATGGCAGCTGGTTGCCCGCTGCCGCCTTCCAGCAGGAGCTGAACACCGCCGCCCAGCGGGGGCTGCAGCTGGTGCTGCTCAGCAGTTGCAGCGGCACCGATCTGGCTGCAACAGCTGCGGCAGCCGGCATCCCCTGGACCGTCTGCTTCCGCGAACCGGTGCCGGACCGGGCCGCTGCCACTGGCTTCTCCAGGTTGTTGGGCGAGCTGCAGGGCGGCAGCAGCCTGTTTGAGGCGATGGAGAGCTGCCGGCGTGAGCTGGAGCACGAGGGACCGGCCGGCAGCCACTTGTTGCTCAGTGGCTACACCGCTGGCCTGGCGCCACCGCTGCAACTGCCCCTGCGCCGCCAACAGCTCCTGAGCAGGCGGCTGGCCAGCTCCACTTCGGGGCAACTGGCAGCCGCCACCAGTTGCTGCCTGCTGGCGGCTGTGAGCGCCCTGGTGCCCTGGAATCCCGTGAGCAGCTACCTGCTGGATCGGCGCCTGGAGCTGCAGCGACAGTGGCGCCAACTCACGGGCCAACTTGGGCCTGCCGGTGAGCCCTTGCCAGTGCTGTTGATTGATCCCGACAGGGTGCAAGCCGACTTCGGTGCGGCACCCACCCCCGGCCGCCTGCCCCGTCAGGCCTTGGCGGATGTGTTGCGCCGCACGCCCGTGGCCCGGGTTCCCAAGGTGGGCCTTGATGTAGTGCTCGATGAGGAAGCTCCCCACAGCGATGAGCTGGCAGCGGTGCTGCGGCAGCAGCAAAGGCCCCTGGTGATCTCCGGCTGGTTCGGGGACGACACGGCTGCAGTCAAGCCTGGCCGGCGCAGCCAGGTGCTCACGGCGAAGCTGGAAGACAGCGGGCTGCAGACCCGCCGACTGGATGTGAACACCCCAGGCCGCAGCGCAGGTGCTGGGCCCCAGCCGCTGCCGCTGCGGTTGAGCAAGCCGATCAACGCCGAGCACTTTGCTGCGGCGATGGCCTCCCACTCCGCCCCCTTGCTGCCTGCCGATGCAGTGATCGACTGGTCGATCGACTGGCGGCGCCTGATCCGCCCGGTGCAGCCGGCTGACCTGCCGTCCCTGGAGGCCAGCAGCCTGCTGGTGGGGAGCACCGGCAGCGTGGATCCGGCCAATCCCGATCTGTTTGCCGCACCGGGTGCGGCCGGCAGCGCGCTGGCCCAGCTCTCCGGCGGCAGTGCCCGAGCCATCCCCGGGGCGCTGGTGCAGGCGGCCCTGGCCCAGAGCATCACGCTGAACCACTGGCTGCGGCCTCTGCCGCTGTTACCGATCACAGCCCTGACTGCTGGCCTTGGGGTACTGCTTGCGGCAGGCATTGGCGATCGCAACCGCCGCCTGCTGTTGGTCGGAGGTATAGCGGTGCTGGCCGTACCGATCGCTCTGCAGTTGGCCGTCTCAGCGCTGTTGGTGCTGCCCTTGTTGTTGCCGCTGACTGCACTGGCCAGCTGTGCGGGTCTTCGTCAGGATTGATTTCACGGTCTCCTCATGCATTCTCTGTCTGTGTATCTCTTACTGATCGGCCTGGCGCTGGCGGCCGGTGCCGGTGGTGCGGGCGCAGCTCAACCTCCAGGCCAAGGTCAACCGCCGCCAGCTGCGCAGCAGCAGAAGCTCATCCAGCCCAACGCCACCCTGGTGGAGCGATTGCGGCGCCTGCTCAACCTCACCCCACCGCTGGCAGTCGGCGGCAGCCGCAGCGGCGCTGGAGCGCAGGTTTGCCTGGTCAGCCCCTGGCTGCAAACCCAGCCGCAGCGAGCGGAGGACCCCAACCGGCAGCAGCCCAAGGCGGTAGTGCCCACAGCAACACCGACCCTGCTCAGTGCCGGGCCGCTGAATGAGGTGCAGTTGCTGCGCAACAACCGCATCGTGTGGCAGCAACGGGCCTCTTCCACTGAGGCGATCAGCGGTCCCATCCCCTGGCCGATCGAGCCCCTGCGGCCTGGGGAACAGGCGGTGCTGCGCCTCCGCCCCCGGGGGGCATCGGGAGGGGACTTTGCCGCCATCACCCTGCAGGCCGCCGATGCAGCAACGTTGCAACGCCTCCAGAGCCTGGTGGCCGCTCTCCAGGCCAGGCCAGAGGGCTGGCAGTCCGCCATTGAGCGCGAGGCGGGCGCCAATCCAGCCGTGGCGGTGGCGCTGGCGAGTGCGCCGACGGCGCCGCTTGCCATTCAGCAGGCGCTTGTGGCGGCTGGTGGCTGTGCAAATACGGGGTCTAACCCATAACGGCACGACAGGCCCCCTTCCAATGCAGCCCTGCCACCTGGTTGATGCCGCCCAGCTCAACCTGCTGGGCCCCGTGGCAACGCACTGATCGCCTGAATCAGCTCTGCACCGCCGGAACAAGAGGAGGTCACCACCTCCGCCCGCTGATGGCTACCTACCGCTACGCCCGGCCCGAATCTGCTGATGCCACAAGCGATCCCTCCAGCACAGGGGATGGGGACGGGGCCACCAACGCCGGTGAGGTCGCCCCCATGCCGGTGGCCACCGGCAGTGCCATGGCCTTCCTGCGCTGGTTGGAGAGTGCCGGCAATGCCCAGGAGTTGCGCGTGGAGGCCGGCCAGCACCTCTTCAACCAACCCACCACACCCCAGCCGCGCAGCACCCTCATGCGCCGCGTCCTCGGCATGAGCGGGCTGTGGGTGTATGCCGATGAGCTGCACGGTAACCAGGCCGTCGCCCAGGACCTGCGCCAGCGCTCCATCGCCGCCTCCGTGCTGCTCTCGGGCAGTTCATTGATCGACTACATCAGCTCGCTGGGGCTGTTTGCCTTCATCTTTCGCCTCGCGCCCGCGGGCCCCATTCCCTACACCCTCGGGCTCTCCACCCTGCTGCTGCTGTTCGGCAACTGGAGTGGCCGGGCCATGGTGGATCGCCACAAGGGCCAGGCCATTCCCAACATTTCCCTGTCGATCTTCATCGCCCTCTCCATCTTCCAGTCCCTCACCGCTGGCATCGGCGTGTTCCTGTTCAACGGCCAGGCGCGGGTGGTGGAGGCCCGCGCCGAGGCCCTCATCCAGAACGACATCAAGGAACGCCGCCGCCAGATCGCTGAGCTGCTCAATCCCGCCAACCCCGCCATCGCCAACGACCAGGAGGCCTGCAATGCCAACCGCCTCCAGCTCGGCCAGATCAACGCCGCCAATGCCGCCTATCAGCAGCTCTCGGTGGAAACCTTCGGGCGCTGGGATGACCGTCGCGTGCCGCCCACGGGCCGCCCCCGCTGGGAGCTGGCCAACTGGCCCCTGGCCCAGTGGCCCCTCTGCCCCCGCGTGGAGCAGCAGCGCGCCCAGCTGCAGCAGCAGGCCGAGCGTCAGAAAGGTGAACTGGCAACCCTGGAAGCCCAGATCCGTCAGGCGCCCAGCCGCGCCGACTTCCTCGCCACCACCCGCCCCCAGGTCTTCGAGCAGGTGTTCCTGCGCAGTGCCGATGGCCGCATCGAACTCAAGGACGGCGTGCAGGCCTTCGGGGCGGCGTGGGAGTTCTTCTGGAATCCGCCAGCCGAGTACCGCAGCGATCTGATCCTCAGCTGGGTGTACATGGCCATTTCGATCATCACCTCCACCGGTGCCGTCGCCCTCCTCTACTGGCAGTCCCGCGCCGACAACACCCGCATGTCCTTTGCGGTGCCCTGCGGCCAGTACCGCTTCAAGTTGCTGAGTGAACTGCGCGACCGGTTGCCCACTGAGGTGCAGCAGTTCTTTCTTGAACGCCAGCGCCAGCGCCTCGAGCAGCGCATCCCAGCTGCCCGCGGTGTGGCCGTGGAGGACATCTCCAACCTCAACCCCGATTTCCAGACCCTCGCCTACCTGATGCAGCGCGGCGATGAAACCACCCAGCAGGAGGCCCAGCGCCAGTACTGGCAGCACCTGATCAACCTCTACATCAACGACACCAGCACCAGCGGCGACATCGATTACGACTACCTCTACAACAACGTGATCGGCTTCTGGCGCAATCTCAAATCCGCAAGCCACGTGCAGGCAGCCCCCGCCCGCTTCATCGATCCGCCGGCCTGAGCCCCGCATGCCCACCACCCTCCAGCAACGGCTGCTCGACCACCTGGAGCAGCTCGCCCGCCCCCGCCATGCCCAGTGGGACCGGCTGGGGCTGATGGCGGTGCGCGCCTTCATCCACGAGCAGCTCGCCGCCCTCGGTGCGGTGGAAGAGCACCACTTCCAGCGGGGCAGCGAGGCCGGCACCAACCTGATACTGCGCCTCCCCGGCCAGCACGCCCAGCTCGATCCCCTGCTGATCGGCGCCCACTACGACGGTCCCCTCCACTCGATCGGCGCCGACGACAACGCCACCGGCGTGGCGGTGCTGCTGGAGCTGGCCCAACGCTGGAGCACCACCCCGCCCCACCGGCCGGTGTGGATCGTTGCCTTTGACCAGGAGGAGTGGGGGATGCTCGGCAGCCAGGCCCTGGCGGGGGAGCTGCACCACAGCGGGCAGAGGTTGCGCCTGATGGTGAGCCTGGAGATGCTCGGCTTCACCAGCCCATCGCAGAACTACCCACTGCCGGCCATGCGCCGCATCTACGGCGACACCGGCGACTTCATCGCGGTGGTGGGTAACGCCTCTGCCGCCCTCACCCTGCCCCAGCTGGCAGGGGCGATGGGCAGGCACGTCAAGACCAAGGTGCTGCCGGTGCCCAACGGCGGCCGGGCCCTGCCGGATGTGCGCCTCTCTGACCACAGCCCGTTCTGGGATGTGGGCTACGACGCGGTGATGGTCACCGACACCTCCTTCATGCGCAATCCCCACTACCACCAGATGAGCGACACGATCGACACCCTCGATCTGCCCTTTCTGGCCGCCGTCACCGAGGGGCTGGCCGCCGCGCTCAGCAGACTCTGAGGCAGCCGCTGCTTCCTGGTGGGGGCTTACTCCCGGCCTCTCCAGTCTGAGGCCCGTCCTGCGGCCGCGCCTCCGCTGGGATCGGTCCCGTCGCTGCGCCGCTCTTGGCGCCGATCACCATGGCCACGCTTTCGTCTGCCGCTTCTCCGTTCTGCAGGCCAGAGGAAGATCCGTTTCTGTTGCTGGAGTCCTGCGGCAAGGCTATTGAAGGCATACTGCGGGGCCATGCCGGCCGGCCGCTGCACCGCACCTGGATCCGGCACCCCTATGGAGAAGAGGAGCTCACGCTCCTGGAGGAGGAGGTGCTGCCAGCGATCCAGCGCTGCATGGCGCGGGTGGAGGAGATAGATCAGGCGCTGCAGCTGGAGCAGGAGCTGGAGATTCGGCAGCACCTGCTCTCGGCTGAGCGTGAGCAGCGGGAGCTGATGGCCGAGGCCGGGGTGGGCGGCATGGGCTACTGAGGCCCTGCTTGGGGCTCCTTTGGGGTCTGGCCGAGTGCCAGGCCCGGGGGAGTCCCCGGCACCCGGTCCCGGTTGTTGGCAGCCGAACAGCCACCGGGCCAGGGCTGCTCCGCATCTCGCGCCTGCTCGGGCTGCGCGGCTCAGGCCTGCGGCAGACCAGGCCACCAGGCGGGCCGGGCTGAATCAGGGACGAGATAGCTGGGGGGCTGCAGGACGGGCAAGCAGGAAGCCGTTCCGCGGCAGCCGCATCAATCCTGACGGGAGGAGCTGGCCAGTCCTCGATCCCAGGAGAGCCAGCACCTCTGGTCGCCTGGCGCGGTGAGGAATCAGCACGGCACTGGCACCGTTGCCACTGGGGGCTGGCTGGCCGGGCGGTGCGAAACCCCTCCGCAGCATGCCCCTGCGGCTCTCGCTGGCCAGGGCTGAGGCAAGGCTCGCGGTGCTCGCCCCTTGCCAGCACTGCGCCTGCGGGGCGCTTGGTCGGTGTTCTCCGCACCACCCCAGCCATGGCCACTCCCCAAGGCCCCGTCTGTGAAGTCCGCCTGCTTGTGGTTCACCGCTATCCGCCCGGCGTTCAGAAGCTCGGCTCCACTCCCTGTGAGGTCGAGTTCTTGGGCCGCCGTGGCAAGCCCGTCAAGAAGATGCGGCTGATCCCTGCCGAGAAGGCCTTCGCCTTTGCCCGCAAGCTGCAGGGCACCCCCGGCTGCACCGTCTCGGTCTGCTGAGCCTGGGGGCTCTGGCCCGGCTGCCGGTTGGTGGTCGGGCCTAAATCCCATGCAGGGGAAGCTCATGGAACCCGTGAGCAGCAAAGTGGAAGAGCAGTCAGCAGCCGCTGTCCTCAGCTCTCCTGGCCTGGGTTGTGGTGCATCAGATACCTGACGGCCACAAACCGCGAACGCTGGCCGGCTCTGCTGAGGCTGGAATTGGCGCGATGGATTTCCTGCTCCGTCGCGCGGGTTGTGTAGAGCGCTGAGCCGGTATCCCGATGAAGAAGCACGTAGTCGCTGGCCTCTAGGGCGGCGGACATGGGCATGGCGGGACAGCGGCAGGAAGCGCTGGGCCGCAGCAAAGCGGAGCAGCGCTGCCGGTGCCAGAGCCGATCCACTGCTGTTACAGATCGGCCTCCTGCACGACGTCCAGCTGGTCAATGGCTGGGTCAGCCACGGGCACCCAGCCACCGCCGATAGCGGCTGCGCTGCCGCCTGGCCCTGGCTTTGGATCGAGCACTGCCGAACTGGGGGCTGGAGCCATCGCGGCGCCGCCGCACCCAGACACCACGGAGAATGAGCTGGCTGTCCTGGGCATTGGCGCGGCGGGCAGCCACGATTTGCCCATAGCCCCGCTTCTGTTTGCGCTGGGCACGGGAGCGGGCCTGGCTGGCGCTGGCGGCCGGCACCACCGTGGCGGTGAAGCGGTTGCGCCAGAACACCAGATACCAGGCCATCGCTCTCTGGCGGGGTGAGATCAGCGCCGGGGAGCAGCCGCCCTGGGGGTGGTGCCCTTGACGGCCTCCAGGTAGAGCTCGGCGGTACTCAGGGTCTGCAGGTTCACGCCCCCGCCGTGCTCATGGCCCGTTTCAGGCACAGCAGCCGAATAGAGGCCGCTGCGCTGCTGGAACAAGAAGCTGTACACCGGGTGGCGGCGCAGCTCCTCCATGTAGTCGCCATCGCTGAGGGCCACACCATCGGCGGTGAGGGGCTGGCCCTTGCCGTCCACGGGCAGCAGCCGCTCGCGGCCGTCCACCTCGCCCAGCTGGAAGTGGCCGCCGCACAGCGTCACGAAGGTGTCAAAGAAGGTGCCCCGTTCATCGCCGCCGACGCGGCCCTCGGCCTCGGAGAACAGGCGCTCCATCAAGCGCTCCTTGCGCAGGTTCTGCACCTGGGAGCGGGCCTCATCCCGTTCCTTTTCAACGCTGCGCACGCGGCGCAGGTTGGCCTCGTTGAGCTGGCGTTCGCGCTCGCCCACCTGGCGTTCGAACTCCTCCCGCTTGCGCTCGGCGTCCTGCAGGCGGGCGTACTCGTCGGGGTTGATCTCGGAGAACCGCGACAGCTGGGCGCGGGCCTTGCGCAGCTCTTTCTCGAGTTGGTTGCTGCGGCGCCGCTCGGCCCGCAGGGGATCAGCACTGCTGGGAGCAGCGGGGGGATCGTCGTTGTCGCCGCTGCCGCTGCCGGAGTCCTGGGGCAGGGAGAGATCGAGAGTGTCGTCACCGGCGGAGCCGCCGTCGAGGCTGCTGGCCTCGTCGTCGTCTTCGTCGAGGGGGTCGAGGTCTGCGGCTGGCGGAGCAGTGGCGCCGGCAGGGCCCTGGTTGGGCTGCTGCTGGTGCTGGCCATAGACCCGCCAGGGAGCGGCAAGGGCCAGGGGCTCTGGAGCAGTGCCGCTGCTGGGGCGGCTGGAATCAGAGGAGAAGAAGGAAGAGGGCATCACCCATCACGGCTGTGGTGCTGCGGGCGCCCCGTCCGGGCTGCGCTCGCTCTACCCCTTGCCAGGCTGGGAGCACCGCGACGGGTCCGATGCTGCGCTTTCTGCTCAACGTGCTCTGGTTCGTGCTTGGGGGCGTTGTGATGGGCCTGGGCTGGTGGCTGGCCGGTCTGGTGGCGGCGATCACGATCGTCGGCATCCCCTGGGCCCGGGCCTGCTTTGTGATCGGCAACTACTCCTTCTGGCCGTTCGGGAACGAGGCGGTGAGCAGGCGGGAGCTCACCGGTCAGGGGACATCGGCACCGGGCCCTTCGGGGTGGTGGGCAACGTGATCTGGCTCCTGCTGGCCGGCTGGTGGCTGGCGATCGGCCACCTCAGCTCGGCAGTGGCCTGCTTCATCACGATCATCGGCATCCCCTTTGGCATCCAGCACATCAAGCTGGCGCTGATCGCCCTGGCCCCGATCGGTATGCAGGTGGTGCCGGTGCGCCGCTGAACGCCACCCCAGCGGCGCGCTGGCGAAGTGGCTTGGCGAGCGGACCACCAGCGTGAAAAGCCGGTACGCTCTTGCCCCCGTTTCCTGGCAGAGCAGCCATGGACAACTCCACTCCGCTCCGCGGCGCTCGGCTGCTGGTGTTCCACCCCGCCAGCTGGATGACGCCCAGGACCTGATCCGTGCCGTCAAGGCCAATCAGACGGTGGTGCTCAATGCCAGCAGTGCCGACGCCGGGGAGGCCCAGCGGCTGATCGATTTCGCCTGCGGCGGCATGGAGGCGATCGACGGCCAGACCCACCGCATCGATGCCGAGACGTTCCTGTTCACACCGGCCCGGGGGCGGGTGGAGCACTGGCCGCAGGCGGCCTGAGGCCTCAGCGCGGGTCCGCCACAGCCGCACCAGCAACCTGTTCCGATGTGTATGCCCGGCCTAGGCTTTACACATCGCCCTTTGGCCTGGCATGCGCACCAACATCGTCATTGACGACGCCCTGATGAAGCAGGCGATGCAGGCCAGCGGTGCCCGCAGCAAGCGGGAGGCGGTCGAGCTGGGCCTGCGCACCCTGGTCAAGCTGCAGCAGCAGGCAGGGATCCGCGCCTTCCGGGGGCGCCTTCGCTGGGAAGGGCACCTGGAGGCCCAGCGCCTGGATGGAGAGGCCGAGGCGGCTGAGCAGCTGCCGTGATCGTTGTTGACTCCTCGGTCTGGATTGATTTTTTCAATGGGGTGAGCACCCCTGAGGTGGAGCGGCTGGATGGGTTGCTCGGGGTGACGCCACTGGCGATCGGTGATCTGATCCTGGTGGAGGTGATGCAGGGCTTCCGCAACGAGCGCGACGTGGCCACCGCCCGCCAGCTGTTCCGCTCCCTGGCCCTGCTGCCGATGCTGAGCGGCAGCAACGCCTGGAAGGCAGCCGAGAACTACCGGCAGCTGCGCAGCCGTGGCATCACGGTGCGCAAGACGATCGACGGGATCATCGCCACCGCCTGCATCGAAGCCAACCTGCCGCTGCTGTTCAGCGACCGGGACTTTGTGCCCTACGTGGAGCACCTTGGCCTGGAGGCGGCATGAGCTGCAGTGGTGGGGAGCCTTCTGCGGCCGTCAGCCCAGGGACTCCACGCCCTCCTCAACAGCAGGCGCCGAACGTCTGGCCGGCAGGTAGATCCACTCACCCGCCGGCAGCGGCGTGGAGGGCATGTAGCCCGGCACCAGCAGCTGCATCCCGGCCGGGAAGGGAGTGGTGGAGCGGTAGACGGGCAGCAGCAGGGTGGTGCCAGCCGGCAGCGGTTCCTCGCTGGGCCAACTGCCCAGGTCCGTGTTGAACTGGCGCAGCAGGGAGAGGCTGAGGCTCTGCTCGGCCGCCATGCTGCTCAAGGTCTCGCCCTCGCCCGTGACATAGGGCTCGCTCTGCTGCAGCTCCGGGTTGAGGCTGCGCAGCTTGCTTTCCGTGGTGCCATGGCGGCCAGCCAGCACCGCCAGCGAATCGCCATCCAGCGCGGTGATCGTCTGGGTGCTCTCCAGCTGGGGGTTGATCCGCCGCAGCGTGGCCACGGTGGTGCCGTAGCGCTCGGCGATCAGGTTCAAGGTGTCGCCATCCCTGAGCACCAGCACGCTGTGGGGCCTGAGCACCAGCTGGATCGCTTCCCCCAGCAGCGGCTGCACCAACAGGCCGATGCCCCCGGGGCCGTAGTCCGCCCCGAAGTGCATCACCTGGCAACCAGCGAACTGGGCCCGGCCTCCACTGGGCAGCCCGCCCTCTGATTGCAGCAGGGCCAGGTCGCCCAGCCACATCACCCCCTGGCAGGGGGCCTGCACCGTGCCCAGCAGGGTTGGATCCCAGGGCAGCGGTGCCTCATCGCGGAAGCCTGGGGTGGCCCAGTCCTGCTCGGCCGCCAGCCAATCGAAGGTGTTGCTGGTGCTCACCGACAGGATGGCGGCCCGGCAGAGGTAGCCGCGCAGCAGCACGTCGCCCGGGTCGGTGAGGGCAGTGTCGTTGTAGCCGCTGACGATGCCGCTCTGCTCCAGGAAGCAGTCGATCACATGCCGGCGGATGGGAACCGGATTGCGGCTCTCGGGCCGGTCCACCTCAAACAGGCAGAGGCGGGCGTTGGCGTAGGGCTGCAGCGCGAGCCACAGGGGCACAGGCCCATGGGGCGCAGCACTGGACAGACCCGCCCGGCTGTCGATCGCTGGGGCGGCAGCGGGTAGAGACACCAGCTGGCCCCACAGCGGCGCCCCCCGCAGGGGGTTGAGGCCCTGGTTCAGCGGCGAGAGGGGCTGCTCCATCGCTCAGCTCCGCACCAGTGATCCCCGGAAGGGATCGGGGTTGCACTGGCGCCAGTTCTGCAGCCTTGGCAGCAGCAGTGCCAGCTGGCCGATGTGCTGGCTGCGCTGCCGGTTCAGCACAATCGCCGGTGAGGGGCCCGCAGGGTTCCACTCGCTCTCGGTGTCCTCGAGCAGCAGCTCGGTGGCGTACTCCACCACCGCCAGCTTGCTCAGCGGCAGTGGGTTGGGCACCACGCCGCCGGCCACGCCCTTGCGTCTGCTGCGCACCGGGCTGTTCACCTGTGCCGGGGTCAGTGCGGCCAGCTGCTGATCCAGGAGGGCGATCGCATCGAGGTGGCCCTGGGCGGTGCACACTCCCGTGGGGTAGTGGGTCTGTAGCTGGGCCATCTCGCGGTTCAGAGCCACCAGGGCAGCACTGGTGACGGGAATGGAGAGGGCGATGCGCAGGGCCTCGGCATCACCGAGTCGCCAGGAGCAGGTGGGTGGGGAGGACTGGGTCATGCCCTCCCTTGCCAGGCGCCTCCTCCTCAGCCGGCGTCGAGCTCGCGCTGCAGGCTCTCCCAGTCCTCCGGCAGCTCGCCGCGCTGCAGCAGACGCGAGAACACGGCGTAGCAGTCGTTGCGATCGCCGTCTTTGCGCGGGAACCCCAGCCAGAGGATCAGCAGCAGGCGCCGGCCCTCGGCTTCAAAGGGGCGGAAGAACAGGCGGTAGCGATCCGGCAGGCCCAGGCCCTTGAGGCGGCCATAGCGGCGCAGCGGGCCCGTGAGAGCAAAGCGGCTGGCGTAGGGATCGGCGGCGATCCGCTCCTTGATCCCCTCCATCACTGCCGCCAGCAGCTTCACCTGGGGGTGCTGAACGAAGGACTGGGGATCGAGCTCCTGCTTGAGCCGTTTCACCTCAGCCTTGAGCTCGGCGTACTGCCGCGCAAACAGCTGGGGCTGGAAGGCGATCTCCCAGCCATGGCGTACCAGCGGAGGGCTCATGCCCTACTCAGCTCGTCTGCGGCGTCAACCGTCACGCCTGCCTACCTAATTGCCGCAGCGCTCCAGGGTCAACTAAATGACTAGGAGTTTGTTGCCGATAGAGCAGCAACCCTTCTGACGCGGCGAATGCCGCTGCTCAGTTGGTCTTCTGCTGGTGGTGCCCTTGGACGGCGGCGATTCAGCCCTGGCTGATGCTGCCAGGGTCATGGCCCTTCATCCGGTGGCTGCCCACTGCGCCTGCTGCTGTGATCGCCGGTGCCTGAACAGCTTCAGCAGGTTGTGGGTGGCCGCGATCAGATGCCACTCGCCATCGACCTTCTCCAGGCCCCGCAGCAGGAAGCGACGGATGCCCCGGCCTTCCTTGATCTGGCCGTTCACCGGTTCCACGATCGCCTTACGCTGGGCGTAGATCGCTGATCCCTTCTTGCTTCTGAGCTTGCGGGCCATGCGAGTTTTCGCATCGGCATCTCTGGCCAGCGGTCCCCGCTGCGGCGGCGGTGGCTGCCCGTGCGGCAGACGGCCGGTGGCGATGTAGGCGTCAATGCCCTTCTCAGCACAGGCATTGGCATTGTCCTCACTCCAGTAGCCCGCATCCAGCGTCATCACCTCAGGCAAGGCACCGGCTGTTGTTGCGATGCGCTGCAGCATGGGGTCGAGGTGCTCGACATCGGGCGGCTGGTTGCTCACGCCCACCGCCACGATCACCTGATGCCCGCTGTCGACGGCCAGTTGGCAGTTGTAGCCCTGCAGGTATGACCCGCCTGACTGCATGAGATGGCTGTCGGCATCCGTGAAGTTCCGCTGGGTCTTCTTGGTGGGCGTGCCATCGGCCTTCCTGGCCAGGCCCCGCCTGGGCATCGCGTCACAGGCCAGGGGCTCCAGATCCGGTGGTTCCAGGCCTGCATCCTCGGCAGCGTCGTTCGCCTTCTCCCGTGCCGCCTTGGCCTTGGCTGCTGCCGACGCGGCTTTCCTGGCCAGCTCGGTCTGCTCATCAGCCGGTGCATCCGATTCCTCGGCTGCAGCGGCTCTGGCTCTGGCCTCTTCTGCTTCATCCTGTCGCTGCCGCGCTGCAGCCGCTGCGGTCTCAGCTTCCATCTCCTTGCGGGCCTGACGGATCCGCTCCAGGCGGTCCTGCCGTCTCCTGAGCTCATCCGGCAATTCGCTGCCCAGCTTGCCCTTGCCGTAGCGGCGATCCTCCTGGGCATCCAGGATCTCGGCCTTGCGAATCAAGGCGTTGATCTCCTTCTCCAGCTCCTTCTCGGCCCTGAGCATCCGCTCGTGGCTCATGGCTTTGCGCTTGGAGGCGTTGGCCTGCACCTTGGTGCCATCCAGGGCCACATGACCCAGGCTCACCATGCCTGCCTTCTGGCACAGCCGCAGGATCTGAACGAACAGATCCTTGAGGGCATCGAGGTTGCGGCGCCGGAACTCGCTGATTCGGCTGTGGTCCGGCTGCTGATTCCCGGTCAGCACTCGGAAGGCCAGATCCTCGTAGCAGGCCCGCTCGATCTTGCGGGATGACACCGTGCCGACGCAGTAGGCGTAGAGCAGCAGCATGGTCATCATCCGCGGGTCAAAACCCTTCTCCCCACGGGGATCCTTGGCCTGCGCAGGGATCAGGATCTCGGAGAGATCCAGCTCATCCACCAGATCCAGCAGGAAATACACCTGATGGTCCTCGGCCAGCCACTCACGTGGCGAGGGCGGCAGCAGGGTGGTCTGATCCGGCTGCCAGGGGCGGAAGGACTTGGGCTTCTGCATGGCCCATGTTATCGCCCAGATGCATTGCTGTCACTGGGATCTGGGCAGATTCAGGGGCGTCTGTGGAGAGCCGCTGGGCGGATCTACGCGCAACACGCTCCTAGACAAGTGGCAAAACCGCCCTACGCACCCCCACCAAGAGAGCCCAGCTTCCCACCACCACCTCGGCCACCACGGCCAGACAGCCGAGGCACGGCCAGACCCTATTGATCAGCCAATCCGGCGGATTCGAGAAACCTGCGGCGGGGATGATGGCTGGGACTGCTGCCTAGCCATGCGCCGAATCCTGAGCACCATTGCTGCTGGTGTCCTACTGGCGGGGCCGGCTGCGGCAGTCGACAACCTCAACACCGACCTGGAGGAGATTTGCAAGCCTCTGCTGGAGCTGAATACCGAGTTCGGGGCTTCTGCAGCGCCGGGCTCGCCCATCGGGGGCCAGATGCAAAACGAGCTCTCACTATCAGCAGCCCAGTACGGCGCCCTCTGGTCGCTGCTCAAGCTCACGCCCACCCCCAGCTGCAGCCGCATGTACTGACCCCTGCCATGGCCAGCACTAACAGCACATTTGTGGCCTAATTCCGGCCGGCTCAAGCAGCTTGGGGCTGGGCTGACCGTCGCAATGCCTGTTACGGCAAGGTGCCAGGTATGGATCAGGCGCCGGTTGAGGCAGAGATATCGCTGGTTCCTTTATGGAGCTTGATGCGCTTCCTTAGCTTACGGCTGGAGCCGAATGCAGCAGCAAGGCCGAGGATTGGCAGAGGGCCGGGAACTGACGCCGGGCTCGCACTGGCATTGACTTGAACTGAAATGGTGTCACCTATGTAAGAGAAGTCAAACGGATCCACCAGCGTCCAAGTGCCCAGGGTTCCAGAGTTGGGAATCCCCAAGGATGCGAGGGTTGTACCGGCGAAGGTGGAGCTGCTATTAATGGCAGCACCTGAAACGTATGTTTCATCAATTACGAAAAAATTGTCAGCATAAGAGAGAGCGGAACTGATGCCGCTGTCGCTTGACGAGAAAGCGAAGGTGGGAATTATGCCCGCGCCGAGAGTGTTAGGCCCATCGATAAAATATAGGTTAGCCAGGGAGGGAGTAGCAGTTGCTCCAGTGGCAAATCCGCCGTCTAGTTCTAAGAAACCATTCGGGAGCTCAATGCCGGAAGCTAATGGGGAGGAGGGCAAGTTCAACGATCCAGTGCCCTCAACAACCAGATTGCCGCCCGATTCATAGAAATTGTAAATCAGTACGGCTTGGGCTGGCTGGACCCAAGTAGCCGCCAAGGGGAGGCTGAGCGCAAGGCCGGCAGAAACATTCCTGGCAATGCGACCAATGGAAACAAAGGTGTCGACCGCTACCGAAGCGCGAGGCTGACACGAGGAGGGAGAGGAGCAAGCCATCGATTCAAAAATTTGATTTTGCATAGTAACATTTACGGCGTTAGAAGTAAGGCAGCGAAACCGCGGAAGCGGTCAAGCACGCACCGAAGCCCACCGAGCTGCCGCTAGCAGCGCCTGCATAGCTGCCTAACCCGGCGCCCCTGGTCTGTCGTCGTCGACCTGGTGAAGCGGGTCGCTGGGCAATGGCTGCCAAAAAAACCGCAGTACAACCCTGGCGGCCCTGCTGCTGCGAGCACTAAGCACCCGGCTCGCCCTCCTTCCGCACCACCGTGAACCGATGGCCGGGGAACAGCTCTATGCCGGCATCTAGGGCCTCGGCCTTATCAGCAGCAAACACCGGCACCCGCTCCTGCGGCTCCAGAAGACCAGGCAGTAACGCCAGCTCGCCATATGCACGGCGACAATTAGGTCGGCGCGCCGGCCAGCAGTTCGTCGTCGTCTGCCGCCATGGCTTTCGTGTAAAGCACAGGGCCCTGATCGCTTGTGAGTGCCTGTCGGCTGAGGAAATCGAGGAACAGCCCGAGCATCAGGGTGTCTTCTTCTGCCTCCCCCTGCTGCTGCTCTTCTGGCTCCAGGCGCAGCAACAGCGTGCTGTCGTCCAGCACCTCCACCTGACCCGCAGCACCGGCGAACTGGGGATGGTCGCGGTAGAAGGCGGCCGGCAGCCGCAGCCCGGAGGAGTTACCGATCCGGGCCGGTGTGACGCGGTAAGGACTGACAGCCATGGCAAGCGGCACCGCACGGCAGGACTTACGTCATGTTAGTCCGTCTGACGGTGGTTCAGGCCGCCGCCGTGCCATCGAGTCCCAGCTGCTGGCGCAGCTCCACGCCGTCGATCACCCCCCGCTCATGCAGCACCAGCCACTCCTGCACCGAGGGCTGGGGTTTACGCGGCGGCTGCGGCGGCACCAAGGGGCAGATCTCCACGCTGCAGGCCGGCGTGTCGGAAAGCTTTTCGCCGGTGAGGCGGGTCCACTGGCGGAGCAGGGTGCTCAGCATCGAGGCCTTCTGGCCTGCGAGTGACTGCAGCACCGCAAAGCTCTGGCCGGCAGTCAGGGAAATCTCCAGCTCGGTGCGGGCGGGGCCGTGGCCGCCAGCCGGGATCAGGGCGTCGTGGCGCATGGCCTCCTCCAGCTGCTGCAGGTAGGCCCGGTGCTCCGCCAGCGAGCGGGCCTCGATCTCCACCCACTCGAACTTGGCGCCGTCGGGCAGGTCCATGAAGGAGGAGGTGGAGAGCACCAGGCGCTGGGGGCGCTGGGCATCTGTTCCCCCTGGCCCTGCACCCGAGCCGAGGGCGCCGTCGCTGCGGCGGAAGCCATAGGCATCCACCAGGCCGGTGCGCACGCCGACTGGCAGGGCCGTGCGCGACAAAAGATCTTCGTATTCGCTGCGGCAGCGGTAGTGGTTGAGGTACTGGTGCGCCAGGCCCAGGTGGGGGAGATCGCCCTCACCGAAGGCGGTGCCATCCACCGAGTACCAGAGAGCCGGCAGGTCAAAGCGCTGGGGCATCCGTTCCGGCTCGCCAATGGGCACCACGTCGTAGCCATCGGCAGCACCGGGATTGGGGTTGGCCTGCCAGCTGCGCAGCACCAGGCCGTCGTCCGTCACCGCCAGGCTGCGGTACAGCCAGGCCTGGGGATCGGGCACCAGGCCGCCGTGGGCGTCGATCACCACCGTGGGCACCGCCGCATTGCCGCTGGCGAAGCGGGGCGGCAGGGCCTGCCGGCGCGGCTCCCGCCAGACGATCTCCACCGGTCCCGATGCCGGAGCGCCGGTGGCGCAGTCGGTGGGCAGGCGCCAGTTGAGCAGGTCGCCCCGGGGCACCAGCTGCAGCCGTGGCAGGGAGAGGCGGTCTCCCTTGGCGAGGGCCTCCAGCCGGTCCCCCTCTGAAGGCCAGCGGTGCTGGGGCGGCAGCTGCAGGATCAGGCAGCCGCCATCGCGCAGGGTGAGCAGGTCGGCCAGGAACAGGAACACCCCCAGGTCGGTGCCCTGGCCATCGACATCAGTGGCGACCCGGCCCAGGGAGTCGGGTAGCTCCTGCCAGGCCAATCGCGACAGCATCCCGGCGTAGGTGCGCAGGGCATCGCGGTAGAAGCCGGTAGGCCGGGCGGCTTCCAGCCGCTTGAGGTAACAGGTCTCGGGCTCCTCGAGGCCGCGGGGGAGGTACATCGGCCGGCGGCTGGTGCCGTCAGGCAGCTCCAGCAGGGTCCAGCAGTCGTAGACAAGCTGCAGCCGGTCCCGCAGGCCGGAGAGGGTGGGGTGTTCCAGCCAGGGGGGCTGGGCAGGGGGCTGAGCTTGCGGTGCGGCTGGGGAGGCGGGGCTGCTGGAGGTGGCTGACCTGCCACGGCTGGTGGTGGGCACGGGCTGCTGGTTGGGTCAGAGCCATTGCCAGAGGTAGCGGTTGGCTGCGGGGAAGGCGATGCAGGATCTGCATGGTTCCAGTCAGATCATTTGGGCAAGCGAGTCGGCCAGAGCGAGGGACACAGGTTCTTACGAGGGTCCGCATATGAACCAGGCTTGATGATCCATCTGCCCGAGAGTGATTGCCACGCAGTGGGTTTAGGGTTGAACTGTTATTGACTTCGGGATCTTATGCGGACCAGCAGGGGCCAGGCGATCTTTTAACGAGGATCCGCCCATATAGCGTTAGGCATCAGAAAGTCGCCCCCAGTTCCCAAAAGGAAGTAGGGCAATCGACCGCAAGGCATAACAGCCCTTACTAAAATCGGAATTCATCAATCAGGTCCAGTCCTACGTTTTTAATCATGGCAGCATGAAAGGCTATCCCTGCCGTAACGAAGCTGCGTCTGTTTTCGGAGGCTGCCGGTCGGTGCCAACGCCCAGCATGTCTCCGTCCACTCTTTCCGGCTGAGATGGGCGGGGATAAACACATTGCTGAAATGGCACATGTGATTCCAATCTGTCCGACGACAATCTGGTTGAGCGCCCATCAACCTGATTGACACGGGACACTGGCAAGCGCCGCGCACTACCCGATACACCCGAGGGGCGGGTGGATGATCTGGTCGAAACTGCCAAAGCTCATATCCGCGCCAAAGTGGAGCACCCATTTCGGGTGATCAAACGACAGTTCGGCTTTCAGAAGACCAGGCTGCGGGGAATGCTCAAGAACAGCTGTAAAGTGCATGTGCTGGCAGCACTCTCGAACCTCTTCATGGCACGTCGCAGATTGCTATGCAGTACGTGATTGCGGGGTTGGTGTGCCCATGGAGGGAAAAGTCGCCCCATTAGGGCCAGTTTTGGGTCCTGAAACGGTGAGATCAGGGCAATCCAGCCTGAAATTGTCCAAAATCGTTCAATCCGAACAAATTGCAGTTTCGAGCTCTCTTTCAGGGCTCGTTGCCCAGAGCTTCCTTAGAGCTAAAATCAAAATAAACCCAAGGGCAGCAGCGACGATAAGCTCAGACTGAACAAGAAGCAGGCTTATCCATGCGAAGTCGATTATTCGTAGAATAGCATTTATTCGCCTTCGAGCCACCTCGAGTATTCAATAGAAACTACTAGTGGATCCATTGATAGAACTTTAACCCTTGAGAGTTCAATGCTGCCTGTTAATATGTCGCCCACTGATGAATTTACCTTCAGTCCAGCTGAAGACAGGCGAGCAAAGTCCGTGCTTTCGGGGATCCGCGATACAGCTATGAGTATCATAACCTTCTGGCTTCCGCTTCTTTGGCCGGCAACATATTCATTGACATATTGAGCAATGATTGGGTCTAGCTTGTTGGCCATGGGATTTTCAGGCAGACTGGGTTGCAATGATAACCGATAATGACACTGTAGCTTGAAGACGTGAATTCCTTCAGACAATAGTGCAAGCAATAGATACAGGGTCCAATGAGTCATTGCAATAGATTATTGCACTTTATCCCCGCAAGCATAAGCGTTCTGAGTAATACTTGGATGCCCTGGTTAAGGCGAGTGATGCCGAGAGGGCTGCAAGCGTAATAGGCCGCTTCTAATATAGAGCAGTGACGGGAGATCTTTTTGATGCGCTTGGAGGCATCTTCCTTTCAAATCGGACTTGGTGCGGGAGTCCATGCACAGGGAATTTTCTCTGGAAGGGCCGCGCGGAACTGTCCCCATGCAGCGCCAGCGAGACCAAGCATCATCCCAGGTGTTGGCTCTCCACTGGCAAGACCGCTGCGTGGTCCAATGATTCCTTTGGCATCATCGCGTACAAAAGCAGCAAGTTTGTGTGCAAGCTTACGGTCATGTTCCGTACCAGTGGCTACGAGAAGGTCGATCAAACCAGAAATGCCATGGCACTGAGAAGCATTGGCACCGTATCCAGCGCCCGGTCCGGCTGGACCGGCCAGCACACGGCCGGCCTCTCTACGAGCGCCCAAAAGTGCTGCCGAACAGTCTGCACTCATCAATGGACAATTGGGGCGACGGCGATGGGCGGTTAGCCGATCATGGGCAATACCTACAGAGCCCTGACACCACATGTGGGGATGATTGGGTAATCCACCCTCACCGAGTGAGTCTGGACGCAAGTCAGCCCAGCTGCTCTCATGAGGATCAAAATGAGCCCGTTCAAATGACCGCGCCTCCTCGGCCACATCGAGCCATCGTTCTTGGTCAGGAACTACTGTGGCTAGGTCTTCAAGCGCTAGCGCTATGCCGGCGGCGCCATGGGCAAGTCCGCATAGGGCAGTGCTTTCCCCAGGGAGCATTGGCCAGCAGAGCCCTTCATCCGTTTTGACGCTACAACCCACCAGCCGGTGACCGACTTCGGTGGCCAGGTCTCTCAGCTCTAACCTGCCTTGGTGGGAGAGCCTCGCAGCTGCATGAACAATCCCGGCAAGGCCAATCAACAGGTCGGTGGGTGCTGTGGTCTTCTCCGCAGCCACAAGTGCACCAGTTAAGCACTGCTGTGCCAAGTGATATCCCTGTTCAGCGATTTCGGGCCTGTCCAGCATCGGGGAGATCTCAATGGCAACAAGAGCCACTCCCATCCCCCCTGAGTGGAGCCCCCAGCCCTCTACCCGCTGAAGGGAATGGAGGAGTGCCCCTATCGCGGTTCGTCTGACATCATCCCCAGCATCCATCTGTGCGGCCCAAGCAAGCGATCGGGCTATACCGGCGGAGCCGTCGTAGTAATCGGCTCCGAAGACACGCCAGCGTGCCGGCAACCCGAGCGATGGAGCAGCCTGGGCGCCCTCAAATGCGCAGACTGCACCGTGCCAAATTGCACCACTAGCAAGCAGGTTTGCCCACTCCAATCCTGCTGCTAACGCTGCTTCAGTTTGAGGATCACTCATGAGCCAATGAGTACAGATAGACGGCGTGATAGCTCAGGTCCAAGAAGACCACGGTCAACTTTACTGCCCACGGCGACGACCGTTTCGGCGATTGCAGTGCAACAAGCCTGACCAAAACTGCGCTCCTTTCCCGGGTCAGGTGCGAGACAGGCCCCACCACTCCATCGATGAGCCAGCCGTACCTTTGGCCCAGTGAGGAGTGGACTGAGGCACTCCATGAGGGTGATCACCCATGCTGCTGACTCTGCACCGGCAGGCAGATACAACAGTGCGGGATCACGGCGCCCACCGCTGTGATAGCCGGAAAGGAACTTTGCCGCCCAGATATCACTGGTCGGGGCCATGCGTAATAGTATTTGCGCAGCTTGACGACAGCTGGATCGAGGCAGCGGGAAGTATATGCGGACCATGCGTGCTGGAGGCCCCTCCATGCGCCATCCATCTGACCAGAGATGCCAGAAGCCTGGTATCGGAGCAGCATTACGCATCAACCTACGCACGACGAGACCAGTTGCGAGCGGCAACGTTGCATCGACGGGGGCAAAATCTCCTGGCAGGACGACAGCCTCCATGCCGCTTAGGTGTTGTGCTCGGATGCCCTCAGGCGATATCGATTTCAATGACCATCCAGTTGAAAACAGCTCAGGAATTGCGGTTGATGCAGCGTAGCTACTCGGTGAAGGCCATAGTAGCGGCGGGAAGTAATCGTGGAACCAGTGCTCATAGAGGTAATCAGCAAGAACATCGCAGTCCTGAGCCTGATCAGGGTCGGTTTCGTGCAAAGCCTCGAGACAAGTCAGGGCATCATTTATATCCTCTGCAAACTCATTCGGGATCATTGTCGGCCATCAACTCTCGAGAGACACCTGCTGCGTCGGTTAGGCATGCCTCCACTAGTGTAATGATCCGCATGATCGCAGTATCATCGGCTTCTGCAACAATTGAACGGTACTGGATCATGCTCATCATCAGCCAAGCTCCACAGTAGAGAACCAATCTTTGCGTCAATGCCTTAGCTGGGACTGGTACTACTGAGCGATAAGTCTCTATCATCCTACGGGCAGTCGCTTTTGCAGTGTTCGACCAGTTTCCGGTTTCTGTTTCGGACACCAACAACGGGCGGCTCATGAGGCCTGCGAGATCCCAAGTTGGATCGCCGATTGCGGCCATCTCCCAATCAATCACCACAATGCGATCACTGCAGTTAACAAGCAGGTTATCGTGTTTTAGATCACCATGAATCAGCGCCACTCTCCGCCAAGCGCCACGTGTTCGACGAAGACCAGCCACCAGTGCGGGGCGTGACGCTACAAAGTCAAGAACTGGTCGCAGGAGCGGGTTTGCCCATATCTCGGCAGGAGCATCACCGTCAAAGAGCCTTAGAACCCAGGGGACGGGGCTGTTGAAGCGAGGATCGATCGAACCGTCCTGGTGGCGACGGGCTGTCGCTCGGTGCATGCGTGCCAAGGCAGGGACAATCAGTGGCACAAGCGCATCAAGATCAGCTGCCGCATTTGCCGGCACACCATTAGAGAGTGCATCTCCCTCCCAGGCAGGTCGTCCGTCAAACCACTCGGTTACAATCAGATCCGCTGCACTGTGATGTGACCGCATCGAACTGAGCAGACACGCAAGCTCTGGCACCTCACGGCCAAGTTCATGAACGAGTGCTTCGCGCAGCGCCTCTCCCTCAGTCTCGCTAGTCTTAGGGTCGAAAAGCTTTATTGCGGCAACGGGTTGCCCATCCTGCTCCAAACACCAAACAGCATGCGATCTTCCAACCGGCAACAGCAAGAGGTCTTGGAGGATGGCTTCGCGGCTTTGAAGCAGGCCGCAGGCGACAAGATCTTTTACAAGGCATGACCGGCGCGGGGGTGGTTGGACCATCCCCGCGTTGACTGTCGTGAGACTAGACTTGGCCATCTGATTCGTCATAGTCAAACCAACTGTCGTCATATTCAAAGTACCCTTGTTCAGGAATTATTTCGGCAGCTGGTTCCGGTTGCTCGCTGGTCCAAGCCTCGCTAAGGGTTTCCCAAATCTGACGCGCGATCTCTGCGGCCAGGGCTTCCATCTCGGGGGAGAGAGGATTGATAGAAGGTGTGCCAATTGCGCGATTGCCCGGTATGTTCAATGAGGGTGTATTGATCTTACCTGGGTTAGTCACAACCGTTCCGGGATTGATCACAACCGTTCGGGGGTCGCACCCACCTGGGGTGGAAGGGCAGCCGTCGACGAGAGATGGACAGCGAACTGCACTGGGTATGCATCCGACTACCCTTGAATTCACCATGCACTCGGACGGAACCCGGGTGAGTTGGAGACATCTCGGCACGCGTGTAACGAGTTGGGTGCATTGGGGCTCTACGACAGTCTGCAGTTGGCATCGCGGTCCAACTCGCGTGAGTAGTTGACGGCAGAATGGTCTAACGACAGTTAAGCGATGGGTGATACCGGGCGCAGGCACGCAATTCACAGCGGCCTGAGCATCCACTTTGCCAGCACCCCATGCAGTATTGGGAACAGGGCCAGTAAACCCATCCTGCCCAGCGGTGGTTGTAAGGCACTCACGGATCTGCTCCTGGGTGCGGTTTGGATTCTTCTGGAACATCAAGGCAATGATGCCCGTGATGTGAGGGGCTGACATCGAAGTACCGGAGAAATCGATGTATGGGGCGCCGCCTCCAAATTCAGCGTTGGCAGAGAAGACGTTCGTGCCCGGTGCGCTAACTGTTGGTGCAAGTCGACCATCACGGGTCGGTCCCCGAGATGATGATGCACTTAGGCCACCCACACCGGGACCTCTTGTAATATAATTAGCAGCTGTTATCACCTTCTGTGCCGTGCCAGGTGTTGAGATGGTGCGGTCGTTGCTCTCAAAGGGGGCCGTGAAAGTCGGTCTCTGTGTGAACGAGTTGTGTCGCTGGATCCAACCATCGAAACGCCCGCCCCCGGCAGATGAAACACTTTGCAGCCGCACTGTCCAGTCACCGGGCCTGACCTGCGTTGCACTGCCTCGGGTGATGGTGATAAAGATACGTTTGTCGCCGTTAAACGGATCATTATTGCGGTGATCAATACGCACCGTATTGCCGCCAGCCAGGGTGGAATTGGTTGCTAAGCCGACATTTACAAGACCTGTAGAATTACCGGCAGAGTCAACAACCTCTACCCGGAATGTGTTGCCGCCTCCATACCAGAAATCTAGCGTGTCTGGCGTAGTGTTGCCACTTGGCTCAGCAAAACCGACATTGACCACCCCTCCACTGGGTACCGTTCCCCCAGCATGGTGGCGTGCATTGCCAACATTCCCAGCAGATTTCACGAATGCCCGCCGTTGCGGACCGAGCAGGTTATCGAGGCCTCGTTCCAGCAGACTTGTGCCGTCGTGGGGCCCGAGATTGTCTCCCAAGCTCATGTTGACGACACATGCACGGTTGCCGCTCGACTGTGCACGCTGGTAGCAGTAATTCACCGCATCGAGCGCATTTGCTGAAGTGCCTAGCCCTTCGGACCCGCCTCCACCGACTTTCACGATGATCAGATCAGCTTCTGGGGCCACGCCGACAAACCTGAACGCCGGCTGGCTGGAGCTGGATGCGCGCCCGTTGCCAGCCGCGATGCCAGCGACATGGGTGCCGTGCTTGCGTGGATCGCGGCTGCGGACCTGAGCGAAAGGATTGGCCTGAGTGAGTGCCGCATTGATCTGGGCGTTTGTGTACTCCACTCCGTAGGCAAATCCTGCTGGCGCGGTCTCGGTACCCGTTCTGATCAGCGTCTGATCCCAAATAAAAAGAATTCGACTCGTACCGTCATCATTGCGGAAACAGGGGTGTGTGAAGTCGCAGCCAGAATCAACGACACCGACGATCACGCCCGACCCTCTGCGGCCAGGGGGCCCCTGTTGGACAAGATTAACTCGTGTGTCCACAATCGCGAGATCAAGTTCTGCGACCATTTCGCGAGCACTCTCAACCAGCTCAACGCCCTCTACTGCAGCAAGGTCAGGCAGCTTGTCCAGTGCGATTACGCCGGTGATGATATCGCCGATCTGGGACCTGATAGTCAAGCCACTATTGGCAAGTTGATCAACTCCTGAGGTTGCTTGAATTATAACCTGAACTCTTGCTTGCCCTAGTTTAGACTTCTCACCCTCTTTCGCTTTCTTCGGAGTTGACTCGATTCCAAAGAAGCTAGACTCTTCGATTTCCTCCAGCGCTTTCTCGCTATCGTCTTGAATGTTGCCTGAAACAGCATCAAGTAAAAAACCCAGCTGAGGATCGCAGTGATTGATCATTGCTGCTTAGCTCAAAAGTATCTAATTCTCAATGTCTCGCATCTGACTGCCCCTGTCAATCCAGGGCGTGTTCTGGAACACCATTCTTCATAGATCTTTGCGTCACGATAGCTGCCTAGTCAAAGGTAAGGCAACCACTTCGGACTTCATCGACGCAAATCACAGGCTGGAGTTGCTCGCCGGATGCGATCGCTCTGGCATCGGGGCTTAGGCCAGTTAGCCCCCAAAGAGACGCCAACAACCGGGGGCGACGATCGCGGGGAGCCCATCGAACAACTGCATCGGATAGCCAAGGCGAATTCAACCGCTATGTCGCGAGCTCAGCCCGCAACCGGCCGGCGCTTCTGCGTGCTGTAGATCGCTGCCCCGCCAGCAGCCAGCACCAGGCCGCCGCTGATGGCCAGGAACACCAGGGTCTGCAGCAGCAGCAGGAAGAAGCCGAGGGCGGAGCCCGTTGCGATCTGCACCCTGGCTTTGATCAGCAGGGTGAGCAGCAGCAGCACCGTGGCCTTCAGGGCCAGCAGCTTGGCTGAGGTAAATGGACAGAGGGGGTTCAGCAGCACAACAGGATTCCAGGTCAGTCCATGCTGGCGGCGGGGCGACGAGCCGGTGGCTTCACCTCGGGCGGCGGCGTCCACTGGGGCTCGCAGGACTGCCAGCCCTGCTTGCGCTTCTGCGCCCAGAGCTTGATCGCCTCCTCACGACTGATCTCCTTGCGGCACTTCAGCAGAAGCGCCTGGCCGGGGATCAGTTCGCCGGTGGTGAGCTCCAGCGCCTGGGAGAAGCGGCTGTAGTGGACAGGCCGGAAGTGCAACAGCTGGCTGCTTCTGACGGGTACTTGCTTCATCAGCAGTGAGCTTCACTTGGTGATTTGCCAGCACCAGATTGGTAGGCCAAGAGCCAAGTGCTCAGAAGCCGCGATTTGATGCCTAACAACAACATTCACCCGGCCCGGCTGTGAAGGTCGTATCGTGAACGATGTCTCCCGCGGGCGGGTGATGTTGAGCGTCAATCAACAGGAAAGGCAACCACCCGCACTGAGCAAGCATCAACGATCTGAATCCACTGCTCGCCGCTGATCCTTATCCGCTCCAGCATCTCCTCCACGCCAACTCCTGAGGACAGCAACCGATGCCCACGCGCATGAATCTCCCGCCACGTCGGCGGCACCTTCAGCAGGAAGCCGTTGTCCCGCAAAAAGTGCGTAATCTCCCCATTGGCATAGGTACGCCCGTAAGGCCGAAATGGTCCCCGCGAGGGGTCGTAGCGCCGCGCCGCTTTGATCAGCCCGATCATCGCCAGCTGCAGCAGGTCTTCTTTCGGATGGACTGTGCGCCGAGCGAAGTTCCCGGCGATCTTCTCCGCCAGATCAATGTGCTCCAGCGCCAGGGCATCAGCAGCGGCATGGGGCTGCACCGGCCGTTCTCGCCGGGGCCTGCGCCGCGGAGGCCGCTGACCCTGATATCTGGGCGGGTGACGCACTGGATCGTGGAGGTTGATCTCCAACTGCTGCGCTCGGGCGTGGCACGCCGCCCTGCGGTAGCGCCGTTGACGCAGCATCCGCTCCACCCCGGTGGCATCGCCCACCAACACCACCACGATCGGCAGCACCAGCTGCACCACAACTGCTGCCGGCTCAGGAGCCCCTGAGTTCGCCAGCGCGGAGGGTCCGGGACATTCCTGCACCGCGGACAGCATCGGCCCCCTCACCGGCTCACCAGCAGCGGCGTCACCACCGGCTGGATGCCCTGGGCCTTCCAGTAGCGGCTCTCCAGCCATAGGGCGCCGTGGCAGAAAGCATCCACCAGGTCCTTGCTGCCCTTGGGGAAGCGGATCGCTTCTTCCACCAGCGGCTGGGCGCGATGGTGAAAGCGGATCTGCCCGGCTTCCACCAGGGGGGCGACGGCATGGGCGCGGGTTTCCTTGCTGCCTCTCGCCGTGATCGGCAGCATCCCCGGCACCCGACGCCGCAGCGTCTGCAGCACGGCCGGGCCGTTGGCGGCGTCTTCGATCAGTACGGCGTTGGGGCGGAGGCCCTGCTGCTCCAGCGCCTCCAGACAGCCCAACAGGAAGCGGATCACCTCCGGCAGGCCAAAGCGGTGCCGGGCTGCCCAGAGCACCTCGATCTCCAGCTCCTGTGAGGACTGGATTCCCTGGGGTTCACCCGTTCGGGGGATGGCATGCCGGGCCGGTGGTGCCAGCAGGCCGGCCAGGCAGAAGCCGCAGTAGTCGCTCTCCGCCTCCCCCTTGAAGCTCAGGTCACACGAGAGCGTCAGCAGGGCGTACTGCCGCTGGCGGCCAGTGGCCGCTCCGGTGTCCTCGCGGGGGAAGGGCGGCCGGATCCACTGCCTCAGGAAGATGGAGCCGCTCGCCGGGCTGGGCCGCTGCTGATAGAGCGCCGCCCACCAGTAGGCCCCCAGGCGGGCCCTGATCTTGAGCAGTTCCGGCAGGGGGAACCGCTCCGGGCAGAGGGCTTCGCCCACCTGTCGCCAGTCGGGGATCAGGGTGCAGGTGGGCGGCAGCTTGGGCCGTTCTGCCGGGTCCTCGGCGATCGCCGGCAGATCGAGCACGGTCCACTGCTGCGGCGCTTCCCCCAGCTCCTGCTCGTACAGCCAGCCGATCACGTCCTGGTGGTCCCAGCGGGTCAGCACCACCACTTGGGCCGAGAGATTCGGCTGCTCCATGCCGTCCGGCCCCAGCACCGAGGCCGGCTCGGCGCGCGTCAGCCACACCGAGCGCAACCAATCGATCAGCTTCTGGCGCAGCGCCGGGGATGCGGCATCGCCGGGGCCCTTGTAGGGGTCGTCGATGATTCCCAGGCTGTAGCCCTTGCCCGTGAAGGGGCCATCCACACCGGCGGCGATGCAGCCACCGCGCTGGCGGGTGAGCCAGTTGCCCACCGCCGCCGAATCGCGGGCCAGCAAGTGGCCGGTCACCCGATAGAAGTGGCGGGCTTCCCTGGAGTGGGCATAGGCCAGCTCCGCCGAGTACGACGCAATCGCCGCAAAGAGCTGCGGGTAGCGCTGCAGGAAGTAGGCCGGGAACAGCTTGGACACCAGGAGGCTCTTTCCCAGGCGGGGTGGACAGGTAACGATCAGCCGGCTCAGCTGGCCATCAGCGACGGCCTGCAGCAGCTCGATCAGCACCTCGGCCCAGCGGTGGAAGCCGTAGCGGGGGTAGGCCTCGGCGATGAAGCTGCGCAGGCTCTGGGGTTCCGATTCCGCGGCAGCAGGGGGTGTGGGCAGGTGCAGCAGGCCACCGTCGCCCCAGGGGTCGCTGTCGGGCAGCAGCAACCCGCCCATATCAGGCAGAAGCCGTGGTGGTGATGTAACCGCCGCGGCCCTCATTGCCCTCCCCTCCCTTCCGGCGGCTTGATCGGTGCCCGCAGCAATCCGCCGATCTCAGCGATCACCCGGAATGCGCCCACCGCAGCCGAAAACTGCTCGGCATCCATGGCCCGGCGGGCGCATTCGTTCAGCGCAAAGATCTGCTCGGCCTGGTGACGGCGGCGGTCGGTGATCAGCTCCTCCACCATCCGCTCGCGAGCGAGGTTGAGGTAGCGGTGCACCGTCAGAGAGTTGTGCACCCCCCACTTCGCTCCAGCGTTCTCCAGGATCTGGACCATCGGCAGGCGCTGGGCGATCCACAGCTGGGCCTCGGCGATGCGCCGCTCGATCTCCAGCCGGCTGGGCCTGGGGGCGGCGTTGCTCCCTCGCCGCTGCCGCGGTGGGTTGCCCGGTCCCACCGGCCGCCTGGGGTCCACACCCACCGCCGCCCCCAGCGGCTGGCCGTCGTCGTCCTCCGCCGTGGCTGCCGAACGCAGGGCCTCGATGGCATCGCTGCCGCCGCTGTGCTCACTGCCGCCGTGGCGCTTGTGGTGAACGGTACCCATGGCCAACGGCGACAAACGCGATTCACTGCGCCCGGAATCACGAGGAACCGTAGCGGCCCGGTAACGCGAGGTGCAAGCAACGGCTTGAGCTTCTGGGTCCGCAGTTGATCGGAAAGGTCGGTGGATGCCGCTGTCGTGGCTCCAGGCCGCGGCCCAGGCCAGCAGCTACTCCCGCCCGGGATAGGGAGCGAAGAACTGCGGCCCGGGCGGCACCAGATCGCCTGCCCGTAGCGGAAGCACGGGCCTTGGCTCCAGTCCAGGGCCATGGAATCGCCGATCTGGGCCCTGCTGCCAGCGGCCATGGCCCAGCAAGGGACTCCGCAGGCGCCAGGGGGGACAAGGGGGACTGGAGGGGCAAGGGAGGGACAGGCCCTGTCCCTCCCAGAGAACTCCTGCGGCGCAGCCGTTCTGCCCCTTGGGGGGGGACAGGGGAACAGGTGCTGGTGAATGACGGAAGCAGCGGCACAGCAGCCGCCAGTCACCAGAAACAGTGGAACTCTGTCCCCCCTCCTCTTCCTTTTCTCTAAAACCCTTCTCAATACTGACTTCCTTGAGGGGGACAGGGTGGTGTCCCCCCCTTGTCCCCCACTGTCCCCCTCCCTGGCGTTCAGTCGTGCGGTGGTGCGCTGAGGAAGGGACGAAGCGCAGACCTCACGGCAGCTCCTGCAGCGCGGTGTAGAGCAGACCGCCCCGGGGGCCGGCATCCACCTGGCCATACCCCGCAGCGGCCAGCGCCTGCAGCGCCTGCTCCGCGGTGATCACATTGAGGTGGCGCTTCTCCCGCCAGGCGAGTCGGCCGCGCAGATCCTTCCAGCTCACGGGGCCGCCCAGGCCTGCGGCGATGCGATGGAGCCGCTCCATCAGCCCAGTGAGTTCGGTCCCCTCGGCGTCACTACTGGCCGCCAGCTCATGGAACCCCAGTGCCCAGCCATCGAGGGACTCCACCAGGGCAATGGCGGCCTGGAGCACATCCACCCCAAGGGGAGCGGCAGCAGGCAGCAGGCAGCAGACGGTCTGGAGCACCTGGAGCAAGCCGGCAATGCGCAGCACCTTGCCGGCCGCCTTGCCGTGAATTGCAGCCTGCGCGCCCAGCCGTGCCGCCAGGGCCTGCTCCTGCTTGCTGTGCTCGTAGTGCGAGAAGAGCTCCAGTGCGGCCGGCTGCAGGTCGTGGAGCGCTGGCGGCAGGCCATGGACCGCCCGGGCGAGAGCAGCCAGAGTTTCCGCGCTGTCCTGCACCGCCCGCTGCTGCTCAGGGGTGATCGCGGTGGGCAGCCGGGCGGTACGCCGCGGCAGGGGTGAAAAGAGGAAGCGGGCCCACTTGCCAGAGGGGTCGCCCCCTTTCACCAGGCCGCTGAGCACCTCCGGCTGGATGCCGCCATAGATGGAGAGATGGCAGCGCTCAAACGAGCGCTGACCCGAGGTGATGCGCAGGGAGGTGTAGCTGTGGCCGTCAAAGAGCTCCAGCAGCTGCTGCTCATCGGCGCCGCGGCCCTGGCGATAGGCATTGAGGGAGCCAAACAGTCCGGAGAGTTCATCACGGCGCACCAGAACGGCCATCCCGCGGGCCTCCAGCGCCTGCAGCTGGGCAACCAGCGCTTCCCCGGTGTAGTCCTGCAGCTGGAGGTGGAGGGGTACGGGCAGCGGCGGACGCTCACTGGCCTTGCAGCCGCGGCACTGCTCCCGCCAGTTCGCATGGGCCCGTGCGTTGTCCCGGGCCAGTTCGCGTTGCAGATCCCGCGTGGGTTCAACCACCAGCAACTGCTCAAGGGGCGTCTTCTTCTGGCCGCTGCGGGCGACAGTGCAGACGTAGAGGTTGGTTGGAACCACATAGCGGGTGATGGGGTTGCCGCAGACGGCGGTGCCGAGCTTGGTGAGGCCAGAGACACAGGCCAGCCAGGCCATCGCCACAGCGGTGTCGCTGTAGGGGAGGTGGCCGGTGAGGCTGCGCAGGGCAACGACGAGCTGGGGCGGCAAGAGCTGCTCAAGGGTGATGGCCTGCTGGTGGTGGCGCTCCCGCTCCTGCAGCAGGGCGCCAGCGGCTGCCTGCAGCGCCTCGGCGCGCTGAGCTTGCTGCTGCAGCGCCTTGAGCAGGGCGTGGAGGCTGCGGGGCACCAGTTCGGAGCTGGCCGCGAGTTCGTCGATCAGCAGCTCCAGATCGGCCTGGGCGAGATCGTCGGCGATTGCCTGCTCCAGCCGCTGGCGGCACTCCTGCCGGTTCAGCAGGCGCAAGGCCGGCAGTGGCCCAGCTGGAGCAGCTGAGGGCTGAACGGCCTTGCGGCTGCGCTCCTGGCGAGGGGCATAGCCATCGAGGGCCGCGAAGTGAAAGAGGGTGCCGATGGTCACACCACGCCCCTTGAAGGAACGCCACTTGGCCTGGCACTCCTCGGCGTTGAAGCTGCTGCAGCCCCGCGACCAGGCGATCCAGTGGGTAAGCAGCCCCGGATCGATCGAATGGAGCGCCATGCCCACCGTCAGCCAGCCGTCGTAGTCCTCGCGCGGCTGGATGTGGGCGAGCAGCTCGATCGCCCGCTCCTGGTCATCGCTGCGGGGAGCGAAGTCGGCCTCCACCGGCTCCTCCGGCCTCTTGAAGAGCGGCTCCAGCAACCAGTCCGGCGCATCGGCCACCTGCACCTGGGCCGGGGATCGCCCCTCCAGCCAGCGGTAGGAGCCGGTCAGCGGGTGGACACCTGCGATCACCGACTGGTGGCCCTCCCAGCGCAGCTCCAGCACCGTGGCGCGGCGGCGCTTGCCGCCCGGCCCACTGGTTGGACCTGGTGGGGTGGGGGTGTGTTCGGTGCTGGCCGGCCCCCAGCTGCGGCGCCCGCGCAGGCAGTCCCAGTACTCCAGGGGGACGCGGTAAGCCAGCTGGGCGCGCTGGGGCAGGCCGGAACTCCAGCCCACCGTTGCTGGCAGCTCCCCCGGAGGGCAGCCGTAGATCCGCTGGAAGCAGGCCGCGGCGCCGGGACCGTCGAAATCCACCGCCAGCACGCCGGAGGCCGGACCCAGCACCAGCCCGACTGCCTGCACATGGGGACTGCCGGCGGCCGCGGCCGTGAAGTCCTCCAGGCTGCAGCCGGCGCTGGCCCATTGGCCCAATGGTTCGCCGCTGCCGGGGTCCACGGGGCGCTTGCGGCCATCGATTGGAATCAGCAGCCAGTCGGAATCGAGGCCGCATAGGCTCTCGAGCACACCAGGGGCGAGCGCCATCAGCTGCCACGCCCCTCAGTCGCCCTGGGGACTGATGCCTGGGGCCACAGGAGCCAGCACCCCAGGCTCACAGCACCCCTCCCTGGGACCCCTGGAATCCAGCGGCAGGGGCGCGCAGCTGCTGGCGAGGCACCAAATTGCGGGCATCGCACACCCGCATGGCGGTGGGGCAGCGGTAGCCCAGCCGCCGCGCCCTCACCAGCACACTGGCACTGCCCACCTGGTCCACCACCCCTGCGGTCCAGGCGCAGCCAAGGAACACGCCCACCCGATCGCCGCAGCGAAAGTGGCGGAAGTCCAGGGGTGGGGCAGAAAGCCGCTGCTGGGCCGGGACGCGGGGGCGCCAGATCTGCTGCTCGGCGTCTTCAGGGCTGGGCATCGACAGCGCTGTAGGGGGTCCTGGTCCTGGCCCTGGCGGCAGCGCGGGCGGTGGAGCGGGCGTGGCGGCGGATGTGCTCCCGCAGGATCGAGCGGATCAGCGCCACCCGGGGCTCATCGCCGCGGTGGGCATCGAGCCAATCGAGCACGTCGTCGCTGAGGCGAATCACAGTGGGCCGCAAGGCTCAGGAAAGCGGGGAGCGGCAGCGTAATCAGACTGGCTCGCTAACGCAAGGTGCATGGATGTACTCCCCCCGAGTTCCCTGGGCTTAATTAGGCCGCTCTGCTGGCGAGGGTCGCGCCGCCATGTCGGCGCCAAGCGGATGTGCAAGGTGGCTGGCAGAACACAGCTGGCTCCAGCAGCTGGCCGCGGCCACAAGGGGCGATGGCCTCCGCAGCGGCCGGGTTCAGCCCGTCCCGCGAACCGATCAGTCCAGCAATCAGCCCGGCAAGCCGAGGGGGTTGGCGCGGTGTCCTGCCGTATTCGGGGCGATGCTCTAGCCTTGGCCCGTTCTCCTCGGACTTTCAAGCCATGGCCAACTGGTTTGCGGAGATGGAGGCCCGGCAGAGTGAGGCCCGTGTCGCCTTTGGCCGCATGCTGCGGCTGTGGCGCGAGCGCAACGGCTGGACCCAGTACACCGTGGCCGACTGGGGCAAGCAGGCGGGCTTTCCCGCCATCAGCTACGGCAACCTCAGCGCGATCGAGCAGGGCAAGGCCGGGGAGCTGCGCCGTCCCGCCTTCTTCCAGCTGGCGGAGGCCAATCAGCGCCTGTTCAGCGGTGAGCTGGGCGCCATCACCGACAAGGGCCTGCGCGAGAAGATCCAGGCCGGCCAGCCGCTCCTCGGCGCCGATGGCCAGCCCTGGGGACCCCAGGAGCTGTGGTCCTGCTACGTGGGGCTGCTGGAGGTGCCCGAGGCCTACCGCCAGCCCCAGCGCGGCGAGGCCCCCCGGCTGAGCGCGGCCAAGGCGCGGGAGCTGAGCCGCCGCTGGCGCGAGCAGGTGGGTGAGGCCATCGAAGCCCGGCAGCTGGATCCGCTCCAGGCCCTGCAGGCGATTGCCCGCTTGGCACCGCTGGCCCAGCGCAAGCAGCTGCGCACGGTGCTCTCCTCGTTCGGCGATTACAGCGCCGCCGACCTGCAGCAGCTGTGGGATGGGGACTGGCTGCCCCAGCAGTGGATCGACAGCTGGCTGGCCGCCCTGGAGGCCGGGGAGGGAGGAGAGGCCAGGCCGGAGCAGCCGCCTGAGGAGGAGCAACCCTGACAAGGGGCCGGCTATCAACAGCCCCGAGAATCTGAGGAGAGCTTGCGCCCAGCGTTAGCGAGCCCATAAGATCGGCGGGCGCGGGCGCCGGTCCCGCATGAGCTCCCGATGGACAACCCCAAGCCCCCGGGCGCAGCGAGCGAGCTGCTCTCCCCCGAGGCGATGCACTGGCAGGCCGATTGCGAGATGGCCGATGCCCTCTCCACGTTTCAGAGCCAGGTGGAACCCGCCGCCGAACTGACGCTGCAGGCCGTTGTAGAAGCTGCAAAGCCCGCCTTTCGGCTCGGTTTCAGCTTCTCGGTGCGCAGCAGCGAGGAGGGCACGACCGTGTTGCTGCGGCACCGCAGCGGCTCCCAGCAGAGCGCCGAAGGCGCGGGCCACGACGACGACTTCACCCTCAGCGCCCGGCTGCTGGCCGGCCTGCTGGGCATTCCTGTGGCCGACGCTCCTCGCCCCAGCAAGGCCGAGGAGGAATCCTGCGCGGATGCATGCGCTCCGCCAGCTTCCGCAGCTGCTGCCCCAGGTGCCGACAGCCCAGCCCCAGAAGCAGTGCCCGCTCCGGGTGTTCCGCCAGCAGGCGAGAGCGCCAGCGCCACCCCTGAAGCAGGCATCCAAGCCCGAGCACAGGGGGAGGGAACTGGCGAGGAGCTGCGGGCTGGCAGCAGCACCGAGGGGTTGGATCCAGCCCTGGAGCCCCTCACGGCAGAGGAGATCAGCACCCTCACAGGGATGCTCAAGGAACTGGCCCGCAACGACAAGGAAGCCTGGAAGCAGTTCTCGCTGGCCTTCCGTGAGCACTTCGCGGTGCCGCGCACGGCCCGCACCATCACCGATCGGATCAGCCAGCGGCGGCACGCCGACTTCATCGATCGCTTTGAACGGGAGCTGGCTGCCAGTGGCGGCAGCGGCGCGGTTGGTGCAGCGGAGGCGATCTGATGGCCAGCCAGTCCAATTCCGGCCCGCGGCAGATCGCCTACGGCCACCGCCTGCACCAGCGGCCCGCCGCGGCCGATACCGGCCACTACCTGCACAGCAAGGTGCGCAGCGATGTCTGGGGCGTGCTGCAGCAGCTCAGGCAGCAGCACGGCCTCTCGATCAGCGGCGCCGCCCATCACCTGATGCGGCTGGGCGCCGGCCTGGAGCCCCTGCCACCCCTCGATCACCTCATCCGCACCCAACGGTGCGCGCAACGCGATGGCCATTGAGCTCCAGGACAGTGCCCGCATCGGGGCGCCGGTGATCCGCCAGCAGCGCCTCGGCGAGGTGGCCCATCTGGCGGTGGTGCGCACCGAGCAGCGCGACCGCCTGCGCCGCAACCAGAGCAACGGCGAGATGGAGCCGATCCCCAACGGCAGCGACCGCCAGGGCCGGCCCCGCTTCAGGCAGGAGATGGTGATCCATGCCCTGGCCCTGCCCGGCACCACCATGGAGGCCCGGCTGGGGGATGAGGGCGGGGTACCGGCGGCGGGCGATCGGGTGCGCCTGATCCTCAAGGCCAGGGGATTCGGCGACTGGATCGAAGCCCGCCGCGGCCACCGCAAGGGCAAGCTCAATGTGGGCGATGTGCTGACGCTGGAGACCCGCTGGGCGCAGCAGTACGACCAGGACGGCAACGCCAAGGGCCCCAAGATCGCCGACCAGGCCATCGCTGACGGTCTGCCCCGCAACGTCACCGTCGGCTTCTACGGACCCCTCTCCCTCAGCGAGGGCAGCGACCCCCGCTGGATCGAGGCCGCCGAGCAGGCCTACCGGAGCGATGAGGCGGCGCAGCGCCAGCAGCAGGCGATCGAGCTCGATGGCGGCGATCCCTACGCAGAAGAGTTCGGCGACGACGAGGAGGGGCCCTTCTGATGAGCAGCCCCCACAACCACCGCTCCGGCCGCGGCGACACCAGCCGCCGCAGTGCCCAGCTGCCGGCCTTCTGCCGCAGCCGCAGCTCCCGCAGCCAGCTGGTGAGCGTCAGCAACCTGCGCAATCTCCAGCGCCTGCTGCTGCTGGTGCTGCTGATTCAGCTCAGCACCCTCCTGCTGGTGATCGCCGGGCCGGTTCCGCAACGGCCCCTCTGGCCGGAGTTCCACAAATCAGCCATTAAGTGGAGCGTGAGGCCATGACCATGGGTGAGCAGCATTCCACGCTTCTCCAGGACGACCAGACCTCAGCCCGGCCTGCCCGTCTGCCGACATGGGTGTCAACCCGGGTGATCTGCCAGGTGATCGGTATCTCCCGAGCCACCCTGTACCGAAACCTCCAGCAGGGGGTGTTCCGGATGGGGATCGAGTGCCGACGGATCAACCCCCTGGCCATCAAGGGGCAGGTTCAGTGGCACGTCCCCAACATTGAGGAGCGGCTGCGCAAGGCCTCAGCAGAAGCTGAGCGCTTACGTCGGCTGCGCCAGGGCCTTTGAAAGATCGGGCTGGATAGGGCTTCTGACGCTCAGCCCGATCCCATGCGGGAATGCCTGCATGGCTGACTGCTCGAAGGGGGGGAGACGAGTCAGCTTTGCCGGCATCTCTCCTCCTGGCGCCTTCTGCGGGTTCTCGTGATTTGCTGGCTGGCGTCACACCAGGCGGCTTCTCTATGGCCCCGCTTCCCACTGGGCTCCTCAGGTTGTGATGGCTTGGTCGCCTACGCCATGGAGGCCTCCTCAAGACGTCTTCTGCGGAGCTCCTTGGCCCGGAGCTTCTGCTCGGCCTTGGTGATCCAGCGCTGGTAGTGGCGCCGATGAACGGTTTCGGAGTGGCCGAGGGATTCGGCTGCATCGGCTGTGGTCCAGAGCGGAATCAGCTCGGGGGTGCAGTGCACCCGTCTGGCCCAGCAGTGCCTCAGGTCGTAGGGGGTCAGCTTGCGTCCATCAGCGCTGACGGGTGGCGCTAGGCGACTGCAACGGGTAGAGACAGCCTGGCCGATGATGTTGTTCGGCCGGTCGGTGCGGATCGAGGGCAGGCGCATCTCCCGCAGCCGCCAGCGCTCGACCCACTCCTCGGGTGCCGGGTGGGAAATGTGAAAGCCCGTTTTCGTTTCTGGCAGCACGGTCACCAGGGCGTCTTCGTCGGGGGGACCCTCCAGGTGGAACACCTCATGGGGCCGCAGCCCATAGGTGGCCAGCATCCCGAACACCCACTGCCATTTGGGCCGATCCTCCATGTGGTCGATCCAGCGCACGATGGCGTCGTCAGGAGCCAGCAAGCGGTCCGCAACTGAGGTCGCCCGGTAACGGGAGCGTTGGCGCAGCTTCAGAACGTCTTCCCTGCGCAGGCCCTGCAGTCCTGCCTCAATGAACTTGATGGCGGTGTCACAGCGGGCCAGGTAGTCCCTGCGGCCGCAGTCCTGCTCTTCGATCCAGTGCAGGATTGCTTCTGCAGTCGGGCTGTTCTCCCGCTTGGCGAGGGCATTGAAGTGGGAGTTGAAGGCCGTGGTGCTGCGCAGACCCTGGGTTTCCAGCAGCTTCCGGGTTGCGTGCACGAGCATCGCCCAGCCGCTGAAGCCTGACGGGGTGCCGGAGCGGCCGCCAAACAGCCCGACGGGGGGGGTTCCGCCACTGAGATGGGTGGTCTGGGCCAGCTGGTATGCATTGGGCCAGGCCTCCGGATCAGAAGGGCGGAGACCGGTGCTGCGTACCAGGGGAGGCTGGCGGAATGGACCGCGCAGGTAGATGAAGGGGCTCTGGTTGGTCAGGCGGAAGCGGAAGGGGTTGCCGTTGGCCTTGAGCTGGCTGTTCCAGGTCTTGATCTGCAGGGCAGGAGTCTGGGCCACGGGGCAAAGGGGGCAGGGGGCGCAAATGGGCCCGTTTTGCAGCACTTACAAATTATCTACCAAACACTCTACAAAAATGGCCCCTCAGGAGGCGTCTAGATGAGTCACGCTGAGACAGCTGGAGACATTTGAGACAAATGAGGAGGCCCCCAGTTCCCTGCTCTTGCAAGGGATCTGAGGGCCTGGACTGGGGTTTGTGAGAAAGCCGGTGACTGGATTTGAACCTGCGACCTACTGATTACGAATCAGTTGCTCTACCGCTGAGCTACACCGGCACCCCAGGCAAATTAGCATTCAGCATTGCGCCGCCATTGCGTCCCATGGGATCCAGTCCCCCCAGCTCACGTCAGTTGGATCCCGCCGTCCAGGCCAGGTTGCTCAGGGAATTGCAGACCCCCTGGCGAGGCCTGCGCCGAGCCCTCTGGCTGGCGCTGGCGGCTTCCGGTGGGGTGGGACTTGCGGCGATGGCCCTGCGGCTGGCTTCGGGGCAGGAGGTGGCCTCAGTCGACCTGTTGATCCAGCTCGTCGCCCTTGTCCTGTTCGCCGGTTTGCTCTGGTTCGACCGCGACCGCGACCGCGACCTCGGTAGTGGGGGTGGCCGTCTCGGGGACGGTGATCACTGACGGCTCCGGCGCAGAAGACTCCGGCGCCGTGGACTCCGGCGCCGTGGACTGGAGCCCGGATTCCTCGCTGGGCTCCTCCAGTGAGCCCCTCCCATCCTGGCCTTGGCACCGATCCTGCCCGTCGAGGGGAGCCAGAAGCAGCAGGGGGATCCCCAGGCTGAGCAGCTTGCTCTTCACCAGAGGGGCTTCCCCACTGCTGGCCAGCTCCACCTGCTGGGGGGAACGGCTCAGCAGCCAGAGGGCCTGGCCCAGTTGTTGCCATTGCCAGAGCAGCAGGGCAAGCAGGGGCATGGCCAGCATCAGCGTCACCAGCCGGCTGGCCCCATCCACGGGCGAGAGGGAGGCGGCCAGGGCAGCCCGGCTGTCGACGATCCAGAGCGCGGCGAGCAGCAGGGCACTGCCGAAGGGCAGCAGGATTCGGGGCGGCCAGCCTTGCTGGAGGGCGTTGAGGTGGGTCAGCAGGGGGCTGCGCCCTTCAGCGGGCACCTGCACCAACAGCAGGGAGCCGCAGTCGGCCGGTCGCCGCCAGAGCAGGAGGCTGGGGCCGAGTACCCCCAGCCCCCAGGCCAGGGCCCGCTCCAGGGCTGGCAGGGGCCCGGGATCGGCCCCCGCCAGCACGAGCAGCAGCAGCAGCAGCTCCAAGGGGATGGCCCCGAGGGCCACCAGCTGAAGCCAGAGCAGGGGCTCGTTGCGGGGATTCACGGCCAGGGACCTCCTGGGGGATGCCGGCGGCAGATCAGGTGCTGAGGGTGCGGCGCTGGGTGACCAGCTTGAACGCCTCGATGCGGTCGCCGTCCTGCCAGCTGCTGAAGCGGTCGCAGGCGACGCCACACTCGAAGCCGGTGGCCACCTCCTTGACGTCGTCCTTGTTGCGGCGCAGGGAGTCGAGGTCGCCCTCGAACACCTTCTCCTTGCCGCGCCACACCCGCGCCTTGCAGTTGCGCTGCAGCTTGCCGGTGGTGACATAACAGCCGGCCACGGCGCTCTTGCCAATGGTGAACACGGCCCGCACCTCCGCTTCGCCGAGGGGCTCCTCCACCAGCTCCGGCTCCAGCAGGCCCTCCATGGCCAGCTGGATGTCCTCCAGCAGCTTGTAGATCACGTCGTAGTCGCGCACATCCACGCCGGTGGCGTCGGCTGCCCGCTTGGCGCCCGGGGCCATCGAGGTGTTGAAGCCCACGATCACGGCGCCGGAGGCGGCGGCCAGGTCCACGTCCGTCTCGGTGATCTCGCCAGGGGCCGAGAGCAGCACCCGCACCTGCACTTCGCCCTGGGGCAGCTGCTCCAGGGAGCCGAGGATGGCCTCCACGGAGCCCTGCACGTCGGCCTTGAGGATCAGGTTGAGCTCCTTGAGCTCGCCCTCGCTGGCCTGGCCGGACATCGAGGCCAGCGACACCCGCCGCGAGGCCATCTGCTGGGCCAGCCGGGTGGCCCGGGCCTCGCTGGCCCGATCGCCCACCACGGCGCGGGCGGCCTTCTCGTCCGGATACACCTCGAACTCGTCGCCCGCCGTGGGCACTTCGCTGAAGCCCAGGGCCTCCACGGCATAGGAGGGGCCGGCCGCCTTGACGCGCTTGCCGGTGTCGTCCACCATCGCCCGCACCTTGCCCAGCACCGGTCCGGCTGCCACCACGTCGCCGGTGCGCAGGGTGCCGTTCTGGATCAGCAGGGTGGCCACCGGACCCTTGGCCTTGTCGAGGTGCGCCTCGATCACGGTGCCCTTGGCCATCCGGTCGGGGTTGGCCTGCAGGTCCTCCACCTCCGAAACCAGCAGGATCATCTCCAGCAGCTTGTCGATGTTCTCGGCCTTGATGGCGCTTACCGGCACCATCACGGTGCTGCCGCCCCAGTCCTCGGCCACCAGCTCCTGGGCTGAAAGCTCCTGTTTCACCCGGTCGGGGGAGGCGCCCTCCTTGTCGATTTTGTTGATCGCCACCACGATCGGCACCTTGGCGGCGCGGGCATGGCTGATCGCCTCCAGGGTCTGGGGGCGCACGCCGTCATCGGCGGCCACCACCAGCACGGCGATGTCGGTCACCTTGGTGCCCCGGGCCCGCATGGCCGTGAACGCCTCGTGGCCCGGGGTGTCCAGGAAGGTGAGCTTGCGGGCTTCGCCTCCGTGCTCGATCTCCACCTGGTAGGCACCGATGTGCTGGGTGATGCCACCGGCCTCGCCGGCCGCCACCCGGGTCTTGCGGATGGCATCGAGCAGGCTGGTCTTGCCGTGGTCGACGTGGCCCATCACGGTGACCACGGGCGGGCGGCGGATCAGGTGGGCGAGGTCGCTGGCCTCGATCATCTCCACCGTCTTGGCGGCGGCCTCCTCCACGTCGTCCTCGAGCACGGGCACGCCGAACTCCTCGGCCACGGCCTCGATCGTGGAGAGATCGAGGCTCTGGGTCACCGTGGCGATGATCCCTTTGAAGAACAGGCTCTTGATGATCTCGGAGCTCTCCACGCCGAGCTTCTCGGCCAGGTCCTGCACCGTGAGGTTGCCCTCCGGCACGATCAGCATCTCCGGCCGCTGCTGCTTGGCCTCGCGGGCCGCGCGGAGTTCCATGGCCCGGCGGCGCTGGCGCTGACGGGTGGTTTCCTTCTTGCGTTTGCGCACCGCAACGGTGGGCTTGGCTGCCGGGCCGGCGGAGCGGCGGGGCTTGGCGGGGCGGGCCAGGCTGGCCTGCAGCACCACCGCCTCCTGTTCGCCGGCGTAGCCACCGGTTTCAGCGGTGAGGGCGTCATCGTTTTCGCCGATGATGTGCACCTTCGGCCGCTGTTTCTGGGGCGAGCGGCTGCGCAGGGCTTCCAGCTTGGCGCTGTCATCCCAGTCGGGGCGGCGAGGACGGCCTGCCCCGCCGGTGGGGAGGCCGGGCCGGAAGCCGGGCCGACGCGGCGCCGAGGGCGGTGTGGCCGTGGGACGCACCAGATCGGGAGTCCCCGGTGCTGCAGGGGTCGCCTCGCTGCGCTCGCCGGGGCGGCGCGGCGGCGGCGCGGGGGTGCGGCCTGATGGCTTTTGCAGCTGCATCAGCTGGCCGGGGGCCACGGGTTTGCGCATCCCCGAGGGCATGCCGGGGCGGCTGGGCGGTGCCGGCCGGTTTCCGCCGGTGCCGGCACTGCTGTCGCGGCGGATCGGCTTGCCCACCAGCTCCAGGGGGGTGGGACTGGGCCGTCCGCCCTGGCTCGGGCGGGTTGGAGCAGGGGCCCCGGAGCGCTGGGGGAAGGGGGCGCTGGCTCAGGCCCGGGCGGCTGGCGGGCGGCGCCGGCCGGCTGCCGCCGCCAGGCTGGCCACCCATGGGCTTGCCCACCAGCTGGGGTCTGCCGCCGGGGCGGCTGGGCTGCTCGGGCTTGCGGGTGGGGGCTGGTGCAGCGGGTCGCGCCGGCTTGGAGGCGATCACCACGGGCGGCTTGGCCCCGGCGACGGGGCGGGGCTGGGGGCACTGGGGCGAGCCGGCGCCGGCGGGCGACTCGGGGCCGGCCGGCTGGACGCGGCAGCCGCTGGCTTGCTGCTGGCCGGCATGGCCGCGGGGCGTGCCGGGGCGGGCGCGGGCGAACTGGGGCGTGCCGGGGCCGCAGCCGCCGGCTTGCCGGGAGCCGCCGGGATCGGCGCAGGCTTGGCTGGGGCTGCGGCAGGTGCCGGTTTCACCACCGCTGCGGGACGAACCGGAGGTGCCGGTTTGGACGGAGGTGCCGGCTGGGCGCTGGCCGGAGGCCTGGGCGTGGCTGGCTTGGCCGGAGCCGCGGGGGCTGGGGTGGCGGCCTTCTTCACGGTGAGAATGGCTTTGCCTTGGCTGGCGACAGGGGAGCTGCCGGCCTGGGCTGCGGCACCGTTGCCACCCTTCTCGAGCAGCCGGCGGATGCGCGCCGCCTCGTTGTCGCTGATTGAGCTGCTGTGGCTCTTGGCGGCCACCCCCAGCTGCTCAGCGGCATCGAGCACGTCCTTGTTCTCCAGGCCCAGGTCCCGGGACAGCTCATAAATTCTGACTTTGCCGCTGCTGGTCATTCAGGTCTCCAATGGTCGGGGCCTCCGGACCGCCATGCGGTACCGGGGCACACCAGGCCGCCGGCGCGATGCGGCCAAAAGCCATCTTGCCTCAGGGGGGTGTAGGGCGTAGAGCTTCGTTGCTCAAGCGCTGCATCAGGGTCTCCACCAAGCTCTCGTCCACAGGGCAGCGCAGGGCCCGTTGCAGGCGTCGCCGCCGGCGGGTTTCCTCCAGGCAGCTCAGCTGGGGACAGACATAGGCGGAGCGGCCCATGCCCTGGTCGAGCACGACGCCGCCTCCCGCCAGGCGCACCACGCGCCACAACTCCCGCCGGTCGCGGAGGGCGCGGCAGGCCACGCAGCGCCGCAGCACAGGCCTGCCGCCGGCCATCCCCTCAGGCCTCCTCGCCCAGGGACTCCTCGTCGGCGCTCACTGCGGCCTCAGCGACCTCGACATCCCCGTCGGCCATCTCGGCATCCCGGTCGGTCCCATCGTCCCCGGCGTAGTCCTCCTGCTCCTCGTCCTCCGGCAGGGGATAGAGCTCGCGCAGGCGGGCGTCCTCCTCGGCGCGGGCGGCCTGTTCGGCGGCCAGCCGGGCCTCCGCCTCAGCCTGGAGCTGTTCCTCCTCCTGGCGGCGGGCGATCAGTTCGGCCACTACGGCGTCCTCGGAGGCCTGGTCGTATTCGTGGGCATTCTTGATGTCGATCTTCCAGCCGGTGAGCCGGGCCGCCAGACGCACGTTCTGACCCTCGCGGCCGATGGCCAGGCTGAGCTGGTCGGGGGGGACCAGCACGTGGGCATGCTGGCCATCAGGGTCCACCAGGCGCACCATCTCCACCTTGGCCGGGCTGAGGGAGTTGGCGATGTACTGGCCCGGATCATGCGACCAGCGGATCACGTCGATCTTCTCGCCGCGCAGCTCGTTCACCACCTGCTGGATGCGGGAGCCACGGGCGCCGATGCAGGCGCCCACCGGATCCACCTCGCGCTCCACCGAGTCCACGGCCACCTTGGTGCGGGGGCCCACCGAGCGGCTGGGCGGATTGGCCTCGCGGGCCACGGCCACGATCCGCACCGAACCCTCCTGGATCTCGGGCACCTCGTTCTCGAACAGGTACACCACCAGACCGGCATTGGCGCGGCTGACGAACAGCTGGGGCCCGCGCCGGGGCACCTCGCTCACCTCCTTGAGGAACACCTTGAAGGTGGCGTTGGCGCGGTAGTTGTCGTTGGGCAGCTGGTCGCGGCGGGGCAGTTCGGCCTCCACCTCGGGCCGGCCCAGACCGCTGCTCACGGCCATGATCACGCTCTGGCGCTCGAAGCGGATCACCCGCGCGGTGAGCACCGGATCCTCCAGATCCGCGAACTCCTCCTGGATCATGCGGCGCTGCTGGTCGCGCAGCTTCTGGGCCAGCACCTGCTTGGTGGTGGCGGCGGCCATGCGGCCGAAGTCATCTTTCTCCGGGGTCACGTCCAGCACCACGGTGTCGCCGGCCTGGGCGTCATCGGCCACCTGCTGCACCTCGGCCAGGGCGATCTGGTGGTCGTCGCTCTCCACTTCCTCCACGATGATCTTGGAGGCCAGCACGCGGTAGCCCTCCTCCTCGAGGTCGAGCTGCACGTCGAAGTTGGAGAAGTAGTCCTCCTCGAAGGGGTCTTCGCTGATGCCCAGGTAGAGGGTGCGGCGGTAGCGCTCGTAGCCCTTGAGCAGCGCCTCGCGCAGGGCCGCCTCCACCACGGCGGGGGGGAGCTTCTTCTCTTCGCTGATGTCCTCGATCAGGTTGTTGAGCCCGGGGAGCAGGACCAGAGCCATGGTTCTTCGGTTTTTGGGTGATTCGGTTGTGGGGTGAGCGGCGGCCGCGTCAGTCGGTGTCGCTGGCTGTCACCAGGCGCACCTGGAGCACGGCCTCGCGAGGGATCCGCTTGATGCGGCCGCGGATGTTGAGCTGGAGCTCGGCGTCGTTGCGCTCGAGCAACAGCCCCTCACAGCGGGCCTCGCTGCCCCTGGCGTCGCGATGGAGCACGGCCACCGGAAATCCGCGGAAACTGCGGAAGTCGCGATCGTCGTGCAGCTCCTCGCCGATGCCGGGGCTGCTCACCTCCAGAACATAGGGCGTCTCCCCCAGCAGCCCCGCCGTCTCGATCGCGTCGCCGAGGGGGCTGCTGAGGCCGGCACACTCATCCAGGCTGATGTCCTGCCCGTCGCCCCGCTGCACCAGCACCTGCAGGGTGAGCGGAATGCGGTGGGTGAGCAACTGCACTCCGCGCAGCTCGAAGCCGCTGCCGGCAAGGGCGGCCTGGGCGAGCTGTTCCAGCTCGGGGATCAGCGGATGGGCCAAGGCAGGAGCTGGGTCTGCCCCTCAACCTACGAATCGGTATCGCCGGCCGCTCCGCTGCCCGGCATGCCCAGGGCCGGACCGAGGTCCACCGCCGGCGGCTCGGCGTAGTAGTCGCTGGGGGCGATGCCGCCGCGCAGGTTGGCGTCCTGGTTGAGGCACTGGGCCCGCTGCTCGTCGCTCTTGAGGTACTGACACACCCGCGCCCAGAGCTTGGCCCGGGTGCCCGGACCCCCTTGGCTGAAATGCACCAGGTCGCCGCCGCCCACCATGCCCTGGATCTCCACCTGACAGAGGGTGCAGCGCTGCCGGCTGCCGGGGGGAATCGCTGCCATCGTGCGCATCAGGAGCAGGATCAGCAACTTAGGCCGATGCGACTGCTGCAGCTCAGCGATCCCCATCTTCTGGCGGATCCGGCGGGTTTTTATCGCCGGCGTCAGCCCTGGCGGCGGCTGCAGGCGGCACTACGCCAGGTCCAGGCCCTGGCCCAGGCCCCGGCGGCCCGGCCCGATCTGCTGCTGATCAGCGGCGATCTCTGCCAGGACGAGACCTGGGCCGGCTACGCCCAGTTGCGGGAGCTGCTGGAGGTCTGGCCCACGCCAGTGGCCCTGCTGCCCGGCAACCACGACCACCCCCAGCTGCTGCGGGCGGCCCTCGGGCGCCGGGCCGCCCTGGCCCCGGCCCGGCTGGCCTGCGGGGATGGCTGGCTGCTGCTGCTCGACAGCCATCGCCCCGGCTGCACGGCTGGCTGGCTGGGGTCCCCCCAGCTGGCCTGGCTGGCGGCCCAGCTCCACCAGCTGCGCCACGAGGCTGAATCCCGGCCACTGCTGGTGGCGGTGCACCATCCGCCGCTGCCGATCGGCGACGCCACCATGGATGCCATCGGCCTGCGCGATGGGGCGCCGCTGCTGCAGCTGCTGCGCGGGGCTCCGGGCCTGCAGGGGGTGCTGTTCGGCCATGTGCACCAGTACTGGCAGGCGGTGCTGCCCGGCCGGGAGGAGGTGCTGCTGCTGGGTTGCCCCTCCACCCTCTGCGGCTTCGGGCCGGTGCAGCCCTGCCCCCTGGGCCGGCCGGACGATCCGGGTGGTCTCTGGCTGGAGGCGAGGGCGGGGGCGCCCCTGCGCCACCGGCTGCTGCGCTGGGCGGCGCCCCCGCAGCAGCCTGCCTAGCTTCGGGACGATCTGCTGGTTTCAGCCGTGCCCCTTGCGCCCCTCCGGATCCCGGGCCGACTGCGTCGTCTCTCGGTCCATCTGTTGCTGGTGGCCTGCCTGCTGCTGGCCCAGCCCCTGGCGCTGCGCGCCGAGCCGGCGCCCCACAGCTTCGTGGCCGAGGCGGCCCGCCAGGTGGCTCCGGCCGTGGTGCGCATCGACATCGAGCGCAGCGTGGCCCGCCAGCCCTTCGATCCGGCCATGCTCGATCCGCTGCTGCGCGATCTGTTCGGCGATCCGGCCGGCAGCCGCCGCGAGCGGGGCCAGGGGTCCGGTGTGGTGATCGACGCCGGCCGCGGGCTGGTGCTCACCAATGCCCACGTGGTCGATGACGTCGACAGCGTGGAGGTGACCCTGGCCGATGGCCGCCAGCTCGATGCCGAGGTGGTGGGGGCGGATGCGGTGACCGATCTGGCCGTGGTGCGGCTGCGGGGGGTGGGGAATCTGCAGGCCGCCCCCCTGGGCGACTCCGAGGCCCTGGAGGTGGGTGACTGGGCGATCGCCCTGGGCAGCCCCTATGGCCTGGAGCGCACCGTGACCCTGGGAATTGTGAGCAGCCTGCACCGGGACATCAACAGCCTGGGCTTCTCCGACAAGCGGCTCGACCTGATCCAGACCGACGCCGCCATCAACCCCGGCAACTCCGGCGGGCCCCTGATCGACGCCGCCGGCCAGGTGATCGGCATCAACACCCTGGTGCGCTCCGGCCCTGGAGCGGGGCTGGGCTTCGCCATCCCGATCAACCTGGCCAAGCGGGTGGCCGACCAGCTGGCGGCCGGTGGCCAGGTGGTGCATCCCTACCTGGGCCTGCAGCTGGTGCCCCTCACCGCCCGCCGGGCCCGGGAGAACAACCGCGATCCCGATGCCCTGCTGCAGCTGCCCGAGCGCGATGGCGCCCTGGTGCAGCGGGTTCTGGAGGACAGCCCGGCTGCGGCGGCCGGCCTGCGCCGCGGCGACCTGGTGGTGGCGGCCGGCGAGGGGCCGATCCGCGATCCCGCCTCCCTGCTGCAGCTGGTGGAGCGCTCCGAAGTGGGGCAGCCCCTGCCGCTCACCCTGATCCGCGGCCAGCGGGAGCTGAAGGTGTCGATCCGGCCTGCGGCCCTGCCTGCCGCGGGCTGAGGATCCCTGGGCGCAGCGCTGCTACGGTCCCTGCGCAAAAGGGCTGAGGCCATGGCGGATCTGCAGGATCAGATGAAGCAGGCGGTGGCCGCTGCGGCCACCGAGCAGATCGAGAGCGGCATGGTGGTGGGCCTGGGATCGGGCTCCACCGCCGCCCTGATGATTCAGGCCCTGGGCGCCAAGCTGAAGAGCGGCGAGCTCAGCGACATCGTGGGCGTGACCACCTCCTTCCAGGGCGAGGTGCTGGCCGCCGAGCTGGGCATTCCGCTGCAGAGTCTCAACGCGGTGGACCGCATCGATCTGGCCATCGACGGCGCCGACGAGGTGGACCCGGCCTTCCAGCTGATCAAGGGCGGTGGCGCCTGCCATGTGCAGGAGAAGCTGGTGGCGGTGCGCGCCGAGCGCTTCGTGGTGGTGGTGGATGCCACCAAGCTGGTGGACACCCTCAACCTGGGCTTCCTGCTGCCGGTGGAGGTGCTTCCGGGGGCCTGGCGCCAGGTGCAGGGCCAGCTTCGGGAGATGGCTGGCGAGGCCCAGCTGCGCATGGCCGTCAAGAAGGCCGGGCCGGTGGTGACCGACCAGGGCAACCTGGTGCTGGATGTGGCGTTCGCCGGCGGCATCGGCGATCCCGAGAGCCTGGAGAAGGCGATCAACAACCTGCCCGGCGTGCTGGAGAACGGCCTGTTCGTGAACCTCGCCGACCAGGTGCTGGTGGGTGAGGTGGTCGACGGGGTGGCCGGGGTGCGCGACCTGCCGCGGCGCTGAGACGTGGGAGCTCTGCTCAGGCCTGCAGCCGGCGCCGCACCGACTCGGCGTGGCTGTGCAGCCCCTCGCTCTCGGCCAGGGTGATCACGGCCGGCCCGGTGGCCTCCAGGGCCGCCCGGTTGAAGCGGATCAGGGAGGTGTGGCGCAGGAAGGTCTCCACGCTCAGGGCACCGGCGAAGCGGGCGGTGCCGCTGGTGGGCAGGGTGTGGTTGGGGCCGGCAAGGTAGTCACCCACGGCCTCCGGGGTGTAGGGGCCCATGAAGATGGCGCCGGCGTGCTGGATGCGGGCCGCCAGGGGCTCGGGATCCTCCACCAGCAGCTCCAGGTGTTCGGGCGCGAAGCAGTCGCTCAGCTCGGCGGCCGTCTCCAGGCTGTCGCAGTGGACGATCAGGCCCCAGTCGCGGATGGCGGCGCGCGTGATCTCCGCCCGGGGGTGGCCCGCCAGCTGCCGCTCCAGGGCGGCGGGCACCGCCGTTGCCAGGTCCTCGCTGGTGGTGAGCAGGATGGCGGCGGCCAGGGGATCGTGTTCCGCCTGGGCCAGCAGATCGGCCGCCACCTGGTCGGCCTGGGCCGTGTGGTCGGCGATCACCAGCACCTCGCTGGGGCCGGCGAGGGAGTCGATCGCCACCCGGCCGTACACCGCCTTTTTGGCCAGGGTCACGTAGAGGTTGCCCGGACCCGTGATCACATCCACCCGGGGGATGCTCTCGGTGCCATAGGCCAGGGCCGCCACCGCCTGGGCGCCGCCCACCCGATAGATCTCATCCACCCCGGCCAGGTGGGCGGCGGCCAGCACGGTGGCGTTGGGAGCGCCCTGGGGCCCGGGAGGGGTGACCATCACCAGCCGCTCCACGCCGGCCACCTGGGCCGGCACCGCATTCATCAGCACGGTGCTGGGGTAGGCGGCCCTGCCACCGGGCACATAGAGGCCGGCTCGCTGCACCGGCCGCCAGCGGCGCCCCAGCTGTTCGCCGTGGGGGCCCTCCAGGTGCAGATCGGCGGGCCGCTGGCGCTGGTGAAAGGCCAGGATCCGCCCGTGGGCCAGCTCCAGGGCCTGGCGCAACCCGGCCTCGCAGCTGTTCCAGGCGGCTTCCAGCTGGGCCGCTGGGATGCGCAGGGGATCGGGCCGCACGCCATCAAAGCGTTCACTGAGCTCCAGCAGGGCCCGGTCGCCGTCGCGCCGCACCTGCTCCACGATCGCCTCCACCCGCGCCATGGCCTCAGCCATCTGGGCGCCGCTGGTGCGCTCGGCGATGGCGGCCAGGCGGTCGGCGGCGGCGTGGCGGTCGCGCAGGCAGGACATGCTGGCGAGCGAGGCAACCACGGCGGGCACGGAGCAGGGACCATGCACGCTAGGAGGCCGCAGGTGACGTCCAGGCGTTACGATCGCTCTTTGCCGATTCAGCGACCGTCCGCCTGTGGCCAATAACAAATCGTCGAAGAAGCGCATCGAGGTTGCCGAGCGCAACCGCCTGCGCAACCGCAGCTACAAGTCGGCCCTGCGCACGCTGATGAAGCGCTGCTTCACGGCCTGCAGCAGCTACGGCGACCAGCCCGGCGACGCCGCCAAGCAGGTGGTGCAGACCAGCATGAATGCCGCTTTCAGCAAGATTGACAAGGCTGTGAAGGTGGGTGCCCTGCACCGCAACACCGGCGCCCACCAGAAGGCGCGCCTGAGCGCGGCCGTGAAACAGGCGATCGAGCCGGCCACCCAGGCCTGAGTTCTCCCGCAGCGTCCCGGTCAGGATCCAGGTGTTCAGAGCGGTCCCGCCCACCCCCCTGACCCAACCATGACGCCCGCACCACCTCCTGCCGCCGCCCCGGGCCCGCTCACCGTGCCGGGCCCGCTGGTGGATTCCCACTGCCACATCGTGTTCCGCAACTTCGATGCGGACCTCGATTCCGTGGCCCAGCGCTGGCGTGAGGCCGGCGTGCAGGCCCTCGTGCACGCCTGTGTGGAGCCCTCCGAGATCCCGGCGATCCGGGCCCTGGCCGACCGCTTCCCGGAACTGCGCTACTCGGTGGGCGTCCATCCCCTCGACACCCAGCACTGGGGCCCGGAGACCCAGCAGGTGCTGCGGGCGGCGGCGCAGGCCGATCCCCGGGTGGTGGCGGTGGGCGAGCTGGGCCTGGATCTGTTCCGCGAGCAGAACCTGGAGCAGCAGCTCGCCGTGCTCCGGCCCCAGCTGGATCTGGCCTGGGAGCTGGATCGGCCGGTGATCATTCACTGCCGTGACGCGGCCGAGCCGATGCTGGCCGAGCTGCGCCAGCGGGCGGATCGCGGCGTCTGTCCCCGGGGGGTGATGCACTGCTGGGGAGGCACCCCCGAGGAGATGGCCGGCTTCCTGGAGCTGGGCCTGTACATCAGCTTCAGCGGCGTGGTCACCTTTCCCAGGGCTGACGCCACCCACGCCTGTGCCCGCCAGGTGCCGGCCGAACGCTACCTGGTGGAGACCGACTGCCCCTTCCTGGCCCCCGTTCCTCGGCGGGGCAAGCGCAACGAGCCCGCCTACGTGGCCGCCGTGGCCGCCCGGGTGGCGGAACTGCGCGGCGAAAGCCTGGAGCAGGTGTGCCATACCAGCACCGCCAACGCGGCTCGCCTGTTCGGCCTGCCGCTTCACACTGTATGATGATTAATTGGCCTGGAAGCGGATCCGCTCCTTGTTGTCGACGCCTGCAGCCCTGAAGCGAGTTCGTTAGGCACGCCCGTGCGGCCAGCCGTTCCTCCGGTGGGGAGCGGCTGTTCGTGTGGGCCGTTGGCCAGAGCGACACACCGCCTCAGTCCGTTGTCAGGCCGGCTGGCCAGTCATCTCCTACCCGTTCCTGCAGGTTCACCGCATGAGCAGCGCGATCCAGGTCGCCAAGACCGCCACTTACCTGCCCGATCTGGTGGAGGTACAGCGGGCGAGCTTCAAATGGTTCCTGGAGAAGGGCCTGATCGAGGAGCTGGAGAGCTTCTCGCCCATCACCGACTACACCGGCAAGCTCGAGCTGCACTTCATCGGCAGTGAGTACCGCCTGAAGCGCCCCCGCCACGACGTGGAAGAGGCGAAGCGCCGCGACGCGACCTTCGCCTCGCAGATGTACGTCACCTGCCGCCTGGTCAACAAGGAGACCGGTGAGATCAAGGAGCAGGAGGTGTTCATCGGCGAACTGCCGCTGATGACCGAGCGGGGCACGTTCATCATCAACGGCGCCGAGCGCGTGATCGTGAACCAGATCGTGCGCTCGCCCGGTGTCTACTTCAAGGACGAGCAGGACAAGAACGGCCGCAAGACCTTCAACGCCAGCCTGATCCCCAACCGGGGCGCCTGGCTGAAGTTTGAAACCGACAAGAACGACCTGCTGCACGTGCGGGTCGACAAGACCCGCAAGATCAACGCCCACGTGCTGATGCGGGCCATCGGCCTGTCGGACAACGACGTGCTCGACAAGCTGCGCCACCCCGAGTACTACCAGAAGTCGATCGAGGCGGCCAACGACGAGGGCATCTCCTCGGAAGACCAGGCCCTGCTGGAGCTCTACAAGAAGCTGCGCCCGGGTGAGCCCCCGTCGGTGAGCGGCGGCCAGAGCCTGCTGCACAGCCGCTTCTTCGATCCCAAGCGCTACGACCTGGGCCGGGTGGGTCGCTACAAGATCAATAAGAAGCTGCGCCTCACCATCCCCGACGCGGTGCGCACCCTCACCGCCGAGGATGTGCTCAGCACGATCGACTACCTGATCAACCTGGAGCTCGATGTGGGCGGGGCCAGCCTCGACGACATCGACCACCTGGGCAACCGCCGCGTGCGCTCGGTGGGCGAGCTGCTCCAGAACCAGGTGCGGGTGGGCCTCAACCGGCTCGAGCGGATCATCAAGGAACGGATGACCGTGGGCGAGACCGAATCGCTCACGCCGGCCCAGCTGGTGAACCCCAAGCCGCTGGTGGCAGCGATCAAGGAGTTCTTCGGCTCCAGCCAGCTGAGCCAGTTCATGGACCAGACCAACCCGCTGGCCGAGCTCACCCACAAGCGCCGTATCAGCGCCCTCGGCCCTGGCGGTCTCACCCGCGAGCGGGCGGGTTTTGCCGTGCGCGACATCCACCCCTCCCACTACGGCCGCATCTGCCCGATCGAGACCCCGGAGGGGCCGAACGCCGGTCTGATCGGCTCGCTCGCCACCCATGCCCGGGTGAACGAGTACGGCTTCATCGAAACCCCCTTCTGGAAGGTGGAGAACGGCATCGTGCTCAAGCAGGGCGATCCGATCTATCTTTCCGCCGACCTGGAAGACGAGTGCCGCGTCGCCCCCGGCGACGTGCCCACCGATGCCGATGGCCGCATCACCGCCGAGCTGGTGCCGGTGCGCTATCGCCAGGACTTCGAGAAGGTGCCGCCGGAGCAGGTGGACTACGTCCAGCTCTCGCCGGTGCAGGTGATCTCCGTGGCCACCTCGCTGATCCCGTTCCTGGAGCACGACGACGCCAACCGCGCCCTGATGGGCTCCAACATGCAGCGCCAGGCGGTGCCGCTGCTGCGCCCTGAGCGGCCCCTGGTGGGGACCGGCCTGGAAACCCAGGTGGCGCGCGACTCCGGCATGGTGCCCGTCACCCGGGTGAACGGCACCGTGACCTTCGTGGATGCCACGGCCATCGTGATCCGCGATGAGAGCGGGGTGGACCACACCCACTACCTGCAGAAGTACCAGCGCTCCAACCAGGACACCTGCCTCAACCAGCGGCCGATCGTGAAGCTGGGCGACCCGGTGATCGCCGGCCAGGTGCTGGCCGATGGCTCGGCCTGCGAGGGCGGCGAGATTGCCCTCGGCCAGAACGTGCTGATCGCCTACATGCCCTGGGAGGGCTACAACTACGAGGACGCCATTCTGGTGAGCGAGCGCCTCGTCACCGACGACCTCTACACCTCGGTGCACATCGAGAAGTACGAGATCGAGGCCCGCCAGACCAAGCTCGGCCCCGAGGAGATCACCCGCGAGATCCCCAATGTGGCCGAGGAGAGCCTGGGCAACCTCGACGAGATGGGCATCATCCGCATCGGTGCCTTCGTGGAGAGCGGCGACATCCTGGTGGGCAAGGTGACGCCCAAGGGCGAATCCGACCAGCCCCCCGAGGAAAAACTGCTGCGGGCGATCTTCGGTGAGAAGGCCCGCGATGTGCGCGACAACTCCCTGCGGGTGCCGGGCACCGAGCGCGGCCGCGTGGTGGACGTGCGCATCTACACCCGGGAGCAGGGCGATGAACTGCCGCCGGGTGCGAACATGGTGGTGCGGGTGTATGTGGCCAAGCGCCTGAAGATTCAGGTGGGCGACAAGATGGCCGGCCGCCACGGCAACAAGGGCATCATCAGCCGCATCCTTCCCCGGGAGGACATGCCCTACCTGCCCGATGGCACGCCGATCGACATCGTGCTCAATCCCCTGGGGGTGCCGAGCCGCATGAACGTGGGCCAGGTGTTCGAGTGCCTGATGGGCTGGGCCTCCTCCCACCTCGACTGCCGCGTCAAGGTGGTGCCCTTCGACGAGATGCACGGAGCCGAGAAGAGCAAGCAGACCGTGCAGGCCTTCCTGGAGGAGGCGGCCAAGCAACCCGGCAAGGACTGGGTCTACGACCCTGAGAACCCCGGCAAGATCCAGCTGATCGACGGCCGCAGCGGCGAACCGTTCGATCAGCCGGTCACCGTGGGCTACGCCCACATCCTCAAGCTGGTGCACCTGGTGGACGACAAGATCCACGCCCGCTCCACCGGCCCCTACTCCCTGGTGACCCAGCAGCCCCTGGGCGGCAAGGCCCAGCAGGGCGGCCAGCGCCTGGGTGAGATGGAGGTGTGGGCCCTGGAGGCCTACGGCGCCGCCTACACCCTGCAGGAACTGCTCACTGTCAAGTCCGACGACATGCAGGGCCGCAACGAGGCGCTCAACGCCATCGTCAAGGGCAAGCCGATCCCCAGGCCCGGCACCCCCGAGTCGTTCAAGGTGCTGATGCGCGAGCTCCAGTCCCTGGGTCTGGACATCGCCGTGTACACCGATGAAGGCGAGGAAGTCGACCTGATGCAGGACGTGAATCCTCGCCGCAGCACCCCCAGCCGTCCCACCTACGAGTCCCTCGGCGTCGCGGATTACGACGACGACTGATCGCTGATCGCACCGCGACCGACCGGCCAGCGGGCCCCGGTCGCCGGTTGCTGAATTTACCCACCCGTTTCACCTTCCGCGCTCAGCCGCCATGTCCAACAGCAACCTCCGCACCGAAAACCACTTCGACTACGTGAAGATCACGCTCGCCTCGCCCGAGCGGATCATGCAGTGGGGTCAGCGCACCCTGCCCAACGGCCAGGTGGTGGGCGAGGTCACCAAGCCCGAAACGATCAACTACCGCACGCTCAAGCCGGAGATGGACGGCCTGTTCTGCGAGAAGATCTTCGGCCCCTCCAAAGACTGGGAGTGCCACTGCGGCAAGTACAAGCGGGTGCGTCACCGCGGCATCGTGTGTGAGCGCTGCGGCGTGGAGGTCACCGAGAGCCGGGTGCGCCGGCACCGCATGGGCTTCATCAAGCTGGCGGCCCCGGTGAGCCATGTGTGGTATCTGAAGGGGATTCCCAGCTACGTGGCGATCCTGCTCGACATGCCCCTGCGGGATGTGGAGCAGATCGTGTATTTCAACTGCTACGTGGTGCTCGATCCGGGCGATCACAAATCCCTCACCTACAAGCAGCTGCTCACCGAGGACGAGTGGCTGGAGATCGAGGACGAGATCTTTGCCGAGGATTCGGAGATTGAGAACGAGCCGGTGGTGGGCATCGGCGCTGAGGCGCTCAAGCAGCTGCTCGAGGACCTCGACCTGGGCGAAACCGCCGAGCAGCTGCGCGAGGAGATCGCCGCCAGCAAGGGCCAGAAGCGGGCCAAGCTGATCAAGCGCCTGCGCGTGATCGACAACTTCATCGCCACCGATGCCCGCCCCGAGTGGATGGTGCTCGATGTGATTCCGGTGATCCCCCCGGATCTGCGGCCGATGGTGCAGCTCGATGGTGGCCGCTTCGCCACCAGCGACCTCAACGACCTCTACCGCCGGGTGATCAACCGCAACAACCGCCTGGCGCGGCTGCAGGAGATCCTCGCTCCCGAGATCATCGTGCGCAACGAGAAGCGCATGCTGCAGGAGGCCGTCGACGCCCTGATCGACAACGGCCGCCGCGGCCGCACCGTGGTGGGTGCCAACAACCGGGCGCTCAAGTCGCTCAGCGACATCATCGAGGGCAAGCAGGGCCGCTTCCGCCAGAACCTGCTGGGCAAGCGGGTCGACTACTCGGGCCGTTCCGTGATCGTGGTGGGTCCCAAGCTGAAGATGCACCAGTGCGGCCTGCCCAAGGAGATGGCGATCGAGCTGTTCCAGCCGTTCGTGATCCATCGCCTGATCCGCCAGAACATCGTCAATAACATCAAGGCGGCCAAGAAGCTGATTCAGCGCGCCGACGATGAAGTGATGCAGGTGCTGCAGGAGGTGATCGAAGGCCATCCGATCCTCCTCAACCGCGCCCCCACCCTGCACCGCCTCGGCATCCAGGCGTTTGAGCCCAAGCTGGTGGATGGTCGCGCCATTCAGCTGCACCCGCTGGTGTGCCCCGCCTTCAACGCCGACTTCGACGGTGACCAGATGGCCGTGCACGTGCCACTGGCGATCGAGGCCCAGACCGAGGCCCGCATGCTGATGCTGGCCAGCAACAACATCCTCTCGCCGGCCACCGGCGAGCCGATCATCACCCCGTCCCAGGACATGGTGCTCGGCGCCTACTACCTCACCGCCGAGCAGCCCGGCAGTGAGAGGCCCGAGTTCGGCGATCGGTCGCGCACCTTCGCCAGCCTGGAGGACGTGATCGCCGCCCACCAGGATCAGCACATCACCCTGCACGACTGGATCTGGGTGCGCTTCAGCGGCGCTGTGGAGTGCGACGAGGAAGAGCGCGAGCCCCAGAAGCAGGAGACTCTCAGCGATGGCACCCGCATCGAACAGTGGCTCTACCGGCGCGACCGCTTCGACGAGGACGGCGCCCTGATCAGCCGTTACCTGCTCACCACCGTGGGCCGCGTGGTGATCAACCACACGATCATCGACGCCGTGGCTGCTTCCTGAGCCGGCAGAACGCACCGACATTTCCCTGACTTCCATCCAGCGCGCAGCCATGACCGCCACCCCCACCAACCCCACCTCCTCCCAGCTGATCGATCAGACCCCCAGCCAGAGCGGCCCCCTCAGCCGCCAGGCTCCGCCGTTCCGCAACCGGGTGATCGACAAGAAGGCCCTGCGCAACCTGGTGGCCTGGGCCTACAAGCACCACGGCACCGCCGCCACGGCCTCGATGGCCGACGAGCTCAAGGACCTGGGTTTCCGCTATGCCACCCAGGCCGCCGTGTCGATCTCGGTGGACGACCTGCGCATCCCCGGCGACAAGGCGGCCCTGCTGGAGGAGGCCGAAGAGCAGATCACGGCCACCGAGGAGCGTTACCGGCTCGGCGAGATCACCGAGGTGGAGCGGCACACCAAGGTGATCGACACCTGGACCGAGACCAACGAGCGCCTGGTGGCGGCTGTGCGCCGCAACTTCAACGACAACGATCCGTTGAACTCGGTGTGGATGATGGCCAACTCCGGTGCCCGGGGCAACATGTCCCAGGTGCGCCAGTTGGTGGGCATGCGCGGCCTGATGGCCAACCCCCAGGGGGAGATCATCGACCTGCCGATCCGCACCAACTTCCGCGAGGGGCTCACGGTCACCGAATACGTGATCTCGTCCTACGGCGCCCGCAAGGGTCTGGTGGATACGGCCCTGCGCACCGCCGACTCGGGCTACCTCACCCGCCGTCTGGTGGACGTGGCCCAGGACGTGATCGTGCGCGAGGACGACTGCGGCACCAGCCGCTGCATCCCGATCGATGCCGATGAGAAGGGCAACTTCGGCAGCAAGCTGGTGGGTCGCCTGGCAGCCGAAGCCGTGCTGGATGGCGAGGGCAACATCCTGGTGGAGCGCAATGGGGAGATCGACGCTCCCCTCAGCCGACGGATCGAAGCCGCCGCGGTGAAGACCGTGAGGGTGCGTTCACCGCTCACCTGCGAGGCCTCCCGTTCGGTGTGCCGCAAGTGCTACGGCTGGGCCCTGGCCCACAACGAGCTGGTGGATCTGGGCGAAGCGGTGGGCATCGTGGCCGCCCAGTCGATCGGGGAACCGGGCACCCAGCTCACCATGCGCACCTTCCACACCGGTGGTGTGTCCACGGCCGAAACCGGCGTGGTGCGCTCCCTGCTGGACGGCACGATTGAATTCGGTGCCAAGGCGCGGGTGAGGCCCTTCCGCACCACCCACGGCGTGGACGCCCAGATCGCGGAAACCGACTTCACCCTCACGGTGAAGCCCAGCGGCAAGGGCCGTCTGCAGAAACTGGACATCACCCCGGGCTCGATCCTGTTCGTGCACGACGGCCAGGAGATTCCGGGCGACACGATGCTGGCCCAGATCTCTTCCGGCGCTGCCGTGAAGAAGAGTGTGGAGAAGGCCACCAAGGACGTGATCTGCGACCTGGCCGGCCAGGTGCGCTACGAGGACGGCATCCAGCCCAAGGAGGTCACCGACCGCCAGGGCAACATCACCCACAAGGCCACCCGCCTGGGCCGCCTGTGGGTGTTCAGCGGCGACGTGTACAACCTGCCCCCCAATGCCCTGCCGGTGGTGCAGGGCACCAAGGCGGTGACCACCGGCGAAGTGCTGGCCGAAAGCCGCCTGGTGAGCGAGTACGGCGGTGCGGTGCGCCTGCGCGAGAGCACCGGCGACTCCCGCGAGGTACAGATCGTCACGGCCAGCCTCACGCTCAAGGACTGCAAGCTGATCGGCGAGTCGAGCCACACCGGTGAGATCTGGCACCTGGAGGGCAAGGAGAACATCCGCTACCGCCTCAATACCGCCCCTGGTAGCAAGATCGCCAACGGCGAGGTGATCGCCGAGCTGGCCGACGATCGCTTCCGCACCCAGACCGGCGGCACCGTGAAGTTCGCCCCCGGCCTGGCGATCAAGAAGGCCCGCAGCGCCAAGAACGGCTACGAGGTGAGCAAGGGCGGCACCCTGCTCTGGATCCCGCAGGAAACCCACGAGATCAACAAGGACATCTCCCTGCTGATGATCGAGGACGGCCAGTGGATAGAGGCTGGCACCGAGGTGGTGAAGGACATCTTCAGCCAGACCGCCGGCATCGTGACGGTGACCCAGAAGAACGACATCCTGCGCGAGATCATCGTGCGCTCCGGCACCCTCCACCTGGTGAGCGACAGCAAGACCATCGCCAAGTTCGGTGAGGGCAAGATGGTGATGCCGGGCGAGGAGATCGCCAAGGGTCTCAAGGCCGAGGCCATGGTGTTCGTCGAGGCCGTCGACACCCCCGAGGGGGGAGCGCTGCTGCTGCGGCCGGTGGAGGAATACACCATTCCCGACGCGGCCCACCTGCCCGAACTCACCGCCGTGAAGCAGGCCGGAGGGCCCAGCATGGGCCTCAAGGCCACCCAGCGGCTGGCCTTCAAGGACGGCGAGTTGATCAAGAGCGTGGAGGGCGTGGAGCTGCTGCGCACCCAGCTGATCCTGGAAACCCACGACACCACGCCCCAGATGACGGTGGACGTGGAGGCGGTGCCCGACAAGCGCGCCAAGACGATCGAACGCCTGCAGCTCACCATCCTGGAAACCCTGCTGGTGCGCCGGGACACCCTCTCAGACGCCAGCCACGGCTCCACCCACACCGACCTGCAGGTGGCCGACGGCGAGTCGGTGAAGCGCGGCGACGTGGTGGCCACCACCCAGATCCTCTGCAAGGAGGACGGCGTGGTGCAGTTGCCCGACCCCGTGGACGGCGAGCCGGTGCGGCGCCTGATCGTGGAGCGCCAGGAGGACACCCGTCGCATCGACCTGGCTGGGGCCACGGCTCTCGTGGCGGTGGACCAGCGCATCGTCGATGGCGATCTGCTGGCCGAGGGGCTGCCGGCTCCCTGCTGCGGCCAGGTGGAGGCGATTGAGCCTGACGCCGTGATCATCCGTCTGGGCCGCCCCTACATGGTGTCGCCCGACTCGGTGCTGCACGTGCGCGACGGCGAGCTGGTGCAGCGCGGCGATGGCCTGGCCCTGCTGGTGTTCGAGCGCCAGAAGACCGGCGACATCGTGCAGGGTCTGCCCCGGATCGAGGAACTGCTGGAGGCCCGCCGCCCCCGCGATTCAGCCGTGCTCTGCCGCAAGGCCGGCACCGTGGAGATCAAACAGGGCGAGGACGACGACTCCGTGAGCGTGACGGTGATCGAGGGCGATGACGCCATCAGCGATTACCCGATCCTGCTGGGTCGCACGGTGATGGTGAGTGATGGCCAGCAGGTGCGGGCCGGCGACCTGCTCACCGACGGTCCCATCAACCCCCACGAGTTGCTGGAGTGCTACTTCGAGGACCTGCGCAGCCGCAAGCCCACCCTGGAGGCGGCCCAGGAGGCCATCTCCAAGCTGCAGTTCCGCATGGTGCAGGAAGTGCAGAACGTGTACAAGAGCCAGGGGGTGGCCATCGACGACAAGCACATCGAGGTGATCGTGCGCCAGATGACCAGCAAGGTGCGCATCGAGGACGCCGGCGACACCACCCTGTTGCCCGGTGAGCTGATCGAGCTGCGCCAGGTGGAGCAGGTGAACGGCGCCATGGCGATCACCGGCGGTGCCCCCGCCGAGTTCACGCCGGTGCTGCTGGGCATCACCAAGGCCTCCCTCAACACCGACAGCTTCATCTCGGCGGCCTCCTTCCAGGAGACCACCCGGGTGCTCACCGAAGCGGCGATCGAGGGCAAGAGCGACTGGCTGCGGGGCCTGAAGGAGAACGTGATCATCGGCCGCCTGATCCCCGCCGGCACCGGCTTCAGCGGCTTCGAGGAGGAGCTGCGCGCCGAGGCCGGGCCCCACCCCGACATCCTCGAGGAGGACGGCATGGGCTACCGGCGCATGCAGAACCTGCGCCCCGACTACACCGTGGAGATGCCCACCCCGGCGGCCTCCACCGCCGTGCTCGACGATCCCTCCGATGCGGATCTCGAGGCCACCCGCAGCCGCCACGGCATCGAGGCCAGTGCCAGCAACCTCGCCGCCTTCACCCGCCCCGGCGTGGAGGAGGGCCTGGAGGAGGAGCTGATCGCCGATCCCGCTGCCCTGGAGGGCCTGCAGGAGGAAGGGCTGCTCACCGACGACTGATCCCACCCGCCTGCGCCAGGATGGCACCATGACCACGAGCAACCCGCCCCTCACCGCCCTGGGGACCCCCATTCCCCAGCGGCGGCTGCCCCGCTACGGCTTCCATCGGCACACGGAGCTGCTGAATGGCCGCCTGGCCATGCTCGGCTTCATCGCCCTGGTGGCCGTGGAGTGGAAGCTGGGCCACGGCCTGCTGATCTGGTGATCACCCCGCCTCCAGACCAGCTGGCACCGGCCGGGCCCCTGCTCGGGCTCGGCCGCTCTGAACTGGAGGCCTGGGCGCAGCAGCAGGGACAGCCCGCCTTCCGCGGCCGTCAGCTGCACGACTGGATCTACACCAAGGGTGCCCGCGAGCTTGAGGCGATCACCGTGTTGCCCAAGTCCTGGCGCCAGCAGCTGGCCGGCACGGCCCCGGCTGGCGCCGGTGACTGGATCGGCCGGCTGCGGGAGGTGCACCGCAGCGTCGCCGCCGATGGCACCACCAAGCTGCTGCTGGCCACCCACGACGGCCACACGATCGAGACGGTGGGCATTCCCGCCGAGGGCCGGCTCACGGTGTGTGTGAGCAGTCAGGTGGGCTGCCCGATGGGCTGTCGCTTCTGCGCCACTGGCAAGGGGGGCCTGCAGCGGTCGCTGGCGGTGCATGAGATCGTCGACCAGGTGCTGAGCGTGCGCGAGGCGATGGACGCGCGCCCCAGCCACGTGGTGTTCATGGGGATGGGCGAGCCGCTGCTCAACCCAGAGGCGGTGCTGGCCGCGATCCACTGCCTCTGCACCGACCTGGCCATGGCCCAGCGCCGGATCACCGTGAGCACGGTGGGGGTGCCCCGAACCCTGCCGGTGCTGGCCGAGCTGGCGCTCGAGCGGCTGGGCCGGGCCCAGTTCACCCTGGCGGTGAGCCTGCATGCCCCGGATCAGCGGCTGCGGGAGGAGCTGATCCCCACGGCCCATGCTTACCCGATCGAGGCCCTGCTCGACGACTGCCGCCACTACGTGGCGCTCACCGGCCGGCGGGTGAGCTTTGAATACATCCTTCTGGGGGGTCTCAACGACCAGCCCCGGCACGCCGAGGCCCTGGCCCGGCTGATCCGCGGCTTCCAGAGCCACGTGAACCTGATCCCCTACAACCCGATCGTGGAGGAGGACTTCCAGCGGCCCACACCGGCGGCGGTGGAGGCCTTCCGGCGGGGCTTGCAGGCGCGGCACATTGCCGTGAGCGTGCGCGCCAGCCGCGGCCTCGATGCCGATGCCGCCTGCGGCCAGCTGCGCCGGCGCCTGCAGGCCAGCCTGGAGCCGGCCCAGGCAGGGGCCTGACCTCAGCAGACGTTTTCGATCTCACCAGACGTTTTCGATCACGTTCATGGCCCTGAGGTAGGCGGGGGTATCTTCGCCGGCGGCGCCCTCATCGGGGCTGGGGTCATCGGGAACCACGCGGCGGGCGTTGTCGGCGATCACGGCGTTGGCCAGGAATTCCAGTGCCTCCGGCCGCTCCAGGTTCTGCAGTGCCTCTGTGTAGCGGCGACTATGGCTGGGACGCACGGATTCCTGGCAGTAGTTGGAGAGTTCGCGGCTTTCGGTCATCACCCTGAAGGCGATGCTTTTGGTGTCGGGATCGCCGAAGATCGCCATGTAGAGCAGGTTCACCATTGAGGCGTCATGGGCCTGAATGCCGTAGTTGCGCAAAATCTGTGGCCAGTAGCGCAGGGCTTTGAGACCCTCCAGTCCACCTTTGTTGAGCCCGGCCTGCTGGCACCATTGCTCCAGTTCCTCCACATCCCTGGGGCATCGACCCAGGTTCTCCATGCACTCGGCCAGAATCCGGCCTGCCTGGAAGTTGCGGGTGGGATTGCCATGCACAGGGAGCATCATGCTGCCCCGCAGGTCGGCCACCATGGCGGTGAGTTGGGTGAACGTGTGGTCGCGTACTTTCTCCATATCGCCACCCCTGCTGAGGGCCGCTTCAATGCGCTGTACTCCGTAGCCCAGCTCTGTGAGGGGAAAGGCCTGCCGTCCATAGAGCCTCTGGCGGTCGCGTCTGCGCATGGACACGAAGGATGCCTGGTCGAGGCACTGGTCGAGAAGGAGGGTGAGCAGGGTGGGCAGAATGCCGGTGTTGTTGGCATGATAGGTATAGCCAAAGCCCGCAAAAATTGATGAAATGTTCTTTGCTGCCTTGATGTACTGCGCCTCCACATTGTGAACGCCAGGTGATACCTGGATGTTCGGTGAGATGCGGTCGAGCAGTCGGGCTCCCAGCAAGGCGGTGATCGCGTTGGGATGGCAAAAGTTGGCCGTGAAGCTGTCCACGGGATCTCGCAGGGCTCCATGCCGGTGGAAGCCGGAGAAAAAGGCCAGATTGGGCTGCCGCTCGCACAGCACATACGACTCGTTGTGCAGCGGGTCGTGGCTGAACGAGCCCGCCAGGCAGGCCAGCACCACCTGTTCGCGGCCCAGCTTGCGGCGCAGCTCGCAGGCCTCCTTCAGATCGTGCTCGATGTGATTGCTGTTGGCTGCCAGCATCACCAGATCACAGCTGCTGATCAGGTCGCCCAGGGTGTTGGCACCCTCCTCGCGGTTCCCATGGCGGCTGGCCATCTGTTCCAGCCGTTGCACGTGCTGAGGATCCATGCCGGCCTGGTCGGCGCTGGAGAAGGCTCCGAGCAGGGAGCGGCCGGGCCGGGGGGCCAGCAGCAGCCGCTCCCCTGCGCCGTGCATGGCGCTGTTGTAGGCCAGGGAAGCGGGGTAGAGGCCCACGCTGTAGAACCCCACGCGACCGTTCTCCAGTTCCAGAATCCGCCGTCGCACGGTGTGCTGGTCGAGGGAGTCGGCAAAGAAGCTGTTGAGCATCGGGCGGCGGGCAGGGGCTGGCAGCACAATCGCCTCCATACTGCGGCCCAGGCAGCGGTGCGATGACAGGAACTCCATGGCCTTGATCGACTGGCTGATCCTGATCGGCTATCTGGCGGCCAGCCTGCTGGTGGGCCTGTGGCTCTCGCGGCGCAACCGGGATCAGGCCGACTACTTCGTGGCCGGCCGCCAGCTCAAGGGCTGGCTGGCCGGCGCCTCCATGGCGGCCACCACCTTCTCGGTGGACACGCCCCTCTACGTGGCGGGCCTGGTGGGGGTGCGCGGTCTGGCCGGCAACTGGGAGTGGTGGGGCTTCGGCGTGGCCCACGTGGCCATGGCCGTGGTGTTCGCCCCCCTCTGGCGGCGCAGCGGCGTGCTCACCGACGCCGCCTTCACCGAGTTGCGCTATGGCGGTGCCACGGCCGCCTGGCTGCGGGGGATCAAGGCGTTCCTGTTCGCCCTGCCGATCAACTGCATCGGCATCGGCTACGCCTTCCTGGCCATGGCCAAGGTGAGCGAGGCCCTGGGCCTGGCGCCCACGCCCCAGGCCAGGCTCACCCTGCTCACGCTCGTGGGGCTGCTGGTGCTGGTGTACACCGCCGCCGGGGGGCTCTGGGCCGTGGTGGTCACCGACATGCTGCAACTGGTGCTGGCCCTGGCCGGCGCGGTGGCGGTGGCGGTGTGTGCGGTGCAGGCCGCGGGGGGCATGGACGCCATGCTCGCCAGCCTGCGGGAGCTGAACCGGCCCGAACTGCTCTCCCTGGTGCCCTGGCAGTTGCAGGGGGGGCAGCTGCGCTGGATCGACGGTGCCGGCATCTCCGTGGCCACCTTCAGCGCCTACATCGCCCTGCAGTGGTGGAGCTTCCGCCGCAGCGACGGCGGCGGAGAGTTCATCCAGCGGCTGCTGGCCACCCGCGATGAGCGCCAGGCCCGCATCGCCAGCTGGGTGTTCCTGGGGGTGAACTACCTGCTGCGCAGCTGGCCCTGGATCCTGGTGGCCCTGGCGGCGGTGGTGCTGCTGCCTGATTCCACCGACTGGGAGCAGAGCTACCCCCTGCTGGCGGTGAAGCTGCTGCCGCCGGTGGCCCTGGGGCTGGTGGTGGTGTCGCTGGTGGCGGCCTTCATGAGCACCGTGAGCACGGCCGTGAACTGGGGGGCGAGCTATCTCACCCACGACCTCTACCAGCGTTTTATGCGCCCGGATGCAAAGGACCGCGAGCTGCTGCTGGTGGGCCAGCTGGCCTCGGTGCTGCTGGTGGCCCTGGGGGTGCTCACCGCCCTGCTGAGCACCAACATCGGCACGGTGTTCCGGCTGGTGATCGCCATCGGCACCGGCCCGGGGGTGGTGCTGGTGCTGCGCTGGTTCTGGTGGCGGGTCAACGCCGCTGCCGAGCTGGCCGCCATGCTCGGCGGTTTTCTGGTGGGCTTCTCCACCTCGGTGGTGCCGTTGCTGCGCATCGACGACTACGGCCTGCGCCTGCTGGTCACCACGGCGATCACCGCCGTGGTGTGGATCCTGGTGATGCTGGCCACCCCCCCCGAATCGGCGGCGGTGCTGGAGCACTTCGTGCGCCAGGTGCGGCCGGCCGGCCCGGGCTGGGCGGCCTGGCGCCGCCGCTGCGGCGTGGAGCCGGAGGAGACCCTGCTCGATCTGGTGAGCCAGCTGGCCTTCAGCTGCGCCGTTCTCTTCGGCGCCCTCCTGGGCATCGGCGGCTTCCTGCTCAAGCTTCCCCTCTGGGGCTGGGGCGGCCTGCTGGTGGCCGTGCTGGGGCTGTGGGGCCTGCGCCAACGGGCGGCCCTGCAGAGCGGCCTGCGCCGGCTCCTGCCCCAGGCACCGCAGGGGTGATGATGGGCGCGGCATGAGGCCCGTCCCGTTCGTGCAATTCTTCCGATCCACCCTGCTGCCGGCCGCCATCGTGCTGCTCTTTGCCCTTGCCCTGGTGGCGGTGAGCGCCCGCATCTGGTTGCCGGGAGACATGGCCGCACCGGCACCCATCGCCTGAGCCCGCTGGAGAACGAGCGCAAGCGGTGAGCGGCTTCCACCACCAGAACGATCCCGGCCAGGTTCCCCCCGGGCCCTACAGCGAGAGCCCCCAGGAGCTCTCTCTCGATCCCGATGTGCTCGCCCAGGAGCTGGCCGAGGAGCTGCTCGGCGATCCGCTCGATGAACTGGAGAACGCCGAGCCCGCTCCCTCGGCGGTGGCGGCGGAGTGCGACCGGGGCCTGGACCTGCTGCGCCTGGCCACCCATGAGGCCCGCATGCAGGGGCTGCGCATCTTCTGCGAGCACCGCGATCCGCGGGCGGTGGAGCTGCTGTTGCCGCTGCTGGCCTGCAGCTGCCCGATCCTGCGCATGAGCGCGGTGTATGCCCTCGGCCGCAACCCCAGCCCGATGGCGGTGGAGCCCCTGCTGGCCTTGCTCAGTGGCGATGCCAACGGCTATGTGCGCAAGGCCGTGGCCTGGAGCCTGGGCAACTACCCCGACGCGCCGATCCTCAATCCGCTGATCCGGGCCCTGCAGGTGGACATCGCGGCGGTGCGGCTGTGGGCGGCCAGTTCCCTGGCCGATGCCGGCGCCACCGGGCCGGCCAAGGCGGATCCGGCGGCGGCCCAGCTGCTGATGAGTCTGCGCATCGACAGTGAGCAGGCGGTGCGCAGCAACAGCGCCTGGGGTCTGGGACGGCTCTATCCCGACCTGGTGGAGCCGCGCCAGCAGGACGTGGTGGAGGCCCTGCTGCACACGATGCTCCATGACGCCGAGTCGAGCGTGCGCGATGAGGCGCGGCTGGCGCTGGAGCAGCTGGAGCAGCCCGAGGTGCTGGAGCGCCTGCAGACCCTGGTGGACGAGGGACTGCTCACCTGAGTGCCCTTGCGTTCAACCCAGCACCCTGGTAACGCGGCTAGCATCCGTCCATCCTGTTCAGGCCTGGGATGGCACAGCAATCCATCCGCTTCCGCATCCGGCCCGACGGCCGGGTGGAGGAACAGGTCGAGGGGGTTCAGGGCCAGGCCTGCGAGCTGCTCACCGAGCGGATCGAAGCCCGGCTCGGCGCCGTGCAGCAGCGACGGCCCACCGCTGAGGCCTTCCAGGTTGAGGTGGCCCCCCAGACCCGGGTTCAGCCGGCAACCCAGGCCAGCCAGCTTTCCTGATTCCCGATCCCCATGTCCCACTTCAGCACCGTGAAGACCGAGCTGCGCGACCGGGCCGCTCTGCTGGAAGCCCTGGCGGATCTGGGGCATACACCGCGTGAAGGTGCCCTGAGCGTGCGGGGTTACCGGGGCCAGACCCACACCGCCGAGCTGGCCATCGCCCAGCCCAACGGCGCGGACATCGGCTTTCGCCTCAATGCCGACACCGGTGCCTACGAGCTGGTGACCGATCTGGAGCTGTGGAAGCAGCCCGTGCCGGTGGAGCGGTTTCTGGCCCAGCTCAGCCAGCGCTACGCCCTGCGCAGCATCCTCGCCGCCAGCGCCGAAGAGGGCTTCCAGGTGGCGGAACAGACCAGTGCCGTGGACGGCACCATCGAGCTGGTGGTGACCCGCTGGACCTGAGGGCCCCGGAGCGGAGCAGAGCCGTGGCGCACCCCGTCGACCCCGGCCTGGCCTTCTCCGCCCCGGCGGCGCCGGCCCCCGCGGCGACCGGCCTGGAGCCGGTGCTGGCAGGGGAACTGCGCCAGAAGGCCGTGTGGGTGGACGAGGCGGTGTGCATCGGCTGCCGCTACTGCGCCCACGTGGCCACCAACACCTTCGTGGTGGAGCCCGAGTGGGGCCGCTCCCGGGCCATCCGCCAGGACGGCGACAGCACCCAGCGCATCCAGGAGGCGATCGACACCTGCCCGGTGGACTGCATCCACTGGGTGGACTACGGCGAGCTGCCGGCCCTGGCCGAGCAGCTGGCCCAGCAGGACATCCAGCCCCTGGGCCTGCCCAGTCCGGCCCGCCTCAGGCGCACCCTGCCCCGGCGGGCGGCCAGCGCCGGCTGATGGCCGCCGCCATCCCCACCCGCCGCTTCGGGCGCACCGGCCTGGCCATGCCGGTGCTGTCGCTGGGGGGGATGCGCTTCCAGCAGAGCTGGAGCGACCTGCCCGCCGCCGAGATCACGGCTGAGAGCCAGGCCAACCTGCGGGCGGTGCTGGAGCGGGCCGTGGCGGCTGGGATGCACCACATCGAAACCGCCCGCCACTACGGCAGCTCGGAGCGGCAGCTGGGCTGGCTGCTGGCCGAGGTGCCCGATCCCCGGCGCATCCTGCAGACCAAGATCCCGCCCCAGGCCGAGCCCGGGGCCTTCGAGCGGGAGCTGGCCACCAGCTTCGAGCGCCTGGGGGTGGAGCGGGTGGATCTGCTGGCCATCCACGGCATCAACCTGCCGGAGCACCTGGAGCACACCCTGCGCTCCGGCGGCTGCCTGGCGGTGGCCCGGCGCTGGCAGGCCGAGGGCCGGATCGGCCACATCGGCTTCTCCACCCACGCCAGCCTGGCCCTGATCCAGGAGGCGATCGCCAGCGACGCCTTCGACTACGTGAATCTCCACTGGTATTACATCCGCCAGCACAACTGGCCGGCGATCGAGGCCGCCGCCGCCCGCGACATGGGCGTGTTCGTGATCAGCCCCACCGACAAGGGGGGCCACCTGCACAGCCCCTCGGAGCGGTTGAACCAGCTGTGCGCTCCGCTCCATCCGATCGCCTTCAACGACCTCTTCTGCCTGCGCCCGCCCCAGGTGCACACCCTCAGCCTGGGGGCGGCCCGGCCCGGCGACCTCGACCTGCACCTGCAGGCGGTGGCCCGGCTCGATCAGGCCGAGGCGCTGCTGGAGCCGATCCTGCAGCGGCTGGAACAGGCCCGCCGGCTGGCTCTCGGCGAGGACTGGCTGGCCAGCTGGGCCGAGGGTCTGCCGGAGTGGCAGGACACCCCCGGCGGGATCAACCTGCCGGTGCTGCTCTGGCTGCACAACCTGCTGGAGGCCTGGGATCTGGAGAGCTTCGCCCGGGCCCGCTACGGCCTGCTCGGCAACGGCGGCCACTGGTTCCCCGGCGCCAACGCCGACCTCCTCGACCAGGAGGTGAGCGAGGCCCAGCTGCGGGCGGTGCTGGCCGCCAGCCCCTGGGCGGAGCGGATCCCTTCGATTCTGCGCCAGCTGCGCCAGCGCCTCGGCGGCCAGGAGGTCAGGCGGCTGATGGCCGAGTAGGGCCGCCGCCCCCCAGGGGCTGCTTGCCCGGCAGGCCCACGGCCCGCGGGTACTGGCGCGGGCAGGGGCCGGTGGGGGCCAGCACCAGGGCGTGGCGCAGGCCGCGGCCCGCCGGCAGCTCCAGGCGCTCGCAGCGCTCGATCCGGGCCCGCAGCGGGCCCAGGGCCTGCTCCAGGGCGTTCTGGTCGGCGCTGCTCCACTGGCCGCGGTAGAGCAGGGCCCGGCCGCCGGGGGCCAGCAGGGGCACCAGGTATTCGGCCACCACCGGCGCACTGGCCACGGCCCGGGCCAGGGCCCAGTGGAAGCGGCCGCGGCAGGCGCTGCTCTGGCCGCTGCGCTCCACCCGCTCGCAGCGCAGCTGCACGCGTTGCTCCAGCCCCAGGGCCTGGGCCATCGCCCGCACCGCCTCCACCTTGCGGCCCACCGAGTCCACCAGGGTGAGCCGGGCATGGGGCAGGGCGATCGCTGCCGCCAGGCCGGGGAAGCCGCCGCCGGTGCCCACATCGATCAGCTCCAGCGGCGTTTCCGCCTCTGGGCCCTTCAGCAGCGGCAGCAGGGGCCAGAGGCTGTCGAACACCTGGGCGATCCAGTAGTCGTCGCCCTCCACCAGGCGGGTGAGGTTGAGCTGGCCGTTCCAGTGGCGCAGCTGCTGCTGCAACTGTTCCAGCAGCGCGAGCTGGGCTTCGGATGGCTGCCAGCCCAGCTGCTGCCACAGATCGGGGGGAAGCGTGCTGGCGGCGGTGGGGACCATCCGGTGGGCTGAACGCGGATTCTTCCTAGGATCCTGCACACCGGCCCCCCCTGCCGTTGGCCAGCCATTACACCTTGCTGCAGGTTCCTGAGCGGGCCAGTGCGGACGAGTTGCGCCAGGCCTTCCGCCGCCTGAGCAAGCGCTTCCATCCCGACACCACCAGCCTGCCCGCCAGCGAGGCCGAACAGGCGTTCCAGCGGCTGCGCCAGGCCTATGCCGTGCTCAGCGATCCGGAGGCCCGCCGCCGCTACGACGCCGAGCTGCGCCTGGCCCGGTTCGCCGCCAGCGCTGCGGCCGCCCCCCCGGCCAGCCGTCCGCTCAACGGCCCCCCGGCGCCCAGCGTCACCTCCGTGCGGCGGGCCCTCTCCGGCGGCGAGTGGCTGGCCCTGCTGCTGCTGGGTCTGGCCCTGGTGTTCAGCCTGGTGCTGGGGGTGGGGCTGGCCCTGGCCCGCGGCGCCGCCTTCAGCACCTGGCCCAGCTGGCTGCCGCCCACCTGATGCAAAGCTGCCCCTGAGGTGTTGATCGGCATGGGCGAGCTTCCCGCAGCGCAAACCCCCCTCTACAACCACCCCTTGCCGGAGCTGGAGCAGTGGCTGAGCCAGCTCGGTGCCGTGCAGCAGCGCGCCAACCCCTGTGTGTGGGACCTGCACCGGCCGGAGTGGAGCGCCCGCATCGAGCTGGCGGTGGAGGAGCTCAGCGTGGCCTGGCATGCCGATGGCCAGACGCGGCTGCGCAGCTTTCCCTACGGCCTGTCGCGGGCCGATGCCGAGGCGGCGATCCTGGCCGGCCCCTGAGGCCGGGTCAGCGGCACACCTCGCTGTTGCGCTCGCTGGCGGGGGCCTGCACGTTGCAGTTCACCCAGCGCACCAGCCGCAGTTCCACATCGGTGAACAGCACCAGGATGCCGCCGCAGATCAACACCAGCAGCGCGCTCACCAGCCAGTCGCTCTTGCGCATCGGGACGGGGCAACGGAGGAGGAACGCCCCCAGTGTGGCCCGGTCTGGCCTCACTGGCTGACGGCGAGGGCCCCCAGCCGCCGCTGCAGTCGTGCCCCCAGCTGCTGCGCCTGCCACTGCCGGGCCAGGGCCGCCGCGTCCAGGGGCTGCAAGGGCGGCAGTTCGGCCAGCACCGGCACCCCGCCCAGCTGCTCCAGGGTGCGGGGATTGTCCGGGTGGGGGGCACCGTTGAGCACCAGGCCGAGCACCGGCAGCGCCCGCTGGCGCAGCGCCTCCAGCGTGAGCAGGGTGTGGTTGAGGGTGCCCAGGCCGCTGCGGGCCACCAGCAGCAGGGGCAGTCGCCAGCGCTGCAGCTGCTGGATCTGCAGCCAGTCGCGGCGCAGGGGCACCAGCACCCCGCCGGCGGTCTCCACCACCAGGGGGCCTGCCACTGCGGGCAGGTGCAGGCGATCGGGCTCGATCGCCACCCCATCCAGTTCGGCGGCCCAGTGGGGCGAGAGGGGCCGGCTGAGCCGGTAGGCCTCCGGCAGCAGGCGATCGGCGGCCCCGGGCAGCAGTCGGGCCAGGCTGCTGCGGTCTCCCCCCGCGTCCAGGCCGCTCTGCACCGGCTTCCAGTAGTGGGCGCCCAGGCCCTGCACCAGCCAGGCACTCACCACCGTCTTGCCCACATCGGTGTCGGTGCCGCACACCACCAGCCGGGGCGGCAGGGGGCCCGCCGCTAGCTCCGCCGCCGGCCGATCAGCAGCAGCACCCTCCATGTGATCCCCTCACCACTGGGCCAATGCTGCAGCAGCCGCCGCAGCTCGGCGGTGCCCAGGCGTGGCCCACGGCTGCCCACCGCCCCGATCGCCCGCAGGGAGCCCAGGAATCGGCGGCCGTCGCCCTGGCTGGGGCTGAAGCGCAGCAGCTGGCGGTGGCGCAGCTCCAGCTGCCGTTCCGCCACGGCCAGCAGCGGCCCATGGTCGGGCAGGGCCAGACCGCTGAAGGGCACCCCGGCCCGCGCGGCGGCCCGGTGCCACTGGGGGAAGCTCCCGGCCGTGGGCAGGGCCAGGGCCAGCCAGCCCCCCGGCGCCAGATGGCCGCACCACAGCTCCAGCTGGGCGGCCGGCTGCTCCAGCCACTGCAGGGCGAAGCTGGAGCAGAGCAGGCCGGCGCCCCGCAGCTGGGCGGGCAGGCCGGCGTTGAGGTCCCAGAGGCACGGGCCCTGGCGGCGGGCCAGGGGGTTGGCCGCCAGCAGCTCCGGGCAGAGGTCGAGCTGCAGCAGGGGCCCTGGCAGGCCGTGATCGTGCAGGGCCTCGCCCAGCAGGCCGCTGCCGGCCCCCAGGTCGGCAGCCGGGCCGGCGGGCAGCGCTCCCTGCTCAGCCAGCTGCCGGGCCAGCAGGTGCGCCAGCCGCCAGGCCACCGCCCGCTGCAGGGGCGCGTGCTGCCGGTAGCCCCGGGCGCGCCGCCCGAAGCGCTCCCGCACCCGGGCCGTGAAGGCGGCCTCGGCAGGCGGCGCCGGCGGGATGGGGGTCAGAGGCTGGCGATCCACGCGGTGAGATCGGCGAGCAGCGGCGTGTTCAGCAGGCAGTGGCCGGCATCGGGGTAGTGGATCACGGTGGCGTCGGGCCGTTCCCGGCGCAGCAGCTCGCGCACCTCCGTGCCCACGATCCGGTCGGCCCCCGCCTCCACGATCAGGCAGGGCAGCCCCGGCGCCAGGGCCTCGGGCAGCTGCCGGCAGCGCTCCAGCAGGGCCAGATCGGCCCGCAACCGCTCACGGCCGCCGCCGCTGAGGGGCCCATCGAGGATCGTGCAGGGCAGGGCGCTGACCGGCGCCGGGGCGGCCGCCTCGGCCAGGAAGGTGCGCAGCATCGCCTCGGCCTGGGGGCCCTGCAGGGCCTCAGCCATGCCGGCCAGGGCCGTCTGCAGGCGGCGTCCCTCCTGGCCGCCGGGGATGAACTGCCCGAAACTGGCCAGCAGCACCACGGCATCGGCCTGGGCCAGCAGCTCCGGCGCCAGCAGGTGGGGGCCGAGGGAGTGGCCGATCACCACCCGCCGGCTGGCCTGGGCCTCCCACGGCACCGTGCGGGGCTCCACCGCCCCGTAGCCCCGGTCCGGCATGGTCCAGCGCCAGCCCCGGGCGGCGGCCGCGGCGGCGAAGGGCTCCCAGCCGCGGCTGTCGCCGGCCCAGCCGTGCATGGCGATCACCTGAACAGTCATGGCGAACCCAGGGCGTGCAGCAGCCGCTCCAATGTGCCTGGCGGCAGGTTGGCCCGCAGCACCAGCCGCAGGCGGGCGCTGCCGGGGGGCACGGTGGGGGGGCGGATCGCCACGGCCAGCAGCCCGGCGCGCTCGAGGCGCTGCTGCAGGTCGAGGGCGTGCTGGTCGTCGCCCACCAGCAGCGGCAGGATCGGCCCTTCGCCGGGGGCGCGGCCAGCCGGCGGCGGCCAGGGCCTGGCGCCAGCGCCGCGCCCGCTCCAGCAGGGCCGGACCGGCGGGCTGGCCCGCCAGCTCCCGGGCCTGCAGGTGCTGGAGAGCCGCCAGGGCGCCGGCCGCCAGGGGCGGGGCCAGGGCCGTGGTGTAGCGGAACGGCCCGCTGAACTGCAGCAGCCACTCCATCACCAGGCCGTCGCCGGCCAGGAAGGCGCCGCCGCTGCCGAAGGCCTTGCCGAAGGTGCCGCAGAGCAGGGCGATCCCGGGCTCGCCGTGGCCCAGGCCGCGCCCCCCCGGGCCCAGCACCCCCAGGGCATGGGCCTCATCGAGCAGCAGGGCGGCGCCGTGGCGGGCGCAGAGGGCGGCCAGGGCTGGCACGTCCGCGCTGGAGCCCTCCATGGAATAGAGGCTCTCGGCCAGCACCAGCAGCCGTTGGTCGGGCTGCGTCCTGCGGGCGGCGCCGAGCAGGGATTCGAGCTGGGCGAGGTTGTTGTGGCGGAAGCGCTGCAGGCGGGCGCCGCTGGCGCGCACGCCGGTGAGCAGGGAGTGGTGGATCAGCCGGTCGGCCAGCACCAGGCTGTGGCGATCGGCGAGGGCGCCCACGGCCGCCAGGTTGGCCTGGAAGCCGCTGGGGAACAGCAGCACCCGCTCCCGCCCCAGCCACTCCGCCAGCTCCCCCTCCAGCTGGGCGTGCACCGGCCGGCTGCCGCACACCAGCCTGGAGGCCCCGGACCCCACCCCCTCGCGGGCCGCGGCGGCCTGGGCGGCGGCCACCACGGCGGGGTGGCGGCTGAGGCCGAGGTAGTCGTTGCTGGCCAGGTCGAGCAGCTGGGGGTCCAGCCCGCCCAGCCGCCGCCGGGCGCTGGCGGGCTGGCCGGCCAGCGCCGCCGCCAGGGGCCGCTGCCAGGGAGCCGGATCGTCCGGGGCGCGGGGCTGGGAGTGGGATGCGGCGCCGCCCATGGGGCCGAGGGTAGGCGGGATGGCCCTCTGCCCACAGGCTGACAGCCGGCATAAACTGCTGTTCTGGCTCCTGGTTGGGGGGGTGAGATGACAGCTGCTCCGTCCGCACCACCCCTCGATGCCCTGGCGCCTCTGCGGCTGCCCCCGGGGCTGCGGCTCACGGCCGAGCAATTCGCCGCCGTGTGTGAGGCCAACAGGGAGGCGGTGCTGGAACTTGATGCCACAGGCCAGATCATTCAGATGACCCCCACCGGTGGTGACACGGGGGCGCGCAATGGCGAGCTCCTTTTTCAGTTGAAAGCGTTTGTGGGCGGGATCGGCGGTTGGCAGGTGTTCGACAGTTCCACCGGCTTCCGCTTGCCGGATGGTTCGGTGTTGAGCCCGGATGTCTCCCTGGTGCGTCTGGATCGCTGGCGGGCCCTCAGCCCCGAGCAACAGCGGAGCTTTCCTCCCCTCTGTCCGGACCTGGTGGTGGAGCTGGCCAGCCCGAGTGATCAAGGCCCCCGCGGCCTCAGTGCCCTGCGCGCCAAGCTGGCCAGCTACCAGGCCAATGGCGCCCAGCTGGGCTGGTTGCTGATCCCCGCCGAGCAGGCCGTGGAGGTCTGGCCAGCCCAGGGGGCAGCGCAGCGGCTGGAAGGGGCCACCCGGCTGGATGGCGGGACCCTTCTGCCCGGGCTGCAACTGGATCTCAAGGCGATCTGGCAGGTGTGAGCCGCGCCGCCGCGCTGGAGCGCTTCACCCTGCTGTTCCCGCTCTGGACGCTGCTGGCGGCGGCCCTGGCCCTGCCGTTTCCGTGGCTGTTCACCTGGCTGCAGGGGCCGCTGATCGTGCTGGCCCTGGCGCTGGTGATGCTGGGTATGGGCCTGGAGCTGGAGCTGGCCGACTTCCGGCGGGTGCTGCGCCGTCCGGGGCCGCCGGCGCTGGGCGTGGCCGCCCAGTTCCTGGTGATGCCGGCCCTGGCGGCGCTGGTGGCGGCACTGCTGCGCCTGCCGCCGCCCCTGGCGGTGGGTCTGATCCTGGTGGGCTGCTGCCCGGGGGGCACGGCCAGCAATGTGGTGGCGCTGATCGCCCGGGCCGACGTGGCCCTCTCGGTGGTGATGACCACGCTCAGCACCCTGGCGGCGGTGCTGCTCACGCCGCTGCTCACCGGACTGCTGGCCGGCCGCTACGTGCCGGTGGATGGCTGGAAGCTGCTGCTGGACGTGCTGCAGGTGGTGATGCTGCCCGTGGCCCTGGGGCTGGCCCTCAAGCGCGGCATGCCGGGCCTGTCGCGCCGGCTGGCCCCTGTGATGCCACCGCTGGCGGTGCTGGCCATCGTGCTGATCGTGGCCAGCATCGTGGGCAGCCAGCGCCAGGCGCTGCTGGAGCAGGGACTGTTGCTGCTGCTGGCGGCCCTGCTGTTGCACGGGGGCGGCTTCCTGCTCGGTTGGCTGCTGGCGGCCGTGTTCGGTCAACCCCAGGCCGTGCGCCGCACCGTGAGCATCGAGGTGGGCATGCAGAACTCAGGATTGGCGGTTGTGCTGGCCCGATCCGGCTTTGCCGCCTCCCCTCTCACCGCCCTGCCCGGGGCGATCTCGGCAGTGGTGCATGCGGTGCTGGGGAGCCTGCTGGCGAGTTGGTGGAGATTCCACAGTAAAGCGAGTACGACCAGGTGCTGACTCACGAAGTGACTGCTGAAAAACCGAGGCAGTCGCAGCAGAATGGCTCAACGGCACTATTCGGATGCGCAGTAAGCAGGAGCAGGCCGCTCCACTGTTTTCGTACCTCTCCGTGGAGTAGCGGATCCCCAAGGCCCATCCGATGCGGCAAGTACGGCGTCTGGCGTACCAGGCTCACGATCCCTCCGGAGCAGCTGCTAAAGGCCCTATTGCTGCAGGTCATCTACGGCATCCGCGCTGAGCGGATGCTGATCGAGGAGCGGATGACGACATGCTGTTCCGTTGGCTCGTCGGTCTCAACCTTCACGATCCCGTCTGGCATCCGACCACCTTTCCCAGTACATCGGCCGAAGGCCGATCGTGCCGGTAGCGCTAGAACCGTGACCAGCTGCTCAATAAGTATCTCATGGCCCGCTTCCAGGAGCTGCTGATGGCCTCACCGGAGGTGCAGCCTCTCCTGAGCTCGGAGCACTTCTCAGTCGACGGCACCCTGCTGCAGGCCTGGGCCTCCCATGGCTGCTTGCAGCGCTTGGATGGCTCCGATGACGAATCGCCAGCGCTCATTGGTGGCAATGGGTTTGGATCAGCCCTCGCCAAGGGCAGGAAGGGCCCCAGGGGGATTTCAGGGGGCTGCTGCTCTCCGACCAGATTCAGCGCTCCAGCATAGATGGTGAGGCGCGGCTGTTCTGCAAGTCGGCGGAGGGCGGAAGTGCGGAACAGCCGGATCTTCTGGGCTCTCACGAGAAGACGCTGGGAGCAGACAAGGGCCACGAAACCAGGGGTTTCGTGGAAGTCATCCGCTTTGCCCGCATCACGCCGCATGTTGCCCAGAACGCTGGACCCAGTCGATCAACTGCAGGAAGCGGATCGAGCAGGTGAGTGAGCTCCGCTCGACTGCGTCTACGGCTGGATCACCCAGGCCGCCGGATTGTGGAAACTCAAGGCCAGAGGAGGTTCAAGGGTAGGAGCGGTGTTCCGGTTGCATGTGGTGGCCCACAACCTGATCCGCTTGGCCAACCACCTCAGTGCGCTGGAGGTGCCGGCATGACACGGGCAGAGAGGGGAGTGCTGGACCCATTGATCCCCCAGCAACAGGAACGGAAGCGAGCAGGAACTTTCCGATCGGGCGATGGAGCACTCCAAATGGCGCCTAGCCTCGCCAACGGCAGCGAAAACTGCGCGGCGGCACTTACTTTGCCGTCTATTGGAGCAGCCTCCTAAGTTTCCTACTCTTTACGCAGGACGCAGAAGAGTTGTTATGGGTGTAAACTTGGAGTCATTGCCATTGAGCACCACTGCCTAAATGAAGTTTCCTCGGCAGCCATTATGAATGCAGCCATTTCCTCCCCTGTTTCTTTTGCCCCAGTAATCTCAGATGCACAGTTGCCTTTGAATGCTTGTCGCAGATTGTTCATCTTAGGTTCGGGACGCAGTGGAACCAGCTTGCTGGCTGGCCTATTTAGGCATACAGGCTTGTTTATGGGTGCATCTGCGTACCTTGCTAGTATCTCGAATCCTACAGGTTACTATGAAGACAGGGAAATAAATTTAATTAATGAAGAGTTGGTTAGAAGCGTTCTGCCAGATTTTACTCCACAAAATGACCTATGCAGCAATGGATGGGATCATCCATCCTCCCATGGGCAGTGTTGGCTCGCGAGAGTCCCTCTGGTTGCTTCCTTCACCGCATCTGCAGAAATCAACAAGAGAATAGATCAAATTTACTCCCAAGGCCCCACATGCCTAAAGGACCCAAGGTTTAATTACACCCTTCAAGCCTGGCTTTCTCGTATAGAGACTAGACAAAAAGAATCGACCGCATTCATTTGTATATTTCGGCAGCCATCCGTGGTTGTCGAAAGCATCCTCAATGAAGTGCGAACTGCAGCCTATCTTAGGAATTTTGCTATTAGCGTTAAGCAGGCTTATGACTGTTGGCTACTTCAGTACTCGCATATTCTAAGGCTTCATGCAAATCATGGAAGATGGCTGTTTATTGAGTATGATGATTTGCTTGATAATGCCGGATTGGACAGAATTGAGCACTTTACGGGTCTTCAAGTGGATAGAACTCTACCAATGCGGAACTTGAATCGAAACAAGCCTTCAAGTAGCGCCCCAGCAAATGCAATTAAGCTCTATGAAGAACTTCGCTCAAGAGCTGCTAACTCATGATTATGCCCATTGCTATGTATCTCAGTCTACAATGAAAATCTTTTGTATTGGCTTGAATAAAACAGGAACCACAACATTGGGGCGCTGTTTAGTCCTTTTGGGTTATCGGCATAAATCGTTTGACCTTTCACTGCTTGAGCAAGTTGCAATTTCTAAATATGATCAGCTATACAATACCATTGATTCTGCTGATAGCTTTTCTGATTGGCCTTACCCATTCATCTTTAAGCATTTAGACGAAGTCTACCCTGGGAGCCGGTTTATTCTGACGCGTCGTACAACTCCTGAAATATGGCTCAAAAGCTTAGCCTCTCACTCATTAAGAACTGATCCAATCCTAGGCATGCGAGCCAGAAGCCTTGCATATGGCTATCCTTATCCTCACCTCAACCCGCATGCGCATATATTAACTTATACTCAGCATTTGCAAATAGTTAGGGATTATTTCTTTAGTCGACCTACTGATTTCTTGGAAGTCTGCTGGGAGCAAGGCTCTACATTGAATGATCTCTGCATGTTTCTTGATCGTCAGCATCCCAATCTAGACCTCCCCCATTCAAACAGTAGTGATAACGCTAATCTACTGCACAAGACTACAAATCTGCAGCTCCTTCAATGGTTTACGGATAGAACTGGAACTATTGGCTAGCGCTTTACTTCAACCACTTTGTACTTCACAATGAACAGCAATGTCTCCATCCTGTGACTCTGATGCGAATGCATCGTCTCTCGATGCTGAAGTTTACGCTGATCTCCAAGCTTCATGCGACATCAATATTGATTCGTGCAAGCGAGTGTGCTTGATATTGGGACCTTATCGTAATCTCACTACCCTAACCGCCTCGACATTGTTTCTTCATCCTAACTGCCAAGTACTCAATCATGCCAGGGATCGTGTTTTTCGTGTTCCGCAAGTTAACTTTCTTTCATCCTATAGCTTAGAAACTTTTGAAAGATTCATTAAGTATGCAATTTTAATTTCTGGAAAGGGTCAACGGGGTAAACATGGTGGATCTATTACATTTTCTCATGCTTTTGACCCGCAATATGGCATGAGTGAAGTCTTTAATAAAAAGGGATTTGAGCTAATCAAGAAAAACATTGACTGCCTACTCTGGAAGGAATCACTTGAAGCCTCAAATCTTATTCGTGACTACAATGTGAACCTTGATGAGCTCCTAAACTCTGAACCAAGACTTGTATTTCTATTGCCAATAAGATATCCCCTAGACTGTGCTTTGTCAAATCTAAAAACAGGTCATGCATTAAGATTCCAAGGGATTAATGATTCCATATCTTTTCAGGAATGCTTAGATGCCATTCTGCGGGAAATATACTGGTTCTTGTCGCTTCAGCGCCAGTACAAGGATCGCTTTTATCATTACTATTCCCATTCCATAAATCGAGAGATGCTTGTGGGCCTGGCCCGCTTCTTATCATTGACCCCTAATGATGACTGGATTTCTAGCGCATTAGAAGTAATGATCGTTAAATCTGGCTATCGCCACAGCGATTCTCTGGTGAAAGCATATCGCGATGCCGTCGAGGCTATCTTTTCCGATATGCCTTGCGCGGCAGAGCATCTACTACATTTCTGTTAGGTTAGAAGCTATCAGGCATCTTTACAACAACCAGTCTTCGCCTTTGTACTTGTGAGCCTAATTGTCACCGAGTCAATGTGGGTAGCCTCAGGGCTCGGGCTTGCAGGTGGCTTGGCCAGGCAGGAATGAATAGTTGGTGCACAGGCTGGTGGTCTTTTGGGTCCCCTCATGACCGTAGTCGTGCAATTCCCAGCCCTGCCTTGAAGTGCACAATGGCATTGGCCCAGCCTAAGATCTGCTCGATCCGTTTTCAGGTGTTGCTCGATTGAAGGTAGGCTTGGGGATACGATGTTTTGCCCCCGCTATGCGTCATGCTGTAGACGGGCAAGACGGTAAGGGAATCGCCGGTGTCATAGCCCTTGTCTGCACTCAGGGGCTCTAGTTGAGAGCCAAGTTCCTTACACCGGGGTTTTCATTAAGGGATGGGTTTTCCAATACCGACCCCTGCAGGACCAGTGGTCGGGTAGATGAGCAGCAGGCCGCGGAGGTCGCCACCGACACGCTTTGTTCAAGTTGGGGTTCTATCATGTAACCCCATGCCCCCTCCTGGTGTTTGCGTATCCTCAGCAAGGACGAAGATTCGTTCTTACGAGCGTTGGAAGCCCTAATCCTGCACCAAAGTAACTGGACAACCCCAACTGCTCGCAACTCAACAGTGGATTGACTTCAAGCGCGTTTCCTTCAGCAGCTCAAGGCACTAGGCGAGGAGCCTTCCTTTACTAGCCAGTCAATGCCTTGAGAAAGGTGTCAGCTAGTTCGGTATTTGCCCTTTCTGAAGTCAACGATCCAGAGGAACGGAACGTTGCAGTAAAGGTGCTCGGAAACCATCCGCTCAGAGCGAATACAATGATTACCCACATCAGCAGGGTTAGCAGCAGTTGAGCCGTTGGAATTGATCCTACCGCTCTGGGGTAGAGTTGCCTGATCGTTGATGTAGTGCCAGATCTGCCATCTACTTCCACTTGGCGAAGAGGAAGAATGGATGCCGAATCCAATTCTTCTCGGAAACCAAGTATACAATGGGAGCGATCTACGCCTACAGCTAGCGTGTGCAGGCAGTTTTGTTGATCCGTGCTCTCATGGCTGAATTGCGTTCTTAGCAATTTCTCGTGATTCTAGCATTGGATTGGGGCATCAGCTAGAATGGGTCACATTAGTAGGTGAACTCTGCTTGGTTCATTCAAGTATTGGATTTAACTTGGCAAAGCTGTAAAACGCACTATCGATTAGAAGTGCTTATGGCTTATCGACGAATAGTCGCTTGACAGGTCTCTTCATCGGCACCATAATGACAGCACAAAGTCTTTCGCCCACTAGGCACACAATGTTAAAAATTGGAATTCTTAAAAAAGCTTCCACTGTGTCCCTGGGTGCGCTAGCAGTGGTCGCACTATCAGCTGACCCTTCTCAGGCAGCCGTCATTTTTGATGTTTCCAGCAATCCTGCCCAAAATCTTACTTCCGCAGTTTTTACATCGGGAGGTATCGATCTCACTATAAACAATTCCAACGCAACCGGTTCGACTAATCCCGGCACAATCAATTTTAATTCCGCTGGTTTGTGCGCCTTTGCTGCTGTGGGTATCAGTCAAGGGAGGTGCGGCTATGGAAATGGGCTTCAGAGCGGTGGCATTACTAGTTTCCAGCTCTCATTTAATAAGCCAGTTTTCTTGAATTCGTTTGAAGTTACCGATTTTTCAAATTTAGTTCTAAGTTCTGGCTTGATTGAAGTATCCACTGACAATTCTTTCTTTGTTCCCTTTCTTGTTGATGCAAATGGAACAATTCCCCTTGGTGGGATAGAAGTGGCAGCAAATGAGACAATCTTTGTGCGTACGAGCGGAACGTTTTCGACTAATGACCCAACAGGCCTTATCCGAGTCAATAATCTGAACGTCGCAGAAGTTCCTGGTCCGCTTGGGGTTTTGGGATTGGGCGCTGCTTTTGGATTGAGCAGGCAGCTTAAGAAAAAGACAAGCAGCTACAACGATTGATTTTTTTTAAAAGACTAAAGCCCTCCAATAACGGAGGGTTTTTTAATGCTCATTGACAGAGAATTAGTTACAAGGAGGATCTGCCTTCTTTTCATCTGTCCACTCCCAAAAATGTTGGGATTGTGGATCAGATTTATCAAATCTATTGAGCAGTACATCCTCCATAACCATTAAACGGCAATGATTTATGGTGTTGCCGCCAAAATATCCTCGAATATTTTCTGTCGTAATATCTACTCTATTGGCATGCCATCCTCGCGCCAATTCACGATCTGCAAACTTTCGAGCGGCGTATTTTCGGATGGCATGCTCTTCGCTTAGGGCAATATAGTGTCGTAAATATCCATCAAATGGAAATAGAATCGGATTGCCACCACTTAGGAGATGCCCCCCTTGGTTCACATTTGATAAATTGCAATCACGGCGCCACATCCTTTGTAGCCTAGGATATTGTGGTTCGAAAAAGTAGTAGTATTTCATGAGATTCTCGTAGCCATTGCGCTCAAAGCTTTCCCCGGGAAGCGGCAAGAATACAAACTCATTAAAATTTATTACATTGTAGCCACTTTCGCTGGCCTGCTCTGCCATGCCTTTAAGAGTACCAAATTCACTTGGTGCAACGGGCCATTCATCAGCATCGAAATGTGCTACCCATTCATGTTTTGATCCATCAATAATCGTTTGCTTGGTAACTAATTGCTTTTCTAGTGAAAAGCAGCCTTCCCAGGCCAGATCAATAATCCTTTGCACGCCATTTCCTAGGTATTGTTCGGCAATTTCTCGCGTCCCATCAGAAGACTCGTGATCAATCAGAGCTATCTCGATGCCATCTCGCACTAAGCAATCTATGCACCTGCGTACATGCAATGACTCATTTCTGACTGCGATGATTGCCAGGATGTTCATGCCTTTGTATGGATCAACTTGTGAACCACGATCTATGGACATTCTATCACGTAGCTGCGATGCCTCGCTTGGCGAACAGCATCTTGGCTTTATGTGATACTCATAACTTCTTCTCTTCTTCCGTAGCCATGCTATTGGGTACCCTTGGCGCAATTCTGCTGCTAAGCCCCTGCAGAACTTTGGCTTATTCTGTCATATTTGGATTGTTAGGCCATGCCAACAGGGCCCCAGTATACGCACAAACTGTCAATCTACTCTTTTAATCACTTTGTGTCAATCTATGCTGTGGTGCTAGAATCGTTTACATCGCGCTTGCCCCTGGCTGCTTTGTAGGCGTGCTACCCTCTCCGTAGCTTTAGGTTAACTTCTGTTCTTCAAGCGCCTTCTCTTCAGTGCTTCAAACATCCAGCTTGCGTGTTGCTATAATCACTCCATACTATGATGAAGACTATGAGTTGATTCTCAAGTGCAATCAAAGTGTCCTTTCTCAATCTTATCCAACTACTCATGTACTCGTAGCAGATGGACAGCCGCATCCTGATGTGGCAGGTTTTGATGCGCACCATGTTGTACTTCCACTGAGCCATTCGGATATTGGCTCAACGCCTCGTTTAATTGGCGCTTATCATGCAATAGGCCTTGGCTATGACGCTGTGGCATTCCTTGATGCGGACAACTGGGTTGCTTCCAATCATATTGAAATGCTGATTGATGCATATCGTACTTCTGGGGCGGCTTTCTTATCCAGTGGGCGTTGGCTTTGTCATTTGGATGGAACACCTATGGCTATTTGTCCATTTACTGATCCAGCTAAGTTTATAGATACTAACTGCATGTTCTTTACGCGGGATGCGTTCAAGCTCCTTCATTACTGGGTATTGATGCCAGTCTATGGCCATCTCATCGGCGACCGAATCATGCTTTATTATGTGCGGAAATCTGGATTAAAGATGGAACATGTTAATGTTCCCAGTGTGTATTACCGATGCAGCAAAGAAGGCGTCTATCACTATCTCGGCCGGAAGATCCCGGAGGGAGTCGAGCCACGGCCTGACTATGAATCTTCATTCCAGCGGTGGCTTGCTGATGGAAATGAGCCCTTGTAACGCCTTCAATTCCTATCTTTTCAATCGCCTGCTTGTATTGTCTTGGCCCCTAGGAGCCCGCCGCAGCGACGGCGCGGCAACGGCAAGAGGAGTCAGAGGCGGTCAGGGCCAAAGCGGCGGCTACTCGCAAATCGGATGTACCAACTGCTGAGCAGGCTGGGCTCAACAGAATGGACGAAACCGCAGCCGACAGTCCAGAGCCGCCAGGGAGACGGCGATTGAGGCTGCCCAGGATGCCGGCCTGGGACCGCCGGACCTGGAGCCGCTGCCAGCTGAGGCGATGCCGAGGAGCGGTCTGGCCAGAAGGGCCGATGGCACCCCAACCAGGAAGACCCAGCGCTATTGCACTGATCCCGACAACCATCTCATGAAGTCCGGCGGCTCCTACCTGCAGGGCTACAACTGCCAGGTGGCGGTAGACAGCGACCACCAGGTGAACGTGGCGATGGGGGCGAGCAACCATTCGCCGGATGTAGAGCACCTGGAACCCATGCTGCACCGCATCGGCTCCAGTGCCGGGGAGATGCCCACGGTGATGACGATGGATGCGGGCTACTGGAGCGAGGACAACGCAGAGCTGTGCGCCGATCGGCGTACTGACGCTTACATCGCCACCGGCCGTCTGCTGCATGGCCAGCCACTGCCGCCGTAACGTGAACCACTGCCAAGTGATGCAGATGCCAGCAGCCGCATGGCCCGCAAGCTCAGAGGCAAGCTGGGATCAGCGATCTACAACCAGCGCAAGCCGATCGTCGAGACGGTGAACGGGCAGATCAGGGAGGCCAGGGGCCTGCAGCGCTTCCTATTGCGTGGCTGGAGATGGTCGATGGCGAGTGGCATCTGACCGCGGCCACACACAACCTGCTCTCGCCGCAGGCTTCTCCGAAGGAGTAGCTGGTCCGAAACCGGCGATCACAGCAGCCGGCGCTGGTGGGGCCGACGGGATGAGGAGCTATAGCCTTGGCGGCGGCAGCCAGAGCTGATCACTGGCCATTCATCGCCGCCCACAGCAGCAGAGGAAGCCGCACACGTCCGGCTGACAGATGCGCTTGCCGTCTCAGTTGGGCTGCTGCGGCTCTATCGGCAACATACTCCTGGTTGCAGTATCGGGATGCATCGACTACTATGCGAGTGGCATACTGTACGGTTATTGCCTATAATAAGGAGGGGCAGTGCCCATGTGACGACAATTTGCTTAGAGAGTCTAAATCTATTTGGTGCACTTTATCGGCCTCTCGCGTTCTTGCGTAGAACTTGGGCCCTTCTCGTCATGAATTGCGTGTTCGTTCGGAATCATGCTCACTCAGCCTGCAATCCTTCAATATTGGCACGATGGGGATCCTCCTTCCTTGCTTCGAAAGAGGATGGATGCATGGCGTACGGTAAATCCCCATTTCTCTTATTCTTTGTTCAATCGTTGTTCTGCTGCTTCTGCGCTTGAAGATCTATATGGTGAGTCACTTAGAGATGCGTTTCTCTCCATTAGGCTGCCTGCCATGCAGGCGGATGTATTTAGGGTGGCCTATCTATATGCCTGTAGTGGTGTTTGGATTGATGCGGCAACCCATTGTCTTGGGCCATTGCATTCCTGGCTTGATCCCGAATCTCCGCTGGTTCTTTTGCGTAAACCGACTATGGTGCCGCCGCTTGTATGTAATGGCTTTATCTATGCAGCTACTTCTCGGCACCCGTTCCTGGGTGAGGCCTTGAAACGGATCACTGCTGTAATTGAAGCTCGCTATGGAGACGGTTTTTGGAAGCTGGTTGGTGCGGGCATGTTTCGTGATGTTCTGTCGGAGGCTAATTTTTCAGCAGGCGTGACAATTCTTGACTTGGACTCGGTCTGTGCATTCATACAATTTGGCTCCAGTAGTGAGGCAATGGGCCCTAATTCGCACTGGTCTGTTAGGCAGAAGCGCGCGTCCCTTTATTTTGGTTGAGCGCTTGCTTCGATTCTTGCTGGAAATCTTTGCTCAAGTTGCCTGATTCTTGCGCTTCATCCGTTCATGTAGGCTTACTGGGCTGCTTAGCTATGGCTGGTTTTTTGTGAGCCCTGCTGCTTTTGGTCAGCCAGCTCTTGGGGCAATCTTCCCATTTCCCCTCGACCCCTTCCAGCTCGAGGCGATCGACGCGCTCAACCAGGGGCACTCGGTGGTGGTGAGCGCCCCCACGGGCAGCGGCAAGACGCTGGTGGGTGAGTACGCCATCCACCGCGCCCTGGCGCACGGGCGAAAGGTGTTCTACACCACCCCCCTGAAGGCGCTCAGCAACCAGAAGCTGCGCGATTTCCGCGAGCAGTTCGGGCCCGAGAAGGTGGGCCTGCTCACCGGTGACATGAGCCTCAACCGCGAGGCCCAGGTGGTGGTGATGACCACCGAGATCTTCCGCAACATGCTCTACGCGGAGATCGACCACCCCGACAACGACCCCCTGGAAGGCGTGGAGGCGGTGGTGCTCGATGAGTGCCACTACATGAACGATTCCCAGCGCGGCACGGTGTGGGAAGAGTCGATCATTCACTGCCCCCCTTCGATTCAGCTCGTGGCCCTTTCGGCCACGGTGGCCAATGCCGGCCAGCTCACCGACTGGATCGAGGCCGTGCATGGCCCCACGCAGCTGGTGCACAGCGACCACCGGCCCGTGCCGCTGGCCTTCAGCTTCTGCAGTGCCAAGGGTCTGCATCCCCTGCTCAATGAGGCCGGCACCGACCTGCACCCCAACTGCAAGGTGTGGCGTGCCCCCAAGGGCAACCGCCGCAAGGGGCCGAAAGTGCCCAAGCCACCCCAGCCAGAAGCGCCGCCCCTGGGCTTTGTGGTGGCCCAGATGGCCGAGCGGGACATGCTGCCCGCCATCTATTTCATCTTCAGCCGCCGCGGCTGCGACAAGGGGGTGCGCGATCTGGGCAAGCTCTGCCTGGTCACACCGGACGAGCAGGCCCGGATCAAGACCCGGCTCGATGCCTTTGTGGCCGCCAGCCCGGAGGCTGTGCGCGAGGGTCACGACGAACCGCTGCTGCGCGGCATCGCCTCCCACCATGCCGGCGTGCTGCCCGCCTGGAAGGAGCTGATCGAGGAGCTGTTCCAGCAGGGGCTGATCAAGGTGGTGTTCGCCACCGAAACCCTGGCCGCCGGCATCAACATGCCCGCCCGCAGCACCGTGATCTCGGCCCTCTCCAAGCGCACCGAGCGGGGTCACCGGCCGCTGATGGGCAGCGAATTCCTGCAGATGGCGGGCCGGGCCGGCCGGCGCGGCCTGGATTCCCAGGGCTATGTGGTGACCGTGCAGAGCCGCTTCGAGGGGGTGCGCGAGGCGGGCCAGCTGGCCACGGCGCCGGCCGATCCGCTGGTGAGTCAGTTCACGCCCAGTTACGGCATGGTGCTCAACCTGCTGCAGCGCTACCACCTGGCCAAGGCCCGCGAGCTGGTGGAGCGCAGCTTCGGCCGCTACCTGGCCACCCTCGACCTCAAGGGCGATCAGGAGTCGATCGCCCAGCTCCAGCAGCAGCTGGCCTCCCTGGAGGCTGGCGGCGAGGGCGGCGAGGTGCCCTGGGACGACTTCGAGGACTACGAAAAGCGGCGGGGCCGCCTGCGCGAGGAGCGGCGGCTGCTGCGCACCCTGCAGCAGCAGGCCGAGGAAACCGTGGTGCACGAGCTCACCCTGGCCCTGCAGTTCGCCAGTGAAGGCAGCCTGCTCAGTCTCAAGGCGCCGCCGCTGAAGGGGCGGATCACGCCGGCGGTGCTGGTGGAGAAGGTGAAGGGCCCCGGCCAGTTCCCCCTGCTCAAGTGCCTCACCGACGACAACCTCTGGATCCTGCTGCCCTGCAGTGCCGTGGTGAGCCTGCATGCCGAGCTCAGCTGCCTGCAGGTGAGCCAGGTGGAGGCGCCCGAGCTGCAGCGCGCCGGCGAGCATCACCACGGCAACCAGGCCAGTGGCGGCCTGGCCCTGGCGGTGGCCTCGATGGCCCGCCGCCACGACATGGCCACCCCCCAGTACGACCTGGCCGGCGAGGTGCAGGAGCAGGCGCTGCTGGTGCATCAGCTGGAGGAGGAGCTGGAGTTGCACCCCGCCCACCGCTGGGGCGACCGCCGCCAGCTCAAGAAGCACCGCCGCCGCATGGAAGAGCTGGAGCAGGAGATCGAGGAGCGCCAGCGGCTGCTCCACTTCCGCTCCAACCGCCACTGGGACACCTTCCTGGCCCTGATCGAGGTGCTGCGCCACTTCGGCGCCCTGGCCGGCGCCGAGGGTCTGGAGCCCACCGAAGTGGGCCGCACCGTGGCCGCCCTGCGCGGCGACAACGAGCTGTGGCTGGGCCTGGCCCTGATGAGTGGCCACCTCGACGCCCTTGATCCGGCCGAGCTGGCGGCGGTTCTGGAGGCGATCTCCACCGAGGTGAACCGCCCCGATCTCTGGTGCGCCTGGTCACCGCCTCCGGCGGTGGAGGAGGCCCTGCACGACCTGCGTTCGATCCGCCGCCAGCTGGAGCGCCAGCAGGAGCGGGCCAAGGTGACCTTCCCGCTCTGGTGGGAGCCCGAACTCACCGGCCTGGTGCACGCCTGGGCCTGCGGCGCCGGCTGGAGCGAGGTGATCGCCAACACCTCCCTCGATGAGGGTGACGTGGTGCGGGTGCTGCGCCGAACCGTGGATCTGCTCGCCCAGATCCCCTACTGCGAAGCCGTGAGCCAGCAGCTGCGCGACAACGCCCGCCGGGCCCTGAAGGCGATCAACCGTTTTCCGGTGTGTGAGCTGGAGGACCTGCTGCCTTCCGCTCCGGCCTTCGCCAGCCCCGCCCCGGCGCCCGAGCCGGCGCCATGAGGCTCGAACAGCGCCGGGTCACCCGCATTCCCCTCAGCCCCGCGGCCACCCCTGAGCAGCTGCAGCTGTTTCTGGCCAAGCCCCTGCGCCCCCTGCGGGGCCTGCTCGATCCCAGCCGTCTCCAGCGCGCTGACCCCGGCGGCGACACCTATCGGTACACCTCCAGGCCCTATGGCGTGGCCGGCTGGACCCTGCAGCCCCGGGTGCTGCTGCGGGCCCGTTACGGCGAGGGGGAGCTGCTGATCGAGCAGCTCGAATCGCGGGTGCAGGGGCTGGGGGCCTGGCAGGAGCGGCTCAGCTTCGGGCTGGAGGCGCGCCTGCGGCCCGGGGAGGTTATCGAGCGGGGCAGCGCAGGGCTGGAGGCCGAGGCCCGGGTGTGGGCCGAGCTGCCGGCGGCAGCGGTGGCGGTGGCCGGGCCGGTGCTCAACATCGGCCTGCAGCAACTGCTCGACCGCCTGGAGCGCCGCTGCCAGCGGGGCCTGCGCGGCCGGGCTGAATCCTGGCTGGAACGGCGTGGTTAGCTTGAACCCACTTCGCTCGCCGCAAGGGTTGGTCGCGCCACGCTCCCTGGTGCTGCATGTGGGGATCCACAAGACGGCCTCCACCTACATCCAGCACCGGCTCAAGGCCAACCAATCCTTTCTGCGCCAGCAGGGCCTGCTCTATCCCAGGCGCCGTTGCGAGCATCTGCAGCTGGTGAAGGCCCTGCGCAGCGGTGATCTCCAGCCCTGGGAGCAGCTGCTGCACCAGGCCCGGCGCCAGGGATCCCGGCCCCTGGTATCGGCCGAAATCCTCTCGCTGGTGCTGGCTGAACCCAGCCCCTCCGGCGGTGGCAGCCTGCTGGATGATCTGTTGCGCCTGCTCAACGGCCAGGGGGTGGCCCTGGAGCTGGTGGCATTTGTGCGCGATCAACCCAGCTACCTCAATTCGCGCTACACCCAGCTGCTCAAGCGCTTCTATCTGTCGATCTCCTTTCGTCGCTATGTGCGCCAGACCCTCAGCCAGCCTGGCGAGAGCAGTTGCGACTATCTGGAGCTGTTTGGCCAGGCCCTCGACCGGCCTGAGGTGCACTGCCGTTTTTTGCCCTTTCGTGCCGGCGAAGCCGATCCCTGCGAGCGCCTGCTGGCCGCGGTGGGCGTGGCCGATCGCCATGGATTGCGGCCGCTGCAGCAGCAGGCCAATGTGCAGCCCGGTTGGCAGGCGGTGTGGATCGCCCGCCGCATTGCCCGTCGCCTCTCCGAGCAGTACCCCGAGGCCTGGGCCAGCTCCACCTGCAAGGCCAGGATCCGCGAACAGCTGGAGCGCCTGGCCGTGGCCCAGGGGTGGCAGGTCGATCCATTTCAGGGTCTCGATGCCGCCCTGCTCACCAGCATTGAGCAGCGCTACGCCGCCAGCAACAACCGCTTTGCCCAGCGGGTGTGGGGCTGCAACTGGCGCGATCTGTTCCCCCAACCCGCGCCCCAGCGCAGCCCCCTCCGCCCCCGCACTGCCCAGGAGCGCCAGGCCCTGCTGGCCCTGGCGGACGATCTGCTCGCCGATGGGCTGCAGCAGGTCTCCGGTGAGGATCAGGACTGAGCCAGCAGCGTGAAGGGGATCCGCTGGAAGGCGATACCGTCGTGGCGGCGGTCCTTGCCGCGCCGCTTTTCATGGCTGGCACCCGACTCCACCAGCAGGGCCACGTCCCCATCGGCAAAGCGGGCCAGGTCGCTGTAGCCGCTGAAACTGCCGGGCCCCTGGCCGTAGCCGAAGCCCCGGCTCCAGTGCCGGCCGTTGTCCCGGCTCAGCCGCAGCCGGCCGTTGGTGCGCACGAGGGGATCGGCGGGGTTGGCGAACAGCAGCGTGGCCTGGCGGTCGGCCCCGAAGGCATAGGTGAGCAGGCTGGCCTGGCAGCCATTGGCCGGTTCGATCAGCTGGGGCTCGGGGGCGCTGCTGGCCATCGTCTCGCCCCCGTCCCGGCTGATGCTCACCACCCGTTGGCCGCCGCTGCGGCTGTTCAGCATCAGGCTGCCATCGCCCAGTTCAGCCACCGCGCACTCGCTGGAGGGCCGGAAACCGGCGATCGCACCCACCCGCCAGCTCTGGCCGCCGTCGTCGGAGAGCAGCAGGTGCGAGGCGCTGCCGGCGCCGCGAACGCTGTGGCGCGCCGGCACCACGATGCGACCGGCGCCGGGTTCCAGCTGTTTCACGATTCCGTGCCCCGGGCCGATGCCGTACCACGGCTTCCATCCCGGCAGCCGCACCTGGTCGGTGATATCGCGCGAGCGGGCCCAGCTGAGCCCGTCGTCGTCAGAGTGGGTCACCCGCAGGAAGCGCTTGCCCCGGTCGGCCTCGCGCCGAACCGAGGCATTCCACAGCCAGAGCAGCAGAATCCGCCCGCCCGGCAGCACCACCGGCAGGGGGATCTTGCAGGGGTTGGGGCCGTCGTTGGCAATCACCTGCAGCGGCCCCCAGCTGCGGCCGCCGTCGCTGGAGCGGCGCAGCACCACGTCGATGTTGCCCTCGTCGCGGCAGTTGTCCACCCGCCCGCCGCAGAAGGCCAGCACCGTGCCCCGCTCGCTCACCGCCAGCCCCGGCGTGCGATAGCAGCTGTAACTGTTGTCACCGGACATAAAAGGCAGGCTGATCAGCCCACCATCCATGCCGCTGGCGCGGCTCTGCGCGAGCCGTTCGCCGGCCAGCAGGGCGGCAAGGCCAGCTCCGCCCAGTCCGCTGAGCACCTGGCGGCGAGACACGCGGTCCACTGGCCCTCTCGGCAGGAGGTATCACGCTAGGTTGCAGGGGTGATGAACACGGTTGCCGCGCCCATGGCCCAGAGGTTGCCCCCCCAGCAGCCGGCCCCCATTCTTGCCTTGCATGACGCTTCCAAAGATGTTGTGGAAGGCGCCAACCAATCCTATCCAGCTTTTCGCAACTTGTCGCTCCAGATCTTTCCTGGTGAGCGGCTCGCTGTTTTTGCCGTGAACGGCCCTGAATCCAGGGCCTTGGTGGCTTGTTTGAGCGGGGTTGAATCGCTCGACTCCGGTGTTCTCGTGCAGGAAGGTTCAGTGTCGTGGCCCCTGGGGACCAACGAAGCATTCTCGAATAAGCTTAGCGGTTATGTGAATGCAAGATTCGCCGCTGAAGTTTATAGCTTGCCTGGTGAAATCGATGCCAATCTGCGTCTGATCCGAGAGCTCTCTGGCCTCACCGATAAACTCTTCCACCAGCCCCTGTCGGATCTGCCGGCAGCCATGAAGGATGCGCTGAAGCTGGCCGTATCGATGGTTTTTGATTTTGACGTGCTTGCCGTGAGTCGCCTCAAGGGTTGGGACCATCGCAGCATTGATCCCCAGGCGGTGCGCATCCGGGAGTGCTTTGAGCGGCGCATTGATGGGCGTACATTGGTGATGAGCGCCAATGGACAGAACACACTTGCACTGGATTACTGCGACGAAGGACTTGCTCTCGTCAATGGCAAGCTCGTGTATCGCGGCGATCCTGAAGTCTGTCTTCATTTGGTCAAAGAAGAGTCCAAGCGTCTGAAAGCGGAACGCCGTGAAAGCTTGCGTCGTCGTCTTGCCACAATCATTGCTGCGCGCGACGATTCATCAGATGATGAGGAAGATGATGATCTGGACTCTCGGTCGCTCGGGGCTGTAAAGGGTTGACCATGAAGTCGGATCAAAATCGATTGTTTGTGATCCATGCAGGCACCCATAAAACGGCCAGCTCCTATATTCAAAGCCGCATGGCCACAAACCGTGACCATCTTGAGCGGGCCGGTATCCTGCTCCGCTATCCAGGGGCTGCAGGCCGCAAACATAAACCCCTCTCCCGAGCGCTGCAGAAGGGCCATTGGTCTGCCTGGCGCCGTTATCTGAGGGGTTTGCCGCAGTCATTGCCACTGGTTCTGGTCAGCGGTGAGCAGTTCACCCAGCCCCTGGCTTGTCCTGATCGTTGCCGTTCTCTCTCTGATCTGCTGGCAACCGCAGGTTTCAGGTTGCAGGTTGTTTTTTTCTTGCGCGATCAAGCTGATTACATCAATGCTCGCTTTGTGCATTCAACTCGCAGGCTTTATCACCATCAGTCTTTCGCTGAATACGTTTCTGTTCAGCTCTCGCCGGGGCGCAAGCACATCTATGATTATAATGCTTTGTTTTCTGGATTGATTGAAAACAAGTCTATCGCAACAACATTTCTGCCCTATGGCAGTCAGTTTGGAGATCCCTTTGAACGGCTTCTGGAGCTGTTTGATCGATCGGCCCCTCCAAGTGGATGGCGACCTGCAGACCCGAGCAAGGGGAATGTTCAGCCTGGCTGTCAGGGGGTCTGGTTGGCGCAGCAAATCGGAAAGCGGCTTGAGCAACTGGGAATTTCAGGTCGATCTCTGAGCAACACCGGTGGTGTTGTGCGACGCATCGCCAAAGAGCAGGGCTGGCAAGATCATCGGTATTGTGGTTTTGATAATCAAACAGCTGCTGATGTCTCAGCCTTTTTTGCTGATTCCAATGCCGCATTTGCAGAGCGGGTTTGGAACTGTGCCTGGAGAGATCGAATGCCTCTTGTTTCCATGCGTCGGCGCGAGTATCAGCCCCCTGCGGATGGTAATGAAAGGCAACAGTTGAATGCCCTGGTGGATCGTGCACTCTTTGATCTCGCCCGTCATAGCCGTCGATTAACCAAGGTTTTGGCGTCGCATAAGTCCCAAGTGGCTACATTCAGATCGGCCCAATCCCCGCCAGGATAATGTCACGTTTTTCCCCTGCTCGCCTTGTGGCACAACTGCTCTTGCAGTTCCGCCTTGTTGGAGCTGTAGCGCGGCGGGAAATGCAGATTCGTGCTGCCAAGGGATCCTTCGGGCTGCTTGGTGTTTTTATTGAACCACTTGCCCTGATCGCCACCTTTCTTGCCCTGCGCATCTTCCTGCGTGGGGGCGGTGATAGCACCTACATGAATGTGGTGCTCTGGCTCGCCATGGGATTTGTGCCTTTCTTCATGTTCGCTGATATCGCCATTAAGGCCATCAGTGGTGTGGAGAAAAATAGTGAGTTGTATTTTTATCGGCGCCTCAAACCGCTGGACACCCTGTTGGGGAATACATTGCTTCTCTCCCAGATCTTTGGCAGTTTGTTATTGGTGTTTGTGCTGGGTGTGTCGCTTTGGGACTGGCAGTTTGCCCTGCAGGATATCGGGCTGGCTGTGTTTATTTTTGTGGGAATCGCCCTGCTTGGCTTTGGGGTTGGACTGGTTACGTTGATTGTGGGGCACCGTTTGCCATTTGTGGCCTGGATTATGAAAATGTTTTTGCGGCGAATCCTGTTGTGGACATCTTGTATCTTCTTCCCAATCAGTATTGTTCCGGATGTGGCGCGTCCATGGATCCTCTGGAATCCAATCGCCCATGGAATCGAACTGATGCGAATCGCTGCTAATCCTGCCTATCCCGCCCCGGGGGTCAGCCCTCTGTACTTCTGGACATGGGTGGTGGGTTCCGTGGGCTTCGGGTTGTTTATCTATGGCAACAATGAAGAGCTTTTGTTTGCGGTTGATAAGCAAGGACCAGCTTCCGATTCCCTTGACGATGATTAGATTGGTAGGCCTGATCTCCTGTTGCAAGGCTTGTCACTCTGTCTCCTACTGGTAGGATGCATTTCCCTTGAGCAGGCTGTGAGATGTCTTCAGTGGCTCGCCGCCCTCGTGGTCTTGGTCGGCCTCTCACAGCCTTGAGGCGTCGCACAACCCTGGCCCTGCAAGCGCCTTGGCACGGAATCCTCGGCCTGTGGAGGACGCGCTCTGAACCGTCGGTGGTGAGCGGTGCAGAGCCACAGGATGCTGAGTCGGGCGACGCGCAGCGTTCGATCACCGGTCTGAACCTGCGTCGTCGTCTCCGCGCTCCGATCGAGCCGGTGATCGCTCTGCCCTGGCCCCTGATCCTGGGTGGGTTGGTCGTGATGGGGTCGGCCTTCTATTTTTTTGGTATTGGCCGTAATCGTTACCAGGTTCAGTCCAGTTTTATCGTGCGCCTGCCGGAAACTCCAGCGAGTACCGGATCCAGTCTTCTCGGAGCCACCCTGGCTGGGCCCACCATGTTGGGTTCACTCGAGGATGGTCGCTTTCTTGCTGTTTATCTCACCTCTCCAGAGGTGATGCGACGCGTTTTCTTGCGCTTAAAGCCAGAGCAGAACTGGGCTCGAGATCGTCGTGATCCATTTGCCGGGCTGGCTGCCGACGCCAATATCAATCAGCAGATCGATTTTTTCCGCCGTCAGGTTCATGTTGTGCCCCAAGACTTAACCGGTGTGATCAATCTCTCGACCATTGGTCTTGCCCCTGATCCGTCGTTTCAGCTCAATCGCCTGTTGCTGCAAGAGGCCGAACTCTTCCTGAATCAGATTAATCAGAACATCAGCGCAACCCAGCAGGCCTTTGCTGAGCAGGAGGTTCAGCGTGCCCGCAGGAGGTTGGATGCGGCGTCGCTTGCGTTGAACAGGTTCAAGAATCAATATGGCGAGCTGGATCCTGCCCAGGCTGCATCTGGCACCAACGCTTACATTACAGCCCTCGAAAGTAAGCTGGTTGACCTGAGGGTCCAGGAGGCCAGTCTCAAGCGTCAATTCAAAGACCCCAGCACCCCTGAAGTGGCCTACGTCACTGATCAGGTGCGTGAACTTGAACGTGAGATTGGCGAAGAGCGGGCGCGTCTGGTTAATCCCGATGGCCGTGATCTCAATCGCCTGGTGGCCGATGGCTCCAAGCTGGAAACTGAGGTTCTGCTTGCCACGGAGGCTCTGAAATCGGCGATTACGGCAGCTGATAACAGCCGCCAGCGGACGCAACAGCAGGTGAAGTTTCTGGTGCGGCTGGCTGATCCAGTGCTTCCTGAAATGCAGTCCATGGATTGGCGCTGGAAAGGGTTTCTTGCCAGCCTTGGCGGGTTGGTGGTGCTGTGGGGAATCGGCTCCTTTGTGCTGGGTATCGCTGACCGTCGTTGACTGATCCCCCCTACGGCTGGCTGCAGCGGCGGGATCTCGAGAGAGTCGCTCGCGAGCGCGCCCGACGCTTGCGCAGCCATGGGGGGCAACTGCGCCGCAGCGATCAGGAGTTGCTCGGGGAGCTCCATTGGCCCCAGCGCCACCACACCCTGCTGGAGGCCCGCGATCCGGGGCCGGAGGTGGCCCTGTTCACGGTGGCCAACGACCGCTTCAGCCGTGGCCTGGAGGCCCTGCTGCTCAGCCTGCGGGCCGTGTACCCCAGCCTGAGTGCAGCGGTGGTGGTGGCCCACGACGGCAGCCTGGGCCCGTTTCTGCAGCGGCGGCTGCAGGCGATTCATCCGTCGCTCAGCTTCGTGCGGCCCGAGCCGGCCTGGGCCGCCGACCTGCCCCGCGATTCGCGCAACCGCCAGCGCATCGGCCTGCTGGGCTACCTCAACAGCCATGCCCTCAGCCTGCGGGGCTACCGGCGGGTGCTGGTGCTCGATTCCGACCTGCTGATCACCGGCGCCCTCGACCCGCTCTGGGCGGAAGGGGAGGCCTTCCGCGCCGTGCCGGATTGCGGCGATCGTCCCTGGGCGGCGGTGTCGCCCCACACGGGGCGACCCGTGCTCAATTCGGGTGTTCTCTCGCTGCCGGGCTCGGCGCTCACGCCCGCACTCGAGGCCCGGCTGGAGGGGCTGATCCGGCGGGCGGCCGAGCCGGTGTGTCCGCTGCTGGATCGGTTCGCCGACCAGAAGGTGTGGAATCAGCTGTTGGCCGATCAGCCGCTGGAGCTGCTGCCGCTCAATTTCAACTGCAATGTGAAGTATCTGGTGCAATTTCTGGGGGGCTGTGCCGAGGGGCTCTCGGTGATGCACTTCGCCGGCCCCAAGCCGTGGCTCACCTGGCCCTGGGTGGAGCCGGATCCCGGCGAACAGCGTCCCGGGGCGGTGCGTGACCACCTGTTCTGGAATCGCCTCTACCGCCAGCAGCTGATGGCCTGGCGCCTGCGGCTGCTGGCCGAGCTGGCAGCCGCCGCTCCCTCCTCCCGCTGGGGCCGGCCCGCCTGGCCAGCGATCCGCACGCCCTGTTGCACCAGCGCGGCGCCGAGGAGAGCGGCCACCTGTTGCTCGCCGCCGCAGAGCTCTTTGGTGCGGGCTGGCCCGATCAGCCCTGCTGGCCTGAGGGCTGGCCGGCGGCGCTCGAGGCCCTGGCCTCCCCGCAGTCGCCCCTGCAGCTGTGGGCTCCGCTGGAGTGGGAGCCGGCCCTGCGCGGGTTGTCAATCCCAGCCGGAGCCCAGTGGCGCTGGCTGCTGATCGAGGCGCCCTTCAGTCCGCCCCTGGCCGAGGGCGACGACCTGATCGCCGAGGCCGGCCCCTGGCAGGGGGGCTTCGAGCCCTGGAGCGACCCCTTGTTGCCGGCCCTGGCGCGGGCCGTGCGCCGCCGGCTGGCGGCCGCTGGAGTGGGCCCCGTGCATGGACCGTAGGATTATTCAAACTCAAGGTTCAGCATGCCCAGCGGCAAGCGCTCCCGGAAGCGGAAGACCCCGTCCGAGACGCCTAATCCCGATGCGGGCTCACCCAGGCCACGGGCGCGCAAGCCCAGCCTCTGGAGTCGCCTGGCCGCCCCCTTCAAGCGACTGCTCGGCCGGCGCCGCAAGCCCGGCAAGGGCAAACCCGCCGCCCATGCGGCCCTGTTGCCGGGCGGTGGCCAGAAGCGCACCCTGGCCCAGTGGAAGGAGCTGCGGCGCCGCACCACCGCCGAGGTGAAGACCCACCTGGCCGAGCAGCAGCCGGTGCCAGCGATCAAGAAGCTCACCCGCGCCCTGCTGGAAGACCCCCAGCATCCTGCCTACCACGAGCTGCTCAAAAAAGCGGTGGAGCAGCGCCGTCAGCGGCGCATCAAGGCCGGCCGCAAGGATCCCTGGGCCGAGCTGCCCAAGGATCTCAAGCAGGAAGCGCTGCAGCTGGAAGCCTTCAGCGCCTACGTGGATGAACTCGAGCAGCTGTTCGACAAGGCGGGCATCCCGCCCCTCAGCGCCCCGCCGCCGCCGGACGAGCGTCAGGCCCGCAAGGGCAAGGGCAAGGTGAAGGCCTGACTCCGGATCATCTCTTGAGGGCCTCAACTAGCTCCCGGGCCCGGGCCACAAAGCTGTGCTGCTGGCGCACGCAGCGGGCCACCCGGCTGAGCAGCAGCGGTTGGGCGCGCAGGTCGCGGGCCCGCTCCAGGCTGGCGCGGGGATCGGCGCCGTGCGGGTGGCGCACCACGGCGGCCTCCAGCTCGGGCGGACAGCCCGGGGCCGCGTCGGTGATCACCGGCACGGCGCAGGCGAGCACATCAAAGACGCGATTGTTGAGGTAGCCGTAGTCGGCCATCGCCTGGTGGTGGTCGTTGAGCACGGCCAGGGCGCGGCGGTAGCGGGCGGGCAGCTGGTGGTTGGCGATGCTGCTGGCCTGGGCCCATAGGCCCAGCTCCTCCCAGCCGGCGCCGATCAGCTCCAGGGGCAGGCCCGCCTGGTGGAAGGCCCGCACGATCGGCCGGCTGACGCCGCGGGTGTTGCCCACAAACAGCAGCCCGCCGCTGGGCGGCTGGGGCTGGCCGACATGCCAGAAGCCCGTGGCCTGGAGCAGGGTGCTGGTGGGTTTGCCGCTCAGCTGGGCGATGCGGGCTGTGTCCTGGGCGCTGCCCACGAACAGCCGGTCGTAGGCGGACAGCTCGGCGGGGGTGGGATCCAGGGGCCAGCTGATCAGCCAGAGCGCCTTGCAGGCGTAGGGCTGGCGGGCCAGCCAGCTGGCGGGTGGGGCGTACTTGCCGCGCAGCACCAGGAGGGCACTGCCGGGCGGCGGGGCGGGAGCGCTGCTGTGGCTGTCGCGGTAGAGCAGGCGGGAGGGCATGCCGAGCTGCTGCAGGCCCAGCTGCAGGCCCCGGGCGAAGTGCACATCACCCCAGCCTGCATGGGCCTCGGGATCGGCAGGAGCGGCGATCAGCAGGTCGATCTGGCCCATGCGGGTGGATCACCCCCACAGGCGGGTCATGTCGTCCCTGGCGCTGAACCATTCCGCCGCCAGGGGCCCGCCCATGGTGCGCTGGTCGCGGAACCAGGGGCCACCCAGGGTCCAGTGCAGCAGGGCGGAGCCGGGGGCGAGGGCGGGATCCTGCACGTCCACGAGGTGGTTCCAGCGCTCCAGGGGCAGGGCGCCGATGGCGCTGACGTCGTTGAGCCAGTGGAAGCGATGCAGCTCCAGGCCGGTGGCGGTGTTCACATACTCCGGGGTGAGGGCCTGGCAGCGCTGCGCGTTGAAGAGCATCAGGGAGCTCCAGTTCTTCTTCTCGTAGGAGCTCTGCACTTCCCCCAGGAACTTCACCGCCTCGTTGGGAACATGCTGGTGCTGCACGCACATCACGGCATAGCGCTCGTCCCGTAGCGACCAGAGCTCGGCGATATCACTGCGGCAGAGCATGTCGCAGTCCATGAAGATGGCCCAGCCGTCATAGTTCATCAGCCTGGGCACCAGAAAGCGGCTGAAGGAGAACGCCGTGCTCTGGCGCGGATCCCGCTCCCGCCAGTAGAGGCCCTGGGCTTCCAGCTGGGGCGTCACCAGCGGGGTGATCGCCAGCGGCATGCTGCTGTGCTGATACAGGCTGTCGATCAGCACATTGGTGGCGGCGCGTTCCCGGGGATCGAAGCCGATGAAGATCGGGATCGCTTGAACCATGGGGAACGGCGTGGCTGGTGCTGCCTATTCTCCAGCCTGGCCCAGTAGCCATGCCGCACACGTCTGCGCCCCAGCCCAGCCCGCTGCCCGCGCTCCAGGCCGGGGCGCGGATCCACCGGGATCTGAACCGGTGCCAGTTCGTGCGCCAGCGCTTTGCGTTGCCCGGGGTGGCTGGCTATGGCTTTGTGGGCGGCTGCGACCAGGCCCAGCTGCTTAAGGCCCCCCCAGCGGCCAGCTGGTGTGCGTTCCTGGGGGAGGGGCTGATCGCGCTGGATGGCGCAGCTGCCGCCGATCCCAGCTTGCTGCTGGCCCTGCCTCTGCCCTGGAGCCGGGACCTGGTGGGGCCGGCCGAGGCGCCTTCCCTCCAGGCCCTGCTGGAGGCCGGTGCCGCTCCCATCACCCTTGAGGCCTGGCCAGGGGCTGTGCCGGCTGCGCCCGCTGAACCAGCCCCACCGGCCCCGGCCTCCGCCCTGGCGGCCCTGCTGGCCCCCTACCGCGCCCTGCTGACGGCCAGCGAACCCCTCGAGCCGGCCTCCGCCCTGCAGCTGCTGCAGCTGGAGCGCCAGCTGCGTTGCCAGCTCGCCCCGGCCTGCTGGCCGGCCCCACAGGCCCTCGGCCGCCCCCTGCCCCTGGCGCGCTGGCTGGCCGAGCTGCCCGCCGAAGCCTCCGCCCTGCAGCGCCTGGCCGACCAGCTGGTGGCCTTGCTGCACCTGCTGCCGGCGGCGGAGCAACCTTCCTTTGCCGAGGCGCTCGAGCCCCTGCTGCTGGCGGGGTTGGAGCAGGCCGATCCGCTGCCCTGGCTGCGGCTGCTGGAGGCGCTGGTGGGCGGCATGAACAGCCGCCAACCCCAGCTGGTGGCCGTGGCTGAGCGCCTGCGCCGGGCGGGCCTGGCGCTGGGGGCTGCCCTGGCGGATCCCGGCGCGCGGGCCCTGGCGCTGATGCGCCTGCTGCAGGCGCCGCTGGCCCAGGAACAGCCGGACTGGCTGGCCGGCCTGGCGCGTGCCATCGATGCTCTGGTGGCCGCGATCGGTGCTGCGGCAGACGCTGGCGACAAGGAGCAGAAGCGGGCCTTGCAGCGCCAGCTGGAGGCTACCGTGCTCGCCGGTGCCACCAACCTGCCGCTGCTGCAGGCCCTGCTGCCGGCCCTGGCGCCGGAGAGCGGCTACCGCCTGCCCAGCCTGCTGCCCCCCTCGGCCTGCCTGGTGCTGGTGAAGGGGGTGCTGCTGCTGGGCGACCCGGCGATCGGCCGGCTGGATCGGCCCTGGCGGCGGGGCCTGCTGGCGCTGCTGGAGCGGGGGCTGCCGCGGATCTGGTGGCAGGCGGATCTGCTGCAGAAGCTGCTGCACGATCTGCGCCGCTTCCCGCTGCACACCGCCTGGCTGCAGGCCGACAATGCCGAGCTGCTGCCGGCCCTGGTGTGCCTGCACAGCCGCGGCGTGGCGCCGCCAGCGCCGGATCACGGCCCGGAACCGCTGCAGCTGCGCCCCCTGGCGCCGGAGGAGCTGCCCGGCGAACCGGAGGACCCGCGCCGGCTGCTGCGCCTGCAGCTCACCCTGCTGCTGCGGCTGGTGCGCGGCGAGGAGGAGCGCGGCGCCCTGCTGCGCCTGGCCGGCGCGGCGGGCAAGACGCCCCTGCTGCGCCTGCTCGACGGCGACGACGAGGAGGCCCTGGCCCTGGCCGTGGCTGCGGGACTGCCGAGCCGGGCGGTGGGCCTGGCGCGGTTGGCGGCGGAGCGGGCCGGCGTGCCGGAGCTGCTGCCCCTGTTGCTGCCCACCAGCGGTGACGTGCAGGCCGTGTTTGCCGCCTGCCTGGCCCTCTGGCGCCAGCAGCTGCAGCCGCCGGAGCAACGGCCCACCCTGCCGATCACGGTGCTGTTCACCTGCAACCGGCCCCGGCTGGCGCTGCTGCGCCATGCCCTGGAATCGCTGGCCCTGCAGAGCGTGGCGGTGGCGGAGGTGCTGGTGGTGGACGACGGCACGCCGGAACCCGAGGCGGCCGCGCTGGCGGAATTGTTGGAACAGGTTGCCAGCGAGCTGGGGCTGCCGCTGCGGCTGCTGCGCCAGGAGCGCAACCAGGGCCAGTACGCCTGCCGCAACCTGGCGATCGAGCAGATGGCGGGCGAGGTGCTGGCGATTCACGACGACGACGACCTCTCCCATCCCCTGCGCCTGGAGTTGCAGTGGCAGGCGCTGCAGCAGGGGGCGGCGGCGGTGTACGGACGGCATGTGCGCCTGGATGAGGCCAGCGGCGCCCCCCAGGCCGACGGCGATGGCGGCGGTTTCTTCGGCGACGGCATCACCACCCTGCTGCTGCGGCGCAGCACGGCGCTGGAGCTGGGCGGCTTCTACCCGGTGCGCTCCCGCGGCGACGTGGATTTCCGGCGCCGGCTGGAGCAGTGCTACGGGGCGGCCCGGGTGGTGCGCCTGGAGGAGCCGCTCTATCTGATGCGCGGCTCGGCGGCCACGGTGTCGTCGGCCTACGAATACGGCTGCAGCCTGGGCCTGTCCAGCTGGCGGCGGCTGATGCGGCAAGGGCTGTTGCCTTGAGCCAGCCTGTTGCCATGGCCAAGCCGGCGCCGGTGTTCATTGGCCTCACCTCGATCCGCGGCCGCGAGGGTGCCCTCAAGCGCACGCTGGATTCCCTGCTGGCCCAGCAGCTGCCCCCGGGTGGCCGGCCGGTGGAGCTGCACCTGTTCCTCTCGCGGGAGCCCTACCTGCTCGATCGGGGCTTTGCGGCGCTGCCGGGCTTCCTGCGTCGGCGCATCTGGCGCTCGCGGCTGAGCCCGGGCCTGCGCCTGCAGGTGCACTGGACGGCGAACTGGGGCCCCTACCGCAAACTGCTGCCGCTGCTGGAGCGGCTCACGCCGGAGCAGCAGGCGCTCGATCCCCTGCTGATCACAGCCGACGACGACACCCTGTACCCGCGCGACTGGCTGCGGCGGCTGGTGGCCGCCCAGGAGCGCTGGGGCTGCGTGGTGGCCTTCCGCGGGCGCCAGATGGTGCTGGAGGAGGGGGAGGTGGTGCCCTATCGGGATTGGCGGGTGAACGACGAGCGGCTGCTGCAGCCCAGCCTGCTCACCGTGCCCACGGGCAAGGACGGCATCTGCTACCGGCTCAGCCAGCTCGACTGGCGGGTGCGCGACGTGGAGCGGGCCCTGGCGATCGCCGGCCACGCCGACGACCTCTGGTTCAAGACCCACACCCTGCTCACCGCCACGCCAAGCGTGCTGCTGCACCACAACATGAGCCAGCAGTTCGTGGAGCTGAGCAGCCAGGGCGTGGCCCTCAGGCGCGGCGTGCCCGGCCAGCCGATCGGCCAGACGCTCTTCCTCTCAATCAACAAGCGCGGCGGCAACGATGCAGTGCTGGCCGATTGCCTGGGCTATCTGCAGGAGCAGATGGGCGGGGAGGTGGTGCTCATGGCAAGGTCTGCTCCAGGCAAGCAATGACCTCCTCCGGCAACGGTTCGCGCAGAACCGTCGGCGGCGGCGGCCTGATCCGGCCTGCCAGCACACCTGGCCGGCGCCGGGGACCTGTCGGCTCAAGCGGCACAAGCCGCGCGGAGCGCTTGCCGTCGTTGACCACCACGATCGTTGATCTTCCATGCAGGATCTGCATAGTCCTTCCCGTGTAGTCCAGACTGGTCTGTCTCCACACCAACGGGGATAGCGGAGAAATGGTTGAATGGGAAGTAGGAGTTGGCTCTCTCCGTTGCCTCACCCGGATCGACCATACGCAACAAGGAGTTCATGGATGCCGGTCACTCTGTGTGGGGGTACGCGCACCAGTTTTTGGCGGCTGGCGGGGGTAGGAGGGCAGACTCAGCGGGCGCTGTCGGCGCCGCCGCGCATCTGCCGGAAGGCCCACGGTCTGTATTATTCTCCAGAAGCAGTGGGCTGCGTGGCCGAGGCGATCCGCCAGATCAGCGAGGTGCCGACAGCCATCCTTCAGGAGCAGATCGGTCGCATCCGACCCGGCCTTGAAGCTGGCGGCTCTGAAGTTGACGGACAAGGAGGAGGATTACCTGCTGTAGCTGCTGGCGGCCCCAGAGGCCGGCATCCTTGTGACTTGATGAACCCCACTGCCCCTATCAGTGCGAAGGTGGTCCCATGAGCAAGACAGCACTGATTGCCGGCGTCACTGGCCAGGATGGCGCCTATCTGGCCCACCACCTACTGGCTCTGGGCTATCGAGTGGTGGGCACCAGCCGTGATGCCCAGATGTGCGACACTTCAAGACTGCAGAGGTTGGGAGTGGTTGATGACATTGAGATTATCTCTCTGGCACCAAATGACTTTCGAAGTGTGCTGAAGGTGGTATCAGGAACAGAGCCTGACGAAATCTATAACTTGGCTGGTCAAACCAGCGTGGGTCTTTCGTTCGAGCAGCCGGTGGAATGCATGGAGTCAATCTCGGTGGCCACGCTCAATCTTCTAGAAGTGATTCGTTATCTTGGTGAAGGCATTCGTTTCTTCAGTGCGGGCAGCTCAGAATGCTTTGGTGATAGCGGGGAAAAGCCTGCAACTGAAGATACTCCTCTGCATCCCCGCAGCCCCTATGCCGTAGCAAAAGCAGCATCATTCTGGCAAGTTTCGACCTATCGTGAAGCCTATGGGATGTTTGCTTGCACAGGTATCCTTGCCAATCACGAGTCGCCGCTTCGTCCTAAGCGCTTTGTGACGCAGAAAGTGATTGAAGGGGTCAAGTCAATCAAGGCAGGCTTGCTTGAGAAACTCAGGCTAGGTAACCTTGAAGTGTGGCGTGACTGGGGATGGGCGCCTGATTACGTCAAGGCGATGCATCTGATGCTCCAGGCTGAGAGGCCAAGGGATTATCTCATCGCATCTGGGGCGACGACATCATTGCGAGACTTCGTGCAGAGCGCCTTCGATGTGGCCGGACTTGAGATTGACAATTATTTGGAGTCTGATGACTTTTTCAAGCGGCCGGCTGATTTAAGTTACTCCGCCGTGGATCCAAGCAGTATTAAGCGAGACCTTGGCTGGTCCTCAAGTCGTTCTACCCAAGAGATCGTGGTAAAGATGTATCGAGGCGAGTTGTTCTAGGCATGGTAACATAAATTGACTTTATTGTGTACTGCAGGTGAGAAATTGTCGATGACCAAAACAGCCCTGATCACCGGCATCACCGGCCAAGATGGTTCCTACCTAGCTGAACTGCTGCTGGACAAGGGCTATGCGGTGCATGGCATCAAGCGCCGTGCCAGCAGCTTCAACACCACGCGGATCGATCACCTGTATCAGGACCCCCACGAGCAGGACCAGCGGCTGACGCTGCACTACGGCGATTTAACGGACAGCACCAACCTGATCCGGATCATCCAGCAGGTGCAGCCGGATGAGATTTACAACCTGGGCGCCCAGAGCCACGTGGCGGTGAGCTTCGAGGCGCCGGAGTACACGGCCAACAGCGACGCGCTGGGCACGCTGAGGATCCTGGAGGCGGTGCGGATGCTGGGGCTCACCAGCCAAACGCGGATCTACCAGGCCTCCACCTCCGAGCTCTACGGACTCGTCCAGGAGATCCCCCAGAAGGAGAGCACGCCTTTCTATCCCCGCAGCCCCTACGGCGTGGCCAAGCTCTATGCCTACTGGATCACGGTGAACTACCGCGAGGCCTACGGCATGTATGCCTGCAACGGCATTCTGTTCAACCACGAATCACCGCGGCGGGGCGAGACCTTCGTGACGCGCAAGATCACCCGCGGCCTGGCGCGGATCGATGCAGGCCTGGACGAGTGCCTGTACATGGGCAACCTCGATTCCCTGCGCGACTGGGGCCACGCCCGGGATTACGTGGAGATGCAGTGGCGGATGCTGCAGCAGGAGGGGCCACCAGAGGATTTCGTGATCGCCACCGGCCGGCAGGAGAGCGTGCGCCGCTTCATCGAGCTCACCGCCCTGGAGCTGGGCTGGGGTGCGATCCAGTGGGAGGGCGTGGGGGTGAACGAGACGGGCCGCCGCAGCACCGGCGAAGTGGTGGTGCGCATCGATCCCCGCTACTTCCGCCCGGCCGAGGTGGAAACCCTGTTGGGGGATCCGAGCAAGGCCCACGCCAGACTGGGCTGGCAGCCCACCACCACCCTGGAGCAGCTGGTGGCGGAGATGGTGGAACACGACAAGGAGGAAGCCCGCAAGGAAGCACTGCTGCGCCTTAAGGGCTTCAAGGTGGTGGGCTCGATGGAGAACCCACCATCTCACTCAACCTCTAAACAGCCATGACTTATCCCGCATGCAAGTTTATTTCTAACCTGCTCAGGCTTTAGCGGGGGACAGAATCGTGACAATGAATCGGCAATCGGAGAGGGCGAAATCGACTTTTACAAGAGAAATCAATCACTGTATTCAGCTTGGTTGTTTCTCAAGGTCATTGGAGCTTCTAGAGAGGAGTAAAGCGTCTATACCCTTGATGCTCTACGAGCAAAAGCTTAAAGAAATCAAGGAGCTTCTACGTGGCTCAGGTCAGCCTGATTCATATGTAGATGTCTATGTATACGTCCAGCATACCGCAAGCTATCCTTCAAACTCAGGAATTCAAAGGGTTGTAAGGCAGCTTATTAAGCATTTGCTGCTGATTCCCACTCTACGAGTGCAATGTATAGCTCTTGACTTCTCAAATCTTTCAATTAGGGATATTTCGCGTCAAGAAGCGTTTAACTTGTCTGAGTGGAATGGTCCTCACTTGCAAGACCTTCAGCTTAGGCCTCATTCATTCAGGCCCAGTATCGTAATCATACCGGAACTTGTTTATACGAGCTTCTACCCGGTTGACTCCAGCATGGCTGTTTTGGACATATTCAGAGCGAACAAGTTAAAGATTGCCTCTATTTTCTATGATAATATTCCCTTTGTGATTCCCAGTTACAACGAAGTCTCCGTTATTCATGCTGACTACGTCGACGCGGTATTGACATCTGATTGTATTGTTCCAATATCTAACTGGGTTGCTCGTGACCTGCTTGACTATTCCGTGCACGTTCGATCACTTCCCGAGATCGCAACTAGACGAAGAATTCATCCGCTTTTGTTGGGCTATACGCGTATGCATCCTGATAGTAGAGGTGAAGACATTAGGAAGAATGGCTTATCTCCTAATGGCTTTATCTTGTCAGTAGGTACCATCGCTCCCCATAAGAATCAACTCCAGTTGATCACGGCCTTTCAATTGTTTCGTTGTCAAAATCCCAATAGTAGGCTTAAGCTCGTGTTAGCAGGCAATATCGCTTCAGGCTTAAACGACTTTATGCTTTCTCAGCAAAGCAACGATATTATGTTTGTAAGAATGCCTAGCGATGAGTTTTTGCATGACCTTTATAGTAATTGCAAGATGGTATGTTTTCCTTCAGGAGAGGAAGGTTACGGATTGCCAATCATTGAAGCTATTGGTTATGGAAAGCCAGTCATAGCTGCAAATTTTGGGGCAATGGTTGAAGTATCAGAGTCGATTGGGATTGGATGTCTTTCTGTAAATACTCTAAACACAGTTGAGTTGGCTCAAGCCATTGCAAAGCTGGAGAATGACAATACAGCTTTAGGAACTGAGCATGAAATACAGACTAAATCATGCATGGTTAGCTGGAGTCAATATGCTAATCAATTTTCGCTGATTATCAGGAAGCTTTTCGATCAGCAGCAGACAAAGAAGATTCTTTTTAACGCATCTTGCTTGATCGATCAACGCACTGCCCACAGTGATTGCTCAGCAATTCACCTTGGGATTCTCAAGGGATTGTTTGATCTAGGCCACGCTAGCAGCATCGTTTTGGTTAAGAACTGCAAGGATCAACCTTCTCTCATTCAGTTGGCTCCCCACGAATTAGCATCGATTAGCTTCATTATTGGTTCCCATATTCAATTAGCCGACTTTTCATTCAATCAGCTTGAGAGTTATCAAGGCTCAGTCTATATAAACCCTTCAAGTATTGATTCTCTCGATCATAACTGGTCCCTTGAGAAGGCGGCAAGCATAGTTTCTTCCTTGAAAGGATCTAGAATTCGTTCTTGTGCCATTTTCTTCCAGCAATCGCCATCTTGGAGCCAAAAGACAAAACTGTCAATGAATTTGAAATATCTTGATTATCTCAAGCTACTCTCCTTGCATGATTATGTCTTTCCTGAATCGCATGAAGCAGAGAAGGATCTCCGTGAAGGCTGGGATTTATGTTCTATTGGCAGCGGCGCTGCGAATGCTTCGGTCAAAACAGTCTATGCAGCCACCGAGAGCCTTGACAAGCGTGCAGGATCTTCGATTAAGTGTCCTAATAGTGATCAAGACATTATTAAATTCAAATCTGTAGATAAGCTGCTGCGCCACAAGCTGGTTTTCTGTTACTTGACCAGTGCTGAGAATGATTCGGCAATGATGAATGTTGTCCAAGCTTTTGACTCACTTCCTTCCCGTTTAAGGGTTCAAGCGGCGCTTTTATTGGTAGGACGTCAGCTTGAAGCTAATTGCTCAAAGATAATTGGCGATTCGGTGGATAATAAGTCAATATTCTTCGTTGATAATGATGACAATGCTGCTGTTCAATGGGTCTTCAATCGTTCGTCAGTAAGTATTCTTGCATCTACTATAAGCGACTGTGGGATATCGGTCTCGACATGTCTCGGGCGCAATATTCCTGTATTAATGCCATATCGCTACGCCATGAAGCAGGCTTGGCGGCATGGTAGTGGTTTTTATTTGATAGCTGGTGACAATGTCCGAGATTTTAAAGATGCAATGGCTTTGATGATTGACAATCCTGCTGTTGTTGATCGCCTCATAGCTCAAACGAAGAACTATAAAGAGATTAAGTGGCATGAATATGTTGATACACTGCTGGCCGAGATGGGTGTAGACGCGTCTTCTTCTGCCTATTCATTCTCTCAGGAAGTGCGAGACATTGATTCCTTCAGATGTAGAAACATAAACCTAGCCTTTTGACTTGCCGCAGCTCTCCTTATTAAGTTGATGCGAGTAATGTACTGCTAGAATGATAGCATAATTCGCTGCCATGGGCTGCTTTTGTAATAAAAACTCCTCGTTAAAGAAAATCAATCCTTCTCGCCATCCCTGCATCAATTGAGGCATCGCTGTGGGTACTGCATCTGCTCACTTGTGAGAGCACCGCTTCCTATGGATCTTTGGCTTAAGCAGATCGTTGAGTTCCCTATCAGGAAAATATTGAGCTAAGTTGAATGATTGGACCAAGCATAATGGCCTACCATTGCCCTATTGTTCTGATCATAGCCTTGACTACTGATAGGAACCATGCCGGCAAGCAAATTGCCCCGAATCGCATGTGAATCATGAGCATATACCCAGTAGAAGAACCACAAGCGCCTGACCCGATGGGTTCGCGATTCGCAGACTCATTGGGTGTCACTAGGTCTGTTTCTAGGTATTCGTGATCTGCCTTGCGGGAATAGCGAGGATATTGGTCTAGCCAAGCGATGAGTGGATTGGCATCACTTTAGTCTAAGTGAGGAGGCAGGTTTGCACGGCTTCATTCTACAATCTTAAGACTCCCATTATGGCATCTTCGGGGCTCTCAGCTCCTAAGATTTGTGGCAGCATTCCCATTGAGTGCTAATATCGATAAGGAAAAGCCGCTACTGCAGAGTTCAATCCACTATGGAACGGCATCATTTCTTCGACTTCATTGAAGCCGGTTTGCGAATTGAAACCTCGCATAATCAACGGCCATTCAGCTCTAGTCTTTGTCGATTTGAAGATATGATAACTAATGAGTACAGGGATATCTGTAGCTTCATCGGACAAAAGCCCGTATTGCATCGTAAGCAATGGGAGTACGCGTATATTGTTTGGAAACTTGACTCTTTGGGTAAACTTGGGATGGGTAGCAAGGGGATTGGATTTGGTGTTGGCCAAGAGCCTCTGCCTGCTGCTTTTAGTTCTAAGCAGTGCACTATCCTCGCAACTGATGCTCCTAAGGATAACAATGATCAAGGCTGGGAGCTAACTCGCCAGTTCGCAACGTCCATTCAACAGCTTAGCAAGCCTGATATTCTGCCTGATTCAGAGCTGCAGAAATACTGTCACTTTAGAGAGCTTGATATGAATGATTATGAATCTATCCCGTCAGGGTGGGACTTTCACTGGAGTTCTTGTGTCATTGAGCATTTAGGAGGCATCCAGAGTGCCATTGACTTTGTTGTTAACAGTGCACGCAAGTTGGCTCCTGGCGGAGTGGCTGTTCATACGACTGAGTTTAATCTAAGTTCCAATGAGGACACTCTTGATATGCCAGGAACTTGTATACTGCGAAGGCGAGATCTTGATATGCTCAGAGTTCGATTGGCTGAAATAGGTCTACATATGGAAGATCTTGTTCTTGATCCCGGTAGTCATGTGTATAACTATCATGTAGACTGCCCTCCGTATCAATCGTATGGTCATTTGAGGCTTGAGTTGGATAAGTATGTGAGTACCAGTGTTGGGATGGTGATTGTCAACCCTGATTAGCGACGTCTATTTTGATAATCATAGCAAGACTGTATTGGCTAGCCGAGATCTTTCGAGCGCTAAGGCGTTCTAGCTGGCGATCTATAACTTTCCAGCCTATAGTTGCTGCGAATTGAAATAGCCAGAAGCTTGCCCATGCGGTTAATAAGTCTTATGAGATGATCTTTGTGGTGATTACTCTGTCTAACCATGGTTTGCAACTCAGTCACTAGATGAGCGCAAGCTTCTAGTTCCTCCTGAACTTGGTGGAGCTGAGATTGAAAGATATCTCGTTGCTCGTTGCTATGGTTTAAGGCCTGAATTGCTTTGTCTTTTTCCTCATTGATTGAAAAGTAAAGTCTCTCCATCTCTTCCTTGTTTTGCCTCGAAGTGACTTTCTCCAAATCCAATGCATGTTGAAGTTCTTGTGCTTCTAGCATTAGTTCTTTTATGCTATCTCCTTCGGTGGCTAGTTCTTTGCGAAGATTCTCGTTGGCCTCTAATTGGTCGGCCAGCTGTGATTGAAGAGAATCGATGCTTGCATCCTTGGCGACGGAGCTATCAAGCTTGTTGAAGATCAAAGATGAACCGACGGGTACTACATCAAAAATATTGGGCGGGAGCATTAATTGGATAAGGCTACTGTGCAGATGGCTTCTGCAGTAATAGTCGTTAAGTCCATCAAAGTATAAGAAAGTGTAGCCATTGGCTTCAAGGTGTTGCCTGCAGCTGCTTCGATGTGGTGCGGCTAATCGCGAAACGGGCAGGGTTGCTTCTAATAGGATGACCTCGGGTTTGAGTTCGTCATCGAGTGTTGCCAAGGAGAGTCCCTTTATCGCCTTGTATTCGGCGCCTTCAATATCTAACTTAAGAAAGTTGATATGCCTTGGACGAGCATATCGTTCAATGACTTCACGTAATGTGGTGGCGGCGACTCGTCGTGCGCGAGAAGTGTTATGCCGAGATGTAGTTCTTGTGTCGTCTGCCGTAGCTGTATCTAGTAAATGGTGCAGTCCATTCTCGCTTGGACAATCTCCAAGTACTGCCAGGTCAACAAAGCCAACTGAAGGCTCATCGACCACGGCAAAACATAAATTAATGTCATCGGGTCGCTTGCTCTGAAGAGTCTCAAAGCATTCTTGCAAAGGTTCAAGATTGATCCCGCGCCAACCATTTTCGTAAAATATCTTTGTAACACTATCGATGTCTGGGCTCCATGCGCCTGCATCTATGTAGAATCCGTGCTCTATATTGCAAAACAGTCTGTACAGATACAGATCTTCAAAGTTCTGTGAATAAAGTCTGCGTGGCTTCCACATCGTTGTCCTTGCTGTCAAGCTGATTGTCTCACAGATCGTGGCCAGGGTCGTCTCCCGTGGTCCAAGCCTGAGCTAGATCCTCCATCATTCTAGTGGCCAATGTCACCTTTGCCATTAATGGAGCCGCTGGCTCTTGGAGCTGGCCAATCGATTTCTGTGCTAAGCCACTGTCTTGCTGATTAGGCTGTCATACTGTAGTCATCACTTTGTCCTTGGCATCACTGCTTCCGTTTCCGGCGAACATATATTCTGTTGTCGAAGTATGATCTGTTGAATCTTTCAACCTTCTTGTCTTTTGATACTCCAGGGCTCTTGGCGCAGCAACTGAGAGGAAAGATGGAGTACTGGTAGAGCTTGTCGGTTGGGATGGCTTGACTGTCTAGTATTGGGCTTTTCCAAGTTTGGTCCTCTCGTCTGCACTTATCCCACGGGCTCTGTCAACCTCATCTGACTATTGTCATGAGTGGGAATGCCTGTCGATGTTTGTTGTTCTAGATAGTTAAGGGTCTGTGGTCAGTAGCCCGGATGTTGACATAAGAAATCGGATCATCAGGATACCGCTTTCCATCTACGCGGCCTTCGTGATTCTTTTGGCTTTCGGGCAGTGGGGGATCCTGCCCTAGCGCTTTTCCTGATCCACTGAGCCAGCAGCGTGCCTTTAGTGCGGGAGTCCACTCTGAGGGGCAGCCAGCATCAAGATAGTCTTTGCTAGACTGATCAAGTTGATGTTGCAATCCTCTCGCGATGAAGCGCTGCCAGCCCTTCCAAAAGTGATCGGTGGATGAGGAAGTCATGGCCGTGAGGATCCAAATCTGGGCGCCCCGGCTCAAGGTCTCCTCCCTCGTGGAAGGCCTTCGTCGCGCCCGGCTCAGCCCGTCCCTCCTTGCTGAGTCCAGTGCTCTGCAACCGGATTTGCCGCTGTTGCTCGTCTACGCAGATCCTTTGGCCTGGATCCAGGCGTCTGAGCCGACCGATCCCGCTGGCGGTGCCTCCGAATTGATCAGGGCACTACCGGAGATCTTGGCGGTACAGCGGTCCTGCCGATTGGTGAACCTCAGCTGTGTTCTGATTCCTGCTCTGGTCTCATGGTGTGTTGACCCCATATGTCTGCCCCAACTGGAAGCCCAGCCACGGTTCTGCCGACCTGATCCCTTTGAGGCCTTGTTGGCGATCGAATGGCTACGTGAGCACACTGAATACCTGCAGGTCTACCAGGACTTGGAAGCCCATCCCCTGGCCGCAGCAGTCGACCGGCGTCCTCCAGACTTGACTTGCCTCGATCGCTATCGCCAGTCTGCGACCTTAGACGCATTGCAGCAGGCCTGCCATGAGCGGGCCGCCCTCGAAGCTGATCTTCGGCAGCTGGTTGCTCAGCCGCCGCAGAGTGAGCAGGGTCTGGAAGTCATTGCTCTGAGTGAGCAGCTTGCAGGCCTTCAAAGCCGTCTGCAGCAACGTGAGGTTCTCTATGCTCGCTGTGTTGAATTACAACTCAGCCTTCAGGCCAGCCAGCATGATGTAGAGCAGCTTACTAGCAGGCTGATTTTGCTTGAGGAGTTGGTGGCCTCTGGCAGTAAGGCTAGCCGACGGATACTGGGACGCCTGGCCCAGGCCCTGGCATGAGCTTCCGGATTGGTGTTCTTGCCAATGCCCCAGGCGGGCCGCTGACCAGCTCGGCCTGGATTCGACTGCTTTTGCCCTTGCAGCGGCTGGAGAAAAGGGGAGAGTGCTCCCTGCGATTGCTTGAGATTCCCGATTTTGGCCAATCCGGGGCCCACGGCATTGCAGACCTTGATTGCCTGATTGTGCAGCGGGTCGCATGTCCAACCGAGGCTGTTGCTGAGGAGTTGGTGTGCACGTGTCGCCGCCAGGGATTGCCGCTGATCCTTGACCTTGACGACGCTCTTTTTGCCCTTCCTGCTAGCCATCCTGAATGTGAGCGCTATGCTCCCACACTTCCTGCCCTCGACCACCTGCTTGTCTCCGCTGACCTCCGGGTGTACTCCACCCAACAATTGGCCGAGCAGTGCCGCCAGCGGCTTCATGCCCACGGCCAAGTTCCCCGTCCTGATTCTGTTCTCATCAATGGCCTTGATGCAGCTACCTGGGGTGGTCCGGCTGGCTTTCCACGGGCCGCTGCCGTTGGCCCCATCAGGCTGCTTTATATGGGCAGTCGTACCCACGACGCCGACTTGGCGCTGATCATTCCCGAGCTCGATGCGCTGGCGGCCCGAGATCCCCAGGCTTTTCGTCTCACCCTGGTGGGCGGCAGCAGTCATCCGCTACACCGACCCTGGCTTGAGGTGGTGGACGTACCCATGGAGGTTCGTCGCTACCCGCGCTTTGTGCGCTGGCTGCGCCGACTGCCTCGCCACGATCTTGGGCTTACACCATTGGTGGCCAACGCCTTCAACGCCGCAAAAAGCGACGTGAAAGTGCTCGATTACGCTGCTATTGGTCTGCCAAGCCTCTGTTCGCCAGGGCCTGCCTACGAGTTCTTTCTTACTGCAGGTCTTGCCCTTGGGGCCGAGCAAGGGTGCTGGGCAAAGAGAATCACGTGGGCAATTCGCCATCGCCGTGGTTTGCGCCGCTTGGCCAAGGCCGTCAATGTCTATTTATGGGAACAACGCAGTGCTGACGTTGTCGGCTCAAACTGGCTCGAATTGTTTGAGTCGTTGGTGACCTAGTTCACCCCTTGAAAAAACAAGGGCCTCTGCCGAGTCTCGGGGTCCATTGGTGCAGACTCCTTTGAGTTGGACAACACTTGTTTTCGCTTAAGCTTGCTTTGGTCGATTCATCGCATGTCGAACAAGTGCATCTTTGTAGCGCTTGCCACATGCTTCGTGTGAGAGATGTGATAAATTAAATTCTTGCGTGCTTGATTGTGGTGATTTGCAATTAGTGTTCAAAGCGCTTCGAAGCAGCACAGCTGCTTCATTTAGATTCGGCTCGCCCCAATAATGTCCTAATGCATTTGGGTATGCGTCGGCTGAGATCATCCTGGCTGAGCAGTTGACGAGGTAAAAGTTTGGACCCTTGCAGAAGTCCGTGTTTCCTCCAAAGGCGCTAGCTACAACTGGTACGCCCAGGATTCCGGCTTCGGCAATTCCTCTCCCAAAGCCCTCGCTGCGGTGCAGAGAAAGGAACGCATCACAGCAGCCAATCAGTTCTAACAGTTCCTGCCGGCTCAGATTCGATTCGATTATCTTAAGTCGAGGGTCTCTTGCTGCCTCCTCTTGGAGTCTCTCCCATTCGATGTTCTTTCTTTGCTGCCCCAGTACCTTGATCACCAGTTGGGCCTGCTCAGAAGCCTCTAAAGGGAAAGCTTGTTGAAAGACTCTGACGGCCCCCCAAGGATTTTTGCGCTCCAATGACGACTTAAGATCAAAAATAAAAAGAATAAGCTTTGCGTCCTGTTCCAGTTTCCATCGCTTACGTGTCTGTTCACGGCAGGCAGGATTCTGATATAGCTCAGCGTTGTCGATGTGTACAGTCATGGGCATCACCTTCAGCGGCCGCTGGACTGGATCGCTGAACGGTTCCAGCGCTTTAGCTGTGAATGTGCTCGCAGGCCAGAACATATCGGCCAGTGGAATCATGCATTTCCATTCCTCTGGCCATGTCTGTGTTTCCCAGGGCCAGGTCACGATTGTGGTGCGTCCGCTCTGCTGACCCAGACCCTCCCGTGCGATCCAGCTCCCATGGCTCAAAGCGGTAAGGCAAACTAGATTGAACTGATACGGACCCAGCTCCCCTGGGGATAGGGTCTTGGCCTCTAGGCTGCGTTCGCCACAGTAAGCGCCGTTATTTGCCGGAACATTCACAACACAGAACGGAATCTCTGCACTGGTTAACGCCAGGGATGCCATGCGCACGTCTTCGCCCACACCGAAGACTTCAAAAGCATGGCCGATCAGGTTCACGCCAAATGGCCGCTCCCGCGGCGGCCGTGGGTTGTCTTCTTCGTAAGGCTCTGTCTCCATCCGGCCGCCTGCACCAAAGCGGATATGGCTGAGCTCATCCTGGGCGTGGTCGCCCCACCATCGGCCATAGAGGTGGAGTGCCTCCGGCAGGGGAAACCGCTCTTGCAGCAAGGGCTGTTCCAGCCACTGCAGCACTCCGATCAGTGGCAATCCCCGCACCGACTGATTGAGCACCTCCAGGAGCTCAGCGTCCTGTCGCAACAGGCGGTACTGCCCCCATAACTCGGGGCTGACAAGCCGCACGGCCAGTCGCAGGTTCGGGCCCCATGGAGAGCCCAGGTGCAGGGCTCCGAGTTCGGGATGCAGGAGGTTGCGCAGCAGCGTCACACACCACAGGTCCTCCAGTCCGGACGCTGCCAGGTGGGTTTCTAGAAGCTCCTGCCAGGGCTGCACCTCTGGATCCAGGCCCCAGGCCTGCCGCAGCCGCAGCAGGGTGGGTGCGCTGAGGAGCGATTCGGCCGTGGTGACGGCATTGTCAAGTTCTTCCAGCCAGGTGCGTTCGGGCTGGGGCAGGGCCTCCCCACGCTGGAGCTGCAGCCCATAGCTATGCAACATGTCGCCGGGTGAATCGCCGAGCTGGTCGGCTAAGCATTGGGTGAGTGCCATCGCCTGGCCCCTGCACCGTCCCGGTCTCTGCCAATCGCTGGCGCTGCGGGTGCGCACCCAGAGCTCGGGAACTGCCAAGCAGCGCGGGCTGTGCGCTGCCAGGGTTTCCATCAGACTGAGCTGCAGGTGGGCTGGACCGTGCTCTTCTCGCAGCGCCGTGGAGAGGGCCAGCAGGCTCCGTCGCCACACGACCGCCCCTGGGCAGTAGAGCCCCTGGATCGTGAGTTGCGGCACCCACGTGCTGGTGGGTCGTGCGCGATGCCGCCTGAGAGCCTGGCCATCCCAGGCCAGATGCTCTCCTTCACCGGCGACCAACAGCAGTTGCGGTTCCTGATTGACGATGTTGAACCAGTCCACCAGTGCTGCTGGCATGAGCTGGTCGCCGGCCTCCAGCCACCAGATCCATGATCCCCGAGCCTGGCGCCAGGCCTGCTGGAGGGCGGCCGGTTCACTGGAAGCGTTGTGCTCCAGCCATACCAGCCGCGTATGGCTGGCAAGGGCAGCGGAGGCGCGTTCCATTCCGCAGGGCGAAAGCTGCCAAGGCACCAGCAGGATCTCGAGCCAGAGATCATCAGCCATGGCGGCAACGGCGATGCTGCTCAAGGTGTGCTCCAACTGGTCTGCATCTCCACGGCAGAGCAGCGGCATGGAGAGGCTGGCTGGCTGGCTGATGTTCAAGGCTCCTGGCCCATGCAACGCTGTCGGGCTTGCCAACAAACCTTATCCTCGGTTTGGCGCTTTTCGCCATGTTCGCGCAACAGCGGGCCACCCTGGACTCTCGTATTGGGATTGGCCTTTACGAAAGCTGTGGGGTTTTCCCCTCCATAAGGTGGAAATCTGTTAAGGCTGGCTGACGAGATTAACATCGGCATATTGATTGTAATTCATGGGATGGGGTTGCTGCCGCTAGCGAGAGGTTTTGGAGCAGGCTTGTGTCTCGATAACTCAGTTGATCCATCCAGGTATCAGGCGTCCACATGCTGTGGAACGATCAGGCGGCAGGGTTTCTGCTCAGGAGTGATTGGAATTTGAGCTAGGACGTCAATCAACTCATTGTAGAGAGCTTGCCAAGGGATGCTGTAATTCACGTAGCCAGTGGGTGTGCTCGCTTCGCCTACGTCGCGTACGACCATGGGATCCGGTTCACTTGTTCTGTAGTGGATGTGCTGGTGCTTTGACGCCATCATCCGGCGGCCCATGTGCCCCACTCCTGGCTTTCCACAGATCCGTGCAATAACAAGGGAGCCGCTAGTGTAATTGGCTAGAAATGCGTCTGCTTCCAAGCCTATCCTGATCTTGTCTTGAAAGGGAAGGCCGGCGACGATGAATATGTTCTTGCGAGTCTTAAAGTTTAGGCGGCGGATGATCCTATGAATTATCTTGTTGTCGGCACTTATCTCTTTGCGGTGATAGTCTGAATTGGTTAGTGGAGGTGTCCAGCCATCAAAGATGATGCCTAGCCTCGGGTAGAATTGATGCAGGGTGTTCAGCAGTTCTGCAGTGCCATTCACTTGTTCAATCCAGCAGCGCTTCTGGCCTGTTATTCCTATCCAGAGCAGGGGCTGATAGTGCTTCAGTGCCTCAATAGCACCGGTTTCATTGATGATTGAATGCTGGATTGCTGCTTGCCGCATTGGCTGATCCACTGCTGCGACCAGTTGCCTGAGCACTTGATCTTGTGCGCGAGTATTGAACCAAAATCCGAGTTGTAATAGGTAGACATGATGAGCAGAGCAGTACTGATTGAGCCCATCTCGGTCAAGCCGCTGATGCTCCTGCTCCAAAGCCAGGCAGCTACTTAAATCAACGAAGGCCTCATCGCATTTGGAGAAAATGAGATCTTGGCTGGAGAGCTGGCCTTCCTGCCTGATGCATTCCAGTGCCGGCAGCCCATCATAAAAACAGTGGTAGGGCCTGGAATGGCCAACCAAGAAGCCGCCAAATCGGGGTTTAAACGAAGGCCTGAAGAAGTCTGGTGTTCGACTCAGTGTGGCTACACAGGCTGCCACACGCTGGAAGTCAATATGGCAAACAATCAGCAGGCTTTTCAGTCCTGGAATCAGAACTGCATCGCAGCTGGTTACGCCTTGGTAGACGAGTAATAGTTGATTTTCCTCTCGAATCAGCAGCACATTCCAGTTCAGAACCAGGCGACTAGCAAGAATCTCCCCCGGCTGGTTTGCCAAGATTGGAGGGAAAAGGCCGTGAGTGCGTAATCTGGCTGCCGCGATCACTAGGTCTTGACAGCTTGCGCGTGTGTAGAAATGACGCAGAGGCTCTGGCGCTGAGCTGGGGTTGACGATCTGAATCCGTCTGAGAGCGATTTGGCTGATGGCCTCCAGATTGTCCTGGGGGAGATCTGCGGATGGTTGGGAGAAAAAGGCAAGCCAGGCGTCAGCCAGAAGCTCCATCGATTTGTTTGCCATCAATGAACTCTACAGTATTTGATGTTCCTGTGCTGTTTGCTTTGTCGGTGCTTATTCAATATACATAGTCGAGCTCAGCTGCGCCATTCCTGCCTGGCCCTGGGGATGGCAGTCGGTTATACTGTCTTCAGTCCTTGATGCTTGCGTGCTTCTCCTTCCGCCAGCGTTCGATCCCTGGAGTTATAGGGAGCGTTATTCGAAACTGCGGGGACTGCGCCGCTCTGAGCTGAGACTGCATTGGCAACAGCAGGGTCGACGCGATGGAGATAACGCTTCTTCAGTTGCCACGTGGGCGAATCTGCTGCAGTGCCTGAAGCCCTGCCGCTCTGTGTTGGAAATTGGGCCGTTCGATCGTCCAGCCGTGGAGTTTCTTCGTGGCCCCGGAGTTGTCATTGACTACGCCGATTATCTGGATACAGCTGAGCTGATGGCAAGGGCCAGAACCATCCCAGAGCGTAATCCCGATACTGTTCCGCTGATCCGCTATGTCCTCTCTAATGGGGGCTATGGGCAGATTAAGACCCAATATGATGCTGTTGTGTCTCAGCATTGCCTAGAGCACCAGCCCGACCTCGTGGCCCATCTCCAGCAGGTAGCACGGTTGCTTCATCCCCACGGCATCTATCTGTGTTCGATCCCAGATCGACGCCGATGTTTCGATCGCCACCTTGCTCCCACTGGTCTTGTGAATGTTCTTGCAGCCCATCTCGAGGGTCGTACAAAACCATCCCTTGAATCCATTCTTGAGCATCGATGCTTCACGGTGTCGGATTGGCAGAATGCTCCAGACCCGGCGGTTGCATTGCCCGTGAATCTTCGTGATCGCCTAGAGCAGGCCTGCTCTGAATACAGATCCAATCCCTATGTTGATGTTCATTGTTGGAAGTTCACCAGTGAAAGCCTCAGGCGTTTAATCAAATCCTTGGTGGCACTTGGGTATCTGCCTGCCACTACCTCGGTTCGGTTCTATAATCTAGGTAATGAGTTCGCTATGGCGCTGGCATTCTCCCCGGAGGCTCGCCCGGCTTTCACGGGAGGGAAATAGTGCCCATCACCCTGGATTTGTATTGGCAATGAATCAGCCTTCCAAGGAGTATCGCGACTTCCGTTTTCGGTTACGCCACGACCGATTGTTGCGTCTTCGCCTGCGCCATGCTCGCTACCGTGCGGAGGTTGAGCTTGCCAGGGAGCTGGGCTATGCAATCACGATGGACGACTTGCGCGGTCCGAAGACCGCAAGGCATTCGATTGACGAAACTGGTTGACTGCTCCGGCTTGCGATGACCGATCTGGCTGACCATCGGTTCAGCTACCTGGTTGGTCTCAGGTGGCTGGATCCCAGTCCACACCAGGTTCCCCCCAGCGATTCTGGGCCAGGCGCAGGCCGAGGGCTGCGAGATCGATCTGCGAATCCAGGCGAGGTGGCGTCGCAATTTGATCTTGGCCCCGCCAGGGGGCGAGTCGGTGATAGATCCTCTCCAGCTCATCTCCATGGCTGATGCTGCTCTGTAGTGGAACAGCCGCAGCAGCACCTGATAAGCGGGCGTGCAGATCCCGGTCGCCTTGAAGAAGTAGAAGGGCCTGAATCACCTCCAATGGGTTATTGGCACTCACCAGAATTCCCGTCTCCCCATTCACCACTCTGTCACGGTGTGCACCCAGGTCAGTTGCTACCGGCACCACTCCCAGCCGCATCGCCTCGCCCAGGCAGATGTTGTAGGTCTCCGGCCAGGTGGAGAGGAACAGCGCTGCATCCAGCTGCATCAGTAGGCCGATCAGCTCAGAGCGACCGTAACTGCCCTGGCAACTCATGATCGGAGGCTCGCTTGCGGTCAGTCCTGACTCCTGGAGGGCCCCATGCAGTTCCGGCGTCGCCCCCAGGATGTGAAGCTCGATCGGCAGGCCCCGGCTTGCCTTGATCACCCGCACCAGGGTGGTAAGCCCCTTGTGGGGCATCGCATTACCGATCACACCCACCTGAAGGGGGCCTGGATGATGGGTTCTGCAGCGCTTCCGGCGGGCGCGGTTCAACCCATCCAGCTCGGGAGTGAGCATCTCGAGCACCTGGATACGATTGGCAACCTCGGGATAAACGGCTGCCACAATTTCGGCACTGGTGGTTGTATTGGCTAAAATGACATCGGCGGCGCCGATGCTGCGGCGTGTGAGTGCCATTCTGCGCTGACGCTCGTCGCCCTGCATGCCGCTGGCCTGCAGGCACAGGCGGCAGCTGATACTGGGATCGTCCTGCTGATCAATGTGGCAGAACTGCCCGTCCGGGGTGAGCAGAGTGTAGCGATGGCACACCATGTGGTAATCGTGGATGGTCAGCACCACCCGGCAACCCAGCGCCTTGGCCACGAGGGGCAGGCTCAGGGGCAGGCCGATCAGATGATGCACGTGCACCAAGCCGATGCCCTGGCTGCTGATCACCTGGGCTAAGGCTTGCTCATACATCTGATTGCTGCCGGAAAGCCGACTCACCCGTCCCAGCCGGATTGTCTCCAGCACCTGGGCCCGATCCGGTCCGTAGTCCAGCAGCGCCAGCCGGATCGCATCCTTTGGAGCCAGGGCCAGGACCCGGCGGTTGGGCCTGTTCCGCCGCTGCTGCAGGGCAATCTCCTGCACGTACCTCTCAGTGCCTCCGGCCCGCCGCAGCCCCAGGCCCACCAGGTTGTGGGCCAGGTGCAGCACGGCCGGCTCGCGGCTGGGATGGGCGATCCCTGGCTGGAGCTGGCTTGCGGCCAGGGTTCTGAACCTGTCCAGCACGGCGGTGAGCCGGTGGCGATAGGTGTGGTGTGCCAGGGTGTGCGCCTGATGCTCCGCGGCCCGGGCGATCCGCTGGTCGGGGTCTGCCAGGTGGGCCAGTACCCAGGCGGCAGCCTCGGCTTCGTCGGCCGCGATGGGAATGTGCTTGCCGTAGGCCGCTGCCACGTCCATCCCCGCTCCGGCCAGGGCCACCTGAAACCCTCCGGCCATCGCTGTTTCGTAGACACGGGGTGGCGGTGAGCTCCCCCGCGCCTGCGCCCCAGCTGATCCGCCAGCGGTGAACTCCCTGCCGATCGTCAGCACCACCCGCGAGCGGTTCCAGATGTCACAGAGATCGCCCATGCTCAGGCGCAGTTGGGGAAGCACGCCGATGCCGGGCAGCTTGGGCTCGGGGATATGGCGGTTCCAGGGCAGGCAGAGATGGAGCCGCAGACCGGCCGGCAGCTGCTGGAGCAGGCGGTTGAGACTGCGGACCCGATTGGGCCAGGCGGTGCCGACGAAGGTGAGGTCGTAGACGTAGTCGCTGTCATGGGTCCGCAGGGGCCGATGGTGCAGCGAGGGTTCGGCGGCCAGGGGCAGGTAGGTGGTGCGCGGACTCGCCCCATCACAGAGCAGTTCATTGCTGAACACATGGTGGAAAGCCGGTTCCACCCGTTCCAGCAGGCGCCGTTCGTAGGGGTCCTCTGTGGTCCAGAGAATGCGCAGGATCGGGGTCTCCATCAGGGCCGTGATCAGATGGTGATCAGCGCCTGCCCCACCGATGGCCAGCAGGCCATCCCACGCCCCGGATGCCGCCAGCCCCACCACGGTGGCGTGGTCACACAGCCGCACATCGCCTGGGCCCAGCAGCCCCTCCGCCGCTGTGGCAATCGCCCGTGGCAGGTAGCCGTTGGCCGAGCGCATCTCCGTGTCGTAGATGAGGAGCCTCATGCCGGTTCACCGTCGCCATGCAGCGCGGCCAGCAGATCGTGACAGCGGTGCCGATAGAGATGCCGGCGCCGGGTGTGCTGTGCCGCGCTGCTGCCGAGTTGCCGGTGCCACTCGGGTTCCTGCCTGGCCCGCTCCAGCAGTGTTCCCACCTCTTCCACGCTTCCTGCAGGGATCACGCCTTGCTCTGGGGAGTAGTACTTCTCAATTCTTGGGCTTTGGCCGATATAGAGCTGCACAGCTCCATTCAGGGCGGCTTCAAACGTGCGTGGCCCGGGCATGGAGGCGGCGATCTGATGGCGTCGGTTGGCGATGGCCAGCTCCCGGCCCAGATTCACCACGAACAGGCAGCGGCGATAGAGCAGCCGCAGTCCGGCGGGACCAAGCCGCAGGTTCACCGTTCCATCGAGATCGTCCGGCCAGCCCTCTCCCCAGCAGGCCAGGCTGAATCCTGCGGCCCTCAGCTGTCTCAGTGTGGCAACACGCTGGGGGAAGGCGACCCCACAGAAGGCCAGGTCCACCTCCGGTGCAGTGCGCTCCGAAGCCACTGCCAGATCATCCAGGGTGGAGGCAGCCAGGGCCAGAGGCCGGGCTCGACAGCTGGGCGGGTAATCGGGCAGACAATTCGGCTCATTGGTGAACACCGGACAGCCCAGATCTGCAAGTCGCCAGTGCAGGTCGAACTCATAGGGATCGTCGTGGAGCCAGAAGGCCACGTGGCAGTGGTGCTGGCGCGCGCGACGCACAAGCCAATCCAGATCAACGGCTGGATCGGCAATCGAGCCCGTGATCAGCAGCAGGTCGAAGGATGCCCTGCTCACCACGCCCGGGACCTGCTCGATTGCACATGGAAGGCTCGTCAGCCCCAGTTCCTGGAAACCATGGCTGATCCGCTGCCTGAGCCGGTGGTTGGTGTTACGCGAGTCGGTCGTGCCGCTGCTGACGACGATCCGTCTCACAGCAGGCGGCCCTGGAGCAGGAAGAGCCGCTGCAGCAGGTTGCCGTAACGTTGTAATTGAACGACGGTGTTCTGGCTCACCTGGCGATGCCAGCTGAGCTTGCGCTCGGCTTCACGGCAGCTGAGGAACTGACGTTCACATTCCGTCTCCAGATCCAAGAGCTGTTGTTTCAACAGGTGCAGATCAAGTTCAGCCTGGCTCCGTTCCAGCTGCTGGTTCCACTGCTGCACGAGTTCGCCTGGGTTGTGGCAGCCCATTCGTGCGCTGTAGTGCAGTTCGGCTGCCGCCCCACCCCGCTCTGAGCGGGCGTCGAGTGCTTGGTAGGCCTCCGCCAGCTGGGGATCCGCTGTCAGGAGAGCTGCGGTCAGGGCGGCCGCCAGTCCCTGCGGGGACTCAAGGGTGCAGGGTTTTGGCAGGGGATGGTGGGGTTGCCAGTTGGCCAGTTCCTCGGCGCTGAGGCAGAGCAGCCGCTCCCCATTGATCAGTAGCGGTGGTTCTGTGGTGTCCGGTTCGTTCCCTGTGCTCTCCAGCATGCTGTAGCTGGCGACCATGGCGCCGTGGGGCAGCCTGCCCGTGGAGAGCAGAAGATGGGGGGGGAGAAAGAGGAGCACGTCGTTGCTCCGGCGCTCAAACCAATCACTGCGCAGCGCACCAGCCCGCTCAAGCAGCTCTTCCAGGCGCACAGGGATCGGTTGTGGTGAAGCCCAGCCGAACATGGATAATCACAAGTGAGGTCAGCCTAAGTGGCGCTGTTGAATGGGCCTGTTGCTCGCGGGCCGCAGCATGGATTCCCTAGCCCTACTCGCTCGGCTCAGGCAGGCCCTCGCCGCTGGGCATCCCACCGCAGCCATGGCTTTGCTGGCCCAGTTGCGCGAGCAGGACTATCCGGCGGCCCTGTTGCGCCCCGTTCTCGGCCTGTGCCATCCGGGCTTGGATTCGGAGTGTCTCGATCTGGAGTTGGTGCCTCCATCGATCCTGCTCGCCCCTCGTTTTCCCGAGCTCCTGGGCGAGTGCTGTCTCGATCCCCTTCTGGTGGAGCTGGCCCACGGGTGTGATCTCCGCTCGTTTGTGGACGGGCCCCTCAATCGGGTGTTGCGCGGAGAACGTCCCCTCTACAAAGGCCTGCCGGCCCTGCCGATCGTTGGTTATCGGGAGCTTCAGCGCTCCAGCCGCTCCGGCCGTCGCCTGTTGCGAGCAACCTCTGCACTCACCTGCCTGGCGCGGGAGGCTGGCCTGGTGGCCAGGGCGCAGGCTGCCCCCTCCCGCTTCCCCAACCGCCTGCCTGGCTCGGCCCTGACGCGCTGGGCCCCCAGTCATCTGGATGCCCTGCTTGAGAGCCCCTGGATATGGATCGACGGGCCTGGCCAGAGGGATGGAGCGTGCACCGCCCAGAATCTGGAGCTGGATGGGCACATGGCTGTCAGCGAACGCAACGCTGCCGCCCAACTGGTGTTGGACGCCAGCCGTCTGGTCCTGGAGGGAGGTGCCTGGTATCTGATCTGGAATCGGGTTGAGCCCCCACCTGCCGGCTGGGCGGCGCTGATCCGGGGGTTGGTAAGGCTGCGGAACCGTCCCCTCGTTCAGTTGGGACTGACCAGTGACGGGCTGCGCGAGATCCTGCCGCCTCGGCCCAGTACCGCCCCTGCCCTGCTGGCGATGTCCGCCCATTGGTTGGCACGTCGCCAACCTGCCCAGATCGAGACATTTCTGAGCCACTGGTTGGTCGGGCCAGCAGGTTCACACAAGCCAAGGTTGGATCCGGATCTGCTGCCTCATCGGGATCAACCGCTCAGGCCCACGCCCATGGGGGGAGTGCTGGTGCTGGCGGCGACGGCTGAGCAAGTGGCAGAGCTCGGTGAGGAGTGGTTGCGGCAGCGTGCACTCCATCTGGCATGCGAGGGGGGATTTCCCCGGGCTGGGGTGTTGCAGCTCTCAGGCGGTGAAGCAGGTGATCCGCTGCAACAGCTCCTCTGTGTCGCAGGCAAGGATGGAGTGAAGGGCGTGGGTGAGACCGGGCTTGCCTTCATCGGCCCCCACGACCAGCTCGCCCCCGGGGCCTGGCGGCACTTGGCGGCCGTGCTGGCCTGGCGCCCGGATCTCCTGCTCTGCAGCGATGAGGAGCTGCTCTGGTGCTCCGAGCCCCATCGGATCGGCCAGCGCCAGTTCGCCGCGGCGCCCACCCCCTTCCGCCTGCTCAGCCGCGGCCACCTGCCCGGCCTGGTCGCCCTGCCGGCCAGGCGCGTGGCCTCCCTCGATCTCCAGCCCAGTTACGGCTCCCTGCACGCCCTGTTGCGCGATCTGGGCCTGCAGTGGCTGGAGCAGGGCGGCGCCATCGAGGCGCTGCCCCAGGCCCTGCTGCGCCGCGAGCCCCACACCAACCCCACCCTGCTGGCGATCAGCACCCCCGCCCAGCGTCAGCTGTTCAGCGCCGACCAGCTCCTGGAACTCGAGCAGCTGAGCCTGCGCCGGGCGCCGGCCTGGCTGGCCCCCGGCGGCCGGCTGCAGCCAGGTCCTCGCCAGGGCAGTGTGCTGCTCCGTTACGAGCCACCTGCGGAGACCCGGGTCTCGGTGATCATTCCCTTCCGGGATCAGCCCCTGCTCACCCGCCAGTGTGTGCTCAGCCTGCTGGAGCAGGCCGGCCCCACCCCCCTGGAGCTGGTGCTGGTCGACAACGGCAGCACCGAGCCTGAGGCCATCGCCCTGGCGGACGAGCTCGCCCCCCGGGCGGCGGCCTGCGGAATCCCCCTGATCGGACTCCGCGACGACAGCCCCTTCAATTTCGCCGCCCTCAACAACAGGGCCCGGGCCTCCTGCACGGGCAGCTTCCTGCTCTTCCTCAACAACGACATCCGCTTCGCCTCACCCAGGCCGATCGAGGCCCTGCTCGATCCCTTCGCCCTGGCCAGCACGGGGGCTGTGAGTGCCCGCCTGCTGTTTGAAGACGGCACCATCCAGCATCACGGCCTGGCCGCGGCCCCCCGCCAGCCCCACGACATCCTCTCCCCGGGCAAGGGGCTGCGGCCGGGGGTGGACACGGATCCCTTCGCGGCGCTTGAGCTGCCGGAGCAGTGGTCCGCCGCCACGGCCGCCTGCCTGCTGATGCGAACGGCCGACTTTGATCGCCTGGGCGGCTTCGATGAATCCTTTGTTGTTGCCTACAACGACGTGGATCTCTGCTGGCGGCTCACCGCCGAGGGGCGCGCGGTGATCGTGACCCCCGAGCCGCGGATCATCCATGCCGAATCGAAGAGCCGCGGCGATGACATCGCCGGCGAGAAGCGCAACCGCCTGGCCCGGGAATCCGGGGCCCTGCGCCGCCGCTACCCGTTGCGCTTTCAGCAGGGTGATCCCCTTTACCACCGCTTTCTCGGCCCCGCCTCCCATCGCTTCGAGCCCCTGGCGCTGCCCCCTAGGCCCCTGGCGCTTTCCCGGGAGCGGATCCTTTACAGCTGGGTTCATCCGCAGTGGCGCAAGCCCGGCGAGCGCCCGCTACTGATCTATGTGCACTGGGATGGGGGAGGGCAAGTGCGCCCGGATGTGCTGGAGCAGCTGCGCGCCTACCGGCCCCATGCCGATCTGGTGTTCGTGTCGGCGGCACCGGCCCTGCTGGAGCAGACAGCCGCCATGGCCCAGTTGCGGGACCTCTGTGCGGTGGTGCTGGTGCGCCACAACGAGGGCTACGACTTCGGAAGCTGGCAGACCGGCCTGGCCTTCTGCCGCCGCTGGATCGACCGCGCGCCCTTGCTGATCCTCACCAATGACAGTTGTTATGGGCCACTCCACAGTTTGGCTGGCTTGTTTGAGCGGCTGGCTGCCAGCCAGGCCGATGTGGTGGGCCTCACCGAGAGCACGGCGATCCGCTCCCACCTGCAGAGTTACTTCATGGCCTATCGGCCCCGGGTCTTCCGCACCACCCTGTTCTGGGCCTTCTGGGAGCAGATCCGTGTATGGCCCTCGAAGATCGATCTCGTGCGGGCCTGCGAAGTGGGCTGGAGCGAGATTCTCAGCAACGCGGGGTTCCGTCTGGAGGCGCTCTACCTCGCCGGAGAGCACGGCAATGTCACCCACACCCACTGGCGAGAGCTCCTCGAGAAGCTGCGCTTTCCCTTTCTCAAGACCGAGCTGCTGAGGCTGAATCCCATTCGTCAGGATATCGACGCTTGGTATCCGGTTGCCAGGGCCTGCAACCCGCAGGTGGCTGCCATGATCCGCCATCATTTGGATTCGGATCATAGCTGAAGAGATTGAAAGATTGCAGTCTTTGCCTCTTCTTGTTGGGAGACTTCAGGCCTGGTCTGGATTGTCCTTTGTACGGGATCGGGATCCGAATGAATGTCGGCACCCAGTGCTGATGTCGGCTTGTTTGTGCATGGCAGGCTGGTCGAAACTTGTGGCAATCTGCGTAGAACCTAAGCCGGCATTGCGTAGAGCCTAAGCCGGCATTGGATTCGTCTGGAGATCAACTCCAAGGGCCTGGGCGAACTCGCGCAGCTTCAGGCGCCGCTGAGGCAGTGTGGCGATCAAGGCCTCGCGCTCTCTGCGGCTGCGGCAGCGCGGCAATTGATGGTGGTGAAGTGCCTCCTGAAACGTGGTCGCGTTCATCAGTGTCCATGCCGACTCTGTTCTCTCGTAGTAGGCAAGGGCCAGGATATTGGCTAGTTCGATATGGTGCCGTGCCAGCTGGATTCGCCAGAGGCTTGATGGTTTCATCGTTGCATAAACTAGATTCGGATTGTCTTCGGCTTGGTTGTAACGCCAGCGCAGGGCTCGGTGTTTGGTCTGTCGCTGGATCGTGGCCAGCAGGATGTTGCGGAAGTTGCTGAAAAATGGTTGGCTGGCCAGCCTCTTGGGGTCGCTGAGCAGTTCACTATCCAGCAATGGCGCCTCGGAGTTCTTGCCGGCCATCGTCTGGCGTTGTTCAGAGAAGCTCTCAGGCTTGAAGATCAGTGGCTTGAGCTTCTGTTTTTTCAGTCGTCGGTAGACGTCCAAATCGTCTGCTCCCCAGCCCGACATGTGATCGTGATAACCGCCAGCGGCCCGCATCCACCGGCGCGGGGCCAAGCAGAGGCCGGACGATGTGCCCAGCTTGCTGAAACCTTTGAAAAAAATAGTGGGATGATCTGCCATCTGGTCCACATAGGGCCTGATATCCACGAGTGCCACATCGGCATCCATCTTCAGCACCAATTCAGCATCGGTCAGCCTCAGGCCAACGTTCTGTGCCCGGCCCTGGCGCCAGAGCGGCTCATCCTCCACCCGTACCACTGTGACCCGCTCGTCGATCAGGTCGTTGAGTTCATTGATCACCGGCGTGGTGGAGTTGAAGTCCACCACGATGATCCTCTGCAGTTGGGGGCAGGCGAGCCACGAGGGCAGGCTGGAACGCAGATACTTCGCCCTATTCCGGCAGGGTGTGATCAGGTTGATGCTGGGCAGTGGGCTCATGGGAAAGCGTGGATAAGCATTGGGTGCGTGCTTGGAGCCATCGATTGCTACTGCCTGGCTCCTTGTTTACCCCATCGTGAATAACCATGATTGCTAGATTTTAGGGGATTTGCCTGGGCTGGTCTTTAAAAGGCTTAGCCAACCTGCGGGAGCGGTCGTTTGCCCGATGCAGTGTGGCGAGCATGCCGGTGACAGCCAAGGTTCAGGCGGTAACACTGACTGTGTGGGCGAGAGGCACTGAGTTGTTGTTGTATGGCCCAAGGGGGGTGCCTTGAGGGGAATGTATTGGTTTGTTTATAATTCCCAGGTGCCGGTGGGCTTGCCCATGTACCGCAGCATCTGGTGAGCGTCGGGGCGCACCACCTCCAGCACCTGATCCTGCACTCTGTCGCTCCAGGCAGGCGCTGCCACCAGCCGCCTTCCCTTGTCGCCGGCCTCGTTCACGCGGGGGAGGCGGCCCTCATCCAGAAGCAGCTCCAGCTGGGCAGGCGCGGTGGAGGCCCCAAGGAAGCTGAGCAGGGTGTGGAGGGTGCCCCTGGGTTCAGCGATCAGGTCCTCAAAGGTGAGGCAGTGAATCTGCTGGTCGGGGTAGTAGGTGCGAAAGCTCTGCAGTCGCTCGTGATAGAGGGAGCAGCCCACCACAAGCTTGCGCAGGTGGCGCGAACGCATCAGGGCGGAGAGGTCTTGCGTGCTTTGTTTCCGGCCCTTGCGATGACGCCATTGCGACACGATCCGATCCAGCGGGTGACGCACCACATAGATCAGTTTGAGGTCCGGCAGATAGCGGTGCATCAGCGCAGGGGCCTGGGCAAAGCTGTTGAGGGCGCTGGCATACATCGTGCTGCCTTCGCCTCGCAGCTTGCAGGAGCGCCCGGCCTTGAACAGCCGGCCATACCAGGCCCAGCCCTTGTCGTACCGGCGGCCAAAGAACTTCGGTTCCTTTGGCCGGCTGATGAAGAAGTCGGGATGCCGTGGCAGAATGGTGGTGAGGGTGGTGGTTGCCGATTTGGCGGCACCGATGATGATGAAGTTGGGGAGACGTCTACCCAGGGCGTCAACCTCCTGCTGGTGCTCCCCGCGCAGGCCTGCCTCAATGACCGAACGAAGGCGGCGATTGAGGCCCAAGGTGATCTCCCGCAGCGACTCGATTCGTTGGTGATGAATGCTACGTCAGCGGCCAGGAGATTTACACGGGCAGCGGCGGGCTCCAGCGTTCCAGCGGGCTGGGCGTGGCGCTGAGCTGTCCGCGCGCCAGTTGCTCCAGCTCGTTCGCTCCATAGAACACCTCCACGTCCTGGCGGTAACGGTCCCGCGCCAGGGCGATCAGGCTGTCGTCACTGAAGTACTGGCTGAGGTCGCTGCCGTCGGTGCGCCGCACGTTCTTGCTGGGCAGCTTGCCCAGGGCGGGCAGACCCGCCTGGCGCATCCGCTGGCGCAGCAGCTGCCAGTGCTCGGCCATCGCCTCCATCTGGCCGATGAACCCCGGCACGGGCACCCCGTCCACACAGAGGATGCTGCTCTGGGGCAGCAGGTGCACGTCGAGATCGGCGTCGGCGGTGGCGGCCACCACCTCCAGAAAGCGGCGGAAGGGCATCAGCCGCTCCAGCCCCATCCGCTGCATGGCCGTGGAGAGGCTGTCGTTCTCGATCAGCTTGTTGTTGTACGCCGACACCAGCCGGTCAAAGGGGTTGCGCACGAAGCTGAAGATGAAGTGGCTGCTGCGCCGCAGCAGGGCCTGCTCGGCGCTGATCATGGTGGTTTCCCCGTGGGTGCCCTTGCGCCAGAAGCCGTCGGCCGTGGTGCGGTAGCCCTCCTCCGGCGGCTGGGCCAGCAGACGGGTGAGGGCTGCCTTCACCGAGGAATTGGCCACCTTCGGCACCCGTCCGTAGATCAGAGGCAGGTTCCGCAACAGGATGAAGTGCTCGCTCACGGGATGGCCCTCACGCCGCGACCAGGGACGGACCTACGGCCAGCTGGTGGCGCTCCAGGCGCTCCAGGGCCAGCCAGGCCCCCTCGCCGTTGTTCTTGTGCCCCTGCCAGATCTCCGGGATGAAGGAGGCGCCGGGAGCCAGCCGAGTCAGCTGGCTGAGCAGCTGGGGCCAGTCGACGTCGCCCTCGTCGATCTGCAGCCCCTCGCCGTCCACACCCGCCGCATCGGCCAGGTGCAGGTGGGCGGTGAAGGGCAGGATGCGCTCCAGAAAACGGGAGAACGGTTCGCGCAGGTGGTTGCAGGCCAGCTTGGAGTGCGACACGTCGAGACACACCCGCAGACCCTGCTGCCGGCAGAAGCGCTCGATGCAGTCGGCGTCGACGAACAGGTTGTGATAACGCTGGCCGCCGAAGTGCCAGGGGAAGGGCGGCATGGTCTGGGGAATGATCTCCACCCCGTCGCAGCGCAGCTCCGCCAGGCTGATGGCCAGTCGCTCCAGCAGCGGTTCCCGCTCCGGCTGGCTGAGGTGGCGGTTGGCGGAGAAGCCCCCCACATTCGTCACCAGCAGCACCGGGGCCGGGCAGTGGAAACGGGTGCGCAGGCGGGCGGAGAGGTCGAGCACGCGCTGGAGTTCAGCCACCGAGTGGCGCCGGTAGTCCGCCTCCTCGCTGCAGAGGTCGAGGGTGTGGTCGCCGGCGAACAGCTCCGGGGCATGCACCACCAGGCCCATCGGCACCCGCTCCGGCAGCACCGCGTCGATGTCCACCTCCACGTCCTTGTAGCTGAGGTGGATCTCCACCAGATCGAGGTTGCTCACCCCGCGGAACTGCTCGAGGTCGTGGTAGCGCACCGGCACGCCGAAGGGATTGGCGAAGCGGTAGGGGCGCGGTCGGGCGGCTGGACGATTCAGGTCGGATTCAAAGAAGAAGTCGCCCTCGGCCTTGTCGCTGGCCAGGCTGCGGCCGAGCAGGTCGTCGAGCCGGTAGGGCTGCAGGCCCTGGCCGGGGCTCTGGATGCGCACCATCTCCCGGCTGATCACCGTGCCGGCGGGGATCGGGCAGGCGGCCACCAGGCTCTTGGCCAGCACCTCCCGGTTCATCAGCTCCCCCTGGCTGAGGCTGCGGGCCGCCTCGCTGCCCATCGACTCCTCCACCGCCCGGATGCCCGCCACCATGGCCGTGAACTCCTCCGGCAGCAGGCTCACCTTGTGGTCGTTGCCCTCCATCCCCCGGTCGAGGGTGATGTGCTTCTCGATCACTGCGGCCCCGAGGGCCACGGCCGCGACCGGCACCGCGTAGCCCCGCTCGTGGCCCGAGTAGCCCACCGGCGCCTCGGCCAGCTCCGCCAGCCGGCGCAGGTAGCGCAGGTTCACGTCCTTGAACGGGGTGGGATAGGTGGAGTTGCAGTGCAGCAGGGCAAAGGAGGCGCTCTGCTCGCGCAGGTGGCGGATGCCGGCGCTGATTTCCAGCTCGGTGGCCATGCCGGTGGAGGCGATCAGGGGCTTGCCGGTGGCGGCGATGGCACTGAGCAGATCGTGGTTGGTGAAGTCGGCCGAGGCCACCTTGTAGCCGGCCATCCCCCAGCGCTCCAGCTTGGCCAGGCTGGTGGTGTCCCAGGGGGTGCAGAGGGGGATCAGGCCCCGGTCCACCGTGTGGTCGAAACAGCGGAACAGCTCGTCGTCGCTCAGCTGGAAGCGCTCCAGCAGGTCGAGCGTGTACTGGGTGCCCAGATCCGACGCCATGTCGTTGCTGTCGCCCGCGTTCACGTACAGCTGCCCCATGTCGCGCATCTGGAACTTGGCGCAGTCGGCGCCGGCGGCCGCGGCCGCATCGATCAGCTGCAGGGCCAGCTCCAGGGAGCCGTTGTGGTTGTTGCCGATCTCGGCGATCAGGAAGGCCGGGGCGCCTTCGCCGATCGCCCGCCCATCGAGCAGGAGCTGGCGCTGGCCTCCCCTGGCCACGGCCACCACCCGGCCGTGGTCGTCGAGCAGGGGGATCACCTGGATCTTCTGGGAGAACAGGCCCGCCAGGTCGGTGGCCCCGCTGTCTTCAGGGGCCGTGACGCAGTCGGGATTCATGGCGGCCGTCACCGGCCGGCCCAGGTCGATCACATCGGTGGCGGCGATCCAGCGGCGGAAATCGCCGTCGCTGAGCACGCCCTGGAGGATTCCCCCCTCCGACACCACGAAGATCAGCCGGCACTGGTTGGCCGTGATCTTGTTGAGGGCGGTGAGAATCGCGTCTTCCGCGAAGACCACGAACTGGGTGAAGTTCCGCTCGATCTGCACCGCTTGCACGTATTGCTCACCCGCCGTTTCTGGTGCCCGACTCTAGAGCCGGAAGCGGGGGGCCACCAGCAGGGCCAGGCGGCGCAGCCAGGCGGGCCTCAGACGCAGGGCCGCCAGGCGCCTGCTGATGTTGCGGTTGTCCGGCCGCTGCAGCTGGGCCATCTCCAGCAGGCGGGTGGCCTCCTCGAGATCGCCGCAGCGGATGGCGGTCTCAGCTCCCCGGCGCAGCTGGTTGGTGGAGAGGTCGGCCGCGTTCACCACGTAGCCCGGCTGGCTGAGCTGCAGCGGCGGCAGGGGATTCGCCTGCAGCTCTCGCAGGGCCTCCAGCAGGTTGGCGGGCGAGAACTGGGGGTGATAGCCCACCCAGTGCAGCCAGGCCGGATCCGGATCCGCGCCGGTCGCCAGGCCGTCGAGATCATCGGCCGTGGCCAGGGAACGCAGCAGGCCGGAGCCGGCGAAGAAGGGGGTGCCCAGGTCGGGGCGCAGGCCGAAGTCGTCCATCACCACGGCCCGGCAGCCCAGGTCGAGGGCGTCGAACAGCGCCGTCGATGACACGGTGGTGAGCAGCCGGCTCCGGGCGAGCAGCTCGGGCAGGGGGGCGTAGCTCAGCTGCAGGTTGGCCGGCGGGCTGCCCAGTGTGTCGCGCAGGGTGTGGCTGATGTGGGTGTCCACCGCGTGAAAGGTGGATTCATGGGGGGCCACCCGCGGCTTGATCAGCAGCTCCCACTCCGGCGAACGCCGGGCCAGGCGCGCCAGGATCCGCACCAGCCGCCGCCGTTCCTCCAGGGCCGCCGGCATCACCACCTGTTCGGCGAACACCATCCGCCGCGGCCGCTCGGTCGTGCCCGCCAGCTGCCGCTGGCGGCCCAGGCCGGTGAGCACCGTGCGCTGCCCGCTGAAGGGGGTGTGGCGCAGCAGGAGCTCCAGGCGGGCCTGGTCGCGGGGGCCGTTCAGACAGATCAGGTCGTAGCCCAGCCGCCAGGCGATCGCCTCCTCGAAGCGCTCCAGCACCACGCCGTTGAAGCCGCAGAACAGGGGGCGCCGCGGCCGCTGCCGCTGTTCGCGGCTGAGCTGATACACGCTGCGGAATTCCGCCAGCTTGCTGCCGGTGAGATACACGCCGATGGCGGCGAAGCCGTCCAGCCGGCTGTCGGCGAGCAGCTGCTGGGGGGTGAAGCGCCAGAGGGGGCCACGGCGCTCCAGGGCCTGCAGCACGCTCTCCGGCGTGCCCTCCCTTGGGATGGCATTCACCGTGAAGCGCACATCCCGGCCCTGGCCCAGCCGCGCCAGGGCCTGGCAGGCGAGCAGCTGGCTGTCGCTGTCGGCCACCAGCAGCAGCTCCAGCGTCATCGCCGCCACCCCTCCAGCCTGCGCAGCAGCCGGGCCGGGCCATCGGCGATGCCCCAGCCCCTCGCCGCCAGCCACGCGGCGTTCACGGCGGGTGGCTCCCGCAGGCGCTCCAGGGGCAGGCAGTCGGCCAGCCGCTGCATGCAGCCGCTGCCGAAGAACAGGGGGCCGTTGAACTCGGTGCGGATGCCGTAGTCGCCCAGCACCACCGTGGGTTTGCCCCACAGCATCGCCGTGAACAGCCAGCTGGAGGCGATGCCCAGGCAGGCGCTGGCCTGCATCAGCGCCTGCGGCAGATCCTCTCCGTCCCCCAGCTGCAGGTTGGCCGGCCGCCGCTGATCCTGCAGCCCGTGCCAGAGCAGGGAGGTGTCGGGCCACTCGGCCGGATTGGCCGGCAGGGGCCCATCCGGCTGCAGGCGCACCTGCCAGCTGGGGCTTTCCAGGGCGATCGCGCGCAGCCGCTGGTAGAGCACGCCGTTGGCGAACGGCGACGGCGGCACCTGGGGCTGGTCGAGCACCAGCAGCACCGGCTCCTGGCTGGGCCCATGGCCGATCGGCTCGCTCACCAGGCACCAGAGCCCGAGCAGCTCGCTGGCCTGCTCGCTCCGCCCGCAGCTGCGCAGCAGCCAGCCCAGCTCCTCCTGCTGGGCCTCCCCCTGCACGCAGATCAGGTCGTAGCCGAGCCGCGGCAGCAGGTCGGCCATCAGGGCATCGCCGCACAGGGGGCGGATCGGGCCGGTGAACAGGCCGCAGGGCCGCACGCCCCGCAACCGTGCCGCCTGCCGATGGGCCTGCCGGAACGGAGTCAGCGCCGGACCTTCGAGAAACACCCCCAGGGCATCGAGCTCCAGCACCAGCTCGCTGGTGGCGGCGGCCAGCGGTGCCAGGGGCAGCCAGGGCAGGCCCTCCCCGGCATCGCAGACGGCCGGCAGCGAGGGATCGGCGCCGATCAGGGTCACCTGCGCTCCCAGGTGCTGAAGCTCCAAGCCCAGGCGCTGACAGGCCCCCAGCCCCGGCTGTCCCTCGCAGATCAGCCCCAGCCTCATCGCCCCTTGAACAGCCGCTCCAGCAGCCAGAGCCCCACCAGGTTCTGGCGGATCCGCCGCAGCAGGTCGCGTCCCCTGTGGCTGGCCCCCTGGCGCGAGCGGGCTCCCGCCGAACTGAGCATCCGGCGTCCGCCCTTGGCCAGGGCATAGGTCTGCCAGCCCGTGCTCCCCCAGCCGGCGGGCCCTGGGCGGGCCAGGGTCTCGCCGCAGGGCGGCGCGCTGAGGCGTTGGGCCAGGGCGTTCACGAAACGTTGGGCTCCGTCGGCGCGGTAGCCCTGGCGTTCCAGCCAGTGCGGGTCATGCACCGGAGTGAAGGGGTCGCGCACGATCGCCTCAAAGCTGGCCAGGGCGCCCGACTCCACGAAGTAGTGGTTGCCCAGGCTCTCGTTGACGCCAAGATCGGCCACGATGCGTGTGCTGATCCCCATGGCCATCGCCTCCATCGCCGCTGTCGATGACACGGTGATGGCGCAGCCGCAGCGCTTGAGCAGGCTGAGGCTCGGCTTGTAGCTGATTTCCAGATTGGTGATCCGGCGGCTGAGCTTCTCCACGCGGCTGCCCATCCCGCCGTGATGGCGGTGCAGGGTGGCCTCCACGGGCGAGGTGCGGGGCTTGAAGATCACCGGATGCTGGGGCCAGGCCTTGGCCAGGTTCGCCAGGCCCCGGCAGATGTATTTCCGCTGGATCGGGTTGTCCGGCACCGACGGCTGCTCGAAGAACACGATCGCCGCCCCATCCGGCACCTGCAGCCGCGCTTCCAGCGGCCAGAGAATCGGCAGTCCGGTGATTTCCGCATTGCTGCCGTCGATGCCCAGGGCGGCGCAGGCCCGGCGGTAGAGCTCGGCGTCGCTCTCGGAATTGAGGCAGAGCAGATCCACCCCCGAGCGATCCATCATTCCCTCCAGCTGGTGGCGGAAGAGGATCCCCGGGTAGGCACTCACCAGCACCGGCCTGCGCTCCTGGCCGACCCAGGCCGACTGCAGCAGCAGCTGGCTCTCGCGGGTGCGCCGGCCATCGAGTCCGAGCACCAGGGCATCAAGGCGAACCAGTTCGGCGCGCAGCTCGCGCAGCTTGGGCCATGGCCGCTGACGGATGCGGGTGCGTGGGTCGATGCGGCGGATCTCCAGAACCTGCCGTCGTGACAGTTTCCGGCCGGGCAGCTCGAGCAGGTAGAGCTGGGTCTCAGCCCCTTCCCGCCGCGCCACCCGCAGCAGGTTCATGGCCGTCTTGCCGAAGGAGTCGAAACAGGCCAGCGCGGCCACCTGGCGCCCCTGCAAGCTGCCTGTCATCGGACGGCCCCGGCCTGGGCATCCGAGCGGCCCTCTCCCGCGCCATCCAGCAGGGGAGCCAGTCGCTCGCAGACGGAGAGGTCGTGCGGGCTGTCGATCTCCGGGGCCAGGGCTTCAATCGCCACGGGCAGGGCGGGCAGCACAAAGCGGTTGCCCTGCTCCAGGAAGGGCAGGGTGCGGATGGCGTAGATGGCGCCGGTCTCCAGGTAGGTGGGCTCAAGGTCCTGGCGCCGCTGGCGCGGCAGGCGGGCGTCGTGATTCACCCCCACGCCGTGGCCCTGGGCGTCCTGGCGCCAGAGAAAGCCATGCCAGGGCACCACACTGAAGGCCATGTTGGCGGTGCTTCCCTCCAGCGCATGCACCACCGCATCGATCTGGGTGGCGGTGGTGAACGGAGACGTGCACTGCAGAAATACGAACGTACCGGGTAGCGGGCCGGCCTGGGCCAGGGTGCCCAGGGCGTGCAGCAGGGCCGACTCCGAGGAGGCCTGGTCGCCGGCGATGGCGGCTGGGCGCCGCAGCCAGCCGGCCCCCTCCCGCTCCGCCAGGGCGCCGATGGCCCCGTCGTCGCTGCTCACCCACACCGCACCCAGGGCCCTGGCGCTGCGGGCGGCGCGCACGCTGCGGGCCAGCAGGGGCACTCCGCCCACCGGCCGGAGGTTTTTGCCGGGGATGCCCTTGGAGCCACCGCGGGCCGGGATCACGGCCAGCGGCGGCAGCAGGGGATCGATGGGGATTCGTGGCTCACCCTGCACGCTCGTCATGCCGTCGCGGCGCTGGCGGGGTGGCGCAGGCGACCGTTGGCCCCCAGGGGGTAGAAGCGCAGTCGCCCGGCCGGCGAGTCGGGCACGGTCGCGTCCGGGCGGCGGGGGGGCTGACCGGAGCTGCTCGCTGTGCCCAGGCCGGGATCCTGCTGATGCTGTTGCGCCGCCTGGATCACCTTGCGCACCCGTCCCTCAGGAATCCCGGTGTCTGCGGAGACCGCCGCACAGAGCGCTGCCATCGCCTCTGCCGGCACCTGGATCCTCACGACTGGCACCTGAACCTGCACGGGTGAAACCTCAACACAGCCCAGGATCCCGAACAATCCTGCGGTGGCAACGGGGGTGGCTGAGAACGTAGCAGTGATGGGCGCGGCAATGGCTCTGGGTAGCTTGGACCCCCGCCGCCGGCGCGTTCTCTCCCTTGGCCCTCCCCCCCGCCGCCGCGCGCCTGGGTCTGCCCGAGACGGGCATGCTCCGCCATGCCACGCTTCCGGCCCTGCTGGGGTCCTACCGCCTGGTGCGGGGTTCCGGCCGCTGCCGGCATGCTCCGCTCGATGGCCTGCTGGCGTGGGGGCGCAAGCCCAGTGCCCGCCCCGCCGAGCGCATCGGCGCCGCCCGGGGTCTCCCCCTCTGGCGTTGTGAGGACGCCTTTCTGCGCTCCCTGGGCCTGGGGCCCGACAGCCCGCCCCTGGGGCTGCTGCTCGACGACCTGGGGGTGTACTACGACGTCACGGCCCCCAGCCGCATGGAGCAGGCGATCGCCCGGCCCCACAGCACGGCCGAGCTGGAGCGGGCCGCGGCCCTGCGGCAGCTCTGGTGCCAAGCCCGTGTCAGCAAGTACAACGGCGCCCCGGATGCCCCCGCCCCCGCCGGCCCCTTCGTCCTGGTGGTCGACCAGACCGCCGGCGACCTCTCCATTGCCCTCGGGGCGGCCAGCGCTGCCAGCTTCACCGCCATGCTCGAGGCCGCCCTGGCGGCCCACCCCGGCGCCACGGTGGTGGTGAAGACCCACCCGGATGTGGCGGCGGGCCGCAAGCGCGGCCATTTCAGCCCCCGCCAGCTGGCCGGTTCCCGCATCGTGCTCGAGGCCAGCGGCGGCCACCCCGCCGCCCTGCTGGAGCGGGCCGAGGCCGTGTATGTGGTGACCTCCCAGCTGGGCTTCGAGGCCCTGCTGCACGGCAGGCCGGTGCACTGCTTCGGCCTGCCCTTCTACGCGGGCTGGGGCCTCACCCACGACCAGCTCCCCGCCCCGTCCCGGCGCCGGGCGGCCGGGCGCCGCCGGCTGGCGGACCTGGTGCATGGGGCCCTGATCGAGGGGGCGCTCTACATCGATCCCCACCAGCACCGGCCCTGCAGCGTGGAGGAGCTGGTGGCCGCCATCGGCCTGCAGCGGCGCCTGCGCGGGGCCCTGCCCGAGCCGATCGAGGCCTTCGGCTTCACCCCCTGGAAGCAGCGGGTGCTGCGCCGCTTCCTGCCGGTGCGGCGGCTGCGCTTCCGCTTCCCCTGGCAGCGCCCGGGCCGCTCAGCCGCCCTGGTGGCGATCTGGGGCCGCCGCGCCCAGCCCGGCCTGCTGGGGGCGGTGGAGCGCCGCCGGCTGCCCCTGCTGCACGTGGAGGATGGCTTCCTGCGCTCGGTGGGCCTCGGGGCCGACCTGATCGATCCGATCTCCTGGGTGCTGGATCGCCGCGGCATCTACTACGACGCCAGCGCCCCCAGCGACCTGGAGCACCAGCTGGCCCACGGCCAGTGGAGCCAAGCCCAGCTGGAGCGGGCCGCCCGCCTGCGCCAGCGGCTGGTGGAGGGGGCCATCACCAAGTACAACCTCAGCGCCCCGGCCTGGCGGCGTCCCGAGGGCGCCCGGCGGGTGGTGCTGGTGGTGGGCCAGGTGGAGTCGGATGCCTCGATCCGCCTCGGCGCGCCGGGCCTGCGCGGCAACCTGGCCCTGCTGGAGGCGGTGCGCCGGGCCGAGCACGGGGCCTATCTGGTGTACAAACCGCACCCCGACGTGGTGGCCGGTCTCTGCCGCGAGGGGGAGGGGGAGGCCAGGGCCGCCCAGTGCTGCGATGAGGTGCTGGTGGAGGCCTCGATCCAGCAGCTGTTCACCCAGATCGATGCCCTGCACGTGCTCACCTCGATCGCCGGCTTCGAGGCGCTGCTGCGCGGGCTGGAGGTGCACACCTGGGGCCTGCCCTTCTACGCCGGCTGGGGGCTCAGCCACGACCGCTGCCGCAGCGAGCGGCGTGGGCGCCAGCTCGGGGTTGATGCCCTCGTGCATGGGGCCCTGATCGACTATCCCCGCTACGTGAGCCGCCACAGCGGCCTGTTCATCGAGCCGGAGCAGGCCATCGACGAACTGCTGGCCTGGCGCGCCGCCCCGCCCCAGCCCCTCAGCCTGCGCCAGCGGATCTTCCGCCACTGGGGCCGCCTGCGGCGGCGCTGAGGTGCGTGGCAAAGTTGCCCCCAGGATCAGCAATCAGGACAACGCGTTGACCTCAGAACGGGCCCCCGCCCTCGTGCAGGTGCAGATCGATGGCCCTGTTCTGCTGCTCATGGGTCCGATCGGTCTGTTCTTCGCCCGCTTCTGCAACTACCTGCGGGGCTGTGGGATTCCGGTCACCAAGGTGTCCTTCCCCCTGCACGAGTACGGCTTTCCCCGTGATGTGCGGGTGCCCTTCAGCGGCCCGATGGAGGAGTGGCGCCCGTTCCTGCGCCAGCTGCTGGCGGAACGGGGCATTCGCCACGTCTTCATGTATGGCGATTTCATCATTCCCCACCGCATCGCCATCGAGGAGGCCCAGCGGGCGGGGATTGGGGCCTGGGTGTTTGAACTGGGCTATATCCGCCCCAATTACGTGAGTCTGGAGCGGGATCGGGTCAATGCCCGCTCCAATCTCAACAAGCCCGTGGAGTTCTACCAGGCGCTGCCGCCTGTGAACAGGCTGCCCGGCGGAACCCTGGATCCCGGTTGGCGCTGGCGCAAGATCTGGAAGGCTCCCACTTTCATTCAGCATGCCTTCACCGAATACCCGATCATTGAAGGCGAGCACAAGCTGCAGCCTTCGCCCCGTTTTCTGTGGTGTCAGCTGCGTGGTAGCTGGCGCTTCTGGCTGTATCGCCTGCAGGAACGTCCGATCAAGCAGCGACTGCTGGAGCATCTCTCCTTCTTTCTCGTGGTGTTGCAGGTCTCCAGTGACTCCCAGATCCAGCTGGGGTCGCCCTATCGGGGCATGCATGAATTCATCGAGGATGTGATTCGCTCGTTTGCGGCCCATGCCCACGCCTCTGATCACCTGGCCTTCAAGCATCACCCGCGCGATCGGGGCTACAACCATTACGGGCGTCTGATCCAGCTGTTGGCTCTGCGCTATGGCGTGGCTGGTCGTATTCATTATTTCCATGATGGCGCCCTGAGCCGCTTTCTCCGCACCTGTCGGGGTGTGGTAACGGTGAACAGTACGGTTGGATTGCAGGCGCTTTATCATGCTGTTCCCACCAAGGTGATGGGCAACACTTTCTACAACCTGCCGGGTCTCACCGATCAGAAGCCCCTCGATCAGTTCTGGCAGGAGCCCACCACCAGCGACCGCCCGCTCTTCTACCGCTTCTATGCCCACCTGGTGACCACCACCCAGGTGAATGGCAACTTCGATGGCGATTTCCCGTTCCGGCTCACCTTCCCGATCGGGCCGGAGGCCAGGCGGCTGGCGCCGGCGCCCCGGCTGCCGGATGCCCCCCGCAGCCCCGCAGCCGGGGGCTGGGACGTGCCCTGGCGGGTGTTCCGGCGCGCCTGCTGGGGCGTGTCCTACTTCCTCGTCTACGGGGTCCAGCTGCTCGCCCTGGCCCTGGGGCGACGCCGGCTGGCCGCCAACCTGCTGGTGGTCACGGCCCAGGTGGGCCTGCGGGCGCTGGGGGTGAGCGTGGTGGTGGATGACAGCCAGCCGGCCGAACCGGCGGGCAGGCCCGTGGTGCATCTCTGGAACCATGAAAGTCCCGTGGATGTGCTGGTGGTGCAAGGGGTGCTCCGGCTGCCCAGCATCACCACCGCCAGCCTGCATCTCAGCCGGATCATGCCCTGGTTCTCGGCCTCCGCCGCCAATGCCGGGCACGGCCTGATGGATCATCGCGATGGGCGATCGCGCACCTCCGCCCTCTACCGCGCCTCGGCCACCCTGGCTGCCCGGGGGCAGGTGATGCTGGCCCCCAACGGCTCCCTGGTGACGCCGATCAGCCAGCGGGTGTCGGCCAGTGCCCTGTTGCTGGCCCGCAGGCATGGCGCCCTGATCGTGCCCTGGACGTTCAGCTACTACGGCCTCTCCACCTCGGCTGAGGCGCTGTACCGCCCGTTGAAGCTGCTGGTCTCCCGTCTCCAGGCGCCCCTGGCCACCATTCACTGCCGCAGAGGCAGGGCGGAGGACCTCGGTCTGCCGGAGCGGGGCTGTGATCGCGACACCTTTGTGAGAGCGGTGCAGGCGTACTACGCCCGGACCAGCACCGGCAGCTCGTCCGTGGTCACGCCGCCAGAATCCAGCTGATGTTGTGCCCCCCGAAGCCGAAGGCGTTCTTGAGGGCGTAGCGCTCCCGCCCGCCGCCACCGAGCGGGTGGGCGCGGTCCTGGACCACAGCCAGGCCAATCGCCGGATCCACGGGGGTGCAATTGATGCTGCGGGGCACCATGCCGTGGCGCAGGGCCTGCAACGCCAGGATCGTTTCCACGGCCCCTGCGGCCCCCAGCAGATGGCCGAGCTGACCCTTGGGAGCGGTGACCGGCAGGGAGTCCACCGCAGAGCCGAGGCCGCGACGCAGGGCCCTGGCCTCCGCCAGGTCACCCACGGATGTGCCGGTGGCATGGGCCTGGACGAACGACAGATCGGCCGCCTCCAGGCCGGCCCGCCGCAGGGCATCGGTGATCGCCTGGCTGGCCTGCAGGCCTTCGGGTTCCGGGGCCACGATGTGGTGGCCGTCACTGCTGCTGCCGCAGGCCTGCAGCCATCCATGGACAGGCGGCCCTTCGCTGGCCAGATCGCCGGCCCGTTGCAGCACCAGCACACCCGCCCCCTCTGAGAGCACAAAGCCATCCCGGTCCTGGGCGTAGGGGCGGGAGGCCAGCTCCGGTGCGTCGTTGCGGCAGGAGAGGGCTCGCATGGCGGCAAATCCCACCAGCCCGAGACGGTTCACCGGGGCCTCACTGCCACCGGCCAGCACCACATCGGCCCGGTCGTCATGCAGCAGCAGCTGGGCCAGAAGCAGGGCTTCGGCGCCGGCCGCACAGGCTGAAACCGGCGTGTGGGCCCCGGCATGCAGGCCCAGGTCGATGGCGATCTGGCCCGCCGCCGCGTTGGGGATCAGCATCGGCACCGTGAGCGGATTCACCCGCCCCGGCCCGGCCTGTAGCAGGTTGGTGTGCTGGCGCTCCAGGGTGGCCAGGCCGCCGATGCCGGTGCCGATCACCACCGCAACCCGGCGGGGGTCCACCCCCTGGCAATGGGGGGCTGCGTGGGCCCAGGCCTGACGGGCCGCCAGCAGGGCCAGCTGGGCGCAGCGGTCGAGGCGCCGCTGCTGCAGGGGCTCGAGGCCGGCGCTGAGATCCGCTTGCACCCGGCCGGCAATCCTGGCCGGCAGGTCGGCCGCCCAGCTCTCCGTGACCGCCGAGATGCCTGTGCGGCCGGCCAGGGTGGCCTCCCATGTGGCATCCACACTGGCGCCGAGGGGGGTGATGCACCCCCAGCCGGTGACGGCCAGGCGTTCAGTGGGCCTGACCATCAGGGGACTCCAGGGTGCGCAGGTGATTCTGAATATCGCCCACGGTTCGGAACTGGAGCAGATCCTCCTCGCGGATCTTGATGCCCAGGCACTCGTCGGCCTCGATCAGGATCTCGTAGAACCCCAGGGAGTCGATGCCGATGTCCTCGATCAGCCTGGCGTCCGGGGTGATCTGCCGGGGATCGGCCCCGGAGATCCGCTGCAGGATCTCCTCAAGGCGCAGCTGGAGATCTGCGGAGTTCAGCGGGGGATGGGGAGCTGGGGCCCGATCGATGATCCCAGCCTCAGACCTGGAGGGCTGAGGTGTTGCGGAGCTCTCATTCTCGGGCCCCCCTGCCATCAAAACCCCACACCCCGGCTGCAGATCTATGGAAACGTACCAGTCCAGAGGGATCAGGTCAGCCGCCGCGGTACCAGCTGAAGCGCCGGTAGACCGGTTCGTGCGCGAAGTCGATGAAATGGCTGAGGCGGCGGCTGGGGATCTGCCGGAGGTCGGCGGCCATCAGGATCTCGGTGATCTGGTTGAAGTCGCGGGCCAGGGAGAGGTTGCGAACCCTGGCCTCCATCAGGTTGATGTACTGGCGCAGCAGTACGGGCAGGCGGAAGCCGGGGGCCAGCTCGCTGCGGATCTGCTGCTCCAGCTCCTGAATGGTGTGGGCCGGGCCTGGATGGTCGCCAGGTGCGATGCCTGCCAGCGGGTGGCGGGGCTGGGGACAGGGGTGCCGGCTGTCCAGAAACGGAGGCCGCATCAGGCTGCTGAGGAACCGCTTGTTCACCGCATCGGCATAGGCGAAGTGGTTGTAGGACACCAGGCCATGAATCGTCTGGTATCCCGAGCTGACCGCCACCTGCAGGCCGCCGCGGAACAGGCACATCAAGGTGTGGGGCAGGCGCTGGAACCGGGGGGCCAGGGCGACGCGCCCGATCTCCAGGTGGTTGCCGTCCCGGGCGAGTTCGGCCTTGATGCCGGGGTAGACATGCTCCAGATAGGACTGCTGCCCCTGGGGCAATGGCGCTGGGGTGTCCCCTGGGGCGCACTGCGGCACGAACTGCAGCCGCGCTGCGCCGGCCAGCTCGCCGCTGCTCCTTTCCACCAACAGGAAGTGGTCGTAATGGGGATCCCTGCTGTCCAGGTCGCGGCTGCGCCCGGAACCGGACAGCTGCTGGCGGTAGGTCAGCTCCCGGAGGATTCCCACGGGGTCGGCGTAGGGGCCGAAGCGGTCTCCGGGCAGGAGATAGAGATCCAGACCTGCGGAGGAGTACAGGCGCAGGCCGGAGAGGTCGCGTTCAACCAGCTGGAGCGGAAGGGCAACCGGGCCAGGAGGGGTGGGCATGGCTCCGCTGGCTGGATTCCCTTCCGTCGCCTTCACGATGGGTTGCGATGTGCGGGAAGATTACCCCCACAGGCCCATGCGACAGTCCAGACGTAGAGCCCCCGTCCCTGCCCTTCGCCCCATCACCTTGCCTCCTGCCTTCCTCCCTCGAACCAGCCTGCGCGGATCTGTGGCGGGATGGCTGTCCGTCCTGAGTGCGGTTGCGCCCCTGCTGCCCTCGGCAGCCCTGGCCCAGCGTCAGGCCTTCCCACTCCCGGACGGCCCGGCGGGCCAGCCCCAGCCCAGCCGGCCTGCCCCCACGGTTCCGTCGCAACAGCCGGTTCCATCTCCACAGGTCGCCGTGGCGGCATCGGTCGACCCAGGCCGTGGCTTCCGCTACCGGCTTGGTCCCGGGGACCGGCTGCGCATGTCGGTGTTCATGGTGGAGGGCTACGCCGCAGAGGTGGAGGTGCTGAGCGATGGCACCATCAACCTGCCCAGGCTGGGTTCCGTGCCGGTGTGGGGGCTCACCATCGATGAGGCCCGCCGCCGCATCACGGCGGGCTACGACCGCTACCTGCGGCGTCCCCTGGTTTACCTCGATCTGATCTCTCCCCGCCCGGTGCGGGTGACCCTGGTGGGCGAGGTGCAGAAGCCGGGTTTCTACAGCCTCACCCAGGACTCGCGAAGCGCCAATCTCCAGGTGGCCGGGCCCGCTGCCAGTGGTACCCAGATCCAGAGCGCCGGTTGGCCCACCCTGGTGGATGCCGTGCAACGGGCCGGGGGCATCACGGCCGTGGCCGATCTCTCCAATGTGGTGCTGCTGCGCCCCAGTGCCACGCCAGGCGGGGCACCGGTGGAATACCGCTTCGATTACCTGAGCGTCATCATGGAGGGCGTCAGCACCGTCAATCCTCTGCTGGTGGACGGCGACATGATCCGCGTCCCCCTGGCCCCGGGCGCTCAGGCCAATGAGGTGCTGATCAGGACCGCCGCCTCCAACTTTGCGCCCGACACGATCGCCGTCACCGTGGTGGGTGAAGTGAACAGCCCGGGCCTGAAGCAGCTGCGCTCGAACAGCCCCCTGGTGGAAGCGGTGATGGCCTCCGGGGATCTCAATCAGCTGCGGGCCGATGCCAACTTCATCCGCCTGCTGCGGATGGAGCCCAATGGCACCATTTCCTCCAGCCGGCTGCGCTTTGAGCCTGCAGCACCGCTGGGATCGGCCAACAATCCAGCCCTACGGAATGGCGACATGATTGTGGTCGCCCGCAATGGCTGGACCAGCTTCTCCCAGAGGCTCGGACAGGCGGTGGAGCCGATTGGCCCCCTGTTGAATGCGGCCTCGCTCTTCAACATCATCCGTCGAGGGCCCTGAAGCCGGAGGTCCTGAAGCCGGGGGCCCTAAAGCAAGTGGCTAGGGGGTTCTTGTCTGACTGACGTGGCATCAGATCCCCAGCCGCTGCCAGATCGCATCCAGGTTGGCCTGATGCAGGTCGGTTGAGAAACACGCGGCGAGCTGGTCGGGGTTGAGGCGGGCGGTCACGTCGCCGTCGGCCTCGAGGTTGGCGCGGAAATCGCCGCCATTGGTGTTCCAGGCCGAGTGGGCGTTGCGCTGCACAATGCGGTAGGCGTCCTCGCGGCTGATGCCGCTCTCCACCAGGGCCAGCAGCACCCGCTGGCTGAACACCACGCCGCCGTACACATTCATGTTGCGGGCCATGTTCTCGGGATACACGCCCAGCCCCTTCACCACCTCGGTCATCTCCCGCAGCATGAAGTGCAGCGTCACCGAGCAGTCGGGCAGCATCATCCGCTCCACCGAGCTGTGGCTGATGTCGCGCTCGTGCCAGAGGGCGCAGTTCTCCAGCGCCGCCACCACATAGCTGCGCAGCACCCGCGCCAGGCCGCTGATGCGCTCGGAGCGAATCGGGTTGCGCTTGTGGGGCATGGCCGAGCTGCCCTTCTGGCCCTTGGCGAAGTTCTCCTCCACCTCGAGCACGTCGGTGCGCTGCAGGTTGCGGATCTCGGTGGAGAAGCGCTCCAGCGCCGCGCCCACCAGGGCCAGGGTCTGGATGTATTCGGCGTGGCGATCGCGGGCGATCACCTGGGTGCTGGCGGTGTCGGGCACCAGGCCCAGCCTGGCGCAGGCGAGTTCCTCCACGCGCGGATCGGTGTTGGCGTAGGTGCCCATGGCGCCGGAGATCTGGCCCACGCTCACGGCGGTTTCCAGCCGTTCGAGGCGCTCCTGATTGCGCACCACCTCCGCCAGCCAGCCGGCCACCTTGAAGCCGAAGGTGATCGGCTCGCCGTGGATGGCGTGGCTGCGGCCGATCATCACGGTGCCCTTGTGGGCGCGGGCCAGCTCGCGCAGGGCATCGGCGAGCTTGTCGAGTTCGGCGCGCAGCAGCTGCACCGAGGCCTTCATCTGCAGGGCCACACCGGTGTCGAGCACGTCGGAGCTGGTCATGCCCACGTGGATGTAGCGGCCCGCATCGCCGACGTGCTCGTTCACGTTGGTGAGGAAGGCGATCACGTCGTGGCGCACCTCCGCCTCGATCTCGAGGATGCGCTCCACGCTGAAGGAGGCCTTCTCCTTGATCGTGGCCACGGCCTCGGCAGGCACCCGCCCCAGCTCGCAATTGGCTTCGGTGGCGGCGATCTCCACATCCAGCCAGCTCTGGAATTTGGCCTCTTCGCTCCAGATGGCGCCCATCTCGGGCAGGGTGTAACGCTCGATCAAGGCCGCCGGGGGCTCACATCCAGACCAATGTATGGGTCGCCGGCACCACCGCAGCGGGGCGCGGGGTGGGCGGGGGAGAGAGAGGGGATGCAGGCCGGGGGGTCAGGCTGCGGCGCTGGTGAGGTGCTGGTGGGCCACTTCCCATTGCACCAGGCTTCCCCAGGCCTGCTGGCGCACCCAGCAGCGGCCGCCGCGGCACTGGATCAGCTGGAAGGGGGGCAGGTCGGCCGGCTGATTGCGCAGGCGCACGAAACTGCCGGGCCGCAGCAACTCCACCACGGTGCCCTGGCCCGGTGCGGGGAAGGCATAGCGGGAATCGGGCAGGGCCATGGCAGCGGGAGGGCGTGAACCGGAGTCCGGTGCAGCAATCTTCCGGTGGTTGCGAAACGGCCCCGCCCTTCCCTTGGACTTTGTTCCGATTGCTGTATGGAATGATCACACCCATGGCCCGCAAGCAACGCCTCGACCTGGTGCTGGTGGAGCGGGGGCTGGCCGTCAGCCGCCAGCAGGCCCAGCAGCTGATCCGTGCCGGCCGGGTTCGCAGTGGCGACCGGGTGCTGGACAAGCCCGGACTGGACGTGTTGCCCGACCTGGATCTGGAGGTGCAGCAACCCCAGCGCTACGTGTCCCGCGGAGGGGAGAAGCTGGAGGCCGCGCTGGAGGCCTTCCCGATTGCCATCGCCGGCCGGGTCTGTGTGGATGGGGGGATCTCCACCGGCGGCTTCACCGATTGCCTGCTGCAGCGGGGCGCCGCCCGCGTCTACGGCGTTGATGTGGGCTATGGCCAGACGGCCTGGAGCCTGCGCAGCGACGCGAGGGTGACGTTGCGGGAGCGCACCAACCTGCGCCACCTCACGGCCGCTGAGCTGTACGGCCCGGACGATCCGGTGGCCGACCTGGCGGTGGCGGATGTGTCCTTCATCTCCCTGGTCCTGGTGCTGCCGGCCTTGCTCGGTTTGTTGCGCTCCCCGCAGCAGGGTGCCCAGCTCGATCTGGTGGTGCTGGTCAAGCCCCAGTTCGAGGTGGGCAAGGCCCGGGTGGGCAAGGGGGGCGTGGTGCGCGATCCAGCGGCCCACCGCGATGCCATCAGGGGCGTGCTGGCTGCTGCCCAGGGCCTGGGGCTGCGGGCGGCCGGACTGGTGGCCTCCCCGATCACCGGTCCCGCCGGCAATCACGAATATCTGCTCTGGCTCCAGGCCGGTGGGGATGGAGGGGGGACTGGGATGGACCCCAACCCAACCATGGGGTCACCTGTTGGTTCAGGGGCTGTTGGTTCAGGGGGTGGTGGTTCAGGGGCTGGTGGCGCAGCTGGCTCCCCGGTCACCGAGCGGGAGATCGAGGAGCGGGTGGCCGCCACCCTCTGCGGCCACCCCTGATCGGCCGGCTTCAGATCGCGCCGCTGTCCCGGTCGCCGGTGCGGATGCGGATCACCGAGTCGATGGTGCTCACGAAGATCTTGCCGTCGCCGATCTCACCGGTGCGGGCCGCGTCCTGAATGGCGCTCACCACGGTGTCCACCTTGTCGTCATCGACGACGATCTCCAGTTTGAGCTTCTGCAGGAATTCCACGGTGAATTCCGAGCCCCGGTAGCGTTCCACCTGGCCCTTCTGGCGGCCGAAACCGCGCACCTCGCTCACCGTCATGCCGACGATGCCAGCATTCACCAGCGCGATCTTGACGTCCTCCAGTTTGAAGGGACGAATGATGGCCTCGACTTTTTTCATGGAAGCAGCTGGGCTCGAAGGTGGTCGTGTTGGAAAGCAGTCTCGCAGGATCCCCGGTTGCCTGGGGACAGGCCCATCAGACCTGAGCTGATCAGGGGTTGTCGTAGCCGTTGCTACGGCCCCCCATCCCCCTTCATAGGATCGCCCAACCCGCCGCCTGCGCGCCAGCCATGTCTTCGCCCCTGCCCAGCGAGGAGCTGGCCTCCCTGCCGGTCGTCGACCCTGCTGCCCCCGAACAGACGCGCACGCCCCTCTACGGCGAGCGGGCGATCGCCGAGGCGCAGCTGATCTGTTTCGACAACCCGCGGCCAGGGCGCAGCTACGAGATCGCCATCACCCTGCCGGAGTTCACCTGCCGCTGCCCCTTCTCCGGCTACCCCGACTTCGCCACCCTGCGCTTGCTCTACCAGCCCGGACCACGGGTGATGGAGCTCAAGGCCATCAAGCTCTATGTGAACAGCTACCGCGATCGCTCGATCTCCCATGAGGAGGTGGCCAACCGGATCCTCGACGACTTCGTGGTGGCCTGCCAGCCGGTGTGGATGCAGCTCGAGGCTGACTTCAACCCCCGCGGCAATGTCCACACCGTGGTGCGGGTGAGCCATGGTGTGCGCCAGCCCTGCTGAATGGGCCCAGCCAGGCCTCAGGCCTGCTGCGCCAGTCCCGCCAGCAGGTGGGGCAGTTCCCGTGCCAGAGCGGTGAGGTTGCGGTTGCACAGGCCGGCCAGATGGAGGCGACCCGGCTCGGCGATCGCCCAGAGCTGGCGGGTGGCCAGCAGGCTCAGACCGCCGCCCACCAGGGCAATGGCGAAGCCCGCGTACACCAGCGGTACGCCGGGATCCCGCTTCAGCAGGATGCCGCTGGCGGGAAGCACACTGTCCACGCGGATCGGCAGCTCGTTCACCTCCTGCGGGGGGCCGCCGACGGCCAGGGATGTCACCAGGGAGCCATCCGGCCCGTAGACGTCCACCGGTCCCTGCTCACTGCCCAGGCTCAGCAACACCGGTTGGCTGCCATCTGGCCGGGTGGGCAGCACCAGGCCCCACACCTGCTCGCCCAGCTGGGGGAAGCTCTGCAGGGGCAACTGCAGCACCGGGCTGCGGCCCAGCTGCACGGAGATCGCCGCCAGCCCCCAGTCAGCCTGGTAGAAGGTCACCCCCCGGAAGCGCAGGGGATGGTTCACGCTGATCTCGGCCTGGCGCAGCAGCTGCCCGCCTGGGCCGGTGGTGCTCTCAGGGCTGCTCTCCGGGCTCCTCTCAGGGCTACCGTCCCCCGGGCTGGCCCCGCTGCCCTCCAGGATGCGCAGGGAGGAGCGGAACTGTTCGGGGCGACCGGCGGGATCACGCTCCACGGCGAAGTTGTCGAGGGCGAGGGTGAGTTCGCTGCGCCCGCGGCTGTCCATCAACTCCAGGGTGCGCCCGGGGGCCAGAAACTGCTCGGCCCGCCGGCCCCCCAGGGCCCCCCAGGCGGCGCCCAGCATCAGCACCACCAGGCCGGCGTGCACCAACAGCGGACCCACCCGCCCCGGAACCCCCTTGCGGGCCGCCAGCCGTTGCTCCTGGCGGCGGATCTGCCAGCCCTGCTGCCGCAGGCGCTGCTCCAGGTTGTCCAGGCTGGCTGCCGCGTCATCGCTGCTCACCGTTTCAGCGAGGCTCAACTTGCTCAGCTGGCGCGGGGAGCGGTAGTCGATCCAGCGCAGGGCCGCCCGCAGGGCGGGCCACTGGCGTCGCCAGCTGCAGAGCAGCAGCGACAGGGCCAGCCAGGCCAGCAGGCCCAGGAACCAGCCGCTGGAGTACACGTGGTCGAGCTGCAGGTTGAGCACCGCATCGCCCCGCAGCACGCCCAGCCACGGGGTCTCGTCGTAGAGCCGGTGGTACAGACCCTCCGTTTCCCGCTGGGGAATGGCCGTGCCGATGCCGCTGGCGATCGCGATCACCAGCAACAGGGCGATGGCCAGCTTCAGATCCGAGATCCAGGCTGCCAGGCGGTTGAGGATCCTGCCGGCGGAGACAGTGCCGCTGGTGCGAGCTGAGGGGGTGTTGGAGGTGGGGGGCATCGGGGGCAGAGCGGGCGGCGCAGGGCTCAGGTCCAGTTGGCCAGCAGGGTGAGCAGGCCGGTGGTCACCAGCACCACGCCGCTGATCGGTGGCACCCACTGGCCGAAGCGGCGCAGGTTCAGCAGGCTTGGCAGGCTGGCCGCCGCCGTACCGGCCAGCAACAGGGGCACCACCTGCCCGGCTCCGAAGCTGGTGAGCAGCAGCATCCCCGCCAGCGGTCTGCCGGTCTGGGCCATCCAGCCCAGCAGCACGGCCAGGATCGGGGTGGTACACGGCGTCGCCGCCAAGCCAAAGGCCAGGCCGGCTGCCAGGGGGGCCAGGGGCGCCGGTACCCGCTGCCGCCAGCGTTCCGGGTCGGGGCCGCTGGGCATCGGCAGGTTCAGCAGGCCCAGCAGGTTGAGCCCCATCAGCAGGGCCAGCAGGGCCACCAGGGTGGGGATCAGCCCTGGAATCTGGCCGTAGATCCTGCCCAGCAGGCCACTCAGCAGGCCCAGCAGCACCAGGGAGGCGACGATCCCGGCCGCAAAACTGATGCTCCTCTGCCAGGGACTCGCTCCCCGTTCCGAACCAAATCCAGCCAGATAGGCGAGGGTGACCGGCAGCAGGGAGAGGGAGCAGGGCCCCAGGCTGGTGAGCAGCCCGCCCAGGAACACCACCGCCAGGGTGGTGGGTCCTGGCTGGGAGAGGGAGTGCTGCAGCAGGCCCTCGCTGGCATGGGCGAGATCACTGAGCGCCAGTGTCCAGTTGGCCGCAATGGCCCCGAAGCCGGTCATCACACGAGGCTATCGGGCGATGCCATCGGCGGTGGTGCGATCAGCTGGCCCTGGACGGGTTGAATGGCCGCCGGCGCCTGGCCGGCGATCCGCCGGCCAGCGGGCCGCTGGACTCCAGTGAGCAGCGAATCAGCAGCCCACACACCAGCAGGCTGGCCATCAGGGAGTTGCCCCCATAGCTGATCAGGGGCAGGGGCAAGCCGGTGGTGGGCATGGCACCGCTGGCCACGGCGATGTTCAGGATGGACTGCCCGACCAGCAGGGTGGTGCAACCCATGGCGATCAGCCGCTGCTGATTGCTGCGGCAGGTGAGGGCAACCCGCAATCCCACAAAGCCGAACAGCAGCAGGAAGCCCAGCAACACCACCGAGCCGACGAAGCCGAACTCCTCGGCGAACACGGCGAAGATGAAATCCGTGCTCTGAATCGGTAGATATTGCAGCTTCTGGGTGGACAGCCCGAACCCCTCGCCGAAGATCCCCCCGGATCCGATCGCCAGCAGGCTCTGCACCAGCTGGTAGCCGTCCCCCTGGGCATCGCGCCAGGGATCGAGGAACGACACCACCCGCAGCCGCTGATACTCGTTGATGGCAATGCTGGCGGCACCCAGCAGCCCTCCCGCACCAGCTGCACCGAGCAACAGGGGCAGGCCCACGCCGGCCGCCAGCGCCATGAGCCACAACAGCAGGCCGGAGAGGGCTGCCGTGCTCAGGTTCGGCTGTCTGAGGATCAGCAGAATCAGCAGGCCGAACACCCCGAGCCAGAGCAGTTTTTGATCCATCCCGATTCGCCGCCAGTGGGCGAACAGCGCTGCACCCTGCAGCACGAGGAAGGGTTTCACCAGCTCCGAGGGCTGGAGCTGCACCGGCCCCAGCACCAGCCAGCGGCTGGCCCCGTTCACCGTGGTGCCCAGCACCAGGGTGGCGGCCACCAGCAGGCAACCCACCAGCACGCCCAGGGGTGCCAGATGCAGCCACCGGCGCAGGCTGGTGCGAACCCCCAGCACCAGCAACCCCCAGCTCGCCACCATCCATATCAACTGGCGCTTGAGATAGAAGGCCCCATCCCCCATTTCCCGCACGGCCACCCACCAGCTCGCTGAAGCGAGTACCAGCAGGCCCATCACGCTCCAGATCGCCACCAGGCCCAGCAGCAGGCGGGCTTCCGCTGGCCAGGCTTGCCATGGCCATACCCATCCGCTGTTGGAGCGTTCAGGCCCCGCCACCGCGATCGAACGACTCAAGGGCGTGAGGAGCAACAACAGACCCATTGAGCCGTGTCAGCCCCCTGCTTGTCGAGCTTTTGCTGAAACAGGGACGGCTGGTCTTGCGGGCATGGTGCTGGGCCATGAAAAAACCCGGCCCAGTGGCCGGGTATGGGTGGATCACCGGATCAATGACGATCGGTTGGCCGCGACGATCGGTTGGCCGTAATCAGTTGCCCACGTTCACCTGGGGACGGCCGGTGGCCAGTTCCACCTTCAGGATCTTGCCGCCCTGCTTCATGATCCGCTGCTGCTCCGCGAACCAGCTCTCATAGGGCACCCACTTGGTGAAGTAGGTGTTCTGGAGCTCGCGCTGGGAGCGGCTCTTCTCCGGACAGGGAATGCAGGCTGTGATTTTGAACAGACGCATGGAAAGGATCCGCGAAGTGGGCGACTGGTCGGATCAGTTACCCAGACCGGAGCAGATGTAGTCGAAGTACACAGCCATTTCACGGCCGGCATCAGGGCCCACCAGCGAAGCGGTCACTTCCTTCATGGCCTGGATCGACTGCACGGTGGCTCCGATGGGCACGCCCAGGGAGTTGTAGGTCTCCTTGAGGCCATTGAGCACCCGCTCATCAAGGATCGAGGTGTCGCCGGCCAGCATGGCGTAGGTGGCGTAGCGGAGGTAGTAGTCAAGGTCGCGGATGCAGGCTGCATAGCGACGGGTGGTGTACATGTTGCCGCCCGGACGGGTGATGTCCGAATAGAGCAGCGACTTGGCCACGGCTTCCTTGATGATCGCGGAAGCATTGGCACTGATGGTGGCGGCGGCGCGAACGCGCAGTTCACCACTGGCGAAATACTGCTCAAGGCGGCCCATGGCGGAACCGTCGAGATAGAGGCCCTGAACGTCAGCTTGGTTGATGACGTTGGTGATCGCGTCTTGCATGAATCCGGCTGGAATGGGCGGTGGGAACGGGAGAGGAGGGCCTCAGGAGAGGGCGCCGACGACGTAGTCGAAGTAGAAGCCGGCCTCTTCAGCGTCAGAGCCGGTGAGCATGCTCAGGGAGGCGTTCTTCATCTCGCGCACAGCTTCCGCCATGGCTTCGAGGGGAGTGCCGAGGGAGCGATACATCTCCTTGGCGCCGATGATGCCGATTTCCTCGATCGGCGTCACGTCACCGGCAATGATGCCGTAGGTGACGAGGCGCAGGTAGTAGTCCATGTCGCGCAGACAGGAGGCGGTCATTTCCTCGCCGTAAGCGTTGCCGCCGGGGGAGATGACGTCGGGACGCTTCTGGAACAGGGCGGCGCCGGCCGTCTTGATGATGCGCTCTCGACCCTCGCTCAGCACTTGGGCCACGCGCACTCGGCGCTGGCCCGCAGCCACAAAGGATTTGATCTGGTCGAGTTCGCCAGGGCTGAGGTAGCGGGCTTCGGCGTCCGCGTTGATGATCGAGTTGGAGACGATGCTCATGCAGTTCTGCCTCGAAACAAGCGGTCGCCTTAACGGAGACCGTATCCGGTGGGTAAGGGGAAGACCGACTTGCGCCGATCGCCCAAGCATTCTGCGGCAGAGCCTGCGGCGCCCCGGAGCAGCGGTCACAGTTCTTCATGCGGGTTTTGTTGGCGAAAAGCCCTGTGCCGCAAGGGTTCTGCCTGGCGTTGCTGATAGTTACCCGTCGCAGCAATTGTTCATCATGTTGTGCTGCTGATTGGCTGCTCCCGCCTTTCCCGGAGCTGCGAATGTCCGCAGGCCATTGATCCAAACCTCGACGTTCTTCATGCCAGAAAACCCCCGATGGAATCCATCCTCCGGGGGGCTGTGGGCTGGGTGGCTTGTGGGTCAGTCGGCCATAGCCGCAGGCCGCGGCTCAGATGGCGCCGCTGGGCGGAGGGGTGAGGCCGGCATTGCCGCTGTAGAGGGATGCGGTGCGGTTCACCGTGGTGAGCGGCTGGCCGTCACGGGTCTGCATGCCGCGCAGGTAGGGAACGGTGTCCTGGCCGAAGGCCTGGGCATATTCGTCGCTGGCCAGCAGTTCATCGATGGCGCTCTGCAGACCCTCACTGGTTCGACGGGCCAGAAAACGGCTGGTCTCCTGGGGCTGGGCCGCGCGACCAAGAATGGCCAGGTAGGCAGCTGCTGCAGTGCGCAGCGGTGCCAGGCGGTTCAGGCGTTGCTGGAACAGCTCGCTGCCGGCCACAACCCCCACGAATTCAGCCACGGTGAGCTGGCCGTTGCGGAACTGGGACTCCGCATCCACCAGGCGCTCCGCCTCCAGGGCCGGGCGGTTGAGCAACTGGCGGTACACGGCGGCGGCGGCTTCGCGCACCTGCTGCTCACTGGCGGTGCGCCCGAGTTTCAGGGGCTCGGCCAGGCTCTGCCGGCGGTTGAAGCCCTGGGGCCGGCTCGGTTGCAGGGCCTTGGCCATGGCGGCTCCCGGCTGCAGGGCCGTAGTGGCAGCCAGATTGCCGCTTTCCTGCTTGGTCCAGCCCCCCGCTGGCGCTGCCGACGGCCTGGGCTGGCTGAAGCCCGCCCCACCGGGGGTCACCCAGGCGCCCACACCGGGAGAGCTGCGCCAGCGGCGGCTGGGCTCAGGGTTGCTGCGGACGCTGCCGGGGCCTGGGGCCGCAGCTGGCGCTGGTGCCATCACCTGGCCGCCGGTCAGCTTGGCGCTCCAGACGCCACGAACAACCGTGCGCCGCTCCGGCAGGTTGCGCGGCGTGAGATCTCCGGTGGTGCGCAGGGCGCTGCCAGCGGGCACCTCAGGCCGCGGGCGGGCATTGAGGTCTGCGTAGGCCGCGGCGTTGAACGGCCGGTTCAGCCCAGGTACAGCGCGGGCATTGCGATCGGCCGGGGTGATGAAGCGCTCGTAGGGGACCGTGTCCTCGCCGAAGCAGTCGTTGTATTCGCGGCTGGCGAGCATCTGGTCGACCACGCCGTAGAAACCCTTGCGGGCGGCGGTGTCGAAGTAGGAATCAATCTCCCAGCGCCCGAAGGTGGGCCGGCCCAGCAGGCGGCGGTGCATCACCTCGATGGCCTTGGTGATGTAGAGCCCGCTCCAGTAGCGGCGGCGGAAGGCCTCGCTGCGGGCCACCTGGCGCACGAATTCCCGCAGGCTGATGTCGCCGTTCTCGAGCTTGATCTCCTCCACCTTGTTGCGCTCGCCGGCATAGCCGGCGTTGCCGAGCACCTGCACATACACCGCATTGATCACGGCCTGGGTGCTGCTCTCGGTGCCCCGGATGCTGGGCTGGCCGCCCCGGCGGGGCACGGAGTTGCCGCCGGTGGCGATCTGCTGCAGGCGCACCACCCGCGGGCCGACGCGGCGGGGTTTGGCCTGGCGGAAGCCTGGGCTGTCCATCTGGCCGGGCTGGGCCATGCCGTTGCCGATCAGGATGCGGCGGCTGTCGTAGCTGTACGGGGCGGGGCGGGTGGCCACCTTGGCCGTGCCTGAGGGGAAGATGGCGCCGTAGGTGAGGCCGAGGGGATCGTTGCCGCCGCCATAGGGGTGCTGGTCGGCCAGGGGCTGGCGGTAGGCGGCGTAGAGGGTCACGTACTGGGGTGCCCCCTCAAACGGAGCGCTGAAGCGGAACAGCTTGCGGTTGCTGCCCCAGCCGGCGCTCTCCTGGGCCTCTTCGCCGAGATCGCGCAGGAAGGGCACGGTCTCCTCGCCGAAGACCCGGGCGTACTCCATCGAGTTCACCAGGCAGTCGACCAGGCCAGGCAGGCCCTGCTCGCTCACGATGTCGAAGTACGTGGTGAATTCCTCCCGGGAGCTGATGCCCCGGCCGAGGAAATGGCGGAAGGCCAGCTCCACGGCCCTGCTGTTGGAGAAGCGGCCATAGAACTGCTTCTGATATTCCTTGCTGCGGCCCAGGGCGCGGATGAACTCGCGCATCGAGATCTGACCCTGGCGCACCTGGGTTGCCTCCACCGGGCACACCACCTGGCTGTAGCCCTTGACGATGTCGCGCTCGAACACCTGGCGATAGGCGGCCCGCACCACCTCGGCCTTCTGGGCGCCGGTCATGGCCGGCTTCATCACGAAGCGCTGGGCCTTGCCCTGGGCGGCCAGGGCGTAGGTGGCGGGCAGTTGCAGGCCCTGGTTCAACGGGCTGCCCAGCCGTTGGCGGGTCGATGGCGTGGGCACCTCCAGCTCGCTGATCAGCACGTTGAAGGTCTGGATCACCAGCTCGCGGATCTCCGGCTGGTCGGTGAACAGGCCGGCGGCGGCGGCACGCATCTCCTGCAGGGCCACGTTGGTGGCGGCCAGCGAGCAGGCCTTCTCGAGCACATCCCGCAGGCCGCGGGTGTTCACCGTGAGGATGCTGGGATCACCGGCCACCAGGGCGTAGCCCACATAGCGCAGGAACCAGGCCAGGTCGCGGATCGACTTCTTCATCCGCGCCGTGCCGTAGCGGCCCACGGCGATCGGACTGAAACCTCCGGGCAGCACCACCCGCACGTCGGCGTCCCCGCCAGCGCCTTCCAGCAGCCGGCTGAACAGGTTGCCCTTGCGCTCAGCCGCGCCGGCAAAGGTCTGCACCGAGCGCTGGAAGGCGGCCTGATCGGCTGCCAGGGGGGTGCCATCGGCCGCAGCGGCGGGCCGCAGGGGCGCATCGAGATAGGAGAGCGGCGTGCCGCCGGTGAAGATCCGGTTGGCGGCCTTGGCCACAATGAATTCGGCGTTCTCGGAGATGCGCCGGGCGGCTTCGACGCGGCGCTGACCGCTCTCAAAGAACGTGACCAGGCTGCTGAGCTCGCCTCCATCGGGGAAGCGATCCTCTTGCTCGGCCTGACGGACGCTGGAGAGCGGCAAGGTGTCGTAGCGCTGGGGCGCCACCCTGGTGCTGCCGCTGCTGGCGGTCACGGTCATGGACGAGAGCGAACCGGGCTGGGCCAACTTACGGCTGGCCCCCTGAACCGCCCGGGAGCCATGAACAAATGTTTGCAGCGTGGGGAGCGGTGCCGTGAAATGCTCGCCCCAGCCGCCCCGCAGCCGTGTCTGCCCGTGATGCCGCCACCCCGGTGGTGAGTGCCTTCTACGACCGCTTCCCCTACCCGGGGGATCCCCTGCAGGATGGACCGCCGCCCGGATACAACTGGCGCTGGTGCGTGGACAGCGCCCGGGCTTTTGCCGCCGGGGTGTTGCCTCCGGCCGCTGGCGCGCAGCCGCGCCCCTGGCGGATCCTCGACGCCGGCTGCGGCACGGGGGTGAGCACCGACTACCTCTGCCATCTCAACCCCGGCGCCTCGGTGCTGGCCGTGGACATCAGTGCCGGCGCCCTGGCGGTGGCCCGGGAGCGCACCCGGCGCTCCGGTGCGGCTGCCCGGGTACGGGACCTGCGCATCGAACAGCGCAGCCTGCTGGACCTGGCCGGGGAGGGGCCGTTTGACTACATCAACTCGGTGGGGGTGCTCCACCATCTGCGTGAGCCTGAACTGGGCCTGCGGGCGCTGGCCGATCTGCTCTGCCCGGGAGGGCTGCTGCATCTTTTTCTGTATGCCGAGGGCGGCCGCTGGGAGATCCATCGCACCCAGCGCAGCCTCACCCGTCTTGGGGTGGGCAGCGGCCCCGAGGCGATTCAGCTCGGACGCGAGCTGTTCAACGTGCTTCCCACCAGCAACCGGCTGCGGCGTCACCACGAGCAGCGCTGGGCCCTCGACACCCAGGCGGACGTGAACTTCGCGGATATGTACCTGCACCCGCAGGAGACCAGCTACAACCTCCAGACCCTGATGGCCTTCGTGGCCCAGGCGGAGCTGGAGTTCGTCGGTTTCTCCAACCCGGAGGTCTGGGATCCGGCCCGCTTGCTCAGCGGCGGCTTGCTGGATCGGGCCCGATCCCTGCCCCAGGAGGAGCGCTGGGCCCTGATCGAGGACCTTGACCCCGACATCAGCCACTTCGAGTTGTTCCTCAGCAAGGGGCCGCTGCAGCGCGCCGACTGGGGGGACGACAGCGTGCTGCTGGCCGCCAGCGGTCAGCGCAACCGCTGCCTGTGGGGCTGGCCCTCCACGGATCTGCTGGGGCCCGATCTGCTGCCCCTGGCGATCGAGCCGGATGACCTGGCGCTGATGCAGGCGGTGGAGGCCGCTCCCGGAGTGCCGCTGGCGGACTTGCCGCTGCCCTTCCCGGCGGAGGAGCGCTGCATGCGGGCGCGCCGTCTTCAGGCGCAGCAGGTGCTGCAACTGGTTGCTTAACGCAGCGTGATAAGTTGCCCGGGCTTTAACGCCCTCCAGCACTTGCAGGTCAGTCTCGCAGCGGATGCCGGGTCCACCGGTACGCCATCTGCGGATGGGGAAGCGGTGCTGGCGTCAGCGGATCAGCGTCCCGCCGATCCGACAGTCGCCGATCCCTTTCTTCGCCTGCAACGCCGACTGTTGCTGGCCACCCTGCTGCTCACCCTCGTGGTGAGCTGCATCACCTGGCCCCTGTTCGGTGCCAGCGCGGCTCGCAGCCTGCTGTTGGGCGGTTGCTGCGGCCTGCTCTACCTGCGCCTGCTGGCCCGCAGCGTGGCCCGGATCGGACCTGAGTCCCGCTCCCTGGGCCGCTTCCAGATTGTTGTACCGGCCCTGCTGATCGTGGCCGCAGCCCGCGTCCCAGCCCTGGAGTTGTTGCCGGCCCTGCTCGGCTTCCTCCTCTACAAGCCGGCCCTGCTGCTGCAGGCCGTCCTCGCCCCCTGAACCACCCGTCACCCCATGGTTCCCTTGCCCCTTGCCCTGCCGTTCGCCGAACTGGAGGTAGGCCAGCAGTTCTACTGGCACCTCGGCAAACTCAACCTCCATGGTCAGGTGTTTCTGAGCTCCTGGGTGGTGATCGGTGCCCTGCTGGCCCTGGTGGTGGTGGGCACCCGCAAGATGGAGCGGGAACCGCGCGGGGTGCAGAACCTACTCGAGTTCCTCTGGACCTACATCCGTGACCTGGCCCGGGAGCAGATCGGCGAGAAGGCCTACCGCGACTGGTTGCCCTTCATCGGCACCCTGTTCCTGTTCATCTTCGTCTGCAACTGGGGCGGGGCCCTCATCCCCTGGAAGCTGATCGAACTTCCCAACGGTGAGCTGGGCGCTCCCACCGCCGACATCAACACCACGGTGGCGATGGCCCTCCTGGTTTCTCTGGCTTACTTCTATGCAGGCCTGAGCCGCAAGGGGCTGCGCTACTTCGAGTACTACGTGGAGCCCACCCCGATCATGCTCCCGTTCAAGATCATCGAGGACTTCACCAAACCTCTCTCCCTGTCTTTCCGTCTGTTCGGAAACATCCTGGCCGACGAACTCGTGGTGGCTGTTCTGGCCTTCCTCGTGCCCGTGATTGTGCCGCTCCCGGCCATGTTTCTCGGCTTGTTCACCTCAGCCATCCAGGCGTTGATCTTCGCCACCCTTGCCGCCAACTACATCGGCGAGGCCGTGCACGAAGAGCACCACTGATGTCCCCAGCTGGTCCGGTCCGCCGGTCTGGCAAACTCATCGCGCGCAGGTCCGGGTGGAACCGGGCCCGCTCCCCCTGGGGAGTGTCCCGGCCGCGCTCCAGCCCATTCCGCGCTCTTCCCTGCGCTCCCCTAACTCCTTTCCACCAATGAGTGATCTGACCTCCGCCGCTTCCGTACTGGCCGCCGCTCTGGCCGTGGGCCTCGCCGCCATTGGCCCTGGTATCGGCCAGGGCACCGCAGCCGGTCAGGCTGTGGAAGGCATTGCCCGTCAGCCCGAGGCTGAAGGCAAGATCCGCGGCACCCTGCTGCTGTCCCTGGCCTTCATGGAAGCTCTCACCATCTACGGCCTGGTGGTGGCCCTGGTGCTGCTGTTCGCCAACCCCTTCGCCGGCTGATCACTCACGGAGGGGGGCGCCGGTCGCCCTGTGCTGACCCCGTCCCCTGCGTGACTGTTCCCCCGTCCACCCCGGCGATCCCTTCCCAATGACCAGCTGGCTCCTGCTTGCCACCGCTGACGCCGTCACCGGCGTTGCGTCCGGCGCCCCGGAGGGAGGTCTGTTCGACCTTGATGCCACCCTGCCGCTGATGGCGGTGCAGGTGGTGCTCCTCACCTTCATTCTCAATGCCCTGTTCTTCCGTCCGGTCGGCCGCACCGTGGAAGAGCGCGAGGGTTTCGTCACCACCAGTCGCGCTGAGGCCAAGCAGCAGCTGGCCCAGGCCCAGCGGCTGGAAGCTGATCTCACCGAACAGCTCAAGGAAGCCAGGCAGGACGCTCAGAAGCTGATCGTCGAGGCTGAGCAGGAGTCCGACAAGCTGTATCGCGAGGCCCTGGCCACGGCCCAGGCCGAGGCCAATGCCTTGCGTGAGAAGGCTCGCCGGGAGATCGAGGCCGAGAAGGAACAGGCGCTCGCCTCCCTGCGCTCCGAAGCCGATCAGCTCGGTGCCCTCATTGTTGACCGTCTGCTGGCCGCCCGATGATCTTCCACTCCCCGGCCACCGTGCTGTTCGCCCACCACGGGGGCTTTGGTCTCAACCTCAATCTTTTTGAGACCAACCTGATCAACCTGGTCATTGTGATCGGGGTGCTCACCTGGTTCCTGCGCGGCTTTCTCGGCGGCATGCTCGACCGCCGTCGCCAGGCCATCCTGGCCGACCTGAGTGACGCCGAATCCCGGCTGAAGACGGCCACCGCCGCCGTGTCCAAGGCCCAGCAGGACCTTCAGGCTGCCCAACAGAAAGCCCAGCAGATCCGTGACGATGGCCTGGCCAGGGCCCAGTCCGTGCGTGAGGAGAGCGAACGCCGCACGATCGAAGAGATGGCCCGGCTCAGGGAAGATGCCTCCGCTGACCTCAATGCTGAAGCCGCTCGCGTCTCGGATCTCCTCCGCCGGGAAGCGGCCCGCCAGGCGATTGAGAAGGCCCTTGCAACCCTGCCCGGCAAACTTGACGAGGGCACCCAGGCGCGCCTGATCGACCAGTCCATCAACACTCTGGGGAACGCCTGATGCCAGTCCTCAACACGATTGCCACCCCATATGCCGAGGCTCTGCTGCAAGTTGCAGAGTCCCGCAAGGAGGCCGACAAGGTGGCCGAGCAGGCCCGGGGCCTCCTGACCCTCTGGAACGAGAGTTCCGAACTGCGGGCCGCCATGGGCTCTCCCGTGCTGGAGCCGGAAGCAAAAAAGGCTGCCCTTGCCAAGTTGTTCGCCGATCAGCTCACCCCGTCGGTGCAGAACCTGCTGAAGCTGCTGGCGGATCGGAAACGGATTGCCGTGCTCGATGCGGTGTTGACCCGTTTTCTGGAGCTGTACCGGGAGCTGCGGGGCATCACCCTGGCCCGGGTCACCTCGGCCACAGTGCTCACCGATGAGCAGCAGGAACAACTCAATGCCAAGGTGCGCGCCATTGCCGGCACCCAGGATGTGGAATTCGACCTCCGGGTCGATCCCGCTCTGATCGGCGGTTTCGTCGTGAGCATGGGTTCACGTGTGATCGACGCCAGCCTCTCCGGCCAGGTGCGTCGCCTCGGCCTGGCGCTCGCCAAGGTGAGCTAGCCCGCGCCCCTCCTACCTTTCGGCTTCACCCTCCTCCTTCCATCCACTCCCCCTGCGGGGACTTCCCACCATGGTTTCCATCCGCCCCGACGAGATCAGCGCCATCCTCAAGCAGCAGATTGAGGACTACGACAAATCGGTTTCGGTCAGCAACGTCGGAACCGTGCTGCAGATCGGCGATGGCATCGCCCGCGTGTATGGCCTGCAGCAGGTGATGGCCGGTGAGCTGGTGCAGTTTGAGGACGGCACTGAGGGCATCGCCCTCAACCTGGAGGACGACAACGTCGGCGTGGTGCTGATGGGCGAGGGCCGCGGCATCCAGGAAGGCAGCACGGTGAAGGCCACCGGCAAGATCGCCTCGGTTCCCGTGGGCGATGCCATGCTCGGCCGGGTGGTCAATTCCCTCGGTCAGCCCATCGATGGCAAGGGTGATATCGCCACCACCGAGACCCGTCTGATCGAGTCGATGGCGCCTGGCATCATCCAGCGCAAGTCGGTGCATGAGCCCATGCAAACCGGCATCACCGCCATCGACGCGATGATTCCGATCGGCCGGGGCCAGCGCGAACTCATTATCGGCGACCGCCAGACCGGCAAGACCGCCATCGCCATCGACACGATCATCAACCAGAAGGGTGAGGACGTCGTCTGCGTGTATGTGGCCGTGGGCCAGAAGGCCGCGTCGGTGGCCAACGTGGTGGAAGTGCTGCGTGAGAAAGGCGCCCTCGATTACACGATCGTGGTGGCGGCGAATGCCTCTGAATCGGCTGCTCTTCAGTACCTGGCTCCCTACACCGGTGCTGCCCTGGCCGAGTCGTTCATGTACAAGGGCAAGGCCACCCTGGTGATCTACGACGACCTCACCAAGCAGGCTCAGGCCTACCGCCAGATGTCGCTGCTGCTGCGCCGTCCCCCCGGTCGTGAGGCCTACCCCGGCGACGTGTTCTATTGCCACAGCCGCCTGCTTGAGCGGGCCGCCAAGCTCTCTGACGCCATGGGCAAGGGCTCGATGACCGCCCTGCCGATCATCGAAACCCAGGCTGGTGACGTGTCGGCCTACATCCCCACCAACGTGATCTCGATCACCGATGGTCAGGTGTTCCTCAGCTCCGACCTGTTCAACTCTGGTCTGCGCCCTGCCATCAATGTGGGCATTTCGGTGAGCCGGGTGGGTGGTGCCGCCCAGACCAAGGCCATCAAGAAGATCGCCGGTACCCTCAAGCTGGAGCTGGCCCAGTTCGATGAACTGGCCGCTTTCTCCCAGTTCGCCTCCGACCTGGACGCCGCCACCCAGGCCCAGCTGGCTCGGGGCAAGCGTCTTCGCGAGATTCTCAAGCAGGCCCAGTTCAGCCCCCTCAACCTGGCCGAGCAGGTGGCCGTGGTGTATGCCGGTGTGAAGGGCATGATCGACGAGGTGCCCGTGGAGTCGGTGGTGGAGTTCTGCCGCGAGCTGCGCGATTACCTCAAAACCAACAAGGCCGACTTCATCACCAAGGTGATGTCCGAAAAGCAGCTCAGCGAAGAGTCTGAGACCATGCTCAAGGACGCCATTGCCGAAGTGAAGTCGACCATGCTCGCCACCGTCTGAGGAGGACACTCAGATGGCCAATCTCAAGGAAATCCGCGACCGCATCAGCTCGGTCAAGAACACGCGCAAGATCACCGAAGCCATGCGCCTGGTGGCAGCTGCCAAGGTGCGGCGCGCCCAGGAGCAGGTGCTGCGCAGCCGGCCGTTCGCCGACCGGTTAGCCCGCGTGCTGGAGAACCTCCAGTCGCGCATGCGCTTTGAGGATGTGGACGCTCCCCTGCTGGAAGAGCGCCCGGTGCAGACCATCACCCTGCTGGCCGTCACCGGCGACCGGGGCCTCTGCGGTGGCTACAACGCCAACATCATCAAGCGCACCGAGCAGCGCTACGCAGAACTCACCGCCCAGGGCTATGTGGTGGATCTGGTACTGATCGGTCGCAAGGCGATCACTTACTTCCAGAACCGCTCCAGCCAGTACACGATCCGGGCCACCTTCACCGGCCTGGAGCAGGTGCCCAACGCCGAAGAAGCCCGGGGCATCGCCAACGAGATCCTGGCCGAGTTCCTCTCGGCCTCCACCGACCGCGTGGAGATCATCTTCACCAAGTTCATCAATCTGGTGAGCTCCAGGCCGGTGATTCAGACCCTGTTGCCCCTGGATCCGCAGGGGATCGCCACTCCCGAGGATGAGATCTTCCGTCTCACCACACGGGAAGGCAGGCTGGTTGTGGAGTCTGGTTCCTCGGCCAATGCCGCCCCTGCTCTGCCCTCGGACATCGTGTTTGAACAGAGCCCCGAGCAGCTGCTCAATGCGCTCTTGCCCCTCTACCTGCAGAACCAGCTGCTGCGCTCCCTCCAGGAAGCCGCCGCCTCCGAGCTGGCCAGCCGGATGACGGCCATGAACAACGCCAGCGACAACGCCAAGGCCCTCGCCAAGACCCTGACGCTGGATTACAACAAGGCCCGTCAGGCCGCCATCACCCAGGAGATTCTGGAAGTGGTGGGCGGTGCTTCGGCCATGGGCTGAGCCCAACCCACCAGAGCGCTCACGGCAGCTTCAAACCCCTGGGCTCCTTCGGCCGTCACGCACGCTGCGCGTGCAACACGGCCTCCGGAGCCCAGGGGCCTCGACCATGCCGGGGCTTGTGGACCGAAGTTGGCGCTTGCATTTCCGGCCCCAAGCCCTGCAGTGGTGGCTCTCCTTCCGCTCCCAGCCCCCTGCAGGGCTGCCGGTCGCCGGGCTCGGAGGGGCGCATTGCCCGCTTCGCGGGCAATGCGCCCCTCCGAGCCGCCGGCCGGCAGTACCCCAGAGTTGGGGTATCACGTCCCGGCCCCATGTCCCTGCCCCTGCCCGCTCCCGGAGGGCTGCAGATCCAGCCCCTGTTCCCGGTGGCGCTGGGACAGGTGCAGCTGAGGCCCGATCCCCTCGATCTGGCGCGCCAGCTGCAGACCCTGCTGGAGCTGCGCGGTGCGGCCCAGGGGAATCCGGATCCGGGCTGTGCCTGGACTGGTGATCTCAACGGGGTGTGGCAACTGCATCGCCATCCCCTGTTTGTCCCCCTGCTGGCGGAGATCGCCGGCCAGGCCAGGGCCTACCTGGCCCAGCTGGGCTTTGACCCTGGCCGGGTGGCCCTGCACATCCAGCGCTGCTGGCCCGTGCTGAGTGAACCTGGCCAGGTGGTGGGCCGCCACCACCACCCCAACGCCCATCTCAGCGCCGTGTACTACCTCACCGGCGATGGCAGTGGTCGTTGCGGCGTGCTGCGCTGCTGGCCCAGACAGCAGCCCAATGAGCTCGTGCCCGGCATGGCGGTGGGCCATGGCGGCCCGCTGGCCGCCTCCCCCTGGACCCAGCCCTGGCAGGACGTGGCGCCCCGGGCGGGTCTGCTGTTGCTCTTCCCCGCCTGTCTCGACCATGCCGTGCTGGCCAACGGGGACGCCGATGCCCTGCGCTGCTCGATTGCCGTGGATTTCGCCCTCACGGCCGCGCCGGCAGTCGCGGGCGACACCCCGCCGGAATACCTGGCACCCCACCCCAGCCAGTGGACGGCGATCACGGAAGATGGGGCCCTGCCAGCCTGAGCCCCATGACTGCCAGCTACACCGTTGTTGCCGCGATCAACGGCGTCAGCCACACCTTCACCTGCAGCGAAGACCAGACCGTGCTCGCCGCAGCCGAGGCCGCTGGTGTGGAGCTGCCCAGTTCCTGCTGTTCCGGGGTGTGCACCACCTGTGCCGCCCTGCTCAGCGAGGGCAGCGTGCATCAGCCGGATGCCATGGGAGTGAAGGCCGAATTGCAGCAGCAGGGGTATGCACTTCTTTGTGTGGCCTTCCCGCGCAGTGATCTCCAGCTCCAGGCCGGCATGGAGGACGCCCTCTACGAGGCCCAGTTTGGCCAGTACCAGAAGTGATCTCCAGCTGGTGAGGGCCTTCACCCTGCGCTGTCTGCACCTGCAGCTCGAGCGCCCCTGCGGCCCGCTGCGTCCGGCCATTGAAGCTGCCCTGTCCCGGCATGGCCGTCCCCTGCGCTGGGCGATCACGGCCACGTCCGCTTCGCAGTTGTGGATTGAGGCCGTGGTTGAGGGTGCCGACGTTCCGGGGTCTCCAGGGGAGTGGGGGGGATGACGGGAGAGGCCCAGTCCGCGCTGCCCCTGCCCACCCTGCTGGTGATTCCCACCGGCATCGGCTGTGAGCTGGGGGGGTACGCCGGCGATGGCCTGCCGGCGGCCCGCCTGCTGGCGGCTGCCAGTGGCTGTCTGATCACCCACCCCAACGTGATGAACGGCGCCTCCCTCTACTGGAGTGACCGGCGCATCCACTATGTGGAGGGTTCGGCGCTCGATCGCTTCGCCAGCGGCGATCTGGCCCTGCGGCCGGTGCGGCGCCAGCGGCTGGGCCTGCTGCTCGACGCCGCCATCGAACCGGAGCTGCGCCTGCGCCACCTGCAGGTGGCCGATGGCTGCCGGGCCAGCCTCGGCCTGGAGATCGGGCCGGTGCTCAGCACCGACGCCCCCCTGGATGTGAGCCTGGAGCTGGGTCCCAGTGGGGCCAGCTGGGGGCGCCTGGGCCGGCCCGATGCCCTGCTGCGCGCAGGTGAGGCCCTCAGGCGTGCAGGCGCCACGGCCATCGCCGTGGTGGCGCGCTTTCCGGAGGATCCCGCCAGTGAGGCGCTGGCGGCCTATCGCGGCGGGAGCGGTGTGGATGCGCTCGCCGGCGCCGAGGCGGTGATCAGCCACCTGCTCACCCGGCACCTGGGCATTCCCTGCGCCCACGCCCCCGCCCTCAGCCCCTTGCCGCCCAGCGCCGCGCTCGACCCCCGTGCTGCCGCTGAAGAACTGGGGCACACGTTCCTGGCCTGCGTGCTGGTGGGGCTGAGCCGGGCCCCCGACCTGGTGGCCCGCCCTGCCAACGGCGCCTGGGATGGTCCAGGGCTGCTCCGGCCCGAGCAGATCGGGGCCGTGGTGGCACCTGCCGATGCCCTGGGTGGGGCGGCGGTGCTGGCCTGCGCCGAGCGGGGGGTGCCGCTGATCGCCGTGTACAACCCCTGTGTGCTGCAGGTGAACGCGGCGGCCCTGGGGCTGGATGTGTTGCCGGCCCGCAGCTACAGCGAGGCCGCCGGGTTGGTGCTGGCCCTGCGGGAGGGCCTTGCTCCGGCGGCCGTGCAGCGGCCCTTGCCCCCCCTGCAGTGGCTTCATTCCCGGTGATAGGGGCCTCCCTGCTGGATCGTCCGGGCCCGGTAGAGCTGCTCCAACAGCAGCAACCGTGCCAGGTCATGGGGGAAGGTGAGCGGCGAGAGGCTGAGGGTCCAGGCGGCGCGCTGCTTGAGGCGAGCACTGAGCCCATCGGCCCCGCCGATCACGAAGGCCAGCCGGCCCGAGCCCGAGTCGCGCAGGCGCCCGGCCAGTTGCGCCGACCCCAGGGCGACTCCCTCCTCACTGAGGGCCACCAGCTGCTCATCACTCCGCAGTTCGGCCAGCAGGGCCTCGGCTTCCCGCTCGGGGTTGCTCTCGCGCAGCTCCAGCAGCGTGAGTCCCGGCAGGCGCTTGAGGTAGGTGGCCAGGCCCTCGCGTACCCAGCCCTTGCGCACCTTGCCCACCGCCAGGATGCGGATGCGCGCCGGGTTGAGCATCAGCGCAGGCAGGCCATCGGGTGGCGGGTGGCCACCCCCAGGGCCCGGGCCACGCCGGGGTGACACACGGCCCCATTCACGGTGTTCAGCCCGGAGAGCAGTTCGGGACGGTCGGTGACCGCCTCGCTGAGGCCACGGCCGGCCATCACCAGGATGTAAGGAAGGGTCACGCTCACCAGGGCCTCGGTGGAGGTGAAGGGCACGGCCCCGGGCATGTTGCCCACCGCGTAGTGCTGCACCCCGTGCAGGGTGTGCACCGGATCGGTGTGGGTGGTCTCGCGGCTGGTGGCGATGCAGCCCCCCTGGTCGATGGCCACGTCCACGATCACCGAGCCCGGTTTCATCTGCTTCACCAGGTCCTCAGCCACCAGCGTGGGTGCCCGGCCCCCGGGCGTGAGCACGGCGCCGATCAGCAGGTCGGCGCCGGGTATGTGGCGCTCGATCAGACTGCGGCTGCTCACCAGGCTCACCAGCCGGCCGCGGCGATCGGCCTCCAGCTGGCGCAGGCGCTGGGGCGAGCGATCCAGCAGCAGCACCTCGGCGTCCATGGCGGCGGCGATGCGGGCGGCGTTCCAGCCGACGCTGCCGGCCCCGAGCACCACCACCCGTGCCGGGCGCACGCCGGTGCAGCCGCCGATCAGGATGCCGCGGCCGCCGTGGGGCTTCTCCAGCAGGTGGGCGCCCACCTGGGCCGCCAGGCGGCCGGCGATCTCGCTCATCGGCGCCAGCAGGGGCAGGCTGCCGTCCTCCAGCTGCACGGTCTCGTAGGCCACGCCGGTGGTGCCGGCCTCCAGCAGGGCCCGGCCCACCTCCGGATAGGCCGCCAGGTGCAGATAGGTGAACAGCACCAGGTCGGCACGCAGGAAGGGGAACTCCTCGGGCTGGGGTTCCTTCACCTTCACCACCAGATGGGCCCCCCAGGCCTCCTCCTGGCTCACCAGGCGGGCCCCGGCGGCGGCAAAGCTGTCATCGCTGATGCCGGCCCCGAGGCCGGCGCCGGCCTGCACCCGCACCTCCATGCCCTGGGCCACCAGCTCGCTCACCCCGTCGGGGGTGAGGGCCACCCGCCGCTCGTCGCGTTTGATCTCGCTGGGCACGCCGATGCTGGCCATCGGGGCGCTGAAGGTGGACGGGGCGGCCATGGAGCTTGCGCGTGCCCCCTCAGCCTGGCTCAGCGGGCGGCAATCGGCATCCGCCAGCCGCTGCCGAACGCCTGGCCGCTCACCTTCAGCACCGGAGCCGCCTGGCGGCGCTTGAATTCCGCCCGGCGCAGCAGGCCCATCACCCGCTCGGCCAGGGCGCCATCCTGGCCTTCCGCTGCCAACTGCTCGGGGCTCAGGCGCTGCTCCACCAGGGCCTCCAGCAGGGGATCGAGCACGGCGTAGTCGGGCAGGGAATCGCTGTCGCGCTGGTCGGGCCGCAGCTCGGCGCTGGGGGGCTTGAGCCGGATCGCGGCCCCCACCAGCTCGCCGCTGGCCGGCAGGCCCAGGTCGGCGCGGCAGCTGGCGGCGGCGGGGGAATCCAGCCAGGCGCAGAGCTCGAACACCCGGCTCTTGTACACGTCGCCGATCACGGCCAGGCCGCCGTTCATGTCGCCGTAGAGGGTGCAGTAGCCCACGGCCAGCTCACTCTTGTTGCCGGTGGAGAGCAGCAGCTGGCCCTGCTGGTTGGCCACGGCCATCAACAGGGTGCCGCGGATCCGCGACTGCAGGTTCTCGGCCGTGACGCCGGCGGGCTCCCCCCCGAGGGCCGGCGCCAGGGCCTGATCGAAGCCGGCCATCAGGCCGGCGATCGGCAGGGTGTGGGTGCGCAGGCCGAGCCGGGCGGCCAGGGCCAGGGCATCGTCGATGGAGCCGGCCGAACTCCAGGGGGAGGGCAGCAGCAGGGCCTGCACCCGGCCTGCCCCCAGGGCGGCTGCGGCGATCACCGCCACCAGGGCCGAATCGATGCCGCCGCTGAGACCCAGCAGGGCCTGGTGGAAGCCGCAGGTGCCGGCGTAGTCGCGCACCCCCAGCACCAGGGCGCGGAACAGCTGCTCCAGGGGCTCCGGCTCCGGGGCCAGGTCGGGGGAGGCGGGGGCATCCCCCGGACCGCGGGGCGCAGCGGCATCCCACAGCGTCACCGCCTCCTGGCAGCAGGGCAGGCGGCAGAGCAGTGTGCCGACGGCATCCACCACGAAGCTGGCGCCGTCGAACACCAGCTCGTCGTTGCCGCCCACCTGGTTCACGTACACCGCCGGGCAGCCGAGACGGGCGGCGGCACGGCCGGCCAGCTGGCGGCGCAGGCCGCTCTTCAACTGGCTGAAGGGGGAGGCGGAGAGGTTGAGCAGCAGATCCGGCTGCAGGGGCTGCAGGGCGGCGATCGGGTCCGGCCCCACCAGACGCTGGCCCTGCAGCTTCTCCTCCACCCAGAGGTCCTCGCAGATGGTGAGCCCCAGCCGCCAGCTGCGGCCCCCGCACTCCAGTTCCAGCAGCGATGGGTCGGCGGCAGGTCGGAAGTAGCGGCGCTCGTCGAACACGTCGTAGCTGGGCAGCAGCTGCTTGCGTGCCACCACCCGCCAGCCGCCGGGCTGCACCAGGGCCAGGGCGTTGTGGAGATTGGGCAGGCCGTGCTCCCCGCAGGGCTCCGCCATGCCCACCAGCACCGGGGGAAGGCCAGCTGTGGCCGCCAGGCCCGCAGCCAGCTGGTCGAGGACCCGGGCCTGGGCCTCCAGGCGGGCCGGCAGCAGCAGCAGATCCCGGGGCGGATAGCCCCAGAGCGAGAGTTCGGGGGTGAGCACCAGATCGGCGCCCTGGGCGGCGGCGCGCCCACAGGCCGCCAGGATCCGTTCGCCGTTGCCCGCCAGATCGCCCACCACCGGATTGAGCTGGGCCAGGGCGAGGCGCATCAGGGTCGGGTGGCGAGGCCGTAGAGATTGTGCTCCAGCAGCACGGGCCAGACGGCGGCGGGTACCTGGTCGGCTCGGGGCCGCTGGCGGATCGTGGAGCTGGCGGTGGCGGGGATCTCCAGGGGCAGGGTCTGCACCCGGGCTCCGAGCTGCCGCAGCTGGTTCACCGCCTCTGGAGGCAGGGGCCAGCCCGAGCGGGGCACGATGGCCAGCCGGCAGCTGCGCAGCACGGCTTCGGCCTCCTTCCAGCCGGGAATCTGGCCGGCCAGATCACTGCCCACCACGAACACCAGCTCCTCCCGGGGCCAGCGCCGGGCGGCCCGCCGCAGGGTGGTGATCGCCCAGGGGCTGCTCAGGTCCTGCACCAGCTCCAGGCGGGGATTGCCGATCGCCTGCACGAGGACGTCCAGCAGTGCCGCCCGCTGCTCCAGCGGGGCACCATGGCGCTTGCTCGGGTTGTCGCTCGCCCAGGTGGCCACCCGCGGGAAGTGCTTGAGCAGACCCTCCAGCAGGGCCTGGTGGCCGCAGCTGGGCGGGTCGGCGCTGGTGCCGAGCAGGGCCACGCTCACGGCCGCTCCACGGCGATCGGCCGGTGCTGCAGCCATTGGCGCACCTGGGGGTCGCTGCTGGCCAGGCGGCGCAGCAGGGCTCCGGGCTGGCCGCCGCGCTGGCTGCGGCGCAGCAGTTCCCGTGCGGCCAGCCGGCCCGTGCGCCGGGTGGTGTGCACGGCCAGGGCCACCTGGACCACCGCCACCGGTGCCGCCGGGGCCAGGCTCAGGCCCGCGCTGAACGGGGCCGCCAGCACCAGCAGCTGACGCAGGGCACCCAGCAGGATCTGGATGCCCAGCTGGGCACCGCCGAGCAGGGCGTTCTGGCGCGATAGCTCGCCCAGCAGCTGGCGCGCCGCCGGACCGTCCATCGGCAGGCCGTACAGCCGGCAGAGCTGGGCCACCAGGGCGGTGTCGCAGGCGAGGCCGCCGGCGAGATCCAGCAGCACCAGCGGATTGGCGGCAACGCCCGTGGCCTTGAGGGCCGCGTAGCGGCCGATCAGCCCCTGGGCGCTCCGGCGGCTGCGATGCAGGCGCTCGTGCTGCAGCTGCCGCTGGAAGTGATCAGCCGCCTGCAGGCTGTTGAGGGCCAGCAACAGCTCCCCCTGCTGGCCCAGCAGGCTGAGCAGATGGCAGCGCAGCGGCTCCACTTCGGGGCCACTGGCGTCCGTGCGCACACGCCCATCGGCCCGGAGCCGGGGGCGGCGCGGTGCCGCCGCCACGGCCACCAGCTCCAGGTGCGCACCTCCGCCGGGCAGGAGGGTGCGCAGCCGCCGCCGGATGCTGGTCTCCAGGGCCTGGCGCTCCGCCTCTGGCCAGCAGTCGCTGCGGTTGAGCACCAGCAGCAGCGGCTTGCCGCTGGCCAGCAGGGGTCGCAGGGCGTCCCGATCGACGCTGGTGAGGTCGCCATCGAGCACCAGCAGCACGAAGTCGGCGCCCCGGGCCACCCGTTCGGCCAGACGGGAGCGGGCCGCGCCGCCGATCTCATCGATGCCGGGCGTGTCCACCAGCTCCAGCTGCTGCAGGCCTGGCACCGGCTGGCGCCAGGTTGTGGCCCGCTGATGGCGGGTGCTGCCATGGGCCACGTCGGTGGGGCAGACGGCCTCCCCCACCAGGGCATTGACCAGACTCGACTTGCCCACCCCGACCCGGCCGAACACCGCCAGCCGCATGTGGCGCCGTTCAAGCCGCTCCAGCTGGCGGTCGAGACCCGCCAGGGCACCGGCCAGCAGGCTCCGTTCGCGGGGCGTGAGGTCCAGCTGGCCGCGCCACTGGCGCAACAGCAGGCTGCACCGCTCTGGGGTGGGGGGCGCGCTCCTGCTCATCCCGCCGAGTCCGAAGCACCGGCGTGGTTGGGCCGCCACCAGCCCGCCAGTACGGCCAGCACGGCTTCCGCGCCGATCACTCCGGCAAAGCCCCCGAATTCATCCACCACCACCCGCACCCCGCCGCTGTTGCGGCGGAAGCCGGTGAGCAGGCGATCCGCCCGGATCATCTCCGGCACGAATTCAACCGTCTCACTCAGCTGGGCTGGCGTCAGCCCACCGCCACCCTCGAGCAGCGCCGTGAGCAGCCGCTCGCGGCTGGCCACACCCACGATTTCATCCACCTCTTCCCCCAGCACCACCCACCAGGGGGCGTGGTTGGCCAGCAGGGTGGCGCGCACCCCGTCCAGGGGCGTCCCGGCCGCCAGGGTGGGAGCTGCCACGCGCGGCGTCATCAGATCGCGGGCGGTGAGGTCGTTGAGCTGGAACACCTTGGCGATCATCGCCGCCTCGTCGGCCTCGATCTGGCCCTTCTGGGAGCCGAGACGGGCCAACAGCCGGATTTCGTTTTCGTCCGTGCTGATCTCGTTTTCACGGGTGATGGCAGGGAGCAGGCGCTCCAGCAGCAGCACCAGCGGGGCCATCAGCACCCCGAGCCAGTGCAGCGGCGTGGCACTGGTCAGGGCCACCGGCAGGGCAAGGCGGCTGCCGAGCGCTTTGGGCAGGATTTCCCCCAGGAGCATCACCAGCACGGTGAGGCCAACGGAAAACGCCGGCAGGGCGATCCCCGCAACGCCCCGCTGCTCGAACAGGTGGGCCGCATAGCCACCCAGCATCAGGCTGCCGAAGATGTTGAAGCCGTTGTTGGCGATCACCAGCACGGCAAGGGTTCGCCCCAGCCGTTGCCGCAGCTGCTCCAGCCGCCTGGCTCCCCCCACCGGCCGGGGGCGCGACGCCAGCTCGTGGACCCGCACCGGATTCACCGTGAGCAGAGCGGCTTCCACCCCGGAGCAGACGGCAGAGCCGAGGATCACGGTCAGCACCAACAGGGCCAGGACCAGCAGGTCATTCATGGGCTGAGGTCATGCCCTGGCTGAGCACTCCTGGGGGGCTGGGCGTTCATGGGGTGGCTGGTGCAGGGGCCATCGCGCCCAAGACGCTGCCGGTTGTGGGGGCAGCAGACCATTTATTTTGCTCAACAAATTTACTTTGCTCAATTTTAATCCTGGGGACCGTCTTCATCCCCAGGACGAACCCGGCCCGGCCACCGGCGGCGCCCGGCCCGGCTGGCTGCTCGCTGGCCTTGAGAGCCCTGGCCCAGACTGGTGCCCGTGCCCTACCCCGCCAGCCCGTTGGACCATCCCTCGCCTGAGATCCGGCCCGAGACCATCCACGCCCGGAGACGGCAGCGCTTTCTCGAGCAGCTGGGCGGGGCGGCCGCGGTGATTCCGGCGGCTCCCCTGGCGGTGCACCACGCCGACTGCGAGTGGCCCTTCCGCCAGAACAGCGACTTCTGGTACCTCACCGGCTTCGATGAGCCGGACGCCGTGGCCCTGTTCCTGCCGCACCGGCCGGCGGGTGAGCGCTATGTGCTGTTTGTGGCCCCCAGGGAGCCCAGCGCCGAGGTGTGGACCGGTTTCCGCTGGGGCACCGAGGGCGCCGTCGCCCAGTTCGGCGCCGACATCGCCCATCCCCTCGAGGATCTCGAGCAACGTCTGGGTGACTACCTGCAGGGGGCTGAGGGCATCGCCTTCCGGGTGGGCCGCCACCCGGCGGTGGAGCCCCTGGTGCTGGCGGCCTGGGGGCGCCAGCTCGACCGAGCTCCCCGTCGAGGCCATGCCGCCCTGGGGCTGGTGGCCCCCTGCCCGATCCTGCACGGCCTGCGCCTGCGCAAGGGCCCCGAGGAGCTGGAGCGGATGCGAGAGGCGGCCCGCATCTCAGCCGAAGCCCACGAGCTGGCCCGCCAGGTGGCCCGGCCCGGCCTCAATGAGCGCCAGGTGCAGGCGGTGATCGAGCAGCACTTCCTGGAGCAGGGCGCCCGCGGGCCCGCCTACGGCTCGATCGTGGCCGGCGGCGACAATGCCTGCGTGCTGCACTACACCGCCAACAATGCCCCCCTGCGCGATGGCGACCTGCTGCTGATCGACGCCGGCTGCTCGCTCGCCGACTACTACAACGGCGACATCACCCGCACCTTTCCGATCAACGGCCGCTTCAGCGGTGAGCAGCGGGCCCTCTATGAGCTGGTGCTGGCGGCCCAGGAGGCGGCCGTGGCCTCGGTGGCGCCGGGGTTCACGGCCGAGGGGGTGCACGAGACGGCCCTGCGGGTGCTGGTGGAGGGGCTGCTGGAGCTGGGCCTGCTGGCCGGCTCGGTGGACGGGGTGATCGAGCAGGGTGCCTACCGCCACCTCTACATGCACCGCACCGGCCACTGGCTCGGCCTCGACGTGCACGATGTGGGTGCCTATCGCCTGGGTGAGCACCATGTGGCCCTGGAGCCCGGCATGGTGCTCACCGTGGAGCCGGGGCTCTACGTGAGCGACCGGCTGCCGTTGCCCGAGGGCCAGCCGACGATCGAGGAGCGCTGGAAGGGCATCGGCATCCGCATCGAAGACGATGTGGCAGTCACCGACCATGGCCAGGAGAACCTCACGGCCGCGGCGCTCAAGGCCCCGGCGGCGATGGAGCGCTGAGGTTCCCCCAGGGCGGGGGGCAGCTGGTGAGGGCCTCCAGCACCGCCGCGGTGCTGGCCAGGATCCGGTCGGCGCCGGCCTCGCGCAGCTTTGCTTCGTAGGCGCCACGGGCTGCCTCATCGCCATGCAGGTGAGGCGGCGCCACGGCCAGGGCCACGAAGCGCTGCTCGGGGCAGCGGCGGCGGGCCTGCATCACCGTGAGCACATCGGCCACGGTGTCACCCAGGTAGGCCACCGCCGGAGCCCCGGTTCCCAGCCCCGGGCCACCCCGGTCCCGCACCAGTTGGTCGGCCAGCGTCAGCAGGCCGATGGGGTCCGGCTTGTCCGGGGCATCGCCCATGGCGATCAGGGGCGGATTGAGCAGCCCGAGCCGTTGCTCCAGCACATAGCGGGCCGAGGGGGGCTCGGCGCCGCTCACGAAGCCCCAGCTGATGCCTGCGGCCGTGAGCCCGGAAAAGAAGGGCGGCTCCACCAGCAGGGGCTCGCTGCCGATGAAGCCGGTCCAGTCGGCGGGATCGCCGGCCGGGTCGCCGCCGAAATAGAAACCGCTGAACACCTCAACCAGGGCATCAAACGCTGGTAGGGGCGGCTGGCCGGAGGCCCCCAGGCCGCGGCGGCGCAGCAGCTCCAGGCTCGCCTCCCAGTCGTTGTTCCAGCGGCCCTCGGCCTTGAGGCTGTCGATCGTGGCGGCGTCGGGCCGCCAGCCGCTGTAGTGCCGCACCGTTTCGGCCAGGGCCCGGCGATAGCTGCCGCCCACGTCTCGGATCACGCCGTCGATGTCGAACAGCACCACCGCTGCAGCGGTATCCGGCGGCCCTGAGATGGATGGAGTGAAGGCCACGAGCTGCCCGGGGATCGATGCCCCAAGCCTGCCAGCGCCGGCTGCCGCTCCAGGACCATGGGGAGGGTGGCTGGTAGGTTGGTTGTTTGATCTGTTGTCTTGAGCGCCGACACCATGACAGCCAGCGACCCCGGGGCATTGAGCGCCGCGCCCGAGCAGGGGGCAGAAGCCGCTGCTGAGCCCACGGAGGGTCGCCCGGTGATGCGTGGCGGCAGTGCAGCTCTGGCCACTGCCACCATCGATGAGGATGGGGTGCCTTCCGGCTACACCCCGAAGGCCGACGAGGGCCGGTTCCTGCTCAAGATTCTCTGGCTGCCGGACAATGTGGCCCTGGCCGTGGATCAGATCGTGGGCGGCGGCCCCAGCCCGCTCACCGCCTACTTCTTCTGGCCCCGGGAAGATGCCTGGGAAACCCTGAAAACCGAGCTGGAAGGCAAGAGCTGGATCACCGACAACGAGCGGGTGGAGATTCTCAACAAGGCCACCGAGGTGATCAACTACTGGCAGGAAGAGGGCAAGGGCAAGAGCCTCGATGAGGCCAAGGCCAAGTTCCCCGACGTCACCTTCTGCGGTACAGCCTGATCCGCGGGTGCGATCACGCCCACCAGCGCCCTGCAACAGGGCGCTTTTTTGTGATCGTGGTCGTTGTAGCGGGACACAACACTGCTTTCCATAAAAAAACCCGTCCTGGGGACGGGCTGGGAGCTGTGAACAGATCTGAATGGCCGCTCAGGCGGCTGACTGGCAGGCCTGCAGCCAGGCCTTTGCTCGCAGCAAGGTCTGCTGGGCCTTGAGTTTCTCGGTGCTGGAGGGTTTGCCCTCAAACAAATCAGCCGCCTGCTTGGCGGTTTCATAGGCGGTTTCAGCAGCTGTGGCATCGATGCTGCTGCCCAGCTCGGCGCCGTTCACCAGCACGGTCACCTCGTCGGCCTCGACCTCGGCAAATCCGCCCAGCAGGGCGATGGCTTTCCATTCGTTGCCTTCCTTCAGGCGCATCACTCCCGTTTCCAGGGCCGCCAGCATGGTCACGTGGCCGGGAAGGATGCCAACCTGCCCAGTGGTGCTGGGCAGGATCACCTCTTCCGCGGGGCCGTCAAAAACGCTCTGGTCGGGGGCCAGAACTCGCAGGGTGAGACTCATGGGTTAAATCCTCAGGGTGTGATCAGAGGTGATCGATCAGCCCTTGGCCTCGGACAGGATCTTTTCGGCCTTGGCCTTCACTTCGTCGATGTTGCCTACGAGGTAGAAGGCCGCTTCCGGAAGATCGTCGAGTTCGCCGGCGAGGATCATGTTGAAACCCTTGATGGTTTCTTCCAGCTTCACGTACTTACCGGGCATACCGGTGAAGATCTCGGCCACAAAGAAGGGCTGGGAGAGGAACTTTTCGATCTTGCGGGCCCGGTCCACCGTGCGGCGGTCGTCCTCGGAGAGCTCGTCCAGGCCGAGGATGGCGATGATGTCCTGCAGTTCCTTGTAGCGCTGCAGGGTGGACTGCACGGCGCGGGCGGTGCGGTAGTGCTCGTCGCCCACCACGGCCGGCTGCAACATGGTGCTGGTGGAGTCCAGGGGATCCACGGCCGGGTAGATGCCCTTGGAGGCCAGGCCACGGCTCAGCACGGTGGTGGCATCCAGGTGGGCGAAGGTGGTGGCGGGAGCCGGGTCGGTGAGGTCGTCGGCAGGCACGTACACCGCCTGGATCGAGGTGATCGAACCTTCCAGGGTGGAGGTGATGCGCTCCTGCAACATGCCCACGTCGGTGCCGAGGGTGGGCTGGTAGCCCACTGCCGAGGGCATGCGGCCCAGCAGGGCGCTCACCTCGGAGCCGGCCTGCACGAAGCGGAAGATGTTGTCCACGAACAGCAGCACGTCCTGCTTGTTCGCATCGCGGAAATGCTCGGCCATGGTGAGGGCCGACAGGCCCACGCGCATGCGGGCGCCGGGGGGCTCGTTCATCTGGCCGTAGCAGAGCGCCACCTTCGACTTGGAGAGGTCGTCGGGGTTGATCACGCCCGACTCCTTGAATTCCTCGTAGAGATCGTTGCCCTCACGGGTGCGCTCGCCCACGCCGGCGAACACGGATACACCGCCATGCTCCTTGGCGATGTTGTTGATCAGCTCCTGGATCAGCACGGTCTTGCCGACTCCGGCGCCACCGAACAGGCCCACCTTGCCGCCCTGGCGGTAGGGGGCCAGCAGGTCGATCACCTTGATGCCGGTTTCGAACACCTTGGGCTTGGTCTCCAGCTCCGTCAGGCTGGGGGCAGCCCGATGGATCGAGGCCGTCTGGGTGGTGTTCACCGGACCCTGCTCATCAACCGGCTCGCCCAGCACGTTGAAGATGCGGCCCAGGGTGGCCTCGCCCACGGGTACGGAGATGGGAGCACCGGTGTCGAGGGCTTCCATGCCGCGCACCAGGCCGTCAGTGCTGCTCATGGCCACGGCGCGCACGCGGTGGTCGCCCAGGAGCTGCTGCACTTCGGCCGTGAGGGCCACGTCCTGGCCGGCGGAGTTCTTCGCCTCGATGCGCAGGGCGTTGTAGATCTTGGGCAGCTTGCCGGCCGGGAATTCAACGTCGAGCACCGGGCCGATCACCTGCCGAACGATGCCTTTGGTGCCGGTGGCGGTAGCAGCAGCCATATGTAAGGGAGTGGCGGAGGGCGCTGGGCTGGGCTGAGGCCGAACGAAAATCGATCCCTCGCCCACCCGAGGTAAGCGACGCAAGGTTACCACTGGCCCCGCCGCCCACCGGGTGGGGCCGGCCCGGTTCGGTCAACCGCACAGCGCCCCGCTGGCCGGGTACGCCTGGCGCCGCATAGGTTGGCACTCGGGAGCTTCGAGTGCCAGCTGCGCGGTTTTCGAGCTGCTGGCGGGCATTCGGAGTTGTCCTGTGGCGTTTCCATCGCCATGTTGTCGCTCTTGCATTGATCCATGGCAGCTGTTTCCCTCAGCGTTTCCACCGTCAAGCCCCTCGGAGACCGCATCTTTATCAAGGTCTCTGAATCCGAAGAAAAGACCGCCGGCGGCATCCTGCTGCCTGACACCGCCAAGGAAAAGCCCCAGGTGGGCGAAGTGGTGCAGGTGGGCCCCGGCAAGCGCAACGAAGACGGCTCCCGCCAGGCTCCTGAAGTGAGCGTGGGTGACAAGGTGCTCTACAGCAAGTACGCCGGTACCGATATCAAGCTCGGTTCCGATGAGTACGTGTTGCTGTCCGAAAAGGACATCCTCGCCGTTGTGAACTGAACGCTCGGTCCTCAGCGGACAGCAACGTTCAGGCTTCATCGTTCAACATTCGTTCATTCTCAGGACTCCGCCTTCCATGGCTAAGCGCATCATCTACAACGAGCAGGCCCGCCGCGCCCTCGAAAAAGGTATCGACATCCTCGCCGAATCCGTCGCCGTCACCCTCGGTCCCAAGGGCCGCAACGTGGTGCTGGAGAAGAAGTTCGGCGCTCCCCAGATCATCAACGACGGCGTCACGATCGCCAAAGAGATCGAGCTCGAGGACCACATCGAGAACACCGGTGTGGCCCTGATCCGTCAGGCCGCCTCCAAGACCAACGACGCCGCCGGTGACGGCACCACCACCGCCACCGTGCTGGCCCACGCCATGGTGAAGGCCGGCCTGCGCAACGTGGCCGCCGGCGCCAACGCCATCACCCTCAAGAAGGGTATCGACAAGGCCTCCGACTTCCTGGTGAAGAAGATCGAGGAGCACGCCAAGCCGATTTCCGACTCCAACGCCATCGCCCAGGTGGGCACCATCTCCGCCGGCAACGACGAAGAGGTGGGCCGCATGATCGCCGACGCCATGGACAAGGTCGGCAAGGAAGGCGTGATCTCCCTGGAAGAAGGCAAGTCGATGACCACCGAGCTGGAGGTCACCGAGGGCATGCGCTTCGACAAGGGCTACATCTCGCCCTACTTCGCCACCGACACCGAGCGCATGGAAGCGGTGCTCGAGGAGCCCTACATCCTGCTCACCGACAAGAAGATCGGCCTGGTGCAGGATCTGGTGCCCGTGCTCGAGCAGATCGCCCGCACCGGCAAGCCGCTGCTGATCATCGCTGAGGACATCGAGAAGGAAGCCCTCGCCACCCTGGTGGTGAACCGCCTGCGCGGCGTGCTCAACGTGGCCGCCGTGAAGGCCCCTGGCTTCGGCGATCGCCGCAAGGCCATGCTCGAGGACATCGCCGTGCTCACCAACGGTCAGCTGATCACCGAGGACGCTGGCCTCAAGCTGGAGAACGCCAAGCTGGAGATGCTGGGCACCGCCCGCCGCATCACCATCAACAAGGACACCACCACCATCGTGGCCGAGGGCAACGAGGTGGCGGTGAAGGCCCGCTGCGAGCAGATCCGCAAGCAGATGGACGAAACCGACTCCTCCTATGACAAGGAGAAGCTGCAGGAGCGTCTGGCCAAGCTGAGCGGCGGTGTGGCCGTGGTCAAGGTGGGTGCCGCCACCGAGACCGAGATGAAGGACAAGAAGCTGCGCCTGGAAGATGCCATCAACGCCACCAAGGCGGCCGTTGAAGAGGGCATCGTCCCCGGTGGTGGCACCACCCTGGCCCACCTGGCCCCAGCCCTTGAGGAGTGGGCCGCTGCCAACCTCTCCGGCGAAGAGCTGATCGGCGCCACCATCGTGGCCTCCGCCCTCACCGCACCCCTCAAGCGCATCGCTGAGAACGCCGGTGTGAACGGTTCGGTCGTGGCTGAGAACGTCAAGCACAAGCCCTTCAACGAGGGCTACAACGCCGCCACCGGCGAGTACGTCGACATGCTGGCCGCCGGCATCGTGGATCCCGCCAAGGTGACCCGCTCCGGCCTGCAGAACGCCGCTTCCATCGCCGGCATGGTGCTCACCACCGAGTGCATCGTGGCCGATCTTCCCGAGAAGAAGGAAGCTGCTCCCGCCGGCGGCGGCGGCATGGGCGGCGACTTCGACTACTGAGGTCGACGTTTCTGGCAGGCCATGCCAGAGCACAGCGCAGGAGGGACCTGGTGGTCCCTCTTTTTTTTGGGAACGGCTGGCTTGGCTCCCAGCGTTTCTGGCACACGCCTGGATCGAGAATCCGCTCACGGTCCTGGCCCCAGCCCATGCCCGTGCTGGTGCGACCGCGCACCACGAGGCGGCCACCTTCTGGTCAAAGCGGAAGGGCGATGCAACGCCCGGCAACGACCGCCGCAGGGCATCGATCCAGCCAGGCGTTGCCCGAGCCAGGCTTTGCGGGCCAGCAGGGAGAACCATCGCCTTGTTGGCTCAGGGTGCGATGTTGCTCAGGGGCGGTTGCTGTTCGCCGCCTGTCCAGGCTTGAAGCGCAGCGCCACGCCGTTGTTGCAGTAGCGCTGGCCGGTGGGTCGGGGACCATCGCCGAACACATGGCCCTGGTGACCGCCGCAGCGCCGGCAGTGATACTCGCGGCGGGGCACGATCAGTTTGAAATCCAGCTTGGTGGCGATGGCCTGGGGCAGCGGTTGCCAGAAGCTCGGCCAGCCGGTGCCACTGTCGAACTTGGTGGCGGAGCTGAACAGGGGCAGATCACAGCCGGCACAGTGGAAGGTGCCCCTGCGTTTTTCGGCGTTGAGCGGGCTGCTGAAGGGTGGTTCGGTTCCTTCCCGCCGCAGCACCCGGTAGGCCTCGGCGCTGAGCCGGCGCTTCCACTCGGCATCGCTGAGTTGCCAGGCCGGTTCGCCCGCGGGGCTGGCAGCTTCTGCCGCACTCACCCGGTTGGTGAGGCCTGCCAGCCCTGCCAGCAGGCCAGTCAGGAGGTGGCGCCGGGTCACGCTCACGCCAGCCAGCCGGCGCTCAGCACGACGGCCAGGCCAAGAAACAACAGGAGCAGGGTCCAGGTGATGCGGTTGAGGGTCTGTTCGGCACTGCGGGCACTGGTGAACATTGAGCCGCCGCTTGAGGCCAGGCCACCCATGCCATCGCCTTTGGGGCTGTGCAACAACACGCTGATGATCAGCAACACCCCGCAGCCGAACCACAACCAGGACAGCACGGTGGTGATCATCGGCGAAGAGATAGGGCTGGTGAGAGCCAGACTAGACGCCGAGGGTCTGGGGAATGCGGGTGGCTGCCTGGCCAACGCCGGCGGCCTGAATCAGCGACTGTCCGCTCATCTTTTCGGGTTTGTCCAGGCCCAGGATCTCCAGCACCGTGGGGGCGATATCGGCGAGGCCGCCGTGCACCCGCAGTTCGATGTCATTGCCCAGTCCGGGTAGTTTGCGTTTTTCCCCTTCCACCAGGATCACGGGCACCGGATTGGTGGTGTGGGCGGTCCAGGGCCGTCCGTCCGATCCCTGCATCAGCTCGGCGTTGCCGTGGTCGGCGGTGATCAGCATCGTGCCTCCCATCCGGCCGGTGGCCTCCAGCAATCTGCCTACGCAGCGGTCCACCGTGGTGATCGCCTCCGTGGTGGCCAGCATCTGACCGGTGTGCCCCACCATGTCCGGATTGGCGTAGTTGATCACCACCAGGGAGTAGATGCCCTTGTTGATGGCGGCGATGCAACTGTCGGTGAGTTGCTCGGCCGACATCGCAGGCGACTGGTCGTAGGTGGCCACCCGGGGGGAGGGCACCAGGTGGCGGTCTTCGCCGGGGAAGGCCTGTTCGATGCCACCGTTCATGAAGTAGGTGACGTGCGGATACTTCTCGGTTTCGGCGGTGCGGAACTGGCGCAGTCCGGCATCGGAGATCACCTGGCCGAGCAGGCCGTCGAGGGATTCGGGGGGGAAGGCCACGGCAACAGGCAGCCCCTTCTCGTACTGGGTGAAGGTCACCACCGCCAGATCCTCGATTCGCTCACGGGAGAACTGGTCGAACTCAGGCAGCACGAAGGCGCGGATCAACTGGCGGGCACGATCCGGGCGGAAGTTGAAACACACCAGTCCATCGCCGGCCTTCACGCTTCCTTCGGCCAGACGAACCGGCTCGATGAACTCGTCCTCGACCCCGGAGCCATAGGCCTCGCTGATGGCGGCGGCGGCGCTGCTGGCTGTGACGGGGCCGGGTTCAGTGAGCAGGCGATAGGCCTTCTCGGTGCGTTCCCAGCGATGGTCCCGGTCCATCGCCCAGTAGCGGCCGCAGAGTGTGGCGATGCGCCCCACCCCTGCCTGCTGGATCAACTCCTCCACCCGGGCCACGTAGGTGGGCGCGCTGGTGGGCGGGGTGTCGCGACCGTCGGTGATCACGTGCACGCACACATCCTTGATGCCCCGGGCGGCAGCCCACTGCAGCAGGCCGCCCAGATGGTCCACGTGGCTGTGAACGCCGCCATCGGAGCACAGCCCCACCAGGTGCAGGCAGCCCCCGTTGGCCAGCAGCCGATCGGCCAGGGCATTGAGGGCGGAATTGCGGGCGATCGAACCATCGCGCACGGCCTGGCCGATGCGCACCAGCTCCTGGCGGATGATCCGGCCGGAGCCGATGGTGAGGTGCCCCACCTCGGAATTGCCCATCTGATCGTCGGGCAGGCCAACTGCCGCGCCGCTGGCCTCGATCAACGTGTGGGGATAGGCGTGCCAGAGGGCGTCCATCACCGGGGTGTCAGCCGCACGGATGGCGTTGTGGGCGGCGTCGTGGCGATAGCCCCAGCCATCCAGGATGGTGAGCACAACTGGAGCGACTGGGCCGGTGGCGACCGGCTGGTCACTGCGGAATGCGCCACCCGTGCCTTGGCCTTCGCAGGAAACGACTGAGGTGGTGGACGACTGCGAACGAATAGGGGATCGGCCGGACTGTTGGGCGGAACCGTCCTGCGACGAAGTTGGTTGGGACGAACCTGACGTCACCCGACTCACCTCACAACATCGTGGTGCGGCAGTGGACTGCAGCGACCTAGAGCAAACCTACAGCCCGCCTGATGCCGGCCCCCTCTTGATCCCGCCTCCGTCAGGTTTTGGCCACATGGAGGAGGAGCCTTCGGGGGCAAGCGGCGATTGCTGCCCGCCTAGGATGGAACTTGCTGGGAAGGATCGGCATGGATCGCCTGGTCATTCTCAACGGCGAGGAGCTGGCGCGCACCCTGGATCGCCTTGCTTCCCAGGTGCTGGAAGCCACGTCAGACACCCGCCAACTGGTTCTGGTTGGAATCCCCACCCGTGGCATAGCCCTGGCGGGCGTTCTTGCTGCTCGCCTGGAAGCCCTGTGCGGCCACCCGGTGGATCTGGGAAGTCTGGATCCCACCTTCCACCGCGATGACCTGGCGAGGGTGGGCACCCGTCTGGTGCAGGCCACCGATCTGCCGGCCGATCTGAGCCGCCGCCACGTGGTGCTGGTGGACGACGTGATTTTCACTGGGCGAACAGTGCGCGCTGCCCTGGAAGCGCTGCAGGCCTGGGGGCGTCCGGGCCGGGTGAGTCTGCTGGTGATGGTGGATCGGGGCCACCGGGAACTGCCGATCCAGCCCGATTTCTGTGGCCGGGTGGTTCCCACCAGCCGTCAGGAGTCGATTCAGGTGTGCCTGATGGGGATCGACGGCGAGGAGGGCGTGCTGTTGCTGCGCCCCTGAGCCCGGTCGGCGGCTGCGCTCGCCTCAGAGGCGTTCCAGCTCGTCGGCACGGAAGTGGGCCCGGAACTTGCCGAAGGCCACGATCACGGGCAGGTTCGGACTGATCACCCGTCCTTTCCAGTCGTTCAGGACGGTGTGCACCTCGCCCTCCTGGCCCTGCAGGTCGAAGGCCTCACCCCGGTGCTGGGGATGGTGGAAGACCACCACCGACTGGCACACCCTCACCGGATCCCCCGGCTGCAGCTGATCGACAGCCTGCTGAGTGCTGGTCCCAGGTTCACCGTTATGCATGAGCCGGCGCGCTTTAGCTGGCCAATCTTGTCATGGGGCAACCGTCCCTCAAGGCCGCGGCTAGCGCTGGCATGCCGTCGTGGGGCCGGCTTCCACCACCCGGCCGCCGAGGGCGGCACAGCCGCTCTTGAAGGCACTCCATTCATCCATGCCCTGCTGGATCCGACGCTGCACCTCCCGATCCAGATCCGCCACGGGAACCGTGTGGGGCAGGGCGCCGTGGCTGTCGTGCTGGCGCTCTTCGCGGCTCAGGCCGGCGATGCCGCTCTGCACCTCGGCTCGCAGCGGTTCCCCTTTCCGTTTCCACCAGGGGTGATCGATGCGGTTGAGGGCCTCCAGGGCCTCCCACCAGCGCTGCTCCTGCCGCAGGCGCCGGGCCCGCTCAAAGGACAGGCGATTGCGCTCCCACACCTGCCGCAACTGGTCCCCCAGGCCGCTGCCATCGCTGCGATGGTCCTCGCCCATCGGTGCCAGCAGGGTCAGGCTCTCCTCCAGCTGGCCAGCCTGGAAGCGCTCCATCGCCTGCACCCGGAGCGATTCCTGCCAGGCCTCCAGCTGGCGCCTGTCCGTGGGTTGGCCGGCCGCGGAATTCACCAGCTGCAGTTGCTGCAGCAGGGCGTCACGCCAGCGCCGCTGCTCCCAGAGCTGGGCCGCTTTGCGGCGCCGGCACTCCCCCTGTTCTGCGGGCGAACGATCGCCGAGCCAGCGCAGGGCCTGCAGCTGTTCGCTGTAGCGCAGGCAGGCGTCCAGGTCGCCCCGCGCAGCGGCCTGCTCCAGGCGCACGGGCAACTGTCGCTCCCACCAGTAGGCCGCGCCCAGGCCAGCGGCCACCAGGCCCAGGGTGAGTCCCAGCCAGAAGCGGGGCAATCGGTGCTGGCGCAAGGCCAAGGGGGAGGGAAACGGATTCCTCCGTTCTATGGAAGCGGCGTGCCCGGCGCCCGGCCTGGCGTGCAGCAATCGCTGGCGTCCACCCTGCCGGGTGCTGCCCGCTGTGCTCAGCGCACCCGTCCCAGGATCTGCACCGGCCGGCTGGTGCCGCTGAGCAGATCGGTGCAGTGCAGCTCCAATTCGGCGCTGGCGTTGATCGAGAACCGCAGCCGCAGCCGGTCCTCCCCCTGGCGGCCCGGCGGTTCCAGCGGCAGGGGATCGGGTTGTTCCCGCCAGGCCCTCACGCTGGCCTCCCCGGCCATGGCCGCGCGCAGCACCGGCAAGCCAGCCGCGTCGAACACCACTTCCGTGCGCCGTTCCTCCCCCGGCTCGCCCAGCACCAGCTCCAGGGCGCTCTGCTGGTCGTCCCGGCAGGCCAGCACCAGCTCCAGGGGAGCGCTGGTGGGCCAGCTCTGGCCAGCCATGAACAGGGGATGCCAGAGGTGGCGATTGCTGCGCCGGTCCCAGCAGCGCAGGCACACCCCCCGGCTGAGCACGTCCTGAACCCGAACTCCAGGTGTGAGCGCCAGGGCGCCCAGGGCCACGGCCTCCACCGGCCGCTCGTGGTGGATCGGAACGGTGCCGAGGCGCTCCGTCAGCCATCGGCGCACCGCCGGCAGGCGGCTGCTGCCCCCCACCGGCAGCACGGCGCTGATCCCCTCCAGGCTGATCGAGGCCCGGCGGCCGGCGGCGAGCACCTCCTCCAGCAGCAGATCGAGCTGCTGCAGCAGGCCGCGCTGCTGCAGCAACCGGTTGAGCTCTCCCTGGGTGAGACGCAGTTCGCGGCACGATCCCTGGGGCTCAGGCAGCACCACCAGGGCCTCCTCCTGGTCGCTGAGGGCGCATTTCAGCCGCTCGCAGCCGGCGAGCAGGCTGCCGCTGGGATCGTCGTCCCCACAGAGATGGCGGGCGATCCAGCCGTCGATGTCCCGCCCCCCCAGGGCCACGCCCGCCTTGCCGATCACCCGCGCCAGGCGCTGGCGCTGCCGGCTGTGCTCCAGGTCGTGGCCACCGAGACGCAGCAGCTGGGCAATCGGGTTCGGCCGGCCCTCGCCCCCCTCCAGCCGCACCAGGCAGAGGTCGATCGTGCCGCCTCCCAGATCCACCACCAGCACGGTGCTCCCCGCCGGCAGGCCCGATCCGATCGCCGCGGCGGTGGGCTCGTCCACCAGGGCGAGTTCGGGCACCTCCAGATCGCGGCAGGCCTCCACCAGCCAGCCGCGGTAACCCTGATAGGCCTCGATGGGCGCCGTCAGCACCAGGCGCTCGGGGGCCATCCCGGCCGGGAGTGCCCGCCAGAGCTGTTGCAGCAGCAGGGCCCCGGCCCGCTCGGCGCTGAGCGGCAGCCCCGCGCCTGCCCCTGGCACGGCGGTGCCGATCCGACGCTTGAAGTCGCGGTGCAGCTCCGCTCCGTCGCCGTGCGCCAGACCTGCCTCCAGCACCTGGCGACCGATCAGGGGATGGGGATGGTCCGCCTGTTGCAGCCACAGCAACGAGGGCACCACCGGCGGATCACTGAGGCTGTAGGGCGCCAGGTTGAGCAGCCTGGGTTCCTCGCCTGGAGCCTGGTACGCCACCACGGTGGTGCTGCTGCCCAGGTCAATGGCCACGGTGCCATGGACGCCTTCGCTGCTCCGGGGCCTGGTGCTCTGGCTGCTGCTGGGCATTGTGATCGCCTGGCCTGACCCGCCCGATGCGGTCGGGAAGCTGTTCTTCTAGCGGCCCTGCCGCCCCGCTGACTTAGGGTGGATCAAGTGCTCAGGATGAAGTCGTGGTGCAAGGCGGGATCGATGTGAATTCCAAGGACCTGGCCCAGCGCGCCGAGAGCCTGATTCGCCATTCCAGCAACCGCTACCTCACCACGGTCCGGATCGCCTTCCGCGCCAAGCAGCGTCGTTTTGACGACTTCGATGGCCTGCTGGAGGACTCGATGATCAAGCCGGTGCAACGGGCGATCATCGAACTCAGCGACGAACAGGACCAACCCGCCCTGCTCCCCGGTTGAGTCTGTCGGTGAACCTTGCAGATTCAACAGGGTCCGGGTTGGCGTTTCGGTTTTGATCCATCCCGCCATCCCTACGCTGTTCTGATCGGCGGCGAAGGGTGGGCTTCCGAGTTGCGTCAGCACGAGGCGGCTGCCCTGCATCAGGCGGTCCAGCGGCTGCACGGCCAGTGGCTGGCCATCCGCGATCAGCTGATGCCGGAGGAGGAGATCAGCCTCGACACCGAGTGCGGTTCACTCTGGGCCGAACTGGAAGGCACGGCCCAGGCCGTCGCTCTGCGTTTTGTGCTCCAGCCTGGGGCCACAGAGCGGGCCCTTGAAGGCCGTTGGTCAGGACAGGCCACCCAGGCCCTGATAGCCGTGTTGGCCCAGACCGCCCAGGCGGAACGGTGGCTGTGATCAGTCTGAGATTCGGTGATCGGGATCGGACTGATCAGATGTGCTGATCGATTTGGCTGTCCCGGTTGTCCCCCAGCAGGGCGCTTCGTTTTCCACCGACTTTCCCCAGGCCCGTCCCACGGGCTCCGCGTCGCTCCGTGCTGCTGGGGAGAACGACGACGGGCGATGGTCCCCCTTGACAGCGGCAGCTGGGTGCCCGGAGACCGGCGACCCCCGGCCGGCCTGAACCCAGAAATCCCCTGCTGGTCGGAGGTCTCAGCGGTTGAGACGGCCTGGCTGAACGGGTCGCCGCCGATTTGACGACCGCCGCCTCATGTGGGGAACTGGGGCGCGCTCGTTGTTGACCCGATGGAAACCCCTGCCCCCGATCGCGCGATGGTGAGCCTGCACACCGACGTACCGGAAGCCCTGCTGGCCTCGATGCGTGGCTTCATCGAACGCCATCCCAACTGGGATCAGTACCGCCTGATCCAGGCCGCCCTGGCCGGCTTCCTGCTGCAACAGGGCCTGGAGAGTCGGGAGGTGACCCGGTGCTACCTCGCCAATCTCTTCCCCGCTCAGGCTGGATTTCGTGGCGACTGAGCGGGCCCCACCGCGAACACCTGCCGGTATGCCGCCACCAGGGTGCAGGCCGCCAGGGGCAGGGCCCCGGCCAGTCCCACCACCAGCAGCAGAAAGCCGGCCAGCACCAGCAGCCCCAGCAGCAGGGTGAGACCCAGGGCCTGGATCCAGTGGGGATCAATGGCGGCCCGGCTCCTGCGGAAGGCCTGCAGGGGATCCATCGGCACCAGCACGCTGATCGGCAGGCTGAACAGCTGGTCGGTGGCCAGGTACACCACCGCCGCCAGGCCGGCCAACAGGGGCAGCCCCACCAGAAGCGGTTGCAGCAGGGCCAGCATCCAGGCGCTCGCCTGGGCCAGCCGAAGCACGAGGGCCAGCACCAGCAGCACCAGGCCCAGGGTTCCCGCCGCCCGCAGCAGGTCGCTCGGCTTGCTGGCCAGCAACTGGATCAACCGCGGGCGTTGACCCCCCAGGGCCCCATCGGCACCGCGCAGCAGCCCCACCAGCATCCAGAGATTGCTCACCAGATAGCCCAGCCAGGCAATCAGCTGCAGCACCAGGGCCACGGGATCCGGCTCGCCGAAAGGATCGAGCAGGAGCTCGCCGCTCCAGCGAATGGCCAGTTGGCATAGCAGGTTGAGGCTGCCCACCAGCAAGGTGAACAGCGACATCGGCAGGGCGGCATCGCGGAAGGCGGACCAGCCCTCTTCCAGCGCGCGCCGGATGGCGATCGGGGGTGGGGTCTGCAGGCGGCCGGGGACGCCGCTCCCGGTGCGCCGCCGCATCATCCCGCCAGCATCTGCAGCAGACGCTCGGCCACGGCGCCCTCCACCGGCACGATCGAGAGGCGGTTGCCCGGCCGCACCACCAGCAGTTCTTCGGCTGTGAACGTGGCGCGCAGCGTCTCCAGGGTCAGCAGCTGGGAAAAGCTGCGCAAGTAACGCAACCTGACGCAGTCCCAGCGGGGATGCTCCGGCGTGGCTTTGGGATCGTGATATTTCGACTGCGGATCGAACTGGCTGGGGTCAACGAGATGGGTTTCGATCACCTCCATCAAGCCCACAATGCCGGGGGGCTGGGTGTTGGAGTGATAGAAGAAAGCCTGGTCGCCAACGGCCATTTGCCGCATGAAATTGCGGGCCTGATAGTTCCGGATGCCATCCCACAGGGTGGTCGTTTCGCGGCGGAGATGGTCAATTCCATACACGTCCGGCTCACTCTTCATCAGCCAGAAGGCCATCGCCGACGTGCACTGCTTCTGCTGTCATGGTACGCCGGTCGCTGTGGTGGCCCGGCTGCGGTGCGCGGATCGGGCCTACAGCTCCATCACCAGGCTGCGGAAATGGTCGCCGCGGGCCTCGAAGTCGCTGTACTGGTCGAAGCTGGCGCAGGCCGGGGAGAGCAGCACCCCCTGGCAGCCGTGCTGGCGGGCCAGCCGGGCGGCCAGCGGCACACCCTCTTCGAGTCCGGCGCAGCGTTCCACCCGGCCCCCGTAGCCCTGGGCGGCCAGCAGGTCGGCGAAGATGTCGGCGGCTTCGCCGTAGAGCACCACGGCCGGGGCCTGCCGCCGCAGTGCGGCGATCCAGCCTGCCGCCTCACCCTGCTTGGCCTGGCCGCCGGCGAGCACCACCAGCGGACCGTCCAGGGCCTGCAGGGCCACTTCGGCGGCGTCGTAGTTGGTGGCCTTGCTGTCGTTGTAGAAGCTGATTCCATCCCTCCTGCGGATCAGCTCCAGCCGGTGCGGCACCCCGGGGAAGCGGCGCAGGGCCGCCTCCATCGCCGGGCCATCGAGCCCCGCCTCCAGGCCTGCGGCCACCGCCAGCAGCATGTTCTGCAGGTTGTGGGAACCCGGCATCGCCAGTGCATCGGCGGCCAGGAGGTCGCAGCTGCGGCCCTTGCGCTCCAGCCACACGCGGCCGTCCTCGATCCAGAGAGCGGGCCGGATGCCTGGGGCCAGCTCCTGGCGCGGGCCGGCCGATACCCACACGGCATGGTCCCAGCTGCCGGCATGGACCCGCAGGTCGGGGTCGTCTCCGTTGAGGATGCGCACCTCAGAGCGCTCCAACAGCTGGCGCTTGATCGCCCGGTAGTTCTCCAGGGTGCCGTGGCGTTCCAGGTGGTCGGGGGTGAGGGTGGTCCAGATCCCCACCCGCGGCGACACCCGCGGACAGGCCTCGATCTGGTAGCTGCTCATCTCCACCACCAGCCAGTGGGGCAGGCCCTGGCCGGACTGTTGCCGCTCCAGCACCAGCTCGGCGGCGGAGGTGCCCACATTGCCGGCCATCGGTGCGTCGATGCCGCAACCACAGAGCAGGTGGCTGAGCAGATGGGTGACGGTGGTCTTGCCGTTGGTGCCGGTCACGGCCATCCAGGGCTGGGGCCGGCTGGCCTGCCAGGCCGGTTCCACCTCCCCCTGCACCAGCAAGCCGGCATGGCGCAGGCTGGCCAGTTCAGGATGGTCCCAGGGGATGCCGGGGCTCACCACCACGGGACCCACGGCGGGGGCCAGGGAGAGGATCGTGGCGGCGCTCAGCGGGGCGTCGAGCTCCACCTGGATTCCCGCCGCCCGCAGGGCTTCAGCCCGTTGCTCGAGCGCCGGACTGCGCTTGCTTTCCAGCACGCAGACGGTGCGTCCCTGGGACTGCAACAGCTTCGCTGCACCGACCCCGGAGCGGCCCAGGCCAATCACAACCGCCGTGGCGGATGAAGCGGGCAGATTCGGGGCCACGTCAATCTGGGCCACGGGAATACAGATGCTGGAAGTGACGCCGGTTCACTCGGATGGGAGACCGATCGGATCCAGCGGATGGGCGATACTGGAATCGAACCAGTGACTCCTACCGTGTCAAGGTAGTGCTCTACCTCTGAGCTAATCGCCCGGGATGGCCTGAAGCCAGGTGCCGGGTTGGTATCACGAGGGGTTGAAGAAGGCTGTTTTGCTTCTTAGTTGAAAACTGTGTTTTCAGCCGTGTTCAAAACAGGTTCAAAGCAGTGCTCTGCCGAGAGTCTTGTCAGCAAGTTTGAATCTTGTGAGTGGCGCTCACAGGTGATTCGGATGAACTGACAAGGACGCCTGGCTCGACTCGCCTCGCTTGCCGGTCACGATACCAGCTCCACTGGGCCAGGCCAGCGGGCGCCATCCGGTGGTTCAGCGGCGCAGCAGGGCAATCCGGAAGCGGTCGCGTTTGGTGGTGGTGATGGCTTCCACCATGAGCTCCCCTTTGCCGCTCAGCTGCACCCGGTCGCCTGGGCGCAGCAGGTGGCTGGGGCTGGTCACCGGCTGCCAGTTCACCCGCACCTGGCCGGCGCGGACCAGGTCCGCCAGGCGGTTGCGGGCCAGGCCGAAGCCGGCCGATGCCACCGCATCCAGGCGGGTGGAGGCCTCGACGCTGTGCAGCCGGCGGGGCTGGCGCCGTGGGGGCGGCTGGAGTTCCGCCAGAGGTCGCAGGTGGAGCTGCACCGGCACACTGCGCACCTGGGCTGCGCATCCCTGGAGCTGCTCCTGCCACTCCAGCCCCACCACCCCCTGGCCGCCCCGGTCACCTCGCAGCCACAGGTCGCCCAGTGCCCCCTCCGGCAGGCCGAGGCCCAGCAGGGCCGCCCGCAGGTCGGCGGGTTCGGCCGGATCGAACAGAAAGTTGCCGCTGATCTCCACCCCAACCAGGGGGGGCTCCAGCTGGGATGCCTCGAGGCCCGTGTCCCGCCGCCCCAGCACCAGCCGCCGGCGCTCGGCACCGGGGTAGCCCCCCTCGCCGTGGATCTCCAGTTCGGCCAGGGACCCCAGGCGCAGCTCCGCCTCCTCCGCCGCGCCGCCATCGAGGAAGCCGGTCCAGCAGGGCTGCCAGGTGCGCAGGGCCTGCTCGGCCGCCGCCAGCACCCCCTCCAGGGCGGCGGGGTCCCGGCTGCCCTGCAGCAGTTCAGCTTGGGGAAGCATTCAGCTCTCCCCCAGGCGCACCACCATCTGGGGCCGCGCCTGCTGGAGCAGCCGCCAGGGCATCTCGGCGCCGGCGGTGGTCTCGGCCAGCAGCAGCCAGCTGCCCTCCTCGAGCCGGTTGCGCAGGGAGCGCAGCCGGTCGTCCTCCTCCGAGCTCACGCTGGCGGCGGCGGCGAAGCTGCCCATGAAGCCGGAGCCCATGCCCAGCAGGGCGCCGAACAGGTGCTGGCTCCAGGGCCCGAAGAAGGCCAGGGTGTCCAGATCCGTGATGTACGTGAAGGTGAGGCCGGCCAGGAAGCCGAAGGGAATCAGCCAGCGGGCCATCGCCCGCTGACGCCGGCGCCGGGTTGCCGCGGGGTTGAGGCGATCCACCGCCTCCAGCTCGCTCTCTCCCTGGCCCACGGCCACCAGCACCGCCAGCGGCGGTTGGCTGGCGGCCAGATCGCGCTGCAGCTGGTGCAGGCGCGCGTGGTCATTCAGCACCACCACCACCGTTGTTGACACCGGTCGGCCCCCGTTCAAACGCTTGATCAGGCCCGATTCTCGTTGCTCCCCGCCACCTGCCGTGCGCCGAACCCGGCGGGGAGCAGATGCGCGCCCCTCACTACACTGCACCGCCGGCTGAACGCCGCAATTCCCCAACCCCGCCGGGCATGACCAAGGTTCTCGTTTCCGATCCCATCGACCAGGCGGGGATCGACATCCTCTCCCAGGTGGCCAGTGTCGACCTGCGGCCAGGCCTCTCCCCCGAGGAGCTCCGGGCGACCATCGGCGAGTACGACGCCCTGATGATCCGCTCCGGCACCCAGGTGACAGCCGAGATCATTGAGGCTGCAGACAAGCTGCGCATCATTGGCCGCGCCGGCGTGGGGGTGGACAACGTGGACGTGCCCGCCGCCACCAAGCGCGGCGTGCTGGTGGTGAACTCGCCCGAGGGCAACACGATCGCCGCCGCCGAGCACGCCCTGGCGCTGATGCTGTCGCTCTCGCGCCACGTGCCCCACGCCCATGCCAGCACCATGGCCGGCGGCTGGGACCGCAAGACCTATGTGGGCAACGAGCTCTACAAGAAGAAGTTGGGCGTGGTGGGTCTGGGCAAGATCGGCTCCCACGTGGCCCGCGTGGCCCAGGCCATGGGTATGGAGCTGCTGGCCTACGACCCGTTCGTGTCCGATGAGCGGGCCCAGCAGATGCAGGTGCAGCTGCTCCCCCTGGCCGAGCTGTTTGCCCAGGCCGACTACATCACCCTGCACCTGCCCCGCACCCCCGACACCGAGAACCTGGTGAATGCGGAGTTGCTGCGCACGATGAAGCCCACCGCCCGGCTGGTGAACTGCGCCCGCGGCGGCATCGTGGATGAGGCAGCCCTGGCCGAAGCGGTGCAGGCCGGTGTGATCGCCGGCGCTGCCCTTGATGTGTATGCCAAGGAGCCGCTGGCGGCCGATTCGGCGCTGCGCGGCGTGAAGGAGCGGCTGGTGCTCACCCCCCACCTGGGGGCCAGCACCACCGAGGCCCAGGAGAACGTGGCCGTCGACGTGGCCGAGCAGATCCGCGACGTGCTGCTCGGTCTGCCCGCCCGCAGCGCCGTGAACATCCCCGGCCTCAACGCCGAGGTGATGGAGCAGCTCAAGCCCCACCTGCAGCTGGCCGAAACGCTCGGCCAGCTGCTCAGCCAGCTGGCCGGCGGCCAGATCAGCGAGCTGGAGGTGCGGCTGCAGGGTGAATTCGCCTCCCACCCGGCCCAGCCCCTGGTGGTGGCCGCTCTCAAGGGGGTGCTCTCCACCGCCCTGGGCGACTCGATCAATTACGTGAACGCCAGCCTGGAGGCCAAGGACCGGGGCATCCACGTGCTGGAGGTGAAGGATGACGCTGCCCGCGACTACGCCGGTGGCTCACTGCAACTGAGTTCCCGCAGCAGCAAGGGCAACCACACCGTGACCGGCGCGGTGTTCGCCGACGGCGAGCTGCGGGTCACCACCATCGATGAATTCCCGGTGAACGTGGCTCCCAGCCGCCACATGCTGTTCACCCGCCACCGCGACATGCCGGGCATCATCGGCCAGATCGGCTCGGTGCTCGGCGAGCACAACGTGAACATCGCCTCGATGCAGGTGGGTCGCCGCATCGTGCGCGGGGACGCCGTGATGGTGCTCAGCCTCGACGACCCCATCCCCTCCGACCTGCTGGCCACGATCCACCAGATCAACGGCATCCAGGAAGCCCACCCGGTGACCCTCTGATCCCCAGCGGCGCCACACTGCGGCTGCGGTCCTCTCCTTGGCCATGACGCTTGCCTGGTGGCGCCTCGAACTGCTGGCCCAGCCCGAGCTGGAGGAATCCCTGCTCTGGAAGCTGGCTGAGCTGGGCATCTCCCGGGTGGCCCTGCGCCACCGGCCGGAGGCCCCGCAGCAGCGCCAGCTGCTGGCCTGGCTGCCGGAGGCCGACTGGCCGGAGGGGGAGCGCGGCGAGCTGCAGCGGGCGCTGGCTCCGTTGGCCGCCACCTTCGGCCTGGAGTTGGCGCCCCTGCACTGGCAGCGGCAGCTCGACGAGGACTGGGGCCTGAGCTGGAAACAGCACTGGCAGGCCGATCCGGTGGGGGAGCGACTGCTGATCCTGCCGGCCTGGCTGGAGCTGCCTGCGGAGCACGCCGATCGCCTGGTGATCCGCATGGATCCCGGCAGCGCCTTCGGCACCGGCAGCCATCCCACCACCCGACTGTGTCTGGAGGCCCTGGAGGGGCTGGCGGCCGAGCGGGGGCGCCAGGCCGGCGCTTCCCCGGATCTGGGGGCGATCCGGGTGGCCGACCTCGGCTGCGGCAGCGGCATCCTCGGCATCGCCGCCCTGCTGCAGGGCGCCCGTTCGGTGGCCGCCGTGGACACCGATTCCCTGGCGGTGCGGGCCACGGCCGAGAACGCCGCCGTGGGGGGGCTGCAGGACCGACTGCAGGTGCGTCAGGGCTCTGTTGAAGCGCTGGCCGAGCTGCTGGGCGGTGAACCGGCCGACCTGCTGCTCTGCAACATCCTGGCGCCGGTGATCGAGGCCCTGGCCCCGGCCTTCTCCAATGTGCTGGCTCCAGGAGGCGTGGGCCTGCTGAGCGGCCTGCTGGTGCCCCAGGCGGATCGATTGCAGCAGGTGCTGGCCGCGCTTGGCTGGCGGGCCGAACTGGCGGCCCAGCAGAGCCAGTGGGGACTGCTGATGTTGCATAAGGCACACTGATCGGTGCCCTGGCTTTGATTGGCCTTCCCGGGGAACATGCTGCAAACCAACGGGAAGGGCCTGCGGCGGATGTATGAAGGGCGGGTCCTACAGGCCCGGTCGTCCGGGTGCCTGTGAGCCCCAAATCCCTTCTCCATGGCTTCCTACAAGGTCACCCTCATCAACGAGAGCGAAGGCCTCAACAAGACCATCGAGGTTCCCGACGACCAGTACATCCTCGACGCCGCTGAAGAGCAGGGCATCGACCTCCCCTACTCCTGCCGTGCCGGTGCCTGCAGCACCTGCGCCGGCAAGATCACCGCTGGCACCGTGGACCAGAGCGACCAGAGCTTCCTCGACGACGACCAGATCGAGGCCGGCTTTGTGCTCACCTGTGTGGCCTACCCCACCAGCGACTGCACCATCAAGACCCACGCTGAGGAAGAGCTCTACTGAGCCGCTCCCCGGCGTTGTTCCTCGAGCCTGGATCAGCGTCGTCTGCTTGATTCCGCCTCTGCTCTCCGCCACCCTTCGGGGTGGCTTTTTCATGCCCGATCCGCTGAATCCCATCCCCGCCATCCCCGCCATCCCCGCCGGTCCAGCCGCCACAGGACGCCCCGTGCCCGAGGCGAGCGCCAGCCTGCTGGAGCCCGGCAGCGTGCATGCCAGCCCCGGCGGCCAATACAGCTTTCGCGTGCTGGGTGCCTGTTGCCGTCTCTTCGATCGGGAGGAGCTTCCCTGGCCCTGCTGCCGCCTCGCATGGCGCAGCAAGGAGCCCAGCTGGCGGCGCGTCGGCCGCCGTTTCGTGGCCGACCTCGCCGCTCGGCGTTGCCCCTCCTATGCCGTGGAGCTGCTCCAGCCCGGGGCCCGCTCCACCGCCGCCACGGTGATCACCCTCTTCCCCGTGCGCCTCGCTCCGGCCATGCAGGAGTGGTGGTACAGCCGCAACCCGGCCTCCTGCCATCCCACCAATCAGCTGCCGCCCGAACTGACATAAAAAAGCCGGTGCCCTGGTAGGAGGCACCGGCAGCAGGCGCTGCAGCCAGACGCAGGCGGGGGATCAGAAGTAGATCTTGCCGCCGCCCCACTGCATCCCCTGCACCTTGGGAGCCGTGAGGATGTAGCCGGCCATCAGACGCAGATCGTCGTCGTCGAGATCGCGCATCTTCACAAAAATGTCGCTGCTGCGGATGCTCGGGTGCACATCGGCGATCGAGTATTCGCCGTCGTAACTGGTGGGATCCTTCATGTAATCCACCAGGGCCTCCACGTTGTCACGGGGAGGGGTGGCAAGGGCCAGGGTCTCGGGGTCGAGGCCAACGTTCTGGTTGGTCTTGGTGATGCCACCGGCGTGGCACTCGCCGCAGCTGTTGTTGAAGAGCTTGCGGCCGGCCTTGATCTCCTGTTCGCTGAAGGTCACGCTGGCGCCATCGGGGTTGGCGGGCACGGTGAGCTGTTCACTGGTCCACAGGGCGGCCATGGCCTCACCACCGAAGCCGAAACAGAGCAACAGAGCCAGGGGGAGGGCCAGCAGGGTGCGGGCGGCGGCCCGGAGCCCTCTGCGCAGGGAGAGGCTGGCGGAGGCCAGTGGGGTTGAGGCCATGGGGAGAAGCCGGAGGTGTGGCGGGGCTAACCGCATCGGAGACCTTGTATCACGGGGGGAGGGGCCAGCGGGCTGGTTTCGGGCGAACTGTTGCAGCTCAATGCGCCGCCGGCGGCTCGTCCGTGCCGGCCTCCGGCAGCACGTCGATGCTGAGAAAGTCCCGGGCCATCACCGTGTTGGCGAAGATCGCCCGGGCCTCGGCCAGCAGGTCGTCCGGGCTCACCGGGTTGCCCGCCACGTAGCGGGGGCTGAGGTGGGTGAGGGCCAGCTGTTTCACGCCGGCGGCCAGCGCGGTCTGGGCGGCCATGGTGCTGGTGGAGTGCTGGCGGGCGAAGGCCAGCTCGGCCTCGGCGTGGGCGAAGGTGCTCTCGTGGATCAGCAGATCGGCGCCCCGGGCCAGCTCCACCGCTGCCTCACAGAACACCGTGTCGGTGCAATACACCACGCTGGCGCCGGGCCGCTCCGGGCCGCAGAGGCTGGCACCGTTGATGATCCGCCCGTCATCCAAGGTGACGCTGTGCCCCTGCTTGAGCTGGGCGTACACCGGCCCCGGCGGGATGCCCAGGGCCCGGGCCCGCTCCACGTCGAACCGCCCCGGCCGCGGTTTCTGGTCCACCCGGTAGGCGCAGGCCGGCACCCGGTGCGTGAGCGGGGCGCAGCGCACCGTGATGTCGCCGTCCTCCAGCAGGGTGGCGCCGCTGGCGGCGGCGGGGCCGCTGCGGTGAAAGCGCAGCGGATAGCCGATGCGGGTGGAGCTGGTGTGCAGCACCCCCTCCAGATAGTCCCGCAGCCGGTCGGGGCCGTAGAGGTCGATCCCGGCGCAGGTACCCGCCAGACCGAGGCTGGCGAGCAGCCCGGGCAGGCCGAACACGTGGTCGCCGTGCATGTGGGTGACGAACACCCGCCGCAGCTGGCTCACCCGCAGGTCGCTGCGCAGGAACTGGTGCTGGGTGCCCTCGCCGCAGTCGAACAGCCAGAGCTCCGCCCGCTGGGGCAGCCGCAGGGCCACGGCGGACACATTGCGGCCGCGGGTGGGCACCCCGGAGCTGGTGCCGAGAAAGGTGACCTGCAAGCCGAAGAAGCCTCTGGCGCATGTTGCCATGGCCGGCACAATGGGGCGCTTTTCAGCCGGTCCCACCCGTGACCCTCCGCCTGCGCACCTGGGCCCCCCTGCTGCCCCTCGCCGCTCTGGCCGTGCCGGCGCTGGTGATGGGCGGGGACCGGACCATCCAGGCCCGCAGCGGCGAGCCGGAGGTGCGGGTGCTGCTGGCCGAGGCGGGCAGCCTGCAGCTGCAGGCGCTCAACCAGCCCCTGGTGATTCAGCCGGGTGGGGTGGAACTGGCCCCCTCCCGCCCCGCGAGCCTGGTGCTGGAGAACGGTCGCCTGCACCTGCGGCTCGACAGCCCGAGCGCCGGGGGGCCGGCGTCGGCGCCGCTGCCCCGGGCCGGCAGCGTCTGGCTGGCTCCGCGCTCCGGCGCCGGCTCAGACCAGGCCGGTGCGTTCCAGCTGGGCCAGCGGCGCTACCGGGGCCGGCTGCAGGTGCTGGTGAGCGGCGGCCGGCTGCAGGCGATCAATCACGTGCCGCTGGAGAGCTACCTGCCCAGCGTGGTGGGCAGTGAGATGCCGGCCAGCTGGCCCCAGGAGGCCCTGCGGGCCCAGGCGGTGGCGGCTCGCACCTACGCCCTGCGCCAGCGCAAGCCCAGCGCCCCCTTCGATGTGAGCGCCACCGTGACCAGCCAGGTGTACAAGGGGCTGGAGGCCGAGACCGCCTCCACCCGGGCCGCCGTGGCCAGCACCCGCGGCCAGGTGCTGATGTATGGCTCCAGCCTGGCCAACACGGTGTTTCACAGCAGTGCCGGAGGCGTCACCGAAAACAGCGGTGACCTCTGGACCCAGCAGCTGCCCTACCTGGTGAGCGTGCCCGACTTCGACCAGGGCAGCCCCGTGCACAGCTGGGAGCAGCGTCTCGAGCCTGCCCAGCTGCGCGAGGCCTTTGCCGAGATCGGCGGCGTGACCCGCATCGACGTGCTCAGCACCACCGGCTCCGGCAGGGTACGCCAGGCCCGGGTGCTGGGCCCTGCCGGCACCAAGGTGGTGACCGGGCCTGAGCTGCGCTCCCGCCTGCGCCTGCGCAGCACCCAGGTGCGCTTTGAGGTGGTGCTCCCCGAGGTGGCCATGGTGCCCCCATCCGCGCCGCCCCTGCCTGCGGGCGACGAGACTCCTGCAGACAGCGCCACTGGCGCCCCGGGGCAAGCAGCCCCGACCACAGTGCCCTCGCCGCTTCCCTCTGCGGCTCCCCTGCAGGTGCCCCAGCCCTCCCTGCTGGCCATCGGCCGCGGCTTTGGCCATGGTGTGGGCATGAGTCAGTGGGGCGCCCTGGCGATGGCCCAGAAGGGCGACACCTATGAGCGAATCCTTCAGCACTACTACAGGGGAACCGCCCTGCGTCCCTATCCCGGACAGCCCTGAGCCGTTGCTGACGCCCGCCCGGGCGCAGGGCTGGCGCCTGCCGGTGCGGGCCCTGCCCAGTGAACAGGCCGTGGCCGAGCACGTTGCCGGCTTGATTCTGGAGGCCATGCTCGACGGCTCCGGCTGGCCCCTCGGTCTGGCCACGGGCCGCACGATGGAGCCGGTGTACGCCGCCCTGGTGCGCCGGCTGGCGGCCCTGGCGCCGCAGCAGCAGGAGCGGGTGCGCCAGCGCTGGCTGAGCTTCAACCTCGATGAGTACGTGGGCCTGGCCGCCGCCGCCCCCGGCTCGTTCCGCGCGGCCATGCACCGCCACCTGCTGCAGCCCCTGCAGCTCGCCCCGTCCCGGGTGCTCCTGCCCGATGGCCTTGCCGCCGATCCCCACGCGGAGGCGGAGCGCTACGGCGCGGCCCTGCGGGCGGCGGGGGGGATCGGCCTGCAGCTGCTGGGTCTGGGGCTCAACGGCCATGTGGGCTTCAACGAACCTCCCTGTGGGGCTGACAGCCGCTGCCGCTGTCTGGCCCTCAGCGCCGCCACCAGACGCCAGAACGCGGCGGCGTTCGGCGGCGATCCGGCGGCCGTTCCCGCCCAGGCCATCACCCTGGGGTTGGCGGACATCCTGGCCGCAAGGCGGAGTCTGCTGGTGGTGACCGGTGCGGCCAAGGCGCCGGTGCTGCGAGCGCTGCTGCAGGAGCCCCCCAGCCCCGACCTGCCGGCCAGCTGGCTGCAGGCGCACCCGCGGGTGGAGGTGATCGCCGACCGGGCCGCCCTGGCCCTGGCGCAGCAGCCGGCCTAGGCCTCCAGCGCCTCCAGCAGGGCGTCCTCCGCCTCCAGATTGGCCGTCACCGAACGCACGTCCTCGAGCTCCTCCAGGGTGTCCAGCAGCTTGAGGCACCGCCTGAGCTGGTCGGCATCCTCCAGCCGGCAACCGGTCCCGGCGATCCAGCGATGCTCCCACTCCAGCACCGTGAAGCCGGCCCGCCCCAGCCCATCCTGCAGTGCCTCCAGCTGGGCGAAGGGGGCGAACACCTCGGCGTTCCCGTCCCCCAGCTCGTAACGCAGCACCTGCACAGCGGCGGATCCGTCGAGGGGAGCCTCGAGCTGGAGCAGGGCCTCCAGCAGGGACTCCTCATCGAGGGCCCGGTCGCCCCGGGAGGGCCAGGCCACCCGGGCCACGCTGCACTGCTCGAACAGATAGCCCACGCAGCCGGTTTCGCCGAGGTTGCCGCCGTGCTTGCTGAAGGCCAGCCGCACGTCGGCGGCGGTGCGGTTGCGGTTGTCGGTGAGGGCCTCGATCAGCACCGCCACCCCCCCCGGGCCGTAGCCCTCGTAGCGCACGGCCTCGAAGCTCTCCCCCGGGCCGCCCTGCTGGCCCGAGCCCTTGGCGATCGCCCGCTCGATGTTGGCGTTCGGCACCCCCGCCGCCTTGGCCTTCTCGATGGCGGTGCGCAGCTGGAAGTTGCCGGCGGGATCGCTCCCCCCTCGGGCGGCCACGGTGATCTCCCGGCCCAGCCGGGTGAACACGGCCCCGCGCTTGGCGTCGACCACCGCCTTGGTGCGCTTGATCTGGGCCCACTTGCTGTGGCCGGCCATCGGGGAGAGCGGGAAAAACGGCAGGAGGGGCGCGGGACCGGCGGGGCGCTTCAGCCGGCGGCGTCGAGCACCAGCTTCGGCTGCAGCACGCCCTCTGCGGCGCGCGCCATGCCGGCCAGGTTGCCATCCGGATTGAGCACCACCACCGGGCTGTCCGGGGCCAGCTGCGCCAGGGGGGCCGGGAGCGATGGAGCGCGGCCGCAGCGCCACCCGGCCTGCTCCCCGGGGCTGAGCCGGTGCCGCGGCAGATGGGCCAGGGGAGCCAGGGGATCCAGCAGCCCAGGGGGTGGGGCCCCGCACTCCCGCCAGGCGTCGAGGGCCTCCAGGGGCACCGCCTGCTCCAGCGCGAAGCCCAGGGCCTCGGTGCGCCGCAGCCGGGCCAGGGCAGCCCCACAGCCCAGGATCTCGCCCAGGTCGCGGGCCAGGGCGCGCACGTAGGTGCCCGCCGAGCAGCGCAGCTCCAGCTCCAGCTGGCCGCTGGCCTGGTCCCAGCCCAGCAGCTCCAGCTGGTGGATGGTCACCGGCCTGGCGGCCAGCTTCAGCCTCTCGCCGCGCCGCACCCGGGCATAGGCCCGCTCGCCGTCCACATGCACCGCCGACACCTGGGGCGGCACCTGCTCGATCGCGCCCCGGAACGGCGCCAGGGCCGCCTCCAGTTCAACCTGGCTCAGGAGCGGCACCGGCCTCTGCGCCAGCACCTCCCCCTCCAGGTCGTCGCTGCTGGTGGTCAGGCCCAGCTGCACCACCCCCCGGTAGGCCTTGTCGCCGTCCAGGTAGGGCAGCAGCCGGGTGGCGGCCCCCACGGCGATCGGCAGCACGCCGGTGACGGCGGGATCAAGGGTGCCGCCATGGCCCACCCGCTTGATCCCGTAGGCCCGCCGCACCCGGCTCACGCAGGCGTGGGAGCTGAGCCCGGCGGGTTTGTCGAGCACCAGAAAGCCCCAGGGCTGTTCAGCCATCACGCTCCCCCAGTGCCGCCATCGTGCGGCATCGCTGCCAGGCTGGCAGCGTTTCATCCCCCGTGGCGATGACCCTCAAGCAGCGCCGCGACCTGGTGTTTCTCGTGCTCGCCGGCCTGTTCCTGGGCACGATGGGCATGCTCAACATCCTCGGGCTCACCCGCTTCCTGCAGCTGGGCAGCATCGGCTCCTGGCCGATCGTGGTGGCAGTGGGCGCCCTGCCCTATCCGGTCACCTTCCTGTGCACCGACCTGATCAGTGAACTGTGGGGCGAGCAGAAGGCCTCCCAGCTGGTGTGGGTGGGGCTGCTGCTCAATGGCTGGATCGTGTTGATCCTCTGGCTGGGCGGGGTGCTGCCGGGCCTGGCCGGTGCCCCGGAGTCCACGTTCTTCGATGTGCAGCGCCTGGCCTTCGGGGCGGTGGGGGCCTCGATGGTGGCCTACCTGGCGGCCCAGTTCACCGATGTGCGCCTGTTCCACTTCTGGAAGCGCGTCAGCGGCGGCCAGGCCCTGTGGCTGCGCAACAACGGCTCCACCCTGGTGAGCCAGCTGGTGGACACCACTGCCGTGGTGCTGATCAGCCATTACGCCAGCCACGTGCTGCCGGTGCGCAGCGATGCTCCGGTGCTGCCCCAGCTGGCCGGTTTCATCGCCAGCGGCTACCTGTTCAAGGCGGTGGCGGCTCTGGCCGACACCCTGCCCTTCTACCTGCTGGTGGGCTGGCTAAGGGGCTGGCTGGCGGTGCCCGGCATGGGGGCGGAGTTGGCCGACTGAGGAGCCAGCGGACCTCCCCTAGGTTGGCGCAAAACAGCAGCGGGATGCAGCAGGCGATGGCCACGGTGTTTGATCCAGGGTTGGGCGTTGAGCGGTTCCTCACCGACGGCTTCGACCTGCGCGCGCAGCTCGCCCGCTATCTCGTTCTGGAACCAACAGAGCTGGAGCGGCGCCTGCCCGCCAGCACCGCCGAGCTGGCGGCCCTGCATCCGGGCAGCTTCGACCCTGACCAGGTGAGCAGCTTCTACGAGGACACCGTGGGCACCGGTCATTTGCTGGAACTGGCGGCCTGGCATCTCGGCAGTGCCGACTACATCGCCGACACCCTGCGGCTGCAGCAGCGTTTCGCCCGCGGCCAGGTGCTCGATTTCGGTGGCGGCATCGGCAGCCATGCCCTGGCGGCCGCGGCCCTGCCGGAGGTGGAGCGGGTGTGGTTCGTGGATCTCAATCCCCACAACCGCGCGTTTGTGCAGGCCCGGGCCGAGGCACTGGGCCTCAGCGCCAAAATGGCCTGCTTCCGCGACCTGGACGATCCGGCACTGCCCCGCCGCTTCGACACGGTTGTTTGCCTCGATGTGCTCGAGCATCTGCCCGATCCCGCCGCCCAGCTCCTGCAGTTCGCTGCCCGTATGGAGCCCGGGGCGATTGCCCTGCTGAATTGGTACTTCTTCCAGGGCTTTCAAGGAGAGTATCCCTTTCATCTCGACGACCCAGCACTGGTGGAAGCCTTTTTCCGCACGCTGCAGGCGAGCTTTGTGGAGGTGTTTCACCCCTACCTGATCACCACCCGGGCCTATCGCCTGGCCTGAAGACCTGGGAGCGGTGTGCCGTTGCCTCCAGCAAAAAAAGCCGGCGGTGGAGGCCGCCGGCTTGAGAGTGAGCTATGCCGAATGGGCATCAATGGGCATAAATGAATGGGCATAGGTGGTTGGGACGGCAGCCTCGGGATTCAGCCAACCGCCACGTTGATGCGCTTGCGGCTGCGCAGGCCCCGCTTGATGCTGTCGAAGTTCACCACCCCATCCACCAGGGCAAACAGGGTGTCGTCCGAACCCCGGCCCACGTTGGTGCCGGGCAGCACGGAGGTGCCGCGCTGGCGGATCAGGATGGAGCCGGCGGACACAGCTTCACCGCCATAGGCCTTGACGCCCAGGCGCTTGGAGTTGGAGTCGCGGCCGTTGCGGGTGGAACCCGTACCTTTCTTGTGAGCCATGGGTTGGGGATGGAGTTGGGATGCGTGTGGAGGTGATTGCCGGCGGAGACTGTGCCAGAAGGGAAGGGTGCCAGCGGAACGGGCGTGGTGGTGGTGGAGAGAGTGGGTGCTCAGTTGAGGGCCTTGCCGGCCACCTTGATCGACTGCACCATCACCCGGGTCAATTCCTGGCGATGTCCGTTCTTGCGACGGGTTTTCTTCTTGGGCCGCATCTTGTACACAATCAACTTGGGGCCGCGGCGATGGGCCATCACCTTCAGCTCCACGGTGGCGCCGGCCACGTAGGGCTGACCCAGGGTGGCGGCCTTGCCGTCGTTCACCAGGAGCACGTTCTCCAGGTTCACGATGCTGTCCACATCGGCAGCCAGGCGGTCGATGTCGTAGTAGCGGTTCGGCTGGAGCCAGAACTGCTGGCCTGAGCTCTCCACGATGGCGTAGGGCCCGGGCTGATCAGCGTTCCCGGCTGCCTTCGAGCCGGCATCTGCCGGACTGGTGGAGGTTGTTGAGGGCGTCTGGGTCATGGCGGCAGGGCGTGGCCAGGCTGGACTGAAACGCTGGAGTCACGGGTGCAGGGACATCGCCTGGGACGAAGTGTCCGGATCGTGGAGGGTCGGGATCCCAAGCGAGGAGGGTCGGGATCCCAGCGTTTCAGGCCCATTCAGGCCTGGCGCACGATTTGGAAGACAAACATCAATTCTCCCTTCTGGCAGCTCCTTTCGTCAACATTGGCTCAAGCCCCGGCGGATTTCCCGTCGCCTCCGGCCCTCCATGCCCGAATCGGCCCTCACCATCGTTTCCCTGATCCGCGATCCCAGTCTCCAGGAGGCTGTCACCCGCTGGCTTGACGGTCAGACGCGCTATCGCCTCGTGCCCTGCGCCGCGGAAGTCGACCCCGTGCCCGAGCTGGAGCGGCTCGGAGACAGCTGTGACGCCCTGCTCCTCCAGCAGGGCGAGCTGGCTCCGGAAGCCGCCCAGGCCCTTCAGGAGCGGGGCCTGGTGTTGCCGGCTGTGGTGATCGGTCGGGTGCTCGGTCAGGTGGACTACCACCCCGATGAGATTCATCTGTCGGCCGATCAGCTGGAGCAACTCACCTACAGCCTGGATGCGGCCATTTCCCGCTCCCTGAGCCGGGTGCTGGCCGCGCCACCCGAGGATCCGGGAGTGGGACGGGAGGAGCCGATGCCTGAGCGCTGGCGGCTGGCCAACCGGCTGCAGGCCCGACTGGGCCTGTTGGGAGTGTTCTACAAGCGTGACTCTTCTCGCTTCCTACGCAATCTCGACCCCAAGGATGCGGAGATCCTGCTGGAGTCCCTGAAGCGCACCTATCGCGATCTGCTGTTCAGTTACTTCAAGGATCCTGCAGCGGCAAACCAGGCGTTGGAGAGTTTTGTGAATACTGCGTTTTTCAGCGATCTGCCCATCACCAGGACTGTTGAGATTCACATGGACTTGATCGACTCTTTTTCCAAGCAGCTTAGCCTGGAAGGCCACAAGAGTGATTTTCTGCAGGATTACCGCCTCGCCCTTCTTGATGTCATGGCGCACCTCTGTGAGATGTATCGCCGTTCCATCCCTGCCGGCGTTCCCCTGGCGCCAGCCATGCAGGGGCTTTGATCGGTGCCGACGTTGTCTAGCGATCCGCCCCGAAGCCTGTTGATCAATCCACCAGCCCTGACTCTTCGGTGATTCTCGGAGCATCCCTGTCATGTCCCCCCGCAAGACCTACATCCTCAAGCTCTACGTTGCTGGCAATACGCCCAACTCCATGCGGGCGCTGAAAACATTGCGCAATATCTTGGAAACGGAGTTTCAGGGCGTCTATGCTCTCAAGGTCATTGATGTTCTCAAGAATCCCCAGTTGGCCGAGGAAGACAAGATTCTGGCCACCCCTACCCTGGCTAAAATCCTGCCACCACCAGTGCGTCGCATCATTGGTGATCTCAGCGATCGGGAGCGGGTGTTGATTGGCTTGGATCTCCTCTATGACGAATTGTCGGAAGAATCCCTGTTGGCTGATGATGTGCTCGATGCGATCACACCATCACTGGGTGACCCGACGCTCTGATGGGTCCCTTGATGGCACGCCACCCAGCCAGTTTGCCCTGTTCCCACTGCAGACGCCGCAGTCTCAGACGATCTGAAGACCTCTTTCCTGCTCCTTTTCTGCGATGACCGATTTCAGTCCACAGCCCGTTGCCATGCTGCAGGTGCAGAAGCTGCCCACCGGCATCGAGGGATTCGACGATGTCTGTCATGGCGGCTTGCCAATCGGACGCTCCACGCTGGTTTCGGGAACGTCGGGCACGGGCAAGACCGTGTTCTCGCTGAATTTCCTCTACAATGGGATTCGGCAGTATAACGAGCCTGGCATATTCGTTACGTTTGAAGAATCGCCGCTCGATATCCTGCGAAATGCCGCCAGCTTCGGCTGGAATCTTCAGGAAATGGTGGAGCAGGATAAGCTCTTTATCCTGGATGCTTCGCCCGACCCGGAAGGTCAGGATGTGGCTGGCAATTTTGACCTGTCTGGTTTGATTGAGCGCATTAATTATGCGATTCGCAAGTACAAGGCCAGGCGTGTGGCGATTGACTCCATCACTGCTGTCTTTCAGCAGTATGACGCCGTTTCGGTGGTGCGTCGGGAGATCTTCCGCCTGATTGCCCGGCTCAAAGAGATTGGTGTCACCACGGTGATGACGACGGAGCGCATTGATGAATATGGACCGATTGCCCGCTACGGCGTTGAGGAATTTGTGTCCGACAACGTGGTGATTCTGCGCAATGTGCTCGAGGGTGAGCGCCGACGTCGCACGGTGGAGATTCTCAAGCTGCGGGGCACCACCCACATGAAGGGTGAATTCCCCTTCACGCTCGGGAGCCACGGCATGAGTGTGTTCCCGCTGGGGGCGATGCGCCTCACCCAACGCAGTTCCAACGTACGCCTCAGCTCCGGCGTGCCGAAACTGGACGAGATGTGTGGCGGTGGTTTCTTCAAGGATTCCATCATTCTCGCCACCGGTGCAACCGGTACCGGCAAGACCCTGCTGGTTTCCAAGTTCATCGAAGATGCCTGCCGCAGCAAGGAGCGCGCCATCCTGTTTGCCTATGAGGAATCCAGGGCCCAGTTGTTGCGCAATGCCACCAGCTGGGGTATCGACTTTGAGCAGATGGAGCAGGATGGCCTGCTCAAGATCATCTGCGCCTACCCGGAATCCACGGGTCTGGAAGATCACCTGCAGATCATCAAGACGGAAATCAGCCAGTTCAAGCCATCGCGGATGGCCATTGATTCACTCTCAGCTCTGGCCAGGGGTGTGAGCCATAACGCTTTCAGGCAGTTTGTGATTGGGGTTACTGGCTATGCCAAGCAGGAGGAGATTGCTGGCTTTTTCACAAACACCTCAGAGGAGTTTATGGGTAGCCATTCGATCACAGACTCCCACATCTCCACGATCACCGATACGATTCTTCTGCTTCAGTACGTTGAGATTCGCGGTGAGATGGCTCGCGCGCTCAATGTCTTCAAGATGCGGGGGTCCTGGCATGACAAGGGCATCCGCGAATTCGTGATCACCGGAAATGGGCCTGAGATCAAGGATTCCTTCTCCAACTTTGAGCGCATCATCTCCGGCGTGCCCCATCGGGTCACCACCGATGAACGCAGTGAGCTGGCCCGCATCGTTCGCGGTGTGGCCGATGACATCTGAGCCAGCGCCCCCAGAGCCAGGTGGGTCTGACGGTTGCAGCCTCAGCTGAGGGCGGACATGCCGCTGTCGTAGCGCCTGCGTTCGGCCAGCAGCTGCAACTCGTCGCTGTCGGAATGCTCGAGGGGCAGATCGAACCAGAACGTGGTGCCCACGCCGGATTCACTGGCCATCTGGATCCTGGTGCCGTGCTTGTCGAGGATGCCGCGCACGATCGAAAGCCCCAGGCCGGTGCCGGCCTCGGTGTGCACGGCATTCTCAACCCTGTAGAAGCGCTCGAAGATGCGTTCCTGGTCGGCCTCTGAGATGCCGCAACCGGTGTCGGCCACTTCGATCCGCAAGCGCGGCAGTGGCGAGGTGATGGCACAGCTGGGACTGCCGGCTGCGCCGGCTGCCTCAGGAGCAAGGGCGCACAGATCGGGCCAGGGATAGGCCCGCATCATCAGCTTCCCGCCCGCAGAGGTGAACTTGAGCCCATTGCCCACCAGGTTGTCGAACACCTGCAGCAGCAGATCCCAGTTGCCCAGCACCCGTGGCAGCTGGGGATCGGCCTCGAAGCCAAGGGCCACACCCTTCTCCTCGGCGTTGAGCCGGTAGGTGCGCAGCGTCTGCTCGATCGCCGGTGCCAGCTCGAGGGGTTCGAACTGCCATTGCCGTTCCGACTCCAGCCTCGAGAGATCCAGCACATCGTTCACCAGCCGCGTGAGGCGGTCGGTCTCGGCATTGGCGATGCCCAGGAACTCCTGCTTTTCCTCTTCGCTCAGCTGATCGCCCAGATCGTGAAGGGTTTCCACGTAGCTCTTGATGTTGAACAGGGGCGTGCGCAGCTCGTGGGACACGTTGCTGATGAAGCGGCTCTGGGCGGCATTCAGTTCCACTTCGCGGGTGAGGTCCTGCACCGTCATGGCGATGCCCTTGAGGGTTTCGCCGCTGGCATCGCGCACCGCCTGCAGCACGATCCGCAGGGTGCGAGCCGGCTCACCCACGCTGCAGCGCACATCGGCGTCGTCACGCTCGCCGCTGGTCACGTTGTCGAGGGCCGACTGCAGCTCCATGGCCAGGCGCTCGGGCAGTTCCTCGATCACGCCGCTGCCCTCCAGATTGCGGCCCTCCCAGCGAAACAGCCGGCGGGCTGTCGGGTTGGCCAGCACGATCGCGCCGCCTGCATCGAGCAGCACGGCGCCATCGGCCATGGTGGCGATCAGCGACTCCTGCTTCACCTTGGCCGCGGTGAGCTCTTCGATGTTGGCGGCCTGGTACACCTCCAGCTGGGCGGCCATCGTGTTGAAGCCCTGCAGCAGTTCCCCCAGTTCGCCGCCCACCGGCAGGGCGATCCGGGCCTCAAAGTTGCCGCCGGCGATCTGGCGCACGCCCCGCAGCAACTCCTTCACCGGCTGGGTGATCGTGAGGGCATTGAACACCGAGCCCAGGATCACCAGCACCCAGATCGAGATGAACACCGCCACGGTCACCTCCCGGGTGAGGGCGGCGCTGGCCAGCAGGGTTTCGTTGGGGTTGATGCCCAGGGCCAGCACCCCCAGATAGCGCCCCTCGCTCACCATCGGCACGAACACATCCGTGACCTGGCCGTCCGGGGTGAGGTGCTGGCGCACCAGTGGATTGTCGGGCCGGTTCTGGATATCGCCGGGCAACTCCAGCCGGCGGCTGAGCAGCAGCTCGCTGCTGCCGTTGTTGGAGCCAATGGGAATGCCGAGGTAGATCACCCCGTCGGGGTCGGCGAAGAAGATGTAGCGGAGGCTGCGGCTGGAGCGCCAGAAGCGGTCGGCCACCGAGGCCAGCTCGCGGTCGTTGCCCTCGGCCACCAGTGGCGTCACATTGGCCGAGAGCAGCAGCCCGAGGTCGCGGGCGTAGCGGGTGTCGCTCATGCGGGCATCGCGCTGGATGCCGTTCAGGGCCAGGAAGGTGATGCCGGTCATCAGCAGGCTCACCACCAGGGTGGCCACCGCCAGCAGCTTGGTCTGCAGGCTGAACTCCGCCCACCACTGGGCCAGGGCCCGGCGCCAGCGGGGCAGCTGGCCGCCGGCCCCCAGGCCGGAACCCCGCTCGCCGCCGATCGCCTCGCTGCTGCTGGTCATCGGCTGCGCACCTGGTGGCCGATGTCGCGGCGGAAGGTCATGCCCTCGAAGTGCACCTGGGCCAGGCCGGCGTAGGCCCGCTCGAAGGCGCTGTCAAAGTCGGCGGCCTGGGCCACCACCGCCAGCACCCGGCCGCCGTTGCTGAGGCAGCGGCCATCGGGGTCGCGGCGGCTGCCGGCGTGGAACAGCTGCAGGCTGGCGTCGGGCTGGAGCCGGCTGCTGATCGGATCGCCCCGGCGGATCTCGCCCGGGTAGCCCTGGGCGGCGGCGATCACGCAGGCGCTGCAGCCTGGCTGAATGCTGAGCGGCGGTGCCAGATCCAGGCGCCCCCGGGCACAGGCCAGCAACACCGCTGCCAGCTCCGGCCCCAGCAGGGGCATCAGGGTCTCGCATTCGGGATCCCCGAAGCGGCAGTTGAACTCGATCACGCTCGGGCCGGCGTCGGTGAGCATCAGGCCGGCGTAGATCACGCCGCGGTAGTCGATCCCGCGGGCCCGCAGGGCGGCCAGGGTGGGCTCGAGCACGGAGCGCCGCACGGCCTCCAGCCCGGCCGCGTCCAGCAGGGGGGCGGGGGCATAGGCGCCCATGCCGCCGGTGTTGGGCCCGGTGTCGCCCTCGCCGATGCGCTTGTGGTCCTGGGCCGGGGGCAGCAGCACCAGCCGCTCGCCATCACAGAGGGCGAACACCGACACCTCCGGCCCGTAGGTGCGCTCCTCCAGCACCAGGGTGGCCCCTCCTCCGGCGCCGAAGCGGCCGGCGAAGATTTCCTCAATGGCGCTGCGGGCCTCGTCGTGGCTCTCGGCCACGGTCACCCCCTTGCCCGCCGCCAGCCCGTCGGCCTTCACCACCGGCGGCTGCTCCAGCGACTCCAGCAGGACCAGGGCCTCGGCCTCGCTGCTGGCGGCCCAGTAGCCGGAGGTGGGCACGCCGGCCGCCTGCATCAGCGCCTTGGCCCACTGCTTGCTCGCCTCCAGCTGGGCCCCGTCGGCACCGGGACCGAACACCGCCAGGCCGGCGCTGCGCAGCCCATCCGCCAGGCCGGCGGCCAGGGGGGCCTCCGGCCCCACCACCACCAGCTCGATGGCCAGCTCCTGGCAGGCGGCCAGCAGGCCGTCCTGGTCCTGCTCGGCGATCTGCAGCTGTGCACAGCCCTCCAGCTCCAGGGTGCCGCCGTTGCCCGGCGCCACCCACACCCGCTCCACCCCCGGGCAGCGGGCCAGGGCCCAGGCCAGGGCGTTCTCGCGCCCGCCGCCGCCCACCACCAGCACGCGGGCCGGTGTGGGGATCGCCTCGGGTGTGCTTGCTTCAGGGGTGGTCGCTGGGGTGGCGGTGATCGAGGGGGCGGTGGACATGGACCAGCGGCAGTGGACCGGGGCGAGTGGCGGGATGGGGGCGCGGCCGGGGCGAATCGCCTGGCTCTTCTAGGTTGCTGTGGCGACCCGCAGCCCGCAGGACTGGGCACCGTGCTCCATCTTCCCTCCCCACTGCGGCAACCGCCGGCCTGGCGCGGCGCGCGGCTGCCATCCCTGCTCACCGCGCTGCTCACCGCGCTGGGGGCCGGCCCGCTGGCCGTGCCGCCCGCGCTGGCAGATGCCGCGCTCGAGCAGTGCCGGGCCCTGCGCCAGCGGGGGGATCTCGTGGCCCTGCGGGACCAGCAGCGCCGCCTGCAGGCGGGCCTCCCGGCCGAGCCCGGTCCGGCTCAGGCCCTGGCCACCGCCGAAGCGCTGCTGGCCTGTGGCGCGTCCCAGGCGGCCCTGGCGGTGCTGGAGCGCACCAGCCCGGCTGGGGATGGCTCCAGGGAGAACTGGCTGCTGCTGCAGTGGCGCGCCGCCCACGGGGGCCTGCACCATGCCCGGGCTGTGGACGCGCTGGCCCTTCTCGCTGCTGGCGATCTCAGCCGGCTGGAGAGCCTGCGGTTGCCGGTGGCCGAACCGGATCGGCCCGACCGACCCCCGCGTCAGCGGGTGGCACTGGATCTGCTGGCCGACCACCTGGTGAGCCTGGAGGCCCATCGCCAGGCGGCCGAGGTGCTGCTGGCCAGCCGTGAACCCGGTGCTGCCACGGCGGCCCGCTGGGGCCGGGCGGCCCTGCTGGCCACCCATCTGCCCCCGCAGGAGCGCGAGGCGATCATGGAACGGGCCCTGGAGCAGGCGGCGGCCGCCGAGGACTGGGGGCTGGTGGCCGCCCTGCTTGACCAGCAGCTGGCCGAGGGCGTGGGCGATGGGGCCTCGCGCCGCGCCCTGGAGCGGCGCCTGCGTCTGAGTGAGCGGATCGACGATGCCTACGGTGAATGGCTGCAGCGCCGCAGCCAGGGCGACGCGGCCCAGGACCCCCGGGTTCTGCTCCTGGAAGAGCAGTTGCGTTCGCCCCGCCAGGACGGCGGCCATGCCGCCCCCTCGCCGCCCTCTCCCCTCCCGCAGCCATGACCACCACCTACCAGCTCGGACCGCTCCTCTATGAAGGCAAGGCCAAACGCGTCCACGCCACCGATCAGCCTGAGGTGGTGGCTGTGGAGTACAAGGACGACGCCACGGCCTTCAACGCACTGAAGAAGGCCAGCCTGGCCGGCAAGGGATCGCTCAACTGCCAGATCTCGGCGCTGCTGTTTGAGGCCCTGGAGCAGGCGGGTGTCGCCACCCATTACCTGGGTCTGGCCCCGGCGGAGCCATCCGCCACCTGGATGCTGGCCCGGTCGGTGCGGGTGATTCCGGTGGAGGTGGTGATCCGCAATGTGGCGGCGGGCAGTCTCTGCAAGCAGCTGCCGGTGGAGCCGGGCACCCCCCTGGAGCCGCCCCTGCTCGACCTCTACTACAAGGACGACGCCTACGGCGACCCCCTGCTCACCGATGCCCGACTGGAGCGGCTGGGCCTGCTCACCCCTGACCAGCGTCAGCAGCTGGAGCACCTGGCCCTGCGGGTGAACAGCGTGCTGGCGCCCCTGTTCCACGGCGTGGGGCTGCGCCTGGTGGATTTCAAGATTGAGCTGGGGCTGGCGGCGGACGGCCGGATGCTGGTGGCCGACGAGATCAGTCCGGATACCTGCCGCCTCTGGGATGGGGCCGTGGCCGACAGCCAGGACCGGATCCTCGACAAGGATCGCTTCCGCCAGGACCTGGGCGGCGTTGTGGAGGCCTATGGGGAGGTTCTCAAACGGCTCCAGGGGGTCTGTCCCCAACCCAGGGTCTACCGGTAAGGTTTGCCCAATTTGCGGCCCAGCCGCGCTGATCGGGACGTTATGGCCGGCTTGCTGGGTTCCAAGGCAGTTCTGCCGCTCAGGGCAGTACTGCCCCTGCTGGGAACCGTGATGCTGGCCGCCCCAGCGGTAAGGGCGCAGGACCAGCCCGCTGCCGAGCCGACTCCCGCAGGCCAGCAACCCCCTGGTCAGGAGCAGCCCAGGCCGGTCGATCCCGCCAGCTCCCCCCCGGCCTTCGAGATCCCTGCCTCCCAGCAGGTCGACGGTCCGGGCACCTTCCCCGCTCCAGCACCGGCCCAGGCCCCGGCAGCGGCGGAGCCGCGGGTGCAGATCGCCGAGGTGGTGATCGAGGGCCTGGATGGCCATCCCGAGGGCGAGCGACTGGAGCTGGCGGCCTATGCGGCCATGCGGGTCAACCCCGGCACCCGCGTCAGTCGCAGCGAACTGGAGACCGACCTGGCCGCCATCTACGCCACCGGCTGGTTCTCCGATGTGCGCATCCAGCCGGTGGATGGCCCCCTCGGCGTGCGGCTGATCGTCACGGTGGTTCCCAATCCGGTGCTGCAGAGCGTCAGGCTGCAACCGGCCGGTGAGATCAAGCTGCCCGAGCAGGTGGTGAGCGAGACCTTCGCCACCGACTACGGCAAGACGCTCAACCTCAACACCCTGCAGACCCGCATGCAGGCGTTGCAGAAGTGGTACGCCGATGAGGGCTATTCCCTGGCGAGGGTGAGTGGCCCCAGCCGGGTGAGTCCCGAGGGGGTGGTGGACCTGCTGGTGCGCGAAGGCACCGTGCAGGGGGTGGAGGTGCAGTTCATCGACAAGGACGGTGAAACCACCAATGACAAGGGCGAAACCATCCGCGGCAAGACCAAGCCGTGGGTGATCACCCGGGAGGTGTCACTCAAGGCCGGCGAAGTGTTCAACCGCCGCCAGCTGGAGGAAGACATCAAGCGCATCTATGGCACCGGTCTGTTCAGTGACGTCAAGGTCACCCTCAGACCCGTGCCGGCCCAGCCCGGCGAGGTGGTGGTGGTGCTGGGGATCGTGGAGCAGTCGAGTGGTTCTGTCTCCGGCGGTGTGGGCTACAGCCAGGCCCAGGGGTTTTCGGCCAGATTCAGCTCCAGGACAGCAATCTGCTGGGCAGGGCCTGGGACCTCGGCACCAACTTCTCCTACGGTCAGTTCGGCGGCCTCGGGGATATCACCTTCACCGATCCCTGGATCAAGGGTGATCGCTACCGCACGTCATTCCGGGCCCGGATGTTCTTCAGCCGGGAGGTGCCCCAGATCTTCCAGAGCGAGAACACCACCTTCGAGACCGATCTGCAGAGCTTCAACGGCGCAGACTTCGATCTGGTAACTAACAAACCCCGCCGGATTGGTGGAGACGATCTGTTGGTGCGCACCAATTTCGATACGGTCGCGATTCAGCGTGTGGGTGCGAACGTGCAGTTCGTGCGGCCACTCAATGGCGGCGATCCCTTCCGCAAGGCCCCCTGGCGCCTGATCCTGGCCTTCGGGGGGCAGGAGGTCACGCCGATGAACTTCTCGGGATCCAAGTTTTCCCAGGCTGTGGTGGGCGCCAACAAAACGCCGGACGTGGTCCCCAGCCGCCAGGTGATCTGCCTGGCTTTCAACTGCGCCACTGAAAACCAGCTGTTGAGTGCCCGGCTTGGCGCCACCTACAGCACCCTGGATGATCCCCGCAACCCCACCAGCGGCAACTTCCTGAGTCTCGGTACCGAGCAGTTTTTCTCGGTTGGCAACGACTCGCCCACCTTCAATCGGGTGCGGGCCAGTTTCACCCACTTCATCCCTGTGAACTGGCTGAAGGTGTTCAAGGGCTGTAGGCCAGGGCCAGGTGAGGCCAGGGATTGCAAACAGGCGCTGGCCTTCCAGGTCTCCGCCGGCACGATGTTGGGCGATGAAATTCCACCCTATGAGGCCTTCTGTCTGGGTGGAGGGAACTCGGTGCGCGGTTATGCCAACTGCGATCTTGGCGTCGGTAAGAGTTTCGGCGAATTCACGATTGAGTATCGGTTCCCGATCTTCAGCATCATCAGTGGTGAGATTTTCTTTGATGCCGGCACCACCTTCGGCAGCCAGTCCGGAATTCCTGGCAACCCCGGTGGTCTGCTCGGTAAGAAGGGAGAGGGTTTCTCGCCCGGCATCGGCGTGATTGTCACCACGCCGGTAGGACCCTTGCGCCTGGAGGTTGCAACCGAAGATTTCACTTCTGAGTGGCGCTTCAACCTGGGCGTCGGCTGGAAGTTCTAGTGATCGACTGGCCTGCCGACTACAGCTCCTGCTGGACTCTGGCCGGGAGTGCGGAGATCGAGGGAGTCGGGCTGCACAGCGGGGCCAAGTCGCGGGTGCGTCTGGCACCGGCTTCCCGCCCCGGCTTCTGGGTCGGCTGGCTCGATGCGCCACAGGAGCCGCTGCAGCGCCTGGCCCCGGGCCAGGTGTGTGAGTCCAGCCTGTGCACAGCCCTGGATCTGGGCGGGCGACGCCTGGCGACCGTGGAACATCTGCTGGCAGCGCTGGCGGGTACCGGCCTCACCCAGGCGGCCATCTGGGTGGACGGCCCGGAGCTGCCGTTACTGGATGGCTCCGCCCTGCCCTGGGTGGATCTGATCGCTGAAGCGGGGTTGCGGCCCCTGGGCCCCCGTGCCGCCACTCCACGCCTGGATCGTCCACTCACCCTGCAGCACGGCACCAGCTTCGTCACGGCGCTTCCCGCCGAGGGGCTCCATCTCGGTGCCGCCATCGACTTCGACCAGGCGGCGATCGGCCGGCAGGTTCTGACCCTGGCCCTCACCCCCGCGACCTTTGTGGCCGAGATTGCGCCGGCGCGCACGTTCGGTCTGCTCTCCCAGGTGGAACAGCTGCGGGCCGCAGGCTTGATTCAGGGCGGGGCCCTGGATAACGCCCTGGTGTGCGATGGCGAGCGCTGGCTCAACCCGCCGCTGCGATTTGCCGACGAGCCGGTGCGCCATAAGATTCTCGACCTGCTTGGGGATCTGGCCCTGGCCGGCCTGCCCCGGGCCCAGGTGTTTGCCTACCGGGGCTCCCACCGTCTCCATACCGACCTCGCGGCGGCCCTGGAGAAGGAGCTCTCTTTACTCCCTGCCTGATTTCCCTTGCCTGATCCGTCTTCGTCCACTGTGCTGCTGACTGCGGAACAGATTCAGGGCCTGTTGCCCCACCGCTATCCCTTCGCTCTGGTGGATCGGGTGCTGGAGCATGAGCCGGGTAAACGGGCCGTGGCCATCAAGAATGTCACCTTGAATGAGCCCCACTTTCAAGGACATTTTCCTGGCCGTCCCCTGATGCCCGGGGTGTTGATCGTGGAGGCGATGGCCCAGGTGGGGGGCCTGATCGTGACCCAGATGCCGGATCTGCCGAAGGGATTGTTTGTGTTCGCCGGCATTGACGGTGTCCGTTTCCGTCGGCCCGTGGTGCCAGGCGATCAGTTGCTGATCGCCTGTGAACTGCTCAGTCTCAAGCGCAAGCGTTTCGGCAAGGTGCAGGCGGAAGCCACGGTGGAGGGGCAACAGGTGTGTTCCGGTGAGCTGCTGTTCTCCCTGGTGGATTGAGCCTGATGCCCTTGATCCATCCCACAGCCGTGATTGATCCCCGCGCTGAGTTGGCTGCGGGCGTGCAGGTGGGGCCCTACGCCGTGATCGGGCCGGATGTGCAGATCGGCCCGGATTGCAGCATCGGTGCCCATGTGGTGCTTGAAGGGAGGGTGCGGATGGGCCGCGGCAATCGGTTGTTCCCCGGAGCGTGTATTGGTCTGGAACCGCAGGATCTCAAGTACACCGGCGATCCCACGGGAGTTGAAATCGGAGACGACAACACAATCCGTGAATATGTCACAGTGAACCGGGCCACCCATGGCGAGCAGATCACACGGATCGGCCATGGCAATTTGCTAATGGCCTACTCTCATCTGGGGCATAACTGTGAGCTGGGCGATCGTATCGTGATCGCCAATGGTGTTGCGGTGGCTGGCCACGTGGTGATCGCCGACCGGGCCGTGATCGGAGGCGTGCTCGGCATCCACCAGTTCGTGCAGATCGGCACGCTGGCCATGGTGGGTGGTATGAGTCGCATCGAGCGGGACGTGCCTCCCTTCTGCATCGTGGAGGGGCACCCTTCAAGGGTGCGCGCCCTCAACCGCATTGGAATGCAGCGCAGCGGGTTCGCCGAGCTGGATGGCGGCCTCCAGCTGGTCGACCTCAAGCGCACCTGGACGGCGATCTACCGCCAGCGCCAGCCCCTCGCCCAGGTCCTCGCCCAGCTCAGGACGGCTCCTCTCACGGGAGCTGCCGAAACCCTGGTGGCTTTCCTGGAGGCGTCGTCCGCGCCGTCCCGCCGCGGGCCGATCCCGGGAGCACAGTGATGCTCCGCCTGCTGGTGAGCACTGGCGAGGTATCCGGCGACCTGCAGGGATCCCTGCTGGTGGCGGCGCTGAGGCGGGAGGCCCGGCGGCGCGGGCTGGAGCTGGAGATCGTGGCCCTGGGGGGTGAGCGCATGCAGCGGGCCGGTGCCCGGCTGCTGGCCAACACCATGCGCATGGGCGCCATCGGTCTGTGGGAAGCCCTGCCCTTTCTCCTGCCCACGCTGCGGCTGCAGCGGCGCCTGCGGCGCTGGTTTGCCCAGCAGGTCCCCGATGGGGTGGTGTTGATCGACTACATGGGCCCCAATGTGAACCTGGGGCTGAGCCTCAAGCGCCGCTATCCCCAGGTGCCGATCACCTACTACATCGCCCCCCAGGAGTGGGCGTTCAAGTTCGGCACGGAGGGGCGCACCAACCTGATCCGGTTCACCAACCAGATCCTGGCCATCTTTCAGGAGGAGGCCCGTTACTACCGCTGTCGCGGTGCGGACGTCACCTATGTGGGCCATCCGCTGCTGGACACCGTGGCGGAGGCGCCGGACCGGCGGACGGCCAGGCGCCAGCTGGGCCTCGACGAGCGGCAGCCGGTGCTGCTGCTGATGCCGGCGTCCCGCCGCCAGGAACTGCGCTACATGCTGCCCCACATCGTGGCGGCTGCGGCTGCGTTGCAGCGCCATGATCCCAGCCTGCAGGTGGTGGTGCCCGCCGGGCTCACGGGCTTTGAGAGCAGGCTCGCCCAGCAGCTGCGCCAGGCCGGCGTTCGCGCCAGGGTGATTCCCGCTGCGGACGCGGATCGGCTCAAGCCTGCCCTCTGCGCGGCCGCCGATCTGGCCCTGGCCAAGTCCGGCACCGTGAATCTGGAGCTGGCCCTTCGGGGCGTCCCCCAGGTGGTGGTGTACCGCGTGAGCTGGCTCACGGCCTTTGTGGCCCGCCACCTGCTGCGCTTCAGTGTGCCGCATATCTCGCCGGTGAATCTGGTGCTCGGGGAACGGCTGGTGCCGGAACTGCTGCAGGAGGCTCTGCGGCCGGAGGCCATCGTGCGCTGCGCCCTGCCCCTGCTGGATCCCGCCAGCCCGGAGCGGCAGGCGATGCTGGATGGCTACGGGCGGCTCACCCGGGAGCTGGGTGAGCCAGGGGTCACCGACCGGGCGGCCTGCGCGATCCTCGACCAGTTGCGGGTCGGCTCCGTGGCCCCTCAGGCATCGTGAGGTCTGGCAGGCCAGGAGGCGCAGTGCACGGCGGGATCGGATCGGCCATCGGAGGGTTGCTGCGGCACACGCTGAGGGCGGCAGCGCTGCTGGCCCTTGTCCTGGTGCTGGGGCTGGTGCTGGAACCGCCAGCGCCAGCTGCCGCCGCCAGTGAGCAGGCCGTGCTGGCGGGGGGCTGTTTCTGGTGTCTGGAGCACGACCTGGAAACGTTGCCCGGGGTGATCAGTGTGGAGAGCGGCTACAGCGGTGGCCGCCTGGCGCGACCCACCTATCGGCAGGTCTCCGCCGGCGGCACAGGTCACCAGGAGAGTGTGCGGGTGCGCTTTGATCCGCAGCGGCTGAGCTACGCAGCGTTGCTGCGCTCCTACTGGCGCAACATCGATCCCCTCGATGGCGGCGGTCAGTTCTGTGACCGCGGCGACTCCTACCGGCCCGTGATCTTCACGGCCGACGCCGCTCAGCGCCAGCAGGCCAGCGCCAGCCGGGCCGCAGCGGCCCGGGAACTGGGCCGGGCCGAGAGCGAGCTGCGCGTGCGGATCGAGCCGCTGGACACCTTCTGGATCGCCGAGGCCTACCACCAGGATTACGCCCGCCGCGAGCCGCTCAAATACGGCTACTACCGCTGGGCCTGCGGTCGCGATCGCCGGCTGGATGCGGTGTGGCGCGCCCAGGCCCGCACAGGCCTGCCCTGGCAACCGGCCACAAATCCGAAAAAATCATAAAATGTTCGTTGTGAACTTTCTCGCTGATCGGTTGCGGTGGCTGGCCTCTGCCCTGCGCATCCCCGGTTTTGCTCACTAGTCTGCTGACTGCGCTGTGTTGATTTGGATATGTACCTGCTCACCATCCGTGACGGACTCCACACCCGCCATATCGGTCCGTATGCGAGCCCGAAGCAGGCCGCTGACGATCTGGAGAGCTTGCTCAGCAGTTGCGGTGAGCGGGCCCGCTGGCAGATCCATGAGCTGGAGGCGGCGCCCTCGTCGCTCTCGCCGGCCCTGGAGGCGGCCTGACCAGGGCGCGGCGGCCAAGGCCGCTCAGCTCTGCCTGGGGTAGCCGCGCAGCAGGCCGCTCTCGATCATCAGCCCCACGCCGGCATTGATCATGATCAGCCCGAAGGTGCCGTACCAGAACCAGGGGCCGGGAGCCTGCAGCACCTTCATCGGCAAGCCGTCGCCGGCGCTGGCCGCCAGTTCCACCCGTTTGGCCAGTTCCTCGAGTCCCTTGCGGATCACGGCCTCACCGAACAGGCACAGGCCCGCCGGCAGCAGCAGCACCCCCAGCTGGGCCTTCACGTACCAGCGAATCTTCTTCACGGCCATGGTGATCGGGCGTCAGCAGCTGGGGGCAACCTAGGCGCCGGCTCCAGCCATCACCCAGTTCACCAGGGTGCGCACGCCATAGCCTGTGGCGCCGGCGGGGTTCTCGCCCCGGCCCTTGTCGCTCCACACGGTGCCGGCGATGTCCAGGTGGGCCCAGGCCACGCCGTCGCTCACGAAGTCCTGCAGGAACAGGGCTGCGGTGATCGAGCCGCCAGGGCGGGGCCCGGTGTTCTTCATGTCGGCCACCGGGCTCTTCAGCCCGGCCTTGTAGGAGGGGCGCAGCGGCATGCGCCACAGGGCCTCGCCCGCGCCTCGGCAGGCCTCGTCGAGGGCTGCCGCCAGGCCATCGCTCGGCGACCACAGCCCGGCCATCTCCTCGCCCAGGGCGATCACGCAGGCGCCGGTGAGCGTCGCCAGATCCACCACCGCATCCGGCTCCAGCTTGCAGGCGTACACCAGGGCATCGGCCAGGGTGAGGCGCCCTTCGGCATCGGTGTTGTTGATCTCGATCGTCTTGCCGTTGGAGGCGGTGAGGATGTCCCCGGGGTGCACGGCACTGCCGTTGATCATGTTTTCGCAGGCGGCCACGACCACGTGCACCTCCACCCCGGCGGGCCTGAGCTCGGCGATCGCCCGGGCCGCCCCCAGCACCGCGGCGCTGCCCCCCATGTCGTACTTCATCATCTCGATCTGGGAGCCGGCCGTCTTGAGGTTGTAGCCGCCGGAATCAAAGGTGAGCCCCTTGCCCACCAGCGCCACCCGTCGCTGCAAGGGGCCGTCCGGGCGATACGTGAGGTGGATGAACTTCGGCGGCAGGTCCGAGCCCTTGGCCACCCCCAGGTAGGCGCCCATGCCCAGGGCTTCGCAGTCGCTGCGCTCGAGCACCTGCAGCTCGATGTTGAAGTCGCGGGCGATCGCGGCCGCCGTGTCGGCCAGGTGGGCGGGGGTGGCCACGTTGGGCGGGGCGGCCACCAGCTGGCGGGCCAGTTCCACGCCGGCGCAGCGGGCCGAAACCCCGGCCAGGCCGGCCTCGGCTCCGTTGGCCATGCCGATCAGGCTCAGGCTCTGCACAGTCGGCCCATCGTCGGGTTCGCTGCGGAAGCGCTGATCCCGGTAGAGGCTGAGCCGCACCGCTTCCGCCATGGCGGCGGCCGCCGCCGACCCGTCCAGCCCCTCGCAGGGCAGGGCCAGGCCGAGATGGCGGCAGCGCAGTTTGGCGGCGGCGGCGGCGGCACTGGCGGCGGCGGCGCGCAGGGCGGAGAGGTTAAAGGCGCCGGGCTCCCCCAGCCCCACCACGATCAGGTTGGCCGGGCTGCCCTCAAGGCGGGCAAAGCTGAGACAGTCGCTGGGCTTGCCCTTGAAACCCCGCAGCTCGAGCTGCTCGGGCAGGGCCTCGCCGAAGCGGCGGCCCAGCTCCTGGCGCAGGGGATGGGCCGCCCCTTCCGGGGCTGCGGCGAACAGGCCCACCGCCAGGGTGTCGCCATCCCAGGTGTCGAGGGCCTCGGCCAGCCCTTGCGCAATGCAGCGGAAATCCATCAACCAACCAGCCCTGGGGGGCCGCGATCGTAGCCAGCTCAGCCCAGGAGGCCGCTCAGCCGGGGTCGGCGGTGAAGGGGGTGGCCCAGCGCTGGCGGGTCTCCTTGTTGAAGGGGGGCTGCCAGCGGCGGATCAGGGCCTGCTCCAGCTGCCGGCGGGGCCGAACGGCCTGGGGTACATCCAGCCAGAAGCGGATGCTGAGCTGGCAGCTGAGTCCAGCCCTGCCGATCGCTTCGCTGTAGGCGGCCAGATACTGCTTGCAGTCGTGCTCCCCTTTCCAGCGCAAGTCGGCCCGGCCGGTCTCGCCCACATAGAGCAGCAGGGGCTGCTGACCGCCGGTGGGGGCGTCGAGAACGAAATAGAGGGCCGCCCCCTGCTGGGGCGCCTGGGGCCAGCGCCAGAACTGCAGGGTCTGGGCCCGCAGCCCCAGGGGATTGATCGCGCTGGCGGGATCGCCTGAGCCTCCATCTCCCAGGCCGAACAGGTCGCCCTGGTGCGTGTCTGCCTGGTGGCCGGCGAACAGGGGGGCCTGAAAACGGGCCAGGGCCTGCTGCCAGTCCAGCAGTTGCGCCTTGGCCAGTCGCCACTCCGGAGTGAGGGCCAGGCCTGACTCCGGCGCGAGGTGGGTGGAGCCGGGGAAGAGGGTTCCCTGGCGTGGGCCGGAGGCCGCGCTCATCGGGGAGTGCTCATCGCCGTTTCGCTCCGGGGGGCAGCATCGGCCCCTGGGGGGCTGAGCCGAAGCACACCTTGCCGATCCAGCCCTCCACCAGGCTGGCGGGCAGGGCGAGGCGCTGCTGCAGGTCGGCCAGATCGCGAAACGGCTGGCGGGCCCGCTCGCGCAGCAGCCGTCCCAGGCGCGCGTCGCTGAGCCCCAGCTCCTGCAGCTGCTGGAGTGGTGCCCGGTTGAGGTCGAGCCGCGCCGGGGGGCTGGGCTGCGGGGCCGGTTCGCCATACCACCGAAAGGCCAGCACCGGCAGCCACTGCCCCAGCTGGGCGTCGCTGATGTCCAGCAAGCGTTGCAGATCTTCAGCCCCGCTCAGCTGCACCCCCCCCGCCTGCAGCCGCAGCAGCAGGTCCACCTGCTGGGGCTCGATGCCGGGCAGCCGCCGCCAGTCGCTGGCGCTGGCCCGGTTCACATCCAGCCGCCAGCCCAGGGCTGCGGCCTGGGCCACCTCCTCGCTCGTGCGCAGGGGACAACCGGGGTCGTGGCGCAGCCTGAGGAGCAGCAGCTCCTGTTCCACAGCGCTGGCATGGTTGGCGGCTGGTGCGGCGGCTCGTGCGGAGGTTGGCGCCGTGGTGGGTTGGGGCAACTGGCCGGTGGCCCGCAGCAGCTGGCGGGCCAGGGGATCCAGCCAGTGGCGCCGGGCCATGGAGAGCGGGGACGAGCCTGCGTGCAGCTGAAGTTAGCCGCCGCCGAGCTCATCGGGCCAGTCGATCAGCCCCCAGCGCACCCCGCGCAGGGCGGCGTGGGTGCGGTCGCGGGCGGGCAGTTTGCGCAGGATCCGGGCCAGGTGGGTCTTCACCGTGTCGGTGGAGAGGTAGAGAAACCTGCCGATCTCCTGGTTGCTCTCGCCCAGGGCCACCTGCTGCAGCACCTGGCACTCCCGCGCGGTGAGCGGCTCCAGGGGCCCGGAGCCATCTGGGCAGCTGTGGAAGATCTCCCGCAGGCTGCGGTCCACGTAGGCGCCACCCCCGCTCACCGCGCGCAGGGCGGCCGCCATGGTGCCGGTGCCCAGGCGGGACAGCAGCACGACACCGTCGCAGTGGGCCTTGATCGCCCGTTCGATGGCGTGGCGGCGCACGGGCTGCCCCACCATCAGAAACACGTGGATCTGCGGCTGCTGGCGCTTGATCTCCTCCAGCAGGGTGATGGCGTTGCCCCGCTCCAGCTGGTCGGAGAGCAGCAACAGGGTTGGCCCATCCCGTTGCACGGCAGCCCGGCATTCCTCGGCCGTGGTCACCGCCGCCAGCACGGTGGCGCTCTCCATGGCCTGAGCCGTGAGCAGGCAGAGCAGGGCGCGGTCCCCCACGCAGAGCACCACCCGGGACTGGCGCAGCAGGTTGTGGGTTTCCTGTTGGTAGTCCTGCAGCTGGGGCAGCAGGGGCGTGAAGTTCACCTGGGTCGCGACGGTCTCATCCCTGGATGCTGTGCGGCGAGGTGGCGGCTGTCAGCCTGGCGGTGGCCTGCTGTGGGCGTATCCCCACAGGCCGTTACGTCTTTCCGCACTCGTCAGCCCCCTCACCCGAAGCCAGAATCACGGCACTGCGCATCCGGCCCGTCGCCGATGGCCTTCTTCGACTCCGACATCGTTCAGGACGAGGCCAAGCGCCTGTTCGGCGACTATCAGCAGCTGATGCAGCTGGGCAGCGAGTACGGCAAGTTCGATCGCGAGGGCAAGAAGCTCTACATCGAGCGCATGGAGGACGTGATGGAGCGCTACCGGGTGTTCATGAAGCGCTTTGAGCTCTCGGAGGACTTCCAGGCCAAGCTCACGGTGGAGCAGCTGCGCACCCAGCTGGGCCAGTTCGGGCTCACGCCCGACACGATGTTCTCCCAGATGCACCAGACGCTGGAGCGGATGAAATCCCAGCTGGATCTGGCCAGCTAAGCGGCCTGAGCGCGGCTGTCTACGATCCGCCCGTTCCGCCAGCGCCTGTTCCCCTGCCGATGCCTGCCCCATTGCCGCCCTGGTTGCAGCGGGGTGTGGCCGATCTCTTCCCCGCCGGCGAGGCCGACCCGGACCAGGCACTGGCCGCCCGCCTGGCCGAGGCCGGCGCGGCGGGCCGCCCCCTGCGCATCAAGCTGGGCATTGATCCCACCGGCGCCGACATCCACCTGGGCCACTCGATCCTGTTCCGCAAGCTGCGGGCCTTCCAGGACGCCGGCCACACAGCCGTGCTGATCATCGGCGACTTCACGGCCCGCATCGGCGATCCCACCGGCAAGAGCGCCACCCGGGTGCAGCTCAGCGCCGCCGAGGTGGAGGCCAACGCCGCCACCTATCTGCAGCAGCTGGGCCAGGGCCAGGCCCCCGAGCGCGCCCTGCTCGATTTCCACACCCCCGGCCGCCTGGAGGTGCGCCGCAACAGCGAGTGGCTGGCGGGGCTGGATCTGCCGCAGGTGATCGACCTGCTCGGCACCAGCACCGTGGGCCAGATGCTCGCCAAGGAGGACTTCGCCAACCGATACGGCTCCGGCGCGCCGATCTCCCTGCACGAATTCCTCTATCCTCTGCTGCAGGGCTACGACTCGGTGCAGGTGCGTGCCGATCTGGAGCTGGGCGGCACCGACCAGAAGTTCAATGTGGCCATGGGCCGCGACCTGCAGCGCCACTTCGGCCAGCGGCCCCAGTTCGGGCTGCTGCTGCCGATCCTGCCGGGCCTCGATGGCGTGCAGAAGATGAGCAAGAGTCTCGGCAACACGGTGGGGCTGGGCGAGGACCCTCTCTCGATGTATTCGAAGCTGGAGAAGGTGCCCGATGGGGTGGTGGAGGAGTACCTCACCCTGCTCACCGACCTAGAGCTCGACGCACTGCCCACCAACCCGCGGGAGCGTCAGAAGGCGATGGCCCTGGAGGTGACGCGCCAGCGCCATGGGGCTGAGGCGGCCGTCCAGGCCCAGAGCGAGGCGATCTACCGGATCAATTTTGTCCCGAGAGATGGCATCTGTGTCAGTGCTGGCAGCGTGGCAGAAGCCACCTCGATTGTTCCAGAACTATCCCTGGCGGCGGTGAACTTTCCCGCCAAGGCCTTCTACCTGCTCAGCGCCGTGGGCCTCTGCGCCAGCAGCAGTGAGGCCCGGCGCCAGATCCAGGGGGGCGGAGTGAAGCTCGACGGCGAGAAGCTCAGCGATCCCAACCAGGAGTTCAGCGTTGCTGAGCAGCTGGAGGGCAAGGTGCTGCAGCTGGGCAAGAAGACCTTCCGGCGGCTCGTGCGCGGCACGCCCGCTTCCGCCACCACCCCCTGAGCTTCGGCGCACCCCGACACCCGCCCGGGGTGCCGGAGGACACGTTGCCCCTCGGCTCAGCTGGCTACAGCGGAGGTAGCTGCCGCCGGCCGATGACCGCCACCACGTCACCGCCCCAGGCGTCGCCGGAGCTGCCCCAGGGGCGGGGGGCCGGCTTCTTGGTGACGCCGGAGATGGAGTTCCGCAAGGAAACCATCTATTTCATCGTGATCGATCGCTTCTTCAACAGCTGCCCTGGCAACGACCGGGTGGGGCGCGATGGTCTGTTCGATCCGAGCCGCCGCCAGTGGGGTCACTACTGGGGGGGAGATCTTCGGGGGGTGATTGAGAAGGCCGATTACCTGCAGGCTCTGGGCGTGAGCGCCATCTGGTTGTCGCCTCTGTTTGAGCAGGTGGATGACCTGGTGGGGGGGCACGCACCGATGCACGGCTACTGGACGCGTGATTTCAAACGCCTCAATCCCCACTTCATCGCTCCGGACGACAGCACCTCCCTGACGCGCTCCCGCACACTGCGCCAGCTGGTGGACACCTTCCATGGGCTGGGCATCCGCCTGATCCTCGACATTGTCTGCAACCACAGCTCGCCGGAGATCAATGGCAGCAAGGGGGTGGTGACCGACGACGGTGAACCCCTGGCCGATTTCAACAACGACGGCAAAGGTTTTTATCACCATTACGGCCCGATCACAGATTGGAATGATGAGTTCCAGATGATCCATCACGAAATGATGGGATTGGCCACGTTCAATGAGGCCAATATCGAATTCCGGCATTATATCAAAACAGCAATCAAAGCCTGGCTGGATATGGGTTTCGATGCCCTGCGTGTGGATACTGTGAAGCACATGCCGCTGTGGTTCTGGCAGGAGTTTGTGAGCGATCTGCGCCGCGCCTATCCTTCCACCTTCATCTTCGGAGAATACGGTTTCGGCAGCCCCTACGACGCCCGTACCCTGGCCTATGCCAACCACAGCGGCATGTCGCTGTTGGACTTCGGCCTGGCCTATGCAATCCGCGGAGCCTTTTCTGCTGGCGATTCCGGGGGGTTTCACCAAGTGGAGGCGCTGTTGAACCTGGATCACGTCTACAAGCGCTCCACGGAGCTGGTCACCTTCATCGACAACCACGATATGCCGCGGTTTCTGTCGATCAACAACTGCCACCAGAATCTTGAGCTGGCCACGATCCTGCTGCTCACTCTGCGCGGTATTCCCTGCCTCTTCTATGGCACCGAGCAGTACCTGGTGAACCACACCGATGGCGGCCAGGATCCCTACAACCGGCCGATGATGGACACCTGGGACGAGCACGGCACCCTCTTTCGGGCCATCCGCGTGCTGGCGGATCTGCGCCGTGAGAACCGGGCCCTGGCCTACGGATCACACCAACAGAACTTCATCACTGAGGTGATCTATGGCTTCACCCGCCGCTACCGCGAGTCGCGGGTGTTCACCCTGCTCAACCAGGGGGATGCCACCAGGATCACCATTGAGCACCTGGATCTGCCGGATGGGGAGCACCGCTGTCTGCTCAGTGACGAGCTCGTGTCGGTGCAGGGCGGCGCCATCCGCGATCTGCCGCTGCCGGCCAAGGCGGCCCGGGTGCTGAGCGTGCGGGGGCCGGCGGTGGAGGGCACGGTGATCGTGAAGTTCCAGCTCAACAATTTCTTCACCCAGCCGGGCCAGGTGGTGGTGGTGTGCGGCGATGTGCCGGAGCTGGGCAGCTGGGACCTGCGTCACGCCCCTCGGCTGGAGTACGTGAATGCCGACACCTGGTTCAACGAGATTCCTTTTGCTGAATCCGCCGGTCATGCGATCTGTTTCCGTTTCGTGGTGGTGTGGCAGGGGGCTACCGACCCCTGCGCTGGCGCCTGCCATGAAAACCTGCTGCCCCGCCGCTTCCTGCTACCGGCTAGTGGTCGCCTGAAGATCGAGCACGACTGGGAGTCGTTCTGAGCCGCGCAGCCAGTTGGCACCACGCCCTTGTCCATCCTGATCCCTCTCTCTGTCATGTCTTCTCTGGAGCTGCAACCCACCGATGTCGTGCTGGTGCGGCACGGCGAGACCGAATGGAGCCTGTCGGGCCAGCACACCGGCAGCACCGATATCCCTCTCACCCCTGCGGGGGAGGAGGCTGCTCGCCGCCTGGCTCCCCTGCTCTCCTCGCTGACCTTTGCCCAGGTGCTCACCAGCCCGCTGCAGCGGGCCCAACGCACCTGTGAACTGGCCGGTTTCGCTGATCAGGCCGGGATCGACGCCGATCTGGTGGAGTGGAACTACGGCGCCTACGAAGGCATCACCAGTGCTCAGATCCATGCACAAGCGCCGGGCTGGCAGGTGTTTACCGATGGCTGTCCGGCTGGTGAGAGTCCGGAGCAGGTGGGGGAGCGGGTGGATCGGGTGTTGGCGCGGCTGCGCGGGGCTGAGGGTCCATCGCTGCTGTTTGCCCATGGGCACCTGCTGCGGGTACTGGTGGCCCGTTGGATTGACCTGCCGCCGAGTGAGGGCCGGCGCTTTCTGCTGGACACCGCAACCCTGAACGTGCTCAGCCACTACCGCGGCACGCCGGCGCTGCAGTGCTGGAACGCCCCGATTGGCAAAGGAGGTTGAGAGCCGGTGCTGCCCCGTGTTATGGTTTTGAGCTGCGCGGGGCCGGAGGTCATGCGCAGCTTGCAGAACCGGGGAAGGCGGAAGCCGCCGGTGATGTAAGTTTTCTGAGTCGCCGGGAGGCGACGAGCTGCCGAGAGCCCAGAGCCGGAAGGTGAGGGGGCGGAAGCAGCTGAACCTGGACAACCCAAAACGTTTAGGAACTGACGCTTTCACTGTGTCAAGGGCCTGAGGACGCGGGAGCTGGAGACGGCGAACGTGGAGGACGGATTTTGACGAACGAGCAGTGAGGGTGTGAGGTCCCGTCAAAAGAAATGAAGCAGCGGCAAGCGCAGAGATGTGTTGCCGGTGCGACCGGATCTGAGATCTGGGAAAGTCAAGCGAGAGGAGCGCAGCTAATGTCTGAGAAGAGGTTAGGTGAGTTTTGATCCTTGCACTCTTGTGAGCCCTATCTGTCAGAAGAAGGGAGCTTAAACTGTCAGGCCTACGCGAGTAGGAGCTGATGGGAATAAGCAATTCAGATTGAGTTTGCTTTTATTTTCGATAAGGAGATAAGAGTGGGCAAGAGGATTTGAACTACAACGGAGAGTTTGATCCTGGCTCAGGATGAACGCTGGCGGCGTGCTTAACACATGCAAGTCGAACGAACCTTCGGGTTAGTGGCGGACGGGTGAGTAACGCGTGAGAATCTGCCCTCAGGAGGGGGATAACGGCTGGAAACGGCCGCTAATACCCCATATGCCGAGAGGTGAAATGAATTTCGCCTGAGGATGAGCTCGCGTCTGATTAGCTAGTTGGTGGGGTAAGAGCCTACCAAGGCATCGATCAGTAGCTGGTCTGAGAGGATGATCAGCCACACTGGGACTGAGACACGGCCCAGACTCCTACGGGAGGCAGCAGTGGGGAATTTTCCGCAATGGGCGAAAGCCTGACGGAGCAACGCCGCGTGAGGGATGAAGGCCTCTGGGCTGTAAACCTCTTTTATCAAGGAAGAAGATCTGACGGTACTTGATGAATAAGCCACGGCTAATTCCGTGCCAGCAGCCGCGGTAATACGGGAGTGGCAAGCGTTATCCGGAATTATTGGGCGTAAAGCGTCCGCAGGCGGCCTGATAAGTCTGTTGTCAAAGCGTGGAGCTTAACTCCATTTCGGCAATGGAAACTGTGAGGCTTGAGTGTGGTAGGGGCAGAGGGAATTCCCGGTGTAGCGGTGAAATGCGTAGATATCGGGAAGAACACCAGTGGCGAAGGCGCTCTGCTGGGCCATAACTGACGCTCATGGACGAAAGCCAGGGGAGCGAAAGGGATTAGATACCCCTGTAGTCCTGGCCGTAAACGATGAACACTAGGTGTCGGGGAATCGACCCCTCGGTGTCGTAGCCAACGCGTTAAGTGTTCCGCCTGGGGAGTACGCACGCAAGTGTGAAACTCAAAGGAATTGACGGGGGCCCGCACAAGCGGTGGAGTATGTGGTTTAATTCGATGCAACGCGAAGAACCTTACCAGGGTTTGACATCCTGCGAACCCCTTGGAAACGAGGGGTGCCTTCGGGAGCGCAGAGACAGGTGGTGCATGGCTGTCGTCAGCTCGTGTCGTGAGATGTTGGGTTAAGTCCCGCAACGAGCGCAACCCACGTCTTTAGTTGCCAGCATTCAGTTGGGCACTCTAGAGAGACCGCCGGTGATAAACCGGAGGAAGGTGTGGATGACGTCAAGTCATCATGCCCCTTACATCCTGGGCTACACACGTACTACAATGCTACGGACAAAGGGCAGCAAACTCGCGAGAGCTAGCAAATCCCATAAACCGTGGCTCAGTTCAGATCGTAGGCTGCAACTCGCCTACGTGAAGGAGGAATCGCTAGTAATCGCAGGTCAGCATACTGCGGTGAATACGTTCCCGGGCCTTGTACACACCGCCCGTCACACCATGGAAGTTGGCCACGCCCGAAGCCGTTACTCCAACCCTTGTGGAGGAGGACGTCGAAGGTGGGGCTGATGACTGGGGTGAAGTCGTAACAAGGTAGCCGTACCGGAAGGTGCGGCTGGATCACCTCCTAACAGGGAGACAAACCTGATCGTGATGTCTGAGTAATTTTATCTTAGGCCATGATCCTGTCACCTTAGGTCGATCGGTACCTCAAGGAGCGAATCAGAGAGTCTGAGCAATCAGAGGAGACTAGATTTGCTATTTCAGTTCTTAAACGTTGTCTAGGTCACCCCATGGCTCCTGGGCCATTAGCTCAGGTGGTTAGAGCGCACCCCTGATAAGGGTGAGGTCCCTGGTTCAAGTCCAGGATGGCCCATTCAAAGCCTGCTGAGCAGGCAGGACTTGACAGCTGGGGGTTTAGCTCAGTTGGTAGAGCGCCTGCTTTGCAAGCAGGATGTCAGCGGTTCGAGTCCGCTAACCTCCATAGCAAAGCTCCACAAGCGTAAGCCAGAGAGCCGAGAGGGAGTGAACTAGACGGGAAGGAGAGGAGCTGAGGATGACTCCAGCCTTCAGGATTCAAGTGCAGAGAAGCACAGATGGTGGAGCATCGTTGCGATGCGAACCAGGGGATCTTGAATGCTGGACTCACACCTGCTGACGGATGTTGGCCGGTGGGATGTTCAGCCTAGAACCTTGACAACTGCATAGGTGAGTCTGGAAAGAAAGCATCTCATGGATGCCGATGACCAGTTTTGATCAGTTTGGGAAACCGGGCTGATTGGGGTTGGTGATTGGGGATTCTATGACGTTTAGAGCCGAGACTTTCCAGTGTTCTTCCAAGGAATGGCCAATCCAGCCAGGCTGCGGGAGTTCGATTTTGGTATTCAAACCACAAGCGACGATCAGGGAGCCTTGACCGGTGAGCTGATGGTGGTAAGCAGGTGAATCCGAGAGAAGCGGCGTCAACAGCCGTAAGACATTGGGAAGGATATTGGTCAAGCTACAAAGGGCTCACGGTGGATACCTTGGCACACAGAGGCGATGAAGGACGTGGTTACCTGCGATAAGTCTCGGGGAGCTGGAAACACGCTTTGATCCGGGAATTTCCGAATGGGGCAACCCCTAGAACGGCCGCCTGAATCCATAGGGCGGTTCGAGCCAACCCAGCGAACTGAAACATCTTAGTAGCTGGAGGAAAGGAAAGTAAAAACGACTCCCTGAGTAGCGGCGAGCGAACGGGGAAGAGCCTAAACCGATGGATTCGTCCATCGGGGTTGTGGGACAGCAACGTGGACCAACAAACCTAGAAGAAGCGTTTGAAAGGCGCGCCACAGAGGGTGAAAGCCCCGTATTCGAAAGGAGAGTTGGCCTAGCTGGATCCCGAGTAGCACGGAGCACGTGAAATTCCGTGTGAATCCGCGAGGACCACCTCGTAAGGCTAAGTACTCCTGTGTGACCGATAGCGCAACAGTACCGCGAGGGAAAGGTGAAAAGAACCCCGGGAGGGGAGTGAAATAGAACATGAAACCGTGAGCTTACAAGCAATGGGAGCCCGACTGATCGGGTGACCGTGTGCCTGTTGAAGAATGAGCCGGCGACTTATAGGCACTGGCAGGTTAAACCGGGAATGGTGGAGCCATAGCGAAAGCGAGTCTGAATAGGGCGCAGGTCAGTGTTTATAGACCCGAACCCGGGTGATCTAACCATGGCCAGGATGAAGCTTGGGTGATACCAAGTGGAGGTCCGAACCGACTGATGTTGAAAAATCAGCGGATGAGCTGTGGTTAGGGGTGAAATGCCAATCGAACCCGGAGCTAGCTGGTTCTCCCCGAAATACGTTGAGGCGTAGCGTCTAGTGCTCCAGCAGGGGGGTAAAGCCACTGTTTCGGTGCGGGCTGCGAGAGCGGTACCAAATCGAGACAAACTCTGAATACCCTGTGTGTAACTAGGCAGTCAGACTGTGGGGGATAAGCTCCATGGTCGAAAGGGAAACAGCCCAGACCGCCAGCTAAGGTCCCCAAATCGATGCTGAGTGATAAAGGAGGTGGGATTGCCCAGACAACCAGGAGGTTTGCCTAGAAGCAGCCATCCTCAAAGGAGTGCGTAATAGCTCACTGGTCGAGCGATCCTGCGCCGAAAATGAACGGGGCTAAGCATCGTACCGAAGCTGCGGATTTAGTTGTTCTTAGGAACATGTAAATGGTAGGGGAGCGTTCCATGTGGGGTGAAGCGTTAGCGTAAGCGGGCGTGGACTGCATGGAAGTGAGAATGTCGGCTTGAGTAGCGAAAACATGGGTGAGAATCCCATGCCCCGAAACCCTAAGGGTTCCTCCGGCAGGCTCGTCCGCGGAGGGTTAGTCAGGACCTAAGGCGAGGCCGAAAGGCGTAGTCGATGGACAACAGGTGAATATTCCTGTACCGATCATGTTTTGGGAAGGGGGACGGAGAAGGCTAGCCCAGCCAGATGTTGGTTACTGGTCCAAGCGTTCAAGGCGTTGAGAGCTGGCGAAAACAGCTTGAGCTGAGGCGTGAGTGCGAGCTGCTACGGCAGCGAAGTGGGTGACGTCAAGCTTCCAAGAAAAGCCCTAGACCCGTTAAGGCATGATTGCCTGTACCCGAAACCGACACAGGTGGGGTGGTAGAGAATACCGAGGGGCGCGAGGTAACTCTCTCTAAGGAACTCGGCAAAATGGCCCCGTAACTTCGGGAGAAGGGGTGCCAGCGAGAGCTGGTCGCAGTGAAGAGGCCCAGGCGACTGTTTACCAAAAACACAGGTCTCCGCTAAGTCGCAAGACGATGTATGGGGGCTGACGCCTGCCCAGTGCCGGAAGGTTAAGGAAGCTGGTCAGCGCAAGCGAAGCTGGCGACTGAAGCCCCGGTGAACGGCGGCCGTAACTATAACGGTCCTAAGGTAGCGAAATTCCTTGTCGGGTAAGTTCCGACCCGCACGAAAGGCGTAACGATCTGGGCGCTGTCTCGGAGAGAGGCTCGGCGAAATAGAATTGTCTGTGAAGATGCGGACTACGTGCACCCGGACAGAAAGACCCTATGAAGCTTTACTGTAGCTTGGTATTGTGCTCGGGCTCGGAATGCGCAGGATAGGTGGGAGGCATTGATCCATTGCTTGCGGGTGATGGTGAGCCACTGGTGAGATACCACTCTTTTCGAGCTTAAGTTCTAACGGCCACCCGTTATCCGGGGGCCGGACAGTATCAGGTGGGCAGTTTGACTGGGGCGGTCGCCTCCTAAAAGGTAACGGAGGCGCGCAAAGGTCTGCTCAGGCTGGTTGGAAATCAGCCGACGAGTGTAAAAGCAGAAGCAGGCTTGACTGTGAGACCTACAAGTCGAACAGGGAGGAAACTCGGCTTTAGTGATCCGACGGTTCTGCGTGGAAGGGCCGTCGCTCAACGGATAAAAGTTACTCTAGGGATAACAGGCTGATCTCCCCAAGAGTTCACATCGACGGGGAGGTTTGGCACCTCGATGTCGGCTCATCGCAACCTGGGGCTGAAGTCGGTCCCAAGGGTTGGGCTGTTCGCCCATTAAAGCGGTACGCGAGCTGGGTTCAGAACGTCGTGAGACAGTTCGGTCCATATCCGGTGCACGCGCAGGAATATTGAGAGGATTTCTCCCTAGTACGAGAGGACCGGGAGGAACGCACCTCTGGTGTGCCAGTTATCGTGCCAACGGTAAACGCTGGGTAGCCATGTGCGGAGAGGATAACCGCTGAAAGCATCTAAGTGGGAAGCCCACCTCAAGATGAGTATTCCCATGGCGTTAAGCCAGTAAGGTCACGGGAAGAACACCCGTTGATAGGCTCTATGTGGAAGCGCAGTAATGCGTGAAGCAGAGGAGTACTAATAGACCGAGGGCTTGACCAACACTTGAGCTCTGAATGCCAAGCGAAGAAGCGTGGCGAGGCTTTCAATCCAGAGAGCATCAACTGGGCAGCGTGAGCTGTTGGGGAGGTGTTTTAACCTATGCAGTTCTCAGGGATCAACCTGAGGAGGAAGACTATCCTGGTGTCCATGGCGCAGTGGAACCACGCCGATCCATCTCGAACTCGGCTGTGAAACGCTGCAGCGCCGACGATATTTGGGGGGTAGCCCCCTGAGAAAATAGGTCGATGCCAGGTAAAACTATTCTCCAGAAAAAAGCCACCGCAAGGGTGGCTTTTTTTGTGCCTCGCCTCTCCTGAAGGCGTTTTGGCCCGGTTAGGCTGTTGAGCTGGGCGTGATCTGATCAGCACTTGGAGTGATGGGCGATTCGCGTCATGCAGAGAGTGCTGGGTCTGGCCGGGCAGGGTCTGGCCGGGCTGGGTCTGGCCTGGAGGCTGACCTGGTGATTCTGGCTCTCGATGGCCTGGGGCCGGAGCGGGCGCTGCGGCTGGTGGATGAAATCCCTGGGTTGCGCTGGGTGAAGGTGGGCCTGGAGCTGTTCACCCTGGCCGGCCCCCCGGTGGTGCGGCAACTGCGCGAGCGGGGACTGCGGTTGTTTCTGGATCTGAAATTTCACGATATTCCGGCCACCATGGCCGGGGCTTGTCGCAGTGCCGCGGGACTTGGGGCTGAGTTGATCACCGTGCATGCCTGTGCCGGCAGCGAGGCCCTGGCTCAGGCCCAGCAGGCGGCCGAGGCCGGAGCGGCGGCGGCGGGGATGGCCAGTGCTCCCACCCTGCTGGCGGTGACGGTGCTCACCAGCTGGCAGGAGCGGCGCTTCCGTCAGGAGTTGCAGATCAACGCCTCGATCGCTGAGCGGGTGGAGCATCTGGCGGGTCTGGCGGAGGCGGCCGGGTTGGGCGGCTGTGTGTGCTCACCCCTGGAGGTGGCAGCGTTGCGCCGGCGGCACCCGCAGCCCTTTGTGCTGGTGACGCCCGGCATTCGGCCCGACGGCAGCGACCAGGGCGACCAGGCTCGGGTGATGACTCCGGCCCAGGCCATGGCCGCAGGGGCCAGCAAGCTGGTGATCGGTCGTCCGATCACGGCGGCTGCCGATCCAGCTGCGGCCTTCGCTACCTGCTGTGCAGCGTTGGCTGGCAGCTGAGGCTGGGATTGAGCAGGTCGCCGTAGAGCTGCTCCAGGGCATTGATTGCACCCGTGAGGGTGTAGCGCTGCAGGGCGCGCTCGCGGGCGCGGCGTCCGAGTTCGGCGGTGAGTACGGGCTGCTCGCGCAGCACCGGCAGCAGGGTGCGCAGCTGGGTGGTGACGCCCTGGGTGCTGATCACGATACCGGCGCCGCCGCTGAGCACCTCGCCGTCGGCACCGGCATCGGTGGCCACGCAGGCTGTGCCGCTGGCCATGGCCTCCAGCAGCGACAGGCTCAGGCCCTCCACCAGCGACGGCAGCAGGAACACCTCCGCCACCTGCAGCAGCGCCTGGCGCATCGCTTCGCGCTGTTCGTAGCCCCACCACAGCAGGCTGGGGTCGTTGTAACTGGATTCCAGGGAACTGCGCAGCGGTCCGTCGCCGACGATCACCAGCACGCAGCCCTCGGGCGCCACCAGGCGCCAGGCCCGCAGCAGGGCCTCCACGTTCTTTTCCGTGGCGATCCGCCCCATGTAGAGGAACAGCCGCTGGCCGCCGGTGCGCTGGCGGATTTCCGTGTGCAGGGCTGTGTCCGCCTTAGCCGGCTGCCAGCTGTAGGTGTCCACGCCGTTGGGGATCACGGCCAGCCGCTCGCGGCGTACGCCCAGCCGCTGCAGCACCTCGGCCTGCAGCTCGGAGAACACGATCACCCGGTCGAAGCGGGCCAGGGCAGGCGCGTAGAGCTGGTAGGTGAGCTGCTGGGTGCCGGCGGTGAGGTTGCGCAGGCCGGCGTCGAAGGGCGGGTGGAAGGTGGCCACCAGCGGCAGGCCCAGCTGTTGGCAGAGCTCCGGCAGGCGGAAGTCGAGTGGAGAGAGGGTGAGGCTGGCGTGCACCAGATCGGGCTGCAGCCGCTCCAGCGACTCGCGCAGCTCCCGCAGCGCCCCTGGCGAGGGGATCGTGTACACCTGCGACTTCACCAGATAGGGCAGCGCCACCTCCGGGGATTCCCAGCCCTGGCTGCGGTCCTGCTGTAGCTCTGGCTGAGGCGCAGCCTTCCGGTCCAGCAGGGAGGGCGCCGCAACCTGGGCCGCTGGAGCGGGCTGCAGGCCAAGCTGCAGCTGGCCGGTGGCCGGGGTGTCGAAGTGGATGAAGCTGATGCCGTGCCCGCGGCTGCGCAGCGCTTCGGTGGTGGTCAGGCCGTAGGTGACGTTGCCGCAGAACGGCGATTTCTTGCCCAGCCAGGCAATATGGGCCACCAGCCCTCGTGCGTCAGGAAAGCCAAACTAACAGCGGCGCCAGGGGCGTTCGGCCAGGGCTGCCGCCAGGGCGATCGCCGCCAGGGTCCAGAGCACCGGCAGCAGGCCCCAGCGGCTCACCACCGCGCCGGCCAGCACCAGGGGCAGGCTCAGGGCGATGTTGATCAGGTTGTTCTGCAACCCGAACACCTTGCCGCGCAGATCCTCCGGCGTGTCCTCCTGGATGGTCGTCTGGGCCGGGATGGCCAGCAGGGCGGCCCCCACCCCGAGCACGGCACACAGCAGCAGGGTGAAGGTGAGGCTGCCGCGCAACTGGCCCAGCAGCAGCAGGCTCCAGCCGATCGTGCCCAGGCCGGCGGCGGCCAGGTGGCGGCGGTTGAGGCGATGGCCCAGCTGGGCCACGGCCAGGGCGCCGCAGGCCAGGCCCAGGCCGCTCATCGCCAGCAGCAGGCCGAAGCGGGTGGGCCCCAGGCCGGGCACGGCGGCGGCCAGGCTGATCGCCAGCACATACAGGGCGGCCAGGAGGCTGTAGAGCAGCACCAGCTGGAGCATGGCGCGGGTGACGGCCGGTTGCTGGCGCAGCACGCCGAGCCCTTCGCCGATCTCCTGCCACACCGAACTGCGCCGGGCCACGCGGGCGGTTTCCCGCCAGCGGATCCGGCTGATGGCCAGGGCGGCGGCGCCGTAGCAGAAGGGGAGCAGCAGGAATTCCCCGCCGGCGATGCCCAGCTGGGCGAGCCCGTGCTGCAACCCGCGCAGGATCGGGTCGCCCAGGGCGAAACCCACGATCGTGGCCGCCATGCTGGTGGCCTGGTAGAGGGAGTTGGCGGCCAGCAGCCGGTCCGCCGGCACCAGCCTGGGGATGGCGGCCTGTTCGGCCGGCGCGAAGAACTGGGTGAGCACCGACTCCAGGAAGGTCATCGCCACCAGCCCCCAGTAGCCCCAGCTCAGGCCCAGCCAGGTGGGTCCCGGCAACAGGCAGAAGGGCGCCAACAGCACCAGGGCGGCCCTGAGACCGTTGGAGGCCACCATCACGGCCCGCTTGGGCCAGCGGTCGGCCCATACCCCGGCCACCGTGCCCAGCAGCATCGCCGGCAGGGTGTTGGCCACGTAGATGCCGGTGGCCAGCAGGGTGATCATCTGGGCCCGGGTCTCGGGCAGGTCGAGGCGGATGGCTGAGGCCGCTTCGGCCAGGGCCGGATTGGCCTCCGGCGTGCCCTTCACCCAGGTCTGGGCGATCAGGAACACCATCAGCACGATGTAGAACTTGTCGGCCAGCTGGGAGAACACCTGGCCCAGCCACAGCCAGCGGAAGTCGCGCAGGCGCAGCACGGCCTGCAGTCCGGTGGCTCGGGCCAGTCGTGCCCTCGGTTTCAACCTGCCACCTGCCCGCGTACGGCTGGTCATGATGCCCCAGCCCAGGCCCCGGCCAGCAGGCGGAAGGAGCGGGGCCGGCGGCCCAGGTGCTCGTCACACCAGCGGCTCACCAGCTCCAGCAGATGCAGCCACACGCTGGACGGGCCCATCAGCTCGCCGTCGCGGCGGCGGGGCAGCGCCGGCCGCACCAGCCGCTGCAGCAGGGCCAGTTCGGAGGCATTGAGCAGCAGCGGTGCGCCGGTGATGGCACCGATCACCAGGCCCTCGCTGCTGAGCAGGCTGCAGCGCCACTCCCACTGGCCGATCGGCGGGTTGAGGGGCTCGCCGCTGCGGGCGCAGCGGGCCAGGGGCAGGGCATAGCCGCCGAGGGCCAGCAGGTGCACGCTGGCCTGCACGGCGATCGCCAGGGCCTCGAGCTGGCAGCAGGGTTCGCGCACCAGGGCCTCCAGGCGCCCCAGCTGCATCAGCACGTTGGCCAGCACCCCGGGGGCCGGCGCCTCGCCCGGCACCATCGCCAGGCAGAGCTCCGCCAGGGCCTGGGCGCAGGCCAGGCACTCCAGCTGCTGGGCCAGGGCGCTGTAGTTGCGCCGCACCCGCAGCTGGCGCACGCGCCGCAGGCCGCGTCGGCCGCCCACCTGCAGCTGCAGGTGGGCCAGGGGCACGGCGGCGGCCAGGCTGCTCTTCGGGCGGCGGGCGCCGGGCACGGCCAGGCGCAGCAGCCCGTGGCTCTCGGTGAGCAGGGTGAGCAGCCGGTCGTGTTCGCCCAGGGGCTTGCTGCTCAGCGCGAGCCCTTCCAGCATCTGGCCGTCCTGGAGGGGGCCGTAACCTGGCGGCGTGCTCACCGGCGCTCAGGCCCGCAGGGCCTGGATCAGGCTGACGCCGTGGCTGGTGCCCAGCCGGGTGGCGCCCGCTTCCACCAGGGCCAGGGCCAGCTCCGGCGTGGTGATGCCGCCGGAGGCCTTCACCCCCGCCCGGCCGCGGGCGAGCTGGTGCAGGCGGGCCACCTGCCCGGCGCTGACGGGCGGGCCAAACCCACTGCCGCTCTTGAGGACGCTGGCGCCGGCATCGATGCTCACCTCCACCAGCAGGTTGAGGGCGTCGGGTTCCAGGCGGCCCACCTCCACGATCACCTTCACCGGCAGGCCGAGGGCGCAGATCGGCGCCAGGTCGGCCAGCAGGGTGGCGTGGTCGCCGTCGGCCAGGGCGCCGAAGTCGGGCACCACATCCAGTTCGTCGGCGCCGGCAGCGGCGGCCATCTCCGCCTCGGCCAGTTTGAGCGGGGCGGGCACGGCGCCGAAGGGAAAGCCCACCACGCTCACCAGCAGTGGCACCGCCCCCCTGCCGCTGCCCTGGCGGGGCAGCAGCTCGCGGGCCAGCTCCAGCCAGCGGGAGGCCAGGCACACCCCGGCGAAGCCGAAGTGGCGGGCCTCCTCACAGCAGCGCTGCACCGCCCCGCGACCCTGGTGGGGGTCGAGCAGGGCGTGGTCGATCAATGGGGCCAGGTCGGGCTGCTCTGCAGGCATGGGGTTCGGCCGTCAGGCCGGCTTGGCCTGGATCACCCCGAAACCGCCGTGGTTGCGGTGATACACCACCTGCAGCTCGCCGCTGTCGGCGTCGCGGAACAGGAAGAAGTCGTGGTCGACCATCTCCAGCTGGTGCACCGCCTCATCGAGGCTCATCGGCGGCATGTCGAAATATTTGCGCCGCACGCCGCGGCTGGGCAGTTCGGCCTCCTTGCCGTCGGTGAGGCTGGCTCCGGGCGGGGGCAGGGTGGCGGCACCGGCCTCCTCGTCACGGGCGGAGCGGTGCACCGGCCCGTGGTGGCGCTCGTGCAGGCGCTCCTTGTAGCGGTTGAGCTGGCGGGTGAGCTTGTTGGCCACCAGATCGATGCTGGCGTAGAGGTTGTCGCTGCGCTCCTGGGCGCGGATCACCGTGCCGTTGGCGAACATCGTGACTTCGGCAATCTGCTGGGGCACGCGCGGGTTGCGGGCCACCGACAGGTGCACGTCGGCCTCCTTGACCATGCCCTCAAAGTGGTTGATGGCACGGGTGAGCTTGGTTTCGGTGTAGTCCCGGATGGCGGGCGTTACTTCAAGATTGCGGCCATGAATCAGCAGTTTCATCGGGTGGGAGCAGCCTCCGTTGCTCTCTGCACCCACGCTAGGTAGGCCCCCCCATGGCACACCGGCTCGACGCAATCCTTTTTGAATCCAGCGCGCCGGTGGGCTTCGAGCAGGGCTGGCGGGCCCAGCGGGCGTTGCAGCACCGGCTGCTGGTCGATCCCGAGGGCCCCGACGCCCTGCTGCTGCTGGAGCACGAGCCCTGCTACACCCTGGGCCGCGGGGCCAGCACCGCCCACCTGCGCTTCCCGCCCCAGGCACCGCCGCTGCCCCTGCACCGCATCGACCGGGGCGGCGAGGTGACCCACCACGCCCCTGGCCAGCTGGTGCTCTACCCGGTGCTCAACCTGCGGCGCCACGGGGCCGATCTGCACCTCTACCTGCGTCAGCTGGAGCAGGTGGTGATCGACCTGCTGGCGGAGCTGGGGCTGGCGGGCGAGCGGATCGAGGGCCTCACCGGTGTGTGGCTGGAGGGGCGCAAACTGGCGGCGATCGGGGTGGGTGCCCGCCGCTGGATCAGCCAGCACGGCCTGGCCCTCAATGTGGACTGCGACCTGGCGGGCTTCGCGGCGATCGTGCCCTGCGGCATCGCCGAGCGGCCGGTGGGGCGGCTGTGCGACTGGCGGCCCCAGCTCACGGCCGCCCAGCTGCGCCAGCCCCTGTTGGCAGCTTTCGCCGAGCGGTTCCAGCTGCGGCTGCGCCCCCCCCACCCCCACGAGGCCCTGCAGGGGTGGTAACCCTTGGGCTGGATACGCCCGTGCTGATGGCCCTCGCCTCGATCATCTGGACGGCCAGCCGCCGCGACCGCCAGGCCCTGGCCCAGCGCCACGACTGGAGTGCGCTCACGGGGCTGGAGCAGCTCTGGCCGGAGCTGGCCCGCCTGCACGGCGATGCCCTGGCCCTGGAGGCGCCCCACGCGGCCGCGCCGGAGACCTTCAGCTACAGCCAGCTGCAGCAGGGGATCGAGCAGGTGGCGGCAGCCTTCGCAACCCTGGGGGTGGGCGCGGGCGCCGTGGTGGCCCTGTTCGCCGAGAACGGCCCCCGCTGGCTGCTCAGCGACCAGGGGCTGATGCGGGCCGGGGCGGCCGACGCGGTGCGGGGCAGCGCCGCCCCGCTGGAGGAGCTGCGCTACATCCTCCAGGACTCCGGCGCCATGGGCCTGGTGGTGGAGTCGGCGGCGCTGCTGGAGCGGCTCGAGCTCGCCGGCGAGCTGGCCGCGCCCCTGCGTTTCGTGGTGGTGCTGGAGGGGGAGGCGCCCGCGCTGGATGGGCTGCCGCCCTGCCTGGGCTGGGCCGACCTGCTGGGCCGCGGCGCGGAGGCCCTGGCGATGGGGCGGCCGGCGCCCACGCCCCCGGCGAGGAGCGGCGGCTGGCCACGATCCTCTACACCTCAGGCACCACGGGCCAGCCCAAGGGGGTGCCACTCAGCCACGCCAACCTGCTGCACCAGCTGCGCCACTTCGGGGTGGCGGTGGCGCCCCGCCCCGGCGACCGGGTGGTGAGCGTGCTGCCGATCTGGCACTCCTATGAACGCAGCGCCGAATACTTCCTGCTCTCCTGCGGCTGCCGGCAGACCTACACCACCCTCAAGCAGCTGCGCGCCGACCTGCAGCGGGTGCGGCCCCACTACCTGATCAGCGTGCCGCGGCTGTGGGAGGCGCTGCTGTCGGGCTTCGAGGCGGCCCTGGCGGAGATGCCGGCGGCGCGGCAGCGGCTGCTGCGGGGGCGCTGGCCAACAGCCGGGCCTACGCCGGGGCCCGCCGCCAGGCCCTCGACCTCACCCTGGCGCCTGAGCCGGCCGGGGCACGGCTGCTGGCGGCCGGCCGCGCTGCCCTGCGCTGGCCGCTGCACGCCCTGGCGGCACGGTTGTTCTGGCCCAAGGTGCGCCAGCAGCTGGTGGGCGGCCGTCTGCGCACGGCGATCAGCGGCGGCGGTGCCCTGGCCCTGCACGTGGATGGCTTCTTCGAGGCGATCGGCATCGACCTGCTGGTGGGCTATGGCCTCACCGAGACCAGTCCGGTGCTCACCTGCCGGCGCGGCTGGTGCAACCGCCGCGGCAGCGCCGGCCAGCCCCTGCCCGGCACCGCCATTCAGATCGTGGATCCGGACACCCGCCGGCCGCTGGCCATCGGCGAGCGGGGCCTGGTGCTGGCCCGCGGGCCCCAGGTGATGGCCGGCTACTGGCGCAAGCCGGAGGCCAGCGCCAGGGTGCTGGATGGCGAGGGCTGGTTCGACACCGGCGACCTGGGCCTGCTGCTGGCCGATGGCACGCTGCTGCTCACCGGCCGCGCCAAGGACACCATCGTGCTCAGCAGCGGCGAGAACATCGAGCCGGCGCCGCTGGAGGAGGCGCTGCTGGCCAGCGACTGGATCGAGCAGGTGATGCTGGTGGGGCAGGACCGCAAGCAGCTGGGGGCGCTGATCGTGCCCTGGCCCGAGCCCCTGGCGGCCTTCGCGGCGGCGGCGGGGCTGCCAGGGGAGGTGGATGGGGCCTTGTTGCGGGCCCTCAGCCGCGACTGCAACCGGCTGCTGGCCTCCCGGCCCGGCGCCCGCCCCGACGAGCGGCTGGCCGGGGTGGCCCTGGTGGAGCCCTTCACCCTGGAGAACGGCCTGCTCACCCAGACCCTCAAACAGCGCCGCGACCGCATCGCCGCCCGTGACGCGGCGGCGATCGAGGCCATCTACGGCTGACCTGGAGGGTTGGCGGCATCGGGACGAGGGCTGGCTTGAGCTGACTTGACTTGACTTGACTTGACTTGACTTGACTTGACTTGACTTGACTTGACTTGACTTGACTTGACTTGACTTGACTTGACTTGACTTGACTTGACTTGGCTTGGCTTGGCTTGGCTTGGCTTGACTTGGCCTGGTCTGGTCTGGTCTGGCTTGGTCTGGCTTGGTCTGGCCCGGCTTGGTCTGGTCTGGTCTGGCCTGTCGCCGGGTTGGTTGGTTTGCTGTTGAAGGAGCTGGTCTGGTCTGGTCAAGCTCCTAGTAACGTGAAAGGCCTGGCCTGCTGTTGGAGATCAGCGCTTGGCCGGAACGGCTCTGTGCAGTGGTTGTGTTCAGCTGCAGCGTTTCGTTTAGTGGTTGGGTTCAGTGGTTGAGCTCGGCTGGGTTTGGGGCAGGCCATCCGGGTGAGGGTTGTTGGTCCCGGACCCGTGCTCCAGCTCCTCGGCCAGCTCGGCGAAGAAGGCCCGGTACTGGCGGGGGCCGCCGGGGAAGAGGGCGTCGAGGCGCAGGGGATCGTGGGGGTCGCTGAGGCCGGCCAGGGAACCGCCTTTGAAGGAGGGGCGGCTCACCTCGCCGCTGCTGCTGTCGACCAGCACCACCCGGTTGGGGCGGTCGAAGGCCTGGCCCAGCTGCTGCAGCAGGGTGAGGAAGCCGCGGTCGCTGCCGCCCCGCTGCCAGCTGCCCGGTTCGGGGCCGGGGCGGGAGGTGATCGTGTCGGCCACGCCCACCAGCCGCGGCATCAGCGCGGCGGGGATGCGGCTGCGGGCCAGCTCCAGCAGGGCGCTGAGCTGGCGGGGGGCGCTGCGCACGTGGAAGCCGGCGCCGAGCGGATGCACGCCGTGGTGGCGGGCGATGTGCTCGTTGATCAGCACCAGCAGGCCCGCCTCCTTGATGGCGCCGCGCAGCATGAACTGCACGTCGGTGGTGCCCAGGCCGTCGGCGCTGGCCCACACGGGCTGCTCGCGGCCCTCGGCGTCCACCAGGTTGGGGGCGATGTGCAGGAAGAAGCTGTCGGCCAGGCCGGCCCGCTCGGCCTCCACCAGCAGCGCCTCCATCTGCTCCAGCAGGTTTTCCTGCAGGGCCACCGCCAGGCCTGGGTCTGGGTGGAGTCCCGCAGCGGCGTCGGCGATCCAGTTGAACAGGCCGTTGAGGTTCACCGTGGGCGAGAGGGGGTTGTCGAGCACGGCCAGGCGCAGCTGGCGCTCCAGCTCCGGGCCGTGCAGATCCGGCAGCAGCTGGAGGAGCCAGGCGCGCAGCCCGGCGCCGAGCCGCTCGGGCAGGGCCTGGAGGAAGGCCCGTTCGGCCTCGCTCACCCCCGGTGTGGACACGCTGCCGTAGCGGTTCTGCAGCTGCACGCCGCCGGCCGCCAGCCCCGGCAGGTAGAGCCCCTCGCGGGCGGGGTCGTTCTGGCCTGCCAGCGCGTTCTCCACCAGGCGGTTCACGCCCCGGTAGCCGGCGTGTTCGCCGTTGGTGAGCACGCAGAAGCGGCCGTCCAGCCGGCGGGCATGGCGCACATAGGCGGGCTCCAGCCGCCGCTGCAGGGGGTCGTGCACCAGCTCCATGCACACGCCGTCGAGGTCCTGCACCAGCAGCAGGTCGCTCGGGTGGCCGCGGTGGTGGCGCAGGTCGGCCAGCAGCTCGGCGGGGCTCAGGGCGTCGGCGGCGAGCATCGGGGTGGGTCTGGGTGCTGGGACGGGAGCCTGGGCCATGCGGGCAGGCGCGGCTGGTTCCAGCCTGGCAGGGGGGGGCAGTTGACCAGGGGCGGACCGGCTGACACGCTGAGCGCTGATCCTCAGAACCCATGGCCGACGGCACCCTTCAGATCAAGCGCCAGATCACCGTGCGGGCCGTGGTGACGCCGCGCTGGAAGGAGGACGCCGAGCGCGAGCTGAGCAACGCGGTGAGCAACACCGACGCCCAGCTGGCCCAGCTGGAGCAGGAGGGTCAGCAGGTGATCGACGAGATCCGCCGCCAGAGCGTCAATCCCCTCGACCCCCGGGTGCAGGAGCAGGTGGGATCGGTGCAGCAACAGGTGGGGGCCAAGCGGGCCGAGCTGGAGCAGCAGCGCCGTCAGATGCTCGAGCAGCAGCGCCAGGTGCGCGAGCTGGAGATGGAGCAGATCGTGGAACAGGGCCAGCTGGAGAGCGTGGTGGAGGTGCGTGTGGGCGACAACCTGGTGGAGAAGCTGCAGGCCGCTGTGCTGGTGCGCGATGGTGTGATCGAGGCGATCGAGGGGTCGCTCTGAACGGGCGAACAGCCGTGCTGCGGCGCGACTCGTAAAATCCGCACCACTGCTGCGGCGCACCCGTTGGCCACCCACGAAATCTTCATGCCCGCCCTCTCCTCCACGATGACGGAGGGCAAGATCGTGGAGTGGCTGAAGCAGCCCGGCGACCGCGTTGAGCGCGGTGAGTCGGTGCTGGTGGTGGAGAGCGACAAGGCAGACATGGATGTGGAGGCGTTCCAGGAGGGCTTCCTGGCAGCCGTGCTGATGCCCGCGGGTGGCACGGCGCCGGTGGGGGAGACGATCGGCCTCATCGTGGAAACCGAGGCGGAGATCGCCGAGGCCGCCGCCAAGGCGCCGGCGGCTCCGGCTGCCGCCACAGCCACCCCAGCCCCAGCCACCCCAGCTGCGGCTGCGCCGGTGGCTGCCGCTGTCGCTGCCGCTGCTCCGGCTCCGGCTCCGGCCCCGGTCACAGCCGCTCCTCCCGCCCCGGCTCCCGTGGCGGTGGCGGTGGCGGCGCCGGCCTCCACGGCGAGCGGCCGGGTGGTGGCCTCCCCTCGCGCCAAGAAATTGGCATCCCAGCTGGGGGTGGATCTCAATGCCCTGCGCGGCAGCGGCCCCCACGGCCGCATCCAGGCTGAGGACGTGCTGGCCGCCGGCGGCCAGCCGGTGAGCGTGCCGCGGGTGGCCGAGGGCAGTGGCCCGGCCCTGGCCCCGGCGCCGGCGGGCGGCAATGGCGGTGGCGGTGGCAGTGGCAGGGGCGCGGTGGCCCCGGCTCCAGCAGGGGATGCTTTCGGGCGGCCCGGCGAGGCGGTGGCGTTCAACACCCTGCAGAACGCCGTGAACCGCAACATGCTGGCCAGCCTGGCGGTGCCCTGCTTCCGGGTGGGCTACACGATCACCACCACCAGGCTCGACGCCTTCTACAAGCAGGTGAAATCCAAGGGCGTCACCATGACCGCCCTGCTGGCCAAGGCCGTCGCCGTGACCCTGGCGCGCCATCCCCAGGTGAACGCCGCCACCAGCGCTGACGGCAGCGCCATGGCCTACCCCGCCGCCGTGAACGTGGCCGTGGCCGTGGCGATGGAAGACGGCGGCCTGATCACCCCGGTGCTGGCTGCCGCCGACAGGACCGACATCTATTCCCTGGCCCGCAGCTGGGCCGATCTGGTGGCCAGGGCCCGCAGCAAGCAGCTGCAGCCGGAGGAGTACAGCACCGGCACCTTCACCCTCTCCAACCTGGGCATGTTCGGCGTCGACCGCTTCGACGCGATCCTGCCGCCCGGCACCGGCGCCATCCTGGCGGTGGCGGCGTCGCGGCCCACGGTGGTGGCCGGCAAAGATGGCTCGATGCGGGTGGCCAACCAGATGCAGGTGAATCTCACCTGCGACCACCGCACCATCTACGGCGCCCATGCCGCCGCGTTCCTCAAGGACCTGGCCCAGCTGATCGAGACCAACCCGGAGAGCCTGGCGCTCTGACCGCCCCCTCACCGTGAACCAGCCCGCGGCTGCTGCTCTGTTCCGCTGGCTGTTGGTCCGGCCCCTGCCCAGGACCGCCGCCGCGACTGGGAGCGGCTGGTGGGCGATGCGCCCGTTCGCTACGACCTACCGGCATGAGCACCCCCGCTGATCTGCGGCTCTCGAGCTACGACTTCCCCCTGCCCCAGGAGCGCATCGCCCAGCGGCCGGTGGAGCCTCGCCATGCGGCTCGACTCCTGGCGGTGGATCCGCTGGGCAGCGGCCCTGCTCCCCATGTCCGCCATCTCAGCGTGTGGGACCTGCAGCAGGAGCTGCGGCCGGGCGATCTGCTGGTGGTGAACGACACGCGGGTGTTGCGGGCGCGCCTGGAGGCGCGCCGGCCCACGGGTGGAGCCGTGGAACTGCTTGTGCTCGAGCCCTGGCAACCGCCCAACGCCACCACGGATCCCGCTGGTACCGCAGCGGGGGTGGGGGCTGGGGTGGGTCGCTGGCTCTGCCTGGCGAAGCCGGCCAAGAAGCTGCAGGCCGGGCACTGGATCGAGGTGGTGGCGGCCGGTCAGCCCCCCCTGCCGGTGCAGGTGCTCGGCAGGGATCCCGCGACGGGAGGGCGCATCCTGCAGTTCCCTGCCGATTGCGCCGACGCCGCTTCCCTGGAGCCGCTGCTGGTGCGCTATGGCGCCATCCCACTGCCGCCCTACATCCACGAGCACGACGCCGCCGACAACGAGCGCTACCAGACTCGCTATGCCACCCGCCCCGGCGCCGTGGCGGCCCCCACGGCCGGGTTGCACCTGAGCGATGCGCTGCTGGAGGCGATCCGCGCGCGGGGCGTGGAGCTGGCCACCACCACCCTGCACGTGGGTCTGGGTACCTTCCGGCCGGTGGAGACGGAAGACCTGCGCCAGTTGGAGCTCCACAGCGAGTGGGTGGAGGTGACGCCGCAGCTGGTGGAGGCGGTGGCGGCCTGCCGCGCCCGCGGCGGCCGGGTGATTGCCATCGGCACCACCTCGGTGCGCAGCCTGGAGGCCGTGGCCCAGCTCCATGGCGGGGTGCTGGCGCCCCACACCGGCCCGGTGAATCTGGTGATCCAGCCCGGGTATCGCTTCGCCGTGGTGCAGGGGCTGCTCACCAACTTCCACCTGCCCAGGAGTTCCCTGCTGCTGCTCGTGAGTGCCCTGATCGGCCGCGAGCGCCTGTTGGCTCTCTACGCCGAAGCAATCGAGCGCCAGTACCGCTTCTTTTCCTATGGCGATGCCATGTGGATCGCGCCGGAGGCGGTGCTCAACGCCGCGCGTCCAGCTGCAGGCAGGCATACGTCTGCACCACCGGATCAGCGCTCAGCAGGGTGAGGTTGTCGCACACCGACTGGGCGATCAGCAGGCGGTCGAAGGGATCGCTGTGGCGATGGGGAAGCTGGGCCAGCGAGATCAGGTGGGCCGGCTCCACGGGCAGCAGGTCGAAGCCGGACGCCGTGCACCACTGCATGGCCTGGGCGGTGGAGAGGGGCATGCCGGCCCCCTCCAGGCCCTGCTTGAGCGTGATCTCCCAGAGCGAGGCGTGGCTGAGCAGCACGCGGCTGGCCTCGATGGTGATCAGGGCGCGGCTGAAGGGCCCGAGCCGCGTGTCATCGCTGATGGCCCAGAGAAATACCTCCGTATCGAGCAGCAGATCCATCAGCTCTGCGGGCCAAACAGGCCGGCGATCTGCGGGTTGGCGCTGTCAATGGAGTCGGGCGCGGTGAACTGGCCGTAGGCCACCCCCAGGCACCTGCCGCGCCGCGCCGTGTCCAACGTGGTGAGCCGCGCCACCGGCCGGCCACTGCGGGCGATCACAATCTCGCTGTGCTCACCGGTCTCGATCGCCTCCACCAGCCGCGAGAGCTGGGTCTTGGCCTCGAGCATGTTCACCTGGCGCGGTGCCGGCGGCCGCGGCGGCGGAATCGGACTGGCCGGCATGGGCCCGATGGGCATCGCAGCCGCCGGCCCGGGGTCGAACTCCATCGGATTGGCGGACATCGGCCTGCATGCTTCCGCTTGACCAGACCAGGCTAGGTCGGATCGCGCCGCCGGCGACCATGGTTGTCGCGCCGGCAGACCTGGCCAGACCAGACCAGAATTTCGGGCCAGGGGATGGTCGAGTCGCGCCGCTGGAGCTGGCTAGACCAAGTCAGCCTGCGAGTGGCCGCCCGCAAAGAGGGCCCCCAGCAGAAAGGCCCCCCAGCAGAAAGGCCCCCCAGCAGAAAGGGCCCCCAGCAGAGAGGGTCTCCAGCAGAGAGGGCAGCCGGCGAAGAGGGCCCCAGCAGAGATGGTTGCCGGCAGAGGAGCCTGGTCTGCGGGATCAGGGGCGCTTGTTGAGTGCTTGTGCTGCGCAGGTCAGAGCTGGCCAGGCCCAGCCCTGGGCAGCGGAGGTCTGGGCAGATCAGGGCTTGGCTGCGGGGCAAGAGCAGGGCAGATCAGGGCTTGGCGCCGCAGGTCTGAGCCCGAACCGAGGTGGGCTGAGTCGAGCTGAGCTGAGCTGAGCTGGGCTGGGCTGGGCTGGGCTGTGAGCTGGGCTGGGCGGTGTTTGGTTGTTGAGGTTGACCAGACCAGACCAGCTTTGCTGGTTCGACATGTGGATCTCGGTGGCTGGGATTCTGGCTAAGGCTGGTCAGGTGGGCTTGGCTGGCGGGGCTGGCGGGGGGTGGCTGGCAGGGCTTGGCAAGTGGTTTGGCCGGAGGGACTTGGCTCAAGTGGTTTGGCCGGTGGGGCTTGGTTGGCTTGGCTGAAGTGGCTTTGTTGGAGGAGTTTGGTTGGCGGGGACGGGTTGGCGCTGGGGTTTGGTTGGGGCTGGGGACGGGTTGGGGCTGGTGTTTGGTTGGGGCTGGTTTGGGGTGGGGGCCCGGTGATGGTTGGGGCTGGTTTGGGGTGGGGGCCCGGTGATGGTTGGGGTGGCCCTGTTGGTTTGCCTGGCGCGGCGGGGCTGGCTGGCGCGGCGGGGCGGGCGGGCTCTGCAGCAAAAAGCCCCCGGCGAGCTGGCGCGGGGGCTGGGGGTTGGCGGAACTGGCGAGCAGAGGCTCAGGCGGCGGCCAGGTTGGCGGCCACGAAGTCCCAGTTCACCAGCTTCTCGAGGTAGGTGGTGATGTAGTCGGGCCGGCGGTTCTGGTAGTCGAGGTAGTAGGCGTGCTCCCACACGTCCATGGTGAGCAGGGCGGTCTGGCCGTGGGCGAGGGGCAGGTCGGCGTTGCCGGTTTTGGTGACCTTGAGGGTGCCGCCATCGAGCACCAGCCAGGCCCAGCCGCTGCCGAACTGGGTGGCGCCGGCAGTTTTGAACTGCTCCACGAAGGCCTCGAAGCTGCCGAAGTCGGCGTTGATCTTGTCAGCCAGGGCGCCGCTGGGCTGGCCGCCGCCGCCGGGCTTCATGCACTGCCAGTAGAAGCTGTGGTTCCACACCTGGGCGGCGTTGTTGAACACGCCGGCCTTGCCGGCGTCACCGGCCACGGCGGTGATGGTGTCCTCCAGGCTCTTGCCCTCCAGCTCGCTGCCGGCCACCAGGTTGTTGAGGTTGGTGACGTAGGCGTTGTGGTGCTTGCCGTGGTGGAACTCGAGGGTCTGGCGGGAGATGTGGGGCTCGAGCGCGTCGAGGTCGTAGGGCAGCGCGGGCAGCGTGTGAGCCATGGGACGGGATCGGGTGCTTGTTGTTGCCGGCCGGGGTGCCCGACGGCCGCGGCATCCTAACGATCGCTACAGGTTTCCCAATTCCCGCCGGGGTGGGGTTATCCGGCGCGGGAGATCAGGCTGGGGCCGGGGCGACCGGTGATTCAGCCGCGGATCTCCAGCAGTTCCACCTCGAAGATCAGGGTGGCGTTGGGGGGGATGACGCCGCCGGCGCCGCGCTCGCCGTAGGCCAGGTCGGGGGGGATCACCAGCTTGCGCTTGCCGCCCACCTGCATGCCGGCCACGCCCTCATCCCAGCCGCGGATCACCCGGCCGGCGCCGAGGGGGAAGGAGAAGGGGCCGCGGCCGTAGCTGCTGTCGAACTCCTTGCCGCTCTGCAGGGTGCCGCGATAGTTCACGATCACGGTCTGGCCGGAGCGGGCCTCAGGACCGTCGCCCACCACCAGGTCGGTGATGCGCAGACCGCTCTCGGTGACCCGCTCGCGGGCCGCCACCATCTCGCCGCCGAGGGCGCCGGCCTGGGCCAGCTGGCTGGTGTCGGCGGCGTCGGTGCCGGCGGCGTCGGTGCCGGCGGCGTTGGTGTCGGGGTTGCTGTCGCTGGCCATGGCGAAGAGGGTGGGGTTGGGGTCGTCGGGATCGAGTTCAAAGGCCGCTCGGCTGGGGGCCGCCGCCGCACCAGGCTGAACCACTGCCGCCCTGCCCGCTGCGAAGGCGTCGGCTGCGCTGTTGAGGCCGGCAGCCGCGGCATTGGCCGGATCCACAGTGCTGATGGCGGCGGCCACGCTGGTGGGGCTCAGCAGCTGGCTGATCAGGGCCAGCAGCAGGCATGCCACACACACCCCCGAGCTGATCAGGATTTCACGCATGGCCGGAGCGCAACTGCGCACGATTCTTGCTCAGAGGCCGCTGGACGGGGGGGTGAAGGAGCTGCCGCTGCCGGCGCCTGAACCGGCGTCGCCGTTCTGGCGCTGGCGCAGGGCCTGCTCGAGCCGGTCGATGCGGCCGCGCAGTTCGTCGAGTTCGCGCTGCTGGGGCAGGCCGAGGTCCTGGAGCAGCTGGTCGCGGTTGCGCTCCAGCTGGCGGCTGGCCTGCTCCTCCAGGCCGGGGGTCTCGCCGCGCAGGGCGCGCAGCACGTCCTCCACCAGCACCGAGGCGTGGCTGGGGTCGAGCTTGCCGCTGCGCACCCACTCCTGGCTCACGTAGCGGAGCCGCTCGGCCACCAGGGAGCCGGTGCCCAGGCCCCGCAGCAGCAGCTGTTGCAGTGGGTTGTTGGCGTCCATGGGCCGGGCTGGAAGGGTGTGCCATCAACCTTGGCGCCTTCCGTGGCCGCTGGCCATGGGGGAAACCGAAGCGCTGCGGTTCGGCCGCGCGCCGGTTGCCCCGGGGGTGGCTGGGGCGCTTTCTAGGCTGGGCGGCCATGGGGGAGCGGTTGAACCTGGGGTGCTGGCTGCCGGCGTTGCTGGGCGGCGTGCTGGCGGGCTGGGCCCTGGCGCCGCCGGCCGTGCCCGCCCTGCAGCTGGCCGCATTGCCGCTGCTGTGGCTGGCGCTGGCGCTGCTCTGGCGGCTGCAGGAGCGCCCCGGGGCCCGGCGGCGTTCGGCCCTGTGGGGTGCCCTGGCGGTGATCGTGAGCCACCGCTGGCTGCTGGCGCTGCACCCGCTCGACTGGATCGGCGTGCCCCTGCCCCTCAGCCTGCCGATCTGCTGGCTGCTGCTGCTGGGCTGCGGCGCCCTGGCGGCGCTGTTGCTGCTGGGCTGGAGCGCCCTGGCCCGGCGGCTGGGGCCGCGGCGGCCCGGCAGTGCCCTGCTGCTGGCTGCGCTGTGGGGACTGGTGGAGGTGCTGCTGGCGCGGGGGCCGCTGTTCTGGTTCGGCCTGGGGGCGGCGGCCCTGCCCGGCAACCCGGCCCTGGCGGGGCTGGCGGCGCTGGGGGATCGGGACTGGTGGCGGCGCTGCAGCTGCTGATCGGCTGGGGGCTGTGGCGGCTGCTGGAGCAGCGGCTTGGCTGGCGGGCCTGGGGCGGGGCGGCGCTGCTGCTGCTGGCGCTGCACGGGCTGGGGGCGGCGCAGCTGCAGGCCGGCGGGACGGCAGTTGCCGCAGGGGAGCTGCTGCCGAGCGCCCCGGCGAGCGGGTGCTGCTGGTGCAGCCGGCGGTGCCCACCCGCGAGAAGCAGCAGTGGCCGGCGCGGCGGCGGCTCGAGCGGCAGTTGCAGGCGGCCCTGGCCCAGGCGGAGGCGGCCGGCGCCGACCTAGTGCTGCTGCCGGAGGGGGCCCTGGGGCTGGAGCCGCTGCTGGCCGCGCCGGCGCCGGTGGAGCTGATCAGCGGCGGCTTCCGCTGGTCGCCCGCCGTGGGGGCGGGCCCCCAGGAGCAACGCAGCGCCCTGCTGCGCTTTGCGCCAGGGGAGCGGCGCTTCAGCGGCGCCCTCGACAAGCACCGCCTCGTGCCCCTGGGGGAATGGGTGCCGCTCAGCGGACTGGTGCAGTGGAGTGGCCTCTCGGCGGTGGGGGGCGTGGCGCCGGGTGCGCCCTCCAGGCTGCTGCCCCGGCCGCCGGCGGCGCCGGCCCTGGCCGGGGCGATCTGCTACGAGATTGCCGACGGGGCGGCCCTGCGCCAGGCGGTGCGGGAGGGGGCCGGCTGGCTGCTGGCCAGCGCCAACCTCGACCCCTACCCGCCGCTATTGCAGCGGCAGTTCACGGCCCTGGCGCGGCTGCGGGCGATCGAGGCGCGCCGCTGGCTGGTGAGCGTGGCCAACACCGGCCCCAGCCAGCTGATCGACCCGTCGGGCCGGGTGGAGCGCAGCCTGCCGGCGGGGGTGCCGGCCACCGGCCTGGTGACGGTGCCCGCCCTGGCGGGGCTCACCCCCTACGGCCGCTGGGGTGAGCTGCCCCTGCTGGGCGTCGCCCTGGCCGGGCTGCTGCTGGTGAGGGCCCGGCCGGCGGGGTGATCATTGGTGCGCTGCCAGACCAGACCAGACCAGACCAGGCCAGGCCAGGCCAGGCCTGGTTGCGGTCGGCGGGCGGATGCTCAGTAGTTTTAGGGTGGAGGGGCCTGAGCGCACTTCCATGCGAATCACGCAGTGCGAAACCGAGGTTGTGGTGGCCTTCAGCGGCAGGGAAGCGTCGCGCTTGATGGATGCCTGCGCGATGGTTGTGCTGGCCGCTGAATCGGTGCCCGACGTGCGCCTGCCTGCCGATCTGGCCGCCGTGTTGTGCGACCTCTTCGACGGCCTGCGGACCGCCACCGATCAGACCGGCGGGCTCGACCGGCCCCATGGTTTACCCAGTTCTCTGCAAGGCCCATGAAGGTCACTCACCACGGCGACGAGCACCTGCTCTGCCTCTCCTCGGAGGAGGTGGGGCTGCTGGTGGACCTCTGCCATGCCGGAGCATTTTCCGATCTGCTGCCGCGCTCGCGTGCCAAGCGGCGGCGGCTGGAGAGCTTTCTGGGCGATGTGCGCACCACACTGATGCGCACGGCCCAGGGGCTGCGCCGCCCCCAGCCGTCGGTGCAGTCCTGATGCTGGTGCTGGTCTGGCATCGGTCAAGTTTGCACAGATGAGGCGGCAGCCAGCCGATGCACGTGCTCACGCCCGCCGGGCCGCTCCGCCTCAACCGCCGGCGCGCACGTCTGGTGGCGCTGGTGAGCGGCGCCCTGATGGTGGGCCATCCGCTGCAGCCGCTGGTGGCTTTCGCCCAGGCCCCCCAGCAGCAGCGGAGCCAGTCCGCCACCTCCAACCCAGCAGCCACCGCAGCTCCAGCCCCAGCGCCCGCAATCGATCCTGCGCTTTACGCCCAGGACGCCTACATCCTCGGGCCTGGTGACCAGGTGCAGCTCACGGTGCTGGATCCGGGCGCCAAGGACCTCAACGGCGCATTCGACATCCTCAACGACGGCAGCGCCTCGTTTGCGCTGCTCGGTTCGGTGGTGATCTCGGGCCTCACTCTCAACCAGGCCCAGCTGTGGCTGCAGTCGCTGTACGCACGCCACCTGCTCCGGCCGGCTCTGAACCTCAAGGTGCTGCGTCCCCGGCCGCTGCAGGTGTCGGTGGTGGGCGAGGCGGTGGCACCGGGGCTCTACACGCTCACAGCAGGCGAGGGGTCCCAGGTGGAGGGGGCTGCGGTGAGCCTGAGCGGTCTGCCCACGGTGGTGACGGCGATCCAGAAGGCGGGCGGGCTCACCCTCAACGCCAACCTGGCGGACGTGCGGCTGCAGCGGCGCATCCCCGGCGATGCCAGCCAGCTGCGTGAAACCCAGCTGAATCTGATCAGCCTGTTGCGCTCCGGCGACAAGGCCCAGAACCCGTTCCTGTTCGACGGCGACACGATCGTGATCGGCACGGCCCCCACGCCCGACCGGGAGGTGATGGAGCTGGCGGCGGCCAACCTCTCGCCGCAGCAGATCAACGTGACGGTGGTGGGCGAGGTGGTGACGCCGGGGCGGCTGAACCTGGCGGCCAACACCCCGGTGGTGCAGGCGGTGCTGGCGGCCGGTGGCCCGAAGAACTGGCGGGGCAAGCGCAGCGACGTGGAGCTGGTGCGGATCAACCGCAACGGCACGGCGACCCGCCAGCTGATCTCGATCGACTACAACCAGGGGGTGAGCGGCCTGCGCAACCCACCGCTGCGCGACGGCGACACGGTGGTGGTGAACCGCAGCACGTTGGAGGAATTGGGCGCGATCGTGGGCCGGCACCGCACCAGCCTGGAACGCAGCGGCCTGCCGCCCCAGAGCAAGGAAGGGCAACTGGGGCTGCTGTTTCTACGGGTGATGCGCAGCCTCGATGCCCTGATGGGCTCCGATCCGGAGCTGATGCGCCACTGGCTGGAGCAGCCCAATCACCACCTGGGCGAGCAGCCACCAAGCCAGTTGCTGGCTTCGGTGGAAGGCCTGGCGCGGGTGGCGGCCTATCTCGATGCCATGCGTGCTTGAGGCCCATCTCCAGCCGCTGGCGGGCGCGGTGGTGCGCATCACCGACCGCCAGGGCTACCAGGCCAGCGAACGTTGGACCGATTCACTGCAGGAGCAAGCCCGGCTGGAGGCCCTGATTGAGCGGGTCAAGCCGCCTGCCCCGCCGGGGCAGCACCGGCTGCTCACCACGCCCTTTCGCTATCCGCCCTTGCGCAGCGGCTCCCGTTTCACCGCTGCCGACCAGCGGGAGCTGTTCTATGGCGCCAGGGGCCTGGGCACGGTGTTGGCCGAGCGGGCCTTCCATGCCCTGCGGCTGCTGGAAGGTTCACCGCTGCCGGCCGGCAAGGTGATCCAGCGCGAGCAAACATCGTTTCAGGTGGAGATCGCGGTGCAGCGGGGCCTGCAGCTGCAGCACTGCCTGAGCGCCGCAGACCTGGCGGCGGTGACCGATCCCTGCAGCTATCACGCCAGCCAGGCGCTGGGACGCCAGATGCGCCAGCTCGATGTGGAGGCCTTTGAGGTGCCCTCAGCCCGTGCACCGCTGGAGCCTCCCTGCGTGGGGTGCTCACCCCAGCAGCGTTTGCCAGCACCCCCTTTGATTTGCAGGACTGGGCGCTGGAGATCCGCCCCGATGGGGTGACGTTTGCCTCGTTTGGCCTGAGCCAGGTGGTCACGCTCCTGCGGGAGCAGTTCCTGGTGGAAGGCCGCTGGCCTGATCCTGTAGCGAGTGGATAAGCGAGCCCTCCCCCGTCTCACCCGCCTTCGTCATTTGGGGCTAGCATCTCTTCAAATGACCCCGCCCGGAGCGTTCTGCCCTTGGCACCCGCGATCCCCGTCCCCGCGCTGGAAGCAGCCCAGGATGCAGACCTGAATCAAGGCTTCTGGCAACGCGCTGCCGAGCTCGGCGCCCTGGATGAGCAGCAGCGCCTGGCGGCGATTGAGCGGGGCTGGAGCAGCAACTGGCTGGCGGCCCTGCGCCAGCACCTGCACCTCAAGCCGGCAGATCTGGAGCCACTGCTGGCCCTCTCGGAGGCCACGATGGCGCGCCGCAGCCGCGAGCAGGCGGCGCTGGATCTGGTGGCTTCTGAGCGGCTGGACCGCCTGGTGGAAGTGATCAGCCTGGCCTACGGGGTGTTTGAGCAGCCATCCAGCACCGAGGCCTGGCTCAAGGCACCCCACCCGCTGCTGCATCAGGCGAGCCCACTGCAGCACTGCCGCACGGCGATCGGCGCGGGCCAGGTGCGGCGGCTGCTGCAGGCGCTGGAGCAGGGCGCACCGGTGTGAGCGAGGGTGTGCTTCGGGCCTGGCGGCTGAGCAAGGCCCGCTATGCCGGTGATCTCACGGGCCAGGGAGCGGCCCGCGATGGCCAGCGCTGGAACCAACCCGGTCAGCGAGCGGTGTATCTGGGGATGACACCCGAGATCACGGTGCTGGAGGTGCTGGTGCACCTCAACGGCGTGCTCAGCGCCCCGCTGGCGCTGTGTGGCTACGACGTACCCGATACGCCTGGGCTGATCGCCGAAGCCGATCCCATCGCTCTGCCTGCGGGCTGGAACGCCATCCACCATGGCCACGCCAGCGCAACGTTTGGTGGCGACTGGCTGCGGGTAGGAGAGCAGCTGGGCCTGGTGCTGCCCTCGGTGGTGGTGCCCCAGGCCCGCAACCTGCTGCTCAACCCCCTGCATCCGGCCATGGCCCAGGTGGCGCTGGTGCATCAGGAGGCCTTCCAGCTGGATCAACGGCTGGGCTGACCTGCGCATCAGCCACCGACCTGGCCGCCTGGCTGGCCGCCAACCGCTGAAGAGGGGGCCTTGATTCGGCTGTTCAGGATTCTGTACAGCCTGTACGGAATCGTGCACGCCATGGCTTGCTTGCCGCCTGCGGTGGGGGGCTGTGTTCAGTGATGCGGAGTGGTGGTGACTGAAACGGTGCTGATCACTGGCGGCGCCGGCTTCGTGGGCTCCCACCTGGTGGACCGGTTGATGGCGGCCGGTGAGGAGGTGATCCGTCACGACGTCACCGGCCGATCAAGCTGGAGGTGGACCGGATCTGGCACCTGGCCTGCCCCGCCTCGCCGCTGGCGGTGGGTGGTTCAGCGGTGCTGCTGCTGGTGGTGTGGATGGTGGTCCGGCTGGCGATGCCGATCCTGATCGAGCGGATGAGTGCCTGAGGCACTCCATGGAGCCCAACAGGACACCCCACATCTGGGTTTGTCCAACCCAAAAAATCCCAAGCGCGCCGGTGGGGTTCCCCTAAGCCGCCAGGTGCCCCCGCTCCCTTCTCCCTGTTCGCCGGCCAGCGCTGCCGCATCCGCCTTAGCATGTGCTGATCATGCACATGAACATCGTGGCAACCGGCAAGAGACCGCAGCATCCCCCAGAGCGAGCCACAGAGCGGATAGCCGTGTTGATGACACCCACAGAAAAGGCTGCCTATGCCGATCGGGCCCACAGCCTTGGCCTCTCACTCGGGCAGTTTTTCCGAGAGGCGGGAGCGGCGTACGCCGGCATCAACGCTGAAGCCGAAACGCGCTCCCTCGCGGAAGCGGAAGCCCTGGAAGCGGCCCTCAGGCAGCTCGAACTCAGCAGCAGCCGCACTGAACAAACCCTGGATCTGGCACTGGCCGAAGTGAGAGCTGCCTTGGGCGCTCAGCCATGAGCGTCACAGATCGGATTCTCTCGGCTCTAACCACCGTGATCCGGATGAACGACAAGGTGGAAGAGATGGCCGGGCTGATGAGGGAGCAGCAACGCCGTCTCGACGATCTCCAGGGCCGGGTGATCCGTCTGGAAACGGTGCTCGAGATTGCCCTGCATCGATCGTCAGGGTCTTCCGGCCGGTTGCTGGAAGCGGATGGCGACCCAACCATCGGCTGAGGCCCTGCCACACACACACTTCATCACCAGCCAGCTTCACACCTTGCAAACCCGTGACCATCCACGCGTCCTTGACTGCCATCCGCACCTGGTTCACCTGACGGCTGGCAATGCCCATCCTGATCGAGCGGATGAGTGCCTGAGATGAGCGACGACGTGCTGGTGAGAGTGGAGAACGTGAGCAAGCGGTTCTGCCGCAGCCTCAAGCGTTCGCTCTGGTCTGGCCTGCAGGACGCCGCCATGGCGGGGGAAGCGGACGAGTTCTGGGCGGTGAAGGATGGGAGCTTCCCTGACGCCACACACACCACATCTGGTGTGCTCAACGGCCAAATTCCTAAGCGCACTGGAGGGACTTCCCCCTGAGCTACCCGGCTTCCCAGCCCGAACGATCTGCTCAGCCACCATCCGCCAACGAGGCCCCACATCCAATAGGCCCCTCACGGGCTGCAGCCCTAACCCCAAGCCGCCGTTACCTTTTCGCCAGCAAGCGCCCTCAGCCGTTGAACACCGACCGCTGGTATTACCGCGTCTTCCAGAGCGCCCCGGATCTGATTCGCTCACTCCTGCCCGGATCAGCCACTGGCGCCAAAAACGAGCTGAGCCTCGACCCGTCCGACTCCGGCGATCGCCACTACCGCTTCCAGGCCCTGGAGATCAAAGAACTGAGCCACCGCCTCGATGGCGTGCTCTGGCCCAGGGAGAGCACCGGCTGCGCTGAAACCGGCAGCCCCGAGTTCCCGGTGGTGCTGCTGGAGGTGCAGATGCACCTCGACCCAGGCTTCCGCCACCGACTGGCGGCGCAGAGCAGTCGGTTCCTGCAGAAGCACCCGCAGGTGGAGCACCTGGAGGTGGTGGTGATCACGCCCCACAAGCGGATGAGCCTCGGCCCCACCAGGCTTCCCAGACTTCTGCAGGCGCTCCTGCAGGAGGTGCATTGGATCAGCCTGGAGGAGCTGAGCCAGCAGGCCAACCTCGACCCCCTGCTCAACCTGCTCACCTTGCCGGTGCGGCCCGAGAGCGAGCTGGCGGCCAGCAGTCAGCAGATCCTGGCCAGCCGCCCGGATCTGAAAACGGTTGTGCTGCCTATGTTGGTGCAACGGTTTCCCCAGTTCAGCGAGGAGCAGATCATGGTGATCGCCGGCATCCCCCGCGAAGAGATCCGCCACACCAGGGCGGTGCAGGACTGGCTGGCCGAAGGCCGCCAGGAAGGCCTCCAGGAGGGCCGTGAGGAAGGCCGTGAGGAAGGCCGTCAGGAAGAGGCAGCTTCTGTGACCCTCCGCCAACTCAACCGCCGCTGCGGCACCCTTACGGACGCCACCACCGCCCAGATCCAGGCCTTACCCGTGGATCAGTTGGAAGCCCTGGCCGTAGGCGAAGCCTTCTCCGCAGGAGTGGCCCTGCTCGACTTCCAGGGCCCGGCCGACCTGGCCGCCTGGCTGGCCGCCCACACATTCAACGCCTGACGCCGCGCCACCAACGCCTGGCGCCTTCAGCCCCGCTGCGCAGGCAGCGGGGCTTCTTATTGCAGGCCTCCCACACCCCCCCAAACCTTGCCCCACATCCCCACCGAGCACCTGCCGCCGCCGCTGCACAAGCTGCTGGCGCCGCTGCTCAGCCAGGAACCGGCGGCCCAGCTGATCCGCATCCAGATCGAGCAGAGCGGCCAGCTGCTGGCGGTGGCGCTGATGGGCGCAGCTTTGAACGACTGGGACGAACCCGGATTGGCTTCCCCCTGAGCCGCCGGGCACCCCAGCCCGAACGATCGCAGGGGCCACCGTCCGCCGTAGATCTCTCCAAACCATCAGCCCCTGCACGGCCTGCAGCCCTGAGGATGGCTAGGGTGATGAAGCTGAAGAGGAGGGAGTTTGTCACCCACCGTCTTTCGTGAGGGTGAGTTCCGTTTTTACTTCTTCTCTCGGGAGGAAAGTCGGATGCATGTTCATGTCAGCCACCCCGACGGCGAAGCGAAGTTCTGGCTTACCCCCTCCATTGAACTGGCTCGCAACATCGGCCTCTCCGCAACGAAACTCGGCCAAGCCGAACGCCTTGTTCACTTTGGACGCTGAGGTCACCAACATCTCAGGGCATTGCCTCTGGGTCCTGGTTGACGACGAAGAGCTGGCATTACCCTTTTCTGAATTTCCTTGGTTCAGATCGGCGACGATCGATCAGGTTCTGAATGTGGTTCGGCCCTCTGGTCCGCATCTTTACTGGCCCGATCTTGACGTTGATCTTTCTTTGGATTCAATCCGTCACCCCGATCATTACCCCCTCAAAGCGAAAGTCTGACTTGAGGTGCAGATGCACCCCGACCCAGGCTTCCACCACCGCCTGTCAGCGCAGACCTACCGCTCGATCCACTGCTGGCCGCCACCAGTCAGCAGATCCTGGCCAGCCGCCCGGATCTGAACACGAGCAAACCATGGTGATCGCTGGCATTCCAATGGAAGAGCTGCGCCACACCCGTGCGGCACAGAACTGGCTCGCAGCAGGGCGCCAGGAAGGCGAAGCCCTCGGCGAAGCCAAGATGACCCTCCGCCTCCTCAACCGCCGCTGCGGCCCCCTCAACGAGCCCACCACCGCCCAGATCCAGGCCTTACCAGTGGATCAGTTGGAAGCCCTGGCCGTAGGCGAAGCCTTCTCCGCAGGAGTGGCCCTGCTCGACTTCCAGGGCTCGGCCGACCTGGCCGCCTGGCTGGCCGCCCACACATTCAACGCCTGACTCCGTACCACCAACGCCTGGCGCCTTCAGCCCCGCTGCACAAGCTCCTGGCGCCCCTGCTCAGCCAGGAACCGGCAGCCCAGCTGATTCGCAGCACGGCAAGGCAGCAGTGGCGCCTGCTGGCGGTGAACCTGCTCAGCAGCGTGGTGGAGGCGCTCAGCGAGGGGGCCACGCTGGCGGTGGTGTTTCTGGCGGTGGAGGTGCTGGCCGCACCGGAGGGCACGCCCTTCAACTGGGCGACCAATCCGGTGGTGGCCTGGTGGCCGGCGGCGGCGGGCTGGCTCAACGCCCTGCCGCCCACGGCGCTGTTCATCAGCCTGCTGGCGCTGGCGGTGCTGCTGCAGGGGCTGCAGAGCCTGGGGCGCTTCGCCAACAACGTGAGCGTGGGGTATTTCGCGGCCGAATGCCGGGCCGGGGTGACGGCGCGTATCCACAGCCAGGGGCCGGAGGCGATCCGCAACCAGATCGAGCAGAGCGGCCAGCTGCTGGTGTTGCTGCTGATGGGCGGGGCTTTGAGCGACTGGGGCGAACCTGGATTGGCTCCCCCCTGAGCCTCCAGGAGCCCCAGCCCGAACGAACCCCGAAGCCGGCGCCGCCAACCAACGCCCGATACCAAACGCTCCCTCACGACCTGCAGCCCCAGCACCCGGGACCTACACGCTCACCATCTCCACCGAACTGCTGGAGGCCGGAGCCACGAAGCCATCACTGGCCAGGCCCTCCAGGTGGAACTGGATGGCGGCTCGAATCTCGTCCAACACGGCCTCGCGGCTGGAGGCAGCGGCCACACAACCCGGCAGGTCGGGCACATAGGCCGAAAATCCGGTGCCAGCCGGTTCAATCACCACGGCGTAAGTCTTGGTCATCGAAAGGGAACTCCAGACTGCTTTTCAATGCTGCGCAGGGTGCCGTGCGCCAGTTCATCACTGGGCTTTCCCGCCACCGTAACCCTGCCGGGCCGGATCGGATGCTTGCACTGCCGGTGGCTTCCGCGGGTCGCCACCAGGAACCAGCCGGCCGCCTCCAGCCGCTTGATCACCACACCAACCTTCACCGCATCCGCCCATTGAGCCCTCAGGCCAGACCAGCACAGCAGCGCACACGGGGGCATCCGTGAAAACACGGCTTGTTGGCGAGCCTGCTGAGGCGCTTCCCCCTGAGCCGCCAGGAGCCCCAGCCCGAATGAATCAGGAATACCGGCGCGTGCTGGCCCCGGTCGCGGGCCAGCCCACAGGGGGCAGCCGCCAGCTGGGCTTCCGTGAGCTGCTCTATTTCGAGCTGATTAGCAGTCTGAGCGAACAGGGCCTACAGCTCTCGCCCTCGCAGAAACAGGAGGTGTTTGGCTTGCTGGTGCGCCGGACAGGCAGAGCAGCAGCAACTTGCGGCGGCAGCCGGGCCAATTGGTGCGGCTGGGCCCGGTGCCTTTGAGCCTGGATCTCTCAGCGGTAGGGCGTGTCATCCGCTATCGCTACCAGTTGGTGAGCCGCCCCCATCAGCTGGTGGAGAGCAATCCATCGATCTGCTCGGGCCAGCCGGTGTTCCGGGGCACCCGGATCCCCGTGGCCGTAGTGGTGGAACAGCTGCGCGCGGGCACGCCTCGCCAGGAGCTCGAGCTCGACTTCCCCCAGCTGAGCCGTGAGGCTCTCGACTATGCCGAGATCCAGGCCCGCCTGCCCAAGCCACCCGGCCGGCCGCGCAAAAGCCTGAAGCTGCATTCAGGCTGATTTCCCATGCAGTTCAGCCTCAACCGGGGCGGCAGTCGGGCACGGGTGTTCACGTTTCTGGATCGCCCCTGGGTGGCCGTGCTCACTCCGGATGACGCCAGGGTGATTACGGTGTATCCAACCGACCAACGCACCGTTGAAGCCCGGAGGGCTGGAGGACGATGGCTGTTTCTGAACCGTTGACCCTGCCGGATCAGCTGCGGAGCATGCGCCAGTCGGTGGATGCAGACACCGGCGCGATCCTGTTTCGCCATCCCACGCTCCAGGGCATCCCCGATCTGGTGGTGGAGGGAGACGGCTACACCCTGGAATTCATGGGCCCCACCCTGCTCTGCCTCGACATCATCGATCCAGGAGCCCTGGGCCGCCTGCTGGCAGAACCGATCAAGCAGCAACTTCCTGTGGGCCTTGGCCATTGACTGTCCAGGGCCCGGCCGACCTGGCAGCCTGGCTGGCCTCCCAGCAGAGTGTGATGGCGGCGATCGAGGGGCTCAGCCGTGAGCTCACGATCGTGCTGAGTGCCCACCGGCTCAGCACCGTGGACCGCTGCTGGCCCAGACCTGAACAGCCCCGCTACCCTGAACTGACCGCAGGTCTGGGGAGATGACCCTCACCACCAGCCCAGCCACTTCCCCCACTGCTTCGGCAACGACCCTGGATGCGCTGGCTACGTTGCGGCTGCCGCCCGAACTGCGGCTCACGCCGGAGCAGTTTGCGCTGGTGTGTGCTGAGAACAGGGAGGCGGTGCTGGAACTCGATGCGGAAGGCCGGCTGATCGCGATGACGCCAACTGGAAGCGAAACCGGAGCGCGCAACTCCAGGCTGGAGATGCGCTTGCTCGTCTGGGCGGATCAGCAGGGTGGCTGGAAGGTGTTCGGTAGCTCCACAGGCTTCCGTCTTCCCGATGGGTCGGTCTTCAGCCCTGATGCCTCCCTGCTGCGTCTGGACCGCTGGCAGGCCCTCAGCCCAGAGGAGCGCCGTGGCTTCGCGCCGCTGTGCCCCGATCTCGTTGTGGAGCTGGCCAGCCCCAGCGATGAAGGCCCCCGCGGCCTGAGCGCCCTGCGCCGCAAGATGGCGGCTTATCAGGCCAATGGCGCTCGCCTGGGGTGGCTGCTGATTCCCCAGGAGCAGGCGGTGGAGGTGTGGCCCGCCAGCGGTGAGCCGCAGCGCCTGGAGCAGGCTGCGCTGCTGGAGGCTGGTGCGGACTTTCCGGGGCTGCAGCTGCAGCTGGCCGAGATCTGGGCGGGGTGAGGCGATCTGGAGGACTTCCCCCCAATCCGCCCTCCCCGCCTGCTGCAGGTCGTTCTCGATGGGCTGTTCAGGACTGGCTGGCCGAGGGTCGTCAGGAAGGCCGTCAGGACGGGCGAGGCAGCTTCGATGACCCTCCGCCTCCTCGTTGGCCACCAACACCTGAGCCACACACACCGCATCTGGTGCCTGCAGCTGCGGCAGTTTGGAGATCAACCCAGCTGATGCCAGTACTGCTCTCGGTACCAAACTTGAGCTTCGGGCACTCGCTGGGCGATGGATCAGGAGAACGCGCTCACCTCAGCTGAGCTCAAGCGCTGTGGGATCGCAGCGATTGAGCAGGCGCTGCAGCATGGCTCTGTTCATCTGTTGAAGCGCAACCGATCAGCGGCTGTGGTGCTGAGTTAACAGCACTACCGCCAGCTGCAATTGCAGGCCTCACGAGCTCCTGTGACCGAAGCATCGGCGTTGCAGTGGCTGCTGGCTCTGCCGCCATCCACCAGCCCGCGCAGCAAGGCTGAGATCGATACGGAGCTGGCGGCCGAGCGCGAGTGGTGATTGCCTTCCTCGATGCCAGCGCCTGGATCGTTTTGAGGCGTTATTTGCTCAGCCGGATCTGCTGGTTGTTGACCTGAGCGGCGCAGTCGTTGAACGGGCGACGCAGTTGCGAGCCACCCATGGACTGCGCACGCCGGATGCCTTGCAGGCGGCGTGCTGCCTGCAGCTGGGGCCTGGTGCCGTGATGATCACCGGTGATGCGGGCTTTCAACGCCTCCAGGCTTTGTAGGTGCGCCTGATTGCCTGCTCCTCATCCCCAATCTGATTCCAGGGCCTAGCCGACCTCGCCGCCTGGCTGGCCGCCCACACCTAAGGCCTCCCACATCCCAATCTGGTGTCTTCATCCCTGAAAGTTCTCAGCGCGCCGCTGCGGTCAGCATGGGATCGGGGGGGGGCTGTGGCCGGCCAGCGCATTGATATGGGAGCGCTGCCTGGTGGCCGGCTTGAGCCGCATGGGGAGCAGGCCACAGGCAGCATCGATGGCATCCGTGCACTGCAGTGACGACGAGCTGGTGGGCTTCCCCCTTAGAAGCCGACGCCGCATCAATAGGCCGAGTCGTGATCGGGGTGGAGCGAGAGCAACCGCAGCCAGGGGCCATCGCGCCAGGCCACGGCCCGGCAGCTGCGGCTGATCCGCAGGGAATACAGCCGCTCACCCGCAGGTCCCTGGCGACTTTGGATCAGCTCCCAACGGAGGCCCTTGCTGCTATGCAGCTGCTCCCAGCTCATCGCCTGAAGCAGGCGCAGGGTCTTCAGTACAGCCCAGGCGTCTGGCTTGGCCAACGCCAGCAGATTGGCCTGAAACTCGGGGTTGTTGAGGTCGAGCCGAATCACCGCATCCCCAGGTGCTGCTCCAGGGCATCGAAATCGGCGGCGATAGGCGGCGAGGTCATGACGGCCATGGCCCGATCGAGACGCGCGGCGGCTTCCGGTTGATGCAACCAGAGCTCGCTGTCGGGGATGGTCTGGGCCGTTTTGATCACCCAGACCCCGGGCTCGCTGCTGTCCACCACCACGGTGCGACCAGCGAACTCCTTGCCTAAGGAGATCTGGCCGCTGGCCCCCACCTGCTTCACAACCTGCTTGGCGGTTTTCATGCTGACTTAGCTTTCATGCCTTCATGCTAGGCATTGACATCCTGAGCCGCCAGGCGCCCCAGCCCGAACAAACCACTCAGCCTCCTGCCGCCAACGGGGATCCACAGGCAGCAAGCCCCGCACGGGCTGCAGCCCCAACTCCAAGCCGCGGCTACCTTTTCGCCAGTCAGGGTTGCTGCCCGTGAACACCGACCGCTGGTTCTACCGCGTCTTCCAGAGCGCCCCCGACCTGATTCGCGCTCTGCTGCCCGGCTCAGCCGCCGCCGCAAACGCACTGAGCCTCGACCCAGGTGCCCCCGGCGATCAGCTCTACCGTTTTGAAGCTCTGGAAACTCGGAGCTGAGCCACCGCTTCGATGGCGTCCTCTGGCCTGGTGGTGCTGCTGGAGGTGCAGATGCACCCCGACCCAGGCTTCCGCCACCGACTGGCGGCGCAGAGCTCTCGGTTTCTGCAGAAGCACCCGCAGGTGGGGCACCTGGAGGTGGTGGTGATCACGCCACACCAGCGGATCAACCTCGGCCCCACCAATCTGCCCAGGCTTCTGCAAGCGCTCCTGAACGAGGTGCACTGGATCAGTCTGGAGGAGCTGAGCCAGCAGCCCAACCTCGATCCCCTGCTGGCGGCCAGCAGTCAGCAGATCCTGGCCAGCCGCCCGGATCTGAAAACAGTTGTGCTGCCTATGCTGGTGCAACGGTTTCCCCAGCTGAGCGAGGGGCAGATCATGGTGATCGCCGGCATCCCCCGAGAAGAGATCCGCCACACCCGTGCCGTCCAGGACTGGCTGGCAGAGGGCCGCCAGGAAGGCCGTCAGGAAGGCCGCCAAGCAGAGGCGGCCTCTGTCACCCTCCGCCAACTCAACCGCCGCTGCGGCACCCTTACGGACGCCACCACCGCCCGGATCCAGGCCTTACCCGTGGATCAGTTGGAAGCCCTGGCCGTAGGCGAAGCCTTCTCCGCAGGAGTGGCCCTGCTCGACTTCCAGGGCCCGGCCGACCTGGCCGCCTGGCTGGCCGCCCACACATTCAACGCCTGACGCCGCGCCACCAACGCCTGGCGCCTTCAGCCCCGCTGCCTGCGCAGCGGGGCTTCTTGCTGCTGGCCCCCCGCACGACCTGCAGCCCCACCCCACCAGCTCCCTGATGCCCGCCACCCGCGTTCGCCGCGCCACCAGCTCCCGCGACCCCGCCCAGCAGTGGCTGGTGCTCGAGCCCAACCGGATCGAGAAGCAGTACTGGAAAGACCTGTGGCGCTACCGGGAGCTGTTCGCGATCCTGGCCTGGCGTGACATCACCGTTCGCTACAAGCAGACCGTCATCGGCGTGGCCTGGGCGCTGATCCGCCCGTTCCTCACCATGGTGGTGTTCACGGTGATTTTTGGGCGGCTCGCCAATCTGCCCACCGAAGGGGATGCGCCCTATGCGGTGCTGGTGTTTGCCGGGATGCTGCCCTGGCAGTTTTTCAGCACGGCGCTGAGCAGCTGCTCCGACAGCCTGATCGCCAATAGCAACCTGCTCACCAAGGTGTATTTCCCGCGGCTGATCGTGCCGGCCTCAGCAGTGATCACCAGCTTTGTGGATTTCCTGATCTCCTTTGTGATCCTGGCCGGGTTGATGGTGTGGTTCCAGTGGTGGCCCAGCTGGCGACTGCTCACGTTGCCGCTATGGGTGGCGGTGGCGTTCGCGGCGAGCATGGGCGCGGGTCTGTGGCTGGCCAGTCTGAACGTGCAATACCGCGACTTCCGCTATGTGGTGCCGTTTCTGGTGCAGTTCGGCCTCTACGTGAGCCCGGTGGGCTTCTCCAGCGCGATTGTGCCCGAACAGTGGCAGCTGCTCTACGCGCTCAACCCGATGGTGGGCGTGATCGAGGTGTTCCGCTGGGCGATCATCGGCCGGGGAGCCTTCATCAACCCGCTGGGCTTTGGGCTGTCGATGGCGATCGTGGCCCTGCTGCTGGTCACGGGCATCCGCCAGTTCCGGCGGATGGAGAAGCGCTTTGCCGATGTGATCTGAGCAGACCCACTCCGACCGTCATAGCGCATTCGCTCGAAAGCCCCTAAGATCTGTGCATCTGCACGAAGCCTGGCATGGCCGTTCTGGAGCGGCGGCAGGACGCCTCGGCCGCTGATGCTCAACTGATCGCCGAGGCCTGCCTGCGGGCGGCTGCTGAGGTGGGCCTGTCCAAGGAGGAATTGGGCGCGATCGTGGGCCGGCACCGCACCAGCCTGGAACGCAGCGGCCTGCCGCCCCAGAGCAAGGAAGGGCAACTGGGGCTGCTGTTTCTACGGGTGATGCGCAGCCTCGATGCCCTGATGGGCTCCGATCCGGAGCTGATGCGCCACTGGCTGGAGCAGCCCAATCACCACCTGGGCGAGCAGCCACCAAGCCAGTTGCTGGCTTCGGTGGAAGGCCTGGCGCGGGTGGCGGCCTATCTCGATGCCATGCGTGCTTGAGGCCCATCTCCAGCCGCTGGCGGGCGCGGTGGTGCGCATCACCGACCGCCAGGGCTACCAGGCCAGCGAACGTTGGACCGATTCACTGCAGGAGCAAGCCCGGCTGGAGGCCCTGATTGAGCGGGTCAAGCCGCCTGCCCCGCCGGGGCAGCACCGGCTGCTCACCACGCCCTTTCGCTATCCGCCCTTGCGCAGCGGCTCCCGTTTCACCGCTGCCGACCAGCGGGAGCTGTTCTATGGCGCCAGGGGCCTGGGCACGGTGTTGGCCGAGCGGGCCTTCCATGCCCTGCGGCTGCTGGAAGGTTCACCGCTGCCGGCCGGCAAGGTGATCCAGCGCGAGCAAACATCGTTTCAGGTGGAGATCGCGGTGCAGCGGGGCCTGCAGCTGCAGCACTGCCTGAGCGCCGCAGACCTGGCGGCGGTGACCGATCCCTGCAGCTATCACGCCAGCCAGGCGCTGGGACGCCAGATGCGCCAGCTCGATGTGGAGGCCTTTGAGGTGCCCTCAGCCCGTGCACCGCTGGAGCCTCCCTGCGTGGGGGTGCTCACCCCAGCAGCGTTTGCCAGCACCCCCTTTGATTTGCAGGACTGGGCGCTGGAGATCCGCCCCGATGGGGTGACGTTTGCCTCGTTTGGCCTGAGCCAGGTGGTCACGCTCCTGCGGGAGCAGTTCCTGGTGGAAGGCCGCTGGCCTGATCCTGTAGCGAGTGGATAAGCGAGCCCTCCCCCGTCTCACCCGCCTTCGTCATTTGGGGCTAGCATCTCTTCAAATGACCCCGCCCGGAGCGTTCTGCCCTTGGCACCCGCGATCCCCGTCCCCGCGCTGGAAGCAGCCCAGGATGCAGACCTGAATCAAGGCTTCTGGCAACGCGCTGCCGAGCTCGGCGCCCTGGATGAGCAGCAGCGCCTGGCGGCGATTGAGCGGGGCTGGAGCAGCAACTGGCTGGCGGCCCTGCGCCAGCACCTGCACCTCAAGCCGGCAGATCTGGAGCCACTGCTGGCCCTCTCGGAGGCCACGATGGCGCGCCGCAGCCGCGAGCAGGCGGCGCTGGATCTGGTGGCTTCTGAGCGGCTGGACCGCCTGGTGGAAGTGATCAGCCTGGCCTACGGGGTGTTTGAGCAGCCATCCAGCACCGAGGCCTGGCTCAAGGCACCCCACCCGCTGCTGCATCAGGCGAGCCCACTGCAGCACTGCCGCACGGCGATCGGCGCGGGCCAGGTGCGGCGGCTGCTGCAGGCGCTGGAGCAGGGCGCACCGGTGTGAGCGAGGGTGTGCTTCGGGCCTGGCGGCTGAGCAAGGCCCGCTATGCCGGTGATCTCACGGGCCAGGGAGCGGCCCGCGATGGCCAGCGCTGGAACCAACCCGGTCAGCGAGCGGTGTATCTGGGGATGACACCCGAGATCACGGTGCTGGAGGTGCTGGTGCACCTCAACGGCGTGCTCAGCGCCCCGCTGGCGCTGTGTGGCTACGACGTGCCCGATACGCCTGGGCTGATCGCCGAAGCCGATCCCATCGCTCTGCCTGCGGGCTGGAACGCCATCCACCATGGCCACGCCAGCGCAACGTTTGGTGGCGACTGGCTGCGGGTAGGAGAGCAGCTGGGCCTGGTGCTGCCCTCGGTGGTGGTGCCCCAGGCCCGCAACCTGTTGCTCAATCCCCTCCACCCAGCGATGGCAGCGGTGACGCTGGTGCACCAGGAGCCCTTCCAGCTGGATCAACGGCTGGGCTGAGCCGACCACCCCAGAATGGAAGCAGAACTGGCCCTGCCATGGACCTTTCCTTCCTGATCGAGAGGGCAACGCATCAGCCACCTCCACAGCCCAGCCAGCAGCGCTGGTTGGAGCGGCGTGAGACCTGGTTGCGGGAGCTTGAGCAGCTGTCCCGCCAGGTGCAGCAGTGGCTGAAGGAGGCCGGTGTGTCCGCAGCTGCCTTTCAGCCCTATCAGGAAGCCCGCAACGAGGAGTGGATCGGTAGCTACCTGGTGAACTGCTGGCTCGTGGACATCGGCTCGTTCCGGCTGCGCTTTGATCCGCGCGGAACCCTGATGGTGGGGGCCTGCGGGCGGGTGGATATCAGGAGTTCCCAAGCGGGCACCCCGGTGGTGAAGCTGATTGCGGAGGAGGGAGATCGCTCCGGGGATCCCTGGCGCTGGAGTATCTATTGCGATGAGGCGGGACTGGATGACCTGGAGTTGAATCCAGAAAACCTGGCTCAGGCCCTCAGCCTGCTGATGCCAGAGGGGTGAGGCGTGGATGGAGCTCGACAGTGGCGGAAATTGGAAAACACTCCAATTGGTTCGAAGCAAGCATCAGTTCTTTATCGCCAGCATTGAAAGATATAAGCCAGCTGCGCAAATCAAATCCAGCCAGGGCAGAGTTCTTCCTGTCGAGCTGACATTACTGGTGCGCCTCTCTGGGAAAGATTGGGATGCTGCTGCGGAGGTTCTGAAGGAGGCCAGCGAGCGGCAGGCCATCATGCACCTGTTCGCCTGTTTTGAGCGGATCATCCGCGTGGATGGCCAACTGAGAGGAGAGCAACAGTCCCGCCAACATCATGCTTTTTTGACGTGAAGATCCTGCTCAACACCCTGCTGCGCCTGCGCTCCTCCCACGCTGACTGGGGCGTGGTGAGGTGCGTTGGGTGTTGTTGCTTCGCTTGACCAGACCTGGTCTGGTCAAGCGGCGAACACATTGTCCCTGCGGAGTGGCAGCTTGCTCAGCAGTGGTGCTTCAGCCGGGCGCGACGTTCAGCCCAGGTCGAAGTAGCGCCTGCCGTCGGTCCGCTTGAGTGCGGCCCGCCGCGCCGAGCGCCGGCTGAACTGGCTCACGCTGGGGTTGGGCACCAACGGATCCACATGCGCCACCTGCTGCCACAGGTCGCGCGGCGCCCAGCGCACGTCGTGGCGCACCTTGTCGTGGCGCACCACATGGCACCAGCGGCTGGAGCCGCACTCCGGGCAGAACAGCTCCTCCAGCCACTCGTTGCTCAGCACCAGCACCGGGTGGGCCTGGATCACCAGCCGCGCCCGCTTGTCGCTCATGCCCCGCTGCTTCAGCTCCTCCGGTTGCAGCAGGTGCAGGTAGTACTTGCGGCCGTTGCCGGAAATGGGCGTGTCCGGGTGCGCCGGGCAGAACAGTTCCCGCCCCCTGGGCCGGCCGCGCTGGCGCCGCGGCTTCCGGCTGGGGCTGTCCCCAGCTTCGGGGGCGCTGGCTGGGGGAGTGTCTGGAGTCGTTGCTGGGGAGGTGCTGGACCTGTTTTCGCGCATCCCTTCGCCTGGATGAATAGCTTCACCAGTACCAATCTTACCTGCTCAAAACGGGCCCATCCGTTGGTTTCGGTTTAGAGTGATTTGATACGGCTGCAGATAGTGTTCCCTCCAGGCCCATTTCTGCTGTTCGGTTTGGCGGCTCCCAACGCCCTCACTACCCCCGCTGGGCCCAGCTGGAGCGTGCGGCCAGCACCCCAGCAGGCATCGCCCCCCCACCCCCCACCCGGCTGGTGCCCGTTGGCCAGGGGGCACCGCAGACGCGCCTTTTGCCCACCGCTTCCCAGCCCACCGCAGTCGCCGGGGAGCCGGAGCCCCAGGAAACCCTGGCTGCGGCCCCCACGCTTCGCCCCTACCGGCTGCGCCCCTCCCTGGGTGGCGGCAAGCCCACCGGCTACGTGGGCGGCTGGGGCGACTACTTCATCGCCGGCACCGCTGCCACCCCCGACCGCCTGCGCGAGAACAACGCGCCCGATGGCTCGGTGAATGCCGGCTTCGCCATCGGCGACCCCGTGCGGGCCATCGGCGTGGAGCTGTACTGGGGCACGGGCAGCATCAACAACTTCAATGCCAACGGCGGCTTCGGTTTTTCGGCCGGCCGCCTGCTGGTGAACCGCTGGAACCTGCAGGTGGCCGCAGCCGGCGGCGTGATCGATTTCTATCAGTACGGCGATGAGCCCGGCCGCCGCTTCAGCAGCCCCTACGGCGCCTTGACCTTTGCCACGCCCCTGCGCCCCCGCAATCCCCAGTTCCAGCAGGTGTTGCAGTTCACCGTGGGTGGCGGTGGCAAGGGGTTTGCCCAGATCGATTCCAACTTCCAGATCTCCGACGGTGGCTTCTTCGCGGCGGCAGGGGTGGAGGTGCTGCCCAACCTGGGCGTTTCCGCCGGCGTGAGCAACCGCAGCACTGTGGTGAACCTCTCTTACATCCCCTTCCGCAACCTGCCGATCTTCGTGAACCTGGCCGCCGCCGATGTATTCGACGCTACCCCTTACGGCGCTATAGGCCTGCTCACCGTGGGCTGGAGCGACAACTGGCGCAACGGCTTTTTTACCCAATAGCTGACAAGGGTCAGCCAGGGTCGCCTCAGGTGTTCTAATTCAGCAGAAGGAAGATTTTTTAGTCTCTTATGAGACCCTTCGCTACGGACCAAGCCATGAAGCGTCTTTCCATCCCTCGCATGGTTGCCCGTGCGGCCCTTGGGTTTGCCGTGATGGCCATCTCAGCATCGGCAGTCCACGCCAGGCCACCTCGGCCCACGGCGCCAGCGCCACCGCCACCAGCACCACCTTCGTCCGGTGTCATTACGCGACCGACCGTAAGCCCTCCACAGGCAGGCACTAACACCGGGTTTGCATCATTTGGCGCCACTCAGACACAAAATAATTTTCCTCCGCCCCCTAATTAATCCGCGAGACCTTCCGGCTCTTCATCATTAGTTCTCTTCACGCTGTTATTCATTCATTCATTTATTAAACCTATGCTTGCCTCCAAGCTGTTTCAATCAGCGGTCGCTGCCAGCCTCGCCATTTCTGTGTTTCAGGCAGCCCGGCCAGCACATGCTTTTTCGCCATCTAATGTATTCCCGTTCATTGAATCCCGCGGGCCTGGAGTAGGTGGGTCTCTCAACACGATTGGGACTAACGATGGAAGTTATGGTTATTTCTTTGATGTCACAGGCGATCAAAGGGTCGTGAACGCTCTGGGTTTTTCAGCCCAAGACAACTGGACGAACACCAGCCTTGCCTACACAGTACAGCTTTGGTCGTACTTGGTGGACGAAAACGATCCCGACCCGAACACCGCCACCACTTATACGACTATCGCCCAACTCACGTTCAATCCCAGCGACCCTGACTTGCTCCTTGTTGGGACTGACTAATGGAAACCTCTCCCGGCTCCAATCAGTCTTGCAGCTACCTCCGGCGACCCCTTGACGGGTTATGTCATTGGAGCTATAGGTAGTTTTAATGATAATCCAGATTCCACTCTGCGCGGTAACTTTATCGAATCTGGAGCAGACGTAACTTTTTCAACTCTGGCTGCCTACGACGCCAACGGTTTTAATATTCAAGGTTTCCAGGACTTCCCTGTACCTGTTTTTGATGGGGGTCAGGTCGGTTATTGGAATGCCAATTTATCTATTGATGTCCCTGGCCCGCTACCGCTTCTCGGTGCTGGTTCTGCTTTCCTGTGGTCCCGCCGCCTCAAGAGCAAAATTAATTCAAAAGTCTGATTGAAACGTGTAATCAATCCTTGGGGGGGGTGCAGTTGCGCCCCTTTTTTGTTGCATCAAAAACGCATGTTGAAACATTCAACATTCGACCTTAGTTGAAAAAATGGAGCCACGCGGACTCGAACCGCTGACCCCCTGCATGCCATGCAATAAATGGCACCCCCTGAGACACCGCTCACCAGCTCACAAAACCGCTGCAGGGCAAGGGTTCTCGGAGAAGCGGTTGACCATGTGAATGCCTCTGGATGCATCGGTTTTGCGCTTTTTTGCGCTAGGTTTTGCGCTACCGGCGGCCTGGGGCTGACCCGCTGCCTTCTTTCCTGCGGGCTCCATGCCACGTGTCAACCCCGGCCTCACGCCCCCCTGGGTCCGGGCCCTGCGCGACCAGATCAAGCTTGAGCACGGGCGGGGTTGATCGATTCGAGAGCAGGCCGGGAAGGTCAAGCTCTCCCGTCGGTTTTCTGATGGCTCGACCAGCAGTGTGACCCTCGATATCCATTGGGGACCCCGTTGTGGAACGTCCGTGCTCAGCGCCATGGCGGTGCTGCAGGAACGGATGGAAAACCAGCAGCTGGGCCTGGCGGAGGCTCATGCCCTGCTTGCAGACGGGCGCGCGCCGGGTAATGACGATGCCGTCGATTGGCCCGCGGTCGCCGCGTCCTTTCTTGAGTCGCGGCAGGACCGACGCTCCACGACCCTCGTGGACCTGCATCGGCGTGTGGGGCTGGCGCTCAAGACGCTTGAAACACGGCCACGGCCGCAGGACGGTCGCAGCCTGATGCGTGCCTATGCCAAGCAGCATTTCAAGCGAAGCCCCCCTGGAGGGCAGGGCCGCAAGCGCCACCTCGGTGACGTCGCTGCTTTCCTGCGTTTTGCGGTGACCCGGGCGGGGGCGCCTGCCCGTTGGATGCCCCTGGAGGGTGAGCAGCTGGAGGAGCTGATCGGAACGGCAGATCCCGGTGTGGGTGCTGACGACCTGACACCCCCGGTCAAACCCGAGCAGCTTGCGTCCCTGCTCGATCATCTGCAGCAGGACAAGAACGACGAGCTCTGGCTCGCTGTGGCCCTGGTTGGCCTGTTCGGACCCAGGCCGGCTGAGCTTGCCGCCCTGAAGGTGGTTGATGGACGACTGCGCGTCGGCGGCCAGGTCAAGCGCAACCGCCGCACGATGAAGCAGCCCAAGCCCGATCGCCTCGTGCTGCCCCTGGATATCCCGGGCTGAGAAGGTGAGGGGCAGCGTGCCCTTGATCTCCAATCTCCATGCCAGCGGCAAGGTGAAGCTCCCCTATGCGATCCGCACGGCCATCAGGGGTGGTGAGTTCAAGCCAGTTGGTGATGCCTTCCGTCAGCTGCTCGAGCGTCTACCCCACTGGCAGGGGATCGTCGAGGCCACCCCAGGTCTCACTCCCTATTCGCTGAGGCACGGCTATGCGTGGCGTGCGCACAAGTGCTACGACCGCAGCCTCAGCATTCGGGACGTGGCTGCCCTCATGGGGCATAACCCCGCTACACACCACCGTCACTTACGTCTTCGGGAAGCAGCAGGTCACGATCCGCCCGGCAGCTGCCTGGAACTTCCTGCTGCCCGATCGCCCCGCCGGCCAGGCGATCCGGGCACTCACCTGGCTTGGCCCGGATCAGGCCGCAGCAGCCCTGCCAGAGCTCCGCCGTGCGCTGCCGCCGGTGGAGTGGGATGCCCTGCTCTCCGTCCGTGCCGAGCTGCCCCTGTGGCTGGCGGAGCTGCTGAGTGAACAGCCGCTCGAGCCGCACAAGGCTCGTGGCTGAGGCCTGGTTCGCGCTTTCCCCAGAGGACCAGACGGAAGCCCTGGCGGTGGCTGCTGCCGAATCCGGCTGGCCGGCGAACCTGCTGGAAAAGGACATCTGGGTGGTCTGGGCGCTGCAGACCCTGGGGACAGAGCAGCAGTTGCTGGAGACCCTCACCTTCAAAGGGGGCACCTCCCTCTCCAAGGCCTATGGGCTGATCGATCGCTTCTCGGAAGACGTCGATCTGACCCTCAACATCCAGCACCTCTGGCCTGAGGTTGACCTGACTCCGGCAGTCAATCCCAGCCAGGCGGACAAGCGCCGCAAGGACGCAGACAGAAAGCTCAAGCAGTGGGTCCGGGAGATCCCCCTGCCGCTGCTCCAGGTTGCTGCGGCTGCAACCGGTGTCACCCTTGAGCTGGTGCTGGAGCAGTTGAGCTGGTGCTGGAGCAGTCCGAAGCTGGCCGCCGCCAGCCACCCACCATCGTCATCCACTACCAACCGCTGATCCCGGCGCCAGATCACAGCTCCGGGTATGTGCGGCCGACGCTGCGGCTGGAGTTCGGAGCCCACTCCACCGGCGAACCGCATGGGCCGATGCCCATCTCATGCGAAGCGGCGACCCATCTGGCGATGCTCGACTTCCCGGCCGCCAGGCCACTGGTGATGGATGCCAGGCGCACCTTCCTGGAGAAGGCCGCGGCCATCCGTGACCGGCCCCTCGCCGTTGAGGTGGCGCAGCACAAGGAGGACTTCTGGCGTGCCACGGATGCCGATGGGCAGCCGATCAACTACAGCCAGGTGATCAATGGCCAGCTGCAGCTGGTGCCGACCGCTGCTGCGAGGGAGGATCTTGAAGCGGACTACAGGGCCATGACCGACTCCGGGATGCTGCGCGGTGAGATCCCGGGCATCCCGGAGCTGCTGGAGCAGCAGTGCAATGCCATTGCCCGCATTGTCAGTTGAGCCGCCAGGCCGATACGTCTTAGTGCCAAGGGGGTGGCGACGTTTTTTCGCTACGTAGCGCAAAACGGGTCGAGCCCCGGCTCAAGGGCAGCTGCTTGCCTCAGTTTTGCGCTGGATTTTGCGCTACCGGGCAGGATCGCGGCTCTGCGGGCAGCCTGAACAAAAGAGAAGACCCTTGCAGCGCAAGAGGTCTGACTGAATGGAGCCAAGCGGACTCGAACCGCTGACCCCCTGCATGCCATGCAGGTGCTCTACCAGCTGAGCTATGGCCCCTTAGATACGCGCAAGGCGGCTGGAACGCTGGTCGTTCAGCCCTGGCCCGAAGGCCTTGCCTGGCACTGCGAAATCTTACATGGCGGCGGGGCTCACACCTGGCGCCATACCGCCACGAGCTTGCCCTGCACCTGCACCTGCTCGGCCGGCAGCGCGATCGGCGCGTAGCTCGGGTTGGCCGCCTCCAGGATCACCGTGTCGCCACGGCGCTGGAAGTGCTTGAGGGTGGTGCCGCTGCCCGCTACCAGGGCGCTCACGATCGTGCCGTCGCGCAACCGTGCCGGGTCGTTCACCGGCTCCATCAGCACCACGTCGCCGTCGGCGATGTGGGCCTCCACCATCGAGTCGCCGTTCACGGTGAGGGCGAACAGCCCGCGGGTGGCCAGCAGCGGCGCCAGATCGAGGCTCTCCTGCACGTCGTCGAACGTCTCCACGAGGCCGCCGGCCGCCACCGCCCCCAGCACCGGGATCGCCGGGGTGCCGCCACCCGCGCCCGCCCTGCCGAAGGCCGCCGCCGCCTCACCCAGCAGCTGCAGGGTGCGGGCCTGGCCCTCCTTCCAGGTGAGCCAGCCCTTCTGCTGCAGGTGGCGCAGCCGGCTCTGGATCGGCGCCGGTGAGCGCAGCCCCATCGCCTCCATCATCTGGCGGATCGAGGGGCTGTGGCGGTGTTCGCCGATGTAGCTCTCCAGCCAGTCGTACAGCTCCTGCTGGGCTGGGGTAAGCGGCTGCTGGGGCTGGCTGGCGGGCATGACAGACAACGGGGACGGGATGGCTAATACAGATGTACCGCCTCGCCGCTGTTTTGTAAAGGCCGGTTTTGCAAAGGCCTGTCGTTGCTTGGGTTGGTCTGGTCTGGTCCGGTTCAGGCGTCGGCCAGCAGGGCCGCCAGCAGGGCCTGCTGGGCGTGCAGGCGGTTCTCGGCCTGGTCGAACACCCGGCTGCTGGGCCCCTCGATCGCCCCGGCGCTGATCTCCAGGCCCCGGTAGGCCGGCAGGCAGTGCAGCACGATCGCCCGGCTGTCGGCCTCGGCGATCAGCGCCTCATCCAGGCACCAGCCGGAGAAGGCCCGCTCGCGCTCGGCCTTCTCCTCCTCCTGACCCATCGAGGCCCACACGTCGGTGTAGAGGGCGTGGGCGCCGCGCACCGCCGCCACCGGGTCGTGCAGCACCTCCACCGTGGATCCGCTGGCGGCGGCCAGCGCCCGCGCGCGCTCCAGCACGCCGGCATCCGGCTCGAAGCCCGCCGGGCAGCCGATGCGCACGTTCACGCCCAGCAGGGCGCCGCAGAGCATCAGCGAATGGGCCACGTTGTTGCCGTCGCCGAGATAGCTGAGGGTGAGACCCTGCAACTGGGCGAGCTCGAGTTGGCCGTTCTCGCCCCGGGTGAAACACTCCGCCAGGGTGAGGTAGTCGGCCAGGGCCTGACAGGGGTGTTCCAGGTCGGTGAGGGCGTTGATCACCGGGATCGAGGCCCAGTGGGCGTACGCCTCCAGTTCGCTCTGGGCGAAGGTGCGGACCGCCAGGGCATCCACGTAACGGCTCAGCACCCGCGCCGTGTCGGCCACCGGCTCACCCCGGCCCACCTGGCTCACCTGGGGGTTGAGGTCGATGGTCTGGCCCCCCAGCCGCGCCATCGCCACCGTGAAGCTCACCCGGGTGCGCGTGGACGACTTGGTGAAGATCAGCCCCAGGGTGCGGCCGCCCAGATCGATGCTGCTGCGGCCGGCCTTGAGATCGGCGGCCAGCTGCAGGAGCGCCCGGGTGGCCTCAGCCGTGAGGTCGGCCGAGGAGAGCAGGTCGCGGCCGCGCAGCTCGGCCAGCGCGGGGGGCAGGGGGGTGGAGGCGGCGCCGTGCATCGGCCGGTCTCAAACAACCCTTATCGGCCATCGGCGCACCCGCCGTCAAGTGGGCCAGCTCAGGCCGCCAGCTGGGCTTCGGCGGGCAGCACGCTCTCGGCCAGCAGACCCTTGAGTTCGTCGCCCTCGATCACCTCCTTGTCGAGGATCTCCTGGGAGATGCGCTCCAGCAGGTCGCGGTTGTGGTGCAGGATCGCCAGGGCCCGGTCGTGGGCCCGGTCCACCAGGCCGCGCACCTCGCGGTCGATCGCCTGGGCGGTGGTGTCGCTCACCACCCGGCGGGGTTGTTGCCGCCGCCGAGGAAGCGGCTGCCGCCCTGCTTGTCGTAGGCCAGCGGGCCGAGGGTTTCGCTCATGCCGTAGGTGCCCACCATCTGCTCGGCGATGTCGGTGGCGCGCTGCAGGTCGTTGGCGGCGCCGGTGGTGACGGCGCCGAACACCACCTCCTCGGCGCTGCGGCCGCCCAGCAGGGTGGCGATCTGGCCCTCGAGGTCCTCCTTGGAGTTGAGGAAGCGCTCCTCGGTGGGCAGCTGCAGGGTGTAGCCCAGGGCGCTCATGCCGCGGGGCACGATCGAGATCTTGGCCACCTTGCTGCCGCCGGGCATCAGGTGGCCCACGATCGCGTGGCCCACCTCGTGGTATGCCACCACCTTCTTCTCATCGGGCTGCAGCACCCGGCTCTTCTTCTCCAGGCCGGCCACCACCCGCTCGATCGCCTCGTTCAGGTCGCCCTGCTCCACCGAGGTGCGGTTCACCCGGGCGGCCAGCAGCGCCGCCTCGTTCACCAGGTTGGCCAGGTCGGCGCCGGCAAACCCTGCTGTGGCCTGGGCAATGCGATCGAGATCCACCTCCTCGGCCAGCTTCACCTTCTTGGCATAGATCTCCAGGATCGTGCGCCGGCCGGAGAGATCGGGCCGGTCCACCAGCACCTGGCGGTCGAAGCGGCCCGGGCGCAGCAGGGCGGCATCGAGGGTTTCCGGCTGGTTGGTGGCCGCCAGCACGATCACCGGCTTGTCCTTGCCGGCGAAGCCATCCATCTCGGTGAGCAGCTGGTTGAGGGTCTGCTCGCGCTCATCGTTGCCGCCCACCACACCCATCGAGCCGGAGCGGCTCTTGCCGATGGCATCGAGTTCGTCGATGAAGATGATGCAGGGCGCCTTCTTCTTGGCTTCTTCAAAGAGGTCGCGCACGCGGGCCGCGCCGGCGCCCACGAACAGCTCCACGAACTCCGAACCGCTGATGATGAAGAAGGGCACGCCCGCTTCACCGGCCACCGCCTTGGAGAGCAGGGTCTTGCCGGTACCGGGGGGGCCCACCAGCAGCACGCCCTTGGGGATGCGGGCGCCGATGGCGGCGTAGCGCTCGGGCTTCTTGAGGAAGTCCACGATCTCGGTGAGCTCGGCCTTGGCCTCATCCACACCGGCCACATCAGCGAAGGTCACCCGCGATTCCTCATCAGGCACATACACCTTGGCCTTGCTCTTGGTGAAGCTCAGCGCCCCCTGGGCACCGCCCATGCCGCTGCGGCGGGCGAAGAACTGCAGCACCAGGATGAAGATCAGCGGGGGCACCACCCAGCTGAGGATGGTTGTGAAGATGTTGGGCTTCTGGGGCGGCGCGGCGGCGAATTCCACCCCGTGCTGCTCCAGGCGCTGGGGCAGCTCCATGTCGAAGATCGGCGTGGTGGCCAGCACCGACGGCGCGCCCTCTTCCGGGGCTTCCTTGAGCTCGTAGCGGATCTGGTCGGAGGTGATGTAGGCCCGCCGCACGTTGTCGTCGTTCACCTGGTCGATGAACAGCGAATAGGGCACCCGCGGCACCTGGTTGGCGGAGTTCGGCAGGAAGTTGCTGAACAGCAGCAGCACGCCGAAGCCGATCAGCACCAGGTTGATCAGGCCGAAGCGCCGGCTGGGGCGGTTGTCGTCCTGGCGGATGGGCATGGCGCGCGGCCTGCAGCTCGACCCAGGCTAGGGGTGACGTTCCGCCCCCGCCCCCCCCTGCCGGGGTGGGAACCGGGGTGGGAAACCGAATGACGCCGGAGTGGGCGGCAGAGTGGGGCCATGTGCGGCCGCTATTCGCTCACCACCGCCATCGACCGGCTGCTGCCGCGGCTGCAGGGGGAACTGCCGCCCCAGCTGGCCGGGCACTACGCCCCCCGGCCCCTGATCCGGCCGGGCGAGCCGCTGCTGATCCAGCGCCAGCAGCAGGGCCGCCTGGAGGTGGCCTTCGCCCTGTGGGGGCTGCTGCCGGCCTGGGTGAAGGATCCGGCCGACCCCCTCCGGCCCGCGCGTCGGCCGATCAATGCCCGCGCCGAAACCGTGGCCGAGAAGGCCAGCTTCCGCGGCCCCTGGCGCCACCACCGCTGCCTGATTCCCGCCGATGCTTTTTCGAGAAGGGCCAGCGCATTGCCCGTCGCGATCGGGCGCCGTTCTGGCTGGCGGGGCTGTGGGAGCGCTGGCTGGGGGCCGACGGCAGCCAGCTGGACACCTGCTGCATCCTCACCACCCGCCCCAACGCCCTGATCGCGCCGATTCACCACCGCATGCCGGTGCTGATCCCCGATGGCCTGGAGGCCGCCTGGCTGGCGCCGGTGCACGGGGCCGAGCTGCGCGCCCTGGAGCCGCTGCTGCAGCCCTGGGATCCGGCCGGCTGGTTGATCGAGCCGATCGCTGCCAGCCCCTCGGCCGCCAAGTCACCTCCTGCTGCGGCTGCGGTAGACCGCCAGCAACTCAGCCTCAGTCTGGAGTCGCCATGACTGCCCAACCCCAGGCCCCAGAGCGGGTGGCCGCCTACCCGCGACCGCCGGCCCTGGTGGCCAGCGCCGAGCACGTGCGGGTGGAGGCCCTGGGCCAGCTGCTGGCCGACAGCCACCGCTCGCTGCGGGTGCTCGAAACCTTCCATCCCCCCACCTACTACCTGCCGCCCGAGGCCCTGCGGCTGCAGCTGCTGCAGCCGGCCCCCGGCCGCAGTTTCTGCGAGTGGAAGGGGTGGCCCGCTACTTCGACGTGGTGAGCGATCCCGGCGGCCCCGGTGAGCGCCGCCTCAGCAGGGCCGTGTGGAGCTACCCCGATCCCACGCCCGCCTTCGCCGCCCTGGCCGGCTGGTTTGCCCTCTACCCAGCCCTGATGGACGGCTGCTGGATCGACGGCGAGCGGGTGATCCCCCAGCCCGGCGGTTTCTACGGCGGCTGGATCACCTCCCGGGTGCGGGGCCCGTTCAAGGGCGATCCGCTCCACCCGGAGCTGGTGTGAGCGGGTTGGCCGTTAACAATGTGCGGGTGGGGAAGGGCATCGAGGCGCCATGGCGCTCCACCACCGCGCCGATGGCGAGCAGCAGGTCCTGCTGCAGGGCCCAGCCGTCCTCCACAGCATGGCCGGTGCTGTGGCAGAGCAGGCGCAGATCGAGGCTGCTCTCGCCGTAGCCGGTGAAGTGCACCGCTTTCAGCTTCGCCTGGGCCACGCGCGGGTGGCTGGCCAGCACCTGCTCCAGCTCGGCCACGATCGGCGGGATGCGCAGCCGGTCGTCGTAGCTGAGGCTGAAGTTGATGCACACGCGGCGGTTGTCGATCGCCGTGGTGTTGATCACCGGTGAGCGGGTGAAGATCGTGTTCGGTACGTACACCGGCTGGCGCTCACGGCTGCGCAGCTGCGTGTAGAACCAGCCGATCTCCTCCACGGTGCCCGAGAGCTGCTCGGAGGGGATCTCGATGAAGTCGTCCACGATGAAGGGGCGGTTCACGTAGAGGCTCAGGCCGCTGAGGGAATTCGACACGATCCCCTGGGCCCCGAAGCCCACCGCCGCCGCCCCGAAGCCGCCGGCGGTCACCAGCACCGTCGCCGACACGCCCAGCTGCTGCATCAGCTCCACGATCACGATCGCCCAGATGGCGATGCTGATCAGCTTCTGCACCACGTCGAACAGAAAGTGGCGGTCCTTCTCGTTCAGGCGGGGCAGCATCTCCGCGGCGTAGCGGTCGCGGTTGCGCCGCAGCTCCGTGTGCCAGCGCAGCGGCGTCCAGGCCAGGCCCAGGGCCACCAGCAGTTCGCGCACCTCGTGGCCGTTGCGCTCCAGGTCGATCACCGCCGGGTCGAGCAGCAGCGCCAGCCACCAGCCCAGGCCCGCCAGCAGGCAGGTGAGGGCCACGCTCAGCCGGCTGGTGAGCAGCAGGCCGCGCAGCATCGAGCGGGGGCGGCAGCGGCGCCCCGCCAGCTCCAGCACCAGCCAGCTCAGCGCCGCCAGCAGCAGGCCGCCCAGGGGGATCTGCAGCTGCAGGGGCAGGGTGAGCTCCGCTAGCTCGCGGGGAATGGTGAGCTCCGGGGACATGGCTGGCGGCAGGCCTTCAGCCCTCAGGTTGCCTGAGTCGCCAGAGCAGGTCGGTGCCGAGGGCGCGGCGGCCGGTTGTGGCCCAGGGGGCTTCGGCCAGGGCGGTGAGCTGCAGATCGCCCAGCGGGGTGCGGGCCGGGGTGCCGCCCAGCAGCTTGGGGGCGATCACCGCCGCCAGCTCCTGCACGCAGCCCTGGCGCAACGCCGCCGCCGCCAGCTCCGGCCCGCACTCCCACAGCACCTGGTTGCAGCCCCGGCGGGCCAGCTCCTCCAGCAGGGCGCGCGGGCCGCAGTCGGCCAGCACCAGCCGCTCCACGCCGGCCTGGTCGAGCTGGAAGCGGGCCTGGCTGGGGGTGCCAGTGCCGTGGGCCACCAGGGTGGGGGCCTGCTCCTGCCGCCACAGCCGGGCCTCGGCCGGTAGCTCCAGCCGGCGGCTGAGCACCACCCGCAGGGGTTCCGGATCGCGGCGGCCGCGGCTGGTGAGCAGGGGATCGTCGGCCCGCACCGTGCCGCCGCCCACGATCACCGCGTCGCACCCGGCGCGCAGCTGGTGCACCCAGGCCCGGGCCTCGGGCCCGCTGATCCACTGGCTGGCGCCGTTGGCCAGGGCGGTGCGGCCATCGAGGCTCATCGCCCACTTGAGCAGGCCCAGGGGCCGGCCCGTGGCGAGCCGGTGGCAGAAGGGGCGGTTGAGGGCCCGGGCCTCGGCTTCGGCCACGCCGCTGATCACTTCAATCCCCGCAGCCCGCAGCTCCGCCAGGCCGCCGCCGCCCACCTGGGGGTTCGGGTCGGCCATCGCCACCACCACCCTCTGGATGCCGGCGGCGATCACCGCCTGGCTGCAGGGGGGCGTGCGGCCGTGGTGGCAGCAGGGCTCCAGGGTCACCACCAGGGTGCCGCCCCGGGCCCGCTCCCCCGCCTGGGCCAGGGCACCCACCTCGGCGTGGGGCTCGCCGGCCCGGGCGTGGTACCCCTCCCCCACCAGCTCGCCTGCGCCATCGAGCACCACCGCCCCCACCAGCGGGTTGGGGCTGGTGCGCCCCCGCCCCAGCTCGGCCAGCTGCAGGGCGCGGCGCATCCAGGGCAGCCAGGGGCTTGATCCGGGGGGTGGCACTGAAGGGATGGACGCCACGGCTCTGGTTGATCCCTCCATGCTGGCTTTTCTGGCCCTGCTGCGCTTTTTTATCGATGGAACCGTTGAATCTGCCCACCAGAGCGGAGCGCCCGCTGCCCTGCTGGGTTGGAGCCTCGCCGCCTTTGTCGTGGCGTCAGCGGCTCTCCTGGTTGATCTCGGCCTTGAGTGGCACGGTGGAAATCGTCGAAGAGACGGCCAGGTTGCGAGACGAAAACGCCAGGTACGACGCCTGGATCGCGACGCTCGATTCCGCCGAGCGCTTGCCCAGCTGCTCCTCGACCCCTCCGACGCCAGCCGAACCGAACTCCGGCAGCTGATCAAGGTTGACTGTTCATTCGACGGTTGAGGCGTTGGGGGGTGCGCAACGGTCTGGGGCGTTCAGGCTGGGGCGTTCAGGAGGCATCGTGGCTCAGCACCAACAAACTAGGTTGCAAACCAGTTAGGTTGAAAGCCAGCGACGGTCCTGGGGGTGGATGCATGGAGAGTTCCGTCGGTGCCTTTGAGGCCAAGGCCCAGCTGTCAAGGCTGCTGCGTGCCGTGGAACGGGGCGAGCACTTCACGATCACCGTGCGCGGGCGGCCCGTTGCCGATCTCGTGCCCCATCGCCCCAGCACCAGCCATGCCCTTGCGGACGCCATCGACGCATTGCAGGCTTTCCCGCGCATCCGTGGCCTCAGCGATGCCGATGTGGCCAGCTTCGTGGCGGAGGGTCGGCGTTGACTGTGGTGATCGACGCATCCATGGCCCTGGCCTGGGTGTTTGAGCGGGAGCAGGCCGGGGATTCAGCCCTCGCCGGGCGGCTCCTGAAGGCCTGCGGTGAGCAGGCCTGGTGGGTACCGGGTCTGTGGCACCTGGAGGTGGTCAACGCCCTGCTGGTGGCTGAGCGCCGGGGCGTGATCGCTGCAAACGCGAGTGATCTGTTCCTCGATCGGCTTCGCAGCCTGCCGATCAGCACCGACGCCGACGGCGCGCAGGAGCGCCAGCCGAGGGTGTTCGCTCTGGCGCGTATCCATGGCCTGTCCAGCTATGACGCCGCTTACCTGGAACTGGCCCAGCGGCTGGGGGCCATCGTGGCCAGTTTCGATCGCAGGCTCAATCAAGCCGCTGCAGACCTCTCGCTTGCGCTCTACCGCTAGCCGGGCAAACTGCGCCATTCCGCCACCACGTAGGGGGGCACGGGCAGCTCCACGAACACCCCCGGCAGCTGCAGGCGCAGGGGGCGGTTGCGGTCGAGGTGGGCCAGCAGGGGGGCGAGGTTGAATTCCGCGGCGGCGGCGCGGCCGTCGCCGGCCAGCCTGGGGTTGGCCAGGGTGATGTCCTCCAGCTGCCAGCTGTTCCGGCCGCTGCGCACCAGCAGGGCGGTGGGGTGGTCGAGCCGCACCTTGCCCGGGAAGCCCACCACCCGCAGGCGGAGCGGGCCGCCGGGCGGGCCCTCCCGGTAGGCCACCAGCTGCCAGCTCTGGTAGTCCAGATCGCGCAGGCTCTCCAGGCTGCGCAGCACCGGCGTGCCGTTCTCGTCCGGGTGGTTGTGCAGCAGGGCCTGGGCCGGCGGGGGCTGCACAAGCGCCACCAGCAGGGCGAGCAGCAGGCTGAGCAACCTCATAGCTTTTGCACGGCACACGGCTGTCGCTCAGCACAGGGCTGGCGCTCAGAGCCCGGGATCGGCTGCCAGCCGGTGTGGGTGGCCCACAGGGCCCAGATCGCCATGGCGCGCAGGTAGTGGCAGGCCCGGAAGGTGTTCACGCCGGTGATCGCCTCGGGGGTGCGGAACTGCAGGCCGCCCGTGTACACCTGCTCCACCACCGCGCCGGTGATCGCCAGGGCAGTGGCGGTGTCGCCCATCAGCCGGTAATAGGCGGCCAGACCGAAGTTGATGCCGGTCCACACCTCCAGCGGGTGGGTGCCGTTGGGATCGAGGGGGGTGCCGTCGCGGCGCAGGCCGTTGGCCACCCCCAGCCTGCCGCCGGCGAAGCCCTCGAAGCAGGCCTCCTTCACCGCCTTCAGGGCGCTCTGGGCCCGCGCATCGGCCACCACCGGCGGCAGGCCCAGCAGACGGGCGTAGAAGTCGCCGCAGAGCTGGTCGGCCATCACCACCGGCGTGCCGCTCTCGGCGTCGATGTTGTAGTACTCGCCGTTCCAGAGCAGGCGCTCAAAGTTGGCGCGGCTCTGCTCCAGCCAGCCGCTGAAGTCGCGTTGGGCGCCGGAGGTGTCGAGCCCCAGCTCCAGTTGCAGCCGCTGGCCCATGGCCAACGCCGCCTCCAGCGCCGCGATCCAGAGGGCGCCGCAGTAGGCGCTCACCCCCTGGAGCGGCCAGTCGTCGAAGGTCTGGTCGGGGGCGCCGCCGTTGTCCGGCAGGCCGTCGTTGTTGGCGTCGAAGGTCTTGAGATAGCGCAGGGCCTGCACCGCCGCCGGCCAGCAGTCGGCCAGGAAGCTCAGGTCTTCGCCACTGGGGGCGAGCTTGAAGGTGCGCCACACCTGCAGCACGAAGTCGCTGGCCAGGTCCTTCCAGAGGTTGCAGTCCTGGTAGGCGGTGTAGTTGCTGGCGTCCCAGGGGCGCTCGTTGGGGGCGCCCAGGTCGTGGGGGGTGGCGCCGGCCACCTTGCGCGGGGCCTCCACCCGGCCCTTGCCCTGGGTGAAATACCAGCCGATCGGCCGCGGCGTGGGGTCGGCGGCGGGAATGGCGCGGGCGAAGCTGCGCAGCACGCTCTTGTCGAGCTCCGGCCACAGCTGCAGCAGGGCGAACGAGCCGTAGAGCCGCACGTCCAGGCTCTCGTACCAGGCGTAGTCGAGGCACTCGAGCACGCCGAAGCGGCCCACCGGATCCTCCGGGCTGGCGGCGCTCCAGAGGCTGCCGCCGCTGGCCAGGTCGTAGAGCTCGTTGAACAGGGCCATGCGCAGGGGCTCCGGCAGGTCGGAGCGCTCCAGCACCGGCTGCTGCCAGGCCTCGATCGCCGCGTGCCAGTCGCGCCAGTCGCGCAACGCTTCGGCGGCGAGGGCGGCGGCGGCGTTGCCCTCGGCGCCGAAGAAGTCGGTGTAGCGGCGCAGGCAACGCCTGCCGCTGGCGAAGGCCGTGACCGGCAGGTCCCAGCTGATCACCACGGGGATCTCGATGCTCTCGCCCGGCTCCAGCCGGCAGCGCACGGCCAGGGCGGCGCTGGCCGGGTCGTGCTCGCCGCTGGCGCGGTCGTTGTTGCTCTCAGGGATGGAGCCATCTGCGGCGAAGGGCTGCCACAGCTCGGCGCCGTCGCCGGTGGGGTTCCAGCGGCTGCAGCGCTGGATTGTGAGCCCCGGGTGGCGTGTCTCCAGGCCGGCGTCGGTGGCGATGCACCACTGGCCCTGGCCCTCGGCGAGCGGCGCGCTGCGCTCCCCCTCCAGCAGCACGCCCTTGAGGTTGGTGGCGTCCACCCAGCGGTTGCGCTGGCCGCGGCTGCGGCCGATCGCCGGCACGTAGTTGTGCTCCGGGCTGCCGTCGTCGCGGAACGTGACTGCTGCTGTGGGATCGGTGTTGGTGAACCAGCCGGTGGTGTTGCGCCAGCTCAGCAGCAGGGAAAGATCCAGGGGCTTGCGGGTGGGGTTGTGCAGGGTCCACACGAACACCGCCAGCGGGTAGCTGCTGCGCTGGTAGTCGCCGGGGAGGATCGGGCTGAAGGCCTGGCAGCCCACCTGGGCCTGGAACACGCCCGTGTAGTGGGTGCTGCTGAGGGGGTAGCGGGCGGCGTAGGTACCGGTGCGGTGCTCGGCGCTGCTGGCGGGGTACCAGTCCCAGGCGCTCAGGGGTTCGCCCGCCTCGGGCCTGGAGGCATCCAGCTCGGGCTTTACCCCCAGGGCGTGGGCGCGGCGCTGCTCGCCGTCGCTCTCGAACAGGGCGAACTGGCAGTCGGGCAGGGTGCCGAACCAGTGCTCGCCGCCGTCGAGGTGCCAGAGGTTGAAGGAGCCGTCGGGGGCGCGGCCGATGCAGCCCGCCCCGAAGCCCCCCAGGGGCATGCCGTGGTTGGGGCCGTCGTCGAGGTTGCTGGCGTAGCGCACCGTGTAGGGCTGCTCCCAGCCCAGGCCGAAGGCCCGGCTCCAGCTGGCCGGCGGGGCCTCGGCCCGTCCCGCGCCCCGCGACCGCAGCATCGACTGGAGGGCGGAGAGGCCGAAACGCGCCATGGGGCTGGAAACAGTGGGTCCAGCTTGTCAGAGGTGGGCCGCCACGCCGGGGCGCCAAACCTGTCTCGCGCCCCCAGCACTGGCTCCCTTGTGTTCAATGGCTGATCTGGTCTGGTCTGGTCAACCGGCAGCCATTGCCTCTTCAAGCGGCAGCCATGGCCTCTTCAAGCGGCAGCCATGGCCTGGTCTGGTCTGGTTTTCAGTGGGCCTTTGACGATGCGTGGGATCCGGGCGGGATGCCAGCAGGCTTCCGGGGCCGTTTCCAATCTTGAGGAACCGCGTTGAGGAGGCCCTATGGCGAGCGTGCAGGAGATCCGCCAGCGACTGCGCGGCCAACGGATCGAGGCCTTGTGCAGCGGCATCGAGCCCCTGCTTGCCGGACGGGATGGAGCCGAGGTGTGGCTGTTCGGGCAGACCAGCTGGCCGAGGACCTGCTGGGAGCAGGTCTGGCCGATGACGTGATCGGGATCAGCCTGGCCCGCTGGATGGAGCGTCGACAGGGCGCCGATCCCTGGTGGCGCGGCATCGGCCGCGATGCGATCCGCCTGCAACCATCCTCAACGCCATGACAGGCCATCTGCACGCCTGGTTGCGTCAGGCCCACAGCGACCTCGCCATGGCTGCCTATGCCAGCGAGGGAGGATTCCACGCCCAGGCCTGCGATGCCTGCTCCCAGGCTGCCGAAAAGGCCCTCAAGGCGGTGTTGCTGGCCCTCGATCAGGAGCCGGAGCGAACCCACTCGATCGAGCGCTTGCTCGGCGCCCTTGAGTCGCTGGCATCGAGACAGCACAGTTGCGCCAGCTGCCGCTGAAGGCGCCGATCGATCTGTTCGACGAACGGGATGGGGCCCTGGCACTGCAGGTGGCGCGTGCTGTGGTGGCTTTCGCGGACCGCCAGCTCGGCGGGGTGGTTCAGCCGTAATCCTCCTGCACTCCCCCGATCCTGCGCGTGGATCCTTCCCCCACCTCCTGGTCGATCAGGGCGTCGAGGGTGACGGCCGAGCGCACCAGGGCCTGGTAGCGCTGCACCACCCGGCGGTTGCGCTCGATCCACTGGCCGGCGTCGCCGGGGGGTGGGGCGCCGGCATCGCCGTCGAGCAGCTCCAGATCCCCCTGCTGGGCCAGCAGGGCCAGCACCAGCTCGTGGATGCGCTGGCGGCGATGGCTCATGGCAGTGGGCTCGCTCATGGCAGTGGCAGCCTCTGCAGGCCTGCGAACCGTTCGAAGTCCCGATCGAAGCGCACCCGGCGCACCAGGCCCAGAGCGGTCACCGTGCTGAACAGCACCTGCTCAGAGGCCAGCTCAAACAGGCCGGCATTGCTGAGCTGGTGGTTCCCGATGGCCAGCGGACTGTCCAGGCGCGGCAGTGTTGCTGCGGACCGCTTCAGGGTGGCGCCCTCGCTGGCCGCCCGGGCTTTCAGCCGTGCGAATAACGGATCCGACAGCTCCAGGGTGGTGGGCATGCTCCGGCTCCCCGGCTGAGCGCATGTTAAGGCGCATCAACTGACTCGTTCCAGGCCGGGGGCTGGCTGGGCCGGCATCATGGCCCCAGCAGCGAGGACACCCTGGGCAGCACGCAGAACGCCCCTGGTGAGGCCCCGCTGGTGGTGATCGGCACCGATGCCGGGGGGGTGGATGCCCTGCCCGCGCCCCGCCTGGCGCTGGTGCGGGCCGCCGACGTGCTGCTGGCGCCCCAGCGGTTGCTGGCGGAGCTGGAGCCGTGGTGGCGGGCCGAGCAGGCGGCCGGGCGGATTCCGGCGGCGCAGCCCTGTCCCCAGCTGCTGGCCAGCGACCGCCCCGAGCAGATCTTCGCCCCGCTGGAGCAGGCCCTGGCGGCCGGCCGCCAGGCGGTGCTGCTGGCCAGCGGCGACCCGCTCTGGTTCGGCATCGGCCGCCTGCTGCTGCAGCGCTTCGGGCCGGAGTCTCTGCGCTTCCACCCCGCCCCCAGCTCCCTGCAGCTGGCCTTTGCCCGCATCGGCCGCCCCTGGCAGGACGCCCGCTGGGTGAGCCTGCACGGCCGCGAGCCGGAGCCCCTGGCGGCCTTGCTGCAGCAGCGGCCATCGGCCCTGGCGGTGCTCACCGACCCCACGCGCGGGGGGGTGGACGAAGTGCGCCGCATCCTGGCCGCCTCAGGCCTGGAGGCGGCCTACGCCCTGTGGCTGTGCGAGCGGCTGGGCCATCCCGCCGAGCGGGTGCAGCGGTTGGCGTCCCAGGCCCCCCTGCCCGCCGACCTCGACCCCCTGCACCTGGTGCTGCTGATCGCCGAGCCGCCGCCAGCGCCCGCCGAGCCGGCCGCCCTGCCCCTGTTCGGCCTGGCCGACGGCCTCTATCTCCAGCACGCCGACCGCCCCGGCCTGATGACCAAGCGCGAGGTGCGCATCCAGCTGCTGGCCGACCTGGAGCTGCCCGAAGCCGGCGTGCTCTGGGACATCGGCGCCGGTGTGGGCTCGATCGGCCTGGAGGCCCTGCGGCTGCGGCCCGCTCTGGCGGCCTGGTTCGTGGAGCAGCGCGGCGGCGGCGCCGGCCTGATCGCCGCCAATGCCGGGCGGCTGGGCGTGACCCCGGCGGGGGTGGTGGAGGGCCGGGCCCCGGAAGCCCTCGCCGCCCTGCCCGATCCCGACCGGGTGCTGCTGGGCGGCGGCGGCCGCGAGCGGGCGGCCGTGCTGGCTGCCGTGCTGGAGCGCCTGCGGCCCGGCGGGGTGGTGGTGATTCCGCTCGCCACCGTGGAGGCCCTGGCCGAGCTGCGCCCCCTGCTGGAGCGGGCCGGCTGCGCCGTGGCCGTGGGCCAGCACCAGGCCTGGCGCGGTGCCCCCCTGGCGGACGGCACCCGCCTGGCGCCGCTCAATCCGGTGCTGGTGCTGCAGGGGCGGCGGCCCGTCTCCGGCTAGGGCAGCGCCTCGATCCGCACCGGGCTGCCCACCCGGATCCCCAGGGCCTCGGCCTGGCCGGCCGCCAGCTCCACCACCCCATCCACCGGCTGGTCCGGGCCGTAGCTGGGGCAGGGCAGCCGCATGCAGGGCTGGGCGTGGGCCTCGATCGCCACCACCACCCCGTCGCGGATGAACAGCATGTCGAGGGGGGACGGCGTGCGGTGCATCCAGAAGCGCGCCGGGGTGGGCATGGCGTAAGGGAACCACATGCCCCGCAGCGGCGGCAGCGGCGGGCGCAGCTGCAGGCCCAGGGCCTGCTGGCGCATCGTGGCGGCCACCTCCAGGCCGATGCAGCGCCCGGGCTCCAGGCACCACCGGGCCGTGACGGGCAGCTGCTGGGGCGCCTCCAGGGCCAGGGCCGCACCCGCTCCCAGGCCCACGCCCGCTGCCACGGTCAGGGCTCGCACCAGCCCCGTGCGCATCGGCAGGATCAAGCCTTGGCTCCCAGGGGCGGCTGGCGCTCGCTCAGGCAGTAGCCCTGGCCGCGGATGGTGTGGATCAGGCGCCGTTCGCCCCCCTCCTCCAGCTTCTGGCGTAGGTAGCGCACATACACCTCGATCACGTTGCTGGAGATGGCCCGGTCGTCGTTCCACACCCGGCGCAGGATCAGCTCCCGGCTCACCACCGTGCCATGGCGCTCCAGCAGCAGCAGCAGCAGCTGGTATTCCCGGGCGGTGAGGGCCACCAGCCGCGGGCCGCGCTTCACGCTGCGGCTGATCGGATCGAGGCTGAGGTCCCCCACCTGCAGCAGGGGCGCGGGCGGCGCGCCCTGCCGCTGCTGGCTGAGATGCAACCTCAGGCGCATCAGCAGGTCGCTGGGGCCGAGCTCCGAGAGCCAGAAGTCATCGGCGCCGGCACTCAGGCAGCGCACCCGGGCCTCCACCGTGTCCTCGGCCACAGCCAGCAGGATCGGCACCGCCCCCAGCTGCTGGCGCAGGGCCTGGATCTGATCGGCCGCCTCGGCCGCCAGCACCGCCACGTCCACCGCCCCAGCTCCCTCGATGGGGTGGCCACACACCACCACATAGCCCGAGGCCTCCAGGCGGGCGGCCAGCAGCTCGGCCTTCTCCCCCAGCAGCAGCACCCGGCCGGCCGGCGTCATGGCTGGCCGTTGCCCGGTTTGGCCACGTGGGGCAGGCCCCAGCCCAGCTTGTTGCGCAGCACCTGGAAGAACTCGTGGTCGGCCAGGCGCACGAAGCGCACGGGGTGCTCGCTGCGGCGGATCAGCACCCGGTCTTCCGGCCAGATGTAACAGCCGGCGCTGCCATCCACCACCATCATCAGCCGCTCCGGCGTGGCGGGAAACACCGTGACCGGCTCCCGGTCGCTGAACACCAGGGCCCGAGAGGCCAGGGAGTGGGCGGCGATCGGCGTGAGCTGCAGCACCGGGCAGTCGGGCGTGATCACCGGCCCGCCGGCCGAGAGGGAGTAGGCGGTGGAGCCGGTGGGGGTGGAGAGGATGACGCCGTCGGCGGCGATGTCCACGGGGGCGTGGCGGCCGATGGCGATCTCGAAATGGCACATCGAGGTGAGCGGCTCGCGGTGCAGGGCCATCTCGTTGAGGCAGAGCACCTCCCAGCGCCGCTGTTCGCCCCGCATCACGCTCACCACCAGCATGGTGCGCTCCTCCACCGTCCAGTCGCCGGCGACCACCTGCTCCAGGGCCCCATCCAGCTGCTGCAGGTAGGCCTCGGCCAGGAAGCCGAGGTGGCCGGTGTTGATCGTGAGGATCGGCACCCCCACCGGCGCCGTCTGCCGCGCCGCCGAGAGCACGGTGCCGTCGCCGCCCAGCACGATCGCCAGCTCCAGCTCCTGGCTGAAGCCGGGGGGCACGCAGGCGCTGTAGCCGCGGGTGCGCAGGTGCTGGTCGGGGTTGGCGAAGCCCACCATGCCGCCGGAGCTGCTCACCCGCAGCACCTCGTAGCCGTGGCCGGCCAGGCGTTCCTGGATCGTGTCGGCCGTGCTCACGGCCAGGTCTTTGCCGTCATTCACGATCAGTCCGACGCGGGGCACCGATCGCGGGGCAGGGGAACTGCTGGAGTTTATTGAGTGGACCGCGGCGCTGCCCTCAGAACTGCTCCAGGAAGCGCAGGTCGCTGGTGTAGAGGCGGCGGATGTCGTCGATGCCGTGGCGCACCATGCAGAAGCGCTCCACCCCCAGGCCGGCGGCAAAGCCGCTCCAGCGCTCCGGATCCAGGCCCATGCCCGTGAGCACGGCCGGATCCACCATGCCGCAGCCCATCACCTCCAGCCAGCGGCCGCGCCACTGCACGTCCACCTCGGCGCTGGGCTCGGTGAAGGGGAAATAGCTGGCGCGGAAGCGCACCGGCAGGTCGCCGAAGAACCGCTGCAGGAAGGTGGTCACCGTGCCGCGCAGGTGGGTGAAGTCGAGCCCTTCATCGATCGCCAGCACCTCCACCTGGTGAAACACCGGCGAGTGGGTGGCATCCACGGCGTCGCGGCGGAACACCCGCCCCGGGGCGATCACCCGCACCGGAGGCGGGTTGTTCTCCAGGTAGCGGATCTGCACCGGCGAGGTGTGGGTGCGCAGCAGGCGGCCGTCCTCCAGATAGAAGGTGTCCTGCATGTCCCGGGCGGGGTGGTGCTCGGGGATGTTCAGGGCGGTGAAGTTGTAGTAGTCGGTCTCGATCTCGGGCCCCTCCGACACCCGGTAGCCCAGGCCGCTGAAGATGTCCACGATCTCCTCGATCGTGCTGATCAGCGGGTGGCGGTGGCCCGGCGGCATGTAGCTGCAGGGGGCGGTCACATCGAGGGTTTCGCGGGCGATCCGCTCGGCCAGCGCCGCCGCTTTCACCGCCTGCAGCCGTTCCGCCAGCAGCCCGCTCACCTGCTCCTTGAGCACGTTGGCCCGCTGGCCGATCAGCGGCCGCTCCGGGCCGGGCAGCTTGCCCATGGCGCCGAGCACCGCCGAGAGCCGGCCCTTCTTGCCCAGCAGCCCCACCCGCAGCGCCTCCAGCTCGGTGGCGGTGGCGGCAGCGGCGATCTCGGCGGCCGCCTCGGCCTCCAGCTGCTCCAGCTGGGCGGTGAGATCCTCCAGCGACACGGTGACGCCCACGACAACCCCAGACGGAATGGCAAGGGGGAGACTGTACGGAGCAACCTCCTCACCGATGCGCCCGCTGAAGATCCTGGTGAGCAACGACGACGGGGTGTTCGCCGCCGGCATCCGCACCCTGGCCAACGCCGCCAATGCCCGCGGCCACGAGGTCACCGTGGTGTGCCCCGACCAGGAGCGCTCGGCCACCGGCCACGGCCTCACCCTGCAGACGCCCATCCGTGCCGAGCGGGCCGATGAGCTGTTCGACGACGGCATCCGGGCCTGGGCCTGCAGCGGCACCCCCAGCGACTGCGTGAAGCTGGCCCTGTTCTCCCTGCTGGAGGAGTGGCCCGACCTGGTGCTCTCCGGCATCAACCACGGCCCCAACCTGGGCACCGACGTGCTCTATTCCGGCACGGTGAGCGCGGCGATGGAGGGCACGATCGAGGGGCTGCCCGCCCTGGCGGTGAGCAGCGCCGACTTCCAGTGGCGCCAGTTCGAGCCTGCCGCCCGCATCGCCCTCGACGTGGCCGAGCAGATGCTGGCCGCCGGCTGGCCGCCGGCGATGCTGCTCAACCTCAACGTGCCGCCCCGGCCGGCGGAGGCCATCGGCCCGCTGCGCTGGTGCCGCACGGCCGTGCGCCGCTACACCGACCAGTTCGACAAGCGCGTTGACCCCCGCGGCCGCACCTACTACTGGCTGGCGGGCGAGGTGGTGAACGACCTCGATGCCGAGGTGGCCGGTCCCGGCGACTGGCCCACCGACGTGGACCACGTGAATCAGGGGGGCGTGGCGCTCACGCCGCTGCAGCCCGAACTGTTCTGGATGGGCGACACCGCCGCCCTGCCGCCGCTGGGCTGATCTCCCGGTGGACCCGGGGGTTCAGCGGGCGGGGCGGTGCACCCGCTGCAGCAGCCAGAGGGTGATGATCAGCCCCAGCAGGTGGGCGAACAGCACCTGGGTATTGCCCAGCACCGAGAACATCTCGATCGAGGTGATCGGCAGGCCCACCACCCGGCTGCCGGCGCCGCCGGCCCCCTGGATCTGGGCGCCGAAGAAGCCCGGCACCTGCTGGGAGGCCTGCACGAACAGGCTGCCGGCCAGCGACTGATAGCCCACGGCGGCCAGGACCAGGCCGAGCAGGTCGGCCAGCAGGCCCCGCTTGATCAGGCGGCTGGTCTCCCCCTTGCTGGGCTTCACCGGGCTGGCCAGGGCCCGGCCACAGCGCACCAGCAGCCAGCTCTGCCAGATCCCCCAGAGCAGGATCAGGAAGGCCAGGGTGGTGAGGGAGATTCCCGGGCCCAGGCCCAGGGCCCGCTGGGAATTGGCCACCAGGCGGCCGCCGATGTTGTTGAACACCAGCACCCCCACCACCACCACGCCCAGCACCAGCTGGATCCAGAAGCGCAGCCAGCCCATGCGGCGCAGGCTGGAGCCGATGTGTTGCAGTTCGATCTGGTCGGCCATGGGGGCGCCTTGCTACTGGCGGAGTTGCGCACCCAAGGTGCCATGGGAAGATCAATCCGGCATGCCAAGGCTTCGGGAACTGTCGCGTTCGATTCCCCTGCGGGCCCCCGCTGAGGCCCAGCGGCCCACCGCCATCGCCCTCGGCAGCTTCGATGGGCTCCACCCCGGCCACCGGCGCGTGATCGCCGCTGTGACCGCCGCAGAGACTGCGACCGACGCAGGCGTGCCCTCAGTGGTGAGCTTCTGGCCCCATCCCCGCGAGGTGCTCCACGGCGACACCCGCCTGCGGCTCGATCTGCCCAGCGAGAAGCTGGAGCTGCTCGCCCCCCTGGGCATCCGCCAGCTGGTGCTGGTGCCGTTCGATCGGGCCCTGGCGGCCCTGGCACCGGAGGCCTTCGTGGATCAGGTGCTGGTGGGGCAGCTGCAGGCGCGGCGGATCGCGGTGGGCAGCAACTTCCGCTTCGGCGCCCGGCGCCAGGGCGCCGCCGCCGACCTGGCCCGGATCGGCGCCGACCGCGGCATCGCGGTCACCGTGGTGCCGATGTTGCGCGATGGGGCGGAGCGGGTGAGCAGCAGCCGCATCCGTCGGGCCCTGGCCGAGGGCCAGATCGACGAGGCCCGTCGCCTGCTGCGGCGCCCCTACCGCTTCAGCGGCCAGGTGGTGAGCGGCCGGGGGCTGGGGCGCCAGCTGGGCTGGCCCACCGCCAACCTGGCGGTGGACGGCCGCAAGTTCCTGCCCCTGGAGGGGGTGTATGCAGCCCGGGTGCAGCTGCTGGCGGCGCCCGACGGCGATCCGGCCCTGGTGGCACCGGAGCTGGCGGCCGCAGGCCCGGCGGGCCCTGCCGGCTGCTGGCTGGCGGCGGTGATGAACCTCGGCCCCCAGCCCACGGTGGACCCGGCCGCCCCCTCGGCGGTGGAGGTGCACCTGCTCGACCGCCGGATGGAGCTCGGCGGCCGCTGGCTGCGGGTGGAGCCGCTGCGGCTGCTGCGCCGCCAGCAACGCTTTGAGGGACTGGAGGCCCTGCAGGCCCAGATCGCCCGCGACGCCCACCAGGCCCGGGCCCTAGCCGGGGTAGGCGTGGGTGAGGCCCCAGCCGATGAAGGTGGCGATGCCGCCGAGCAGCAGGATGCCTGACACGAGCACGAGCATCGGGTTGTCACCGCCGCCTGGATTCCCCTGGTTTGCCATGGCGTCCGACCCGAACCGTGCTTCGTGACCCCGTCAACCTAAGCAGACAGCCCCAGCCCGCCATGGTTTCTGCCGCTACCGAGCCCAGCTCCGCCCCCGAGCCCAGCTCCATCCCGGTGTCCGGCCCTGGCCCTGCTCCCGACACCCCCGCCAGCGTGCTGCGCCTGCTCGATGCCAACCTCGACCGCGCCCGCGAGGGCCTGAGGGTGCTGGAGGACTGGGCCCGCTTCGGTCTCGACCGGGCCGATCTGGTGGCCCGCACCAAGGACATGCGCCAGCGGCTCGGCCGCCGCCACCACGGCCGCTACAAACAGGCGCGCCATGCCGCCAGCGACCCGGCCACCGGCATGGCCCATCCCGCCCAGGCCGAGCGCCAGCAGCCGGCCGCCGTGGTGGCCGCCAATGCCGCCCGGGTGCAGGAGGCCCTGCGGGTGCTGGAGGAATTCGGCCGCCAGGCCGACCCCGAGCTGGCGGCGGAGGCGGCGACGATCCGCTACGCCCTCTACGACCTCGAACTGGAGCTGCTCCAGGCCGATGGGCTGCGCGCCGAGCGGCGGGCGCGCCTCGGCCAGTGCCACCTGTATCTGGTGATCGGGCCGCTGCCGGATCTGGAGGCCCGGGTGGCGGCGGCCCTGGCCGGCGGCGTGCGGCTGGTCCAGTACCGGGCCAAGGAGGGCAGCCTCAATGGCCACGGCCAGCCCCTCAGCGATCTGGAGCGGCTGGAGCAGGCCCAGGCCCTGCGCCAGCTCTGTGCCCGCCATGGGGCCCTGTTCGTGGTCAACGACCGCATCGATCTGGCCCTGGCGGTGGACGCCGATGGGGTGCACCTGGGCCAGGGGGATCTGCCGCCGGCCGTGGCCCGGCGGCTGCTGGGGCCGGAGCGGCTGCTGGGCCGCAGCACCCATGCCATCGGCCAGCTGCGCCAGGCGGTGCAGGACGGCTGCGACTACGTGGGCGTGGGACCGGTGAACGCCACCCCCACCAAGCCGGGGCGGCAGCCGGTGGGCCTCGACTATGTGCGCCAGGCCTGCGCCGAGAGCCCGATTCCCTGCTTCGCCATCGGCGGCATCACCGCCGAGGAGATTCCGGCCGTGCGCCAGGCCGGCGCCAGCCGGGTGGCGGTGGTGCGCGCCATCGGCGCCGCCCCCGACCCCGCCGCCGCCAGCCGCCAGTTGCTGGGTGCCCTCGGCAGCCAGCACTGAGCCGCCGGTCTGATTCGGCAGCATGGGGAGCCACTGGCACCCTCCGATGGACCCCAACGCAGAGTCCGCCGCGCTGGCGATTCAGGTGAATGGTGAAACCCGCACCTGCCCGGCGGGCCTCAACCTCGAGCAGGCCCTGGCCGCGCTTGGCTTTCAGCCCCGGCTGGTGGTGGTGGAGCTGAACGGCACGATCCTGCCGCGGCAGCGCTGGCCGCAGCAGCCGGTGCAGGAATCCGACTGCCTGGAGGTGGTCACCATCGTGGGAGGGGGTTCCTAGATTTCCCCCTGACGCCTGAAATCAGGCTGTCCCGCGGGCTCAACTCCGCCCACACTGGTCCCAGAACCCTGGTCTCCGCACCCATCCGAATGCGCCGTTCTCCCTGCCTGCCTCCGCCGCTGCGCCGGACCCTGGTGGGGCTGGCGTTGCCGATGCTGGTGCTGAGCCTGCTGCTGTGGCAGCCCCAGCCCTCCTGGGCGGCCAGCGGCGGCCGGATCGGCGGCGGCAGCTTCCGCTCGGCCCCGGCACCCCGCAGCTACGGCGGCGGGGGTGGCGGCAGCTTCCGCGGCGGCTATGGGGGCTACGGCGGTGGCTACCGCGGCGGTTACGGCGGGGGCTACGGAGGGGCATCGGCTTCCCGTTCATCGTGCCCTTCTTCGGATTCGGCGGCGGTGGCCTGTTCGGCTTCCTGGTGCTGATGGCGGTGGCGGGCCTGGTGGTCAATGCCCTGCGCGGTGCCGGCGCTGCTGGCGGCAGCAGTGACACCGGCCTGGTGCGCAGTGAACCGCCCGTGTCGGTGGTGCAGCTGCAGGTGGGGCTGCTGGCCTCCGCCCGCCAGCTGCAGAACGACCTGCGCGCCCTGGCCGCCCGCTCCGACACCTCCAGCAACAGCGGCCTGCAGCTGGTGCTGCAGGAAACCACCCTCGCCCTGCTGCGTCACCCCGACCTCTGGGTGTATGCCAACGCCGAGAACGGCCAGGTGCCCTTCGCCACGGCCGAGGCCACCTTCAATCGCCTGTCGATGGCCGAGCGCAGCAAGCTCTCCCGTGAGCTCACCACCAACGTGGCCGGCCAGCGCGGCCAGCAGCTGCCCGTGTCGGCCGGTGACAGCGACGCCGGCAGCGACTTCATCGTGGTGACCGTGCTGGTGGCCACCCGCCAGCGCCTCACCCTCAAGGGGGCCGGCAGCGCCGACCAGTTGCGCGGCTCGCTCCAGGCCCTGGGCGGACTCTCCTCCAGCGACCTGCTCGCCCTGGAGGTGATCTGGCAGCCCGATGGCGCCGGTGAGGCCCTCAGCACCGAGGACCTGCTCACCTCCTACCCCGATCTGCAGCACCTCTGAGCTGCCGGTCTCAGACCTGCCGCTTCCCCACCAGCCCCAGGATGCGCAGGGCGGCCATCGCCGCCCCGTAGCCATTGTCGATGTTCACCACGCTCAGGCCCGGCGCGCAGCTGGCCAGCATCCCCTGCAGGGCCGCCATGCCGCCGGCGCTGACGCCGTAGCCCACGCTCACCGGCACGCCGATCACCGGCTGGGGCACCAGGCCCGCCAGCACCGTGGGCAGGGCACCTTCCATGCCGGCGCAGGCGATCAGCACATCGGCCTGCTCCAGTTGCTCCAGCTGGCCCAGCAGGCGGTGCAGGCCTGCCACCCCCACATCCAGCACCAGCCTGCAGCCAATGCCGTGCCAATGCAGGGCCAGCTGGGCCTCGCTGGCCACCGGCAGGTCGCTGGTGCCGCCACTCAGCACCACCACCTCGCCCAGCTGGGGTTGGGGGGCGGCTGGCGGGCCCAGGCTCAGGCAGCGGGCCTCGGCGTGGAACTGCAGCTGCTCCACCAGGGCCGTCGCCGCCGGCTCCGCCCGCAGCAGCTGCCGCACCGCCTCGGCCTTGGCGCCATCCACCCGGGTGGCCAGGGCCAGTTCGCCTGCGCCCTGCAGCTTCAGCAGGATCGCGGCGATCTGCTCGGCCGTCTTGTGTTCGCCCCAGATCGCCTCCACCATGCCGATGCGGCCGCGGCGCTGCAGATCGAGGCGGGCCACGTCATTCATGCGGCCGGTTGCAGTTCGCCCTCGAACACCAGCGGGAAGGGATTGCCCTGGGGGGTGTGTGTGGCCTGGCGGGCCAGTCGTTCGAAGCGCTCCTGCACGGCCTCCACCTCCGCCAGCGGAATGGCCTTCCACTGCTCGCGGCTGGCCCAGCGGATCAACAGCGTGCCCTCCTCGCGCACGGGATCCCAGAGCAGGTCGCGGCCGAGGAAGCCCGGCTGCTGCGCCAGCCAGGGTTCCCAGCTGCCGCGCTCGGCGTCCAGCCAGGCCTGGCGGGCTTCGGCCGGCACCTTCACCCGCAGGTGCTCCACCACCGCCACCTCGAACGGGCCGGCGCCCCGCTGCTGCTCCGGCAGCGGCTCGGCAGTCGCCACATCCGGATGGCCGGCCAGCAGCATCAGCACACTGAGCATCAGGGCGCAGACCCTAGCCAGGGCGCGGGCGAAAGCCTGGGCACCGGCGCAGCCTGGGTTCATCCCCTGCCCAGCAGCGCCACCGCCTGGCAGGAGATGCCCTGCTCGCACCCCTCCGGGCCCAGCTGTTCATTGGTGGTGGCCTTCACCCCCACCTGCTCCGGCTCCACCCCCATGCGGGCGGCGATGGCGGCGCGCATCGCCGCGATGTGGGGCTTGAGCCTGGGCCGCTCGGCGATCACCACGGAATCCACGTTGATCACCGTCCAGCCGCGCCCGGCCACCAGGGCCACCACCTGCTCCAGCAGCACCAGGCTGTCGGCCCCGCGCCACCGGGGGTCGTCGGGCGGAAAGTACTTGCCGATGTCGCCCAGGGAGAGGGCACCCAGCAGGGCATCCATGATCGCGTGCACCAGCACGTCGGCGTCGCTGTGGCCATCGAGCCCCAGGCCGTCGGGATGCTCCAGCCGCTGGCCCCCGAGGATCAGCGGCCGGCCCGGCACCAGCCGGTGAATGTCGTAGCCGTTGCCGATGCGCAGCTGCATGGATCACGCCGAAGGTGCAGGCTGGCCAGCGAGGGGAAGCGGCCGCGTCCTGTAATGGTGCCACCCAAGGCCTGCTCCATGGTGCCGCGCCGTGCATCCCCAGTCGTGGTTCCCGCCCCAGCCGGGTCCGGCGCCGATGGGCCGTAGAGCGCTGGCGCTGGCTGCCCTGGCCGTGCTGGCGGTGCTGATCAATCTGCACGCGCCCACGGTGTTCTTCGACATGCAGCTGATGCTGGGCAGCGGCGTGGCCGTGCTGGCCCTGCTGCTGTTCGGCTGGAGCGGCCTGCTGGTGGGGGCGGCGGCCCTGGCGGTGACGGTGGTGCGCTGGGGGCACCCCTTCGAGCTGCTGATCGGCATGGGCCTGCTGATCTGGCTGCGCTGGTTTCTCGATCGCTTCAACGGCGGCCGCGCCCAGCAGACCAATGGCCGGATCGTGCTGGCGGCGATCGGCTACTGGCTGGTGGTCGGCGTGCCGGCCGAGATGGTGTTGTTCATCCTGCGCCTCGGTGTCGACCCGGTGAAGGCCCTGGGGCTGGGGCTGAAGGAGGCGGTGGTGTCGGTGCTGTGTGTGGCGCTGGGCATGACCAGCTTCCTGATCTGGCGCATCCGGCGCCAGCGGCGGGCCAGCGGCCGGCTCTCGGCCCGGAGCATCACCTTTGCCACCATGCTGCTGGCGGTGAGCCTGCCGGGGGTGTTGATCACCCTGATCCTTTCCGGCCAGCTCAAGACCACCGCCATGGAGGCCCAGTTCCAGGCGATGACCCGCCTGGCGGAGAAGGTTCAGGCGCTCGGCCAGTTTCCCGCCAGCGCTGAGGTGCCAGGTGGAGCGGCGCTCTGGCAGACCAGCGCGGGCACCGAGATCAGCTCGGATCCTGCCCTGTTCGCGCGCCTGGGCCGGTATTACGAGGCGGACGCCTCCAGCCGGATCGGCCGGCCGGGCCTGGAGCTGCTGGTGCCCAGCCGCCAGGCTCCGGTGCTGGTCAAGGACAGCCAGGCGTACTGGCGGGTGCGCTCCGGGCCGGTCACGGTGGTGGAGCCCGCGGACCCGCTGATCAGCCGGCTCGACTACGAGCTGCTGCTGCCCTCCTTCAGCCTGATGGCGTTGCTGCTGCTGCTGGCGGCGCTGCTGGCCGAGGCCCTGGCCACCGCGGTGGAGCGGCAGTTTCTCCAGGTGATCCGGCCGCTGCAGGGCCAGCCCAATCCCGAGCAGCTGCCGGATCTGGGGGCCTCGGTGATCCGTGAGCTGCAGGCGCTGGTCGACCTGGTGAACCGCCGCACCCGCCGCACCCGGGAGCTCAGCAGTTCGCTGCAGCAGGCCCGCGATGATCTGGCCCAGACCGCCCTGGCGATCACCGAGGCGATCCCGGTGGGCACCTACACGATGGTGTTGCGGCCGGAGGCCGACCTGGCCGAGTTCTCGTTCATGAGCGAGCGCTTCCTGCAGATCTGCGGCCTGGAACGGCAGGCGGCCCAGGCCAATCCCCTCAACGCCTTTGCCTGCGTCCACCCCGACGACTACGACGACTGGCTGGCCCTCAACGCCCTCACCTTTGCCCGGAAGCTGCCCTTCAAGGGGCAGTGCCGCCTGCTGGTGGAAGGCCAGGTGCGCTGGATCCTGGCCGAATCTTTGCCCCGGGATCTGGCCGACGGCTCCACCGTGTGGGAGGGGGTGATCTCGGACATCACCGAGCAGGTGCAGGAGGAACAGGAGCTGCGCCGCATGCTGAGCGTGCTGCCGATCCCGGTGGCCTGCACCCAGCTGGAGAAGCCCCAGCCGATCGTGTTTCTCAACCAGCGCTTCCTCGACACCTTCGGCTACGGCGCAGCCGAGCTGCCCTCGGTGGAGGTCTGGGCCGAGCTGGCCTATCCCGAACCCGCCTATCGCCAGGACGTGATGGCGCGCTGGGCGCTGGAAGTGGAGCGCGGCCGCGCCGCTGCGGTGGAAATGGGGCCGATGGAGCTGGAGGTGACCTGCAAGGACGGCAGCCTGCGCTCGGTGATCCTCACCGCCAGCATCCGCGACAACCTGATCGTGGCCACCTTCCTTGATGTAACCGAGCGCAGGCGGGCCGAGGCGGCGCTGGAGCGTGCCTTCCGCCGCGAGGCCGACCTCAAGGAACGGCAGCGACTGGAGCTGGAGGCCAAGCTGCGCACCAGCCTCACGGCGGCGGCGGTGGCCCACGAGATCAAGCAGCCCCTCAGCGCCATCCTCATCCATTCCCGCCTGCTGCGCAGCAGGCTGGAGCAGTTGCACGACGGTCAGGTGCGCAGCCTGCTCCAGCCCCTGCTCGAGCAGCAGCTGGGGGAAAGCGAGCGGGTGGTGACCACGATCGAGAAGATGCGCATGCTGCTGCGCAACGTGCAGACCGAACAGCAGCGCATCGATCTCTGCGATGTGATCGCCAGCACCCGGCTCTATCTGCGCCCGCTGTTGGCCCGCCATGGGGTGAACGTGGCGGGCAGCGGCTGCGATCAGCCCCAATGGCTGCAGGGCGATGCCAGCCAGTTGCAGATGGCGTTGTCCAACCTGATCCGCAATGCGGTGGAGGCCCTCAGCCAGGGCGGGGTGGCCGAGCCACGCCTGCAGCTCAGCCTGGAGCACTGCACCGATCCCCATGGGTCGCCCTGGCTGGAGTTGCGGGTGGCGGACAATGGCCCCGGCTTCGCCGATCTGCAGCTGGAGCAGCTGCTGCTGGCCAGCACCAAGCCCCAGGGCAGCGGCCTGGGGCTGTTTGTGGTGAATGCCGCCGTGCAGATCCACGGCGGTTCGGTGCATCTGGGGCGCAGCGTCGAGCTGGGTGGCGCTGAGGTGCTGTTGCGCCTGCCGGCCCTGGCCTGAGAGCGGCTGTCGGCAGGCGTCAATCGTTCAGCTGGCCATCCGATCATTCAGGGGCACGTTCAGGGGGCTGCAGAACCTGCTCTTCAGGGGCCGGCAGAACCTGCAGCTGGATCCCCTCGCGGCCCAGCACGGTCACTGTGCTGCCGGGGTGCAGGGCCCGCCCCTCCTCCAGGTTGGTGGCGGCCCAGCTCTGCCCCTGCCAGCGCACCCGCCCTTCGCCACCCCCTTCGCGGCTGCCGTCAAAGCCGCTGATCACGGTGGCCCGCTCGCCGCCGTGGGCCGGGGGCAGCCCCCGCTCCCGCCGCAGTCCCCAGCGGTGCAGGGCTCCCAGCAGCACGGCCGTGAACAGCACGAAGGCCGCCATCTGCAGCAGGGGTGGCAGGGGCAGGGCTGCCGCCAGCACCGACACCAGCAGGGCGGCCACGGCCCCGGCCAGGAGCCCATCGAACTCCAGCCCCAGCAGCTCCAGCAGCAACAGGCTGAGGCCCAGCAGCAGCCAGATCAGCGCGGCGGGCATGGCGGCCGGGGCGTGGTTCTCAGCCTCCATGCTGCCTACCCTGCAACCGGAGCGCTTGCCCGCGTCTCCCAGCCCCACCGCCCCCGCACTCTCCCCGTCTCCATGGATCCCCTGCTGGGCCTGCCCGCCGTGTTCGTGATGGCCGCCCTCGGCCTCAACAGCGTCAAGATCACCAGCGGCGGCCAGTCCCGGCTGGTGGAGCGCCTGGGCAAGTACGACCGCCAGCTGCAGCCGGGGCTGTCGTTCGTGCTGCCGGTGGTGGAGAAGGTGGTGAGCCACGAGTCGCTGAAGGAGCGGGTGCTCGACATCCCGCCGCAGCAGTGCATCACCCGCGACAACGTGGCGATTGAGGTGGATGCGGTGGTGTATTGGCAGCTGCTGGAGCACGCCCGCGCCCACTACGCGGTCGACAACCTGCAGGCGGCGATGGTGAACCTGGTGCTCACCCAGATCCGCGCCGAGATGGGCAAGCTCGATCTGGATCAAACCTTCACCACCCGCCAGGAGGTGAATGAGGCCCTGCTGCGCGAGCTGGATCAGGCCACCGACCCCTGGGGGGTGAAGGTGACCCGGGTGGAGATGCGCGACATCAAGCCCTCGGCCGGCGTGCAGCAGGCGATGGAGCAGCAGATGACCGCCGAGCGCCAGAAGCGTGCCGCCATCCTGCGCTCCGAGGGGGAAAAGGAATCCCAGCTCAACGCCGCCCGGGGACGGGCGGAAGCGCTGGTGCTCGATGCCAAGGCGAAGCAGGAGGCGCTGGTGATGGAGGCCCAGGCCCAGGCCCAGCAGCAGGGGTTGCTGGCCCAGGCCCGGGCCGACGCCGCCACCCTGCTGGCGGAGGCGATGCAGGCCAATCCCGAGGCTTCTGAAGCGATCCGGCTGCTGCTGGCCCGCGACTGGATGGCCATGGGCGAATCGATGGCCCGGGCCCCGGGGGGCAGTGTGCTGATGGTGGACCCCCAGAGCCCAGCCTCCCTGCTCACCGCCCTGAAGGGGCTGCAGGGCAACAAGGGCGACAGCACCTGAGGAGCCCTGTCGGCAGGCCCGTCAGCGCATCGGCCCATCCGGTTCAGCAGGCGGGCGGCAGGGGCGGCGGCAGGGGCACCGGCTGGGGGGGTGCCAGATTCACGGCCGTGCCCGTGGCGCAGGCCATCAGCATCCCCCCGGCCTGGCCCAGCACTTCCACGTCGATGCGCACCCCCACCACCGCATCGGCCCCCAGCAGCCGGGCGCGCCGGGCCATCTCCTCCACGGCCAGCTCCCGGGCCCGCTGCAGGGTGGACTCGTAGGCCCGGGCCCGTCCTCCCACCACATCGCGCACACTGGCGAGCAGGTCGCGGAACAGGTTGGCCCCGAGAATCGTTTCGCCATGCACCAGCCCCAGGTACAGGCGAATGGGCCGGCCTTCCAGCTGGGGTGTGGTGACGATCAGCACGGCAGGGCCCTTCCCGGCAGTCCCCTCATTCCCGCTCAGCTTGCCAGCGCGCATGGAGATCCGGCCGCCGCTCGCGGGTGCGTTGCTGCTGCTGCTCGAGGCGCCAGCGGGCGATCGCGCCGTGGTCGCCGCTGCGCAGCACCGCCGGCACCGCCATGCCGCGGAAGTCGGCGGGGCGGGTGTAGTGGGGGTGCTCCAGCAGGCCGGCGCTGTGGCTCTCCTCCTCCAGGCAGGCCTGGGTGCCCACCGTGCCAGGCCGCAGGCGCACCACCCCGTTGATGATCACCGCCGCCGGCAGCTCGCCGCCGGTGAGCACGAAATCGCCGAGCGACACCTCCTCGTCGGCCAGGGCGCGGATGCGTTCATCGAAGCCCTCGTAGTGGCCGCAGATCAGCACCAGCTGGTCGTGCTCCGTGGCCCAGCGGCGCAGATCGGCCTGCTCCAGGGGTTTGCCCTGGGGACTCATCAGCAGCACCCGCCGCCGCGGCAGCACCGGGATCGCCTCCACCGCCGCGTACACCGGCTCGGGCTTGAGCACCATGCCGGCGCCGCCGCCGTAGGGCTCGTCGTCCACCTTGCGGTACCTGTCGGTGGCAAAGTCGCGCGGGTTGTAGGTGTGCAGCTCGGCGATGCCGGCGGCGAAGGCGCGGCCGATCACCCCCAGGCCCAGCAGGGGCGCGAAGGCCTCCGGCGCCAGGCTCACCACATCGAGTCTCATCACAGACAGGGGCCCATCGGCTCAGCTGGCGGGGGCGGCCGGCCGGCTCACGCGCCGGATCTCGGAGCTGAAGCTGGCACGGCCGGGGCTGCCGTCGGCGTGGTGCTCCACGGTGGAGCGCAGGCGCAGGTTGGGCTTGGTGAACCAGATGCGCTCGCGCACCTCGCTGGTTTCGCCGCGCATGATCAGCTCCAGGCTGCCGTCGGGCCAGAGCTGCCAGCGTCCCTGCCGAGGCCCCTGGCCGCCGTGTAGCGAGAAGGCCCCGTCGGCGCTGAACAGCAGCCGGCACGGCTGCTCCCCCTTGGCCCCCACGCTCAGGCCGCCGGGGGACGCGGCGGAGCCTTCACCAGCGCCGGGCTCCAGATAGGCCACCACCAGCTCGCCCCGCTCGCTGCTGTGCCACGCGTCGCCTTCGGCCATGGCCGTGGCCTCCCCCAGGGCGAAACGGCTGCGCAGACCCATCCACTCGCCGGCGCAGAAGCGCAGGAAGGCGCCGATCTCCTGGGGCGGAAAATCAGCTTCAGCAGGGGCTGGATCGGGTGCTGCGGCTGCGGCTGGGCCGGGCTGCTGGCGGGCAGGCGTGGAGTCGGTCATGGGTGGATTCTCTCAGTCCTGCGGGCTTCCCCAGGTCTCACTCCCCCCGGTAGCCCAGCTCGGCCAGGCGGGCGGCACTGCGGCGCCAGCCCGGCACCACCTTCACGAACAGCTCCAGATACACCGGCCCGCTGAACACCTTCTCCATCTGCAGCCGGGCCCCCTGGCCGATCGTCCTGAGCATGCGGCCGCCCTTGCCGATCAGGATCCCCTTCTGGCTGGAGCGTTCCACCAGCACCGTGGCCAGCACGGCGGTGCGGGGGCCGTCGTCCACCACCCGATCGATGCTCACCGCCACGGAGTGGGGCACCTCCTCGCGGGTGTGGCTGAGCACCTGCTCGCGGATCAGCTCCGCCATCAGCAGCTGCTCGGGCTGGTCGCTCACCGCATCGGCCGGGTAGAGCTGGGGCCCCTCCGGCAGATCGGCGCTCAGGGCCGCCACCAGGGCTTCGGTGCCGGCGCCGGTGAGGGCGCTCACGGGGTGCAGGGGCCAGGCGAGCGGTGGCCGCGGGTCCTGGCCGGCAGGTGTGGGGCTGGCGAAATCCCCCCGACCCTCCAGCATCTCGCGGTAGCTGGCGGCCAGCGCTTCAGCCTGGGCCGGATCCACCAGGTCGTGTTTGTTCAGGGCCACGTGCACCGGCGCGCGGCAGTGGCGCAGCAGCTCCACGATGAAGCCATCGCCGCGGCCGGCCGGCTCGCTGCCGTCCACCAGCAGCAGCACCACATCCACATCGCCGATGGCGTTTTTCGCCGTCTTCACCAGGCGCTCCCCCAGCAGGTGGTGGGGCTTGTGGATGCCGGGGGTGTCCAGCAACACCAGCTGGGCCCCGGCGGTGGTGAGGATCGCCCGCAGCCGGTTGCGGGTGGTCTGGGCCACCGGTGAGGTGATCGCCACCTTCTCGCCCACCAGCTGGTTGAGCAGGGTGCTCTTGCCCACGTTGGGCCGGCCGACCAGGGCCACGAAGCCGGAACGGAACCCCTCGGCGGCCGATGCCTGGGGGCCGGAGCCGAGCAGGCGGGCCGATTCGGCCGGGTCGGGGATCGGCAGCAGCTGGCCCTCGCCGCCGGGGGAGGAGGGGTCGTCCGCAGATGGAATGTGGCGCATCTCCCAACAGTGGCAGCCCGGCCAACAGTGGCAGCCCGGCGGCGGCATTCCATAGGCTCAGGGACGCACCGCGCCGCCCCGAGCATGAGCGAACCCCTGCGTGAGCCCTCCTTCCAGCAGGCGATGGAGATCACGGCCCAGTGGCTGACGCTCTGGGAGAACGGCGAGCTCAGCGACGAGGTGCTCGCCGACCGGGTGGGGGAGCTGGTGGCCAGCCGCGACGGCGCCCGCGGCTTCTTCGTGGTGAGCCTGGCCGGCGACTGCCCCCTCATGGACCGCCTGCCGGAGCCCCTGGTGCTGCAGCTGCGGGCCGCCGGCGAGGGGGTGGTGGATCTGAGCGCCCGCAACCTGGCGATGAGCACGGCCATGGCCCTGCAGCACGGGCGCCATGGCGATGGCGGCCAGCAGGCCGGTTCGGAGCGGGTGCAGGCCCGCTGCACGGAGCTGCTGCGCCTGCTGGAGCCTGTTGCCGTGAAGCAGCGCCTGGAAACCCTGCTAGAGGCCGCCGCCCTTGGTGCCGGTGACGACCTGGCCTTCCTCGATCGCTGGGGCTACGACGCCGAGCAGCGCCGGGCCATCGCCGGCGCCGTGGAGGCGGTGGCGGTCTGAGCCGTCCAGCGCCGCCTGGGCCACAAAAAAGCCCACCTCAGCGGTGGGCATCGGGGGTGGGCGATCGGGCCAATGCTCTGGCTGCAGCGTTGGCCAGGCGGGTCAGTCGCGGCGACCACCACCCTGCAGGGCGATGATCAGCCGCAGGATGAAGATGAACAGGTTGATATAGGTGAGATACATCCCCAGGGCGCCGGCCAGGTACTGGTCGTCGCTGTAGGTGCGGGGCATCGTGTAGAAGTCCACGAAGGCGGCACCCACGAACAGCACGGTGCCGAAACCGGCGATCAGCAGCTCCAGGCCGGTGCCGCCGAACACCCCGGGTGCAAAGAAGCTGCCCACGACCTGCACCAGCATGGCGATGATCAGGCCGAGCACACCCAGACCCACCACGCCGCTCAGGGCCTGCCCCACGTTGTCGCTCATCCGCCGGCCCATCACCGAGGCGGCCACGAAGGTGATGCCGGTGGCCAGGGTGGCGGTGCCGATGGCACCCACGCCGGCCACGCTCAGGGCATAGGCCACGATGCCGCTGAGCGTGAAGCCGGTGATCAGGCTGTAGGCGGCCAGCAGCGGCAGAGCCGTGCTGTTGTTGCCCTTCATGGCCACGTTCTGGGCCACGAAGAACAGGATGAAGTTGCCGATCAGGGCCACCCAGAACAGGGGCATGAAGCCGGCAGGGTTGCTGGCCATCAGGGCCAGGCCGCCCATCACGCCAGCGGCGGTGAGCACCATGCCGCCACCCACGAAGGGCAGGGCCCTGTTCACCACATTGGGCCCTACGAGGGCGCTGGATTGCGCCTCGCGGATGGCCTCCTGAAAATTGCTGCTGGCCGGCATGGCACAGAGTAACGACTGCCCACATCCTGCCAGTGCTTGTTCAGCAGCGGGAGGACATGAGCGCTGCCGTTGGTGCGGATCCCCCTATCGGGGCTGCGATCAGGAGCTGGTCGCGCCGGATTTGGCGGTTTTCGGAGCTGGGATCATCGTGCTCCGCGGCGATCGTCGTCGCGGTTGGCGTAGGCGTTCACCAGGCGCTGCACCAGCGGATGGCGCACCACATCAGAGGCGGTGAGCCGGCAGATGGCAACCCCCTCCACCCCTTCCAGCACCTGCGCCGCCTCAATCAGGCCGCTGAGCTGGTTGGCGGGCAGATCGATCTGGGTGGGGTCGCCGGTGACCACCATGCGGGAGCCTTCTCCAAGGCGGGTGAGCACCATGCGCATCTGGGCGGGGGTCGTGTTCTGGGCCTCGTCGAGGATCACAAAGGCATCGGCGAGGGTGCGGCCGCGCATGTAGGCCAGCGGTGCCACCTCGATCACGTTTTTCTCGATCAGCGCGGCGGTGCGCTCCTGCCCCAGCAGGGTGTGCAGAGCGTCGTAGAGGGGCCGCAGGTAGGGATCCACCTTCTGCTGCAGGTCGCCGGGCAGGAAGCCGAGACGCTCGCCGGCCTCCACGGCCGGGCGCGTGAGGATCAGCCGCTCCACCCGGCGCTCCTGCAGGGCGCGCACGGCCTGCACCGCCGCCAGAAAGGTTTTGCCGGTGCCTGCGGGGCCGAGGGCGAGGGTGAGGTCGTGGCGCTCGATCGCCTCGACGTAGGCCTTTTGCTTGAGGGTGCGGGGGCGCAGCAGCTTGCCGCTCTGGCTGCGGGCCAGCACCTGTTTGCCCAGCTGCTGGTGCTCCTCGCCCCGGCCCGTGTCGAGGGCGAGGAGGGCGGTCTGCACATCAACCTGGGTGATGGCCTGACCCTCCTGCCAGAGAGGGCGCAGCAGTTCCACCAGGCCTGCGGCCCGCTCCAGCTGGTTGGGGCGGCCCCGCAGCTGCAACGACAAACCCCGCAGCACCAGCGATGCACCCGTGAGGGCTTCGAGGCGATGCAGGGTGGTCTCGGCTTCGCCCGCCAGGGCCATGGCGGCAACCTGGTCGGGCAAATCGATGAGGAGGGACGTGAGCGTATCAGCCCCTGACATGGGGCGCAGCCTCAGGCTTCAGCGGGCTCCTCGGCGGCGGGCTCAGCAGCGGCAGCGGCCTCCTCAGCAGCCTTGGCTTCAGCGGCGGCTTTGGCTTCAGCAGCTTCCTTGGCGGCCTGTCTGGCGGCGGCCTCACGGGCGGCAGCCTGTTTCTTCTGGCCGATCACCACGGAGGGGCGCACGCTCTTCTCCAGCAGACCGCCACGCTCCAGCAGGGTGAGCACGGTGTCGGTGGGCTGGGCACCCTGCTCCAGGCGGGCGCGGATGGCCTCGGTGTCGAGGCGGGTTTCCTTGGTGCGCGGGTTGTAGAAGCCCAGCTCTTCGAGCGGACGACCGTCGCGGCGGGAGGTGCTGTTGACGGCCACGAGGCGGAAACTCGCTTCCCGCTTCTTGCCAAACCGCTTCAGGCGGAGCTTGATCATCGTGGCCTAGCCGCTAGGTGTGCAAACAACCAGTGTAGCTCTTGGGGTGCGCCCTCCCTCAGAGCTCGCCGAACCCCTTGCGCTTCTTGGCAGGCCTGGGCGCCTTGGGCCGGCCGCCACCACGACTGCCGTGCCCGCCGCCGGCCATGCCTCCCATCCCTGGCATGCCACCACCCATGCCCGGGAAGCCGCCCATGCCCGGGAAACCGCCTCCCATGCCGGGCATCCCGGGCATGCCGCCGCCGCGGGTCATCTGCTGCATGAAGCCGCGCATCTGCTGGAAGTTCTGCAGCACCTTGTCCACATCGGCCGGCGTGTGCCCACTGCCGGAGGCGATGCGGCGGCGGCGGGAGGGATTGGCGGCCAGCAGATCCGGATCGCGGCGCTCCGACTCGGTCATCGAGCCGATCATCGCCTCGATCTTCCTGAGCTGCTCCTCACCCTGCTTGAGCATGCCTGAATCGATCTTGTTCATGCCCGGGATCAGCTTCATCAGGCCGCCCAGGGAGCCCATGCGCTTGATCAGGCGCATCTGCTGCACGAAGTCCGAGAAGTCGAAGGTGGCTTCCTGGAGCTTCTGCTGCATCTTGGCCACATCGGCCAGCTCCACCTCCTTCTGGGCCTTCTCCACCAGGGTGAGCACGTCGCCCATGCCCAGGATCCGGCTGGCCATCCGCTCGGGATGGAAGGGCTGCAGCGCCTCCACCTTCTCGCCGGTGCCGATGAACTTGATCGGCGCGCCGCTCACCTTGCGGATCGAGAGGGCGGCGCCACCGCGGGAGTCGCCGTCGAGCTTGGTGAGCACGGCACCGGTGATGCCCACCTGCTCGTGGAAGGCGCGGGTGAGCTCGGCCGCCTCCTGGCCGATCATTGAATCCACCACCAGCAGCACCTCATCGGGGCTGCAGGCCTCGCGGATCCGCACCATCTCCTCCATCATCGACTGATCGATCTGGAGGCGGCCGGCGGTGTCCACCAGCACCGTGTCGAAGCCCTCGGCCCTGGCCTTCTCGATGCCGGCTGCGGCGATCGCTTCCGGCTTGGCCTCGGTGCCGAGGCTGAACACCTCCACGCCGATCTGGCCGCCCAGTGTCTTGAGCTGCTCGATGGCAGCGGGGCGGTACACGTCGGCGCCCACCAGCAGCGCCTTGCGGCCCTGCTCCTTGAGGTGCAGGCCGAGCTTGGCGGTGGCGGTGGTCTTGCCGGCGCCCTGCAGGCCGGCCATCAGCACCACGGCCGGTTCGCCCGCCTTGCCGCCGGCGGCCAGGGGTGCGTTCTCGCCGCCCATGGTGTCCACGAGCTGCGCGTGCACCACCTGGATGAACTTCTGATCCGGGCTGATGCCGCGCACCACCTCGGCGCCGAGGGCCTTCCTGCGGACTTCGTCCACGAAGTCCTTCACCACCGGCAGGCTCACGTCGGCCTCCAGCAGCGCCCGGCGCACCTCCTTCAGGGCGCCGTCGATGTTGCTCTCGCTGATGGCCCCCTGGCCGCGCAGGTTCTTGACGGCGTCTTCAAACCGCTGGGAGAGCTCGTCGAACATCGGGGTATCTCTGAAGTGGGCGCGGCAGGGGCGCCGTGGGGGGAGAAGCGGGCGCGGGCCGGGGTGGCCGGGTCCGGGATGACGCGATCGTAAAAAGTGGCGGAGAGCCCAGCGATGCCGGCCCTCCGCCTCACTCGGCCCGCTGGAAGCTCACCAATCGCCAGGTGCCCTCGTCGCGCCCGAACACATAGCGGTTGCGCAGGGCCGGCAGTCGGGTGGGCTGGCCCAGCGGCTGGCCGGCGGCATTGAGGCGCTGGTCGGTGTAGTCGATGGTGGCCAGGGCTGCAATCCGGTTGGGGCCGCTCTCCTCCACGGTGAACTCCACCACCTTGGCGTTGATGCGCTGGGTCTGGTTGAGGGCTCTGTCCTCCCGCTGTTCGGCGGCCAGCCGCTGCAGCTGGGTCTCGCGGGCGAGCCGATCGAGGGGAACGGTGGGCTGCTGGCCGGCCAGAACGGCCGCCTTGGCACCCAGCCAGCCCTCCAGCAGTCTCCGCACCTGCTCTGGTGAAGGTCTGTCGCTGCGCAGGGGCAGCTGGGGTTGGGGTTGGACCGGCACAGGGGGGCTACCGGCGGGTTTCTCTGGCGACGGAGCTGCTGAGCTGGCGTCCCGTTTCGGCTCCACGGGGATGGACGTGGGCCGGGGCCGCAGCAGGGCGACTCCTCCCGCCACCACCAGGATCAGGGCCGCGACGCCGGCGGCGATCCGGGCCAACCGGGGCCCGTTGCTCCCCTGGATCCAGTCCGGCAGGGTCAGGCCCGCCGGTTCCCGATCCCCGTCGTCCTGATCGGACGGGGGGACCAGGGGGTCCAGGGGGTCCTCACTGTCCCCGCTGGGGCCGGCGAAACCGCCGAGCCCAAGCAGGGCCTGGGCCGCTGGCAGGGCTGAGCCGGCGAATCCGAAGCCGGCGGTCGGGGGAGGCGGGGGAGTCTCGTCCAGTTCATCGAGGTAGGCCTGCACGTCCCGGTCGGCGAAGTAGGCCTCGAGGTCGGCGTCGGCATCGAGGTCGCGGTAGCCGGGCAGCACGTCCCGGGCCAGCCAGTCGCGGCAGTAGGCGCACACCTGGGCCAGGGGGTCGTCGCCAGCCCGCTGGGCCCAGCTGCGGATTTCCGGACTGGAGCCCTGGGCAAAGGCGGTCTCCGCCTCGTCCACCTGCCCCAGCAGCAGATGCAGGCAGGCCAGGAGAGGCTGGATGTCGGCCTGGCCGCTGGCCAGGAGCCGGCTGCGGGCCGTGGCGATCCGCTCCGGCTTGCGCTGGGCGAAGCCCGAGGCGGTGAGAGCCGTGGTGGCCAGAAAATCGGCGCTGCCGCCCTGCTGGCCCGGCGCCCCGGACCAGCGGCTGAACAGGTCGATCTGTTCCTGCACCGTGAGATAGGCCCGGATCTGGCGGAAAAAGGCCTGGAACTCCTCGGCACCCATGCGGAGATCCCGCTGCCCCTCCAGGCCGCCCCGTTCCTGCACCAGCTCCTCGAGCAGTCGCAGGCCCTCGCCGCGGGCCTCCACCGCCCCCAGGTCCCGGCTGAGCAGATCCAGCACCCGGTAGGGCCTCAGAGCCAGGAGGGCATCGCTGATCGCCTGGCGCTGCTGGGGCTGTTGACCCATCCGCTGCAGCAGCTGCTGGCCCTGGCCCAGGAGCAGGGCAGCACTCTCGAAGCGGCGGTTCCGGCGCAGATCCTCGGCGCCGGCCAGGCAGGACAGGGCCGCCAGCAGGCAGAGGTCGGCTTCCCGGCCGCTGCCCAGGGCCGGGGCCTGGGGGGGCTGCAGGGCCCGGTGCACCAGTTCGAACACCTCCAGGTGCTGGCCCGCCTCATGCAGCAGCAGCAGGCCCCCCAGTTCCTGGTTGCTGCCCAGATCCAGGGCCGCCTGCAGCGGCTGGCCGCTCTGGCTGAGGGCGGTGAGCTGGGATTCGTAGGTGCTGCGCCGCTCCGGGTCGCTGAGCAGGTCGGCGCTCTGGCGCAGCAGGGTGTTGCGCACCTCCAGGGTGTCGAGGGTGAAGCCCTGGTCAGGAATGCGGTCGAGCCGTTGCTGCAGGGTGCGGAGCACGGTCTGCACGTCCGTGGTCGGACTGACGCCGAGCAACCGGAAATGATCGATCGGCAGTTCCAACCCGGGCGTTGCGCTGGTGGCTGACTCTAGTCAGGGTGGCTGATTTCGCCATGGGCAGAAGCAATGGGCCAGACCCCGTACAGTCGGCGATCAGGATCAGCACCTGCTGCATAGCGCCGCTTCTTCGCCATGACCCAGGCCGATATGAGTCGTGAACTGGCCTCCGCCTCGGGGGCTCCGGCCTGTTCCGCCGATTCCACCCACGTGGCCGGCCCCCATGCCGAGCGTCTCGAGAACCTCTACCCGGCCACGCCGGCCACGGTGACCCGCGAGGAGGGGCTGATGCTCTATCGCGACATGGTGCTCGGCCGGCGATTCGAGGACAAGTGCGCGGAGATGTACTACCGCGGCAAGATGTTCGGCTTCGTGCACCTCTACAACGGCCAGGAGGCCGTGAGCACGGGGGTGATCAAGGCGATGAAGATGCAGCACGACTGGTTCTGCAGCACCTACCGCGACCACGTGCATGCCCTCAGCTGCGGCGTGCCGGCCCGCGAGGTGATGAGCGAGCTGTTCGGCAAGGAAACGGGCTGCAGCAAGGGCCGTGGTGGTTCCATGCACCTGTTCTCCAGGGAACATCACCTGCTGGGCGGCTACGCCTTCATCGGCGAGGGCATCCCCGTGGCCCTCGGGGCCGCCTTCACCAGCCGCTACAAGCGTGACGCCCTCGGCGATGCCAGCAGCGATGCCGTTACCGCCGCCTTCTTCGGTGACGGCACCTGCAACATCGGCCAGTTCTACGAATGCCTGAACATGGCGGCGCTCTGGAAGCTGCCGATCCTGTTCGTGGTGGAGAACAACAAGTGGGCGATCGGCATGGACCACAACCGGGCCACCAGCGACCCCGAGATCTGGCGCAAGGCGGCCGCCTTCGGCATGGCTGGGGAAGAAGTGGACGGCATGGATGTGCTGGCGGTGCGTGCCGCCGCCCAGCGGGCGGTCGAGCGGGCCCGGGCCGGCGAGGGCCCCACGGTGCTCGAGTGCCTCACCTACCGCTACCGCGGCCATTCCCTGGCCGATCCCGATGAACTGCGCGCCCAGGCGGAGAAGGAGTTCTGGGCCCAGCGCGACCCGATCAAGCGCCTGGCTGCCCATCTCACCGCCGAGAACCTGGCCAGCCCCGACGAACTCAAGGCGATCGAGAAGGAGATCGACGCCGAAGTGGCCGACTGCGTGGAGTTCGCCCTGGCGGCTCCCGAGCCCAAGCCCGAGGAGCTCACCCGCTACATCTGGGCCGAGGACTGAGCCCTCAGAGCTCGTTCGGCAGGCGGCGGGTGAGGTTGCGCAGCTTGCGCAGGGCCTTGAGCTCCACCTGCCGCACCCGCTCCCGGGACACATCCAGCCGGCGGCCGATCTCCGCCAGGGTCTGGCGCTCTTCGCCGTCCAGTCCGAAGCGCAGCTGCAGCACCTGGCGCTCCTGCTCACTGAGGTGGCTGAGCCAGCGTTCGAGCTGCTCCTGGTGGATGTCCCGCTCCACCTTGTCGAGTGGCTCCTCGTCATCGTCGTCGGCGATCAGGTCGCCGAGGAAGCTGCGGCCTTCATCGCCGTTCACCGGGGCATCCAGGCTGGAGGTGGTGAGCGCCTGACGCAACAGACCATCGAGCTCATCGAGGGGCATGCCCAGGGCCTCGGAGATCTCCTGACGGCTGGGCATGGCGCCGAGCTTGTGGGCCAGATCGAGGCTCACCTTGCGGATGGCGGTGAGGCGCTCGGAGAGGTGCACCGGCAGGCGGATGGTGCGCGACTGGCAGGCGATGGCCCGGGTCATGCTCTGGCGGATCCACCAGAAGGCGTAGGTGGAGAACTTGTAGCCACGGGTGGGGTCGAACTTTTCAACGGCCCGCTCCAGGCCGAGGGAGCCCTCCTGAATCAGGTCGAGCAGTTCCATCCCCTTGCCCTGATATTTCTTGGCAACACTCACCACAAGGCGCAGATTCGCCTTCATCATGCGCTGCTTGGCCCGCTGGCCCACCCGCATGATTTTCTGTTCCTGGATGCTGTAGTCGTCGCGCCCTTCCTCTAAGAGACGCATCAGGGCCTGCACCTGGTTGCCGAGCTCAATCTCTTCGGCTGCTGTGAGCAATGGCTCCCGGCCGATCGTGGCCAGATACCAGCTCACGGGGTCTGAGGTGCGGCGACGATGCCCCTCGCTGGTCCTGAGACTGGTGGCGGACATCGCAACTGGTGAACAGGATGACAACTATCCGGCGAAATCAACGGCGACCGGTGTGTTTTCAGTAACCCTTTAGGTTTTGCTTGCAAAACAACACGTTATTCATGACGTATGGGTTGTGATCCCGGCCAGGGCCGTGGCCACGGCCCTGGGGCCGGCACAGCCCGGCCCCAGGCGGGCCAGCTGTTCGCCGGCGCTGGCATGGGCCAGGGCGGCGGTGGCCAGCACGCTGGCCGGTGCCGCCTGGCCCGCCGCCATGGCCAGGGCAGCCAGGCCGCCCGCGTAACCGGCCAGCACATCCCCCTGGCCGGCGCGGGCGGCGGCGGCGGCGGCGCCGGCCAGCTGCCAGGGGATGTGCCGGGGCCGCTCACCACGGTGCGGGCGCCCTTGAGCAGCACGGCCGCGCCCGTGGCCTCGGCTGCGCTGGCGGCGGCCTGCAGCGGCGGCAGGGCCTCCCAGCGGGGAAACAGGCGGGCGAATTCCCCGGGTGGGGGTGAGCCAGGTGGGGCCGCGGCGCTGGCGCAGCCAGGGCAGCGCCCCTTCCCCGCGCCTGGCCAGCCGGTTGAGGCCGTCCGCGTCCAGCAGCAGCAGGCCCGGGAACTGCTGCAGCCAGTCCCAGGCCTCGGCGTCGCCGCTGGCCCCGTGGTCTGGGTTGCCATCGGCGCCTGAGCCATCGCCGAGGCCCGGACCCAGCACCAGGGCGTCGAGACGGTTGCCGTCTTCGCCCGCCAGGGCCGCCAGCTGCAGATGGCCCGCCGCGTCACTGGGCAGGGCGAGCCGGAGCACCACCTGGGGCGCCTGGTTCCAGAGAGCGGCGGCCAGGGGCTCGGGCAGGGCAGCCTGAAGGTAACCGCAGCCGCTGGCGTCGGCGCCCGCCAGGGCCAGGGCGGCCGCTCCGGGGTAGCGGTGGCTGCCGGCCACCACCAGCAAGCGGCCCCGGCCGTATTTGGCCGCCGCCGGATCGGGCCGGGGCCAGGGGGCATGGTCGAGGTCGCTGGTCCGAAGGGCCAGGGGTTGGCACGGCGGCAGGGTCGCCAGCAGGGCCGCCGGCAGCCCCAGGTCGATCCGCTCCAGCCGGCCCACCCAGGCCAGGGCCGGATCCTGGATCAGGCCGGTCTTGAGCAGGCCCAGGCAGTAGGTGGTGCGGGCGCGGGCGGCGGTGTCGCCGAGGCAGTGGCCCCGGTTGGCGCACAGGCCGGTGGGCACGTCGATCGCCACGAGCCACCCCGGCCGCTGGCGCTCCCGGGCGGCCAGCAACTCCTGCAGCGGGGCCGAGGGGGGCCGGTTCTGGCCGATGCCGAACAGGGCATCGATCCACAGGGCCCGACCGTTGGGATCCGGTGGCTGGCTGAGCTGGGGAATGCCCAGCCAGGCGGCATGGCGCAGGTGGCTGGCCGTGAGTGGCCTGTGGCGCTCAAAGGGGCTCCAGATCGCCACGGCCAGGCCGCGCAGGGCCAGCTCCCGGGCCACCACCAGGCCATCGCCGCCGTTGTGGCCCGGGCCCACCAGCACCACCGCCCCGTGTCGCTCCAGGTCTGGCCCGTGCTGCTCCAGCAGCCGCTCGGCCACCGCCAGGGCCGCCTTCTCCATCAGGGCTTCCACCGGCAGGCCGCTGCTGAACAGCTGCTGCTCCAGGGCGGCCATCTGCTCGCCGCTCACCAGCAGATGGCGGGCATCACGGGCGGGCCAGGCGGTAGGGGGAACGGCTTGCACGGGCAGGCTCCACAGCGGACGGAGGCGCAGTTTCATGATGGGACGGCTGGCACCTCGCTTCCCCAACCCCCCCGTTCTGTCCGGTTGTTCCGCCTTGTCCGCCATCCCCCCGTCCCCTGCCGCGTCCGCCCCTGCTCCAGCAGGCGGCCATCCAGCCTGGGCAACGGCCACGGCGGCCGGCGCCCAGGCCCTGGAGCGGCTGCGGGACTGGCCGGGGGAGCGGCGGGTGGCGGTGGGGCTCTCCGGCGGGGTGGACAGCTCGCTCACCGCGGCGCTGCTGGTGGAGGCCGGCTGGCAGGTGGAGGGCCTCACCCTCTGGCTGATGAGCGGCAAGGGCGCCTGCTGCGCCGAGGGGTTGGTGGATGCGGCGGGGATCTGCCAGCAGCTGGGGGTGCCCCACCACGTGGTGGATTTCCGCGAGCACTTCAAGGAGCAGATCGTCGATTTCCTGGTGCAGGGCTATGGCGCCGGTGTCACGCCCCTGCCCTGCTCCCGCTGCAACCGGGAGGTGAAGTTCGGCCCGATGCTCGCCTGGGCTGAAACCGAGCGGGGGATCGGCCGGATTGCCACCGGCCATTACGCCCGGGTGCGCCACGCCGCCGCCGATCCCCTGCCGGTGCCCGGCGAGGGGGCCGGCCGTCACCAGCTGCTCCGCGGTCTCGACAGCCACAAGGACCAGAGCTATTTCCTCTACGACCTGCCCCAGCAGAGCCTGGGCCGGCTCGTGTTTCCCCTGGGCGAGCTCACCAAGGCCGACACGCGCCTGGAGGCGGCCCGCCACGGGCTGCGCACGGCCCAGAAGCCGGAGAGCCAGGACCTCTGCCTGGCCGATCACCACGGCTCGATGAAGGCTTTCCTCGACACCTACCTGCCCCCCCGCCCGGGGGAGATCGTGCTGCGCGACGGCACCGTGGTGGGCAGCCATGACGGCATCGAGCACTTCACCATCGGCCAGCGCAAGGGGCTGGGGGTGGCCTGGGCGGAGCCCCTCTTTGTGGTGCGCCTGGATGGGGCCATGAACCGGGTGGTGGTGGCGCCGCGGGCCGAGGCGGCCTGCGGCCAGGCCCTGGTGGGAGCGGTGAACTGGGTGTCGATCGCGCCGCCCAGCGCGCCGCTGGAGGTGGAGGTGCAGGTGCGCTACCGCAGCGCGCCGGTGCCCGCCCTGCTCACCCCCCTGCCCGCCAGCGACGCCGACAGGGCCGCGGATCGCCCCTATCGCTGCCGGCTGGAGTTCGCCGAGCCGCAGTTTTCGATCACGCCGGGCCAGGCGGCGGTGTTCTACGCCGGCGAGGTGCTGCTGGGGGGAGGGCTGATTCAGATTCAGGGTTGATGGGGAATCGCCAACGGTTGACTCCGATCCTTTCCCCAGAAGCAGGCCATTGCCGCCCTGCGCCAGCAGCTGGCAGGTGAACGCAACCGCACTGCCAAGGACCTGCTTGCATCGAATGCGCCAGGAGCACCCAACGACCCCCTGGTCATGGGATAATCCAGGACGTGCAGTGGAGAATTCCAATGGCCACGCGTCAACGAGCGCGACCGGCGGCATCGCCCTCACGGTCTTTCCCTTACGGCGCAGCAGGGTTGGATCCCGCGCTGATCGACGCCTTGGTGCTTGAGGTGTTCGACAACAAGGCTCTGCAGGCCCGGGTGCGTGGACTCAAGAAGGTGGAGCTCGCCAGCGTCTGGCAGCTCACAGAGGCAGCGCTGGCTCAGCAGAGCAGCCTTGGCAGCCAGCCTCTGGAGCCCATGACCGTGCATCGCCGCCTGGCGGCTGGCCTGGCGGGTGAGTCGCTCCTTGTGTCGTCCTCGATGTTCCTGAACACCCTCAGCGATGCAGAGGGGTTCTTTGGGCTGAGCTTCAAGACCATCAAGGCCAGGCTGGGCCATCCGCTCGACACTGCCGCCAGTGAGAGAGCACTGCGTGCCGCGCGCGTCACGCTCACAGCGGCCGGCGTGCTGGGCAGCTTCGCTGCAGCAAGGGCGTATATGCACACGCCCAACTTTGCACTGGGTGGAGCCACCCCAGCCGAGCTCGTGAAGACAGGCGATGGTGAGCGGCTTGTGCTCAATGAATTGCACACCCAGGCAGAAGGCGGCCCCCTCTGAGATTCGGGATGTTGGTGTATCGCGCGAGTCGGCGCCCCAGAGAATCCTTTGATCCCCTGGATTCACAGGCATCGGTGGCCCGCGACGGATGGCGCTTCAACGACAAGCGCTGCCCGATTCTCTATGCAGCGGAGGTTCAGTCACTGGCCATTCTGGAAGTCGTAAGTCGACCCGGCTGGCAGACCGTCCATGAACTCACGATCGCAGCCCTTGCGATTCCCGACGGAACGCTTGTGGACCTGGATGATCTGGGTCTACTCCTTCCAACAAACTGGAACGTGCGCCCAGTTGGGCCGAATGCCCAGAGCATCGGACGAGAATTCCTCGCTGCCGTTGATCGTGCATCTGCTGATGGCCAGCAAGTGTGTGGGCTGCGAGTGCCATCGGTGATCAGCACGACAGATCACAACGTGTTGTTGGATCCCCGCCAGGTCAGCCATTATTCGATTGATGACTGGGTGCGACTGCCCTTCCATTGGTTGGTGGACACAGCGACCAGCCTCTGAGAGCCACGGCCTTCGGGAGCTGGCCTACGACATCCAGGGATTGCTGGCGCTGGGAGGGGCAACTAGGAAGCTGTTGCCCGAATAGCCGTGCAACACCACCTGGCCGTAGAACTGCTTGCTGGTGCGGGGGAAGACGGCGATCGAGCACCAGCCCGTGGTGCCGGGGCTCTTGTAGAGGGCCCAGCATCAAGGCTCACCAATAGGGATCACTCGCCAGCTCCACCGACAGCGCACTTTTTGGGGGCACCGTGGCGATGCAGGTGCGCACAACCTTGCCGTTCACCTCAATCTCGCAGGCGCCGCAGCTGCCGCCCAGGCAGCCTGTGGGGATCGCAAAACCGGCTGCCTGGGCCGCCGCCAGCCAGGAGCTTCCTGGCGCTGCCGTGGTGCGGTTGCCGTTCGGCCAGTGGATGGCTACGGGTTCACGGCCCATGGGTTCAGGGGTTGAGGAGGGGGTTGAGGTTCACGTGCCGCTCGAAGGCGTCGGCCAGGCGGTCGAGCAGGGCGTCGCGTTGGCGGCTGTGGTGGGGCTGGGCCTCGCTCAGGGGCGGCAGCTGGCGGCGGCGGCGCAGCTGGTTGAGCCAGCGCCGCCGCCAGGGTCCATTCTCGAACACCCCGTGCAGATAGGTGCCGGCCACCAGTCCGCCCCGCTCGCCGCTGGCCCGCACCCAGCCCAGTCCGGCATCGGTGCAGAGCGGTTGGCAGGGCTCCAGGGCCACGCTCTGGCCCCGGTGCAGCTCGAAGGCCTCCAGCTCCAGCTGCTCCTGCCCGGCGGGCCAGAGGGCGGCGCTGCGGCGTTGGCGCAGGGCCTTGGCCTGGCCGAACACGGTGCGCAGCGGCAGCAGGTTCAGCCCGGCCCGGCTGCCCGCGGCCCCCTCCAGCCCCTCGGGGTCGCTGAGCTCCCGGCCCAGCAGCTGCAGCCCGCCGCAGACGCCGAACACCTGGCCGCCGCCTGCCACATAGGTGCGCAGGGCTTCCCCCAGGCCGCTGGCCTCCAGGGCCGCCAGATCGCCCAGGGTCTGCTTGCTGCCGGGTACCACCACCGCATCGGGGGCCCCCAGCTCCTCGCCGGGCTGCAGCCAGCGCAGCTGCACCGAGGGTTCGGCCTCCAGCGGGTCGAGGTCGGAGAAATTGCTCAGCGAGGGCAGCCGCAGCACGGCGATCTCCAGCTCGGCGCCGCGCTTGCGGCCGCGGCGCTCCAGCAGGTCGAGGGAGTCCTCCGGCGGAAACAGCTCGTCCAGCCAGGGCATCACCCCCAGCACCGGCACGCCGGTGTGGGTCTCCAGCCAGCTCCGCCCCCCATCGAACAGCTCGCGGCGGCCGCGGAAGCGGTTGATCAGCAGGCCGCCGATCAACGGTCGCTCCACCGGCCGCAGCAGGGCCAGGGTGCCCACCAGCTGGGCGAACACGCCGCCGCGCTCGATGTCGGCCACCAGGATGCAGCGGGCGCGCAGATACTGGGCCAGGCGCAGGTTGGTGAGGTCGCGGGGCTGCAGGTTCACCTCCACCGGGCTGCCCGCCCCCTCCAGCACCAGCCTGCCTTCGGGGTGGGCTGCCTGCAGCTCAGCCAGCCCGGCGCGGATCGCCGCCCAGCCGGGGCGGAACCAGTCGCGGTAGTAGTGCTCGGCCCGGGCCCGGCCGGCGCTGCGGCCCAGGTGGATCACCTCACTGGTGCTGTCCCCCTGGGGCTTGAGCAGCACCGGATTCATGGCGCACTGGGGCTCCAGACCCGCCGCCCAGGCCTGCAGGGCCTGGGAGTAGGCCATCTCGCCGCCGGCCTGATCCACCCAGGCGTTGTTGCTCATGTTCTGCCCCTTGAAGGGCAGCGGCGTTTCACCGCGGCGGCGCAGCACCCGGCAGAGCGCAGCGGTCATCAGCGACTTGCCGGCACCGCTGCTGGTGCCCAGCACCATCAGGGGTCTCACAGGCGCGGGCGGCTGCGGCGCAGCTGGTGGCTGATGCGTTCGGCCAGGGGCGCCCGCGGAATCTCGCCGGGCCACTGCAGCAGCAGCTCCCGGCCCATCGGCGTCAGCCGCACCCGCTCGGTGAGGCCCTGGCCATCCACCTCGCGGCGCAGCACGCCCAGACGGATCAGCCAGATGAAGTGGGCCTCCACCCGCTCGGGACCCATCCGTCCCCAGCAGAGGCCGGGGGCCTCCGGCAGGCGGCAGAACTCCCGGCTGCCGATCGGCTGCTCCCTCACCCGGGCGTAGAAGCCGCGGCGGAAGGGCAGGCAGCGCATGGCCTGGCCGGCCCGGCTCCAGGAGCGGGGCTCGTAGGTGGGCTGGGCGATCACGCCCCGCTGGTCTTGCATGGGCCCATTCTCGCCTCGCCGCCGCTGCCATGTTGGTGCTCGCCTCCGCCTCCCCCGCCCGCCGCCGGCTGCTGGAACAGGCGGGAATCGCCCACCGGGTGCGGGTGAGCGGCGTGGATGAAGCGGCCATCCACGACCCGGATCCGCTCCAGCTGGTGCAGCGCCTGGCGGCGGCGAAGGCCGAAGCAGTGGCAGCTGCCGGGGCCGAGGCCATGCCCGTCCTGGGCTGCGACTCCCTGCTGGAGGTGGATGGGGAGGTTTACGGCAAGCCCCGCGACCGCGAGCAGGCCATTGAGCGCTGGCTGCGCATGGCCGGTGGCCGGGGTGTGCTGCACACCGGCCACTGTCTGCTGCCAGGTGCGTTGCCGGGCCGGACGCAACCCCGCCTGGCCGTGGTGAGCACAGGGCTGGTGTTCGCTGCGGTAGACCGGCCGGCCATCGAGGCCTATGTGGACAGCGGTGAACCGCTGCAATGTGCCGGCGGATTTGCCCTCGAGGGCCGCGGGGGCCTGCTGGTGGAGCGGATCGAGGGCTGTTTCAGCAATGTGATCGGCCTGAGCCTGCCGCTGCTGCGGCGCTGGCTCAGTTGCGACCGCCCGTGAACAGATCGTTGATCACGTCGTTGCTGTTGCGGGGTTGCGGCCGCTGGGGATTGAGCAGATTGTGCTGGCGGGTGGCCACCAGCTTGATGTCACTCCAGCGGAACACACCCGTGTAGCCGTGGTTGATGAACTGAACCGGCCAGGTGCCGGTGGCATCCTCCAGAACGAACGTGGATCCGGACCGCTTGAACAGGTACTTGCGGCCATCGTTGGTGGTGACCGAGTAGCGCCGCACATCTCCACCGTCGCGACTCACCAGCCGCAGCTCGCAGGTGCCGTCATAGATGCTGCGGCCGCGCTGGGTGAGGCTGCACAGTCCAACGGATTTGGTCACGTTGGATTGGCCCTGCAGAGCAGGACTGTTCGGGTAAAACTCACGGGTGAGTCGCTCATCGAGCCGATCACGCCTGTTGCTGGTCCAGCAAGCGGACTGGGCCACGCTGCAGAAGACACCGTTGCTGAGGATGAATTCGCTGGCAACGGGCCTGCCGCTGAGGTTGGCTGTCAGTCGCATGGCGGCGGCATTGCCCAGGTACTGCCTGGTCAGGCCGATCGACGGACCTTGCCGGTCAAAGCAGATCGCCGCTGAACGATCACAGATCACGCCTGGAGCCACCCGTCCGATGCCCCCCTGCCACTGGGCCTGGACGGGACTGGTGTGGCCTGCAAGCACGGCACCCGCCAGCAATGCGATGCCCACCAGGCTGCCGGTTGGTCGCATAACGGCTTGCAGAGAGCGAAACATCTGGGCTCCATCACATGGGCCAAACCTAGAAGCCCCATCGATCGCTGTCATCACCAGCACTACGGGCTTTGACGTTGCCACCTCCGGCCAACCGCCACACCCAACCCAACGCAAACCACAAAAAAGCCCTCGCCGAAGCGAGGGCTCCATCACGGGTCCACAGGGTGGACTGGTGACCGATCAGTCGAGATCGGGCATGGCCAGGGTGGGCTCGGCCTGACGGTCGATGCCCTTCTCAAATCCGGCGGCGGCAGCGCGGGCCCGGCCGGCGTGCCAGAGGTGGCCCACCAGGAAGAAGAAGGCCAGCACGAACTGGGTCGCGGCCAGCCACTGGCGGATGTTCACGAAGTTCACCGAGTTGGGCTCGGTGATGATGCCGCCCACCGAATTCAGGGAGGCGTTGGGGGCGTGGGTCATGTATTCAGCCGCGCGGCGCACTTGCCAGGGCTGAATGTCGTTCTGGAGCTTGTCGAGGCTCAGGCCATTGGGGCCGCGCAGCGGCTCCAGCCAGGGGCCACGGAAGTCCCAGAAGCGCATGGTTTCACCGCCGAAGATGATCTCACCGGTGGGGGAGCGCATAAGGTACTTGCCCAGGCCGGTGGGGCCCATGGCCGAACCGATGTTGGCGCCGAGACGCTGGTCGCGCACCAGGAAGGTGAAGCTCTGGGCCTGGGAGGATTCGGCGTTGGTGGGGCCGTAGAACTCCGAGGGATAGGCGGTGTTGTTGAACCAGATGTAGGCCGAGGCGATGAAGCTCATCAGGCTGAGCGCACCCAGGCTGTAGCTGAGATAGGCCTCACCGTTCCAGATGAAGGCGCGGCGCACCCAGCCGAAGGGCTTGGTGATCACGTGCCAGATGCCACCGAAGATGCAGATCAGGCCCACCCAGATGTGACCACCGATGATGTCCTCCATGGAGTTCACACCGATGATCCAGCCCTCGCCGCCGAACGGGGCCCGGCCCAGATAGCCGAAGATCACGCCCGGATTCAGGGTTGGATTGGTGATCAGGCGCACATCGCCGCCACCGGGAGCCCAGGTGTCGTAAACGCCGCCAAAGAACATGGCCTTGAACACCAGCAGCAGGGCGCCAACGCCGAGGAGAATCAGGTGATACCCAATGATGTTGGTCATCTGATTCTTGTCGCGCCAGTCCTGGGAGAAGAACGAGGAGTAGTTCTCCAGGATCTCGGGGCCGCGCAGGGCGTGATACAGACCGCCCAGGCCGAGCACGGCCGAGCTGATCAGGTGCAGCACACCCACCACAAAGAACGGATAGAGGTTCACCACCTCACCGCCGGGACCCACGCCGTAGCCCAGGGTGGCCACGTGGGGCATGCAGATCAGGCCCTGCTCGTACATGGGCTTGTCGAAGGTGAAGTGGCTCACCTCGAACAGCATCATGGCGCCGGCCCAGAACACCATCAGACCGGCGTGGGCGACGTGGGCGCCGAGCAGGCGACCGGAGAGGTTGATCAGGCGGGCGTTACCGGCCCACCAGGCGTAACCGGTGGAGTCGAGGTCCTTGCCCCCGACACTCACCAGCCCGGAATTAAAGGGCGTTTCCACGGGGCAGTACCTCTTCAGGGAAGACGAAGTTTTCGTGCGGCTGGTCAGCCGGTGCCATCCAGGCACGCAGACCTTCATTCAGAAGGATGTTCTTGGTGTAGAAGGTCTCGAACTCGGGGTCCTCAGCGGCGCGGATCTCCTGCGACACGAAGTCGTAGGCGCGCAGGTTGAGGGCCAGACCGATGATGCCGATGCTGCTGGTCCACAGACCCATCACCGGCACGAACAGCATGAAGAAGTGCAGCCAGCGCTTGTTGGAGAAGGCGATCCCGAAGATCTGGCTCCAGAAGCGGTTGGCGGTGACCATCGAATAGGTCTCTTCTTCCTGGGTGGGCTCGAACGCCTTGAAGGTGTTCGACTGCTCGCCGTCCTCAAACAGGGTGTTCTCCACCGTGGCGCCGTGGATGGCGCAGAGCAGGGCACCGCCCAGGATCCCGGCCACGCCCATCATGTGGAAGGGGTTGAGGGTCCAGTTGTGGAAGCCCTGCAGGAACAGCAGGAAGCGGAAGATGGCGGCCACGCCGAAGCTGGGGGCAAAGAACCAGCTGCTCTGGCCCAGCGGGTACATCAGGAAGACACTGACGAACACCGCGATCGGGCCGGAGAAGGCGATGGCGTTGTAAGGGCGGATGCCCACCAGGCGAGCGATCTCGAACTGACGCAGCATGAAGCCGATCAGGGCGAAGGCGCCGTGCAGGGCCACGAAGGGCCAGAGGCCGCCCAGCTGGACCCAGCGCACGAAGTCGCCCTGGGCCTCGGGGCCCCAGAGCAGCAGCAGGCTGTGGCCCATGGCGTCAGCGGGGGTGCTGACGGCGGCGGTGAGGAAATTGCAGCCCTCCAGGTAGGAGCTGGCAATGCCGTGGGTGTACCAGGAGGTGGCGAAGGTGGTGCCGGTGAGCCAGCCGCCCAGCGCCAGATAGGCGGTGGGGAACAGCAGCAGACCGGACCAGCCGACAAAAACGAAGCGGTCGCGCTTGAGCCAGTCGTCGAGGACGTCGAACCATCCCCGCTGGGGCAAGCGCCCTGCAGCGATCGTCATGGAAGGAGCGGGATACCGGGCGATGGTAACAACGTTTCCAGGCAGCGCGAGGCGCTTCGCAACGGGCTGAAATCCCTTGTCTGATCTTGTTTTTTGCACCCCCGCGGCCCCTTTGGGCCCGCCGCTGCCGCCCGATCTGCGGTCGCCGGGCGCCAAGATGGCGCTTCCCCGTTTTCAGGAGCTGGATGCCCCCGTCCGACGACCTGCTGGAGCAGCCGGTGCTCGGCTCGCGCCGCCCCTCCAACCTGCTTGTGGCCTTGATGGTGAGCGTGGGTGGCGTGGGTTTTCTGCTCACCAGCCTGTCCAGCTATCTGCACCGCGACCTGCTGCCGGTGGGCCACCCCGCCGAGCTCGACTGGGTGCCCCAGGGCCTGGTGATGGGCCTGTACGGCATCGCCGCCCTGTTGCTGTCCGCCTATCTGTGGGCGGTGATCGGCATCGATGTGGGCAGCGGCAGCAACCGCTTCGACCGCGCTGCCGGCCAGGCCACCATCTCCCGGCGCGGCTTCCGCCAGCGCATCGACGTGGCCATCCCCCTGCGGGACATCCAGGCCGTGAAGGTGGAGGTGCGCGACGGCCTCAACCCCCGCCGCCGGCTGGCCCTCAAGCTGCAGGGCCGGCGTGACCTGCCGCTCACCCGGGTGGGCGAGCCCATGCCCCTGGCCGATCTGGAGCTCTCCGGTGCCCAGCTGGCCCGCTTCCTGGGCGTGCCCCTGGAGGGCGTATGAGCCGGGCTCTCTGGCTGCGCTCCCTCCTGCTGGGCGGCCTCTGCCTGGTGGCCAGCGGTGTGATCAGCGGCTGCGCCGCCGAGGGCAACGCCGCCCGGCCGGTGGGCTGCGCCACCGCCAGCACCCCGTGTCTCAGCGGCAGCGCCACCGTGGCGATGCAGACCAGCAAGGGGGAGGTGCGCTTTCAGCTCGACGGCGCCGCCGCCCCCCTCACCGCCGGAAACTTCGTGGATCTGGTGCAGAAGGGGGCCTACAACGGCACGGCGTTTCACCGGGTGGTGCGCCAGCCCTCGCCCTTCGTGGTGCAGGGGGGAGACCCACTCAGCGCCAACCCCATGACCCCCACCAGCCAGTACGGCCAGGGCAGTTTCATCGAGAACGGCGAGGCGCGGCTGATCCCCCTGGAGCTCCGGCTCAAGCAGGAGCAGGCCCCCAGCTACGGCCGCGAACTCACAGCCCCGACCATCAGCCGCCAGCTGGCCCTGGTGCACCAGCGCGGCGCCCTGGCCATGGCCCGCTCGGCCGATCCCAATTCGGCCAGCGCCCAGTTCTACGTGGCCCTGCAGGCCCTGCCCGAGCTGGATGGCCGCTACGCCGTGTTCGGACGGGTGAGTGAGGGGATGGAGGTGGTCGACCGCATCGAGCAGGGTGACCGGATCATCCGCGCCACCGTGGTGGAGGGCGGCAAGCTGGTGAAGGGCGGAGCCGGGGCGAGCTAGGCGGGCACCCGCTTGTCGGAGGAGGTGACTTTCAGCCAGGCGGTGTTGACGCCGGAGGCCCGCTCCAGGGCCACCCGGCCGGTGCGGGCGATCTCCAGGATTCCGTAGGGCTCCATCACCTGTTCCAGGGCCACGAGTTTGCCGGGATCGCCCACCACCTCCAGGGTGAGGGCCTCGTCGGCCACGTCCACCACCTTGGCGCGGAACACCTGCACCAGTTCGAGGATCTCGCTGCGCTGGCGGGGCGGGGCGGCCACCTTGAGCAGCATCAGTTCGCGCTCCACGGCGGGAATGGTGGAGAGGTCGATCACACCGAGCACGTTCACCAGCTTGTCGAGCTGCTTGGTCATCTGCTCGAGGGTGCGGTCGTCGCCCTCCACCACCATCGTGAGCCGCGAGACACCGTTCTTTTCCGCCGGCCCCACGGCCAGGCTCTCGATGTTGAAGCCCCGCCGGGCGAACAGGCCGGCGATGCGGCTGAGCGCCCCGGATTCGTCTTCCAACAGCACCGAGAGGGTGTGCTTCATGGCTGGGGACGGTCCGGGAGGGGCGATCCAGCCAAATTACCGGGCCAGCGATGGGGTCTGGCCTGGGGGCAGCTGAGCCAGCCACTGCAGCAGGGTGCTGTTGAAGGCATCGGCGTCCTCGTCGTGGGGGCAGTGGCCGCAGCGCTCCAGCACCTGCAGGGGCAACCCGGGCCGGTGGCTGAGGGCCTGCTGGGCCACCCGCAGGGGAACCAGTTGGTCGCGACCTCCCCAGATCAGCAGCAGCGGCCGTTGCAGCCGCCGCAGCAGGGCCGGTGCCGTGGCGCCGTGGGGACGCAGCGCCATGGCGATGCTCATCGCCCGCAGGGCCCGGACTGCGCCCGGACGCCGGGCGGGCCGGGCGATCAGCCGGTGCAGTTCCTGATCGCCGATCACAGGGGTGGCATAGGCGCTCTGGATGCCCAGGTCGAGCAGGGGGGAGTGGGCCAGCAGCGGCACCAGCAGCTCCAGGGGCAACAGCCGGCAGAGCAGCCATACCAGCCAGCGCTTCAGGCGCCGCCGCAGGGGGCCGCGGCGTGGAGCCTGCCCCTTCCGATCCATCAGCAGGGTGGGATCGGGCAGGGGGGCCGCCACCACGGCCCGCACCCAGCGGGGAAAGAACACGGCGCAGCTCAGGGCCACCAGACCCCCCAGGGAGTGGCCCACCAGCACCGCCGGGCGGCCCACCACCTGGGCCAGAAAGTCCTGCAGCTGCCGCGCCCACAGACGGTTGTCCAGCCGCAGGGCCGGCTGACTGGAGGCACCGAAACCGATCAGGTCGACGCCGTACACACACCATCCGGCCGCCGCCAGCACGGCCGCATTGCGGCGCCAGTGGCCGCTGGCCGCCCCGAAGCCATGCACCAGCAACAGGGGAGGGTGGCGGGGGTCGCCGAGCCGGCGCCAGTGGCAGCTCTGGCCGCGCCAGATCCACTGGCTGTGGCGGCCCCAGCCGGCACTCGCCTTGCCAGGCTGGCGGTGGCTGCTGTGCAACTGATTTCTCCTGAGTCCAGTTCTGCCGCTCACTATTGCGAAGGGGCGGTCCGGGTGCAGCCCGGCGGCGGCTTCTTCCGGCCGGAATCGCGGCCGTCCCGCGACCTGGGCGTCCTGCTGGCCCGGGAGCTGGCGGCGGCGGGGCCGCTGCGGGTGCTCGATGGCATGGCGGGCTGCGGCATCCGCGCCCTGCGCTACGGCCTGGAGGCGGGGGCCGAGGCGGTGTGGGCCAACGACGCCGATCCAGATCGGCTGCCGCTGCTGCGCGCCAACCTGGCCCCCCTGCGGCAGGGGGCCTGCACCGTGCGGCTGAGCTGTTGCACCGCCCAGAAGCTGCTGGCGGGCTGTCTGCTGCGCGAACGGCGCTTTGCGCTGGTGGATCTCGACGCCTTCGGTGCGCCGGTGGCCCTGCTGCCCTTGGCCCTGGAGGCGGTGGCCTTCGACGGCGTGCTCTACCTGGCCAGCAGCGATGGCCGCTCGCCCACGGGCCACGACCGGGTGGCGGCAATCCGCCGGCTGGGGGCTGCGGCCCGGGCCCATCCGGCCAGCTGGGAGCTGGCCCTGCGGCTGCAGCTGGCCGCCGTGGCCCGGGCCGCCTGGACCCTCGGCCGTGGGGTGGAGCCCCTGTTCAGCTTCAGCGAGGGCCGCACCTTCCGTACGGCCGTCCGTCTGCGCCGCCGGCCCGCCGCCGGCGAGGAGCGCCAGCTGGGCCTGCTGGCCCACTGCCATGGTTGCGGCGACCAGCAGGTGCAATCGCTGCTGCGGCTGCGGGGTTGGTCAGCCTGCCTCTGCGGCGCGGAGCAGGCGCCGCCGCTGGCGGTGAGCGGCCCCCTCTGGATCGGGCCGCTGCAGCATCCGCCCACGCTCGAGGCCATGGGGCGCCAGGCGCTGATGTCGCCCGCCAGCCTGGCGGCGCCGGCTGCCCGGTTGCTGGACGCCCTCCAGGCCGATCCCGGCGAGCCTGCCCGCTGCTGGCCCCTGGCCGAGATCGGCCGCCGCCTCGGCGGCGGCCCCCCGGCTGGAGCGGTTGCAGGCGGCCCTGCGCCTGGGGGGACACCAGGCCATGGCCAGTGGTGTGATGCCCGCCCAGATCCGCAGCGATGCCCCCTGGCGGGAGCTGCTGGCCAAGGCCCGGGCAGCTGCTGCTAAATAGGAGGGCCCTCCATCCGCGCCAGCCCATGGCCTCCGAAATCTTCGGCACCGCTGCCCTGTTCTGGGTGCTGATCCCCGTCGGCCTGCTGGGCGGAGCCCTGCTGCTCAAGTTCGCCGACCAGGACTGAGCCGGGCCAGCCCTTCCCGCTCCCCCGCCCCGCTCTCGCCCGCGGCGAGCGCACCCCTAGGCTCAGGCGCGCTTGAGGGTTGAACATGCAGGTTCTGGTCATCGGCGCCACGGGCACCCTCGGTCGTCAGATCGCCCGCCAGGCTCTCGATGCCGGGCACCAGGTGCGCTGCATGGTGCGCTCGCCGCGCAAAGCCGCCTTCCTGCAGGAGTGGGGCTGTGAGCTCACCCGAGGCGACCTGCTCGAACCCGACAGCCTCGACTACGCCCTCGAGGGCCAGGAGGCGGTGATCGACGCCGCCACCGCCCGGGCCACGGATCCGGGCAGCGCCTACGAGATCGACTGGACCGGCAAGCAGAACCTGTTCGCCGCCTGCCAGCGGGCCGGGGTGAAGCGGGTGGTGTTCGTATCGCTGCTCGAGGCCGCCAGGCACCGCGATGTGCCGCTGATGGACATCAAGGCCTGCACCGAGCAGTGGCTGGAGGCCTCCGACCTCGACTACACGATCCTGCGGGGGGTTGCCTTCATGCAGGGGCTGATCAGCCAGTTCGCCATCCCCGTGCTGGAAAGCCAGACGGTGTGGGTGAGCGGCACGCCCACGGCGATCGCCTACATGAACACCCAGGACATGGCCCGCTTCGCAGTGGCGGCTCTGGATCGGCCCGAGACCCTGCGCCGGGCCTTCCCGGTGGTGGGCCCCCGGGCCTGGACCACGGGCGAGATCACCCAGCTCTGTGAGCGCAACACGGGCAAGGATGCCCGCCTGTTCCGGGTGCCGCCTGCGCTGCTGCAGCTGATGCGGGGGGTGACCAGCTTCTTTGAGGCCAGCCTGAACGTGGCTGAGCGCCTGGCCTTCGACCGGGTGATCAGCGGCGGCGGGCGTCTGGATGCGCCGATGGAGGAGAGTTACGCCGCCTTCGGCCTCGATCCGGCGGAGACCACCACCCTGGAGGACTACCTACGCGAGTACTACGACACGATCCTCAAGCGCCTGAGGGAGATGGAGGCCGACCTCGACAAGGACGCCAAGAAGAAGCTGCCCTTCTGATCCAGGGCCCAACCAAGCAGCTGTGCGGCCGGCCAGCCTTGCCCGCTACTCAGCCTTGCTGGCCAGTCAGAATGGCCAGCCAGTGAGAATTGCTGGCCAGGCAGACATGCTGGCTGGTGCATCTGTACTATGAATGGCGGAGTGTGTTCCCGGAGTGCGGTTGATGTCGGTTGCCCAGATCAAGAACCTGCAGCGTCGCCTGGCCAATCTGGAGAGTGAGGCCTGCGATGAGCTCAATCGGGCCTGTGGCCACGAGCTCTGGCAGACCCTGGGCTTTGATGCCCTCGACAGCCTGGAGGACCCGGACCGCAGGGCCCGGGCCAACTACTACTACGGGCAGCTGCAGACGGTGCGTGAGTTGCGCGATGGCCTGGGCTGAGGGGGCCAGGCCTCCTTACCCGCCGCCGCTGCCCTGGCCCGATTTTCCACCACCGGCCCGGCCGCCCCGGCCGGGTGAGCTCCGGCCTGGGAAGCGGCTACGCAGCAGTTGGCCCAGCCGCTCCTCCTCCCCGGCGTCTGCAGGGCGCCAATGGCCGGGTTTCAGCCCGCTGAGGTCGAGGGGCGGCAGGCCGTCCATCAGATCGATCGCCATGCGGATCAGCCGCAGGGTGGGGTAGCCCACGGCAGCGGTCATGCGTCGCACCTGGCGGTTGCGCCCCTCCCGCAGGTCCAGTTCCAGCCAGCTGGTGGGCACCTGCAGCCGGTGGCGGATGGGCGGCTGGCGCTCCGGCAGGCAGGCGGCTACCCGCTCTGGGTCCGGCAGAGCCCTGGCCCGCGCCGGGAGGCTGGGCTTCCCCTGCACCATCACCCCCGATCGCAACTGCTGGAGGGCTCTGCTGGCGTTTGGGCTGTCAGCGCCCAGATCGCCCTCCACCTGCACCCAGTAGCGTCGCCAGTGCCCGAAGGCCGGATCGGTGAGGCGCTGCTGCAGGCGGCCCTGGTCGGTGAGCAGCAGCAGGCCCTCGCTGTCGGCGTCGAGTCGGCCCGCGGCGTACACCCCAGGGCGGTCGATGAACGCGGCCAGGCAGCCCCAGCGGCTGCCCGCTTCCGGGGTGAACTGGCTCAGCACCCCGTAGGGCTTGTGGAACAGAAGGGTGGTCAGAGGCGGATGCCGGTCAGGACTGGCGTGCCTTCCAGAGGTTCACCACGCCGATCGAGATCAGCAGCAGGCCGAGGTCGATCGACAGGGGAGGCAGCACCATCAGTTGCCGGTCAAGGAGATCAGACCCTATCGCCACTGCGGCAGCAGCGTTGCCCGGGCGGGGGCAGGGCGACGCTTAAACTGGATTCAATCTCTGAACCGGTTTGCGCACCCCTGCATGATTGAGACCTCTGGTGTGATCGAAAAGGAACAGGGCAACGGGTTCTACCTGGTGACCCTTGAGCAGCCTGCCGGTCACCAGTGCCTCTGCCGTGCGGCCGGCAAGCTCACCAAGTTCCGCATCAAGCTGCTGGCTGGCGACAAGGTGCTGGTGGAGATCAGCCCTTACGACCTCACCCGCGGCCGCATCACCTACCGGGAGCGCAACGTCGGAGCGTCCGGTCCCCGCCCCGGCGGCAACCGCCCGGGCGGCCCAAGACGGCGCTGAGACCCCTGTCCAGGTCCACAGGCTCACGCACGTCCAGTGCCGAGGCCGTCACCTCCAGCCCGGGACTCATCCCGGGCATCGCGAAAGGGCACTCAGGCGTGCACGCCCAGCAGGCCCTCGATGGCGGCCTTGAATTCGCTGCGCTGCTTCACGCCCTTGAACTGCTGCTTCAGTTCCTTCTGGAAGAACAGCTGCACGGTGGGGGTGCCGCTGACGCCGGCCTGCTGGGCGATCGCCTGATCGGCTTCGATGTCGATCTCCACGCCCTGGGCGGCGCCCCCGAGCTCATCGAGCACCCGCTTGAGCTGGGGCTTGAGCACGTGGCAGGGGCCGCACGTGGGTGAGGTGTACACCACCAGCAGGGGCCTGGGGCTGTCGTGATAGAGCTTGCGCAGGGCATAGCTGCCCTTCTGCCAGAGGGCAGCGGCGTCGAAGTTGGCCGCGTCGCTCTCGGCGGTGCGCTTGGGCTCGCCCACCTCCTGGGGGTCCACCTGCTCGCGCTTCACCTCCACCGCCAGGTTGTGGTGACTCAGCCAGCGCTCGGCCGCCAGGGCCGCCTGGCAGCCGCTGCCAGCGGCGGTGATGCCCTGGCGCCACTCGGCGTCGGCCACATCGCCGGCGGCGAACACGCCCTCGATGCTCGTTTCAGGCCGCCCCGGCTTGGTCACCAGGTAGCCGTGGCTGTCCACCTCCAGCTGGCCGCGCAGCAGGCGGGTGTTGGGGGTGTGGCCGATGGCATAGAAGAGGCCCTTCACCGCCAGCTCCTCGGTGGCGGTGCTTTCGGTGTCGCGCAGGGTGATGGCCTCCAGCCAGTCGCTGCCGCTGCAATCGGCCACCTGGCGGTGCCAGTGCACGGTGATGTTGGGATTGGCCAGCACCCGGTCGGCCATGGCCTTGCTGGCGCGCAGCTGGCCGGAGCGCACGATCAGGTGCACGTGGTCGCCGTACTTGGTGAGGTACACCGCCTCCTCGCAGGCGGAGTCGCCGCCCCCCACCACGGCCACCGCCTGGTTGCGGAACTGGGGGGTGGCGCCATCGCAGATGGCGCAGGCACTGATGCCGCTGCTCCAGAAGCGCTCCTCCTGGGGCAGGCCCAGCCGGTTGGCACTGGCGCCGGTGGCCAGGATCACGCTCTGGGCCTGGTAGGTGGTGCCGTCAGCGGTGATCCGGAAGGGCCGCTGCGACAGATCGATCTCGGTGGCGTCGGCCAGCACCAGGGTGGTGCCCCAGCGCTCGGCCTGGGCCTTCATCCTGTCCATCAGGTCGGGCCCCAGGATGCCGTCGGGAAAGCCCGGGAAGTTCTCCACGTGGGTGGTGGTCATCAGCTGCCCGCCCGGGATGCCGCCGTCCTGGAAGCCCGTGATCAGCAGTGGATTGAGGTTGGCGCGGGCGGCGTAGATGGCGGCGGTATAGCCGGCGGGGCCCGAGCCCACGATCACGAGATTTTCAATGGCTGGACGCTCAGAAACCGGACGCTCTGCAACCACAGCTTAAGCGGATCAACTATGACTTAAGGCTAGGTGATCGTTGGGCCGGGCGTCGCTCAGATCTCCAGCAGCCCGTCGGTTTCTGGATTGGACCCGTGGAGGCGGCCCGAACCTGGCTGCTGGTCGGCAAGATTGCGGGGCACCATCAGCACACTGGGCTCCAGCAGGTGGGGGTGATCCTCCAGGCAGACCAGCCATTCGCGGAATTCCTCTGTGAGGGCGTAGCTCTCCTCGTAGTGCTCAAGCGCGTCGAGGGTGGCCCTGCGGGCCAGGGCCCAGCTCACGGCAACGGTCAGTCTGCGATTCACTGCAGCATCCATGACCCGCGCCCCCGTTGGTGGCACCACGCTGGCTGGGCGCGCCGGAATCTGGGGTATTGGTTGACACAACGTCGCAAACTATCGGCACTCGTTTGCGTATTTCAGTCATTCTGCGCAGGGCCGCTGTTCGCAAATGCCCGAATTGCCGCATGATTGCTGGTCTCACGCTGCAGACCAGTTTTTGTAGCGTATCCGACAACTATATCCTAGCGTTTATTGTAGCAAAGTGATGTTCAGGGTTCTCTGGAGTCAGGCCGGTTCTGGCCGCCGCTGGCCTGATCGGCCGCCTGATCGGCCAAGGAAGTCGGGCAATTCCGGCCCCCGCACCCGCAGCAGCGAGCCGGCCCGCTCGTCGATCGCCTGCAGGGCATGCTGCCCCGGCGCCCCAGGGCCGATCCCCACGGCAGTGGCGCCGGCCTGCCGGCTGCTCAGCAGGTAGGGCTCACTCAGGGACCAGCCGCGGGCATAGCTGATCAGCAGGGGGTCGGCCGGGGCATACACGTAGGACGCCAGCCTCGGGACGGGTTCCTCGCTGGCCCGTTCCCCGTCCATCCGCACCGCCCGGGTGATCGCCTGCACAAAGCGGCTGCGCGTCACCACGGTGGTGAGGTAGGCCACCACCCGCACCCGCGGTGCGTCGAAGCCTTCGGCGCACATGTCGATGCTCACCAACCAGTCGGCCTGCCCGGCGCGGAAGGCGGCCAGCCGCTCCGCTGCCCCAGGATCCTGGGAGTGCACCAGATGCACGTCGTCCCCCTGCTCCCGCAGCAGGGCGCTGATCTGTTCGGCGTGGGCGATGTCGCGGGCGATCACCAGGCCGCCGGCCCCGGGATGCTGCTGCTCCCGCAGCCGCTCCAGCCGACGCCGGGCCTCCAGCAGCAGGCGCAGGGCGATGCTGCTGCCGTCGCCGAGCCGGATGGCCCGCCTCAGGTTGCGGGCCCGCCAGCTCTCGCGGCTCTCCGCCGAGAGGGGGGAGGTCTCGCTGTCGCCGCAGCCGTCGCCGTCGGCGCCGGGGCGGCCGTGGTCCACCCAGCCGTCCTGGAAGCGGAATTCCAGGGGGCGAACATCGCCGACGCTGATCAGTTGCCGCGGCTCCACGCACAGGTCCGGCACGATCCGCTCCAGGATCTCATCCCCCTGGCGCAACCGCTCCCGCCGCGCCGCGCAGAATGCCAGGTTGTCAGCCCGGAACGGCGTGCCCGTGAGGCCGAGGCGCAGGGCGGCCGAGGCAGTGAGGCAGCTGAAGGCATGGCCCCAGACGGCGGCCTCGGGTTCATCCGGATCCAGGCCCAGATGGTGCACCTCATCGGCGATCGCCAGCCAGCTGCCCGGGCTGCCGCCGGGCCCATGCCGCTCCAGCAGCCGTCGGTGGCGGGCGGCGGCCTGGTAGCTCAGCACCAGCCCATCCCAGCCTGGATCGCCCGCCTCCGGCGCCCCTGGGGTGGTCGGCCACGTGCTGCCGGTGCGGGTGCCATCCCAGTCGCGCAGCCGCAGTCCCAGCCGGGCTGCCGCCTGGTGCCACTGCAGGCCGATCGAGGTGCGGTGGCAGAACACCACGAAGCGTTGCAGCCTGCCTTCCCGTTGCAGCTGGCGAAAGCCGAGCAGGGCGCCCAGTGTCTTGCCCGCCCCTGGGCCAGCGTGGATGAGCACGTCCTGGCCGCCCCGTCGCTCCTGCACCAGGCGCGCCCGCAGCAGCTGGATCAGCTGGCGTTGCCACTGGCGGGGCCGCACGTCCTGCGGCGGTTCCCCAGGGCCGGCAGCCCGGGGCAGCCCCCTGAGCGCAAAGGAGAGAGAGGCGGACGGGCGATCCATGGCGGCCATTGTGGGCTGAGGTCCCCGCCAGGGACCCTGCAGATGAGTGATCTGGCCTATGGGCGGCGGATCAGGCCTGCCTAGCTTCAGGCCAGATCCCATGCCCCTGCTCGCATGGCCCATCGCGACGATGTGCGCTTGCGCCCAGGTGACGGCCACGGGCTGGATCCTGTCGCGGGGGCGCGCCGGCATCTCAGCCGCTGCTGGCGGCGGGAGTGTGACATCGACCCGCTGATCCTGCGGGCGCGACAGCTGCGCCGGCGAGGGGCCAGGGGGCTGGCGCGCTGCCTGGAGCAGGAGTTGCTGCCGCTGTTCTGACCAGGCCGGGCCATCCATTTGTGGCTCCATGCCCACAAATGGACCGAAAAGGTTGCCGGCGCAGGCAGCTCGGCCTCCAAATGGTCTGAGTACGACTGTGCGGCCGTTGACCCAGTTGCTCATCCCCAGGGAGTGTCGTCCGGGTGAAACCCGGGTTGCGGCCAGTCCTGAAACCGTGCAGCGCTTCTGCGCCCGCGGTCTGCTGGTGCGGGTCGAGGCCGGGGCCGGGGCCTCGGCGGGCTTCTCCGATCAGGCCTACGCCGAGGCGGGCGCCGAGCTGCTCCCAGCCGGCCACACCGCCTGGCCTGAAACGGATGTGGTGCTGTGCGTGCACCCACCGCAAGACGAGCAGCTGGGGCAACTTCAGAACGGGGCCCTGTTGCTCGGTCTGCTGGCGCCCTACGGCGCCCATTCCCTGGCAGAGCGGCTCAACAGCCGGCGGGTGTCTGCCCTGGCCCTGGAACTGCTGCCCCGGATCAGCCGGGCCCAGTCCATGGATGTGCTGTCGTCCCAGGCCAACATCGCCGGCTACAAGGCGGTGCTGCTGGCCGCCGCGGCCCTCAATCGCTATGTGCCGATGCTGATGACCGCCGCCGGCACGATTCAGCCGGCCCGGGCCCTGATCCTGGGGGCCGGGGTGGCCGGACTGCAGGCGGTGGCCACGGCCCGGCGGCTGGGGGCGGTGGTGATGGTGAGTGATGTGCGCCCGGCGGCCCGCGAGCAGGTGGAATCCCTGGGTGGCCGCTTCCTCGCGCCTCCGGAGCAGGTGCCGGCCCCGGCCGAACAGGGGGGCTATGCCCAGGCCGCCAGCGAGGCCTTCCTGGAGGCCCAGCGCCAGCAGCTCTGTGAACAGCTGGCCCTGGCCGACATGGTGATCTGCACCGCCCAGGTGCCTGGCCGGCAGGCCCCGCGGCTGATCAGTGAGGCGATGCTCGACCACCTGCGCCCCGGCTCGGTGGTGGTGGATCTGGCGGTGGCCCAGGGGGGCAACTGTGCGGGAACCCTGCCCGGCCAGACGGTGGAGCGCCAGGGCGTGATCCTGATCGGCGCCGATGCCCTGCCCTGCAGCGTGGCCCAGCACGCCAGCGCCCTCTACGCCCGCAATCTGGCGGCCCTGCTGGAGCACCTGCTGGCTACCCCTGCGGCCACGGAGGGTGGGATCGGACTGGACCGGGAGGATCCGATCGTGCAGGGCTGCCTGTTCACCCACGCCGGCGACTGCCTGCGCCCCGACGTGCTGGGTGAGGGCAGCGCGCGCCAGCTGGAGGTGGTGGCATGAGCTCCTTGAATCAGGCCCTCTGGGTGCTGTTGCTGGGCAGCCTGCTGGGGCTGGAACTGATCGGCAAGGTGCCCCCCACCCTGCACACGCCGCTGATGAGCGGTGCCAATGCCATCAGTGGCATCACCATGCTCGCCTCGCTCACCCTGATCTCCCGGGCCGACGGCAATCCGGCCCTGCTGTTGCTGGGGGCGGCCTCCCTGGCCTTCGCCCTGTTCAACGTGGTGGGTGGCTTCGTGGTCACCGACCGGATGCTGGCCATGTTCTCGCGCAAGAGGAAGGGCTGATGCCGGTTCTCGCAACGGCCCTCGGCTGGGCCATTGATCTGCTGGCGGTGTTGCTGCTGGCCCTGGGCCTCAAGGGGCTCTCCAAGGTGCGTTCGGCCCGCTCCGCCAACGGTCTGGCGGCCCTGGCCCTGGGCCTGGCCGTGATCGGCCTGTTGATCCAGTCGCCGCTCACCCCCATGGGCTGGCTGTGGATCGCCGTGGGCACCGCCATCGGTGGTCTGGCTGGCCTGCTCACCGCCCGCCGGGTGCCGATGACGGCGATGCCGGAGACGGTGGCCCTGTTCAACGGCTGCGGCGGCATGGCCTCGCTGCTGGTGGCCCTGGGTGTGGCCCTGTTCCAGAGCTCCGGCGCCGGCCTGGTGGCGCTGATCTCGATCGTGATCTCCGTGGTGGTGGGGGCCATCACCTTCAGCGGCTCGCTGGTGGCGATGGGCAAGCTGCAGGGCTGGATCGGTACCCCGGGCTGGACCCAGAGCCAGGTGCGCCATGGCCTGAACATCGCCCTGGCGGTGGCCACCCTGGTGGGGGCCTTTGCCCTGCCGGCCGACCCGACTGGTGCTCCGCTGGGGCTGCTGGTGGTGGCCGCCGCCCTGCTCGGGGTGGGGGTGACCCTGCCGATCGGCGGCGCCGACATGCCGGTGGTGATCTCGCTGCTGAACAGCTACTCGGGTGTGGCGGCGGCGGCGGCCGGTTTCGTGGTGGGCAGCCCGCTGCTGATCGTGGCGGGCGCCATGGTGGGTGCGGCCGGCCTGATCCTCACCCAGGTGATGTGCAAGGCCATGAACCGCTCGCTGCTCAACGTGCTCTTCGGCGGTGCCCTGGGCGCATCGGCAGGCGGCCATGTGGGCGGCGGCGGCGATGAGGCCGGCTACACCCGCATCACCAGCTGCAGTGCCGAGGAGTGCGCCCTGGCCCTGGAGGGGGCCGAGCGGGTGGTGTTCGTGCCGGGCTATGGCCTGGCGGTGGCCCAGGCCCAGCACGCCCTGCGCGAGCTGGCCAAGCTGCTGGAGGCCAAGGGGGCGGAGGTGAGCTATGCCATCCACCCGGTGGCCGGCCGCATGCCGGGCCACATGAACGTGCTGCTGGCCGAGGCCGACGTGCCCTACGAGCAGCTGGCCGAGATGGATGCCATCAATCCCGAATTCCCGCGCACCGACGTGGTGATCGTGCTCGGGGCCAACGACGTGGTGAATCCGGACGCCAAGAACGATCCCGCCAGCCCCCTCTACGGCATGCCCGTGCTGGAGGTGGACCGCTCCCGCCAGGTGTTCGTGGTGAAGCGCAGCCTGGGGGCCGGCTATGCCGGCATCCGCAACGCCCTGTTCGAGCTGCCCCAGACGGCCATGGTGTTCGGCGATGCCAAGGCGGTGCTGCAGTCGCTGGTGAGCGAGTTGCGCAGCGCTGCATGATGGCGCCAGGAGGCCAGGGGTGCTTCACCAGTGCAGCCCCTTCACCCCAGCTGGCCGCCGCCTCCCTTCCAGCAGCGCTGGCCCTGGATCGGCCCCGATCTGCAGACCATCCGCGACACGGTTCATCCGGACCGCTTGCCGGCTGATCAGGGCCAACCCTGGACGGTGGCCGTCCCCGGGGGCGGCAGCCTGCTGTTGGTGGAAGATCCGCCAGCCCATGGCCAGCCCCGGGGCTGGGTGCTGCTGGTGCATGGGCTGGGGGGGAGCAGCAGCCGGCCGGGGGTGCGGCGGCTGGCCCTGGCGCTGCAGGGGCAGGGCTTCGGGGTGTGGCGCCTCAACCTGCGCGGTGCCGGCGCGGGCCGTGGCCTGGCCACGGGCACCTATGCGGCGGCCTGCAACACCGACCTGCTGCCCGTGCTGGCGGCGGCGCGCCTGCGGGCTGCCGGATTGCCCCTGCTGGGGGCAGGTCTGTCCCTGGGCGGAACCGTGCTGCTCAACGCCCTGCGGGAGCGACCGGACGGGCTCGACGCCCTGGCCTGCGTCAGCAGTCCCCTCGATCTGGCCGCCTGCGCTGCCCAGATTGACGCCCCGCGCAACCGCCTCTACCAGCGGGTGCTGCTGCGGGGGCTGATCCGCCAGACGCTGGCCGATGCTCTGGCCCAGCCCTTCGCGGCGCCGTTGCGCTCTGTGCGCTCGATCCGCCAGTTCGACACGGCTGTGACCGCCCCGCGCTGGGGCTACCCAACGGTGGCGCAGTACTACAGCCAGGCCTCACCGTTGCCGGCGTTGCTCAGCGGCGCCACCCTGCCGCCCACCTTGCTGCTGCATGCCCTGGATGATCCCTGGGTGCCGGCCGCTGCCCTGCTGCGCCTGCAGGCGCAGTCACCGCCATGGCTGGACGTCTGTCTGCCCCGCCATGGCGGCCACAACGGTTTTCATGCCGCCGCACGAGGGTCTCAGGTCACCAGGGCCAGCTGGGCCGACTGCTGTGTCGTGGGTTGGCTGCGGGGTGCGTCTGCCGATGGTCATGCAGGCTCGGGCATCTGAGGGGTCACCTGGCCAGGGGAGGCCGCCCATTCACGGATGGCCTGGATGAGTTGATCGGGATCTCTGCCAGCGAATGCAACATCACCGTCCATTCAAAGCGTGGGGCCCTGCAGGGATGCTGTCATGGGGCCCATGGTGTGGCAAGCGCGGTTCGGCGCTGCCACGGAGGGTGTAATCCCGCGCGATCCAGTCGGGAATGGGGCAGCCGCCCAGCACGTGCTCCCGCAGGATCCGCTCGATGCGCTGCGGCGTCACGCCGCCATACACCACGCCATCCGGCCAGATCAGCAGCACGGGGCCGTCGGCGCAGATGCGCAGGCAGTCGGCCTTGCTGCGCAGCACGATGCCGCCGGGACGGGCCGGATCCTCCAGTCCGAGCTCACGAACCAGACGCTTGAGTGCGTCCCAGCTGGTGGCGCCGATGGCTGGATCAGGGCAGCAGAGGGCCTTGCTGGGGGTGGCGCAGAGCAGCAGGTGATGGCTCACCGGGATGGGGCAGGCGGCGCTGGTCCGAGGCGAGGGCTCTGAGGGCGGGGGGGAGGTTGGCGCGTCCATCGGCAGCTGGCTCAGGCCGGCAGCGCCGCAGGGGCCTTGGCCTGCAGCCGGGCTGCAGCCTCCCGCACCGCTTCACGGGCCCAGGCGTCCACGGCCAGCACGTCGGAGAGGGAGGGGGACGCGGTGAGGTCGGCCTTGTGGCGCTCGCACACCCCGTCGATCAGCCTGGGAATGTCCAGGAAATGCACCTGCTCATCGAGGAAGAGGGCCACGGCCTGCTCGTTGGCGGCGTTCATCACCGCCGGCATCGTGCCGCCGGCGCGGCCGGCGGCGTAGGCCAGCTCCATGCAGGGGTAGCGGGCCGGGTCGGGGGCGCGGAAGGTGAGCGAGCCGACTTCGGTGAGGTCGAGCCGGCGCCAGGGGGTGGCGAGGCGCTCGGGCCAGCTGAGGCAGTAGAGGATCGGCAGCTTCATGTCGGGCCAGCCCAGCTGGGCCAGCACGGAGGAATCGGCCAGCTCCACCATCGAGTGGATGATCGACTGGGGGTGGATCACGATCTCGATGGCGTCGTAATCGAGGCCGAACAGGTAATGGGCCTCGATCACTTCCAGGCCCTTGTTCATCAGCGAGGCCGAATCCACCGTGATCTTGCGGCCCATGCTCCAGTTGGGGTGGCTGGTGGCATCGGCCACGGTGGCCTTGTGCAGATCGGCGGGGTCCCAGTCGCGGAAGGCGCCGCCGGAGGCCGTGAGCTGGATGCGGCGCAGGCCTGGTGTGGGCGTGCCGGTGGAGAGCCGGGCCGTTTCGGCGTAGGGGGTGCCCTGCAGGCACTGGAAGATGGCGGAGTGCTCGGAATCGGCCGGCAGCAGGCGCGAGCCGCTCCTCTCCAGCTCCGGCAGCACCACCGGCCCGGCGGCGATCAGGGTTTCCTTGTTGGCCAGGGCCAGGTCCTTGCCGGCTCTGATCGCCGCCAGGGTGGGCAGCAGGCCGGCGCAGCCCACGATGCCCGTCACCACCAGGTGGGCGCTGGGCCAGGCGGCGGCGGCCTCGAGGCCGTCGGGACCGCCGAGCAGCTCGGGCATCCGCGCTGGGCGGGCGGCGGGCTCCAGGGCCTGCAGGCGCTCGCGCAGCGTCGCCACCTTGTCGGCATCGGCCAGGGCCACCACCTCGGGGGCGTGCCGCTGGATCTGGCTGATCAGCAGATCCAGGTTGTTGCCGGCGGTGAGGGCCACCACCCGGAAGCGATCGGGAAACTCCTCGGCCAGTTCCAGCGTCTGCGTGCCGATCGAACCGGTGGAGCCGAGCACGGAGAGGGCTTTCACGGCGGGGCTCCAGCGTTCAGGGGCACCAGTGTCCCACCGGGCGCCGTCGCCCCGGCAGGATGCCCCCCATTCCCCTCCCTGCTGCCATGGCTGACGCCCCTCCCCCCTCCCCCGCGCCGGGCTGGCCCTACGTGCTCGGCTGCGGCCTGGCGATGGGTGCCGCCGACGTGGTGCCGGGGGTGAGCGGTGGTTCGATGGCCTTCATCATGGGCATCTACGGCCGGTTGCTGGAGGCGGTGGCGGGCTTCGATCCCCAGTGGCTGCGCCTGCTCGCCCAGCGGCGCTGGGGTGAGGCCGCGGCCCGGGTGCACCTGGGGTTTCTGCTGCCGCTGCTGGCCGGGATTCTCGGTTCAGTGCTGCTGCTGGTGCGGCCGATCACCTGGCTGTATGCCCAGCACCCGGTGTGGCTGTTCGCCTTTTTCTTCGGGCTGATCGTGGGTTCGATCGCGCTGATCGCCCGCCAGGCCCACTGGGGGGCGAGCGGTCTGGTGGCAATGGCGGTAGGCGCCGCGACCGCCCTGGTGTTCGTCACCCGGGTGCCGGTGACGATGCCCCACGACCCCTTCACCATCTTCTGGAGCGGGGCCGTGGCGATCATGGCGATGATCCTGCCCGGGATCTCCGGCTCCTTTCTGCTGCTGGTGCTGGGCCAGTACCAGCACGTGATGGAAGCGGTGAAGGCGCTGGATCTCGGCACCCTGGTGCCGTTCGCCCTCGGCTGCGCCGTCGGCCTGGCGGCCTTCGTGCGGTTGCTGCGCTGGCTGCTGGAGCGCTGGCACGGCCAGACCGTGGCCCTGCTGGTGGGGGTGATGGCCGGCTCGCTCTGGAAGATCTGGCCGTTCCGCACCGTGTTGGAGAGCACCACCAACGCCAGGGGCAAGCTGGTGGTGCTGCGCGATGCCCTGGTGGCGCCGCCCGATGGCGCCGCCCTGCTGGCGGCGCTGCTGCTGGCGGCGATCGGCGTGGCCCTGGTCATGGGTCTGGAGCAGCTGCAGCAGCGGCGCGGCATGGCCGAGATGGGTGGCTGAGCACCGGGGCGCCGGTGCGGTGGCAGTGGATCAGACGGGGGAGCCCCGCCTGCTTTACCTCGATCCGTGGCTGCTGGCCCTGGCCAAGCCCTCCGGCCTGCTCAGCCAGCCGGGCCTGGGCCCGGAGCTGGCCGATTGCCTGATCAGCCGGGCCCAGCGCCGCTGGCCGGAGGCCCGGCTGGTGCACCGTCTCGACCGCGACACCTCCGGCCTGCTCCTGCTGGCCCGCGACGCCGACAGCCACCGCCGGCTGAGTGCGGCCTTCGCCGAGCGGCGCGTGCGCAAGACCTACCTGGCCCGGGTGCACGGGGTGCCGGTGACCGGCCAGCCGCTGCGCTTGCGGTGTGTCGGAAACTGGGGCGATCTCTGACGCCGCAGCCATGCCCCGGATCAGCAGCCGTGCCGAGCGTGGGGATCCGCCGGAGCGCTGGGGCTCGGGCCTGGGCTTCGTGCTGGCGGCGGCGGGCAGCGCTGTGGGGCTCGGCAATCTCTGGGGTTTTGCCTACCGCGCCTCCCAGGGCGGAGGCGGCGCCTTTGTGCTGCTGTACCTGTTGATCGTGGTGCTGGTGTGTCTGCCGGTGCTGGTGGCTGAGATGGTGCTGGGCCGCAGCACCGGCCACGCCCCCCTGCTGGCGCCGGTCACCGCCGGAGGACGGCGCTGGCAGCCCCTGGGCTGGCTGTTCCTGGCTGCGGCGGTGGGGATCCTCGCGTACTACGCCGTGCTGATGGGCTGGACCGGCCGCAGCCTGCTGCATGCCCTGCTCAGCCCCCTGCCCGCCGACATCGGCGCCGCCCAGGCCTACTTCGCCTCGATCAGCAGCGGCGGCGACGCGGTGCTGGGCCACCTGTTCAGCCTGGGCCTCACCGGCCTGGTGGTGGCGGCGGGTATCCGCGGCGGCATTGAGCGACTCACCCGCTGGGGCATGCCGCTGCTATTTCTGCTGTTGCTGGCCCTGGCCCTCTGGGCTGCAGCCCTGCCGGAGGCGCGGCAGGGCTACGCCACCTTCCTGCTGCGCTGGGATGCCAGCAAGCTCGTGGATCCGGCCACGATCCGCAACGCCTTCACCCAGGCCTTCTTTTCGATCGGCACCGGCATCGGCGCGATCCTGGCCTACGCCGCCTATCTCGACCGCCGCAGCGGCATCCCCGGCGAGGCGGCGGCGGTGGTGGGCATGGACACGGCCGTGGGCCTGATGGCCGGCTGCGTCACCTTCCCCGTGGTGGCCAGCTTCGGGCTGGGGGATGTGGTGAGCGGCAGCACGGTGGGCGCCCTGTTCATCGCCCTGCCCACCGGCCTGGCCTCCCTGGGGGGCGCGGGCCGGGTGGTGGCGGTGCTCTTTTTTGCCCTGGCCTACATCGCCGCCATCACCTCGTCGGTGTCGCTGCTGGAGGTGCCGGCCAGTTCGCTGATGGACCGGGTGGGCTGGAGCCGCCGCCGGGCGGTTTGGCTGTGTGTGGTGCTGATCGCCGTGCTCGGTCTGCCCTCGGCCCTGGATGTGGGGGTGCTGGAGCGGATGGACGCCCTGTTTGGCGGCGTGCTGCTGGTGGCCGGTGGCCTGGCGATGGCCCTGCTGCTGGGCTGGCAGGCCCCTGGCCGCTACCGGGCCGATCTGCTCGAGGCGGGCAGCGATCCGCGCCAGGTGCGGGCCCTGCTCTGGGCCCTGCGCTGGATCTCGCCGCCGGTGATCGCTGTGGGGCTGGTGGTGTCGCTCGCCGACCTGCTGCGCAGCTGGGCGGGCTGAGGGCGGCCGCGCCCGGCTGCGCGAGGATGCCGCCATGAGCTTGTTTCAGCGCTGGAACTTCATCGAGCGGGCCCGGCTGGAGCGCCAGCTGTGGGAGGCCTTTGAGCGGGGCGACGACCTGGAATCCCTGGTGCAGGAGTGCCGGGATGCCGTGGCGTCCGGGGATCGCGAGCGCAGCTTCCAGCTGGAGGTGTGGACCTTCACCCTGGCCCGGATCCGCCGGATCGAGCGGATGATGAAGGATCAGAAGCGGCCAGGGGACTGAGCCGGTTGGGCCTGGGGCCTGCTGTGGGGGACTGGCACCCTGGGCTGCTGCCGTGCCCCGGCTCAGCCCCGCAGCCATTCGGTGACGCCGCCGGGCCGGTCGATCAGCTCGATGCCCTGCTCCTTGAGCTGGGTGCGGATCCGGTCGGCCGTGGCGAAGTCGCGGCTGGCCTTGGCGGCCTGGCGCCGGGCGATCAGGGCCTCGATCTCGGCCTGGCTGGGCCCGCCGGCCTCCCCCCGGGTCGCGGCTGCCAGCGGCTCGGGTCTGAGGCCCAGCACTGCGGCCAGCTCCTGCAGCAGAGCTGCCTGGGCGAGCAGGGCGGGTGCCTGGGCCTCCTCGGCTGCCGCCTGATCGCCGCGTTCGAGCCGGTTGGCCAGGCCCCGCAGGGGGCGGGCCAGATCGAACAGCACCGCCAGGGCCGCCGCGGTGTTGAGGTCGTCGTCCATGGCCGCCACAAAGCGCGCCCGGGCGGCGGCCAGGTCGGCAGGGAGCCCGGCTGGATCGCTGGCCAGCTGGGCTGGGGTTGGCGTGTCGGCAGGGAGTGGTTGGCGATCGAGCACGGCCGCTCGGGTGACACGCTTGGCCAGCTCCAGGGCGGCGTTGAGGCCCTTCCAGCCTGTGGAGGCCGCTTCCAGGGCCTCGGCGGTGAAGTCGAGCGGTTTGCGGTAGTGAGCCTGCAACACGAACAGCCGCAGGGTCATCGGTGAGACGCCCGATTCGAGCAGGGCGCGGATGGTGGTGAAGTTGCCGAGCGACTTGCTCATCTTTTCGCCGCCCACATTCACCATGCCGTTGTGCAGCCAGTAGTGGGCCAGCTCCCGGCCGCTGGCCGCCTCCGACTGGGCGATCTCGTTCTCGTGGTGCGGAAACACCAGGTCGGCGCCGCCCAGGTGGATGTCGATCGTGTCGCCCAGCTCCTCGCGCACCATCGCCGAGCACTCGATGTGCCAGCCGGGCCGGCCCGGACCCCAGGGGGATTCAAAACTGGGCTCCCCGGGCTTGGCCCCCTTCCACAGGGCGAAGTCGAAGGGGTGCTGCTTGCGCGCCTCCTCCTCGGTCGCCACCCGTCCGGAGGCGTTCTCCTGCTGCTCGGCCAGATCGCGGCCGCTCAGCTTGCCGTAGCCGGCGTGTTTCATCACGGCGAAATACACGTCGCCGTCGGCGGAGTAGGCGGCGCCTTTGGCTTCCAGCTCCTGAATCAACAGCCGGATTGCATCGAGGGAGCGGGTGGCGCGGGGCATGCGGTCGGCCGGCAGGATGTTGAGCCGGGCCATGTCGGCCACGAAGGCCCCGATGTTGCGCTCGCTCACCGCCTCCATCGAGCTGCCCTCTTCCGCGGCGCGTCTGAGGATCTTGTCGTCGATGTCGGTGTAGTTCTGTACAAATATGACGGTGTAGCCGCTCCAGATCAGGTAGCGGCGCAGCACGTCCCAGTTGATGTAGCTGCGGGCGTGGCCCAGGTGGCAGAGGTCGTACACCGTGACCCCGCAGCAGTAGATGCTCACCCGGCCGGGCTCGATCGGCCGGAACGCCTCCACGCGCCGGGTGAGGGTGTTGCTGAGCTGCAGGGTCACGGGGTCCAGCGGGCTGGGTCTGGATCGTGCCACAGCGGCCCGGACGGGTCCCACGGCAGCAGCGGCTGAGCCCAGGATTGGCACGGCTCATCCGCCAGCTTCACGCGCCAGCCCCAACCCCTGCTTCTCCCCACCATGTTCCTGCTGAGCAAGCTTCTGCCGCTGCTGGTGCTGCCCCTGGGCCTGGCGCTGCTGCTGCTGCTGTATGGCGTCCTCCGCTCCAGGCGCTGGACCGCCCGGGCTGCCCTGGTGATCCTCTGGCTGTTCGCCACCCCCCTCACGGGCGAGTTGCTCTGGCGCAGCCTGGAGTGGCCGCACCGGCGGCAGACGGCGGCGGCGATGCTGGCGGCAGAGCGGGGCGAGCGGTTGGCGGCGGTGGTGGTGCTGGGGGGCGGGCGCCATCCGGCGCCGGGCCCGGCCCGGGTGAGTGAGTGGGGAGATGCCGACCGCTTCTTCGCCGGCATCGAGGCCTATCAGCAGCTCCGCCAGCAGGGCCACAGGCCGCTGCTGTTCTTCACCGGCGGCTGGTGGCCCACCATGCCCGAGCTGCCGCCCGAGGGGGATGTGCTGCGCCGCCAGGCGTTGGCCTTCGGCCTGCCGGCAGCCGATCTGCGCAGCACGGCCCGGGTGCGCAACACGGCCGAGGAGGCGCGGGAGATCGCCGCCCAGCTGCCCGCCGGCAGCGCCGTGGTGCTGGTGACCTCGGCCTTCCACATGGCCCGCGCCCAGCGGCTGTTCGAAGGCCGGGGCCTGCGGGTGCTGCCGTTCCCGGTGGACTTCCAGGCCACGGGCGGCTGGGCGGGCTCGCCCCTGCGGGATCCGCTGCGCTACCTGCCGTCCTCCGGGGGGCTCGACAGCAGCAGCCGGGCCCTGCGCGAGTGGATCGGCCGGCTGGTCTACGGCATCCGCTGACGGCGGCTCGCGGGAGCCACGGCCCCCGGCTGGCCCCTACTTCGCGTCCATCCAGTTGGCGCCGATGCCGGTCTCCACCACCAGGGGCACGCTGAGCTCCACGGCGTGCTCCATGGTGTGGCGGGTGAGGGCCAGCACCGGCTCGACGGCCTCGGGGGCGGCTTCCAGCACCAGTTCATCGTGCACCTGCAGCAGCAGCCGGGCTGGCAGGCCGTCGGCCGTGAGTTTGTGATGCAGCTGCACCATGGCCAGCTTGATGATGTCGGCGCTGGAGCCCTGGATCGGGGCGTTGGCGGCCGCCCGCAGCTGCTGGCCCTCCATGCCGGCGCGGCGGGCCACCTCCAGGTCGATCTCCAGGGGGTCCTTGCCCAGCAGCCGGCCCAGGCCACCCGGGTCGAAGGCGAAGGGGCGGCGGCGGCCCAGGATCGTCTCCACGAAGCCCTGGCTCAACGCCAGCCGCTCCTGCAGCTCCAGAAAGGCGAACACCCTGGGGTAGCGCTGTTTGTATTTGCTCAGGAAGTCCTTGGCCTCGGCCTGGCTCACCCCGGTTTCGCGGGCGAAGCGCTGGGCGCCCATGCCGTACACCACGCCGAAGTTGATGGTCTTGCCCAGGCGGCGTTCATCGGGCGAGATGCTCTCCTTCTCCAGCAGCAGCCGGGCGGTGAGGGCGTGCACGTCATCGCCCGTGCGGTAGGCCTCCACCAGCGCCTCCTCGCCGGAGAGGTGGGCCAGGATGCGCAGCTCGATCTGGGAGTAGTCGGCGCTGATCAGCCGCCAGCCCTCCTGGGGCAGGAAGGCCTTGCGGATGCGCCGCGAAAACTCGGTGCGCACCGGGATGTTCTGCAGGTTGGGGTTGCTGCTGCTCAGGCGGCCGGTGGCGGTGACCGCCTGGTTGAAGTCGGTGTGCACCCGGCCGGTTTCCGGCTCCACCAGCGCCGGCAGGGCATCCACGTAGGTGCTCTTGAGCTTGCTGAGGGTGCGGTGCTCGAGCACCAGCGCCACCACGGGGTGGTCGGCCTCGAGCTTCTCCAGCACGGTGGCATCGGTGCTCCAGCCCGTCTTGGTGCGGCGGGATTTCTTGCGATCCAGCCCGAGCGTGTCGAACAGCAGCTCGCCCAGCTGCTTGGGGGAGGCGAGGTTGAAGTCGACGCCGGCGGCGGCCCTGGCCTCGGCCTCCAGGCGCTCCAGGGTGGCGCTCAGCTCCTGGCTCAGCTCGCCCAGGTAGGCCGTGTCGATGCGGATCCCCGTGGCCTCCATCGCCGCCAGCACCGGCTCCAGCGGCAGCTCCAGCTGCTCCAGCAGCAGCGGCAGCTTCTCGCCGAGTGCAGCCAGCTGGGCGCGCAGCAGCCCCGTCAGCCGCCAGGTGAGGTGCACATCCATGCCGCAGTACTGGGCGGCGGCCGCGATCGGCACCGCGGCGAACGTGGCCCCCTTGGCCACCAGCTCGCCGTAGCTGGTGGGCCGGAAGCCGACGTTGCGCTCAGCCAGCTCCTCGAGGCCGTGCTTGGCGTTGGCATCGCGCAGGTAGTCGGCCAGCAGCGTGTCCATCACCACGCCCTCCAGGGCCAGGCCGTGGCGCAGCAGGATCAACCGGTCGTACTTGGCGTTCTGCAGGGTTTTGGGGTGCTGGGCGCTGGCCAGCCAGGGGGCCAGGGCGCTGAGCACCGCAGCCAGGGGCAGCTGCTCGGGCGCGGGCGGTGGCTCGCTGAGCAGATCCTCCGCCGGCGGCGGCTGGTGGCCGATCGGGATGTAGGCCAGCTCGGCGGGGCCTTCGCCCCAGGCCAGGCCGATGCCCACCAGCTCGGCGCGGAAGGGGTTGAGGGCGGTGGTCTCGGTGTCGAGGGCGACCGGCGCGGCCGGATCGGTGGCCGCCTGCAGGCGGGCCACCAGGGCCTCCAGGGCCGCGGTGCTGGTGATCAGCTCGGGGGTGAGCTGGGGGGTGGCGGGTGCTGCCGCAGGCTCGGCGGCGGGGCCGGCCCCCTCCGGCGTGGCCTCACCCCGGGTTGCATCGCTGGTTGCAGCGCCAGGCCCTTCCGCGGCGGCTGTGACGGCCGCGCCGCCCATGGGGCTGGCCTCCTCGCTGGGCTCCGGCGGTGTGGCGGAGAACAGCTGGGCGAATTTGCCCACCTGTTTCGCCAGGGAATGGAGTTCCAGCTCCTCGAGGCTGCCCGCCAGGGACGCGCTGTTCACCGTGCCCAGCGCCAGCCGCGGCTCCTCGGGCAGCGGGATCCCCACCAGGATCTCGGCCAGCATGCGCGAGCGGTAGGCGTTCTCCTTGCCCTCGCGCAGCTTCTGGAGCAGGGCGCCCTTAAGCACGCCCTTGGGGTCTTTCGCCTTCGGACCGGCCTGTTCCAGCTGGTCGAGGGCGGCGTAGATGCCGTCCACGTGCTCGTAGGCGGCCAGCAGGTTGATGGCCGTTTTCGGGCCCACGCCGCGCACGCCCGGGATGTTGTCGGAGCTGTCGCCGGTGAGCGCCTTGAGGTCGACGACCTCCTCCGGCGTGACGCCCAGCTTGGCGATCACCCCCTCGCGGCGCATCTCGGTGGGGCCGCTGTTCCTGGCGTAGGGGCCACCGCCCATGTAGAGCACGGCGATGTCACGCGCGTCGTCCACCAGCTGGAACAGGTCGCGGTCGCCCGAGAGGATGCGCACCCGCCAGCCCTCCGTGGCGGCGCGGTTGGCCAGGGTGCCGAGCACGTCGTCGGCCTCGTAGCCCGGCGCCATCGCCAGCGGGATGTCGAGCCCCTCCTGCAGGATCCGCTGCAGGTTGGCGAGGTCGGCGAAGAACTCCTCCGGCGCCTCGTCGCGGTGGGCCTTGTAGGCCGCGTCGGCCTCGTGGCGGAAGGTGGGCTCGGCCGTGTCGAAGGCCACCACCAGGCCATCGGGCTTGAGCCCCTTGCAGTTGTCGAGCAGGGCCTTGAGGAAGCCGTAGGTCACCGAGGTGGGCACCCCCTCCTGGGTGCTCAGGCCGCCATCGCCCCCCTTGGTGAAGGCGTAGTAGCTGCGGAAGGCCAGCGAGTGGCCGTCGATCAGCAGCAGCAGCGGTTTGGCGGCGCCCTGGGGCGGGGACGGCACGGGCTGTTCGCTCGCCGCCGCGGCCTGCTTCGCCCTCTCTGCCGCCGCGCTCACGGGTGGTTCTGCCGATCGAGCGCCCAGCCTGGCAGAGCTGGGGCTTCAGGGCCTGGTGGCGGCGGTCTGCCCCTTCTCGAGCAGCACCTCATGGCGCGGCAGGCCGAGGCGGATGCCCTCGCGATCGAAGGCCTCCTTCACCCGCAGCCGGAACTCGCGCCCCACCGGCCACTGGGCCAGGGGCAGGGTCTGGATCCACACCCGGATCAGGCAGCCGGACTGGCGCAGTTCATCCACCCCCAGCACCTCCGGGGTGCCGAGGATGGAGTCGGCCCAGTCGGGATCGTGGCGCATGCCCTCCGCCACCTGCCGGATCAGCTCCAGCACCGCCCGCAGGTCCTCGTCGGCCGCCACCTCCACTAGGAAGTTCACCCGCGACCAGTCCTTGGTGAGGTTCTCCACGGCGCGGATCTGGCCGTTGGGCAGGCTGGTGAGCTGGCCATCGATGCCGCGCAGCTGGCTGTTGAACAGATTCATGTTCTCCACGAAGCCGCTGTGGGGTGGGATGGTCACCACATCGCCGATCGCGAAGCGGTCGGTGAGGATGATCAGCAGGCCCTGCATGAAGTCTTCGAGGATGTTGCGCAGGAGCAGGCCTGCGCCCACGGCCAGCACCCCGGCACCGGTGAGGATCGACTGGTTGATCCCCACGATCAGCAGCGTCAGCACGATGCCCACACTGATGCACACGATCGTGGCCGTGTTCCTGAGCATCTTGGTGTAGGTCACCGCCTGCAGCGCGTAGCGCCGAGAGCTGGGGTTGCGGAGCGTTGACTCGATCGTCCAGGTGTTCACGCTGTGGTCGATCACCAGCAGCAGCAGCCAGCGCACCACGATCACGCCCAGCCACATCAGCGGCACGCTCACCGACCGGGACAACAGCAGCAACGAGCCGATGCGGGTGGCGGGAAAGAAGAACGCGATCGCCCCGATGCCCCCCACCACCAGGCTGAGCTGCAGCAGCCCTGAGATCAGCAGCGCCATCTCCAGGAGGTTGCGGGCCTGGTTGCGTAAGCCCTGCTGGCGCAGGCTGGGGATCGAGAGGGTTTCGAACAGGCGCCCGGTGCCCTCGATCAGCAGCTGGGGCTGACGGCCGGCGCGGCGGCCCAGCCGTTTCAGCCAGTGCTGCGGTTGCCGGGGCGGGGGCGCCTGCGGGTGCCGACCCTCGCCGGCAACGGCTGCCGCACCGTCCGGACTGACGGCATCGGCGTCCCCGGAGCGGGGCGACTCCAGGCTGCCGCTGAAGGCGGCCATCACCTCCCGCTTGGCGGAGTCGCGCAGGGCCTCGCTGTTGTCGCGCAGGCGGCGCAGGGCCAGGCGGAGGGCCCGGCGGATCGCGGTCAGGGTCAGCAGCAGGGCCAGCACCAGGCCACCCACCTTCGCCGCCAGCAGCAGCCGGCCGGCCGGAAAGCGGCGATCGAACTCCACCCCCCACAGCGATTCGCTGATCACCGTCTGGAAGATCGTCTTCCAGTGTTCGGCCAGTTCCAGCTCCGTGCTGCCGACGTGGGCGGCGTCGGGCTCGGTGACGCTCACCAGGATCGAGGGGCCCAGGCCCAGATCAGGGGCGGCGGGCACGAACACCACCGGCACATCGTTGCGGAACCCCACCGCCACCGTGGGGGTGAGGGGGTGGGGCACCTGGCGGTTGAAGACGTTCCAGAAATTCCGGTCGGCCCGCTCGCGGATGGCCATCGCCTGCTCCCGTCGCTCCGGCGCCAGGGCGGCGCCATCGCCCTCGAGGGTGGAGCGCAGCTGCTGAATCACCTCCTTGACGCTGCGCTCCACCGTGGCCGCCCGCCGCTCCACCGCCAGCGCGGCGGCCCGGTCGCCCATGCCGGCGTCGGGCTCGATCGCCAGGGTGATCAGGTTGAGCACGTCGTGGCGAAACACCACGGTGCTGCACCAGAGGCGGCCGCAGGCGAAGGCCGTGTTGCGCTGGACGAGTCTCTCCTCCGCGGGGGCGTCGCTGCCGCTGCCGGCGGGCATGCCCAGAAAGGCCGCCGCCGGACGGCTCTGCAGCAGGCTCACGCCCAGCAGCAGGCCCAGGCCCGGCAGCAGCGCCAGCCGCCAGAGCTGTCCGCGATTCCGGCCCCGGTTCAGCCCCATCGCTCCGATCCCTTCTCCAGATACCCAGGCGGCTGCCCGCCCGGTGCGTCAGGGTTTCAGGGTACGGGGTGTGTTCTGTGCGCCAGGCCTGCTTCAGCACCTGTGGTCGCTATCGCTGGTGGCTGGAGCGGCAGTGGGCGCCAGAGCGGCCGCGGCTGCTGTTCATCGGCCTCAACCCCTCCCGGGCCGATGGGCAGCGCGACGATCCCACCCTGCGGCGCCTGCTGGGATTTGCCGAGCGCTGGGGCTATGGCGCCCTGGAGGTGCTCAACCTGTTCGCCCGCATCGGCCCCTCGCCGGCGCTGCTGCACCGGGCCGCCGACCCGGTGGGCGCCGACACCGACGCCTGGATCCAGGCCCGACTCGCCGCCCAGCCGGAGGTGGCCCTGTGGCTGGGCTGGGGCAACCGCGGCAGCTGGGCCTGCCGCGACCAGGCGGTGCTGGCTCTCCTGCAGACGTGGCTGGCGGCGGAGAGCACCGGCCGCCCATGCCTTTGCCTGGGAGTCACCGCCAGCGGCCGGCCCCGCCATCCCCTCTACCTGCCCGGGGATCTGCAGCCGCAGCCCTGGCGCTGGCCGGCCCTTGCGGCGCTAGGGCATCCTGAGGGCTGCCCTGGCCCGGAGCCATGTCGCGCATCCCCCGGCGCTATGCCGTCCACCTCCATCTCAGTGGCGGCCAGACGGAGACCGTGATGTTCGCCACCCTGGACGCCTTCCAGCAGTGGTATGGCGGGGTGCTCACCGCCGCCGCCACGGCCGACACCTACGTGAACGTGCCGATCTCCGAGCTGGAGGGGGAGTACCTGGTGGTGCGCCCCAGCGCCGTGATCGCGATCCGGGTGGAGCCCCGGTTCAACGCCCTCGACGATGAATGACGCCTGAGCGGCTGGGGCTGCTCTGGGGCGTCACCGTGTTCGCGGGGGCGCTGGCCCAGGCCCTGGCCTGGCTCACCGGCCTGCCTGGCGTGGTGCTGCTGCTCAGTGCCGGCCTGCTGATCGGCCGGGCGGGCTTTGGCCTGGTGGAACCACTCGATCTGGGCAGCGGCCTGGGCACGATCACCGGCCTGCTGGTGAGCCTGGTGCTGTTCGAGGGCGGGCTGAACCTGCGGCTGCCCGCCGACGGCACCCGCCAGGCCGTGCTGCGCATCTGCGCTGTGCGGCTGGTGCTGGCCCTGCTGGGCGGCCTGCTGGTGGCCCATTGGCTGGCGGGCCTCAACTGGGCCCTGGCCGCCGTGTTCAGCGCGATCGTGCTGGCCACCGGGCCCACGGTGGTGAACCCGCTGGTGCGGCAGATCCGGCTGACGCCCCCCCTGGGGGAGGTGCTGGAGGGGGAGGGCCTGGTGCTCGAACCGATCGGGGCGGTGCTGGCCCTGTTGCTGCTCGAACTCACCCTCGGCGATCTGCAGGGCTGGCGGGGGCTGGCCACGGGGTTGCTGGTGCGGCTTGGCGGTGGGGTGGCGATCGGGGCGGCCTCCGGCTGGCTGCTGGCCGAGGCCCTGCGCCGCATCCCCGCCCAGCAGGCCAGCGCCCTGCGGCTGCAGCTCACCCTGGGCAGCCTGTTCCTGATGTTCACCGGCTGTGAGCTGCTGCTGCCGGAGTCCGGCCTGCCCGCGGCCGTGGCGGCGGGGGTGGTGGTGGGCCGCCGGCCGGACACCGATGCCGCCGGGCTGGATGATCTGATCCGCCAGCTGGCCCAGCTGGCGATCACCATGCTGTTCCCCCTGCTGGCCGCCGACGTGAGCTTTGCCCAGCTCAGCCCGCTGGGCTGGGGCGGGGTGGCCTGTGTGCTGGCGATGATGCTGCTGCAGCGGCCCCTGGCGATCGGCCTGGCCACCTGGGGCATGGGCTTCACCCTCAGGCAGCAGGCGCTGCTGGCCTGGCTGGCGCCCCGGGGGGTGGTCACCGCGGCGGTGGCCAGCCTGTTCGCCATCCGCCTGGAGCAGGCCGGTGTGCTGGGGGCCGGACGGCTGCAGGGCCTGGTGTTCCTCACCATCCTGCTCACCGTGGGACTGCAGGGGCTCAGCGCCGGGCCGCTGGCCCGCAGGCTGGGGCTGGTGGAGCCAGAGCCAGGTGCTTCCCAGGCTTCTGCCTCAGAGGCCGGCCCGGATGCGGGGCAGGGCATCGCCGCTGCGTTGCAGCAGCAGCCAGGTGGTGAGTAGGTCGGGGCCCTGCAGGCTGCCCAGCAGGGCGGCGCGCAGGCTCTTCATGAGTACCCCCTTCTTGACGCTGGCCGCAGCTGCCGCCTCGCCCAGCAGGGTCTGGGCCTGATCGGCGCTCAGAGGCTCTCCCGGATCGCGGGCCTCCAGCGCTGCCGCCAGGGCCGCCAGCGCTGGCCTGGCACCCTCCGCGGCCAGCTGGCCCTCGGCCGCCGCATTGCGCGGGGGGCGCTCGAAGAACGGCTCCGCCTGCTCCACGCCATCGGCCAGCAGGGTGAGCGAGGGGGCCAGCAGCTCGATCAGCTCCAGCTGCCAGGCCGGATCGGCGTGGAGGGGATTGGCATCAGGGGCAGCGGCCCTGGCCGCGTGTGGCTCCACCAGCCAGCCCCGCGCCGCCCAGAGGGGCAGCAGCTGCGCGCGCAGCGCCGCCGCTCCCTGCTCGCGCAACACCTGGCCGTTGAGCCAGTTGAGCTTGTCCCAGTCGAAGCGGGCACCCGCTCTGTTCACCCGCTCGAAGCCGAAGACCGCGGCGGCCTCCGCCAGGGAGAAGCGCTCATCCATGCCCTCCGGCGGCGACCAGCCCAGCAGGGTCATGTAGTTGGCCAGGGCGCCGGCGGTGTAGCCCATGGCGCGGAAGTCGCTGATCGAGGTCACGCCGTCGCGCTTGGAGAGCTTCTTGCCCTCCTTGTTGAGGATCAGCGGCGTGTGGGCAAAGATCGGCGCGGGGTGGCCCAGGGCCTCGTAGAGCAGCAGCTGCTTGGCGGTGTTGGCGATGTGGTCCTCGCCGCGGATCACGTGGCTGATGGCCATCGCCGCGTCGTCCACCACCACCACCAGGTTGTAGAGGGGATCGCCGATCTGATCGGCCGGGGCGCGCCGGGCGATCACCATGTCGCCGCCCAGGTCGGCGCCGCTCCAGCGCATCGTGCCGCGCACCAGGTCGCTCCAGGTGATCGTGCGGCTGTCATCGATGCGGAAGCGGATCACCGCCTCGCGGCCCTCGGCGATGAAGGCCTGCTCCTGCTCGGGGGTGAGGTGGCGGTGGCGGTTGTCATAGCGGGGGGCCTGCTTGCTGGCGGCCTGCTGCTCGCGCATCGCCGTGAGCTCGGCCTCGCTGGCGTAGCAGCGGTAGGCGTGGCCGGAATCGAGCAGCTGCTGGATGGCGTTGCGGTGCAGCGCCACCCGCTCGCTCTGGATCACCGGCTCGCCGTCCCATTGCAGGCCCAGCCACTGCAGACCCTCAAGGATGTTGGCGGTGTATGCGGGCTTGCTGCGCTCTTTGTCGGTGTCTTCGATGCGCAGCAAGAATTCACCGCCGTGGTGGCGGGCGAAAAGCCAGTTGAACACCGCCGTGCGGGCGGTGCCGATGTGCAGGGTGCCGGTGGGGCTGGGGGCCAGGCGCACGCGGATCGCTTGCACCGGGTTGGCTTGCACACCCAAGGCCTGCTCAGCTGCCACCGGCGGATCTCCTGGGGTTGAAAACGGGACTGACGGGGCTCGAACCCGCAACTTCCGCCGTGACAGGGCGGTGCTCTAACCGATTGAACTACAGTCCCAGGATTGACCTGGACCAGGATGGGCCTGGCAGTTGGACATTCAGCGGCAGAAGCCAGCTGAATCGGGTTTGATTGATCCCTTAGGGATCAGGGCATTGTCGCTGCCGCGCAACGACCTTGAAAGTATCCATCGCCGCCCCCCCCCTCGTCAACTGTCCGTGCAGCGGGCTGCTGCGCGGTGTTTCCGACCAGTAAAAAACCCACGGCAGAAGCAGTGGGCGCAGGTCAATGGTTCTGCCGTGGGGAACACAGCTTTCAAGGACGGAAACCGGCCGGTTCGATCAAGCGCACCTGATTACCGCGGGCAGTGAATTCCCTGCCCTGATCGCTTTGCACAACAACACGGCCACCGGATTTGACCCGGATGACACGGGCACGAACCCAGCCCAGGGCAGCGGATTCGAGCACCTTAACCACATCTCCGGGTTGAAGATCCAACTCCATGTTCGGGAAGGAAAACAGCAGGGCAAACAAGGACGGAAGCAGAACATCCTCGAAGTAAACCCATTCCTGGGGATCGGGGATGGAAGGTGATTCCGTCTACTGGGGAGATCGAACGCGCCGTGGAGGACTTGAACCCCCGACATCAGGTTTTGGAGACCTGCGTTCTACCAACTGAACTAACGGCGCAGAGCCCGATCTCCCCAGTTGGAGGTGGTGAGGCCAGCTCCTGGTGGAACTGATCTCAGCGGTCGAAGCGTTGCTTGACGCGGGTGGCTTTACCCACACGGTCGCGCAGATAGAAGAGCTTCGCCCGGCGAACCTTACCGCGCCGCTCCACCTTCACGGAAGCGACCTGGGGGCTGTGGAGCATGAACACCCGCTCCACGCCAACACCCTGGAAGATGCGACGCACCGTGATGGTGGCATTCAGGCCACCATGGCGCTTGGCGATCACCACGCCCTCGTAGGGCTGCACGCGCTCCTTGTTGCCCTCGCGGATGCGCACACCCACCTTCACGGTGTCGCCCACATAGATGTCAGGCAGTTCGGACTTGAGCTGTTCGGCTTCAAAGGCCCGGATCAGATCGGCGGCGCACAGCTTGCCGGTGCTCACGGCCACGGCGGAGGGCTTGGCGTCCGCGGTGGAGGGTTCGGTTGCCGACGGCTCAGTGCTGGCTGGTTCAGGCGCTTGCTGTGCTGCGTCAACAGCAGCATCCACGGCGGGCTCTACGGTTTCGGGTGTCATCGACGTCAGGGTCTCGCTTGGGACGGCTGGGCTTGCGCAGATTGGAACGGGCTGGCTGCGGCTGGGCCGAGACAGCTGACCAAACCGCCACTGTAACGGCTGGGGGGTCAGCCCAGCCCCCGGCGCCAGCGCTGCATCAGCAGGGCCCCCCCGGTGGCCAGCATCCACAGCAAGCCCAGGCCATTCACCACCACGTACACCGTTTCACCGGTGCTGCCGAACCACCGCGTGAGCCACTCGCCCTCATGCAACACCATCAGCAGATGGGCCCGATCGCGATCCAGCCCGCCCCAGTCGCGCAGCAGGCGGTAGCCGAGGCCCGTGGCCACGGTGATCAGCAGGGGCAGCAACACCAGGGGGGCCAGGGTGGCGTGGGCCTGGCGCAGCCGTGCGGCCAGCGGTCTGGGTTTGCTTGCGGGCACAGGGGGGCTGCAACCGTTGATAGCTTGCCCTGAGTGGTCAACCCGCCCCCAAGCTGCCCGATGAACCTCTTTGCCGACCTGCTGGCCAGCACCACCGGCACGGGCCGCAGCCCGGCCGGCGGCGGGGGCATGGGCCAGGACAGCAAGCCCAGACCCCTCGTGCAGACCGGCCCGCGCATCCAGAAGAGCCGCCGGGGCGTGGAGGTGAAGAGCGCCCGTGAAATTGAGACCATGCGCCAGGCCAGCCGCATCGTGGCCACCGTGCTGCGCGAGATCATGGACCTGGCCGCCCCCGGCCTCAGCACCGGTGACCTCGACGCCCACGCGGAGAAGCGCATCCGCGAGATGGGCGCCACCCCCAGCTTCAAGGGTTACCACGGCTTTCCGGCGAGCATCTGCGCCTCGATCAACAACGAGGTGGTGCACGGCATTCCCAGCGGCAAGCGGGTGATCCAGGCCGGCGACCTGGTGAAGATCGACACCGGGGCCTACTTCGACGGCTACCACGGCGACAGCTGCGTCACCATCTGCGTGGGTGAGGAGACCCCCGAGGAAGCCCGCCGACTCTCACGGGTGGCCCAGGAGTCACTGATGCAGGGCCTGGCCCAGATCCGCGCCGGCCACAGCCTGTTTGACATCGCCGCCGCCGTGCAGGACCACGTGGAGGCCCACGGCTATGCCGTGGTGGAGGACTACACGGGCCACGGTGTGGGCCGCAACCTGCACGAGGAGCCCTCGGTGTTCAACTACCGCACCCGTGAGCTTCCCAACATGAAGCTGCGGGCGGGCATGACCCTGGCGGTGGAGCCGATCCTCAACGCCGGCAGCAAGGCCTGCCGCACCCTGCGCGACCGCTGGACAGTGGTGACCGTGGACGGCAGCCTCTCGGCCCAGTGGGAGCACACCATCGCCGTGACCAGCGATGGCTGTGAGATCCTCACCGATCGGGATTTCTAGGCTCCGGGTCTGGTGAGGAGCCGGAAATAGAGCCAGCGGCCCAGGCTGGCCAGCGGCATCAGCACGTAGGTGAGCGGGTTCGGGGTGACGATGACCAGGTTGCAGCCGAGCTGGGCCTGACGGAGGATCTGGCCGGCCACGAAGTCGGCGCCCATCACTCCCACCGGGTTGAGGGCAGAGCGGAACGGCCCCAGCACCAGTCGGCGGATGCGCAGCTGGGGGCCGGCCAGATCCAGGGCCCGCAGGCTCACCAGCTGGCCCAGCAACCGTTTGCTCAGCTCATAGAGAGGACTGAGGGCGGGCTGGATCTCGGCTTCGGAGGTGTTGATCCACACCTCGGCCCGGGGTCTGGAAGGGGTGGACTGGGCCGCGGCCTGCCGTTCGGCCACCACCGCCGCGAACAGCTCCAGCAGTCGCCAGCTGCTCAGGGCGTTCACCTCCAGGGAGCGCTGGCAGGCATCTCGGCTGCGGTCGCCGTACACATTGATGCCGTGGTTGAGCACCAGGATGTCCACCTCCGCCAGCAGGGGGCGCAGGCGGTCCTCATCGCCCACACACCAGGTTTCGTCCCGCACGGGAATGGCCTGGCCGCTGCCATCGCGCAGGTCCAGCTCGCGGGGGCCGCAGCTCAGGCCGATCAGGCGGGCACCCCGGCTGTGCCACTGGCGCAGCAGGGCCTGGCCCAGGGCTCCGCTGGCGCCGGTGATCGCAACGCAGGGACTGTTCAACACCGCCACACCCCAGGGCCAGGGCCTCAGTCCCCACTATGGGCGACACCCTCGGAACCCTCTGCCAGCGGTGCCGAGGCTAGGGTCGAGTGGGCGTTCTGGCTGCCGGGCCATCCATGATCTCCGCCGCGGACCTCGTCCCCACTCCTCCCGAGCTGGAGCCCCAGATCCTCCTGTTCGCCCCCTACTGCGGTGGGGTGGCCTATCGCCACCTGCTGCAGCCGGCGGTGGCCCAGCTCCACCAGGGGGAATGGCGGGGTGAGCGGCGCCTGGCCGATGGCCGCAGCCACCCCTTCACCCTCTGCTGGCAGGGCGAGCCCGCGCCGCTCGAGCCCCTGGCCTGCACGCTGACGTTTCCCCAGCTCCCCGATGTCGGCTACAGCTTCACCATTCCGGCCTGCGAGGTTGTGTATTGGTTGATGCAGCGCGAGGACGGCCAGTTTCCTCAGAGCTTCTGGCGCTGGTTGCTCACCGGCGAACAACCGGTCAGCACGGAACCTGGCAGCTGAATCCATGCAGCGGGTCACCTAATTTGTGATCAGCCGCAGCTCGCTTCATGGCCCCGACTCTGCTGATCGGCTCCTGTGAACCCTTCAGCGGTAAGTCCGCCGTGGTGCTGGGGTTGGGACGCCAGCTGATCAGGGCGGGCGTGCCCCTGCGCTTCGGCAAACCGCTGGCCACCACGCCGGATCCCGGCCTGATGCCCCCAGGCGATGCCCTGCTGGATGCGGATGTGCGCTTTGTGGGCACCACCCTGGGCCTGGCCGACGAGCGCCTGATTCCCTCGCTGCACGCGCTGGAGCCAGGGTCGGCGCAGGGGCGCATGCTCAGCGGCGACCTGGCCCCAGGACCGGGCTTCGAGCAGTTGCGCCGGCAACTGGCGGAGGGCTCAGAGGGTTCCCTGGCCCTGCTGGAGGCGGCGGGCAGCCTCTACGAGGGTCTGCTCTATGGCCTCAGTCTGGCCGAGCTGGCCAGCGGTCTGGGGGCGGATGTGCTGCTGGTGCATCCCTGGGATGACAGCCGCAGCCTCGATCCCCTGCTGGCTGCCCGGCGGGAACTCGGCCAGCGCCTGGCCGGGGTGGTGCTCAATGCCGTCAACCCCGATGCCATTGCCCCGATCCGCGAGCAGGTGGCGCCGGCCCTTGCGCGGTTGGGACTGCCGGTGCTCGGCGTGATGCCCCGCAGTCCCCTGCTGCGCAGCGTCACAGTGGAAGAGCTGGCGCGGCGCCTGGAGGCCCAGGTGCTGTGTTGCCACGACCGGCTCGATCTGCTGGTGGAGACGCTCTCCATCGGCGCCATGAATGTGAATTCAGCGATGGAGTTCTTCCGCCGCCGCCGCAACATGGCCGTGGTCACCGGGGCTGACCGCACCGACATCCAGCTGGCCGCCCTGGAGGCCTCCACCCAGTGCCTGATCCTCACCGGAGCCGGAGAGCCCCTGCCCCAGCTGGTGTCCCGGGCGGAGGAGCTGGAGGTGCCCCTGTTGAAGGTGGAGCACGACACCCTCACCACCGTGGAGGTGATCGAGCAGGCCTTCGGGCATGTGCGCCTGCACGAGGCGGTGAAGGCCAGCTACGCCGTGCGACTGGTGGAGGAGCACTGCGACTTCAGCGGGCTGTTCGCCCGGCTTGGCCTGCCTGCCGCCACTCCCTGATCAACCTGCAGCGCTGCTAGCTTCAAGCAGCCGCCCGTGGGCCTGTGGTGACCCGGTCTCTGGATATTCCCTCACTGGATCGGATCGACACGCTGGCCCAGGAGCTGGCCATGCTCCAGGACCGCAGCAAGCGGCGCATCGCCATCCTCGGCAGCCGCCATGTGCCTGTGGTGTCCATTCACCTGGTGGAGCTGGTGGCCCGCTCCCTGGCCCAGGAGGGCCACAGCCTGATCACCTCCGGTGCCCAGGGGGTGAATGCGGCCGTGATCCGCAGCGTGCTCGACATTGATCCGGGCCGCCTCACCGTGCTCCTGCCCCAGAGCCTCGACCGCCAGCCGGCTGAATCGCGTGACCAGCTCGAGCAGGTGTTGCACCTGGTGGAGAAGCCCGAGCACGATGAGTTGCCGTTGCCGATGGCCAGCAGCCTCTGCAACCAGGAGATCATCAGCCGCTGCGACCAGCTGATCTGCTACGCCTTTCACGACAGCGAAACCCTGCTGGCCAGCGTGCGTGTGGCCGAAGATATGGGCAAGGTGGTGAGCCTGATGTTCTTCGACTGACGACCGCCCTCACCCCGGCCCGAAGGCCACCTGGCAGGCGGCATGGAGCAGCTGGGCAGCGGCGGCGCTGCTGGGATCGCTGCCATTAAGACGGCCGTTCTGGCAGTCGGCCGTCATGCTGAACTGCTCGCCATTGCGTAGCACCACGAAGGTCACCTGCCGGTCGCTGGGAACGGACAGGGAGCCATAGACGAGTTGATCGCTGCTGTTCGCCACGGCGATCGCGTTCTGCTTGGCGTCAATGGCCGTGGTCACGGCGCGGTTGATCTCAGCCGCTGCGGCCAGATTGGGCAGGCCCCAGGCGGCCGACTGGGGCGGCCACCAACCCCAGGTGGGCACGTTGTTCTGCCAGCCGATCCCATACCAGCCGTGGCTCCAGGGGCGGCGACGCTGCCAGTCATGCCTTGCCCAGGAGGTTGGCTGGCGGACGGTTGTGCCGGCGCTGGCCTGGGCCAGGTGGGGTCTGGCGTCAACGGCCTGGGGGGCGCTGGCCATCAGCAGGGTGAGCATGGCCAGGAGCCAGCCCCCGCTCCGCTTGCCCGGTGAGCGTTGAAGGCCGGTGGTGAGGGGCGGAATCATCGGAGGAAGGGCTTGGGCTGAACGTGTGGGGCATCCTGCCCCAGTTGTGGCCAGGAGCTGGGGCATAATGCCTGTATCGTCATATCCCGCTTTTATGGGCGCTCCGGGTTCCATGCCTTCCCCAGAGCTGCTGGAGGAATACAGCCAGTTCTTTCGCCTGCTCAGCGAGCCTGCCCGTTTGCAGTTGCTCTGTCAGCTGAAGCAGGGCCCCATGGACGTGGCCAGCCTGATCAAGGCCACGGGTTTTTCGCAGTCGCACATCAGCCGCCAGCTCGGCCAGCTGCAGAGGGCCGGGCTGCTGCGCTGCACCCGGGACGGGGCCCGCACCATCTGGCAGGTGGAGGGGGATCTGGTGGACGAACTCTGCGCCCTGGTGCAAACGCGCCTCACCCAGCGGCTTCGCGACCAGCTGGCCCAGCTGCAGGCCGCCTGAGGGCCGTCAGCCGGCCAGAACCGCCTTCAATCCCTCCGCATAGAGGAGGCCGCTGCAGGTGAGTCCACCGGCCCAGCAGAGGCCGCGCAGGGGGGGGATATTGCCCACGTAGGCGCCGATGTAGGCCAGCCGCAGCGCAGGGTGGAGCCAGGCCGCCACGATCGCCAGCGGGCTGCCCACACCAGCCAGCAGGCAGAGCAGGGCTGCCGGAGCATGCAGCGTGAACGCCTCGAAGCAGTTCTGGTGGGCCCAGGCCGCCCGCTTGCCCCAGGCCGGCAGCCGCTCGAACATCGCCCGTGGAGCGGCCAGGTCGGCCATCTGGAAATTGGCCTGGGAGCGGGCGGCCCCCAGGGGCACGGTGCTGAACACCACCACCCCGGCGGCCAGCAGCAGCGACCAGGCAAAGGGGGCGAGCGCGGTGGTGGAGGCCATGGCGAACGGGGGAGCTGGAAGCATCATCCAGTCTGAGCGGTCTGTGCTCCCCCCTTTCAAGCACGATGGCAGCCCCGGGAGGTGCGGGCCGGAGCAGCAGCGCTTTTCTAGGCTCCGGGGACATCTCCCGCTGCCCCAGGCCGCAACCGTTCCAATGGCTGACACCTTTTCCTTCGACGTGGTCTCCGACTTCGACCGCCAGGAACTGGTGAACACGCTCGACCAGGTGCGCCGTGAGGTGAGCCAGCGCTACGACCTCAAGGACTCCGGTACCGAGATCGAGCTGGAGGAGACCAGCCTCACGATCATCACCGCCAGTGACATGACCCTGCAGGCGGTGAGCGATGTGCTCCTGCAGAAGGCCACCAAGCGCAACCTCTCGCTGAAGATCTTCGACTTCCAGGACCCGGAGGCCGTGGGCGGCAACAAGGTGAAGCAGGTGGTGAAGTTGCGCAAGGGCCTCAGCCAGGAGCTCGCCAAGAAGCTGAGCAAGGCCGTGCGCGACAGCATCAAGAAGGTCACGGTGGCGATCCAGGGCGAGAGCCTGCGGATCACCAGCAAGAGCAAAGATGATCTGCAGCAGGTGATCGCCCTGCTGCGCGAGCAGGAGCAGGATCTGGAGGTGCCGCTCCAGTTCGAGAACTACCGCTGACGGACCCCTTGAGCACGGCCCATGCCCGCATGCATCATCCCTCTGGACTGTTCGCCAAGACCCGCTCCCTGGAGCTGCGCATCGATGAGTTCCTCGACAAGGTGGCCGAGGGGGGGATCCTGTTTGAGCGGGGGATGGTGCTGCTGCTGGAGCGGGGGCTCGTGCCGGAGACCGAGGAGAAGCTGCAGCAGCTGATCCAGCTCAAGGAGCGCTGCAACCAGCTGCGCCGTCGGGTGGTGGACACCCTCTACAGCGAGATGCTGATTCCCGACTTCCGCGGCGATGTGCTGCGCCTGCTCAGCCATCTCTACGCCTTGCTGGATTCGCTCAAGAACGCCTTCCAGGAGTTCCTGATTGAGTACGCCGGCGTGCTCAGCCGGCGCGAGGCGATTGCCGATGTGAAAGACCTGGTGGCAGTGGTGGTGCAGAGCGTGCAGGCGGCGGTGCTGGGGGCGCGGGCCTTTTTCCGCAACCCGGAGGCCGTGCGCGACCACATCAACCAGATCCGGGTGTACGAGGCGGAGGCCGATGCCATCACCCTGCGCCTCAAGAGCGCCCTGTTCGCCTCCGACCGGGCCCTGGAGCAGAAGCTGCTGGGCCGGGATGCCCTGGCGGTGATCGATGGCCTGGCCGACCTGGCCGAGGAGATCAGCGACGAGCTCTCGATCCTGGCGATCAAGCGGGCTTTCTGAGTGCTGGCCACCGGTCTGCTGTTTCTCTCCAGCGGCCTGTTCCTGGGCTGGTCGCTGGGGGCCAACGACGCCTCCAACGTGTTCGGCTCGGCCGTGGGCAGCCGCATGCTGCGCTTCTCCACCGCCGCCCTGCTCTGCAGCGTGTTCGTGATCCTGGGGGCGGTGAGCGCCGGCGCCGGCGCCAGTGGTGGCCTCGGCCAGCTCGGTGCGGTGAATGCCCTGGCCGGCTCCTTCACCACCGCCCTGGCCGCCGCCCTCACCGTGGCCGGGATGACCCGGGCCGGCCTGCCGGTGTCCTCCACCCAGGCGGTGGTGGGGGCGATCGTGGGATGGAACTGGTTCAGCGGTTCGGCCACCGACCTCAGCCAGCTCAGCCGCATCGTGGCCACCTGGGTGGTGTGTCCGGTGCTGGCGGCCCTCACGGCCGCCGCCCTCTACCTGCTGGGGGCCCTGCTGCTGCGCCGCAGCCGGCTGCATCTGCTGCGCCTGGATGCCGGCCTGCGGCTGGGCCTGATCCTGGCTGGCGTGTTCGGCTCCTACAGCCTGGGCGCCAACAACATCGGCAACGTGATGGGGGTGTTCGTGCCCGCCGCTCCCTTCCCTGCCGTGAACCTGCCCGGGGGGCTGGTGTTCAGCGGCACCCAGCAGCTGTTCCTGCTGGGCGGCCTGGCGATCGCCGTGGGCGTCTACACCCACTCGCGCCAGGTGATGCTCACCGTGGGCGACCGGCTGATGCCCCTCTCCCCCTTCGGGGCGCTGGTGGTGGTGCTGGCCAATGCCCTGGTGCTGTTTCTGTTCTCCTCCCAGGGGCTCTCCGATGCGGTGGCGGGGCTGGGGTTGCCGCGGATACCCCTGATCCCGGTGTCCAGTTCCCAGGCCGTGATCGGCGCGGTGGTGGGCGTGGCCCTGCTGCAGGGGCGGCGCGGCCTGCGCCAGGTGCGCTGGTGGATGCTGGCCCGCATCGCCTCCGGCTGGGTGTCCACCCCGGTGCTGGCGGCGCTGCTCGGGTATGTGCTGCTGTTCGTGGTGCAGAACGTGTTCGGCCAGGTGGTGGTTGAGCCGCTCGGCTGAGCTCGGCCTGTCGCCTGAGCCGGGCCCGGCACTCCAGTGCAAGAGAGCTGGGCCCTTACGCTGCCGCCATGGCGGAGCAGGCTGCAGGGAGCGGGCGCGGTTGGCGGGTCTGGATCGACCGCGGCGGCACTTTCACCGACGTGGTGGCCTGCGATCCGGCCGGGCAGCTGCGGGTGCGCAAAGTGCTTTCCGAGCAGCCCGATGGCGCTGGCGACCCGGCCGTTGCGGCGATCCGTGAGCTGTTGGGGCTGGCCGCAGCCGAACCCATCCCCGCCGGGGTGATTGGGGAGCTGCGGCTGGGCACCACCGTGGCCACCAACGCCCTGCTGGAACACCGGGGCGCGCCGGTTTTGCTGCTGATCAACCGCGGTTTTGCCGACCTGCTCACCATCGGCGACCAGCACCGCCCCGACATCTTTGCCCTGGCGATCGAGCGGCCCCGCCCGCTGGAGATTCAGGTGGTGGAGGTGGCTGGCCGGCTGGCGGCCGATGGCTCTGAGTTGGAGCCCTTGCAGCTGGATGGGGCCCTGGCCGCCCAGCTCCGCGAGGCCTTGGCCGCCGGCTATCAGAGCTGTGCTGTGGCCCTGCTGCACAGCTGCCGTCAGCCGGCCCACGAGCTCCAGCTGGCGGCCTGGCTGGCGCCGTTCGGCTTCGGCGAGGTCGTCCTCTCTCACCAGCTCAGCGCCCAGCCGCGGCTGGTGCCCCGCGGCCACACCACCCTGGTGGAGGCGGCGGTGGCGCCGGTGCTGGACAGCTATCTGGCCCAGGTGCGGGCTGCCCTTGGGCCGGGTCCGTGCCTGCGGGTGATGGGATCCAGCGGCGCCCTGGCGGATCCGGCTTTGCTCCATGCCAAGGACACGATTCTCTCCGGGCCCGCCGGCGGCATGGTGGGCGCCGTGGCCGTGGCGCGCCAGGCACTGGCGGCAGCGGCTGAGCCGGAGCGGCCGGTGGTGGGCTTCGACATGGGCGGCACCTCCACCGACGTGTTCCACTTCGCGCCGGAGCTCGGTGAGCTGGCCTGGGAGCGGCGGCAGGAAACGGAGATCGTCGGGCTGCGGCTGCAGGCGCCGATGCTTCCCATTCACACGGTGGCCGCCGGCGGCGGCTCCATCGTGCGCTTTAACGGCCAGCGGCTGCTGGTGGGGCCCGAGTCGGCCGGGGCCAATCCCGGTCCGGCCGCCTACCGCCGCGGCGGTCCGGCCACCATCACTGACGCCAACATGCTGCTGGGGCGCCTGCCCGCTTCGGCCCTGCCGCCGGTGTTCGGCCCCGCCGGCGACCGGGGCGCCGATCCCCGTGCCGCCCGGGCCCGCTTTGCCGAGCTGGCGGCACGGATGGCTGGGGTGGCTCCCGGCATCACCCCCGAGCAGGTGGCGGCCGGTGCCCTGGCGATCGCCATCGAGACCATGGCCGGCGCCATCCGCCGCATCTCGATCGAGCGGGGCCACGACCTGCGCGGTGCCCTGCTGGTGAGCTACGGCGGCGCCGGCGGCCAGCACGCCTGCCGCCTGGCCGAGGTGCTGGGGGTGCGTCGGGTGCTGCTGCATCCGCTGGCCGGGGTGCTGTCGGCCTATGGCATCGGCATGGCCCGCCAGCGGTTGCTGCTGGAGCGCCACCTGGCGGCCCCCCTTGTCCCAGACCTCCTGCCCCGACTGCGCCAGTGCCGCGACCAGCTGGCTGCTGAGGGCGCCGCCCGCCTGGGCTGCGATCGGACGCCACGCCTGACGGTGCGTCTGGAGCTGCGCTACCCCGGCAGCGAACGGGGGCTGGAGCTGCTCTGGACTGCCGCCGGCAGCGGTGAGAGCTCCGCCGGCGCGGTGGCGGCATTGCGGCGCGACTTTGCGGCCAGCCACCGCCGTCGTTTCGGTTATCTGCCGGAGAGCGGCGGCCACACCTTGATCGTGGAGAGGATGCTGCTGGAGCTGGAGGCCGCCGCTGGGGAGGGCCCTGAAGCGGGCGGAGTGTTCGGATCCGAGCCCAGCCCAGGCGGGGACGCTGGACTGGAGCCCGGCACCAGCCCGCTCTGGCAGGACGGCCAGTGGCAGCCGGTGCCCCACTGGCAGCGCCGGCAGCTGCGGCCGGACCAGATGGTGCAGGGGCCGGCCCTGATCAGTGATCCCACGTCCACCAGCCTGCTTGAGGCCGGCTGGCAGGCGCGGCTGCTGCCCGGAGGCGTCCTGCTGCTGGAGCGGCAGGCCGATCCGGTGGCGGACCCAGGGCTGGTGGTGCAGGCCGGCGGGACCCCTGACGCTGGCCCCGATCCCACCCTGCTGCAGCTCTACAACCATCGCTTCATGGCCGTGGCTGAGCAGATGGGGGCCCGCCTGCAGCAGAGTGCCCGCTCGGTGAATATCCGCGAGCGGCTCGACTTCTCCTGCGCCGTGTTCGATGGCGCTGGCGCCCTGGTGGCCAATGCGCCCCACATCCCGGTGCACCTGGGCTCGATGGGCGACAGCGTCGCCAGCCTGTTGGCGGCGATCGCCCGCGGTGAGCGGGCCCCGCTGGCCCCCGGTGATGTGCTGCTCAGCAACGATCCCTACAACGGCGGTACCCACCTGCCCGACATCACGGCGATCACGCCGGTGTTCGCCGCCGCCGATGCGGGTGAAGCGCGGCCCGGGCGCCCGGTGCTGTTCGTGGCCAGTCGCGGCCACCACGCCGATGTGGGCGGCATCAGCCCGGGTTCGATGCCCGCCTTCAGCCGCACCATTGCCGAGGAGGGCCTGCTGCTCGACAACCTGCCCCTGGTGCAGGGGGGACGCTTCGATGAGGCGGCCTGGCGGCAGCGCCTGGCGGCTGGCCCCTGGCCCGTGCGCAACCCCGACCAGCTGCTGGCCGACCTGCAGGCCCAGGTGGCCGCCAACCAGCTGGGGGTGAGCCAGCTCGCGCAGCTGATCGCCCGCCATGGCCTGGGGGAGGTGCGGGCCTATGCCCGCCACGGCCAGGCCAACGCGGCCGCGGCGGTGCGGAGGGCCCTGGCCCAGCTGCGCGACGGCCAGTTCCGCCTCGATCTCGATGGCGGCGGGCAGATCGCCGTGGCGGTGCGGCTGGACCGGCAGTCGGGCCGGGCCCTGGTGGATTTCAGCGGCACGTCCCCCCAGCGCTCCGACAACTTCAACGCCCCCCTGGCCGTGACCAAGGCCGCGGTGCTCTACGTGTTCCGCTGCCTGGTGGGGGAGGCGATCCCGCTCAATGCTGGCTGCCTGGAACCGCTGGAGCTGCTGGTGCCGGAGGGCTGTCTGCTCAATCCCCGGCCACCGGCGGCGGTGGTGGCGGGCAATGTGGAGGTGTCGCAGGCGCTCACCAATGCCCTGTTCGCCGCCCTGGGGGTGCAGGCGGCGGCCCAGGGCACGATGAACAACCTCAGCTTCGGCAATGCCCGGGTGCAGTACTACGAGACCCTCTGCGGCGGCACCGGCGGCGGCCGGGACCTGCAGGGCCGAGGCTTTGCCGGCGCTTCGGCGGTGCAGAGCCACATGACCAATTCCCGTCTCACCGATCTGGAGGTGCTGGAGGCCCGCTTCCCAGTGCGGCTGGAATGCTTCGCGATCCGGCGCGGCAGCGGCGGCGCCGGCCGCTGGCCGGGGGGCGACGGCGTGGTGCGCCAGTTGCGCTGCCTGGAGCCTCTGGCGGTGTCGCTGATTTCCGGCAGCCGCAGTGTGGCGCCCTTCGGACTGGAGGGCGGCGCCCCCGGTGCCTGCGGCCGCAATGCGGTGCTGCGCGCCGATGGCAGCCGCCAGGAGCTGCCGGGCTGTTGTGCCCTCGAGCTGCAGCCCGGCGAGGCCCTCCGCATCGAGACCCCGGGCGGCGGTGGCTTCGGTGCGCCTGCTGCCGCGGCCGATCCTCAACCCCCGCTGGCGCCGGAGCAGCACGAACCGGCATGACGCCCACCGGATCCCTGCCCGTTCACGCCAGCCTTCGCCTGGGCAGGTCTGCTCCCGTGCTGCTGGCCCTGCTGCTGGGCCTGCCGTTGCCGCAGGCGGGCCGGGCCAACCCCCTGCAGGAGGGCCGCCAGCGCTTTCAGCCCCAGGGGGCGCCCGGGGGCATGGTGGCCAGCCAGGAGCGGCTGGCCTCGGAGGCGGGCGCGGCCGTGCTGCGCCAGGGGGGCAACGCGGTGGACGCGGCGGTGGCCACGGCCTTCGCCCTGGCGGTGACCCTGCCCCAGGCCGGCAACCTGGGCGGCGGCGGCTTCGCCGTGCTCTGGCTGCCGGGTCCCTCCCCGCCCGTGGACGCGGCTGCCTGCCCGCCCGCCGGCCCGGCGCGAGCGGTCCTGAGCTGGCGATCGGCCGCGGCGTCGCCGTGGCGGTGAACTTCCGGGAGACCGCTCCCCTGGCCGCCACCCCGGACATGTTCCTGGGCCCAGGTGGCCAGGTCGACCGCCAGCGGGCCACCCGCAGCCTGCTGAGCACCGCCGTGCCCGGCACCCCCGCCGGCCTGCTGCTGGCCCAGCGCTGCTACGGCCGCCTGCCCCTGGCCCGGGTGATGGCGCCGGCGATCGCGCTGGCCGAGCGGGGCTTTGCCGTGGGGCCCGAACTGAGCCGTTCTTTGCGCCAGGCGGCGCCGTTGCTCCAGGCCGACCCCACCTCCCGCCAGCTGTTCTTCCAGCCGCCGCGCCAGGTGGGGGGCGAGCCCCAGCCCTACCGGCCTGGTGAGCTGCTGCGCCAACCCCAGCTGGCCGCCAGCCTGCGCCGCATTGCCGCTGCTGGCGAGGACGGCTTCTACCGCGGCCCCAGCGCCCAGGCCCTGGTGCGGCTGATGCGGGAGCGGGGCGGCCTGATCCGCCAGGCCGATCTCGATGCCTACCGGGCCCAGCTGGTGCGGCCCCTGCGGGGTGAATTCCGCGGCGCCAGCGTGCTGGGCATGCCACCGCCGAGCAGCGGTGGCGTCACCCTGCTGCAGCTGCTGCAGATCCTCGAGCCCCTGCCCCTGGAGCGCTGGGGGCTGAACAGCGCCGCCGGCATCCATGCCCTGGTGGAGGCGATGAACCTGGCCTACCGCGACCGCAACCAGTGGCTGGGCGACCCGGATCAGGTGGCCATTCCCCTGGAGCGCCTGCTGAGTGCGGCGTACGCCAGTGAGCTGCGCGGCCAGCTGGATCTCAACCGGCACCGTCCGGCCGCCACCCTGGCCCCGCCCGCGGCTTCCCGCCGGGAGGGCCCCAATACCACCCACCTCTCGGTGGCCGACCGCAACGGCGGCCTGGTGGCCCTCACCACCACCCTCAACTTCGCCTACGGCAACGGCGTGAGCGTGCCGGGAGCCGGCTTCCTGCTCAACAACGAGATGGACGACTTCACCGCCAGCCCCGGCCAGCCCAATGCCTATGGCCTGGTGCAGGGGGAGGCCAACGCCATCGCCCCCGGGCGGCGCCCGCTGAGTTCGATGAGCCCCACCCTGGTGTTCCGGGCCGATGGCACGCCCTGGCTGGCCACCGGCAGCCCCGGCGGCAGCCGCATCATCACCACCGTGCTGCAGGTGCTGCTGGGCCGGCTGGTGCACGGCCTCAACCTGGCCTCAGCCGTGGCCAGCCCCCGGGTGCACAGCCAGCTCTGGCCCGACCGGATCAGCCATGAGCAGGGCATCAGCCCCGACACCCTGGAGCTGCTGCGCCGCCGCGGCCACCGGCTGCAGCTGGCCCCGGCCATGGGCTCGGCCAACAGCGTGGAGGTGCTGCCGATGGCTGCAGAAGGCTCTGGCGGCAGCCTGGGGGTGGCCGACCCGCGCCGGCTGGATGCGGCCGCAGTGGCTGAATAGGGCGCTGCCGGGCCAGCCAGCAGGCAGCTCGGCCTCAGCTGGCCGGGGCGCTCGGCGCGGTGATCAGGTTCACGGCCGAGAAGGCCAGACCGATGCCGAACAGCAGGCCGATCGCCCAGAGGCTGTCGCTGGGCCACTGGGCGATCAGCATGCCGCCCAGCACGGCGGTGACGATGCCATCGAGCAGTACCAGGCCCCGGGCTGGCGCCTGGCTGGTGGCGGCGGCGGCCAGTTCCATCACCCCCTCAAAGGCCAGCAGGAGGCCCACAAACAGGGTGAGGCTCACCTCGCTCTCGATCGGGAAGGCCAGCACCCAGATGCCGCCGCCCAGGTAGAGCAGGCCGGAGAGCAGGCGGAACAGCTTGCCCTTCACGTCGCTTTCGCCGGTGAGGCGCAGCACCTGCGACACGCCGGCGATCACCGCCGCCGCGCCCACCGCGATCGTGAGCAGGGTGGCCGAAGCGAACGGCAGGGCGATCGACAGGCCGGCCGCCGCGAACAGGGCGACCGCCGTGATCCAGCGCAGTTGGGGGGAGGCGGGAGCCGTCACTGGACGAGGGACAAACCAGCACAGTAGGAGCCTGGATGTTGCGTCACAGCCAGCTGTCGACCATCTAGCCATGGGCTTCCGGTTCTGGATCCCTGGTCGGGTTCAGGCCCATGGGCGAGCTGGATCAGGGTTCGCTGATCGACGGTGGCGATCTCTATGGCGAAAGATCACAGCTCCGGCCTGCCCGACCTCCGCTTCCGCAAGGTGAAGTGGATCGCTCGATCCGCCGCCCATGTTTGAGCTGCTGCCGCCGCTCAACGATCACAACCTGCCCTGGATGGATACGGTCCATCCAATTGTGGTGCATTTCGTGATCGCCATGGCCGTGATTGCCGTGCTGTTCGACCTGATCGGCAGCCTCGCCCGCCGTCCCGGCCTGTTTGAGGTGAGCTTCTGGAATCTGCTGGTGGCCACGGTGGCCATTTTCGTGGCGATCATCTTCGGCCAGGTGGAGGCAGGGCTGGCCGAGCCCTACGGCGCCTCCCGCGAGATCCTCAATCTGCACAGCACGATCGGCTGGTCGCTGGCGGGGGTGCTGGCGGTGCTCACGGCCTGGCGCTATGTGATCCGCAGCAAGGACCCCACGCGCCTGCCGGTGGCCTTCCTGGGTGCCGGTGGCCTGCTGGTGGCGCTGGTGGCCGTGCAGGTGACCCTCGGCAACCAGCTGATCTGGACCTATGGCCTCCACACCGTGCCGGTGGTGGAGGCGATCCGTGCGGGATTGGTGTGATGGGAGCGAACGGCCTGCCCTACGCCCTGCCGATTCACCCGAATCTGGTGCACTTCACGATCGGCCTGTTCGTGATCGCGGTCACCTTTGATCTGGCCGGGGCCCTCTATCCGCTGGAGAAGCGGCTGTTCCGCTTTCTGCAGCTGCCGGTCACCCGCGCCGGTCTGCACGACGTGGGCTGGTTCAACCTGCTGGCCTGCGCCGGCGTGACCTTCTTCACCGTGGGGGCGGGCTTCTACGAGATGTTGCTGGCCCGACCGATCGCGGGTGTGCGCAGCAGCATCGGCCTCGACAGCGCCACCACGATGCTGTGGCATGGCGTGGGCGGGGTGGCCATCCTGTTGGTGATCGTGGCGATGACCGTGTGGCGCGGGTACCAGCGTTTTGCCTGGCGCCGCGATCTGGGCCGGCAGGTGCAGTGGAGCTACCTGCTGGTGGGGCTGGGGCTGTTCGGCGTGATCGGCCTGCACGGCACCCTCGGCGCCGAGCTGGCGGCCGAATTCGGCGTGCACATCACCGCCGACCAGCTGCTGGCCGCCGGCGCCGACCTTCGCGAGGCCCTGCCATGACAGCGAGTTCCCCGCGGCGCTTCCCCGCCTCCGGCCTGGCCCTGATCGCGGCGGCCGTGGGCCTCGACCTCTGGGCGAGTGTGGCGGTCGCCCGCCTCTCCCACAGCTGGCTGCCGGTGCCGGCCTCCAGCGCCGCCCCGCTGGTCGACGACCTGTTCGCCCTGGAGAGCGGCATCGGCACCTTCATCTTTCTGGGCTGCTGCGGCGTGATCCTCTGGACGCTGCTGTTCAACCGCGCCCCCAAGTACGACCTGGAGAACGGCGATCCGATCGAGGGCAATCTGCGCCTGGAGATCACCTGGACGGTGATTCCGCTGGTGCTGGTGATGGCGATCGCCTGGCATGCGATCAACGTGAATCACACCCTGGCCACCCTGGGTGGCAAGCTGCGCACCACCGGCGGCCACAGCCATGGCGGTGAGCTGGTGGCCCAGCTGCCCACTGGCGGGACAGGGGAGTCCGCGGCCCTGGAGGCGGTGGGGCCGATCGAGGTGATCGCCCGCCAGTGGTCGTGGGAGTTTGGCTATCCCGATGGGGTGCGCAGCACCGAGCTGCACCTGCCGGTGAACCGCCAGGCCGAGTTCCGCCTGATCTCCCTGGATGTGCTGCACGGCTTTTTCATCCCGGCCTTCCGGCTCAAGCAGGACCTGATCCCTGGCAGCGAGATCACCTACCGGCTCACCCCCACCCGGGAGGGCCGCTACCGGCTGCGCGATTCCCAGTTCAGCGGCGGCTACTTCGCCAGCAACCAGACCGATGTGGTGGTGGAGAGTGAGCAGGCCTACCAGGCCTGGCTGGACGCGGCGGCCCGGCTGCCCCTGCAGGAGGCGCCCAACCCCGCCGATGCGCTCTACCGCCGCCGGCTGGAGCGGGGCGACCGGGGCTGGGCGGTGGTGCCGCCGGCACCGCCGCCCCGGGTGAACGTGAGCGCCGACCCGGCGGCGCCCCACGAGGCCTGATCACAGCCTCGGTTCCCTCTCGCAACCTTCGTCGTCCACCCAACGCTCACCTCCCCAGCCCATGGCCTCCTCCTCCGGCCTCTCCTACGACCCGCGGGTGCTGAAGGCGCCCCATCCGGTGCCCGGCGCGCCGGACAACTGGAAGCGCTTCTTCAGCTTCAACACCGATGCCAAGGTGATCGGCATCCAGTACATCGTGACCTCCCTGTTCTTCCTGCTGGTGGGCGGGCTGCTGGCGATGATCATGCGCGGCGAACTGATCACGCCGCCCGCTGATCTGGTGGATCCCAGCGTGTACAACGGGCTCTACACGATGCACGGAACGGTGATGCTGTTCCTGTTTCTGTTCCCGATCCTCAACGGTTTCAACAACCTCTTGATTCCGCCGATGATCGGCGCGCCCGACATGGCCTTTCCGCGGCTGAACGCGATTGCCTTCTGGCTGGTGCCGCTGTTCGGGGTGATCCTGATGGCCAGTTTCCTGATTCCCGGCGGTCCCTCGGGATCAGGCTGGTGGGCCTACCCGCCGGTGAGCCTGCAGAACCCCCTGGGCCACTTCATCAACGGCCAGTTCCTCTGGATCCTGGCGGTGGCCCTCTCGGGGGTGAGCTCGATCATGGGAGCGGTGAACTTCTGCACCACGATCCTGCGCATGCGGGCGCCGGGGATGACCTTCTTCCGCATGCCGATCTTCTGCTGGACGGCCCTGGCGGCCCAGACGATCCAGCTGGTGGGACTGCCGGTGCTCACCGGCGGTGCCCTGATGCTGCTGTTTGATCTGAGCTTCGGCACCAGTTTCTTCCGGCCGGAGGGTGGCGGCGATCCGATGCTCTATCAGCACTTCTTCTGGTTTTATTCCCACCCGGCGGTGTATGTGATGGTGCTGCCGGTGTTCGGTATCTTCTCGGAGCTGTTTCCGGTGTATGCCCGCAAGCCGCTGTTCGGCTATGAGGTGGTGGCGATCGCCTCCTTCGGCATCACCGTCCTCAGCCTGATCGTGTGGGTGCACCACATGTTCTACAGCGGCACGCCCCAGTGGATGCGCAACCTGTTCATGGTCACCACCATGCTGATTGCTGTGCCCACGGGCATCAAGGTGTTCGCCTGGATCGCCACCCTCTGGCGCGGCCGGCTGCGGCTGAGCACGCCGATGCTGTTCTGCCTGGGCGGACTGGTGAACTTCATCTTCGCCGGCATCACCGGCATCATGCTGGCCACCGTTCCGGTGGATATCCATGTGGGCAACACCTATTTCGTGGTGGGGCATTTTCACTACGTGATCTTCAACACGATCACCTTCGGCGTGTTCGCCGGCGTGTACCACTGGTTCCCCAAGTTCACCGGCCGGATGTATTACGAGGGCCTGGGCAAGCTGCACTTCGCCCTCACCTTCATCGGCAGCGCCCTCAACTTCCTGCCGATGCATTGGGCCGGCCTGATGGGGATGCCGCGCCGGGTGGCCTCCTACGACCCCGAATTCGCCCTGGCGAATGTGCTGGCCAGCCTCGGTGCCTTCCTGGTGGGGGTGGCCACGATTCCCTTCATCCTCAACATGGTGAGCTCCTGGGCCCGGGGTCCGAAGGCGCCGCCCAACCCCTGGCAGGCGATCGGTCTGGAGTGGCTGCTGCCCTCGCCGCCGCCGGCCGAGAACTTCGAACACGACGTGCCCACCGTGATCAGCGGCCCCTACGGCTATGGCCTCAACCACCCCCTTGTGGAGAACGAGGCCCACTACATCGCCCGCTCTCAGGAGGCCTGATCCGATGAGCAGCACCCCGGCGAGCCATGCCCACGGCGGTCACAACCTCACCGGCATGGTGATCTTTCTGCTCTCCGAGAGCATCATCTTTCTGGCTTTCTTTGCCGGCTATGCCGTGTTGAAGAGCTCATCCCCGGTGTGGCTGCCGGCGGGAGTGGACGGGCTGGAGGTGCGTGAGCCACTGATCAACACTGTGATTCTGGTGAGCAGCAGCTTTGTGGCCTACTTCGCTGAGCGGGCACTGCGCCGCCACAACCTCTGGGGCTTTCGAGCCCTCTGGGGGCTCACCATGGCCATGGGAGCCTATTTCGTGTTCGGCCAGGCGGTGGAATGGGCCGGTCTGCCGTTTTCCCTGCAGAGCGGTATCTACGGTGGCAGCTTCTACCTCCTCACCGGTTTTCATGGCCTGCATGTGATCACCGGCGTGCTGCTGATGGGGCTGATGCTGGTGCGCTCTTTCCTGCCGGGGAATTACGACAACGGCGACGCCGGCGTCACGATGGTGTCGCTGTTCTGGCACTTTGTGGATGTGATCTGGATCATCCTGTTTGTGCTGATTTACGTGTGGCAGCGTTCCTGAGGCGATCGCGATGATCATTGACGACACCCTCTACGACGTGGTGGTGATCGGCAGCGGCGCTGCCGGCGGCACCCTGGCGGCCGAGCTGGCCGAGGCCGGCCGGCGGGTGCTGGTGCTGGAGCGCGGCCACCGGCTGCCGCTGCTGGATCAGAACGTGGCCGATATCGACCTGTTCCGCAAGCAGCGCTACCACCCCGAAGCGCCCTGGTTCGGCAGCGACGGCGATCCCTTCAACCCCCAGATGGTGTACGCCCGCGGCGGCAACACCAAGATCTGGGCGGCGGTGCTGGAGCGGCTGCGCGAGGCCGAGTTCGAGGGGGTGGCGATGCAGGAGGGCCGCTCCCCTGACTGGGGGCTGCGCTACGGCGATCTGGCTCCGTACTACGACCGGGCCGAGAGCCTCTACCGCGTGCACGGGATGGCGGGTGAGGACCCCACCGCCCCACCCCGCGCCGCTGCCTACCCCCATGTCCCCCGGCCGCTGGAGCCGGTGCTGGAAACGCTGCGTGGTGACCTGCAACGCCAGGGAGTCCGCCCCTACAGCCTGCCGCTGAGCTGGAGCGAGAGCGCGGAGGATCCCACGGGCGATGCCGAGCTGTTCGGCCTGGATCGGGCCCTGACACCCTCTGCTCCGGGGGCGATTCCGGCGGTGCTGCGCAGCGGTGCGCTGGTGGAGGCCCTGCATGTGGACGCCTCCGGCCGGCAGGTGAAGGGGGTGGAGGCGCGCATCGGCGACGAGCGCTGGCTGTTCCAGGGCCAGCAGGTGGTGCTGGCCGCCGGCGCCATCAACAGCGCCGCGATCCTGCTGCGCTCGGGCCTGGCCAATGGCTCGGGCCAGGTGGGCCGCAACCTGATGAAGCCCCAGCTCACGGCGATCCTGCAGCGGGCCAGTGCCCCGAATTCGGGGCGCTATGCCCCAGCCCTCGGTGTCACCGACTACTACTGGGGCGACAAGAACGTCGACTACGCCCTGGGCTCGATCCGCAACGGTGGCGGCGTGCTGCAGGATCCGCTGTTTGCCGAGTCGCCGCCGCTGCTCTCCCTGGTGAGCCGGCTGCTGCCCGACGGGGCGCTGGAGTGGCTGGCCGACCGCTCGATCACCTGGTGGGCGATGACGCCGGTGCTGCCCGATCCCGACAACCGGGTGACGGTGACGGGCGAACGCATCGACGTGGCTTACATCGCCAACAACCGCGAGGCCCACGACCGGCTGGTGTACCGCTGGCTGGACACAATCCAGAAAACCGAGGCCGACCCCCTCACCACGGTGGTGCAGCGGGCGCCGATCTATCCCCGCGGTGAGGCGCCCCTGAGCGTGATGGGCTACGCCTGCGGTACCTGCCGGATGGGGCCAGATTCCGCCAGCTCGGTGGTGAACCCCGAGGGCCGCTGCCACGAGCTGGCCAACCTCTGGATCGCCGATGCCAGCGTGTTTCCCAGCTGCCCGGCCGTGGGCCCGGGCCTCACGGTGATCGCCCATGCCCTGCGCCTCGGCGAGCATCTGCAGGCGGCCCTGCCATGACCAGCGGGTCCGCCGGGCTGGCCGGCTCCGCCGAGGGGAGTTCGGAGGCCCGGCGCATCGCCGAGCGCGACAGCGGCCAGGTTTCCTGGGACCTGTGGGGCAGTTACCTGCCCGAGCGCCAGTGGGGCACGGTGCGGGAGGACTACTCCGCCGATGCCGACGCCTGGACCTCCTTCCCCCACGACCATGCCCGCTCACGGGCGTACCGCTGGGGAGAGGACGGCCTGCTGGGGATCTGCGATGCCCAGTGCCGCCTCTGTTTCTCCCTGGCCCTCTGGAACGGCCAGGACCCGATCCTCAAGGAGCGGCCCTACGGCCTGGGCAACCCGGAGGGCAACCACGGCGAGGACATCAAGGACTACTTCTTCCATCTCGCCAACACCCCCACCCACAGCTTCATGCGGGGGCTCTACAAGTACCCCCAGACGCGCTTCCCCTACGAGCGACTGCTGGCGGAAAACGCCGCGCGCGGCCGCCAGCAGCCGGAGTACGAGCTGGTGGACACGGGCATCTTCGCGGAGGGGCGCTATTTCGATGTGTTCATCGAGTACGCCAAGGCCTCGGCCAACGACCTGCTCATCCGCATCCGGGCGATCAACCGCGGTCCCGATGCCGCTCCCCTCACCCTGCTGCCCACCCTCTGGCTGCGCAACACCTGGAGCTGGGGCTATCCCGATGAAGCCCGCGAGCCCTTGCGGCTGAAGGGTGATCAGCTCCGCAGCCCGGCGCGGGGCGAACTGCCGGCCTATGGGCTGCTGCTCGACCCTGAGGCCGCCTGCCCTTCGCTGCGCTGGCTGTTCACCGACAACGAGACGAACCACCAGCGGCTCTACGGCCAGCCCAATCCCACCCCCTTTCAGAAGGACGGCTTCCACCGCTGGCTGATCGATGGCGAGGCGGGGGCCGTGAATCCGGCCGGGGAGGGCACCAAGGCGGCGCCGCTGCTCCAGCGCACCCTCCAGCCCGGCGAGACCTGGACCGTGCAGCTGCGCCTGTGCCAGGCCGGGGAGCAGACCGCCGACAGGGACGCCGCCGGGGCCTTCGGCCCTGCATTTGCGGCGGTGTTCGCGGCCCGGGAGCAGGAGTGGCAGGCCTACATGGCCCAGTGCGTGCCGGGGCTCGCGGCGGAGGATCGCCTGATCCACAACAGCGCCATCGCCGGGCTGCTGTGGTGCAAGAAGTACTACGGCTGGAGCGTGCTGCGCTGGCTGGAGGGGGACCCCACCCAGCCGCCGCCGCCGCGAGCGCGGCTGCATACCGAAACAGCCCAGTGGAGCCGGCTGCACGCCCACAACGTGATCTCCATGCCGGATGCATGGGAATACCCCTACTTCTGCCAGTGGGATCTGATGTTCCAGGCGATGGCCTTCACGATCGTGGATCCGGCCACCGCCAAGCAGCAGGCGATGCTGCTGCGCTCCCCCCATTTCACCGCTCCCAACGCCCAGACGCCGGCCTACGAGTGGGCCCTCTCCGACGCCAATCCGCCGATCGGCGCCTGGGCGGTGATGCGCATCTTCCAGATCGAGCGCCGCCAGAATGGCGGCAGCGGTGATCTGGCCTTTCTGCGCGCCGCCCTGCGCAAGCTCACCCTGGAATACGGCTGGTGGGCCAACCGCAACGACCGTTCCGGCGACAACGTGTTCGAGGGGGGCTTCCTCGGCCTGGACAACATCGCTGTGTTCGACCGGCGCTTTCCCCTCGCCGATGGCAGCCACATCGAGCAGTGCGACGGCACGGCCTGGATGGCCTCGCTGAGCCTCAATCTGCTCAACATCGCCGTGGAGCTGAGCCGGGAAGAGCCGGAATACGCCGATCTGTGTGAGCGCTTCGTGCTGGATTTCGTGCAGCTGGCCCTCACCCTCAATGCCCCGTCCGAGCGGGACTACCTGAACTGGGATGAGCAGGACGGCTTCTACTACGACGTGATCAAACGCCCCGATGGCAGCACCGATTACCTGCGCACCCGCTCGGTGTCAGGCCTGGTGCCGCTGCTGGCCGTCGCCAGCTACGACGTGGAGACGGTGGCCCGCCTGCCGGTGCTGGACGTGCTGCAGAGCATGGCCTGGTTCGTGCACGAACGCACCACGCCCACCTGGCTGGCCGCCAACCTGGGCCAGTGGCACAACGACCGCCTGCTATTCACCCTGGTGCCGGAGGGTCGCCTGCGGCGCATCTGCGAACGGCTGTTCGATGAGGAGGAGTTTCTCTCTCCCTATGGCATCCGGGCGCTCTCCAAGGTGTATGAGCAAGCCCCTTACCGCTACAGCGAGGGCAGCCAGAGTGACGTGCTCGCCTACAGCCCGGCCGACAGCCCGGTGGCGATGTTCGGCGGCAACTCCAACTGGCGCGGACCGGTGTGGATGCCGATCAACTTCCTGCTGATTGAATCGCTGCAGAAATATGCTCACTTTTACGGCGACAGCTTCAAGGTGGAATTTCCCACCCGCTCCGGCAACTGGATCACCCTCTGGGACGCTTCGCTGCAGCTGCAATCCCGCCTGGTGAACATCTTCCGGCGCGACGGCCAGGGGAGGCGGGCGTTCAACGGTGATGTGGAGCTGTTCCAGAGCGACCCCCACTGGCGGGATCTGATCCTGTTCAACGAATACTTCCATGGCGATAACGGCCGCGGCGTGGGTGCCTCGCACCAGACCGGCTGGACAGCCCTGGTGGCCAAGATGATCAACCAACTGAACCGTTATCCCACCGGTTGATCCCCTCTGCGGAGGGGGTTGCCCGGGTTGACGGACTGTTCTCCGCTGCCGCTGCGATGGCCCAGGCCCCTTCCCCGGTTTCTCTCACCGGTGTGCACGCCTCCGTGCCGCCGGTCGCGGCCCAGCTGGAGGTGGGCCACGGCGATCACTTTGACGTGGTGATCATCGGCAGTGGCGCCGGCGGCGGCACCCTGGCCCGGGCCCTGGCTCCCACGGGCCTCAGGATCCTGGTGCTGGAGCGCGGTGACTGGCTGCCCCAGGAACCCCAGAACTGGGATGCCGAAGAGGTGTTTCAGAAGAACCGCTACGTGTCCAAGGACACCTGGTTCGACAAGCACGGCAAGCCCTTCCAGCCGGGCAGCCACTACTTCGTGGGCGGCGCCACCAAGATGTACGGCGCCGCCCACTTCCGCCTGCGCCAGCAGGATTTCGAAGAGATGGCGCACCACGACGGCATCTCGCCGGCCTGGCCCCTGCGCTACAGCGACTTCGAGCCCTGGTATCAGCGGGCCGAGGAGATGTACCAGGTGCATGGCCAGCGCGGGGAGGACCCCACCGAGCCCCCCTGCAGCGGGCCCTATCCCCATCCGCCGGTGGCCCACGAGCCGCGCATGCAGAAGCTGGTGGATGACCTGCGGGCGGCGGGACTCCACCCCTTCCATGCCCCCAGCGGCGTGCTGCTCGATGAGGCGAGCATGCCCTTCAGCCGCTGCCGTCGCTGCAACTGCTGCGACGGCTTCCCCTGCCTGGTGCATGCCAAGAGCGACGCCGAGGTGCTGGGGGTGCGGCCTGCCCTGGCCAGTGCGAACGTGTCGCTGCTCACCCGCGCCGAAGTGCGCCGGCTGCACACCGACCCCTCGGGCCGCTCGGTGACGGCGGTGGACCTGCAGCGCGATGGCGAGTCCCTGCAGGTGAGCGGAGATGTGGTGGTGGTGAGCTGCGGGGCGGCCAACAGCGCCCGCCTGCTGCTGATGTCGGCCAACGACCGGCACCCGCGCGGCCTGGCCAATGGCTCCGACCGGGTGGGCCGCCACTACATGTTCCACAACAGCAAGGCGATGGTGGCCCTGGCCCACGAGCCCAACACCACCGTGTTTCAGAAAACGGTGTCGATCAACGACTGGTATTTCGGCGATGCCGAGTTCGCCTATCCGATGGGCAACATCCAGATGACCGGCAAGACCAACGGCACGATCATGAAGGGCTATGCGCCGCTGGAAACCTTCCTCATGCCGGGCTGGTCGATGGACAGGATCGCCGAACACGCCCTCGACTTCTGGATCTCATCGGAGGATCTGCCCGACCCGGACAACCGGGTGACGGTGGACGCCGAGGGGCGCATCCAGCTGAGCTACACCGCCAACAACCAGAGCGCCTCCAATCATCTGGTGAAGCGGCTCACCGCCATGCTCGACCGGCTCTATCTGCGCAACCACCTGGTGGAGCGCCAGATCTACATCAAGAGCACGATGTCGATCGCCGCGGTGGGGCACCAGGCGGGCACCTGCCGCTTCGGCAGCGATCCGGCCACCTCGGTGCTGGATCTCCACTGCAAGGCCCACGAGCTCGACAACCTCTACGTGGTGGACACCAGCTTCATGCCCACCATCGGCGCGGTGAATCCCTCGCTCACGGCGATTGCCAATGCCCTGCGGGTGGCGGAGCATCTGCGCGGGCGGTTCGGCCGGTAGTCGGCTGTTGGTGGGCCCTCAGGCTGCCGGAGGCTGATCCATCCAGGCCAGGTGCTCCAGGATCAGGGCCACCACGGTGCTGCGATGGCGCGGGGAGAAGGGGCCGCCGCGGCCGTTGTGGCCCATGCCGGCCACCACCTCCCGCTTCACCCGACCGGCGAAGCGGGCCTTGTTCCAGTTGGAGAGGGGCAGCAGGGAGGAGCGGCCGGGGAACAGCAGCGGTCCCAGGGCGGCCACCGGATCGCGGCTGCCCACCACCATGGCGATGCCGGCCACCTGGTCGAGCCGCTGGTTGCCGCTGAACACGCCGCAGCAGGTGAGGATCTGCACCGGGCAGCGGCAGAGCACCTGGAGAACGTCGGCCATGCCCATGGCCATCTCGCCGCCGCCGCTGTAGCCCAGCAGCACGATCCGCTGGCCACTGCCCTGGCGCAGGCCGGCCTCCACCAGCCGCCGCGCCACCTTCAGGGCCAGTTCGTAGTTGAGGATCGGCCCGTAGCGGCGGTCGGCGGAGATCCCCACCTTGATCACGTTGTTGGCCTGTACCAGGGCCGCGCAGATGGCGTTCACCAGCCGGTTGGGGTGGTGCTCCTGCAGGGCGAACAGCCGTCGCCAGAACCAGCGGCTACCGGCGTCGGCGGCCAGCTCCGCCGGGCTGATCGTGTAGGTCTGCACCCCTTCGATCAACGCGGTGCCGGCCGGCAGCCCGGCCGCCAGTTCCGCCAGCAGCGCCGCCACCCGCGGCGGATGTTCCTCCACGCTCTGGTGGATGCCGTCGAGATACACCACGAAGCGATCGGCCGGCGCCGGCTGCGATGCGGTGGCGGTGAAGGTGGCGGTGGAGGCGGCTCCCTCGGGCGGATCGCCCTGGGCGAACAGGCTGGCCGGATCGGGCAGCCCGCCCAGCCAGCCGTTCCAGAAGGCGTATTGCCCCGCCACCGAATAGATGCCCGTGATCGGCACCAGCAGGCCCACCAGCCAGGCCAGCAGCAGGGCCAGCTCCTGCAGGTCGTTGCTGCCCACCCGCCCGAACCGTTCCAGTCCGCCATGGACCAGGGCACCGGCCACCAGCACCCCGCCTACCAGCAGGCAGCCGCCGATGCTGATCCGCAGCAGGCGTCGCCCCAGGGCAAAGAAGCGGGCGGCCCGGCTGCTCATCGGCCCAGGGTGTCGGCCAGGCGCCGGTAGCCCCGCTGCCAGCCCTGGTAAAAGAGCGCGCTCACCAGCAGCAGGCCGAGGGCGTAGCCGGGGGTGGCCAGGGCCAGGGCCTGGCCCGCCGGCAGATCGAAGCGGGCCTGCAGCACGGCCACCACGTTCAGGTGAATCAGCACCCAGATGGTCACGGCGATCAGGTCGCTCACATAAGGCGCCGCCACCAGCACGTAGAGCACGCCGGGCAGCAGGGCGGCCCCCAGGCTCTCGAACAGCGCCCAGGGCTGCAGCGGACCCTGCACCACCACCGCCAGCAGGGCCATGTCCACCAGGGTGGCCAGCAGCAGGGCCACCGCCAGCACCAGGGCATCGAGCAGCAGCTGCACCACGATCTGGCGGGGGGTGAGCTGGTTGGCCACCAGGGCGAACAGGTGGGCCAGCGACATCGACAGCCCCACCAGCAGCAGGATCTCCCAGCCGCGATCGAACTGCAGGAGCCAATGGCCCAGCCCGGCCAGTGCCGCTTCCAGTTCAGCCACGCTCTTCAGCCACCCGCTTCAGCCAAGCAGATCACTGCTCAGTCGAGCGCCAGGTCGAGCAGATCGGCGATCAACAGGTTGTCGAGGGAGAACAGGCCGCCTCCGCAGCCGATCAGCACCAGGCACATCACCACATACATCGCCGCCTTCTCCCAGCTGGGGGGGTCCCCCACCCCCATCGGCCCGGCGTAGTCGCCTGCTGGGATCTGGTAGGGGTCGGGGGCGATGAAGGGAAAGCCGGAGCGGATCTCCAGCACCATGGCGTAGGCCATCGACACCAGGATCGCCAGGGCGGCCAGGGGGGTGAGCAGGCCGGGCAGCAGGGCGATGCCAGCGCCGAACATCGAGGCGGCGGAGAGGAAGCACAGCCAGCGGGGGGTGTTCAGGGCGGTGGCCCAGGTGTCCAGGTTGCGCAGCTTGGGCCAGCCATGGCGGATGAAGCACACGCCCAGGAACAGGCGCAGGAGCAGCAGGGCCGCCTGGGCGGCGGTTGAGGGGGCAGCCGGCACCAGCAGCTCCACCACCGTGATCTCCATGGGGCCCAGCCGGATCTGCCCTGCAACGTAGGCAGCAGGCCCCGCTCTGGCCACCATGGGCGGGTGACCCCACACCCGTGGCCGGCCATGACCGATCCCCATCCGGCCCTCGCCGCCGGCAGCAGCGCGCCCCTGGGCGCGACGCTCCGGCAGGGTGGGGTGAATTTCAGCATCCATGCACGCCAGCACGAGCGCGTGGAGCTCTGTCTGTTCCAGGGGGTCGACGATCCCGAGCCGGCCGCGGTGATCCCCTTCGCCGGCGAGCGCCACCACAGCGGCTCCTACTGGCATGGCTGGCTGGCGGGGGTGGAGCCGGGCCAGCTCTACGGCTATCGCCTCCCCAGCGATCCCGACTGCCTGCTGCTCGATCCCTACGCCCTGGCGGTGGCGGTGCCGCAGGGCTACGGCCGGCAGCGGGGCCAGCGCCGCCAGGGTGCGCCTGGCGCGGGGGGTGGCTGGGCCGGCGCGATCAAGAGTGTGGTGGCCGACCCCAGCCGCTACGACTGGCAGGGCGATCGGCCCCTGCGCCGGCCCGCCCGCGAGACGGTGATCTACGAGCTGCACCTGCGCGGCTTCACGGCCGATCCCAGTTCCGGCGTGCCCCGGGAGCGGGCCGGCACCTACGCCGGGCTGATCGAGAAGATCCCCTACCTGCAGCAGCTGGGCATCACCGCCGTGGAGCTGCTGCCGGTGTTCGCCTTCGATGCCCAGGCGGCACCGCCAGGGCTGAGCAACCACTGGGGCTACCAGCCCATCAGCGTGCTGGCTCCCCACCCGGGCTATGCCGCCGGCAGCGATCCGCTGGCGGCCCTCGATCAGTTCCGCGATCTGGTGAAGGCCCTGCACCGCGCCGGCATCGAAGTGATCCTCGATGTGGTGTTCAACCACACCGCCGAGGGCTCGATGGCCGGCCCGGGGCCGGGACCCACCCTCTCCTACCGGGGGCTGGCCCCCCGCGACTACTACCTGCTGCAGAGCGATGGCGGCGGCGGCCTGGCTGATCTGGACGTGACCGGCTGCGGCAACACCCTCAACGCCAACAACCCGGTGGTGCGCCGCCTGATCCGCCACAGCCTGCGCCACTGGGTGGAGCACATGCACGTGGATGGCTTCCGCTTCGATCTGGCCGCCGTGCTCTCCCGCGATGAGGAGGGCAACCCCGAGCCGCGGCCGCCGATCCTGCTGGATCTCGACAGCGATCCTGTGCTGGCCGGCACCAAGCTGATCGCCGAGGCCTGGGATGCCGCCGGCCTCTACGAGGTGGGCAGCTTCGTGGGCGAGCGCTGGCAGGAGTGGAACGGCCGCTTTCGCGACGACCTGCGCCACTTCCTCAAGGGCGATGCGGGCTTTGCCTGGGCGGCGGCCCAGCGCCTGATCGGCAGCCCGGATGTGTACGGGCAGCGCGGCCGGGAGGCGGAGCTGAGCGTGAACTTCATCACCTGCCACGACGGCTTCACCCTGGCCGACTGGGTGAGCTACGACAGCAAGCACAACGGGGCCAACGGCGAGGACAACCGCGATGGCTCCGATGACAACGCCAGCTGGAACTGCGGGGTGGAGGGTCCCACGCAGGATCCGGAGGTGCTGGCCCTGCGCAGCAGGCAGATGCGCAACGCCCTCTGCCTGCTGCTGCTTTCCGCCGGCACGCCGATGCTGGCCATGGGCGATGAGGTGGGCCGCAGCCAGCGGGGCAACAACAACGCCTACTGCCAGGACAATCCGCTCAGCTGGTTCGACTGGACGCTGGTGGAGCGCCAGGCCGACCTGCTGCGCTTCACCCGCACCCTGAACGCCTTCCGCCAGCGGCGGGATGTGGTGCTCGATCACGACAACCTCTCCCTGGCCGAACTGCTGCACCGCTGTGCGCTGGAATGGCACGGCGTGGAGCCCTTCCAGCCCGACTGGGGGCCCGATTCCCATTCCCTGGCTGTGGGCTACACCAGCGTTGGCCATCGCTTCCGCCTGCACCTGATGGTGAATGCCTGGTGGCAGCCGCTGCGGTTCGCCCTGCCGTCCACGGGCCTGGCGGATGGGCGTTGGCACCGCTGGATCGACACCGCCCTGCCCAGTCCGGACGACATCGTGGCCTGGGGGGACACGCCGCCCCTGGCCGACCACGCCTACGCCGTGCAGCCCCGCTCGGTGGTGGCGCTGCTGGGGCGGGTGGCTGAGGCCAGCTGATGACCGCCCGGATCGCCGTGCTGATCTGGCTGCTGCTGGGCATCGGCATGGCCCTGCTGGAGTGGCCCTACCAGGCCCTCTCCGAGCTGGGCTTCCGCCTGCAGCGCTGGGGTTGGTCGCTGGCGGGGCTGGAGAGCGGCGGGGGCGGCGTTGGTGCCGAACCCCATCTGGGCCAGGCCCTGCTGCTGGTGTTCGGGGCCAGCGCCCTGCTGTTCTGGCTGGCCTGGGGTCCCCTGGCCGCGGGCCGGGGCGGTGGGGTGGCGCCCCTGCTGGCCCTCGATCGGGCCGCGCCGCCCCTGCCGGCCGACGCCGAGGCCCTCTGGCTGGAGAAGCTCAGCCTGCGCAGCCAGCTGGTGCGCCTGCCCCTGATGCTGCTCACCCACGCCGGGGGGCTGGCGGTGGGGGTGGAGTCACCGTCGGTGGCGATCGGGGCCAGCGCCTCCCTGGCGATCCGGCGGCGGTGGCCCCGCTTCCGCCCCCTGGCGGCGCTGCCGCTGCCGGCCGTGGCCGTGATCGGCGGGGCCGCCGGTCTGGGGGTGGCCTTCCGTTCGCCGCTGCTGGCCGTCAGCTATGCCCTGGAGGAAGTGGGTCGGCGCAGCGGGGTGGGTCTGCTGGGGCCGACGCTGCTGGTGTCGGGTGCCGGCGCCCTGCTGAGCACCACCCTGGGCCAGCCGGCCCGGCTCTCGGGCCTGCAGTTCGGCGCTCTGGCGGCCGATCTCTGGGGCTGGGCGGCCCTGTTCACCCTGGCCGGAGCGCTGCTGGGCGGCCTGCTGGTGCGGCTGGCGATCGGCGCGGCGGCGAGGGTGCAGCGGCTGATGGGCCGGCGCCGGTTGCTGGGCGCCCTGCTGCTGGCCCTGGCGCTCAGCGTCCTGGCGGTGCTGAGCGCGGGTCTGAGCCTCAACGACGGTTCGCTTTCCCTGGCCCCTGCCCTGGCGGGGCAGAGCGGCGGGCCTCCCCTCACCCTGTTGTGGCGGGGCCTGGCCACCCTGGTGAGCCTGGCGGCCGGGGCGCCTGGTGGGCTGATGCACGACAGCATGACCCTGGGAGCCCTGCTCACCTCCCTGCTGCCGGGGCAGAGCGACCTGTCCACTGCCCAGCTGGGCCAGCTGGCGGCGGTGGGCGCGGTGGCCCTGTTCGCCGCAGCCCAGGGCACCCCCCTGTTCTGCGCCGCGTTTGTGTTCACCCTGCAGGGGGATCCCCAGCTGCTGCCGGCCCTGCTGCTGGCGAGCGCCGTGAGTGATGCCCTCAGCACGGGGCTGCGCGGGGAGGGTTGGAACGGCCGGCAGTGCGCCGCCCTGCTGCAGCCCCTCAGCGCACCACCAGCTGCAGGCGATGGCCGTCGGGATCGCTCACCTGCAGCCCGGCCCGAAAGCCCAGCTCCCGAGCTTCCGGGGGAGACAGAGCCACCACCGCGGGGCTGAGCAGCCGGCCGCCATGGGGCTCGATCGCCGCGGCGATCGCTTCAAGCTGCCCGATCTCCTGGCCCACCACCAGGCGCAGCTGGCCGTGGGCCCGGTCCTGGGGGCCCAGATCGGCGGGCATGGGCCGGCCGCCCTCCGGGCTGCGGTAGTCGAGGCACTCGATGCCGGCGCCACTGGGGCAGCGGTGGCTGGTGATGCGCACCTGGGTGCTGGTGAGACCATCGAGCCGGTCCTGCTCGGGCCCCTTGTTGATGCCATCGCCGCCCAAGCGCAGGCCCAGGAGCTGGTTGTAGAAGCGGCAGCTGCGTTCGGTGTCGCTGATGCCGATGGCGCTGTGGTCGATACCCAGGAACAGGCCGGTGTTTTCAGGGCTGTGCCAGCGGGCGTCGCCCTTATCTGGCGGGAATTGCAGCAGCTCCAGGCAGTGTCCTTCGGGGCCGTGCAGTTTGTAGGCCTCGATGCCGGCGGCGGCGCTGTTCCAGTCGGGCAGGCGCTGGGGCGCGGCGGAGATGGCCTGCAGGGCGCCGGCGGCGATCGCCTGGCGCAGCGAGGCGCTGGCCCGCTCCAGATCCCGCACCACCACGCAGATGTGCTGGAACCACAGGTCGTTGCTGCGGCTATCTGCGGGAAAGGGGCGGCCCGGCCGTTGGCCGGGGGGCAGGGCCTGTACCTCCAGCAACTCCAGTCGTTCGCGGCCCAGGGCCAGGCGCACCAGCTTGAGCTGGGCCCCCGGCAGGCCGATCAGGCTGGCGTAGCCAGGGCCCGGCTCGATCGCATCGAGGCGGCGGCAGCCCAGCTGGCTGCAGAAGAAGGCGGCGCAGGCCTCGGCGTCGGCGCAGCTGAAGCTCACCGCCTCCAGGTGCGGCCAGGGGGCCAGGGCGCCGGCGCCGGCCGCGGCGATCTGGCCGTCGCGCTGGGGCGTCATTCCCGACACGCCCAGGCCGCCCAGCAGCTCACCACCCCAGCGCAGGGCGATGCCGCCGCCCATGGCTGCCGCCGGCTGGCCCAGGGCCGGGGCCAGCTGCAGCAGGGCCGGCCGCTCGCCATTGATGGCCGCCTCCAGACCGGCGGTGTCGCTGCCCGTGAGGGCGGCCATGCGGGCCTTGGCGATCGCCGCCTCGGCGGCGGCGGGGCTGGCGCCATCGAGGCGCCGGAAGGCCACCAGCCGGCCGCCTCCGTCCACCACCGCGGCGGCCACCCGGGAGCCGTCCAGTCGGGCCTCGGCCAGGGCGGCCGCCAGCAGGCGCTCGGCGTCAGCGAGTTCCAGAACGAAGGCGGATCGCATCGCGCTCAGCCCCACACGATCCGCATCAGCCAGAGGTGGCCCTCCAGCTCCACGCCGGCGGCGGCCGCTTCCAGATCGCCCTCGCCCAGGCGCAGGGTGGCCTCGGCCTGGTGCTTCACCAGATCCACGCCGCTGAACTGGAAGCCCAGTTCGGCCCCCAGGGCGGCGATGGCGTTGAGATTGGGGCAGCTGTTCAGCTGGGCCAGCAAGTCTGGATCGCCCTTGGCCTGCCGCAGAAAGGCTTCGAGCTGGGGATTGGCCATGGGGGCACGAGGTGGGGGGGGGAGCGATGAGGGGATTCAGCGTTGCCAGGTGGCGCCGCGGGTGCCCGTGAACAGGGCATAGAGGGCGGTGGAGGCGCAGAGGAACAGGCGGCTGCCGTAGCGGTCGCCGAAGCAGAGGTTGCTCACGCGCTGCGGCACCAACACCTTGCCCAGCAGGGTGCCGTCGGGGGCAATCACGTGCACGCCGTCGGCGGCGCCACACCACAGGTTGCCGTGTTCATCCACCCGGAAGCCATCGGCCCAGCCTGGCGTGATTTTGTGGAACACCTCGCCACCGCTGAGGCTGCGGCCGTCGCTGTTCACCTGGAAGCGGCGGATGTATTGACGCGGCTCGCTGGCCCCCGGGGCGCCGGATTCGGCTACATACAGCACCTGTTCATCGGGCGAGAAGGCGAGGCCGTTGGGGCCGTCGAAATCGGTGGCCACCGCCACCGCCGCCATAGCGCCCTCGCCGCTGGCGGGATCGAGCCGGTAGAGGGCGGGTGGCTGCTCAGATTCCTGGCGGCCGCCCTCGTAGTCGTTCATCAGGCCGTAGAGCGGATCGCTGAACCAGATCGAGCCGTCGCCCTTCACCACCACGTCGTTGGGGGCATTGAGGCGCTGGCCCCGGGCCTGGCTCACCAGGGTGGTGCTGGTGCCGTTGTGCTCCAGGCGGGTGAGGCAGCGGCTGCGGTGGTGGCACTGGATCAGCCGCCCCTGCAGGTCGCGGGTCTGGCCGTTGGCAAACTGCGATGGCTCCAGGAAGGTGCTCACCCCGTGCTGTTCGCTCCAGCGCAGGGTGCGGTTGCCAGGGATGTCGCTGAACAGCAGGCACCGGTGGTCGCCGAACCACACCGGCCCCTCCAGCCAGCGGAAGCCTTCAGCCAGCAGCTCCAGCTCGGCGTTGAACAGCACCAGCTGGTCGAAGCGTGGGTCGTAACTCTCCGTGCAGGTGGAGGGCTGGCTCATCGGAAGAATCCCGGCGCTGCCTGTTTCCAGGCGTCGTCGTTGCGCTGGATGATCAACTGCACGCAGGGTTCATCCCCCACCTGGGCGGAGAGATGGCCCCGGTGGCCCTCCGGGCTGGCGATGCAGCCCTGGTCGCCGCCGAAGGAATACGCGCCGGCGCCCATGATCGCGATCTGGCCATCCATGCTCTGCACCGACCAGGCCCCCTTGAGCACATAGATCCACTTGGGCACGTGGTTTTCATGCCAGTCGGCCGTCCAGCCCACCGGCAGGTAGGTCACAAAGGCATTGCCCTGATCAAACAGCGGCCGGGAAAACTGGGGGGAGTCGCCGGGGCCCAGCTGGCCGAGCTGAAAATCGCTGATGGTGCACTCCTGCTGGCGGCTGATGCCGTCGTCGCCTGTCCAGAGGTGCCAGTAGGTCTCGGGTTGGGGCGCCAGGCTGAAGGGGTCGCTCATGGCTTTGGGGTTCAGGCTTTGGAGTTCAGTCCTTGATGGCGATGGCCGAGACCTCCAGCTGGATGCCCAGCACCAGGGCGGACACCTGCACCACGGCGCGGGAGGGGTAGGCCTGGGCGTCGGGGAAATACTCCTGCCACACCGCATCAAAGGTGTCGAGAGTGTTGATGTCGGTGAGATACACCGTGGCGCTCACCAGGTGCTCGAAGCCGAAACCGGCCTCCTGCAGCACGGCTTCCATGTTGCGCATCACCTGGCGGGATTCGAGGGTGATGTCGCCATCCCCCACCTTGAGGCTGGTGATCGGATCCACCGGCAGTTGGCCGGTGATGAACAGGGTATTGCCATGTTGGAAGCCCTGGCTGTAGGAAGCCACAGGCTTGGGGAAGCGTTCGCTGTGGATGGCTCGGCGCAGGGCTGGCGCTGGCATGGGAAAACCGCTGGCAGTCGCCATGAACCGTAGGGATTGAATGCCGATGGGAATTGTTTTGTCATCGATGGATGGGGCATCGGTGATGAATTGCTGATGGATGCACTCCGTTCTGTGCACGGGTGTTGCAGTTGGCTGCGCTGGGGTTGGCGGCTGTTTAGCTTTCGCAGGCTTTCCCCGTGCTGCGGCCCCTATCTGCCATGACCCAGGTTAATCCCTACGCCCAGGAAACCCTGGCTAACCTGCTCAAGGGCAAGGTGATCATCGTCACCGGTGGCAACAGCGGCATTGGCAAATCGATCGTGGAGGAGGTGGCCCGCCTGGGCGCCAAGGTGGTGATCGACTACCGCTCCCATCCCGAAGCCACTGAGGCGATGGAAGAGGAGATCGGTGAACTGGGCGGCAGCAGTTTCGGTGTGCAGGCCGATGTGGGCAAGCTCGACGATTTGCAGCGGTTGGTGCAGGCGGCGGTGGACCGCTATGGCCGCCTTGATGTGATGGTGAACAACGCTGGCATTGAAACACGCACCTCGATTCTCGACACCACCCCCGATGATTTCGACAAGGTGTTGAATGTGAACCTGCGCGGTGTGTTCTTCGCCACCCAGTATGCCGCCAAGCAAATGATTGCCCAGGGCAGCGGTGGCCGCATCATCAACATTTCATCGGTGCATGAGGACTGGCCCATGCCCAACAACACGCCCTACTGCGTGGCCAAGGGGGGCGTGCGCATGCTGACGCGCACCGCCGGCGTGGAGTTGGCGTCCAAGGGGGTCACGATTGTGAATGTGGGGCCCGGGGCGGTGGCCACGCCGATCAACGACTCCACCATGAACAACCCCGAGCTGCTGGCCAAGCTCAACGCGGCGATTCCGATGGGGCGCATGGCCCAGCCGTCGGAAATCGCCAAGGTGGTGGCCTTCCTGGCCAGCGATGCCGCCAGCTATATCACCGCCACCAGCATCTTCGCCGACGGCGGCATCATGCAGAGCAGCCCCGGCCTGTGACACCTGGTGGCGGGACCTCCAGCCGGGAGTACACCCGAGCGGACGTCGAGCGGCTGCGCAAGCGCCATCGCGGTTACCAGCTCACCCTGGCCGTGGAAGTGCTGCTGGTTCTCTCTCTTCCCCTGGCGGAGCTGTGGCCCTGGCTGTTGTCGGCGCTGTTGGTATCGCTGGCGGTGGTGTTGATCGTGTTTCTCAGCCGCTATTCGCTGCTGCGGCGGTCGCGCTCGGTTGTGTATGTCTTCGGTGGCCTGGCCATCACGCTGGAGCTGCTCTGGCAGGTGCTGCGCCAGCTGGATCCGCGCTGGAGTACGGCTCTCGCTGTGCCGCACGTGCTGGTGTGGGTGGTGTTTCTCACCCTGGTGCTGCTGCGCAAGGTGAAGAGCCTGGTGCGGGAGCCGTTCGTCACGGTGTCGGTGGTGATGGGCGCCGCCAGCGGCTACCTGCTGATCGGCATCGCCGGCGGCCTGCTGTTCACGGCGCTGTGGGTGTATCAGCCGGAGGCGTTCACGCTCTCCGCCCTGCCGGCGGCGGGCAGCCAGGCCGGCGGCGGCCCGCTGGGCATTGAGCCGGCCCTGATGGCGGGAGCGATGAACCTGCTCACCACCGCGGGCACCAACCTGCTGAACCCGCGCAATGTGACCGCCCAGGTGATCAGTTCGGTGATCACCGTGGCGGGCCAGCTGTATGTGGCGATCCTGATCGCCTTAAGTCTGGGCCGCTTCCACCGGCGGCGGCACTGAGGCCAGTTCCCGCCGCTCCAGGCCCACCTCCACGCCCATGTGCTGGCCGGCCCGGCCGGTGATCACCAGGGCGGCGCGCTGGTTGGTGGCGATCTGCCACAGCCACTTGGTGAGCAAGGTGAGGCGGTTCTCGGTGTCGGGCATGAACGCCAGGTGGGCCAGGCCCCACACCAGCCAGCCGGGGAAGCCGCTCAGCCGCAGGCCGCGCAGGTCGGCCACGGCGAAGGTGCGACCGATCACCGCCATGCTGCCGAAATCGACAAAGCGGAACGGGGCATGCTCGCGGCCCTGGCAGCGGGCCAGGATGTCGCGGGCCACCCAGGTGCCCATCTGCACCGCCGGACCAGCCATGCCGGGCAGGGGTTTGCCATCGGCGGTGTGGCTGTAGCTGCAGAGGTCGCCCACCACGCGGATCTCCGGATGGCCCGGGATCGAAAAGTCGGGCTGCACCACCACCCGGCCGCCCCGGTCCAGCTCGCAGCCGGTGTGCTCGGCCAGCAGTTTGCCCAGGTGGGAGGCACGCACGCCGGCGGTCCAGCACACGGTGCCCCCTTCCAGGCTGCGGGTGCTGCTGCTGCCATCGGCCAGCTTGTGGCTGAGGGTCACCACGCCGGACGCGATCGACTGCACCCGCCCGCCCAGCTCCAGCTCCACCCCCAGCGACTGCAGGTTGCGGGCGGCGGCGGCCGAGAGGCTGGGGTGCATGGCCCGCAGCACCCGGTCGCCCGGGTCGATCAGCACCACCTTGCTGAGGCCGGGGTTGAGCTGTTTGAACTCGTTGGCCACCGCCTGGCGCATCAGGTCGGCCAGCGATCCGGCCAGCTCGCAGCCGGTGGGCCCGGCGCCGATCACCAGCACGGTCTGCAGCAGCTGGCGGCGCTGGGGGTCTGGGGTCTGTTCGGCCTCCTCCAGGGCCATCAGCACCCGCCGGCGGATCTCGTCGGCGTGTTCGATGATCTTCATCGGCGGTGCCTCGGCCCGCCACTCCTCATGGCCGAAGTAGGTGCTGCCGGAACCGGTGGCCAGGATCAGGTGGTCGTAGGCGAAGCGGCGGTCGTTGAACACCACCTCCTTCGCCTTGGGGTCGATCTCCTCCACCTCCCCCAGCAGGATCTGGATGTTGGGGGCCTTGCCCAGCAGCTGGCGCAGCGGTGAGGCCACGTCGGCCTCCGACACCAGGCCCGAGGCCACCTGGTAGAGCAGCGGCTGAAACAGGTTGAAGTTGCGCTTGTCGATCAGCGTCACCCGCACCGGCTTGCCGCGCAGGGCCTGGGCCGCCTTCAGCCCTGCGAAACCGCCGCCCACGATCACCACATGGGGCAGTTCAGGGCTGGTGTTCCCCGGTGGGTCCAGTTCCAGGAAGAACCGTTCCGGCGCCATGGCGGTGTTGCAGGTGCCCTCAAGGTATGAACCAGTTCCAGGCTGCGGGCCGGGTGTGGGCAGTTCGTGGCATGAATCGTCGAGCGGACCTGAGTCCCCTTCCAGAACAGCGGCGTCGGTCAGCGGGGCAGGAGGTGGTCAGGCCCGATCACGCCGCTGCTTCGGCAGCGTCATCCTCCTCAACCGAGCCCAGGGGAATCAGCTGGATCTGCTTGCGCCCCAGCTTGATCTCAAACTCATCACCGGGCTTCAGGCCGAGCTGGGCGGTGTAGGCCTTGCCCACCAGCAGGTTGCCGTTGAACTGCACTTTTGTGCCGTAGCTGAGGCTGCGCCCTGCTCGGGCCCGTCCTTTGCCGCCGCTCTCACCGAGGGTCATGCCCTTGGCCTCCAGCAGGGCCTCGTAAAAGGCGGTGAAGTTCAGCCGCTCGCTGCCATCCTTCTTGAGGCTCACGTAGCCGCACTCCCGCACCAGTTCGGACTTGGAGGCATCCCCAAGCTCTTTCACTTTGGCCAGAAGCTCTGATCCAGTCAGCATGATCTTGCGTTTGCTTTGATGGCCATCATAGGCACGATGGTCGTTTCGGAGGCTATGGGTGTGCTCTGCGACGCAGGCAATGGCGGGCCCTGATTCAAGCCGGTGGCTTTCAGGATTGGTTGCTACCGAATAATGCTTGGCACTGTGGATTTGCAGGGTGATTCCACGTCATTCTGCGGATCCCGGGCCGTATAAGCCCGCAGGCGCGATGCCAGCTCAGCGCCCAGCCCAAGACCCGGCGGCACCTTGCCGCTGCGGTTCGGCAGGCCGCCTGGGCGATCCCGGCCCCCCAGGCTTCAGCTCCCCAGCAAGGTGAGCAGGAACAGCAGCACGAACACGCTCAGCACCACCAGTCCCAACCGGGCAGTCCAGAGCAGGGCCGGCCCCAGCCGCTGGGCCGGAGCCACCTGGCGTCCCTGGATCACCCGCAGGTTCATCCAGGCCAGCAGAGGGGTGGTGAGGAACGACACGATCATGGCCAGCTGCACGAGCGTGCCCATCGAGCCCGGCCAGAGCCCGATCACGGCGGCGGCCAGGCCGAAGTGCAGCAGGATCCAGCCCTGGTGATCGCGGCGGTCGTGCACCGCCAGCCCCGTGAATCCCCGCAGCAACCGCACCCCGGCCGAGGCGGCGCGCGGGTAGCCATCCAGGCAGGTGAGGCTGGTGCTGGCCATGGTGGTGAAGGCCGCAGCGGCGATCAACGGGGTGGCCCAGCTGCCCAGGCTGGCGGTGTAGAGCTGGACCAACTGCTGGGCGAAGGGCCCGCCGGCCGCCGAAAACTCCTGGTCTGTGCCGTGCATCACCCAGGCGCCCAGCAGTAGAAACAGCACGGCCATCAGCACGGTGGCCAGGTAGCCGAGGTTGAAGTCTGCCTCCACCTCGGCCCGGCTGCCCTGGTGGCCGGAATCCTCTTCCCGGGCGTAGATCCACAGCGACGACCAGGCCGCCAGGTCGATGGGGCAGGGCATCCAGCCCATCAGGGCCACCAGGAAGGGCAGGGCCGCCGCGGTCCAGGGACTGGGGGAAAAGAAATCGACACTCGCGGCCACCGGCCCCTGCCAGAGGATGGCGGCGGTGGCCACCGCGGTGCTCACCACCAGCAGCAGCACCACCAGTTTGCTGAAGCGGTCGAGGCTGCGGTAGTGGCCCAGCAACAGCAGCAGCAGCCCCACCGCCAGGATGGTCAGGGCCAGCGCCACCGGACTGCCCGGCAGGAAGCTGGTGGCCAGGCTGCCGGCCACGGCGGTGACGGCGGCGATGTTGGCCACGCCGGTGGCGAAGGTGATCAGCAGATACACCGGCAGATACCAGGCTCGCTGGCGCTGGTAGCCCTCCAGCAGGCTCAGGCCGGTGACCGCCGTGAAGCGGCTGCCCACCAGCAGGAACGGGTACTTGAACAGGTTGGCGAGCAGCACCAGGCCCAGCAGCCCCAGGCCGTAGCGGGCTCCCGCCTGGGTGGTGGCCACCAGGTGGGAGCCGCCGATGGCGGCGCCGGCCAGCAGAATGCCCGGTCCCAGGACCTGGCGCAGCCCCTGCCAGGTGAGGCGTTTGCCCACCGAAGCGCCGCTGGCTGGCTGGGCCATGGCCGTCTCCTGCTCAGGCCACCGCCGCGAAGCAGTCGCGGAAGGCGGCGATGGTGGCGTCGATGTCCTCGTCGGAGTGGGCCAGGGAGGTGAAGCCGGCCTCGAAGGCGCTTGGGGCCAGGTAGACGCCGCGCTCGAGCATGGCGCGGTGCAGCCTGCCGAAGCGGGCGGCATCGGCGGCCTTGGCGGCCTCGAAGTTGTGCACGGGTCCTTCGCAGAGGAAGAAGCCGAACATGGCGCTGATCGAGCCGCCGGTGATCGGCAACCCGGCAGCCTTGCCTGCGTCGAGGATGCCGGCGATCAGCCGCTTCGTGATCGCGTCGAGGCGCTCATAGGTGCCGGGCTGTTTCAGCAGCTCAAGCGTTTTGATGCCGGCGGTCATCGCCAGGGGGTTGCCGCTGAGGGTGCCGGCCTGGTACATCGGCCCCGCCGGCGCCACCATCGCCATGATCTCGGCCCGGCCGCCGTAGGCACCCACCGGCAGACCGCCGCCGATCACCTTGCCCATCGTGGTGAGGTCGGGAGTGATGCCGAACCTGGCCTGGGCACCGCCATAGCTGATGCGGAAGCCCGTCATCACCTCATCGAACACCAGCAGGGCGCCGTTCTCCTTGGTGAGCTCGCGGATGCCCTCCAGGAAGCCCGGCACCGGCTGAATGAAGCCGGAATTGCCCACCACCGGCTCCAGGATCACGCCGGCAATCTCACCGGGGTTCTCGGCGAACAGCTTCTTCACCGCCTCCAGGTCGTTGTAGGGGGCGGTGAGGGTGCTGGCGGCGGTGCTGCGCGGCACGCCCGGGGAATCCGGCAGGCCCAGGGTGGCCACCCCGGAGCCGGCCTTCACCAGGAACATGTCGGCGTGGCCGTGGTAGCAGCCCTCGAACTTGATGATCTTCTCGCGGCCGGTGAAGGCGCGCATCAGCCGCAGCACCGACATGCAGGCCTCGGTGCCGCTGTTCACGAAGCGCACCATCTCCACGCTGGGCACGGCGGCGATCACCAGCTCGGCCAGCTGGTTCTCCAGCTCGCAGGGGGCGCCGAAGCTGGTGCCCTTGTCGAGGGCCTCGTGCAGGGCGGCGATCACCTCGGGGTGGGCATGGCCGCAGATGGCGGGGCCCCAGCTGCCGATGTAGTCGATATAGCGGTTGCCATCCGCATCCCAGGCGTAGGCGCCCTTGACGCGGTCAAACACGATCGGGTTGCCCCCCACCGACTTGAAGGCGCGCACCGGCGAGCTCACTCCGCCAGGCATCAGGGATTGGGCGGCGCTGAAGATCGCCTGGGAGCGGGTGGTGTTCAAGGCGGGGGCCGAAGCAGGTGCCGAAGTCAAGGCGGATCCCGGAGGGTGGGAGCAAAACCGCTGCCTATCCTGACCCAGAACCTGCCGGTTCGCTTTGACGCTCCTCCTGCAGCCCGGATCATTTCTTCACCCGTGAGCCACGACTGGCCTGCGCTGCAGCGACGGCTGTGGCAGGTGCTCCCCCGGCGTGCCGTGGTGGCGGCCCGCCAGGAGCTGCTGGCCTACGACTGTGATGGCCTCACCCTGCACCGCCACCAGCCGCCCCTGGTGGTGCTGCCGGAGACGACGGAGCAAGTGGCGGCCGTGCTGCGCATGTGCCACCAGCAGGGTGTGCCGTTTGTGGCCCGCGGCAGTGGCACCGGTCTCTCCGGCGGGGCGGTGGCCGAGACCGAGGCGCTGGTGGTGGCCACCAGCCGCATGCGCCGGGTGCTGCAGGTGGACCTGCCCAACCGGCGCGTGGTGGTGCAGCCGGGGGTGATCAACAGCTGGGTCACCCGGGCGGTGGCCGGCGACGGCTTCTACTTCGCCCCCGACCCCTCCAGCCAGGTGGCCTGCAGCATCGGCGGCAACGTGGCCGAGAACTCCGGCGGCGTGCACTGCCTCAAGTACGGCGTGACCAGCAACCACGTGCTGGGTCTGGAGGTGGTGCTGCCCGACGGCACGGTCACCACCCTGGGGAGCGAACTCGACGAGACCCCCGAGCTCGACCTGCGCGGTGCCTTCATCGGCAGCGAGGGCACCCTCGGTATCGCCACCGCCATCACCCTGCGCCTGCTGCGGGCTCCCCAGAGCGTGGCGGTGCTGCTGGCCGACTTCAGCAGCATGGAGGCCGCCGGGGAGGCGGTGCGGCTGGTGACGGCTGCCGGCGTGCTGCCCGCCGGCATGGAAATGATGGACCGGCTCACCATCGAGGCGGTGAACGATTACCTGGCCACCACCCGTGGCGCTGAAGCTGGCCAGGAGGCCGACCAGCCGGAGTATCCAGCCGATGCGGCGGCCGTGCTGCTGATCGAGCTCGATGGCCAGCAGCGCGAGGTGCTGGCCGCTGCGGAGCTCACCGAGCGCCTCTGCCGCCAGGCCGGCGCCCGCCAGGTGCGCCAGGCCTGGGAGGAGGCGGAGCGGGCCCGCCTGTGGAAGGGACGCAAGTCGGCCATCTCCGCCCTGGGCCGGCGTTTCCCCAGCTACTACCTGCAGGACGGCGTGGTGCCCCGCAGCGCCCTGCCGCGGGTGCTGGCCGCCATCGACCAGCTGAGCCAGCGCCATGGCCTGCCAGTGGCCAACGTGTTCCACGCCGGCGACGGCAACCTCCACCCCCTGATCCTCTACCGCGACGGCGAGGCCGGCGTGCGAGAGCGGGTGCAGGAGCTCGGTGGCGAGATCCTGAGGCTATGCGTGGAGGCTGGCGGCAGCATCAGCGGCGAGCACGGCATCGGCAGCGACAAGCGCTGCTACCTCGACTGGATGTACGCCCCGGATGACCTGGCCACCATGCAGCTGGTGCGCCGGGCCCTGGATCCCCTCTGCCGGGCCAACCCGGGCAAGATCTTCCCCACCCCCCGCAGCTGCGGGGAATCCGCCCGCAGGGTGCAGGTGCTGCGGGCCGCCGGGGTGTCCCTGCCCGAGGCGGCGGTGGTGTTCTGAGGCGGATGCTCAGGGGCGGCCCAGGCCATGGCCCAGCCCATGGCCCAGCCCATGGCCCAGCCCATGGCCCAGCCCATGGTCGCTCCGCATTCCCTCACCAGTCCGGATCGTCTTCGCCCTCGTCGCCCTCGGGCGGCCAGGCCAGGTTCACCACCACGGGGGCATGGTCGCTGGGCTGGAGGTTGCCGCGGGTGGCCTTGTGGATCAGGCAGCCCGTGGCCAGCTCCAGCAGCTCCGCGTCGAGATAGATGTGGTCGATCCGCCAGCCCTGGTCCCGCTCCCAGGCGCCGCTGCGGTAGTCCCACCAGCTCCAGTGGCCTGTCTCCGGCTCGAACACCCGGAACACGTCGTGCAGCCGCTCCCCCAGCACCTGCCGCAGGGCCTGGCGCTCGGCCGCGCTGGCCATGATGCCGCCCGTCTGCCGCTCCGGGTTGGGCAGATCCCGGTCCTCGGGGCCGATGTTGAAGTCGCCCAGCATGCATAGGGGTTCCCCCTGGGCCTCCTGGGCGGCCAGGTAGCGGCCCAGGCACGCCAGCCACTGCAATTTGTAGGTGTATTTGTCGCTCGTCAGGGAGCTGCCATTCGGCACGTAGAGATTGAGGATGCGCAACCCATCCAGGCGGGCGCTGATCACCCGCTTCTGTTGATCGAGCTCGGCCGCTGCCCCATCGCCGGGCAGCAGGGCGCTGAAGCCGATCCGCACGTCCTCCAGGGGCTGGCGGCTGAGCAGGGCCACGCCGTTGTAGGCCTTCTGGCCACTGATGGCGGCGCTGTAGCCCAGCGCGGCGAAGGCCTGGTGGGGGAACAGGGGGTCGTCCACCTTGGTCTCCTGCAGGCAGAGCACCTCCGGTTGTTCCTGCTGCAGCCAGGCCAGCACCTGGTCGAGGCGGGTGCGCACCGAATTCACGTTCCAGCTGGCGACGCGCATGGTTAGCGGCAAAGCGCCCTTAGCATGCCGTTTGATGTCGGCAGCCCAGCCCATGTCCATCCCACGCACTCCCGCCGCAACGCAGTGGGCACAGGCGAGCCTGCCCTGGGTGTGCGCCCTGCCCCTGCTGCTGGTGGCCGCCGCCTCCCGCGCCCAGGCCCAGGTGCAGGGCTACGGCCAGACCATCGACTCGCCTCAGCAGCAGCGCGTGCTCGACGACGGCATCGGCAGCCCATCCCGCAACTCTGCCCTGGACGCCACCAATCCGATCGATCTGATGAACCGGCTGCGGCGAGCCAGCGCTTTCGACAACGCCACCCCGCCGTCCGACGCCATCGATGCTGCCCTCAGGGACTTCCAGCCCCAGCCCCAGCCCCAGCCCCAGCCGCTGCGGCCGGGCTCTGGCCTGATCCAGGCCCCTTGAGGGTCTCCATCCCCCAGGCGGCAGCCACCCGCTCGATCTGCTCCTTCACCGTGCCGTCGCCCTGCCGGCCGCGGGCCTCCGCCAGGGTCTGCTGAGCTGCCGCCAGATCACCGCGCTCCTTCTGGAGCAGGGCCCGGGCCAGCAGGGGCCGGGGGTCACCGGCAAACCGGCCGGCCAGCTCCTGCAGGAGTGCATCGGCCCTGGCGGCCTGGCCAGCCCGCTGGTGCACCTGGGCCAGCAGCAGGCCGATGGGCAGGGCCTGCAACTTGAGGCTGGGTTCGCTGGCCCGCTTGAGGGCACCCTGCAGTTGGGCCTCGGCCTCGGCTGCCCGGCCGGTCTCCAGCTGGATCAGGGCCATCAGCTGCAAGCCCTCGATCTGGTCGGGCCGGGCGTTGAGCAACTGGCGCAGTTCCCGTTCCGCTCCGGGGCTGTCGTTCTGGTCCCGCCGCAGCTCGGCCAGCAGCAGCCGCAGCTGCCAGCGCCGGGGATCCTGGTCGGCCAGGCGCTCCAGCAGCGGGATGGCCTCGGCACGACGGTCCAGTGCCACGAGCAGTTCCAGCAGTCGCTGCTGTTCCGCAGAGCTGGCTTCGCCCTTCTCCATCCGGCCGATCAGCTGGGCCACATCCCGCTCCAGACCAGGCCGTCTGCCCGGACCGGGGCGGCCGCTGTGCAGCTGGCCGAGCCACCAGCCCAGGCCCAGGCTGGCGGCCGCCAGGGCGGCCACGCCACTGCCCAGCCAGAGAGCGCGCCTGGGGGAAACGGAGGGCATCCAGCCGAAACGCGGTGGCAGTGGCCAGTCTGCCGGGCCGGCCCCGGGCTGGAGCCCCCTACATTGTCGGCATGCGCCCCCATCCCATCCCTCACCCCATCCCCCCGGTCAGTGAGCCGCTCCAGTACCGGGCCATCGGCGTGGTGCGTGGCACCTATGTGCCGACTGATCCCGATCAGATCACCCGCGGCCAGATCCAGACCGGGGACGGGGAGCAGATCGAAGCGGTGGTACTGGGCCGCCTGCTCACCCTGATGCGGCGCCACCTCGATCTCTCCCAGCCCCACCTCTGGGTGGCCTACCCCCGCTGCCGGGAGCAGGGCGGGCTGCACCTGCAGCTGGTGGGCATCTGGGAGCCGAGCACCCTGGCCAGCCCCCCCGCCATCGCCGAGCAGGGCGCCGTGGAGCAGGGCGCCGTGGACCAGGGCGCTCAGGACGACTCGTCCAGTGCTGACCTCCCCGCCGATGCCCTGCCGGAGGGCGATGAGTATTTCTCGGTGCGGGGTGAGCTGATCTTCACCAAGCCCGAAACCGGCGACCTCGTGATCAAGGTGCGCCAGCTGCCCCGGGCGGATGGGCAGCGGCCTGCCCCATTCAAGCTGCAGCTGCGCGGTGCGATCCCACTCGAGCACCTGCGCCATTTCGTGGCCATCGATGGCCGGCGCCAGGGCCAGCAGCTGCTGGTGGAGCGCTTCGAGGTGATCGCGCCGGTGGTCCAGCGGGGCAATCGGGGTGGCAAGGGGCGCCGCGATGGCCGAGGGGCCGGCGGCAGCCGCCAGCCCCAGGCCGTTGCGCCTGCCGGCGAGCGGGCGGCGGCCCCCGCTCGCTCGGCAGTGACCCGTCCCGGCCGTTGAATCCCGGCCAACGCCGATGACCTCCCCCCTGGCCGCCGGAGCTGCTGTGGTGCTGGTCACCCTGGTGGCGGTGGTGGGTCCCCTGGTGGGCCTTTCCCCCTGGTGGATCACCGCTGGGGTGGGGCTGCTCCTGGGCGGGCTCAGCCTCGATGCTGCCTCCTTCTCCGGCCGCGGGGGTCACCTGCTGGCTGAAGCCCTGCCGGGCGGCCAGGCCCGCCTGCGCCGGATCGCCGTGCATGAGGCCGGCCACCTGCTGGTGGCCGGGGCTGAGGGGATGGCGGTTCGGCGGGTGCTGATCGGCAGCCTGGCCTGCCTGCGGGCCGGCATGGCTGCCGGCGGTGTCACCGAATTTCCCCCCCCGGACCACGCCAAGCTGCCGCTGGAGGAGCTGCGTCGCTGGAGCCGGGTGCTGCAGGCAGGCATGGCTGCCGAGCAGGTGATCTACGGCGGCAGCGCCGGCGGCGCCGACGACCGCGCCCTGCTGGGGAGGATCTGGGGGCTCTCCGGGTACGACGTGGACACGGCCCAGCGGGAGCAGCGGCGGGCGCGCCGGGAAACCGAGCAGGCCCTGCGCCGCCAGCGGCAGGAGCTGGAGCAGCAGGCCGATCGCCTGCTCCTGGCGGCCCCCAGGCTGGGGCGCCCCGCGCCTGCAGAGGCCTGAGATGGCCCTGGCCCTGATCGACTGCCCCACGGGCCTGGCCGGCAACATGCTGCTGGCAGCCCTGTTCGATCTGGGGGTTCCCCCCAGCGTGCTCGACCAACCGCTGGCGGCGCTGGGGCTCAGCGGCAGCTACAGGCTGGAGCTGCGGGAGCGGGACAGCCGGGGTTTGCGGGGGCTGCACCTCGATGTGCAGGTGCTGGAGCCGCAGCCAGCCCATCGCCATTGGAGTCGCCTGCGACCCCAGTTGGAGCAGGCTCCGCTGCAGCCGGCCCTGCGGGAGCGGGTGCTGGGCGTGTTCGCCCTGCTGGCCGAGGCGGAGGGGGCGGTGCATGGCCACCCCCCGGAGGCGGTGCATTTCCACGAGGTGGGGGCGATCGATGCCCTGGTGGATGTGGTGGGTGTCTGCGCCGGGTTCCTGCACCTGGGGGTGGATCAGCTGGTGTGCACCCCTCCCCCCGCAGGTCACGGCAGCGTGCGCACCGCCCATGGGCTGCTGCCCCTGCCCGCCCCGGCGGTGCTGGAGATCGCCCGGGTCCGGGGGGTTCCCCTGGCCAGCGCCGCCGGTTTCCCCGCCGCCGAGCTCACCACCCCCACGGGCCTGGCCCTGGCCGCCTGCTGGGCCGAGCACTTCGGGCCCCACCCCGGCCACAGGCCCCTGCGGGTGGGGGTGGGGCTGGGCAGCCGCCAGCTGGATCGCCCCAACCTGTTGCGGCTCGTGCTGGCCGAGCCCCTGCCGGCGGACGGCGAGCTCCAGCCGGCTCCTGCGCCCCAGCTGGAGAGCGTGCTGGTGCAGCAGGCCCAGATCGACGATGCCACCCCCGAAGATCTGGCCGTCCTGCTGGAGGCCCTGCGGGAGGCCGGCGGCCTGGAGGTGTTCTGCCAGCCCGTGCAGATGAAAAAGGGGCGCTCCGGCTGGCTGGTGACGGCGCTGGTTCCCCCTGGTGAACCGGCCACCCGGCTGCGGCTGGTGTGGTGGCGGCACAGCACCAGCCTGGGGCTGCGCGAGCGCCTGGAGCAGCGCTGGGTGCTGCCCCGCCGCATGGTCACGCTGGACACTCCCCTCGGCGAGGTGCGCCTGAAGCAGGCCCTCCTGCCCGATGGCCGCTGGCGCTCCAAACCGGAGCATGATGATCTGCTAGCCCTGGCCCGCCGCCATGGGCTCGCACTCGACCAGGTCCGTGCCAGCGTGAGTGCCCTGATCGATCCGCCTCCGTCCGCACCCGGTTCGTGATCAAGCTTCCCCGGCTCCAGCTCCCACGTCCGCAGCTGCCGCGCAGCCCCTTGATCCCGCCACCGGGCCTGGGTCGTCTCCTGCGGGTGGCGCGGCGGGTCGACTGGCCCCGGGGGCTCAGGCTGCCGCCGCTGCCGGGGGGAATCTCCCTGTGGATCACCCTGCTCAGCCTGGGATTTCTGCTGGCTGCCCTGTTCGGCCATGGCCGGGCCATGGTCCAGCTCAGCCTGGATCCCCAGGGCTGGGCGTGGCTGGTGCTGGGGGTGGGTATCAGCCTGCTCAGCCTGCTGGCCAATGGGCTCGGCCTGGGTGTGGTGCTGCGCTGGCTGGGTCTGCGCCCCCGCTGGCTGGAGCTGATCCAGCTCTACCTGGCCACCAACCTGCGCAAGTACCTGCCTGGGGGGATCTGGCACCTCAGCGCCCGGGTGCAGCGCCTGCGCTCTCCGGAGGGGGTGCTGCAGACGCCGGCACCCCTGGGGCTGGCCCTGGTGGGGGTGCTGCTTGATCCCCTGGTGGCGGCGGTGGCGGCCCTCAGCCTCACCGCCCTGGCTCGCTGGCAGGGGGGGCTGGCCCTGCTGGGGGTGCTGCCCCTGCTGCTGCTCTGGCCCCGCTGGCTCACACCGTTGCTCAGGCGACTGGAGTGGCGCCAGGCCCGGCGCCTCCAGCTCGACGGGGAGCTCTCCGCCCAGGGCACGGATTCCCTGCCGCCCGTGCTGAGCAGCTCCCTGGGGGGGTACCCCCTGGTGCCGCTGCTGGCCCAGCTGGCTTTCGTGCTGCTGCGCTTTGGAGGATTTGTCTGCTGTGTGCTGGCGTTTGACCTGCAGGCCGCCCTCAGCTGGCCCGCCTGGCTGGCGGGCTTCGCCCTGGCCTGGACTGCGGGGCTGCTGGTCCCGGGTGCCCCTGGTGGTCTCGGTGTGTTTGAGGCCACCCTGCTGCTGCGGCTGGGCGGCGCGATTCCGGAGGCGCCGCTGCTGGCCATCGCCCTCAGCTACCGCCTGGTGGTCAGCCTGGCCGACCTCCTGGCCGCCAGCCTGGTGCAGCTGGATGGCTGGATCGACCAGCGGGTGCAGGCCTGAAGCCGCTGGCCCGGAGTTGGCAACTGTTCGCAACTGCGCCTACTATTGAGAAGTGTGGGAGCGATCTGGTGGCCAACATCTCGACCAGGGCGCCCCAGGTCGGCCGAGCTGCTGCTGTCGCTGAGACCCAGTCAGGGCTGCCCCCCGCGGTGGCCAGCGATGCCCTGCGCAGCACGCTGCACGACCGGGGCCAGCGACTCACACCCCAGCGCCAGCGCGTGCTCACCCTGTTCGAACAGAGCGGTGCCGGCAGCCATCTCAGTGCCGAGGAGGTGCACCAGCGCCTGCTGGCCCAGCAGGAGAAGGTGTCCCTGGCCACGGTGTATCGCACCCTGCGACTGCTGAGCTCCATGGGGCTGCTGCAGGAACTGGAGCTGCCGGAGGGAGGGCGGCGCTATGAACTGGCCTCCGATGCCCACCGCGATCACCACCATCTCGTGTGCGTGCGTTGTGGCTGCACGGAGGAGTTCGAGGATCCAGCGGTGCTGGTGGCGGGGGAAGATGCCTCCGCGCGCCATGGCTTCCGCCTGCTGGAGTGCGTGCTCAACGTGCGGGCCCTGTGCCCCCGCTGCGCTGCTGAGAGTTGAAGCGGTGGGGCAGCCGCTGGGCTGGAACCGGGTTCAGCCGCCCAGCTGGTGCCGCTTGCCCTCGCGCAGCAGCTGGGAGGGCGGTAGTCCGTAGTGACCGCGGAAATCACGGCTGAACACCGCCAGGCTGCTGAAGCCGTAGCGCTTGGCGATCCCGGCCACCGAATCACCCGGCGACGGATTCAGCAGATCCTGGCGGGCCTGTTCGAGCCGCTGCTGGCGTACCCACTGAATCGGTCCACAGCCGAAGCGCTGCTGAAAGGCGAGCTGCAGATTCCGCCGCGAGTAACCGCTGCGTTCCTCCAGCTGGCTGAGCTTGATCGGGGTGTGCAGGTTGGCCCGCGACCACTCCAGCAGGTCGTCGAAGATCTGCTCGCGGCTGCTGCGTGCGCTGGGTTCGTTCTGGATGATCTGGGCCAGATTCGGGCAGAGCAGCAGGGCAAGGGTGCGATAGATCAGGTCGTCAATGTTGAGTAGATCGAGGTCGCCGCTGTCGCGCAGATCGTGTTGATCAAGCAGGCGAAACGATTGCTTCAGAACAGCGATGAGTTGCTGGCTGCGCTTGTCTTTGGTGTGAATCCCCCGGCAGAAATCAAGCTGGCTGGTGAAACGGCGCTCCGAAATGCCGATGCCGGCAATGGCTGCAGCTGTTTTTTTGAGGCGCTGTAGATCAATGTCAAAGACGACCCCATTAAAGTGGTCTCTGATGGTGTACTTGTATTCTCTTCCTGGGCAGAAGAAGAAAGGGCGATCTTGGCGGATGGGCAGCTTCTGACCTTCGCATTCATAATCGACTCCGCCACTGAGAATCAGATTGACCGATCCGATTCCCTCGCGGGCACCGATCGTTCCCTGGATCGGCGTGGTGAAGCCGCCGGAAAGCAGCAGGTCGCCAGCCTTGCAGGTGCTGGTGCGATGCATGAAACTGGATTCGTATCCCTGGCGGGGGCCGAAATCGAGAACGGCATAGTGCTGAGCAAGGCGTTCGGCCAGGGCCTGGGGGTCCTGGTCCACATGGGCAATCTGATTGTTGAACGGCAACCGGGGGAGTGGGCTCTGGGCGAGCACGTTTTGAGTCAGCATCTCATGGCCTCTGCTGCGTAGGTCAACTGCGGTGTTTAACTGCGGCGGTTAACTGAGTTGGTCAACTGTGTTGCTTAACTGAGTTGTTTGTTGATGCGAAGACTTTCGGACTTGGCAGTCGTCGATCTCTGTTGGAATTGTCAGTTGGAGATGTCAGAGACAACAGCACCAGTTGTGAAAGCCGTCATTGATCCGAATTTTGGAATCCGATTTTAGCAGTTGTGCTGATCTCCCGACCTGAGCAAAACGACTCACCCCGTCCATGGCCCATGGTTCATGGCCATCATGTGTCCCCTGAACGTGATGTCTGGAACCAGGCATCCGGGTTGGGCGGGATGGGGCCTGGAGGGGGAGGCGGCGGATGTTTGCGTGAAGTATCAATTTGTTCGCGATCTTCGATTGATTTGTTGCGAAGTGTTCCCTCCTGTGCGCGTTGGTTTGTGGATTGCAACACTGCCTGGGCCGACTCGTCCGCTCTCGCCTCGTCGTCAGCGCCCCCCTCTCGATGGTTGCCTCTGAGCATCTGGTCTCGTCCCTGGCCCTTGGGCTCCGTCCGGCCCTTGAAGGTCTGTCGGTGATCACGGTGGCCCTCGGGGTGCTGGGCAGTCTGCGGCTGATGGGGCGGCGCCGCTCCCTTGAAGCCATTCGCCTGCATCTGGGCCGCTGGCTGTCGATGGCCCTGGAATTCCAGCTGGCCGCCGATATCGTAGCCACCACGGTGAGCCCCAATGGCGAGGCGTTGATTCAGCTGGCTGCCGTGGCGCTGATCCGCAGCTTCCTCAATGTGTTCCTGGCCCGTGAGATCGCCCAGGAGCGGGCTGAGGAGGCCCGGGCCGCAGGGGGCGACTCGGCTGCTCAACTTGCCTTTCCCCGGTTGTGAATCTCACCAACGAACTGGCCCGCCAGCGCAACCGCGATGCCGCGGAGCGCACCCTGATGGCCTGGATCCGCACCTGTCTGTCCTTGATCAGCTTCGGATTCGGTCTCGACAAGATCGTGGCTGCCATTGACCGGGCCACGGGTGATCCAGGGCCCAGGCCGGGGGTGATCGCAGTAGCACTCTCCTTTGTGTTCACCGGCATCCTGGCGATGGCTGCCGCCACCGTTCAGCACACCCGGGAGCTCAAGCGGCTCAGCCGGGCTGACTATGTGTATGCGGAATCCACTCGGATCGCCGCGGCCACAGCCACGCTGATCACGCTGATCGGGCTGATGGCCATGGGAATTCTGCTGTCGAACTGGCTGTGATGACGATTCAAAGCGTGGTGGCCCTGCTGGTGCCGCTCACCCTGTTCACGGTGATGCTGGCCCTCGGGGTGGGCCTGCCCCTGCAGGCCTTTCGCCAGTGGCGCCAGACCTGGCCCCTGGTGATGCGGCTTGAGCTGGCCACCTGTCTGCTGGTGCCGCTGGTGGCCTGGCTGCTGCTGCTCATCCCCCCGGCTGGCCAGCTCTCCCAGGAGGTGCGCATGGCCATTGCCCTGATGGCGGCCTGTCCGAGCGCGCCGCTGATTCTGCGCAAGGCCGGCAAGACGGGCGGCGATGCCTCCCTGGCCGGTTTGCTCCAGGTGGGGGCGGCCCTGCTGGCGATCATCACCGTGCCCCTGCTGGCCCAGGCCGCTGAGCCCGTTTTCGGCGTGGCTGGCTGGGATGTGCTGCCCAGGCAGGTGGCCAGGCAGGTGGCCACCGTGCAATTGCTGCCGCTGCTGGTGGGTCTGTGGTTGCGCCGGTCCTGGCCCGAGCACATCCGCCGGCTCCAGGGCATGCTCGACCGACTGGCCAATGGGCTGCTGCTGGTGCTCTTCGGGGCCATCCTGATCCGCATCGCCCCGCTCCTGCTGGCCTTTGCCCAGGCCAATGGGATCGGCCTGCTCTGGATGGCCCTGGTGGTGCTGGCGAGCCTTGGCCTGGGCTATGGCCTCGGTGGTTCGGCCGGGGATCGGAAACTCACCGCCGCCCTGGTCACCTCCATGCGCAACCCGGGGCTGGCGCTGTTGCTGGCCAACACCTATGCACCCCAGGTGCCTGGCCTGAAAATAGGTATTCTCACTTATCTGCTGATCACCGTGCTGCTGTCGATCCCCCTGATTCGTCGTCGCCGTTTTGAGCTGGGCGCGTCATTCGGCAAAAGACGCAGATTCAGATCGCAACTGCCGCCCGGATTCAGTGGCCGGGCTCCGTTCCGCGCCCCACACTGAAGGCTGATTGTCTTCTTCAGTCACCCATGCCAAACGGCAAGCCCAACATCCTGATCCTCTGGGGCGATGACATCGGCCAGAGCAATCTGAGCTGCTACAGCCACGGGCTGATGGGGTACCAGACCCCCAACATCGACCGGGTGGCCAACGAAGGCGCCAAGTTCATCCACTACTACGCCGAGCAGAGCTGCACCGCCGGCCGCGCCGCCTTCATCTCCGGCCAGAGCGTGTACCGCACCGGCCTCTCCAAGGTGGGTTTGCCCGGCGCCGAGCTGGGCTTCCGCGCGGAGGATCCCACCATCGCCGAGCTGCTCAAGCCCCAGGGCTACCGCACCGGTCAGTTCGGCAAAAACCACTTCGGCGACCGTGACGAGCATCTGCCGACGATGCACGGCTTTGACGAGTTCTTCGGCAACCTCTACCACCTCAATGCCGAAGAGGAGCCCGAGCTGCGCGATTACCCCAAGGAGGACGATCCGGAGTTCCCCAACTTCCGCAAGCGTTTTGCCCCCCGGGGCGTGCTGCACTGCTGGGCCAACGGCGACGGCACCCAGCGGATCGAGAGCACCGGCCCGCTCACCCGCAAGCGGATGGAAACCGCCGACGACGAATTCATGGCGGAGGCCAAGCGCTTCATCCGCGATGCCGTTGCTTCCGGTGAGCCCTTCTTCGTGTGGTTCAACACCACCCACATGCACTTCCGCACCTATGCCCGTCCCCAGGACATCGGCCGGTCAGGTCGTTGGCAGTCGGAATACCACGACGTGATGATCTATCACGACGAGTGCATCGGTGAGATGCTCAACCTGCTCGATGAGCTGGGCATCACCGACGACACGATCGTGATGTATGGCACCGACAACGGGCCCCACATGAACAGCTGGCCCGATGCCGGCATGACCCCCTTCCGCAGCGAGAAGAACACCAACTGGGAAGGGGCCTTCCGCGTGCCGGCCCTGGTGCGCTGGCCCGGCAAGATCGCCGCTGGCACCAACATCACCGGGATCTGCAGTCACCTCGACTGGCTGCCCACCCTGTTGGCCGCCGCAGGCGAACCGGAGATCAAGGAGAAGCTGCTCACGGGCTACCAGGTGGGCAACAAAACCTTCAAGATCCACCTGGATGGCTACAACATGCTCGACTACTGGACGGGCAAGGCCGACAAGAGTCCCCGCAAGGAGTTCTTCTATTTCTCCGACGACGGTGACCTGGTGGGTCTGCGTTACGACAACTGGAAGTTCGTGTTCAAGGAGCAGCGCTGCCCAGGCACCTGCCAGATCTGGGCCGAGCCGTTCGTGGAGCTGCGGGTGCCCAAGATCTTCAACCTGCTCACCGACCCCTATGAGCGGGCCGACATCACCTCCAACACCTACTGGGACTGGATGTTCGATCACATCTTCATGCTCGTTCCCGCCCAGACCTTCGTGGCCGATTTCCTCAAGACCTTTGTGGAGTATCCGCCACGGCAGAAGGCCTCCAGCTTCTCGTTGGAGCGGGTGATGGAGAAACTGGAGCAGGCGGCCAGCGGCGCGGCCTGATCCAGCAGATCCACCGTTTTCCAGGTGGGTGGGAACCAACCAGCGTCAGGGGCCCGCTTCGGCGGGCCTTTTCATGGGCACTGCGCCGCTCCTGCCACACCATCGGCCTGAAGATGGTCACCTCGCTGTGTGAGCTGCCGCATGTCCCCACGCCCCAGTCCCCTGCCCGTCCGTCCCCCCGGACGGCCCCCCGCGCCCGGGATGGTGTGGATTCCGGCGGGCAGGTTTGTGATGGGCTCCGATGACCACTACCCCGAAGAAGCCCCTGCCCATCCGGTGGATGTGGCGGGCTTCTGGATGGACCGCGCCCCGGTGACCAACGCCCAGTTCCTGAAGTTCGTGAAGGCCACTGGCCATCGCACCCTCGCCGAGCGGCCCGCGGATCCGCAGCTGTACCCGGCTGCCAGTGCCGCGCAACGCCAGCCCGCCTCCATCGTGTTCGTGCCGCCGCCGGGGCCGGTGCCGCAGGCCAGCCATTACCGCTGGTGGCACTACATCCCGGGAGCCGACTGGCGCCATCCGGAAGGGCCCGGCAGCTCGATCAAGGGCCGGGACCAGCACCCCGTTGTGCATGTCGCCCATGCCGATGCCCAGGCCTATGCGGACTGGGCTGGCAAGCTGCTCCCCTCGGAGGTGGAGTGGGAGCGGGCCGCCTGGGGCGGTCGCGAGGGCTGCGAATACGCCTGGGGTGATGACCTGCACCCGGGTGGTGTGCCAGTGGCGAACACCTTCCAGGGGGACTTCCCGCACCACAACAGCCGCCTCGATGGCTACGAGCGCACCTCGCCGGTGGGCAGCTACCCGGCCAATGGCTATGGCCTGGCCGACATGATCGGCAACGTGTGGGAATGGACCGACACCTGGTACGGGCCCCACGAACCGACTGTGACGGGCTGTTGTGCTGCTGAGATCTCAAGGGAGCCAGCGCCGGAGGCCCTGAGGGAGGCCCTGAGCATCGACCCCAGCTCCCAGCATGGCGCCGTGCCTCGCAAGGTGGTGAAAGGGGGCTCCTTTCTCTGTGCCCCCAGTTATTGCCGGCGCTATCGGCCCGCGGCGCGAATGGCCCAGGGCATCGATACCTCCACCTGCCACATGGGCTTTCGCTGCGTGGTGCGTCAGAGCTGACGGCGGTCGAGGGCCTCGGCCAGGCGGGTGGCTGCCGAGGCGAGCTGGGCCTGGGGATCGGGAGGGGCGATGGCCTCTTCGCTGCGGCGCATCGCTTCGATCGCCCGCACGATCAGGAACACCACGAAGGCGATCACCAGGAAGTTGATCAGGGCCACGATCACGCTGCCGGCGGGCCAGTCGGCAATGGAGTCCACATTGGCTGCCTTGAGGGCGGGCTCCAGGAGGTTGCCCATCACGAGGCTCACCACGGCATCCACCACCTTGCCGAAGGCGCCGCCGATCACCACCGCCACAGCGAGGTCAACCACATTGCCTTTGTTGACGAAGTCCTTGAAGTCGGACAGCAGGGAAGAACGGGATCGGGTCATGCTGGGAAAAGGGGTGTTGGCTGTTTGTGCTGGGTGGAAGTGGTGGCGTGAACCGTGCTGTCCCGCGCCCGATGATGATCGAGGCCGCTGGAGTTAAACGGTTGCGTTGGTCAGTCTGTAGTTGAGCTGTCCGAATGGGGCTGGCCGGATTCGATCGGTCAAATCGGTGGAGGGATCGACGAACAATCCGCCTGCGAATGCTAGATGACGAGGGAGTGATTGTCTATTGAACTCAGTGGATCTCATGGCTGTCCGCCTCTCCGCGCGATGGGGCCTGCGCTGAGAGCTTGTCGCTGCCGCCACCGGGGCGGGCGGCAGCCCCTCGATCAGAAGAAGAACTTCAGCCCCAGTTCGATGCCGTTCTGATCACTGCTGAAGCCACTGGATGGCGTGCGGTCATTCTCGTAACGCAGGCCCAGAAAGCGCCAGGAGAGGTTGATGTCGGTGTTGTTGCCCACCGCATAGCCCAGGCCCACCTGGGCGTTGCCCGAGAGGTCCTTCTCGCCGCTGATGCCGAAGCCGCCGATGTCGCCGCGGGCGAACACACGCAGCTTCGGGGCCACGAACACACTGGCCTGCAGGCCGAGCAGGGGTTGGGCCCAGGTGCGTCCGAAGTTGCCCTGGCGTTCGAACACCAGGCCCAGGGGGCCGTTCCCCCGGATCTGGGCATCCACATCCAGCTGGGCGTCGATCACCCGCACGCCCGCATAGGGAATGATGCTGAAGCTGCCCGGTGCCGCCACGGCGGCCTCAGGGTCGCCGAACCGGTAACGCACGGCCAGGTCGTAGATGCCCTGGGTGCTGGCGACGCTGGCCTTGCCGGTGAAGCGCCCGCCCGGGGCGGTGCGGGCGGCATCGGAGCCCAGGCGCACATAGCTCAGATCGGTGAGCAGGCCCCAGCGATCCCGTTCCACGCTGCCCCGCAGCGCGGAGATCCACTTCAGGCTGGAGAGGATGTCGCCGAGGTCCAGGTCGGTGTCGGCCTCAAAGCCGCGGATGGTGGTGGTACCCGTGGCCCGCAGGGGCGCAAATCCATAGAGCTCCACCGTGCCGCGCCATGGCGTGCTGTCGGCTTCCGCCTCCTGGCCAGGCTCGGGGGCGGCAGGCTCAGGGGTGGCAGGCTCGGGGGCGGCAGTGTCGGGGGATGGCACTTGGCTGTCGATCGCCTCACCCGCCTGCGCCAGGGGCGGCAGCAGCAGGCTGGCCAGCAACAGCAGGGGTGCGCTGGTGCGACGCAGCGTTGCGGAGAGGGCCGATGTCATGGAGTGGCTGGTGGGTTGAATGGGCTTGTGGGTGGGGTGGGCTTGAGGGCTGGTTGGCTCAGGGACGGGGGAACAGCAGCTGGATCTGGGCCCGGATCGTCACATCGCCGAACAGGTCAGGTTTCGCCACATTGGCGTAGGCCTGCAGAGAGGCATTCACCGGCTGGCTGCCAACCCGGAACACCCGACCGAACCCACCGCCGATCGGCACCAGCCAGCGATCTGAGCTGGCCTGCCAATTGGCCGTGATGATCGGTGAGCTCACCAGATACCAGCCATTCGGCAGGTTGTAGTTCACAAAGGGCTGCACGAGGAACTGGCTCAGCGAGCGGCGATTCGAATCCCCGGCCACCGACCAGATCTGGTTGACCAGTCCGCCGGCCACCCAGGGTCCGTTGGTGACCACCGCCACCGCCGCTGGCCCCAGGGCCCACTGGCCGCTGCCCAGTTCGTCCCGGCTGGCGGTGGGCAACACCAGGGTGGGGCCGAAGCCCACGGTCCAGCGACCCGGCAGGTTGGGCACGACGAAGAGGGTCGGGTTCAGGTCGCCGATGCCGTTGCTGGTGCCTCCCACCGGCATGGGCTGGCTCAGCACAGGCAGGATCGTGCGTGTCACCAGTGACAGGCCATCGTTCAGCCGAAAGGGCACCACCGGCTGAACGTTCAGCACATTCAGGGTCTGGTCTTCCCTGGACCCCATCCCCAGGGTGGTGTTGTTCTGAAAGGGAACACTGATCAGGTTGGCGATCGGGTTCTGGGCCTGTTCCGCCAGTGCCTCGGTGGCGGCAGAGTCCTGGCTGGTTTCCTCAGCGCTGGGGGCAGGCAGGTCCGGTTCAGCCATCACCGGTTCCGCAATCACCGGTTCAGCCATCACCGATGCGGACTCCAGCTGCAGCGGCTCCTGCTGGTGAGCCATGACCTGGGGAGAGGAGACAAGCACAACAGCACTGCCCAGAATGCCCACCAGCTGGTGATGTCGGACCTGAACCATCGAAAGGGCGAGGGTTGCCACGAAAGGGCCACGACCTTACGAACGACTCCAGTGAAGAATTGACCCGAAGCGCATGCCTGTGCCGAATGCGATTCTCCCGGTGTCTGTTCGCTGACACGGGTCCAGGTGGGGGGGCGGTCGGTGATCACGGTTGCTTGAAGGTGGTGGCGGGCATCAAAAAACCGCCGCGTTGCGCGGCGGTTGCTGGTGGGTGGGGCTCAGGCGTCGCCTTCAGCTCCCGTTGTTCTCAGACGTCCCCGAAGGCCACCTGGCAGGCCGCATTGAGGAGTTCGGCCTCCTGGGAGGTGCTGGGATTGCGGCCATCGAGGGTGCCGCGCTTGCAGTCGGCGTTGAGGGCCACCTCCCGATCACCCGATTCGATCGAGAAGCTCACCGTCTGGTCGTTCACGGGCTCCACACTGCCGTACAGCAGGCGGTAGTCGGTGTTGGGCACCACAATCGTGGTGGTGTGGCTGTCCACCGCATCGTCCACCGCCGCGTTGATGATCGCTGCGGTGGCCAGGCTGGTCACCCCCCAGGCCGCCGCGCTGGCGCCCCACCAGCCCCAGCCGGGCGTGGCCCAGCCGCCATACCAGCCGTAGTTCCAGGGCCGGGCGTAGCCCCAGCCGGGCCGGGCCCAGCCGGGATAGTCGTCCCAGCGATCCCAGCGCTTGTCCCAGCGCTTGCTCCGGTCATCCCAGCGGTCGTCGCGCCGATCCCAGCGCTCGTCCTGCCGCTTGTCGCGATCCTTGCGGTTGTCATCCCGCCGGTCATCGCGGTTCTTGGCGCGGTCGTCGCGCCGGTTGTCCTTGTTGCTGGCGCGGTCGTCGCGCCGGTCGTTCCTGTTGGTGTTGCGGTCGTCCTTGCGGTTGTCGCGGTTGCCGGAGCGGTCGTCCCGACGGCCATCGCCCCTGGAGGCCTGGCGGCTGTCGGATCCCTTGCGCTTGTCGAGGGAGGGGCCGCCCTTCTGGCTGCTCTTGCTGGTCCAGCCACCACTGGGTTGTTTCGAACCGCGGTTGAGGCTGGAGCCGGAGCTCTTGAAGCCGCTGGCCCCCTTGGAGGCCCGCGAACGGCTGCCACCGCCACCGCCACCGCCACGGCTGCCACCACCACGGCTGCCACCGCCTCTGCCGCCCTTGGCGATCAGGTCGTGGGAATCCAACGACGAAGCTGGGGCCTCCAACAGGTTCAGGGCCGCTTCCGCCGGCAGGACCGGCAGGGTCAGCAGACCGGCCAGCACCATCCCGAAGAGCCTGCGGGAGCGTGCTGCAGTTCGCTGTCCCATCACTGCACCCCCTCGCAGGCCTCGTCGTAGCAGGTGAGGCTCACCCGGCCATCGCGGCTGAACTTGACGCCCACCAGATCGCGACCTGCCAGGGCTTCGGTTTTTTCTTCCCGAACGCTGTTGAGGTAGTTGGGATTCACCACGCAGAGATCCCTGCCGTTGAAGCAGATGGTGTTGGTGGAGAAACGCGCTCCGGCCGAATTCAGCACCACCCAGCTTTTGCCGGTTGGATCCCACAGGCTCATGCTCACCGGTGCATCCGAAATGCGGATCTTCTGCACCTGTTTGCCGATCCGGTGGGTGTAGATCGTGGCATCGCCTTCGTCGACAGCTTCAACCACACAGGCCTGGGCGGGGCCACCTTTGATTGAGCAGGTGGTTTCCAGCGTGTAGAGGGTCTGGCTGCGTGCCTGGGCGTGCCCGGCGGAGAGCCCTGCCAGCAGCGCGGCACTGATCAGGGTGGATGCACCGGCGAGCGATCCGATCCGGTGCACCGTTGGGTTTCTGAATTGCATGAAGGGACAATCCCTGATGCGTGAGGGAAGCCTTCTCATCGTGTGGCTGGGCAGGCCGTCTGGCGGCGCCTCTGTTGCATTCGGCTACAAATCGCCCCTCGATCGCGATTGCGTGCGGGGATTTGTGCTTTTGCGCAAGACATGACCCAACGTGAACAACTGCCGCGGCCCCTGGTCGGTTGCGCAAAAGAGAATCGATTGCAATAAGATGGTGGAGTGCTGGCTCCTTGGGTGGAAACGCCCGTCGCCGCTGCCCTGTCAGCGGGTCGAGAGCAGCAAGCCCAGATGAGCAAACCGAGATGAGCAAACCGGTTGGATCCCAGGCCTCGGAGGGCGCCGCCCCTGCCCGAGCCTCCCTGCAGGTGGCCAAGAAGAAGGGCTGCAAGCAGCACAGGTGCTCGAAGTGGAAGGGCGGCAAATGCCGCTGCGGCCGCGAGTGAGCCCGGCCTGACGGGCCAGGCTCCCAGCGTCAGTCGTGCCGTTCCAGGCTGGGCACCAGCGCCAGGGAGGCCGCCAGCCCGAACAGCATGATCAGCACGGCGGGTGCCATCGCCGCTCCCACCCGCTCGTCGCTGGCGTACTGGAACACCCGCACCGCCAGGGTGTCGAAGTCGAACGGCCGCAAAGCCAGGGTGATCGGCAGTTCCTTCACCACATCCACGAACACCAGCAGGCCGCCCACCAGCAGAGGGCCTCGCAACAGGGGCAGATGCACCCGACGCAGCACGTTCAGCCAGGTGCAACCGAGGCTGGTGGCCGTTTCGTCCATGCTCGGTGGGATGCGCTCCAGGGCCGCATCCAGCCCCTGCTTGCTCACCGTGAGGAAGCGGTTGCCGTAGCCCCAGATCAGCAGCAGCAGGGGGCTGATTCCCAGGGGCCCGCCAAACACGATCAGGCCGAGGGCCAGCACGCTGCCGGGGATGGCATAGCCCAGGCCGGCGACCCAGCTGAGCTGGCGCACCAGGGCGGCTGGCCGCCAGCGCACACAGATGGCCAGTAGCAGGGCTGCCCCGGCGGTGATCACGGTGGCTGCCAGCGCCAGGGCCAGGCTGCGGCCCGCCAGGGCGGCCAGCTCAGCGAGGGGCTCGGCGCGCAGATTCGGCCAGCCCTGCTGGATCCAGAGGGCCGGGATGGCCACCGCGCTGAGGGGAGGAAGCAGGCACAGCAGCTGGGCCAGGGCTGCTCGCCAGCCCCGCAGCACCCAGCCCCGGTCCTCGGCGCTGGCTCCCTCCAGGTTCCAGCGCCGGCTGCGCTGGCGCAGCAGCCGCTCAGTGGCAATCAGCACCGCCACGATGGCCAGAGCCACCAGGGAGAGCAGGGCTGCCCCCCTGGGATCGCCCTCCACCTGCCAGCGGTCGAGAATGCCGGCCGAGAGGCTGGGCACGCCCAGCAGGCGCACGGCCCCCAGTTCGTTCACCACCTCCATGGCGCTGAGGGCCACACCCGCGCCGATCGCGGGCAGGGCGATCGGCAGGCAGATGCGGAAGAAGCCAGCCCAGGGGCCCACCCCGAGGCTGCGGCTGGCATCCACCAGGCGATGGCCGCTCGACGAGAAGCTCTCGGTGCTGAGCAGGAACACATAGCTGTAGTTGGCCAGGGTGAGCAGCAGCACGGCCCAGCCCAGCCCGTGGATGCGCAGCCCCTGGTAACTGGCCCAGTCGATCAGGCTCGCCGCCAGCAGATAGGCCGGAAAGGCCATGGGCACCAGCTGGGCGCTGCGCAACCAGCGCCGACCGGGAAAGCGGCAGGCCGCCGTGAGCCAGCCGATCGCCGTTCCCAGCACTGCCCCGAACACCCCCTCACCCAGCACCAGCAGCAGCGTGCCGCGGATCTGTTCGGCCCCGCTGAAGCCCAGCCCCAGGGTGCTGGGCCGTGTGGCGAAGAGCGCGTCCCAGAACAGGGCAAGCAGGGGTAGCAGGGCCAGCAGGCCGATGCCGACGGTCGCCGCGACCAATCCCCCACGGCCGTGAACGGCGGTGGGGGGGACTCCTGCGAACTGGGGAGCGGGACGCGCCGTTGAATCCATCGCAGCTGGGGCTGGGGTTCCGGTTTACTTCCAGCCAGCCTGTTGCATCAGCTGCACGGCCTCGCGGTTGCGCTGACCGAGCTGCTGGATGGTCACCGGTGAGGCCTTGAACGTCCCGAAGCTGCGCAGGGTGGCATTGTTGCCCCATCCCTTCACCGGATACTCGTTGTTCGCTGCGGCGTAGCCCTCGCCTGAGGTGGGGGAGGAGAGGAACTCCAGCAGCCTGCGGCCCCCTTCCGGATTGCCCGAGTGCCGGGTCACGCCGCCGCCGGTGACGTTCACGTGGGTGGGGTTGACCCACACCACCCGCACCTTCCGGGCTGCTGCCTTGTCTGCGGCGTTGTCAGAGGTGAGCAGCCGGGCGAGGTAGTAGGTGTTGGCCACGGCGGCACCACAGCTCCCCTGGCCCACCGCCCGCACCATGGTGGTGTCCGAGGTGAAGAACGGTTGCTTCACGTTGGCCACCATGCCCTTCAACCAGCGCTCAGTGGTGGCTTTGCCAGCCCGCTGCAGCACGTCGGCGGTGAGGGATTGGCTGTAGACGCTGGAGCGGTCACGCATGCAGAGCTTGCCCTTCAGCGCGGGCCGGGCGAGATCCCCGTAGGTGCGAATCAGGCTGGGGTTCACCTGGGCCGGATTCACCATCACCGGCCGGGCCCGGCGGGTGAGGGCGAACCACTGGCCGCCGGGGTCGCGCAGGGAGGCCGGCACGTCGCGGTTCAGAGCCGCCGACTGGATCGGGCGGAACAGATTCAGCTCCTTGGCGCGCTGCAGGCGGGCCGCATCCACTGTGATCAGCACATCGGCCGGACTCCTGGAACCCTCGCGGCGCAGACGCTCGATCATGCCGTCGTCCTTGCCTTCAATCAGATTCACCCGGATGCCTGTCTGGCGGGTGAACTGGGCGTAGAGCTCCTTGTCGGTGTTGTAGTGGCGGCCGGAATAGACGTTGACAACCTGCGCGCGATTCTGGGCCAGTGCCGTGATGCTGATGCCGCCCAGCAGGCCCACGCCGGCGGCAGCGATGCCAAGGCGGAGTGCATGGGGATGGAACCGGAATTTGATCATGGGGAGTGCAAATGAATGCCAGAGACCTCAGGTGCGCAGCCTCTGGGCTGGGGATCGGTGGTTGGCTGGGGGTGACTGCCTTGGTGGGACTGCCTTGGTGGGACTGACTTGCGATCAGAACTTGAAAGTGGTCTGGATCACGCCGCCCCAGGTGCCGAAACCGCTGTTGTTGCGGTAGTCGCTGGCGTAGAAGAACGCCGGGGTGATCGAGATGTTGTCGGTGGCCTGGTGCTTGTAGAACACTTCCAGCAGCCAGCTCTCGGTGTCGTTGCCGCTGTTGAAGGGCGGCTGGCCAAAGGCCACGCCGGCGTTGTTGCCTTCCACGAACACGTCGCTCCACTGCAGGCCCACCATCCACGACTGGGAGTCGCGGAAGCCGCCATCCCCACCGTTGTAGCCGTAGCCGGCACTGATCGAAGGCGCCCAGCCGGCATCGATCGGCGACCAGTAGCCGGCGATGGACACGCTGTTGGTGGTCTGGCCGTCACCCAGTTTGCCGGGGCTGAAGTTGGGCACACGGATGGCGGAACCCTCGGAGCCGTAGCGGTAGGCCACGGCTGCCCCCCAGCTCTTGCCCTTCACGCCCAGCTGGGCCAGGGCATTGATGCCGCTGTCGGAGCTGAAGGCACCAACCGTGGAATCATTGAAGCCGCTATTGGCCACATAGTTGGCGTCAAAGGTGATGTAGGGGTTGCCCTCCTCCACCTGCTGGCGCCAGCTCAGGCCCACACCGGCGCCGGTGGCCTTGTTGTAGGTGCCGGTGGCACCGGCCAGACCGAAGAAGTCGAGAATGCTCGACTTGTAGGCGCTGGGGATGAAGGAGATCATCTCCGTGTTGCGGATCAGGGGACCCACGCTCACTCTGAAGCCGTTGCCCACCGGGAACTGGTAGAAGAGACGGTCGATGTCGACGTCGCCACCGGTGTTGGTGGCTTTGTCGAGCTGGAAGATCTGGGAGCTGCCGGAGAAGGGCAGACCCGTGAAGTTGCCGGAACGCAGGCGGGTGCGCAGCAGGTCCTTGCCGCTGAAGCTGGTGTCGAAGCTCAGGCGGGCGTCGTAGTTGAAGGTGGTGCGATTGGGGTCGGCCGGACTGCTGCCGTCGCTGTTGCGCAGGGGGCTGTTGAAGTCGGGGCTGCCGCCGAGGATGAAGCTCACCTCACCGCGCAGCTTGGTGGTGGTGGAGAACTGCTGGGCCTCCAGGGTCTCGACCTTGCCCTCGAGGGTGTCGACGCGGCCCTTGAGCACGGCCAGTTCCTTCTCGAACTCGGCCATCAGACGCTTGAGCTCGTCGGTCACCTCGGTGACGCGATCGAGACAGGCGTTGAGCAGGGCGGCGGCCTCATAGCGGGTCATGGCCCGGCCACCCTTGAAGGTGCCGTCGGGATAGCCGGCGACGCAGCCGTAGCGCTCCACCAGGTTGGAGAGGGCCTGGTAGGCCCAGTCGGTGGGGCGCACGTCGGAGAACTGGGACACGCTGGTGACCTGGTTCTGGGCTTCCCAGGCGCGGAAGCGGTCGATGTCCTGCTGCTCCATGTAGGAGCTGATGGCGGCAGAACTGGAGATGGAAGTAGCGACCTGGGCAGTGGCGTGCTGGGCCGTGCCGTCTTGGGCAGTGGCGGCCAGGGGAGCCAGCAGGCCGGTGCCGGCCATGGCCAGCAGCAGCTTGGACAACGTGGACATCAAACTCCTCACAACAGGGGTTCAGTGGCAGCGAACGGCAGCGCAGCAGCCGGGCAGGAGGGTTCTATCGGTTGGCCAGGAAAGGGCGCCGATCACTGGTCACGACTGTCCGTGATCAAAGTCACATCGCAGTGTTCCTTGTCCGAGCTGTCAAAACCGCAGATTGGTCTGAACCAGCCCTCCCCAAGTTGGGTTGAATTGGTTTTCTCTGTAGGAACTGGCATAGAACAGAGCCGTGGTCACTGAGATTGAATCGCTGATCTGAGCGCGGTAAAATGTCTCCACTAACCAGCTCTGCGTATCGCGGTGCCGTGTGAAAGGGGCCTGGCCGATGGCGATGCCGGCCGTATGTCCCGTGCTCAGTGGTTGGTCCCACTGCAGGCCCAGCATCCAGGACTGGGACTCGGGCATCGATCCGTTGCTGGTGGTGTTGACGCCGTAGCCCAGGCTGATGGAGGGCTGCCAGCTGTTCTCGATGGGTTGCCAGTAAGCAGCTAAGGCCACGCTGTTGCTTTGTTGTCCACGTCCAACAGCACGGGGACTGAAGTTCGGGTCCCGGATCAATGCAGCCTCGGAACCGAAGCGGTAGGCCACCGCAGCCCCCCAGTTCAGACCTTGCACCCCCAGCTGACCCAGGGCGTTGATGCCGCTGGCTGAGGACAGAACGCCGGTTTGGGAATCGCTGAAGCCGTTCTGTGCAACGGTGTTGAGATCAACCGTGATCGATGGTGTGCTGTTGTTGAGCCGATGGCTGAACTGCACTCCCAGCCCGCTGCCCACCGCCCGGTTGTAGGTGCCTGAGGCACCTGCCAGTTGAAAGAAATCGAGCACCCCGGAGCTGTAGGCGCTGGGGATGAACGCCAGCATGCCGGTATTGCGCACAAGGGGCCCCGCGGTGACATGCATCGCATTGCCGATCGGCACGCTGTAGTACAGCCGATCAACGCTCACCTCCCCATTCGTATCGCTGGGTCTCTCGAGCCGGAAGACCTGGGCGCTGCTGCCGAAGGGCAGGGCAGGGGTGTTGCCGGCACGCAGGCGCGTGCGCAGGAGATCCTTGCCAGTGAAGCTTGAATCGAGTGTCAGGCGCAGGTCGAAGCTGAACGTGGTCTCGTTGGGATGGGCCGATTGCCGATGGCCACCTCCTGCTGTGGCGGCATCCAGATTGGGGGTGCCGCCGATGAACGTCGTGGTGTCAATGTGCAGCCTGCTGATCGGAGAAAAAAAGCTGCTGTCCGCAGGCAGTTTGCCTTCGCAGGAGGCGCGATTGGGGCAGGCTGTGGGGTCTGGTTCGACCCACACCGGATTGTCCGCTGCCAACAAGGACGGAGGCTGGGCTAAGAATCCAAGCCCAACAGGGATGAAACAACCGAAGAGCTGGCGTGGAAATGACCCTCTGGACGGTTTGGAGTTCTGGGGACCTCTGTCGGCTCCTGCCAACGCCACCAAGACCGTCTGGGCGTGCTTGTCTATCGGGGAGGGCGCCTCGATTCAGTTCAACGGCGGGGCTGGGAGGTTCTCACCGGCACCAGCACGGGCTGCATCAGCCCGCCACCACCGTTGTCGTCGTCGGAGTCGGTGGTGAGCCAGAAGGCCAGGCCGAACGCTGCCAGCACTCCGATGAACAGCAGCAGTTCAGCCATGGCTTGATTTCGACTCGACTCACCGTAGCGGCAATCCACCGGTGTGGTGTAGCGGTTGCATCTCAGGCCAGGGGCGCCACGGCCAGCACCAGGCCCGTGAGGCTCAGGGCGGCGGCGAGAGCAAGGGTCCAGCGGCTGTGCAGCCGACGCAGCACCAGCACCGTGGCCCCCACCACGGCCGCCGAGGCCAGGCCAGCCCCCAGCCACCAGGAAACGGTGCCACTGGCTTCCTGGCCATGCAGCAGGGCATGGACCGCCACCGCCGCCGCCACCACGCTGCCCACCAGGCTGAGCTGGGGGGAGCGCTGGCTGCGTTGCAGCGACAGCAGCAGCACGCCGAGGGCCGACACCGCCAGGGCCGCCCACACCTCCGCGGCGGGCAGGTCGCCCCCGAAGGAGCCGAGCACCGCCCCCAGCAGGGCACCGCCGAGGGCGAACAGCAGCACACCGCTGCTCACGTAGGCGGCCACGCCGCCCACGCCGAGCAGCAGCAGCAGGTGATCCAGGCCCAGCAGGGGGTGGCCGGCGCCGGCCAGCAGGCCCGCATCGGCCGCGCCATGGGCCTGCACCGGCAATCCGCAGAGCAGGCTCAGGCCGAGACCGGCGGCGGCGGGCAGGACAACCTGGCGCAGGCCGCTGGGACGAGCAGAGCTGGAGCTGAAGAGAAGAGTCATGGTCTGGCCGGTCCGCGCCGGCGTTGAAGGTGGACGGGATCGGGCGAGCGTTCTGACTGAGACCGGCACCCTCCCTGGTCCGGGAACGGGGGAAGGGAGGCTGGCCATCACAGCTGCGGGACAGTGCCGGACTGGGACGCTGGACCCCGTGAAGGGCTGCTCCGTCACCGGACTTTCCTCGTTGCCTCTCCGGGCTGAATCCGGAGAACCCACCCCAGTATCAACGCGATCCGCCGCGGTGCATGGTTCAGGCGAAACCCTTGCCGGCGTTCCGGGCCACACAGGCCTGCAGCTGCTGGCGCAGCCGGTCGTGGTCCAGGTTGCGGCCGATCAGCACGATCTGGTTCTTGCGCTGGCCGTCGGGCCAGTCGGAGTCGTCGATGGAGAAACGCTTGCCGGCGAGGTGGAACACATGGCGGCGCTCGCTCTCGTTGAACCAGAGGATCCCCTTGGCGCGGAACACCTCCTCTGGCAGCTGGTTGTCGAGGAAGTTCTGGAACTTGCGCAGGGCGAAGGGCCCGTCAGCGGCAAAGGAGAGGGAGGTGAAGCCCTCGATGGCGGCGTGGTCGGGATGGCTGGCGTGGTCGTGGGCGGGATGATCGTGATGGTGGTGGCCATGGTCATGGCCGTGATCCTCGTGTTCGCAGTGGCCGTGGTCGTGGTCGCAGCCGCTGTGGTCGTGGGCCGGGTCGGGGCTGATCTGCCCGGCCACCACCTTGTCGCTCTCAAACAGGCCCACGCTCAGCAGCAGCGGCAGGGGCACCTCGCCCTTCACCGCGCGCAGGATGCGGGCGTCGGTCTTGATCTGGCGCAGCTGGCACTCGAGGGCCTCGAGACGCTCCTCGGCCACCAGATCGCACTTGTTGAGCAGGAGCATGTCGCCGTATACGATCTGGGCCCGGGCCACCTCGCCCTCCAGCAGCTCGTCGCTGAAGTTCTCGGCATCCACCAGGGTGATGATCGAGTCGAGCCGGGTGGCCTCGCGCAGGTCACTGCCCAGGAAGGTCATCGCCACGGGCAGGGGGTCGGCCAGACCGGTGGTCTCCACCACCAGGTAGTCGACCGGGTCGGGGCGGTCGAGGATCCGGTACACGGCCTCCAGCAGCTCACCGTTGATCGAGCAGCAGATGCAGCCGTTGCTGAGTTCCACCATGTCGTCGCCGGTGGCGACCACCAGGTCGTTGTCGATGCCGATCTCACCGAACTCGTTCACCAGCACGGCGGTTTTCAGGCCCTGCTGGTTGGTGAGGATGTGGTTGAGCAGGGTGGTTTTGCCCGCGCCCAGGAAACCGGTGAGGATGGTGACGGGCAGGCCCGTGGGGGCTGCGGTGTCGGGCATGGGGGTGCTGGGAATGGTTCCCAGGTCAGAGGTGTTCAAACCCTAGGTTTTCAGCCCTTGGCTAGGGGGCTGGGCCTGGACTGCGCCTGTTCCTGGCGCTGCTGGCAGGCAGAGCAGAGGCCGTAGAACTCCAGGGTGTGGAACAGGGGCAGGAAGCCGTCCAGCTCGCCCCTGGGCAGTTCGAGGTCGTGCACCGGGCAGTGGGGCAGACGCCGGGTGCTGCCGCAGTCCACGCAGGTGAGGTGGTGGTCGTCCCGCTCGGTGGGGGCGAACAGGGCTTCGCCGCTGGGCAGATGGCGGCAGCGCACCAGCCCCCACTGCTGCAGCTGGCGCAGGTGGCGATACACCGTGGCCAGTCCCATCGGCGTGCTGCTGCGGCGCAGCAGGGCGTGCAGATCCTGCCCGGACAGTTCGCTGGTGGCAGCCATCAGGGCCTGCAGCAGTTGTTCCTGCCGTGAGGTGAGCCTGGGATCCACGCTGGCCTCCGCCGCTGGGGTGTTCTCGGTGGGTTGTTCTAGCCCGCAGGCAGCCAGTGCACCTGGCGCACCGGGTGGTTCAGTGGTCGCAGCTCCAGGCTCCGGCCGTCGATCAGCACCGGCTGGGCCGGCTTGGGGGGGGGCGGGCCGCCTGGGGATGCCGGGCTGGACTGCGCCGGCTGGGGCCGCAGGGCGGCGAGCAACTGGCCGCTGGCCGGATCCCAGTGCAGGCCCGTGCCCGGTTCCAGTTCCCAGCCCAGCAGGTCGCGGCGCGCCAGCACCTGGCCGCTGCGGCTGAGGGTGACCAGGCTGAGCAGCGGACGCTCCTGGCCTTCCAGCAGCAGCGCCCACACCCGCTCGCCACTGCGGTCGCAGGCGCTGGCCACCAGCGCCTGGGAGCCCAACCACAGTTGCCGGGGGGGCTGGCCCGGTTCCACCAGCTCCAGGGAGCGGCGGAAATCGGGCCAGTGGCGCAGCAACAGGGCCCGGCCGGCCTGGGGACAGAAGCTGCTCAGATCCCGGCTGCCGGGAAGGGTCTGGCGGCGGGGTGGCTGGGGCGGCAGGGCCTCCAGATGCAGCCCCTCGGTGTCCGGCACCACCACCGCTCCCCCCTCGGGCAGCAGCTGCATCGGCCCGCTCACCGGCCAGAGCAGGCGTTGCCGCCCGCCGCCGTTGAGGCGCAGTTCGCTGGTGCCGCTGCCTGGATCCAGCTGGCCGCTCTGGATCAGCAGATCGCCGCGGCGGTTGCTGCTGTAGTGGGCGAAGAGCACCGGGAAGCTCCGCAGGGGTTCGGGCTCCCCTGGCACCGGGGTGCCCGGCTGCCTGGGGGTGCTGGGCTGGATGGGCCTGAGGTTGTGCTGGCGCAGGGGAATCCGCCACAGCCGCAGCTGGCCATCGGCCTGGCGACTGGCGGTGGCCAGCCCGGAGCCGTCGCCCAGGGGCAGCAGCAGGGGGATCTCCGGCCACACCGGGCTGAGCGGCCGCCAGCGGCCATCGTGGTCGCGCAGTTGCACCTGCTCCCCGCCTGGCACGCTCACCACCGCCAGGATCCGGGGCCGGGGGTCCCAGTGCCAGTCGCTCGCCGGCAGGGACAGGCCCCGGCTGTCCTCGCCGCCGATCCGCAGCAGCAGGGGGGCGCCGATGCGCTGGCCCTCGTTGAGGCCGAGCAAGAGGCTGTCGCCCCGGCCGAACCAGCGGTGGGCCAGGGAAGGCTGCAGCTGGCTCTGCCGCTCCAGGCTGCCGGTGTTCATCGGCCGGCTGAAGCGGGCCTGCAGGGCTGCCGGACCGGAGCTGGCTGCGGCGGCGCGCAGCTGTAGCAGCCGGGGTGGCTGGCGCAGCAGCAGCTGTTGCTGCGCCAGGGCCAGCAGGGCGGGCAGGCCCAGCGCCAGCAGAAGTCGGCGGGGGCTGGGGGCGGTGGGGAGGCCGCTCATGGTTCCAGGGGCCGGGCCGGCCGGGGGATAGGACGGACCACGGCCGGCACCACCACCAGCTGGTCGCCCTCGGCGGCCATGGCGCCCTCGATGGCCAGCCACTGGTCGGCCTGGGGCAGGGGCTGGTCGCCGGGCCAGCGCACCGGCAGCCCCACCGGCGTGGCGTCGGCCAGGCAGCAGCGCACCAGCAGCCGGGCGATCTGGGGCGGCTGGCCCGGCACTGGCAGCAGGAAGCCGCTGATGCGCACGGGATCGCCGTCGAACAGCTGGGGGTCGGGCTGGCTGCGCAGCAGGCGCACCCAGTCGGTGAGGCTGCGCTGGGCCGGCGGCAGCACGAAGCTGAGGCTCTCGGTGGCGGTGTCATCGCCGGGCCGCTGGCTGGCCAGGTCGGCGAAGGAGGGATTGGGCGGCCAGACGATCAACAGCAGGGCGATCGCTCCGGTTACCAGGCAGAGGCGGCCATCGCGCTGGCCGCTGCCGGCCTCGCCACTGCGCAGCCCGGCCAGCACCCTCAGCCCGGCCAGCACCTGCAGCAGGGCCAGCAACAGCAGCACGCCGCCGGCGGCGCTCACCAGCGGATGGAAGGCGGCCCGCAGCAGCAGGTCGAGGCGGCCATCCACGCTGCTCTGCAGCAGCACCACCGCCCACAGGGCCAGGGCCAGTCCACGCAGCAGGGGATTCACCATCACAGGCGCCAGAGATTCACCCACTGGCCGATCAGCAGCACCACCAGCGTCGAGCCGGCGGCGGTGAGCAGCAACCCGCGGGGTTTGAACAGCAGCCCCAGCAGCCCCACCAGCTTGATGTCGATCACCGGGCCCAGCAGCAGGAAGGCGAGCAGGGCCCCCGGCGTGATCTGGGCGGCGAAGCCCAGGGCCAGGAAGGCATCCACGCTGGAGCACACTGAGAGCACCAGGCTCAGGGCCATCAGCGCCAGGATCGAGAGGGTGGGAGCGCCGCCCACCGCCAGCAGCCACTGGCGCGGCAGCAGGGCCTGCACCAGGGCGGCCACGGCGCAGCCGGCCACCAGCAGCAGGGCCAGGTTGAGGAATTCGCGGCTGCCGTGCTGCAGCACCTCGCGCCAGTCCGAGCGCACCGGCGTGGGCAGGACCGGCGCCTGATCGTCTGGCAGGCCGATCACGCCGCTGCGGCGCTCCAACAGGCTCACCGCCGCCAGGGGCTGGTTGAGCTGGCGTTCCTCGAGCAGGTCGGCCCGCAACAGCTCGTTCTCCGGCAGCAGCCGCAGCAGCAGGGCCAGGGCCAGGGCCACCAGCACCGCCCCCAGGGGCCTGGCCAGCAGCAGCCAGGGCTGGTTGGGGAAGGCCGCCCAGGTGCTGGCGATCACGATCGGGTTGAGCACCGGCGCGGCGAACAGGAAGCCCAGGGCGGTGCCCACCGGCGCCCCGCCCACCAGCAGCCGCCGCGCCACCGGCACGTTGCCGCACTCACAGGCCGGCAGCGCGAATCCCAGGGCGGCGCCGCTGAGGGGGCCGGCCACCGGGTGGGACGGCAGCCGCCGCAGCCAGGCCCCGCCGGGACTGAACCAGCGGGCCAGGGAGGCGATCAGCACGCCGATCAGCAGGAACGGCACCGCCTCCAGCAGCAGCCCCTGGAACAGGGCCCAGGCGGTGTTCAGACGGACAGGCACGAGCAAAGCGAAGGGCCTGCGGCTCAGGGTTCCGGGTGATGCTCGCAGGGCATCCACAGGCTGCCCATGCGGTGGGCGCCCTGGCAGCCCAGCTTGCGGGCTTCCTGCAGGGCCTGCTCCCGGGTGGGGTAGGCGAAGCGGTTGGCGGCCGGATCCGGGGGTGGGCCGCCGCTGGGGTGGTGGTGGTGATGGCCGCCGTCCCCTGCGCTGCCCAGCCGGTAGGGGCCCATGCCCTCCACACCGGTCCACCACACCCCCATCACGTTCACCCCGGCCACCAGCACGCCCATGCCCACCACCGCCAGGTTCACCACGCCCATGGCCACGGCCCCAAGGCTGAACACCCCCATCGGCACCACGCCGATGCTCACCACCCCCATCGGCACGATGCCGATCGAGATGATCCCCAGCGGAGCGATCCCCACCGCCAGGAGTTTGGGTTTGTCGCCGCAGTTACCCACTCAGTGCTCCATCAGCTGGTGCTCCCCGCATCACCGCCTGCCTCGCTGCTGGTGGATCACCGGCTGGGGGCCGTTCCCTGCCCGTGGCCATGGCTGGCACAGGGCATCCAGTGGTCCCCCATCCGGTGGGCCCCGGAGCAGTTGAAGTGCAGCCGCGCGGCCCTCTCCGCTTCTGCCTGGGTGGCGTAGAGCGCCGGCACGGCCCCGCTCCCCCCATGGGCCAGGGCCGGGATGGGGAACAGCGCCAGGGCGGCTGCCGAGAGCGGCAGGTGGACGGACTGCAAGGGGTGCCGGCAGATGGTCCACACGGTACGCGGACTGTCCAGGCTGGAGGTGCCGGTTTCAGGCCTTCATCACCGCGCGCGGGATGCCCACTGCGTGGGGGCTTGGGTGCGTTGCACCGGCTGATGTGCCCGTTGATACGGCCCGACGCCCACACCCGCCGCCGCCGCTTGTCTAGAGATCCCCCAACCCTGTTCCCTTGGCCGATTGATGCGGTCGTTGACACCACGCCCCCACCACGGCGCCCATGGCGGTAGCCGCTACGTCCGCCGCGCCACGGCGCTGGCCGCGGCGCTGCTGCTCACGGCGTGTGGCCAGCCCCGGGGCCCGCAGGGCGCGGAGGGCGACGGACAACCCCTGGTGCTCACCAGCTTCACCGTGCTGGCCGACCTCGCCAGCAATGTGGCCTGCGGCAAGCTGCGGGTGGAATCGATCACCCGTCCCGGGGCGGAGATCCACGACTACGAGCCCACCCCCAGCGACCTGCGCCGGGCCCAGGACGCCCAGTTGATCCTGATGAACGGCCTCAACCTGGAGCTGTGGGCGCAGCGGTTTCTCGACAGCGCCAAGGGGGCGTCGCGCGCCGTGGTGAGCGAGGGGGTGGAGCTGATCCCCATCCGTGAGGACGCGGGCGCCGGCAAGCCCAATCCCCATGCCTGGATGTCACCCCGCCAGGCGATCACCTATGTGGCCAACATCCGCGATGCCTTCATCCGCCTCGATCCCGCCAACGCCGACACCTACCGGCGCTGCGCGGCCGATTACACCGCCCAGCTGGAGTCGCTGGACGGCGAACTGCGCGAGCAGCTCGCCCAGCTGCCGGCCGATCGGCGGCTGCTGGTGAGCTGCGAGGGTGCCCTCAGCTACCTGGCTGCTGATTACAAGCTCGATGAGGCCTATCTCTGGCCGGTGAACGCCGAGAGTGAGGTCACCCCCCAGCGCATGGAACGGGTGATCCGCACCGTGCGCGAGCGCCAGGTGCCGGCCGTGTTCTGTGAGAGCACCGTGGACGACCGGCCCCAGCGCCGCGTGGCCGAGGAGACCGGCGCCCGCTTCGGCGGGGTGTTTTATGTGGATTCCCTCTCGCAGCCGGATGGCCCGGCGCCCACCTATCTCGCCATGCTGCGCCAGAACGCCAAGACTCTGGTGCAGGGGCTCAATCCCAATGGCCAGTCCTGAACCCACCAGCGCCGCCCTGCGGGGCCTTGCCGGCATTGTCGTCGACCACCTCACCGTGGGCTACAACGGCCGCCCGGCGGTGGTGGATGTGACCCTGGAGCTCCAGGCCGGCAGCATCTGCGGCCTGGTGGGCATGAACGGGGCCGGCAAGTCGACCCTGTTCAAGGCCCTGATGGGCTTTCTCAAGCCCAGCAGCGGCAGTATCCGCATCGCCGGCTCCAGCCTGCGCCAGGCCCAGCGCCGGCAGCTGGTGGCCTACGTGCCCCAGAGCGAGCAGGTGGACTGGCAGTTCCCGATCCGCGTCTGGGATGTGGTGATGATGGGGCGCTACGGCGCCATGGGACCGCTGCGCTGGCCCTCCGCCGAGGATCGCCGCAGGGTGCAGAACGCCCTGGAGCGGGTGGACCTCTGGCCGCTGCGCGACCGCCAGATCGGGGCCCTCTCCGGCGGGCAGCGCAAGCGGGCCTTCCTGGCCCGGGCCCTGGCCCAGGGGGCCGGTGTGCTGTTGCTCGATGAGCCCTTCAGTGGCGTGGACATCAACACGGAGCGGCTGATCATCGACCTGCTGATGGCCCTGCGCGACCGGGGCGCCACTGTGCTGATCGCCACCCACGACCTGGAGTCGATCCCCAGCTTCTGCGATCGGGTGGTGCTGATCAACCGCACCGTGCTGGCCTACGGCGACACCTCCGAGGTGTTCACCCAGGCCAACCTGCTGCGCACCTTCAGCGCGGCCCCGTCCCCTTCGGCACCCGGTTGATGGAGCTGTTGGTTCAGCCGCCGCTGGGGCCCCTGCTCCAGCCCCTGCTCCAGCCGCTGGAGATGCTGTTCATGCAGCGGGCCCTGGCCATCGGCGTGGTGGTGGCCGTGGTGTGCGCCGTGCTCTCCTGCTTCATGACCCTCAAGGGTTGGGCCCTGATGGGCGATGCGGTGTCCCACGCCGTGTTGCCGGGGGTGGTGATTGCCTATGCGCTGGGGTTGCCCTTCGCCCTGGGAGCGTTTGTGTTCGGTGTGGGCTCGGTGGGGGTGATCGGCGCGATCAAGCAGCACACCCGGGTGAAGGAGGACACGGTGATCGGCCTGGTGTTCACGGGCTTTTTCGCCCTGGGGTTGGTGCTGATCTCCAAGATCCGCAGCAGCGTCGACCTCAGCCACATCCTGTTCGGCAATCTGCTGGGGATCCGCGATGCCGACCTGGTGCAGACGCTGGTGATCAGCGCGGGCTGCCTGCTGGTGCTGTTGCTGCTGCGCCGTGATCTGCTGCTGTTCTGTTTCGACCCCAGCCACGCCCGCACCATCGGCCTGAACACGGGCGGCCTCCACTACCTGCTGCTCACCCTGGTGAGCCTGGCGGCGGTGGCCGGTCTGCAGACCGTGGGGATCATCCTGGTGGTGGCGATGCTGGTGACTCCGGGGGCCACGGCCTACCTGCTGGCTGACCGCTTTGACCGCATGACCTGGCTGGCGGTGCTCTCGGCCGTGAGTGCCACGGTGCTGGGCATCTATGCGAGCTACTGGCTGGATGCCTCCACCGCCGGTTGCATCGTGGTGGTGCAGACCCTGCAGTTTCTGGTGGTGATGGTGCTGGCTCCCCGCCATGGCCTGCTGGCCCAGCGCGCTTCCCATGCCGCCGCCTCCCGCGCTGCCTCAGGGGGCCCAAGGGGCTGAGCAGAGCGGACAACAGGGCTCGAACGGGACCGCCGCTCGCCCCTGAGGGCTGGCGTAGCCGCTGGCAGTCCCGCCCAGGCGCCACTAGAGTGTGATGAGAACCATTCTCGTTCTGGTACGCGTCGGGTTGGTGTCCGCTGTGCGGCGGTTTCCGCGTTGCCGTCCCCGCCTGTGCGATTCACCTGTGCGCCTTCCCTGCCCATGTCCGTAGTCGTTCCTCCCCTGCGCCGTGCCGCCGCACTCGGCCTTGGCGCCTGCTTGGTGGCCTGTGCCGCCCCGCGCCAGGAGGAGGACGCCGCCCAGGCCGGCGGTGGGCTGCAGGTGGTGACCACCTTCCTGCCGATCACCCTGTTCACCCGGGCGGTGGCCGGCGAGTGCGCCACCGTGACGGCCCTGATTCCGCCCTCGATCGGCCCCCACGACTACCAGGCGAGCCCCGGCGATGGGACGGCCCTCAGCCGGGCCGACGTGCTGGTGAAGAACGGCCTGGGCATGGAGGGCTTTCTCGACAAGCTGGTGGGTGCCTCCGAGAACCCCGATCTGGTGGTGATCGATACCAGCGCTGGCGTGGCCACCCTGGAGTCGCCGGCCGATGACGGGCAGAGCCACTCCCACGATCACGGGCACAGCCACAGCCACAGCCACAGCCATGGCCCCGTGAATCCCCACATCTGGCTCGACCCCCTGCGGGCCGTGCAGCAGGTGGAGGCCATCCGCGACGGCCTCGTGCAGGCCGATCCCAGCTGCGCCGATGGCTACCGCCGCAACGCCGAGGTCACCATCGCCGAGCTGCGCCAGCTCAACGACGCCCTGGCCGAGCGCCTGAAGCCGTTCGCAGGCAAGACGTTCGTGGCCTTCCATGATGTGGCGCCTTACTTCGCCGAGCGCTATGGGCTCAAGGCTGAGTTTCTGGTGGATGTGCCGGAGCTGAACCCCTCCCCGGCCGATCTGCGCCGGGTGGCTGAGCGGGTACAGGCCAGCCAGCTGCAGGCCCTGCTCAGCGAGCCCCAGGAGGGTGCCCGTTCATTCAATACGCTGGCCGCAGACCTGGGCATCCGCATCAGCGTGTTCGATCCCCTGGAAACCGGCAGCGAGCAGCAGGCCCGCGACCCTGCCAGCTATTTCGAGGTGATGCGCCGCAATGTGGACAACCTGGTGGGGGTATTCGGTGGCTGATTCGGTGGCTGAGCAGCGGGGCCATGGCTGAGCTGGTGCTGGAGGTGCAGGACCTGCGGGTGCACCGCGATGGCGTGCCCGTGGTGGAAGGGGTGAGCTTTCAGCTGCCGGCCGAGAGCGATACGGCCCTGGTGGGTCCCAATGGTGCTGGCAAGAGCACCCTGGTGGCGGCTTTGTTGGGCCTGCTGCCTCGCCAGGCCGGGGTTGTGCGCTTGCTCGGCCAACCCCTTGGGCCCCAGGGCCAGTGGCCCCGCTCCATTCGCAGCCAGCTGGCCTACCTGCCCCAGAGCCTGGCGGTGCGCGGCCGCTTCCCGCTCACCGTGGCCGACTTCGTGGGCTTCGGCTTCGATCCGGCCGGCCCGCGCTGGCCCTGGCAGGGCGAGGGGCGTGGCCGCCGTGAAGCGGTGGTCCGGGCCCTTGCGCGCACCGACTGCGCCGCCCTGGGCAACCGCCTGATCAGCGAGCTCTCCGGGGGGCAGTGGAAACGGGTGCAGCTGGCGTTCTGCGTGGTACGGCCCCGGCGGCTGCTGGTGCTGGATGAAGCCCAGGGCGGCCTCGATGCCCCATCCAGCGAGCGTTTCCAGCAGCTGTTGCTCGACCTGCGCCGCCAGGAGGGCTGGACCGTGCTGCAGGTATCCCACGACCTGGAGATGGTGCGGCGCAGCTGCGACCAGGTGCTCTGCCTCAACCGCCAGCTGCGCTGCAGCGGCAGCCCCGAGCACGCCCTCAGCCCCCAGCGGCTGGCCGAGCTCTACGGCCCTGGTTATGTGGCCTACCGCCACCACCATCGCCACGCCCCCCTGGCGCCATGAGCGGCGTCGACGACCTGCAGGCGGCCCTGCAGCAACCCTTCATGCAGCGGGCCCTGATCGGCGGCCTGCTCACCGGCTGCCTGGGCGGTCTGCTGGGCAGCTTCGCGGTGCTGCGCCAGCTCTCGTTCTTCAGTGATGCCCTGGGCCACTCGGCCCTGCTCGGGGTGAGCATCGCCGTGCTGCTCAACCTCAACCCCACCCTGGTGCTGATTCCCTTCGCCGTGCTGTTCGCCCTGCTGGTGAATCAGCTGGTGCAGCGCAGCCGCCTGCCCACCGATGCCCTGCTGAACATCGTGTACTCCAGCTCCCTGGCCTTTGCCGTGGTGGTTCTCAGCCTGGTGGAGAGCTACCGGGGCGGCATCCAGCAGCTGCTGTTCGGCGACATCCTCGGTATCAGCTGGAGCGATCTCTGGGTGATCGGCGGCCTGCTGGTGCTGGCCCTCGGCTATGTGATCGTGAGCCTGCGCGCCCAGGTGCTGCTCACCCTCGACGACGACCTGGCCGGCGCCTTCGGGGTGCGGGTGAACGCCCACCGCCTGGCCTTCATCATTCTGCTCGGGGTGGTGGTGGCGGTGTCGGTGAAGGCGGTGGGGGTGCTGCTGATCAGCGCTTTTGTGGTGATTCCGGCCTGTGCGAGCCGGCTGGTGAGCCGGCGCCTGCCCCTCTATGTGCTGGGCGCATCGCTGCTCGGCGGCCTGTGCGCCCTGGTGGGCCTGCTCGCTTCCGGCCTCACCAACCTGCCCTCCGGCCCCTGCGTGGTGATCGTGCAGTTCACGGGCTTTCTGATGGCCTTGCTGGTGAGCCTCAGGCGGCCAGGGCCACCACCTGGTCCTGCACCTGCAGCTGTACCCGGCAGCCCTCCGCCAGGCACGGCTGAGGCGGGGTGATCACCGTGAGGGCTTCCTCGCCCAGGCGCACGCGGTAGAGCTGGTCGTGGCCGCGGAATTCGCGTACCTCCACGGTGGCCTCGGCGGCTGGATCGGCCACCAGGCGGATCTGCTCGGGCCGCACCGCCACCTGGGTGTAGCCCTCGGCGGGCTCCAGCAGGGACAGGGCCCCCAGGATCGTGTCCACCCGCTCGCCGCGGGCCGTGCCCTCGAGCACATTGGCCCGACCCAGAAAGTTGGCCACGAAGGCGGTGGCCGGCTGCCGGTAGATCGCGTCTGCAGGGCCGATCTGCACCAGCCGCCCCCGCTCCATCAGCGCCAGGCGATCGGCCATCACCATGGCCTCCTCCTGGTCGTGGGTCACCAGGATGGCGGCGGTGTTGGTGTGGTGGAACAGCTGGCGCACCTCCTGGCGCATCTGCACCCGCATGGCGGCGTCCAGGTTGGAGAAGGGCTCATCCAGCAACACCAGGGCCGGGGCCGGCGCCAGGGTGCGGGCCAGGGCCACCCGCTGCTGCTGGCCGCCGGAGAGCTCATGTGGATAGCGCTTGCCCAGGTGGGCCAGCCCCACCAGCTCAAGCATCTCCTGCACCCGGGTCCGGGCCTGGCCGCGGGGCAGGCGGTGGAGGCCGAACCCCACGTTGGCCGCCACGGTGAGGTGGGGGAAGAGGGCGTAGTCCTGGAACACCAGGCCGAAGCCGCGTCGCTCCGGCTGCCAGTGGGTGATCTCCTGGCCGTTGAGCCGCACCACGCCCTGGTCGGTCCGCTCGAAACCGGCGATCAGGCGCAGGGTGGTGGTCTTGCCGCAGCCGGAGGGGCCGAGCAACGCCAGCAGTTCCCCCTGGGCCAGCTCGAAGCTCACCCCGTCCACCGCCGCCACCCCGCCGCCGTAGCAGCGCCTGAGGTGCTCGACCTGGAGGAGGGGAGGCTGGCTCATCAAGGGAACTGGGGGGCGTACAGCGGTGGTGAGGCGCGCCGAATCGAGGACTGGCGTGCAGGCCGTAGGAGCAGAAATGGCGGCGGAAGGGCTGCGCCTCAAGGCTGAACAGCGGGATGAGACCCGTTCTATCCACCAGCCCAGGCGCTCACCGACCAGGTGATACGCCTGGGCGTAACAAAAAGCACATCCGCTCAGCCGAGCGGGGTGTTGCTGGGCGGCTTGCTTCCGGTGGGTGTCGTATAGGCGCTGAAGGGGCACCTCAGTGGGATGGAACGCGTGCTGCCCTGCACCCCACTCCCGGCGTGATGGCGCCGGTCGCATTGGGATCGGGTTGAATGGCGTCCTGGCGGCGGTTCAAGAGCTGCCGGAGTGCCTCAGGGGGGTGGAAGACGATGAGCGCAGGACGCTTAGAAGAGCTCGGATCGCTGGATCAGGCTTTCAATGTTCGAACGCTCAGCATCAGCGGCGGCGCGCAGCGCCGTCCGCTGCATGCTGTTGTTAGCCCACATTTGATTTACTCAGGTTGCATTCAGAGCAAAGGGTCTGCAGGTTTTCAAACACTGTTTCTCCACCTTTGCTCCAGGGGACGACGTGATCGACATGGAGCTCAACGCCCATGGTGAGCGCTGGGCTTGCCCCGCATCCACGACAGGAAAAGCGATCTCTTTGCAGTACTCGCCACCGAAGACGAAGCGAGGGATCCCTCCCCGTTCGTCGTGCGACCGATTCATCTGACGATGTGGGCGATTCAGCACCTGTGCCGTTCGCATAATCCACAAAGGCATGAAGTGCGGCCGTCCATGATCCGAAACGCCGGTTATATGGTGTTTGCGAAATTACTGACGGTGGCGACGCAAGCTCGCTGCGCCGAGGCTGTCGGCCAAAGTGCTGCCATAAAACAAGCAGGTTCTCAAAGAGGCGTTCATCAGAAAAGTTGATCTCGTTCGAGATGGATAGGCCAGCCATCCGAAGCGCGTCGTTCCAGGAGCCAAAGCGGCGGATTAAGGTGCTGTAGTCGAAAGTGCCATGCAAACCGTAAAGTTTTTGTGGCACAGTTTCAGCGCCAAGCGACGAGGCAACTCGTCTCAGATCAGCGATTAACTCCTCGTCAGCGACAGGAGCGCCAGAGACCCGTGACAGATTGAATCGCCGATCAGTCATTTGTGGGCTAACGCTAAATGGACGGATCCTCGTATGGAGTGCCTCGGCACCGTTTTTGCCGCCTATGCAGTGGCGTCGTTCGGCTGGCGTCCTTGAGAAGGCCAGTGCTGCAACGCAGATTACACAAGTCGGAGCTATTTCGGGTTTGATGGGCGGATCCGCCTATAACAGTTCGGGCTGTTACAAAAGGTCGGCGGGGCTGGTTACCCCCAATGGGCCTCGGTTCAGCACGTGCGTGTAGATCATGGTGGTGTTGACGTCGTTGTGGCCCATCAGCTCCTGAATCGTGCGGATGTCCTGCCCCCGCTCCAGCAGGTGGGTGGCGAACGAGTGCCGGAAGGTATGACAGGTGGCAGGTGTCACGATTCCCGATGCGAGCACCGCTCGCCGCACCGCTTTCTGAATCAGGCTGGGATCCAGGTGGTGCCGCCCCTGCTCTCCGGTCTCAGCACTGTGCCAGCGGTGGTGTTGTGGGAACAGCCATTGCCAGCCCCACTCCACTGGAGCATGGGGATATTTCCTCGCCAACGCGTGGGGTGGCTCCACCCTTCCACAGCCCTCGGCAATGTCCTGGCGGTGCAGCCTGCGCACCCCCTCCAGATGTAAACGCAGCTCCTCTCCGTCCGTTGCTGGCAACATCGTGCGTCGATCCTTGCCGCCTTTTCCCTGGCGCACGGTGATCTGCCGGCGTTGGAAGTCCACGTCATGCACCCGTAACCGCAGTGCCTCCATTAACCGCAGTCCGCCCCCGTACAGCACGCCAGCCACCAGCGCCTCCACCCCATCCAGATCCAGATCCCGTTCCAGCAACTCTCGATACAGAAACAGCAGCGCAGAGAGGGCCTGGTTCTGGGTTGAAGGGCTCACCTTCAGGTCCACTGCCAGATGGGTGAGAAAGGCATTCACCTCCCCGCTTCCCATCTCCCGCGGATGGCGCCTGCCATGGAAGCGCAGGAACCGCCGCAGCCACTGCTCGTAGGTCGCCACGGTGCGCTTCGCGTAATGGCGCGCCTGCAGCTCTTCGCGGTAGCGCTGGATCAGCCCTGGCGGGCGTGGAGTGTTCGCCATCCCTCGGCTCTGGCCCACCACACCAGGATTGCCACCTCACCCCATTGGCCCACGGTCTGCGGAACGATGACGACTTTCCTGAACCAGCTTTTGCCGCTACTATCTTGCGCCCTCTAATGAAGGCAAGGTTGCAAGAGTTGCACCGCTCTATTTCATCCTTGCTCCATCATTCGGTCTTGCCGCATAGCTTGTCCGAGCTCTGGTCTTGTTTGGCCCTGTTGGGCCCTGGTTTTTGCTGGCGATAGGCACTGGGTAATCGGCAGAATGCCGGTCCTGGCCATGCCCGGTTTGATCCTGCGCGCGCTGCGCGTGGATCGATGAGGATGGCCACTTAGCCCCTGAACCACGCCGGCATCGCCTCGTAGCAGGCCGCGTTCTTCTCGTTCTCGCGGGCTTCGGTTTTCCAGCAGCAGGCCCGGCCGCCCTCGCGGGCTTGCAGGAGTTCATTGGCCCAGCTCCACACCAGCTCGGCGCTGGCCTCCATGCCCACGTTGGCCATCACCCGCAGATCGAGGGCGCCCTGCTCGTGCAGCTGCTGCCAGGTGGCCAGCAGCGGGTCGTCGGCGCTGGCCAGGAAGGTGTGGTCGAACTGCTGGGCCAGCCGCGTCTCCAGCTCCTTGAGGCCGGAGAAGTCCACCACGAAGCCGCAGCCATCCAGCTCCCTGGCCTGGAACCAGAAGGTGAAGCTGCGGCTGTAGCCGTGCACGAAGCGGCAGTGACCGCTATGGCGCCACTGGCGGTGGGTGCAGGGGAAGCCGCTGAAGGTCTTGCTGCAGCTGTAGGCCGGCGTGGGCATGGGAGAGGATCGGGGCAGCAGCAGTGCAGGGGTCTTGTCAGCATCATTTCAGCCACCCGGCCAGGCCTCCCCGGCGCCAGCCCTGCCCGATCCCGCCATCATCACCGGCCTGCGCTTCAACGACGCCGGCCTGATCCCGGCCGTGGCCCAGGACTGGCTCGATGGGGCCGTGCTGATGGTGGCCTGGATGAACCGTGAGGCGATCGAGCGCACCCTGGCCAGCGGCGAGGTGCACTACTGGAGCCGCTCCCGCGCTGAGCTCTGGCACAAGGGCGCCACCAGCGGCCACACCCAGGCCCTGCGCGGCCTGCGCTACGACTGCGACGCCGACGTGCTGCTGCTCACGATCGAGCAGCGCGGCGACGTGGCCTGCCACACGGGCGCCCGCAGCTGCTTCTACGACCAGGGCCCCCAACCGAGCGCCGGCGGGCCCATGGCGCCGCCGCCCCCCGCCGACGTGTGCACCGAGCTGATGCGGGTGATCGAGGGGCGCCGCGACCATCCCGAGCCCGGCAGTTACACCAACAAGCTGCTGGAGGGGGGCGACAACCGCATCCTCAAGAAGATCGGCGAGGAGAGCGCCGAATTCGTGATGGCCTGCAAGGACGGTGATCCAGAGGAGATCGCCGGGGAGGCCGCCGACCTCCTCTTTCATCTCCAGGTGGCCCTGGCCCACCACGGGGTGAGCTGGCGCCATGTGCAACAGGTGCTGGCCGCCCGCCGCGGCGCGCCGCGGCGGGACTGAGCGGGCTGGGCCCGGGGAACCGGTTCAGCCCTGGGCGCCGGTGCTGAGCATGGCGATGGCCGTCCAGATCACGAAGCCGGTGAGCACGAAGCCGCCCGTGGCCACGAACCAGCGCCAGGCGTTCTGCACCGCCGGGGTGGGCTGGTTGGCCAGCCAGGCCGGTCGCGGCCAGCCGGCACCGGGGGCCCAGCCGCCGCCGCTGCCGGCGGGGGCACGGCGGGCCATGGTGTCGCGCCAGTAGGCGTTGTAGCGGGGGGCCTGCTGGTTGAAGGGCATCGTGCCCACCGACTGGCCGGCGAGCACGCGGGAGCGCTGGTAGGGCACCAGGTCTTCGCCGAAGGCTTCCAGATACTCAGGCGAGTCGATCAGGGCGTCGATGAAGGCGGGCAGGCCCTGCTCGGCGATCACGATCGACCAGGCGATGCGCTCCTGCTCGCCGTGCACCGGCCGGCCCAGCACCCGGCCCACCACCTGCTCCACCACCCGGTAGTTGCTGTTGCAGCGGTAGAAGTCGTTGCGGAATTTGTCGGAGCGCAGCAGCTGGCGCACGAACTCGCGGGTGCTGATCTGGCCGGAGCGCAGCTGCGACTCCAGCACAGCGTCCCGGTCGGCCTTGAAGGCGTGGAAGAAGATCTGGCGGTAGGCCTGCTCGATCAGGGCGTCGCTGGAGCCACGGTCACGCTGCAGGGCCACCGTGGTGCTCTGGCGGGGCGACTCCTCGTTGGCGTCGAGAAAACTGCTCACCCGGGCATTGCTGGTGAGGGGCTTGGTGGCCAGAACGGGCAGGGCCATCGGGCAGGGACGGGAAAAACGCGCAAGGTATGGGGGCCTGCTCTCGGATTGCCGGCAGGCCCGGGAAACAACAAACAAGTTCATGCTGCGCAACACCACTTAATGGATCGCGAGTGGGATTCGGGAGGGATTGCTCTGGCCACCGGCTGCCCTGCCGGCTTGGGATGGCTGTCTAGGGAGCGGGAGGAGGGGCTGGCCCCAGCCCCGGCTGTTGCTGCAGCCAGAGAAAGGTGGCGCGGTCGCGGGGGCTGAGCTCCAGCACCGGCGAGGGGCCGGGCACCGCCGCCATGGCATCGCCGGGTGCCTCGCTGTGACCCCAGAGCCCGAAGGCATGGCCCAGCTCGTGCAGGGCGGTGGCCTGGATGGCGCTGGAGCGCTGGCCCGGACTGATCTGCACCACCACCCGGGGTTCCAGCTGGCGCAGCCCCTGCCGTTCCACCACCGCCAGTTGCAGTTCGGCCCGGCCATGGCTGGCCCTGCCGCTCCGCAGGGGCGGACGGCGGCGCAGGATGCGCACCTGGGCCTGATCCGGCTCGCTCACCCGCTCGATCGCCACCAGCTCGGCCCAGCTGGCCAGGGCCGCTTCCACGGCCTCCAGCCAGGCCTGGTCCCAGCGGCCGGCCGGCCCCTCGGCATGGGCCGGCTCCACCCAGACGCACCAGTGGTCCCGCCGGGGCCAGCCATGGGCCGTGCTGCTGAGCCGGTGGCGGTAGTCAGCTCCACTGGGCGCCTGAGGGCTCCGGTTTCTGCCATATCCTGCCGCCGCTCCCAGGCCTGAACCCTGTCCAGCCCGTGGGGGCACGACCTGGAGAACAGCCGCCGCGGGCGTGCAGGCCTCAGCCCTCAACTCTCCAGGGTGGCCAGTGCTGATGGCCAGCAGGGCCAGGCCCCCGGCCACCGCCAGTGGCCTGCCGGGGGAAGCCGCTGGCATCAGACGCCGGCGGTCCCCGGCAGGCCCACGCCGCGGGCCATCAGGGTGGCGAGCAGGGGCACCAGGGCAAAGCCCACCAGTTCGACGTTCAGGATCCAGGCCAGACGGGTGGCCAGGGCCTCGCTCACCTGGGGCAGCTCGCCCTTGCGCAGGGGAATGGCCCAGAGGATGTAGGTGATGGTGGGGTAGAGCGACAGCGCCCCCACACCCAGATAGAGCCCCACCTTCCACCAGAACAGGGGGTTCTCGGTGTAGAAAGTGCTGCCCTGGCCGAAGTACAGCACCCGCAGAATGCCGCTCACCAGCAGGGCCAGGGCGGCGATGCCGTACACCACATCGGTGATCACCATCGTGGTGGCGTCAGCCTTGCTGGGGTTGGGTCGGATCAGGCGCCGCTCCAGCACCAGGGCGCCGAAGCAGAGCATGAAGCTCAGGTAGTGCACATAGGCCACCCCGGCGCGGCTGAGGATCTCGGGAGGAATGGCCGCCAGCCCCGCCATGTGATGAATCGCAGACGCCCGAACCGTAGCGGGCCCCGGGCAGGGCCGTGGTCGCCCAGTGGTGGAGAGGCCGAATCGGGAACTGCAGAAAGAATGAACTTGGGAAGCAATAGTTAAGTTGGAAGCCTTTGTGATGGTTCGGCTTTTGATCGCGGAACTCCTTAAGTTCAATGAACTGCGACTCTGATCAATGGCGAGCTCTCTGAGCAGTTATCTCGGTGAAATCGGTCGCCATCAGTTGCTCACGCCGGAACAGGAGCTCACCCTGGGCCGCAAGGTGCAGGCCATGGCGGCGCTGCAGGAGCGCTGCCGCCAGGCCGGGGGCACGGGATCAGCCTGTGACTACAGCGACGTGGAGCGCCGCACCCTGCGCCTGGGTGAGCGGGCCAAGAACCAGATGATCACCGCCAACCTGCGCCTGGTGGTGAATCTGGCCAAGCGCTATCAGAACAAGGGCCTCGACCTGCTCGATCTGATCCAGGAGGGCACCCTCGGCCTCACCCGGGCCGTGGAGAAGTACGACCCCACCCGCGGCCATCGCTTCAGCACCTATGCCTACTGGTGGATTCGGCAGGGCCTGAACCGGGCCCTCTCCACCCAGAGCCGCACGATTCGCATCCCGGTGAATGTGAACGAAAAGCTCACCCGCCTGCGGGCGGCCAAGGCCCGCTACCTGCAGGTGCATGGGGTGAATCCCAGCCCGGCCCACCTGGCCAGGCAGATGGAGATTCCCCTGGTCGAGGTGGAGGAGCTGCTGAACTGCGAGCTGCGCAGCGTCACGGTGAGCCTGCAGGGGCTGGTGAAGGCCAAGTCGGATCCCTCCGAGCTGGTGGACGTGCTGCCCAGTCCGGAACCTGCGCCGATGGAGAGGGCGGAGCTGGCTGAGCGCTCTGCCACGGTGTGGACCCTGCTGGACCGGGCCAACCTCACCCCCAAGGAGCGCACGGTGGTGATGCTGCGCTTCGGCCTCGACGGCAGCCATGAGTGGCGCACCCTGGCGGAGGTGGCGCGGCAGCTCGACTGCAGCCGTGAATACTGCCGGCAGGTGGTGCAGCGGGCCCTGCGCAAGCTGCGGAAAACCGGCATCGAGAGCGGGTTGGTGGAGGCCTGATGCCCCCACAATGAGATCCGTTGGCTGACTGACCAGTCATGGCCCCCGGACTTGAAGCGGACGTCGACGCCGAAGTGCTGGAGAGCAGCGTCGTGGACGAGGCCCTGCTGCTGCGCCTGTTGCGGCGGGCCGGTCGCACTGTGGCCCTGCCCGCCCTGGAATGCCTGGAAATCCTGCTGGATTCGGACACGCCCTATCCGGCCAGGCTCACCGTGCTGGCGGCCCTCACCTACCTGCTGGTGCCGCTGGATCTGATTCCAGACTTCATCCCCGTGGCCGGCTTCAGTGACGACCTGGTGGCGATCACCGCCCTGCTCGGCATCTGCGGCCGCCACCGCAGTGAGGCGGTGCGCCAACGGGCCCGGCGCAGACTGGATCGCTGGTTTCCCCTGGCGCGTTGATGGCCATGGCTTCCCTCTCAGCCGAGCAGTTGGAGGATCTGCATAGCTTTCTCAAGGATTGGTTGCGTCATCGGGGCCGCACCCAGGCCGATCTGCGCCGTGCCCTGCAGGCCAGTTCGATCCGCATGCCGGTGCTGCTGGAGGTCCTGCAGCACACCTATGCCCGCCAGGGGGTGACGGGGCTGGCCGAACAGCTCTGCGGCGTGGAGGACATCTGGCAGCAGGCCGGTGGGGCTCCGATCGGCCTGGACGCCGCCGAAGAACTGGGCCAGCTTGACCTGTTGTTGCAGGAAATCCGGGCTGAGCGGCCCGGGTAGCGGCGCCTTCCGCCCCTGCCAGGCAGAGTGGGGGCACTTCTGCCCGGGTCTGGAACCATGCCAGCGGTCCTCTCCTGCCCCTTGCGCGCCCTGCTTGTGCTGGTCACCGGGTTGGCAGTCACCGGTCCCGCCCTCGCCCAGAGCGAGAGTTTTCTGCTCGGTCCGGGCAGCAAGGTGGGTCCCGCCACCGAGGTGAAGCCCAAGAACTGCGTCACCGCTCCCGACGGCACGGTGACCTGTGACACCGAGCTGGTGAATCCGCCCGGTGACACCCGCGCCAAGCCCCAGTTCGAGCTCTTCGGTAACTGATCACCCCCATGGGCAGCGGCATGCGGAACAAGGGGGGGCGGCCCTGGCGACGCCTGTTGGATGATGCCAACTACCTCCATGTGATCGACCGCACCGAGCAGCAGCTGGCCAAGTTGCTGGGCCTGGTGCTGGTGGTGGTGATGTTGGCGGCCACGGTGCAGCTGGTTATCCAGGTGGTTCTGGCGTTGATGGTGCCGGGCACACCGTGGCTGGGCGACAAACTCAACAAGGTGCTGGGCGATCTGCTCAACCTGCTGATCGCCCTGGAGGTGTTGCAGAACATCACCTCCTATCTGCGCCGTCACGTGGTGCAGATCGAGCTGGTGCTGCTCACCGCGATGACGGCGGTGGCCCGCAAGGTGATCGTGTTGCCGGCGGGCGCGGAGAGCAAGCCCCAGCTGCTGGCGGGTCTGGGGGTGGCGGTGCTGGCCCTGGCCGCTGCCTTCTGGCTGGTGCGCTCACTCACGATGCAGAAACCTCCCGCCAGAACAGGGCCAGCCATACGGATCCCGGAGCCGGGTCGGTCGCCTCAACACGATGGCGACGGTGGGCACTGATCAGCAGGCTGTCGCCCCGGCCCAGCTCCCGGGCGGCCGGTTCATCGGCAAAGCGCAAGCGGGCGCTGCCCTGCAGCAGGGTGACCCACTCCACCTCCTCCTGGTCGTACCAGAACCCCTTGGGGCTGGCCGCCTGGCAGGAGTGGATCCGCTCCAGCCGCCAGTTTCCCTGGGCCGCCAGAACGCAGCTGGTCTCGCTGCCGGGGGGCGGGCAGGGGCTCGCCAGCAGGTTGTCCGGCTGGGCTGAAGCGGCTTCCGCCTCGCCCCAGCGACGGCCGATCTCGAAGCCGTGCCGCCGGGCCAGCTCCACCACGGCGTGGTGGTGGCTGCAATCGCGCAGGGCGGCCCGCACGGCCGGATCGGCTTCGCTCAGGGCCACGAAGGCATTCAGCTGGCGAACTTTCTCCAGGAACTGCTGCAGTTGCGCTTCAGCCACGGCACTTTGCGGAGCTAGGGGTGGACCAGGGGCTTGATCATCCGCCAGCGCTCGAACCACTCCCCGGCGAACAGCACCCGTTCCTCCTGCTCCACCTGCCAGCCGCGGCGCAGCAGCAGGGGGCGTGAGAGCTGGCTGGCCTCGGTGCGCAGCCGGGGAATGCCCTGCAGGGCGGCGCGTTGCTCAAGGGCCTGGAGGATGGCGCTCGAGCGTCCCTGGCGGCAGGAGCGGCCACGGCAGTACAGCAGGGCCAGCCGATCAGGGGGATGGAGAAGGCCGAAGGCTTCGATCGAGTCGCCATCCGCTGAGTCGCCATCCGCTGAGTCGCCATCCTCCGAGTCGCCATCCTCCAGCCGCCCATCCCCCGTGCTGGCCAGGCCGAAGCCCTCGCGCAGCGGCGCCATCAGGGCACCGGAGCGGCTGGCGTGGTGGGCCCAGGCCTCGATCTGGGCCGGGCTGTACAGACCGCGGGTCTGGGAGAGCACCGCGTCCCGGTACACCGCCACCAGGGCGTCGTGGTCGGCCGGGGTGAGGGGACGCAGGGCGGGCATGGGCCGCGGGCCAGACTGGCTCCCAGATTGCCCCCAACCCAGTGTCCGCCACCCCTTTCTCCTGGATCGCCGCGCGGGCACTGTGGGGCCTGCTGGTGGCGCTGCTGGTGGGCCTGGGCCCGGCGGGGCCGGTGCAGGCAGCGCCGGATGGGGCCCGCCTGTTTGAGGCCCACTGCGCCGGTTGCCATGTGAATGGGGGCAACATCATTCGCCGGGGCAAAACCCTGCGCATGGCCGCCCTGGAGCGCCAGGGGGTGGCCTCTGATGCGGCGATCGCCGCGATTGCCGCAGCCGGGGTGGGCCAGATGTCCGGCTATGCCGGCGTGCTCGGGGAGGAGGGCGTGGCGGCCGTGGCCGGCTGGGTGTGGCAGCAGGCCCAGGCCGACTGGCCCCGTGCCTGAGCTTCAGAAGGCCTGAATCCAGGGATGGATCTCCACGGCGGTCCAGATGCCCTCTCGCCAGTAGATGTCGCCCTTCACCAGCGCCTCCACCGCATCGCGGCTGTCGGCTTCGTAAATCCCGAACACGTGGGTGCTGCCCTCAGTTGGGCCCAGGGTGATCAGGATGCCCGCATCCTTCTGGCGCTGCAGCCCGGCCAGGTGCTCCTCCCGAAAGGGAGTGCGCTTCTCGAGGGCTTGGTCGCAGTAGGTGCCCCAGAGCACGAAGCGGGCCATGGCGGGGGGTGATGGACGTGGCGGTCTGAACCCTAGGTCGCGGGTTTCTGGTGGTAGGAAGGAACCCTCGTGTTTTTTGTCTACACATGCACCATCCGTCGCTGCACCATCCGTCTCTGCACCATCCGTTGCTGCACCGCTCCCGTTCCGGCGTCCGTGTGGGCCTGGCTGGTGTCCTGCTGCTGCTGGCCCAGCCGGCCCAGGCCCAGAACATGATGGACAACATGATCCGCAAGTTCTGTCTGCAGGCGGTGAACAAGGAGGTTCAGGCCTCCGGCAAGCCCGCCCCTGCCGGCATGCAGGACTACACCTGCAACTGCGTGGTGCAGGAGATGAAGAAGGGCCAGTCGCAGCAGCAGGCCTCCGCCACCTGCAAGGCCGCCGCCACCAGGAAGTTCAACCTCTGAGTTCCGCGGGCTGCGGCCAGAACTCCGCTGCCGTCCATTCCTTCTCAACCATCCCGTCCCGTTGGTCCCCCCACAGATCGCTCCGGCCTCCAGGCTCGACGCCGTGCTGAGCCCTGTGATCCCCGAGCTGGGGGCGCTGGTGCGGGCCACCCCGGGCACCCTGTCCCTGGCCCAGGGCATGGTGGGCTGGGGGCCTCCCCCGGGTGTGCTCACGGCCCTGGCAGCGGCTGCGCACTCCACCCGGGACGCCTACGGGCCCGTGCAGGGCGATCCCGAGCTGCTGGCGGCCCTGGCCACCAGCCTGCAGCAGGACCACAGCATGGACCTCGACGCTGCCGACCTGTGGGTGACGGCCGGCAGCAACATGGCCTTCCACGCCATCGCCCAGGTGCTGTGCGAGGGCCCGCCGGCGCAACCCAGTGAGCTGATCCTGCCGCTGCCCTATTACTTCAACCACGTGATGGCCATCCAGCTGGCGGGCGGTCGGCCGGTGCCGGTGGATGCCGGTCTGGTGCCCGATCCCCAGCGGCTGGCGGCGGCAATCACGCCCCGCACCCGGGCGATCGTGACGGTGTCGCCCAACAACCCCAGTGGCGTGGTGATCCCAGGCCCGGTGCTGGAGGCGATCAACCGGCTCTGCGCCAGCCGCGGCCTGCTGCACATCAGCGACGAGGCCTACGGCCAGTTCGTGTACGGGGCCGAGCCCCACTGGAGCCCTGGCAGCCTGCCCGGCGCCAGCGCCCACACGGTGACGCTGCAAACGCTCTCCAAGGCCTATGGCATGGCCGGCTGGCGGGTGGGCTTCATGGCGGCCCCGGCGGCCTTCAGTGCCGCCCTGGCCAAGGTGCAGGACACGGTGCTGATCTGCCCGCCGCGGCTGATCCAGCGGGCTGCCCGGGCGGCGCTGGCTGCCGGGCCGGCCTGGTGCCGACCTCGGATCGCGGCCCTGGCCGAGCGGCGCACCCAGCTGCTGGCCGCTGTGGCGGATGCGCGGGCCCAGGGCCTGCCGGTGCGGCTGTTGGCCGAGCCCGATGGTGCGTTCTATGGCCTGTTGGCCCTGGACGCTCTGGCGCTGGATCCCGCCGCCACCAGGACGCCCACGGCTGGCGGGCTCACGGGTGAGCAGCTGATGCGGCGGCTGGTGCTCGAGCACCGGGTGGCGGCGGTGTGCGGCGAGAGCTTCGGCTATCCCGCCGCCGGCCCCGTGCTGCGGCTCAGCTACGGCCTGCTCTCTGCGGTGGAGCTGGAGGAGGCACTGGGGCGCCTGTTGGGCGGCATCAGGGCCCTGCTGTCCCCACAGCGCCTCAGCGGCCCATGAACGGCCAGCACCAGCACGCGGTTGTTGGCGGGCATCGCCACATCGGCGAGAGGCTCGAGGCCCAGGCCTCGTGCCTGCTCCTGCAGGACCAGGGCGTCGCGCACACCCATGGCCGGATCAAGGCTGCGCAGGTGGGCGTCGAAGGCGGCGTTGCTGGGGGCGGTGTGCACGCCGCCGTTGTGGAAGGGCCCGTAGAGCAGCAGCAGGCCGCCGGCCTGCAGCACCCGCGCGGCCCCCGCCAGCAGCTGGGGCAGGGCCGCTGCCGGCATGATGTGGCAGGTGTTGGCGCTGAACACCGCATCAACGCTCTGCCGCGGCCACTGCTCGCCGCGCGTCACATCCAGCGCGATCGGGCCGAGCAGTTGTGAGCCCGGCGCCAGGCTTGCGGGCGACACCCCTGCCAGCTGGGCCTGAAGATCCGCCAGACCTTCGGGGCGCTCGCTGGCCTGCCAGCTCAGGCCGGCGATCCGCTGGCAGAAGAAGGCGGCGTGCTGGCCGCCGCCCGAGCCGATCTCCAGCACCCTGGCGTTGTCTGGCAGCCAGTCGTGCAGCACCGCCAGGATCGGCCCCTTGTTGCGTTCACAGGCGGGAGACAACCGCACGGGATGGATGGCTGTGCTGCAGCCATCATGAGCCCGCTGGGGGCGAACCTCAGCCGTCCAGTCCGGCGCGCAGCTCGGCGCAGAAGCGGCCGGCCGCCTCCCCCACCGGCTGACCTGCCGCCGCCGCCGCCGCCATCGCCTTCACCAGGGCACTGCCCACGATCGCCCCATCGGCACCCCACTGGCGCACCTGGCGGGCCTGGTCGGGCCCGGAGATGCCGAAGCCCACGGCCACGGGCGTGTCGCCCAGGCCCTTGAGTTGCTGCACCAGCGGGCCCACGCGTGATTCCAGGCTGGTGCGCACGCCCGTCACGCCCGTGACACTCACCAGGTAAGTGAAGCCACGGCTGGCCTGGTGGATGCGGGCCATGCGCTCAGCTGGGGTGGTGGGGGCCACCAGCAGCACCAGATCCAGGCCGTGGCCCGCGGCGATGGAAGAGAGCTTCTCGCCCTCCTCCAGCGGCAGGTCGGGCACCACCAGGCCGGCGGCCCCGGCGGCGGCGGCATCGCGGCAGAAGCGGTCCATGCCGCGGTTGAGCAGGGGGTTGCTGTAGGTGAACAGCACCACGGGAATGCTGAGCTCCCCCTTCAGCGCGCTGAGCATCTCCAGCACCTGGGCCGGCGTGGTGCCGCTGGCCAGGGCCCGGCTGGCGGCCGCCTGGATCACCGGTCCATCGGCCAGGGGGTCGCTGTAGGGGATGCCCAGCTCGATCAGGTCGGCGCCGTGGGCCTGCAGGGCCAGCAGGGCGGAGCGGGTGGAGGCCAGGTCGGGGTCGCCCGCCATCAGGAAGGGCATCAGGGCGCAGGTGCCCTGGCTGCGCAGCTGCTGGAAACGCTGCTGGATCAAGGTGGCGGCGGCAGTCACAGCAGCGGCGGGCTCGGGCGGTGTCGGCTGCGAGCCTATGCCTCGCCCGGTTGCTCGGGCTCGGCGGCGGCCTGCTCGAGCAGTTGCTGCTGTTCCTCCGGGCTCAGGGCGGCGAATTTTTTCTCCAGCACTTCGGTGGTGTGGGCGTCGTAGGCGGAGCGGTAGGTGCGCCGCTGCTGCATGTAGGTCATGTTGCCGGTCACGGCCCGCAGCAGGTAGGAGGCCGTCCAGCCCAGCACCAGCACCATCAGCAGGGCGGAGGCGGCGATGCCGGCGTTGAAGCCCTCCAGGCCGCCGGCCTGGAACAGGCCATAGCCCAGGGCACCGAAGCCCAGCACCGCCAGGCCGAGCAGCAGCGACTGACCCTTGGTCACCGGCTGCCCTGCCCGGCCATGCGCAGGTTGATGAACGGCGCGAACAGAATCAGGCCCGGGAAGAACAGGAACACCAGCCCGTACACCCCGAAGCGCTCCAGCTTGCCCATGGTGGTCCAGCGCTTCACCATCCAGGCGTAGAGGGCCAGGGGCACCACCACCAGATAGGCCACCGCCAGGGCGCCATAGACGCCGAGCAGCAGCAGCAGATCCGGCGTGAGCGTATCGAGAAGTGGCTGGAGGAACCCGGGCACGGCGATCTGGCGAAGGTGGGTTTGGACGGGCGTGAAGCGAAGTTGGTTCGCCCGAAAGTGAATGCGCCCGGCGGGATTCGAACCCGCACTGGGATCATTTTAAGTGACCTGCCTCTACCGGTTGGGCTACGGGCGCCGGCGCGCAGGGAGTCTATGGGCAGCCCTGGGAAGGCAGGCTCCGGTGCCAGTGGCAGAGCGGACCGGCCCCGGCGCCGATCGCCAGGCCCCGGCGCAGGGCCCCGCTCACGTAGTCCTTGGCGGCCACGATGGCCGGCCGCAACGCCAGGCCCCCGGCCAGGCCGGCGGTGATCGCCGCCGCCAGGGTGCAGCCGCTGCCATGGGTATGGCGGGTGTCGATCGCCGGGCTCACCAGCCACTCCAGGCCATCGCCGCTGCAGAGCAGGTCGCGGCCCCGCAGCCCGCTCAGGCCGCCCCCCTTGATCAGGACGGCCCGGCAACCGAGCTGGATCAGCTGGCGGGCGCAGTCCTCGATCTCCCGGGGGGTGCTCAGGGTTCGACCACTGAGCAGCTGGGCCTCATGCACATTGGGCGTGATCAGGCTGGCCAGGGGCAGCAGGCCCGCCATGGCCGCCACCGCCTCCGGCTCCAGCAGCACCGCCCCCGCCCGGGACACCATCACCGGATCAATCACCCGCGGGGCCTCGATGGGGCCGATCACGGCGGCGGTGGCCTCGATCAGAGAGGCGTTGAGCAGCATGCCGGTCTTCACCGCCGCCACCGGCAGATCCCGGCACACCGCCTCCACCTGGGCGATCAGGGCGGCGGCCGGCAGCCCATCCACCCGCTCCACGCCGCAGGTGTTCTGGGCGGTGAGGCAGGTGATGGCGCTGCAGCCGTGCACCTGCAGGGCGGTGAAGGTCTTGAGGTCGGCCTGGATGCCTGCTCCGCCGCCTGAATCGCTGCCGCCGATGGTGAGTGCCACCGGCGGCCGCAGCAACCGGGGGATTTCTGCTGGAGAGATGGGTGCGGGCATCAGCTGCCCGGCAGGTCGGCCAGGGCCTCGCTGCTGCCCATCACCACCAGCAGTTCCCCGGACGCCAGCACGTGGGACGCCGGCGGATTCACGGTGAGGTGGTTGTCCGGTCCGGCGGCCAGCACGTTCACGTTGAAGTTCTTGCGCAGATTGAGGTCGCGCAACGAGCGGCCCACGAAGGAGCTGGGCACCCGGATCTCCTCGATGAAGTTCTGGTCATCGAGGCGCAGGCGCTCCAGCAGGTTGGGGCGCACCAGCTCCATCCCCAGGCGATGGCCCTGCATCTTGGAGGGGAACACCACCCGGTCGGCCCCCACCCGCTGCAGCATCTTCATGTGCAGGTCGTTGGTGGCGCGGGCGATCACCTGCTTCACCCGGCTGCCTTCGCTGTCCTTGGCGATCAGGGTGGCGGTGATGCTGGCGGAGATCGGCTCACTCATGGCCACCACCACGGTTTCCACATCCAGCACGCCGGCCTCCCGCAGGGCCTCCTCATCGGTGCAGTCCACCACCCGGGCCTGGATGGCCGGATCCACCTGACGCAGGGCATCCACGGCTTTCTGGCTGCTGTCGATCGCCAGCACATCGGCTCCGGCCTTGATCAGCTCGCTGCACACGGCGGTGCCGAAGCGGCCCACGCCGATCACGGCGAAGCCGCCCCGGGCCGTGCCCTCGGCGGGGTTCCAATGCCACCAGTTGCCCATGGATCCGGGGTCTCCTTCTGCGATGAACGGGTTGCGATGAACGGGTTGAGAGGAACGGATTCAGATGTAGAGCTCTTCGCGGGGGTAGCCCACCCGCGGTTGGGGCCTGCTGCCGTACACCGCCGAGAGCAGCAGCAGGATGCCCAGTCTGCCCACGAACATGCCCACCATCAGCACCAGCTGACCCCAGCGGTTGAGCTGGGCGGTGACGCCGAGATCCAGGCCCACGGTGCCGAAGGCCGACATGCAGGTGAACAGCTTCTCGAGAAAGCTGAAACGCGCGAGGCCGGAGGTGCCGGAGGAGGTGGGCCCGAGGCCCAGCAGCAGGGCCATCAACAGCACGAACAGCAGGGAGGCGATGGTGACGCCGATCGCCCGCAGCACCACGGTGGCCGGGATCTGGCGCTGATGGATCACCACCTCCTGGCGGCCCTGCAGGGTGGAGCGGGTGGCCCCCATCAGGGTGGCGAAGGTGGTGGTCTTGATGCCGCCGCCGGTGCCGCCGGGGCTGGCGCCGATGAACATCAGCACAATCAGCAGCAGCAGGCCCGCGTCGGAGAAGGTGGCGGTGGAGAGGGGCACGGTATTGAACCCGGCGGTGCGGGCACTGATCGCCTGAAACAGGCTCACCTGCAGCTTCTGGATCCACTGCAGGGGCTGCATCACGCCGCCGGTTGCGAACTGTTCGGTGAACAGCAGCCCCAGGCAGCCCACCACGATCAGCAGGCCACTGCTGCGCAGCACCAGGCGGGTGTGCAGGCTGAGGCGCTTCAGCCGGTTGAGGCGGTTGCGGTTGCTCCAGAGGTCGTTGATCACCCGCCAGCCGATGCCGCCCACCACCACCAGGGCAGCCACCGTGCCATTCACCACCGTGTTGTCGCGATAGCGACTGAGGCTGTCGCTCCAGAGGCCGAAGCCGGCGTTGTTGTAGGCGCTGATGGCATGGAAGAGCGAGGCCCAGAAGCGCTGCAGGGGGCTGCTGATGTCGGTGAAGCCGAAGCTGTAGAGCACCAGGGTTCCCAGCAGCATCACGCAGCCGCCCGTGATCAGGATGCCGTTGAAGGTGGGACCGATTCCCCCCACGCCGAACTCGTCGAGGGTGCGGCCCCGATCCACCCTGGTGCGCAGACCGGCATGGCCCTGCACAAAACCCTGCAGAAAGGTGGTGATCGCCATCAGGCCCAGCCCGCCCGTGATCAGCAGGGCCAGCAGCAGCAGCTGGCCCACCAGGGTCAGCTCCTGCCCCACGTCGATGATGGAGAGGCCGGTCACCGTGATCGCCGAGGTGACGGTGAACAGGGCCTCCCAGAGCCCGACGCTGTCCTGGGAACAGAGCGGGCTGGCCATCAGCAGCGTGCCCAGGGCGATCACGATCAGCCCGGTGATCACGGTGAACTGGGGCACCGTGAGCTGGTGGCGCCAGGTCTGCAGCGCCCCCCAGCGCTGATGCAGGAGCATGGACCTCATCGAGGCGCGGGAAGGGCGGCGAGCAGTGTCAATGCTGCACGTCAACTCGCCAAACCCTAGAGGTCAGGCCCTGGCCAGGCGCTCCGGAGCCCACTGGGCGATCAGGCTCTCCAGGCGGGTGAGTTGGTAGCGGGTGTGCTCGTTGGGGGACTGCTGGTAGGCGTCTCGGAGGGCCTGCCATTCCGCGTCGAGGGCAAACAGCACGGGATGGTTGTCGTTCACGGCGGCCAGACAGCTGCCAATGATCTTAAGTGATTCTTAAGTTGTGGTTCCGCTGCGGCTGTCGTGCAGGGGGCCATCGCGGTCGGAGCGGAACACCAGGCGCATGTCCTGCAGGTGCTCCTGGCAGAGGGCCACCAGGCGTTCCAGCACGGTGAGGGTCTGGGGTGCCCCCAGCCCCATCGATTCGCGGCTGAGCAGCACCAGCTCCAGGGTCTTGCCGCCGCCTGGTTGCGACTGCACGTCGGCGAACAGCTGCATCCGTTGCTGGTCGCCCCCCTGGCGCAGCAGGGCGCCCAGGTGGGCACTGGTGCGGTGGTCCACCTCGGCGTTCAGGTCCTTCAGCACCGGCTCCAGGCCCTGGAGAATGGCGGCCGATTCAGGCTCGGATGCTCGCCCGTTCGGCTGACCGGCTTCCGCTGCGCATGGGGGCTGCAGAACCAGCAGAAACCGGGCCATAGGGCTGTGGATCGGCTAAGACGCTACTGCGTGTGGCTCCCTGGATGCCTGCCCCAGCCCGTGCCGCCATTGCCGTGATCGGTGCTGGTGTGGCGGGCTGCGCCCTGGTGGCCCAACTCCGCCGCCTGGGCTTTGCCGGATCGATCACGCTCTGGGAAACCGGCCGGGGCCCTGGTGGCCGCGCCGGTTCGCGTCGCAGTCGCACGGATGCCGGCCTGGTGATCAACCATGGCGCCCCCCTGCTGAACATCACCGGCGCGCCGGACCCCGCCCTGCTGCAGCCGCTGCTGGCCTCTGGATCGATCGAGCCCTGGGCGGAACCGGTGGCGATGCTGGAGGGGGAGTGCCGGCTGAACATCGGCCGCCCCGATGCCCTGGGCCAGGGACGGCTGTTCCAGGGCTGCGGTGGCATGGATCAGCTGGGCCTGGGCCTGCTGCGCCTGGCCGGGGACGCTGGCCTGGAGACCCACTACGGCACGCTCGTGCGGCACCTGGCGGTGGGTCCGGAGGGGTGCTGGCAGCTGCGCGCCACCGACGGCCAGCTGCTCGGCGAGGCCCACTGGCTGGTGCTCAGCGGCACCCTGCTGGCCCACCCGCGCTGCCAGCTGATCCTGGGCTGGCCCGATGTTCCCCTCGCCCAGGCGGCGTCCGCCCTGGGCGATTGGCAGCTCGACCACGTGCTCACCACCCTGGCGGGGGTGCGCTTCGAGGCGCGCACCAATCTCCTGCTGGTGTTCCCCCGGGAGCCGGCCCGGGCCTGGCGTGCCCTGCCCTTCCGGCTGGTGAATTTCGACGCGGCTGCCCAGCAGCGCTGGGGCCTCAGACGCCTCAGTATTCAGCCCCTGGCCGATGGCCGCTGTGCCGTGGTGGCCCACTCCAGCCACGCCTTCGCCGCCGACCATCTCGATGTGTACGGCTCCCGCTCGGCCATGGCCCGGCTGTTGCAGCTGCCGGTTGAGGTGTCGCGGGAAGACTCGGTGATCCGGTCGCTGACGGAGGCCGTGCTGCAGTGCCTGGCCCCGTGGATCGCCGGGATCGATCCCGGCGAGGCGGCACCCCAGCTGATGCGCTGGGGTGCCGCCTTCCCCCAACCGCCGGGGCTGCCGGCCGCGCTGATGCTCTGTGAGGCCAGTCGGGTGGGCTTCTGCGGGGACGTGATCGCCGGTGAGGGCTTCGGTCGGGTTGAAGGTGCGTTGCGCAGTGCCGAGCTCCTGGCCGCCCAGTTGGTGGCTCGGCTTGGATCGTTGTCTTGATGCCCCTGCGGAGCGGCCGATCCGGCCACTTTTTGCTGCCGGCGCTGGCAGGGGGCGCCACGCTGATTAGCGTGCCCCCATGCAGGGTCCGTTCGGGGATTGGTTGCCGGAGGTGGTGGTCTTCCATCCCACCCGCTTTGACGATGCCCAGTCGATCGTGCTGGCCGTTCGCGACCTCCAGACCGTGCTGGTGCACGCCGGTGCGATGGCCCCTGAGGAAGCCCAGCGGCTGATCGACTTCGTGGCCGGCGGGGTGGCCGCCATGGATGGGCAGTCCCAGTGTCTCGATGACCTCACCTTCGTGTTTGCACCGGAAATCGTGGCCATCACCAGGGATTCCGGCACCGCCAGCTGAGCGGCGAAGGATCAGGCCGCCCAGCCGGCCACGGTGGAGAGTTGCAGCCAGCAGCCTGCAGGGGCCAGCTTTTCAACCACGACGGCCTCGTGGCGGTCCTGGGCCATCAGGTGGGCGAAGGTCTCGGCATCGTCACGGCTGTTGAACCGTGCCGCGTTCACCTGTTGGGGGACGGTCTGCTCGTGGGAAACCTGCGGCCGCACGCGGTAGCGCCCCGCAGCATTCAGCTCAGAAGTGGCTGGAGGGGTCTGGAGCTCGCTTGGCTGTTCCATCTCCCGATTCTGCAGGAGTTTTCGCCCTTGCGCGTGGGCCTGTTGTGGGAGTTGGCTGATCGTTCCCCATCGACCGCCGATGCCGATCAGGACTCCCCGCCCCACCCCCAGTGACCAGAATTCCCGCCCATGGGTGGTGAAACTGCAGATCCTGGCGGCCGTGTTCGTGCCGATGCTGGGCCTCGGACTCTGGCTGCGCTCCCAGGGATTCTGGTGAGCGCCCCGGATCAGGTGCCGCAACCCCGCCGGATCACCTCGGCGCGCAGGCCGTCGAGGTCGGCACTGCGGGGGGCCCGGGGATGGAACAGCAGGGTCCAGGCCAGGGGCACATCGCCGAAGTCCAGGGCCCGGTCGAAGGCCTCCAGCCAGGCAGCGGGGTCCTGGCCCAGCCGGGCCAGCAACGCAGCCGTGGCCTGCATGCGCTGTTCGGAGCCACCGGCCAGTTGCACGTGGGCGAAGGCCCCGGCCGCTGCCCCCACGGGCCGCAGCTGCAGCAGCACGAACTCCCCGGGGGCGATCGGGGTGGCGGGCCAGTCCAGGGGGGTGAGGATCGGTCTTTCGTGGCTGCCGCTGCGCTGCCAGGCCGGCTGCCCTTCCCGCAGGATGCGCAGCTCCAGCAGGGGTTCCAGCACCACCAGCCGGGGGGTGGGGGTCGGCACGACCCCAAAGCCATCCACAGCCTCCACCGGCTCCACCCGCGGTGAGATCACGCACACAGCCACGGGCAGATCGTGGGGAGCGATGGCAGCGCTGGCCGGCAGCAGCGGCAGGGCCAGCAAGGTCAGCGCCGTCCAGCAGCGGCGGAGGTGACTCATGGCCCCAGGTCCAGCCGGGACTCGGACTCGCCGAGCAGGTCGTGCCTGGAGAGGCCGGCGTTGGCGCGGGGATCGCCGCGCATCAGCATGGCCAGGAAGGTGCTCTGGAAGTCGATCGTCTCCAGGAACCGGGCTCCGGCGTAGGAGGCGACCCGCAGCCGGTCCACCCAGAGAATTTCAGCACGCGTGCGGATCGGGGCACCGATGCTGGGGGGCTTGAGGATCAGCGGGCCGCTGTGGCCCACCGCCACGACATGGCGCCTGGGAAAGAGCAGGCAGGCCCCGGATTGACTGACATCCCACAGCCGGCCGATCAAGGGCTTGCCTTCGGGCTGGAACTCCACCTCGATGTACACGCTGATGGCGGGAACGATGAATCTGGGTTCCCGGCGTGGCTGAACCATGGTGGAAGGACGCCATGGATGAACATCGGCGGCTGCGTCATTGTGCCTAGCGGCCATCCTGCCGGCCCGCCTGGCGAGATCATCGCTGCCAACTTGGGTCGTTGCCGACGCGTTGCCGCCCGCCCAAGTGCCGCCCGCCCAAGTGCCGGCCGCCATCCTGGACGGCAACCCCAGCACCGCACCCACCCCATCGACCCAGCCATGACCTCTGATCTCCTGGTGATCACCGCCAGCAACGGCGAAAATCTCAGGCTGGCGGAGCGCTTTGCCGCTGCGGCCCGCCGGCAGGGCCAGCCGGCCGCGGTGCTGGATCTCACCGCCCTGGATCTGCCGCTGTTCACCCCCAGGGCCCTGGGGAGCGACCCCCCCACCGAGCTGGCGGCCTTGGAGGAACGGCTTGGATCTGCGGCCCGCTGGGTGATCTGCACGCCGGAATACAACGGGTCCATCCCGCCGGTGCTCAGCAGTGCCATCGCCTGGCTGTCCGTCCAGGGCAGCGACTTCCGCAGCCTGTTCAACGGGCGGCCGGTGGTGATCGCCACCCACTCGGGTGGGGGCGGCCACACGGTGCTGGCGGCCCTGCGGCTGCAGCTGGCCCACCTGGGCGCCGTGGTGGTGGGACGGCAGCTGGTGAGCAACCGAACCACTCCGGCCAAGGACGAATCGATCAGCGATCTGATCGCCCGGCTCGCCGCCCTGCCCGGCTGATCGCCTGCCTGCCCCAACCTCAGCAACCATGACCCTCAGCTCCCGTCCGCCCGCCGCCAGTGGCCTGGTGTTCCGCCCGGCCGCCGAGCGCTTCCACAGCCAGCGCGACTGGCTCGACAGCTGGCATACCTTCTCCTTTTCCAGCCACTACGACCCGGCCTGGATGGGTTTCGGGCCGCTGCGGGTGATCAACGACGACACCATTGCCGCCGGCCGCGGCTTCGGCATGCACCCCCACCGCGACATGGAGATCGTGACGGTGATGGTGGAGGGCCAGCTCAACCACCGCGACTCGATGGGGCACGCCGCGGTGCTGCGGGCCGGCGAGGTGCAGTGGATGAGTGCCGGCACGGGCGTGGTGCACAGCGAGATCAACGAGGGCGATCAGCCCTGCCGGCTGCTGCAGATCTGGATCGAGCCCAGCAGCGCAGGGATTGCCCCGGCCTATGGGCAGAAGCCCTTCGCCCTCGGGCCCGGCTGGACCCCCCTGCTGGATCCCCACCGGAGTGGTGGCGCCATGGCCATCCACCGGCCGGTGCGGCTGTGGCGGGCCCAGCCAGGGCGGCTGCCAGCCTCAGCCTGGAGGAGATCGGCGCCGGCAGCCTCGGCTGGCTGCAGGTGATCAGCGGCGAGGCCACCGCCTGGGGGCCGGCCGGAGAGCTCGGGCTGCAGCAGGGCGATGGCGCCGGCCTGGCCGGGGGTGCCCTCGACCAGCTGGTGGCCGGAGCGCGCGGAGCCGACCTGCTGCTGTTCGACCTGGGCCAGCCCCATTGACCGGGCCCGCGGGGGGGCAGCGCGCTAGCTTCAGCCACTGGATCGGTCCGGTCCTCAGCGCCCTGATGAGCGCCACAGTCACTCCTCTCGGTCCTTTCGCCGGCTTGCGATTCAGTCCAGCGTCCCCGACGGCCCCACCGACGTGCTGCGTCAGTCCCCCACCCAGGCTCCTCCGCTGTCGCCGATCGCGATGCTGGAGCCGCCGCGCGGCTATCGGCCGCTGGCCTGGCTGGGTCTGCTCAGCAACGTGCTGCTGCTGCCTGCGATGGTGGCCGTGACCCTCTGGCACCCCACCTGGCGCACCGTGCACATCGCCGTGGGGGCCGGGGCGGTGCTGCCCGCCGCGGCCCTGGGCATCGTGGCCAGTGTGGCCCTGCTCAACTGGCGCGCCTGGGGGCAGATTCTGGCGATCGTGGCGCTGGCACTGGGCCTGGCGATCGGCTTGCCCTACGCCATCGTGCGGCTGGCCCTGGTGACGGAGGGCCGCGGCCCCACGGCGGCTCTGGCAGCGCTGCTCACGGCGGCGATGACGGCGGCCCTGGTGTACTGGTGCCGGCCCTGCATCCGCCGCTATCTCACCTGAGCGCGCCTGGCCGGGCCCTAGTTTTGTAGTAGCGGCTACCAGGGCCTCGGGGCGCTGGGCCGTCGTTCTTCGCTGCTGAATCCCGGCCATGCCCAGCCCCCAGCGCTTCGCCGCCCTGCAGCAGATCCAGCGGCGCCGGCCTGTGGCCACCGCACCTGCAGCTTCCCTGGAGGACCTCTGGGCCAGTGACGTGTTCACCCTGGATCGGATGAAGGCGGTGCTGCCGGGCCGGGTGTACAAGTCGGTGCGCAGCACGATCGAGAAGGGCGGCAAGCTCGACCTCTCGGTGGCCAACGTGGTGGCCGAGGCGATGAAGACCTGGGCCACCGGCCGCGGTGCCCTCTACTACGCCCACGTCTTCTATCCGCTCACCAACTCCACCGCCGAGAAGCACGACGGTTTCATCTCCCCCCAGGGCGACGGGCGGGTGATCACCGCGTTCACCGGCAAGCTGCTGGTGCAGGGCGAGCCGGATGGCTCTTCGTTCCCCAACGGCGGCATCCGCTCCACCTTCGAGGCCCGGGGCTACACCGCCTGGGACATCACCAGCCCGGCCTACCTGATGGAGACGCCCAATGGCGTCACCCTCTGCATCCCCACCGTGTTCGTGAGCTGGACCGGCGAGGCCCTCGACAAGAAGACCCCCCTGCTGCGCTCGATCGCGGCCATGAACCGCCAGGCCCAGCGGCTGCTGCGCCTGCTTGGCAGTGAGGAGGTGGCGCCGGTGAACTCCACCTGCGGCGCCGAGCAGGAGTACTTCCTGGTGGATGCGGCCTTCACGGCCCTGCGGCCCGACCTGCAACTCACCGGCCGGGCCCTGTTCGGCAAGCCCTCACCCAAGGGCCAGCAGTTCGACGACCACTACTTCGGCGCCATCCCCGAGCGGGTGCAGGTGTTCATGCAGGACGTGGAGCGCCAGCTCTACAGGCTCGGCATTCCCGCCAAGACCCGCCACAACGAGGTGGCGCCCGGGCAGTTCGAGATCGCCCCCTTCTTCGAGGCGGCCAACGTGGCCACCGACCACCAGCAGCTCACCATGACCGTGCTCAAGAGCACGGCCAAAAAGCACGGCTTCACCTGCCTGCTGCACGAGAAACCGTTCGCCGGCGTGAACGGCAGCGGCAAGCACGTGAACTGGTCGATCGGCAACGGCAGCCACGGCAACCTGCTGGATCCGGGCAAGACCCCCCACGACAATCTGCAGTTCCTGCTGTTCTGCGGGGCGGTGATCCGTGGCGTGCACGCCTTTGGCCCCCTGCTGCGCTCGGTGGTGGCCACCGCCGGCAACGACCATCGCCTCGGGGCCAACGAGGCGCCGCCGGCGATCATCTCGGTGTACCTCGGCAGCCAGCTGGAGGACGTGTTCAACCAGATCCGTGAGGGCCGTCCCCAGGGCTCAGCCAGCGGCGGGGTGATGCAGCTGGGGGTCGACAGCCTGCCGGAATTCGCCAAGGACCCCGGCGACCGCAACCGCACCTCCCCGTTCGCCTTCACCGGCAACCGCTTCGAGTTCCGGGCGGTGGGCTCGAACCAGTCGGTGGCGGGCCCGCTGGTGGCCCTGAACACGATCCTGGCCGATTCGCTGGAGTGGATCGCCAGCCAGCTGGAGGCCCAGCTCGCCTCCGGCGCGGCGATCGGCGACGCCGCCTTCGTGGTGCTGCAGCAGGTGATGCGCGACCACGGCGCCGTGGTGTTCGGCGGTGACGGCTACTCCGACGACTGGCACCGCCGGGCCGTGGAGGAACGGGGCCTGGAGAACCTGCGCACCTGTGCCGATGCCCTGCCGGTGCTGCGGCGGCCGGAGGTGCGCGAGCTGTTCAGCCGCCATGGGGTGCTCAGCCCGGTGGAACTGGAGAGCCGCTTCGAGGTGTACGGCGAGCAATACGTGCTGGCGATCGAGGTGGAGGCCCGCCTGGCCCTGCAGATCGCCCGCACCCAGGTGTATCCGGCCGCCGTGCGCTACCTCAGCGAGCTGGGCCAGGCCCTGCAGCAGCAGCAGGCCATGGGCCTGCAGCCCCGCCTGGCGGTGCGCGACCAGCTGGCCCAGCTGCTCAGCGCCCTCAACGATGGCTGTGACGCCCTCGATCAGGCCCTTGCCCACCCGGCCGGCGCTGGCACCGAGGAGCACCTGCGCCATTGCGCCGACACCCTGCTGCCCCGCATGGCCCAGCTTCGGGGTGCGGTGGATGGCCTGGAAGCGCTGGTGGACGATGCCCTCTGGCCCCTGCCCACCTTCGCCGAGATGCTGTTTGTGCGCTGAGAGTTGTGCGCTGAGAGCTGCTGGCGCTCGCTGGCCTGCCATGACGCGTGAGCGGCCCTGGGTCAAGCCCCCTGACACAGGAAGTTGTTGTGAAGGTGACAGTTCTTCTTTGGCACAGCGGCGATGATGAGCGGGTTCGGTGGAATGAGAGATGGTTCCTGTCAGATCAGTTCCTGTCGGATCGGTTCCTGTCGGATCGGTTTCGTCCCAGGCGGTTCCCGTTCAGGCCCTGCACTCCGGCCCGTCCCTGAGGAGTGGACGCCTGCACCAGCGCCTCTACCGCCTGGTGGACCGTCAGGGTCAACCCCATCCGGTGCTCGACGACCTCTACGACTCCCTCGATACCGCCTGGTCCGAGGCGATGGCCTGGTGGCAGCAGCAGTTCGGTTCCGCCCAGGTGCCGGTGGAGATCGGCGTGGAGGTGAGCACCGCCAGCGGCGACTGGCGAACCCTGCGCTTCCCCGGCAGCTGATCGCCCTGGCGCTGGCCCTGCTGCTGCTGACCAGCCTGCCCGGCATGGCAGCGGCAGCCGCCCCGGAGGCCTCCTACCCCGCGGCTGGGGCCTGTGCCCCCGTCCCAGCTGGGCTGGTCGACTCCCTCTTCCAGCACTGGGCAGAGCTGGTCAGGGCCGGCGATCCTGAGGGCGTGGCCGATCTCTACGCCGCGGATGCCCTGCTGCTGCCCACCCTCTCGGCCCGCACGCGCCAGTCCCACGCCGCCATTGCCGATTACTTCAGCGGCTTCGCCGCCCGTCACCCCCAGGCTGAGGTGGTGGAGCACACGGTGTACACCGCCTGCAACCAGCTGGTGGATGCGGGTCTCTACCGCTTCCGCTTCCCCGCGGCGGGCCCGGGAGCGGCTGGCTTGGCCGAGGGCCAGCCCCCGTTGGACACGCTGGTGGAGGCCCGCTACACCCTGGTGTACGGCTTCAACGGCCAGCAGTGGCAACTGCTGCATCACCACTCCTCCTTGCTGCCCGATTCAGCGCCAATCCTGCCGGTAGATCCGTAGCGTGCCGAAGCCCAGCCGGGCTGGCGTGGGGTTGGGGCCGGCCGGAAACGCCGTCACCTGGAACATGTAGGTGTCGGCCATCATCGGGTTGGTCCAGGGCTTGAGACGCACCGTGACGGTGGAACCCGGTGCCACCGGCTGGGGGAAGCGCACGGTGATCAGCCGCTCCTCCTGGGAGAAGCTGGCCTCCACGGGCAACGCAGGCCCCCGCCGGCGAGGTCGCCCCAGGAAGGCCTCCGTGCGCTCGGGGCTGAACCGGAAGTTGCGGTCCACGCCCCGGGTCTGGCGGATCTGCAGTTCGCCCAGGCTGGCGCCGGCGTCCTGGGGCAGTTCCACGGTGAAGAAGTATTCCGGCCTCAGCTGGCCCACGTCGGTGGTGTAGCTCACCAGCTCCACCCGCCAGGGGGCCCGCTGGAACAGGGTGGACCCGCCCAACTCCAGGCTGGCCAGGGAGGGCGGAAAGGCGCCCAGGATCCCTGCGGCGGCCAGGGCCAGGGCAGAGCGGGTGAGAGTCCGATCGGCGCGCTGCATGGCCGGGGCCGCCTTGAACTGTTCAGACGTTAGGTGTGGCCTGCAGGAATGGCCGAGGATCCTGATCGCGGCGATGCTGCTCCGGGATCGCTGCCCCCCGGCCATCCGGGTTGCGGGGGTCCTGGGCGGCCGTGCGCTCCAGGGCCTGGCGCAGCAGCCGGCCGGCATGGAGGGGCATGTCGCGCGGCACGCTGATGCGGTCGCGCAGATGGCGCAGGCCGGCGGCACTGCCGGCGGGGGGTGGCAGCGCCGCGCCGTTGATCAGGTTGGTGAGGGCGGTGCGCAGGGGCAGCTCAAAGCCGCCGGCACCGAGGGGATTGCGTTGCAGCAGCACCTCCCGGTGCCGCAGCACCCGGGCCAGGGCGGTGCGGGCCGCTGGGTTCCGCGCCGGCTCCGCCGCGCCGGGCTCCATGGGCGGCGGCTCGCTGGTTTCCGGGTCCGGCTGGGCCCCGTCGAGGATCGGCCAGGGGCCGCCGTCGATGCGGGCGGCCAGCTCGCGCTGGCGACTGCTGCCGTTGGCAAAGCAGCCCCCCATCTGGGGCGGCAGGTCGTGGCAGTGGGTGTGGAAGTCGCTCTGGGTGCCCCGGTAGGTGCTGCGCTGCTCGAGGGCCCGGAACCAGCGGTCGATCCCCGGGTGCTCCTGGCGCAGCAAGTAGCCCTTGTAGTAGGCCAGGGAGGCGTTCATCCGCTCCACATAGGGCACGAACACCAGGTCGGCCGTGCCCAGCTCGGCGCCGAGCAGGAACGGCCCGCCGCTGGCGGCCAGGGCCTGCTCCATCACGGTGGCCCACTGGCGGAACTGCTCGCCGGCCTGGGCGTCGCCGCGGCTGCCATGGGGGACGCACAGCCACTGGCACCAGGCCCGGAACAGCTGGCGCTCCAGCCGCCGCAGCGGCAGCACCGCCGGATCGGCCATGCCCGGCCCCAGGCTGCCGAAGGCCCGCTCCAGCTCCTCCAGGATCCGGTCGCTCTCGGTGACCAGCCGGCCATCCAGGGCCAGGGCGGGCAGCATGCCGGAGGGCACCAGGCGCTTGAACCAGGCCTCCTTCTCGCCGTAGCAAAACATCGTGACCTTCTCCACCCGGTAGGGGATCTGGCGTTCCTCCAGCCACAGCCACACCTTCTGGCAGTAGGGGCACCAGGCGTGGTGGTCGCGGTAGAGGGTCACCCGCACGCTGCTCTCCGGCTGGCCGAACAGGCGCAGGCGGGCCTGGGCGTTGGTGGGGCCCTCGCTGCGGCCGCTGCCCGTGCGGGCCGGATCCCCCGCCACCAGCGCCTCCAGTTCAGACCAGCTGAGCGGCCAGCTGAGCGGGGCGGGGGCCATCGTGAATCCAGGCAGGGCTCCGATCCTGGCAGCTGTGCCCGGGGCTCGCGCCTGCTGTGCTCCTTTGCCTAGGGTCGATCTCCTGACGTCAACCTCCCCAGACCCATGTTTGACGCCTTCACCAAGGTGGTCGCCCAGGCCGACGCCCGCGGCGAATTTCTGAGCACCGGCCAGATCGATGCCCTTGGGGCGATGGTGGCCGATGCCAACAAGCGCATGGACACGGTGAACCGCATCACCTCCAACGCCTCCAAGATCGTCACCAACGCGGCCCGCGACCTGTTCGAGGCCCAGCCGGCCCTGATCGCCCCCGGCGGCAATGCCTACACCCATCGCCGCATGGCCGCCTGCCTGCGCGACATGGAGATCATTCTCCGCTACGTCACCTACGCCGTGTTCACCGGCGATGCGTCCGTGCTGGAAGACCGCTGCCTCAACGGCCTGCGTGAGACCTACCTCGCCCTCGGCGTGCCCGGCGCTTCCGTGGCTGAAGGCGTGCGCAAGATGAAGGACGCCGCCATCGCCATCGCCAACGAGCGCAACGGCATCACCCCCGGCGACTGCTCCGCTCTGATGAGCGAAGTGGGCACCTACTTCGACCGCGCCGCCGCCGCTGTCGGCTGACGCCCTGTTGCGTGCAAAAAAAAGCGCCCCGGATGGGGCGCTTTTTCAGTTTGAGATTGTTTCAGTTGCTGAGGGTGATCTCGCCGGCTTCGCCGGTGCGGATGCGGATTGAATTCTCCACGTTGGTCACGATGATCTTGCCGTCACCAATCTCACCGGTGCGAGCGCTGGAACGGATGGCTTCGATCACCGCATCGGCGATGCCGTCGTTCACCACGGTGGTGATCATCACCTTGGAGAGGAGACGGGCCTCGATCTTCACGCCCCGGTAAACCTCGGTGTGACCCATCTGCTGGCCGAAGCCCTGCACCGAGGTCACCGTCATGCCATTGATGCCGAGAGCGACCAGGGCGTCCTTGACAGGCTCCAGCTTCTCGGGCCGGATGATGGCTTGAATCTGTTTCACGCTTTACCAGAAAGTCAGAACTTGTTTAAGGGCTGCCGCGTCAGCTTTCTGTAGCAATGGCAGCAGCAAACCCAGCATGGCGACAAATCGGCACGCCGGCCGGCCGGTCGCAACACTCTCGCGCCCTCTCCCCTCGCGCCCTCTCCCTGGTCTGGCGTCGGAGATTTTGTAGCGAAACGAACATCAAGGGGGGCAGCTTCCGCGCATTGTCAGTCCCGATGGATGTCGCAGGACATCCAAATTCCCGTGCAGCCGTCGTTCCGAACTGCCCATGACCATTGCTTCCCACCCTCCACGGCGCGCCAAGCGCCTGCAGGAGGCGAGCCTGCTGGAGGCGCCGCAGCTGCTCATCCGCAGTGTGCGGGGCCTGGCGTCCCAGCGCTCCCTCACCTGGCTGGCCTGTGTGCCCCTGGCCTTGCTCGGCCTCGGGGTCTTCACCCTCTCCGCTCACGCCGCTGAGCTGCCCGAGCTCACACCAGCATTTCTTGCCAACAACCTCTTCATCTTCTTCTGCGCCATCCTGGTGATCTTCATGAACGCCGGGTTTGCCATGGTGGAGGCGGGCATGTGCCGCCAGAAGAACGCGGTGAACATCCTGTTGAAGAATCTGATCGTCTTCGCCCTGGCGGCTACGGCCTATTGGTTCATCGGCTACTCCCTGATGTACGGAGATGCGGTGGCTGACGGCTGGCTCTACTTCAAGGGCCTCTTCTTCGATCCTGAAGTCACCGCCGAGATGGTCACTGAGGCGTCCCTCGTTCCCACCGTTGACTTCTTCTTCCAGGTGGCTTTCGCAGCCACCGCTGCCACGATCGTGTCCGGTCTGGTGGCTGAACGCATCAAGTTCGGTGAGTTCGTGGTGTTCTCGCTTGTGCTCGTGGGCTTCCTCTATCCCATTTCCGGCTCCTGGCAGTGGAATGGCGGCTGGCTCTCCACGCTCGGTGGGGACGCTGGCGGCTTCATCGACTTTGCCGGCTCCTCGATCGTGCACTCCTTCGGTGCCTGGGCCGGTCTGACCGGCGCCATCCTGCTTGGCCCCCGCATCGGCAAGTTCGTGGGTGGACGCACCCAGGCCCTGCCAGGCCACAACATGGCCATCGCCACCCTGGGCTGTCTGATCCTCTGGATCGGCTGGTATGGCTTCAACCCCGGCTCGGTGCTGGCCATGGACCAGACCGTCCCCTATGTGGCCGTGACCACCACCCTCGGTGCCGCCGGCGGCGCCATCTCCGGCACCCTCGTCTCCCAGATCCGCGGTGGCAAGCCCGACCTCACCATGACCATCAACGGCATCCTGGCCGGTCTGGTGAGTGTGACCGCTGGCTGTGACGGTTTCTCCATGGCTGGTGCATGGGTGGTTGGTTTCATCGGTGGAGCACTGGTGGTGTTCTCCGTTGCCGTCATCGACTCGCTGCAGATCGATGATCCTGTGGGTGCCTTTTCCGTGCACGGCACCTGCGGCATCTGGGGCACTCTGGCCGTGGGTCTGTTCAACAAGGACCTCGGCCTCCTTTACGGACAGGGCTTTGCCCAGCTTGGTTACCAGATCGTGGGGGTCCTTGCCTACGGCATCTTTGCCGCTGTGACATCCTGGATTCTCTGGTCGATCCTCGGAGCCCTCTTCGGTGGCATCCGCGTCACCGAACAGGAAGAAATCGAGGGCCTTGACATCGGCGAACACGGCATGGAGGCCTATCCCGACTTCGCCGCTTCGGCCAAGTGAGCCCTGTGCCAGCTGTGGCAGATCCTCGTTGAGTTGCCCCTGAGCTGTTCAGTTCAGCCAAGCTCCCGGCCCGCCGGGAGCTTTTTGTTTGGCTGAAGGTTTTTCGTGTCTGTTGCTGGCGTTGGCCGCCTACAGCAGCCGGGAGCCCCGGGCCTGCTGCCGCTGCTGGGGATCGAACACGGCGGCGATGGTGCGGATCAGCCAACGCCCGTCGCTGGTGACCCGCAGCAGTCCCCGCTCCCCCTGGCGCCGCAACTCCACCAGCCCATCGGCGGCCAGGGCCTGCAGCTGGGCCCACTCCGGGGCGAAACGCTCCAGATCGAGCTCCCCCTGGAAATGGCACATCACCTCCCGGATCAGATGCCGGCGCTCCAGCACCTCGGGATCACGCACCTCCAGGCCCCGCTCCACCGGCAGCTGGCCGGCCTCGATCGCCTGCCGCCAGGCCTGGAGATCGCGCTGGTTCTGGGAGAACAGATGGGTGAACTGGCTGATCGCCGTGGGGCCGATGCCGAGCAGATCCAGTTCACCGCCGGTGGTGTAGCCCTGGAAGTTGCGGTGCAGCCGCCCTTGCCGCGCCGCCAGCGCCAGGCTGTCGCCGGCCAGGGCGTAGTGGTCCATGCCGATGGCCTCGTAGCCGTGGACGCTGAGCAGCCGGTTGGCGTTTTCGAGCATGGCGATCCGCTCCTCCTGGCTGGGCAGGTCGGCGGCGGCGATCTGGCGCTGCAGCGGCAGCTGCTCGGGCAGGTAGGCGAAGGAAAACAGGGAGATACGATCGGGGCGCAGCTCGCCCACCAGCTCCAGGGTGGCATCGAAGCGCGCAGGGGTCTGCAGCGGCAGGCCGCAGATCAGGTCCACGTTCACGCTGTGGAAGGCGGCCTCCCGCAACCATTCCATGGCGTGGCGCAGCTGCTGGGCCGGCACCACCCGGTTCACGGCCCGCTGCACGTCGGGATTGGCGTCCTGAATGCCGAAGCTGATGCGGTTGAAGCCCAGCTGGCGCAACTCCAGGGCCTGGTCGCGGCTGAGGAATTCCGGGTTCACCTCGATCGAGGCCTCCAGCTGGGGCTCCAGATCGAAGTGCTGGGCGATCAGCTCCCAGAGCTGGCGTTGCTCTGCGGCATTGAGGTAGTTGGGGGTGCCGCCGCCCCAGTGCAGCTGGGCCAGGCGCCGACGCGCCGGCAGGGCGGCGCTCACCAGCTCCAGCTCCCGGGCCAGGGCGGCCAGGTAGGGCGCCACCACCTTGGAGCCCAGCTGGGTGGTGACCCGGTTGCAGCCGCAGTACCAGCAGGCGTGGCGGCAGAAGGGCACGTGCACGTAGAGCGACAGGGGGGCGTCGCTGGCCTCACCCAGCTGCCGGCGCAGCTGCTCCGCGCCCACCGCATCACTGAAGGAGGCGGCGGTGGGGTAGCTGGTGTAGCGGGGCACGGGCTGGTCGTACTTGAGCAGCAGGGCGTGGGGGCTGAGGCCGGTGGCGGTCATGGCAGGGGCGGGCGGGGCTGTGGCAGTTGCGGTGGTGAGTGCTGGCAGCAGCTCTCTTGCTTGCACTGATCTGGTCTGAACTGATCTGGTCTGGTCTGGTCTGCTCGTGGTGGCAGGGGATCGGCGGCTCAGCGGAGCTCGGCCAGTTCGGCCAGCAGCCGCTGGGTGGCGTGGAAGGCGGCCTCGGCTTCCTCCAGCAGTTCCTGCTCCTGCCGCTCGCCCAGCTGCAGCTCCTCAAAGCCGTCGTGCAGGCCCGCCTTGAGGTCGGCCAGGGGACGCGCAAACACCCAGAAGCTCAGGCTGGGCAGACCCGCCCGCTCCAGGATCTCGGCGGCATGCTGCGCCAGCTGCTGGCCGCCGGAGAGGTCGCCGCCGTAGCGCACGTAGGCATGGGCCAGCAGCCGGTGGGGGGCGCTGGCGGCCAGGCTGTGGAGCTGCTCCAACCAGGTCTGGGCGGCGGCTGAGGCCGGGGTGGCGGGCAGTGCGGCCAGCTTGGCCAGGTCGTGGTCGAGGGCGGTGGAGCGGGCCAGGGCGTTCCAGGGGATGCTGCGCGCCCCCAGGGCCTGGGCTGCGGCGGGGCCCTGCTGCTCCAGCAGGCGATAGGCCGGCGCCAGGGCCCGGATCAGGGCGGCCAGCTGCAGCGGTGTGGCCTCTCCAGCCAGCAGGGCCCGGGAGAAGCCCATGCCCTCGGCCTGGTGGTGGGCCTTGCCGATCCGGGCATGCAGCCTGCGCACCCGCGGGCCGAAGCCGCGGCGCAGCTGGGCGTCCTGGGGGCTGGCGTGGTCGGAGATGGAGGGGGGAGGCGTGACGGTCATGACGGGTGAGAGAGGACTGCAGAGCGGGGTGGAAGAGGGGGGCGGACTGGGGAGGCCGGCCAGAACAGGCAGGCAGGGAATACCCCCAGCCCGGTTCACGAACAAACGATATAACGCTAATGTTTCAAAGCAGTTCTAAGTTTGCAAATTCGTCGCATGTCGCTCATGGCCTTTCCCTTTCCTGGTCCCCGTCCCGCCCCCGCCGATGGAGCGGCCGGCTGTTGCTCGGTGCTCCTGGCCCCGCTGGGCCAGCTGAGCGGCGATGGCCAGTTGCGCGAGTTGATCGAGGAGCGCCGCGCCTGCCAGGGCGGCACCGGCCCGATCTGGTACCTCTCGCCGGCTCAGGTGGCGGTCCTGGGCCTGGGCGATGGTGAGGAGGCGGTGGCCACCCCCAGCTCCGCCGTGCTCACCTGGCTGCAGCTGCGCTTCGGGGGCGCACCCATGACGGCTGCCATCCCGATGGAATGGCTGGAGGCCGAGGCGCGGGCCCTGCCGCCGGGGGCCAGGTTGGCTGCCCTGACATAACGGAGAGGGCCGCTAGGCCAGGGCCCGGGCGGCCAGCCGGTTCACCAGCCGGCGGGCGTCCGGCTCCGCGTAGCCGATGGCCTGGAGCGACTCCTGGAACAGCACCATGAACTCCGCCAGCAGCGCGCTGGGGTCGATGCCGATGGTGATCAGGTCGGCGCGCAGCTCTTGCAGCATTCCCAGGGCCACGGGCACGGCCCGGCGGGCGCAGACCTCCACCTGCGGGGCCACATCGGCAAAGCGGGGCCGCAGCCACTGCTCGCCGTAGTTGAGGTGTTCGTGCTCATCGGCCATCACCGCCGCGGTGATCGGCGCGGCGTAGGGGTCGGCCACGGGCAGATACAGCCGGTAGGCCGCCACCGCGAAGCACTCGATGATCAGGCACTGGATCACCAGGCAGCTCACCAGATCACCCTCGGCCTCGGCTTCCTGGAACTGCTGGTGCAGGGGCGCCAGCAGCCGCTGGGCCAGGCTGGCGTCGGCCTTCACGCCCAGGTTGCGGCCGCAGCCCACGAAGTCGCGGGCGTGGCGGGCCTCCATGGCGCCGAGGCGCAGCAGCTCCTCGCGGTCGTGGGGCAGCAGCTTCGCCAGGCGGCGGAAGTGGCGGTCGGCCAGGCCTTCGCCCACCACCACCATGCCGTTGATGCGGCTGTAGGCCTGGCGGTAGCTGGGGCTGTCGTAGGTGCTGGGCGGGCCCGCGGGCCCGATGGATGCGGCGCTCATGCCGGCACCCCCTGCTCGCCAGCCTGGGTGGCGCGCATCGGCTGGCTGAACTGGCGCAGCAGCAGGGCGGCGAAGCGCAGTTTCAGGCCCAGCTTCTGCAGGCCGCCGGCCTGCTTCATCTGGCGGAAGGTGTCCACGATCCGGTCGCGCAGGGCGAGGTAGTTGCTGCCCTCCAGCTCGAACACCCAGGGGAAGGCGCGGCTCGCGGTGCGGTTGGTCTGGCGCATCACCTCAGCATCAAACAGGGCCGGATCCATGCCGAGGATCTTGTAGAAGTTGCCGCGCTCACACACCGTGAGGCTGTGGGTGAGAAACACGCTCCACAGAAAGAAGCGGCTCAGCAACTTGCCGCGGATGCCGCGCCGCAGTTGGGGCCAGCAGCGGATCAGCATGTTGAAAATGTCGCCGTGGCGGTTTTCGTCCTGGCACCAGGGCTCGAAGAAATCAAACAGCGGCGCGAAGTTGTTGCCGGGGTTGGCCTTGAGGTGGCGGTCGATCAGGATGTAGCGCCAGTAGCCGATCTTCTCGGAGAGATACACCGAATAGAGCACCCAGCTCAGGGGGAACCAGGTGATCGGCCGCTTGGTGCTGAGGCTGGGCAGGTCGATCGTGATGCCCTCGGCCACCAGGGCCCGGTTGAGGAAGCCGGCGTGGCGGGCCTCATCGCGGGCCATCAGCTGGAACAGCTCGCCCAGCTCGGGGCGGGCCGCCTGCTTGAGCCGGCGCGACAGCTCCTTGAACAGCAGGAACCCTGAAAACTCCGACACGCAGGAGCGCACCAGATAGCTCTCGTAGGCCTCCTTCTCCTCGGGGCTGAGGTCGCGCAGCCGCTCGAGCGGGGCCTTGCGATCGAAGTGGTCGCGGTTGTAGTCGGCCCGCATCTCGCCCAGCATCGCCTCGAAGGCCGGCCGCTGGTCGTGGAGCGAGGTGCGGGCGGCTTTCTCGATTTCGGTGGTGTAGAAGCGCGGCGTGAGCAGGTCTTCGCGCAGGTGGGGGGCGGCGGGGGTGGCGGTCATGGCGGCGGGCTGGTGTTGGTGGACGGTGGGCGGTGGCGGGCGGATGTTGCTGGGCGGTGGGCCTGGGGCGGGACTGCAGCGAGCCGGGGAAGTCCGGAGCGCTCCGGCCCGGGGCAGCAGGCCAGGCCGAGGAAGGATTCAGGCGCCGGCAGCGGCCTGGGCAGCGCTGCGCTCGCGGGCCAGCCCGTAGGCCATGGCATCCGGTCCGCGGCGGTGGGCGGCGAACCAGCTGTGCAGCTCCTGCAGCCAGGCCAGGCGAGCCCGGCGACTGCCACTGGCCTGGCAGTACTGGCTCAGGGCCGCCCGCGCAGCCTCCTGGTGCCCGCCGCTGTGGCCGGAACAGAGGGCGCCGGCCGTCTTCAGCCAGCGCTCCTCCAGGCGCAGGTGCAGGCGCAGATCCCAGAGCAGGCGGCGGCAGGCCAGCTGTTCGGCCTGGTCGGTGGCCACCAGCCGCTCAGGGGCAAGCGGTTCGCGGTGCTGCTGGATGAGGCTGGCCAGCAGGGCCTCGAGGCGATCGTGCTGGCGCTCCAGCAGGGGCTCCTGCTGGAGCCAACGGCGCGGCCAGCCACCTGCAGGGGCAGGAGCTGGGCCGGAGATGGGTGCCGTGCGGGCGGAAGCTGGCGCGCTGGCCGGGGCCGCAGGGGCAGGAGCCATGGACCGCAATGGATCAACAGCAAAACGACAGCGTGATCCTATGTGATCGGAGTGGGCCTGAACTGTTTTGCTGCGTTATCCACGCAGGGTGGCTTCCTGTTAAGGTCTGGACGTGTTGGTCATCGCGTGCGCACGCGCTGCCGTCTGCAGTTGCAGCCGGCTTGCGGCCAAAGTTGCAGCCCGGCTTGCAGTCCAGGTTGCAACCCGCGTTGGTCGCGCCCCGCCCCAGTCTTCAGCCGCTCGCCCGCCCCCTGCCTGCATGGAAGCTCTCGCCGATTACTTCAAGGTGTTCTCCGAGCCCAACCGGCTGGCGGTGCTCGATGCGCTGCGCCAGGGGCCGCTGAATGTCACCGCCGTGGTGGAGCACACCGGCCTCAGCCAGGCCCTGGTGTCCAAGCACCTCAAGCTGCTCACCATCGCCGGTGTGGTGAAGCGCCGTCCGGAGGGCAGCCTGGTGTTCTACGACGTGATCGACCGCAGTGTGTTCAAGCTGCTCGCCCAGGCTGAAAAGCAGCTGCTCGCCGCCCGCCGTCAGCAGCTCGATGCCCTCGCCGCCATCCTCTGAGCCGCCCACCAGCCTGGAAACCCTGCGAGCCGCCCTGGCGGCCGGTGAGCGCCATTTTCCGGGCCTCAAGCTGGCCGATCTGGATGGGGTTGATCTCGACCTCTCCGGGTGTGCCCTGGAGGGCGGCTGCTTCAAGGAGGCCCGCTTCGGTCGCGCCAGCCTGCGTGGTGCCCAGGTGCATCACTGCTGTTTCCAGCAGGCCCTGCTGTGGGGCGCCGATCTATCCGGTCTGCAGGCCCAGGGCTCCCAGTGGCATGAGGCCGACCTCTCCGGATCCCGCCTGCAACAGGCCGACTTCAGCGGCGCCCTGCTGCACCGCTGCTGCCTGCGCGGGGTGGTGGCTGCCGCCAGTCGCTGGCGCGAGGCCCGGCTGGTGGAGGCCGATTTTCGCTCCGGTCTCGACCAGCTCACGGATCTTGGCCAGGCCGACTTCCGGGGGGCCGATCTCAGCTTTGCCCTGATGCAGCAGGTGCAGCTGCATGGCGCCGATCTGCGTGCGGCCTGCCTCTATGGCGCCAACCTCAGCGGTGCCGATCTCCAGCAGGCGGATCTGCGCGGCTGTGACCTGCGCGACACCCAGCTCGGTGGTGCCGATCTGCGCGGGGCCCTGCTGGACGGCGCCCTGCTGCCGGCCGGTGTCTGAGGCCGCGGGTGCGGCTCAGCTGTCCAGGCCCCAGGCCTGGCGGATGCTGCTGTTGCTCACCTCCCAGGCATGCTCACCGCTTGACACGCTGAGGGCCAGACGCTCCGGTTGCAGACCCCGTTCCTCGCAGGCGTCGGCCAGGGCCTGCAGGCAGGCCTCGGCCTGGAGGATCAGCCGGCGCACATGCTGGCTGCCGCCGGCGGCCTGGGCCATGGCGCTGTTGGCGCTGCAGAGCTCCAGATCTTCCAGGTGTTGGTGCAGCCAGGTCCACTCGTACTGGAGCATGGCCGCGCTGCACTGACGGAGGTGCTGGCGGTAGGTCTCCAGCTGGGGCAGGGAGGACGGAGCCGTCGGAGCTGGGCTGCCGGCCTGCTGGCCAGCAGCCAGTCTCTGCATGATGTCGCGCAGATGGCTCATGGCAGCGGCGGCAGTTGACATCCCTACGGCCATTTTGATCCCCGCGTTGCCCCAGGCAACCGTCGCCGCTCACGGGTGCCGGGGTGCGGGTACGGCCGTTCCCCGTGTGGTGGGTCTGAGGCGCCAGGGCCGGGACGATGGGGGCAGGGCGAGCTGGTGCTCGCTCCACTGGGCCAGCAGGGCGGCGAGCAGGCTGGCGCGATCTCCACGCAGGCGAATCATCGGGCTGTTGGGCGATGGTTTCGGCCATGCTCAGCCCACCGCAGGGAGCGGCCTGCACGCCAGATCACCTTTGCAGGCAACCGATTGCACCAGGCGCGGTAACCGTGGGCGGAAGCCAGGCGTCTGCGCTAAGCAGGGATGATCAGCCGCACTCCCGGAAGCGATGAAAGAGCTCACCAGCGCGATCAACCGGCACCTGGCGGCGGAGTTCCAGGCCAGCCACACCTACCTGGCGATGTCGATCTGGCTGCGGGAGAGGGACCTGGCCGGCTTCTCCACCTACATGCTGGCCAAGAGCAACGAGGAGCGCACCCACGCAGCGCGGATGATCGCCTATCTGGTGGACAGTGACGAGCAGGTGGAACTGCCCACGGTGGAGGCGCCCGAGCGCAGCTGGCCCTCGGTGCAGAAGCTGTTCGACCAGATCTACGACATGGAAAAGGGGGTGACGGCCTCGATCAACCGCCTGTATTCGATCGCCGAGAGCGTGGGGGAGCGCAGCGCCACCGCCATGCTCGATTGGTTCGTCGCCGAACAGCTCCAGGAGGAGGCCGAGGCTCGCTTCGTGTGCAAGCGGCTGCGCCTGGCCGGCGACAACAGCGCGGCCCTGCTGCTGCTCGACCAGCAGTTTCTCGAGGGCACCGCCCTGGCCCACGTCAAGGGCGGCCTCAGCGCCGCCGATGGCGCCTGACCGTCCTGACGGTTCAGCCCACACGCCCGCAGCATTGCGCCCCATGGAGAAGCTTTCCACTCGCGCCCAGCAGATCAGCCCGATCCACGAGCCCCGTCGTTTCTGGGATGCGCGCTTTGCCGGGGAGGATTTTGTCTACGGCGATGATCCGAACGACTTCCTGCGGGAGCAGGTGCAGGGTTTGCCGCCGGGGGATGCCCTCTGCCTGGCGGAAGGGGAGGGTCGCAACGGCGTGTTCCTGGCGGAACGGGGCCACAGGGTGACCGTGCAGGACATCAGCCCGGTGGGCCTGGCCAAGGCGGAACGGCTGGCCAGCCAGCGCGGTGTGTCGATCACCACCCGCTGCACCGACCTGAACGACGACGACCTGGCCGTGGGCGGGGTGGACCTGGTGGTGGCGATCTGGATGCACCTGCCGCCATCGATGCGGGCCCGGGTGCACCGCCGGGCCGTGCAGGTGCTGCGACCTGGCGGCTACCTGATTCTGGAGGCCTACACGCCCCGCCAGCTGGCCCTGGGCACCGGTGGGCCACCGCTGCTGGAGCTGCTGATCGAGCCGCAGGAGCTGCGCCAGGAGCTGGCTGGGCTGGAGCTGCTGATCCTGGAGGAAACCCGCCGGGAGATCGCCGAGGGCCCCTTTCACCACGGCGACAGTGCCGTGGTGCGGGTGCTGGCCCGTCGGCCGCTCGCTTAGGCCGATGGGCCGTTGTCTGCGTGGTGGTGGAGATGGCTGAAGACCTGAGCCAGTTGCGGCGCGACTACCGGCGCGGCGGGCTGCGCCGCGGCGACCTGCACACCGATCCGCTGGAGCAGTTCCGGGGGTGGTTCGAGCAGGCCTGCGCGGCCGAGCTGCTGGAGCCCAACGCCATGGTGCTCTCCACCAGCGATGGCCAGCGGCCCTCCAGCCGCACCGTGCTGCTCAAGGCCTTCGACCAGCGCGGCTTCGTGTTCTTCACCAACTACGGCAGCCGCAAAGCCAGGGAGATCGACGCCACCACCCAGGTGAGCCTGCTCTTCCCCTGGTATGGCCTGGAGCGCCAGGTGATCGTGCTCGGGCCGGCCGAGCGGATCTCCACGGCCGAATCGTTGGCCTACTTCGTGTCACGGCCGTTCGGCAGCCGGCTGGGGGCCTGGGTGTCGCAGCAGAGCACGGTGATCCGTTCCCGCTCGATCCTGGAGATGCAGTGGCAGCAGCTCAAACAGCGCTTTGCCGACGGCCAGGTGCCCCTGCCCAGTGGCTGGGGCGGCTACCGGGTGGAGCCCTTGGAGCTGGAGTTCTGGCAGGGCGGGGAGAACCGCCTGCACGACCGCTTCCGCTACCGCCGATCGCCGCTGCCGGATGGCAAGGAAGGGGATTGGTTGATCGAGCGGCTGGCGCCCTGACTGGGGCTCAGATCCGTGGACTGCAGCCTGTGATCAAAAACTGAAGCTGGTCTTGATCAGGGCCCCGAACTGATCCCTGCCGCCTTCCTCACCGCCGGGATTGTTGAGGTAGAAGACCGCCGGCGTCACGGAGATCGCATCGCTGAGCTGCCACTGAACCCACCACTCCCAGGCCCAGACGCCCTGCTCGGTAGCGGCGCCGTTGCGGCTGGCGGTGGCGAAGGCGGGCTGGCCCACCCCCATGCCGAAGCTGTTCCCCTTGGCGAGCACATCGCTCCACTGCAGGCCCACCATCCACGACTGGCTGGTGCGCAGATCGCCCCGGCTGCTGCTGTTGATCCCGTAGCCGGCGCTGATCGAGGGCAGCCAGCCACTCTCGGCCGGCTGCCAGAAGCCGCTGATGCCGAAGGCGTTGCTGCGCACCCCCTCCTCCTCGATCTGGCGGGTGACGAACGGTGTGGCCCCCGGCACGCCCACACCGCCATCGATGAAGGAGTAGATGGCGGCGATGCCCCAGGTCTCCTGGCCGTAGCCCAGCTGCACGGTGCTGGTGGCGGCTGAACCGCTGTTGAACAGCCCCGGGGAGGAGTCGGCGCCATGGGCCGCCACATAATTGGCGCTCACACTCCAGCCGTTGGCCTGCCACCAGAGGCCAAAGCCTGGGCCCAGGTTTTTGTTGTAGGCCAGCGGCGCCCCGTTGAGGGTGAGCGCGTTGAGGATGGTGTCGCTGGGATAGGCACTCGGCCAGAGCGCCAGCATGTCCTCCTGGCCCACCCGGCCACCGAGGGTGGCGGTGAACTGACGGCCGAGCGGCGAGGCTCCAAGCGGGACTTGATAGAAGATCTTGTCGATTCCCACCACATCGGGGCCCGCGTCTTCCTGGAAGGCGATCTCCAGAGCGGAGAGACCGCCACCGAAGGCATTGCGATCGCCGTCGAAGGTGCCGGCCCGCAGCACGGTGCGCAGCAAGTCCTTGCCGCTGAAGCTGGTGTCGAGGTTGAGCTGAAGGTCGACATTGAGCGTGACCTGCTCGCCGGCGGGGTTGTTGCGTACGCCGCCCACCACGACGGTGGCCAGGCCGGAGAGCTTGGTGGTGGTGGAGAACTGCTGGGCCTCCAGGGTCTCGACCTTGCCCTCGAGGGTGTCGACGCGGCCCTTGAGCACGGCCAGTTCCTTCTCGAACTCGGCCATCAGACGCTTGAGCTCGTCGGTCACCTCGGTGACGCGATCGAGACAGGCGTTGAGCAGGGCGGCTGCCTCATAGCGGGTCAGGGCTTGGCGGCCCTTGAAGGTGCCGTCGGGGTAGCCGGCCACGCAGCCGTAGCGCTCCACCAGGTTGGAGAGGGCCTGGTAGGCCCAGTCGGTGGGGCGAACGTCGGAGAACTGGGACACGCTGGTGACCTGGTTCTGGGCTTCCCAGGCCCCAACCCACAGAGATCGCCGGTCGATCTCCTGCTGCTCCGTGGTGGAGCTGATGGCGGCAGAATTGGAGATGGCGCTGGCGGCCATGGCCAACAGCAGGTGTTGCAAGGATGGCAAGGACAGATCTCACGCAAACAGCTGGCCCGCCCGGACACAGCCAACGGGTGCAGCCAACGGGCAAGGCTTGGGAATGATAACGGTTATCATGGCTAAGCGTCTGCTGGCGCTCTCCCCTCGGGCGCATGGTTTCGGGGCCATCCCGTCAGGGGCATGGAGTCCGGTGCCGGTGTTTGCGCCAGGGGAGTGGCACCGGTTGCCGGGCTGGAGCGACTGGTTGGCGAGCCGCTTGACCCCTCAGCCCAGCCCCATCGCCCCGTCGCGGCGTTGCAGCACCGGGCCGGTGCTCGGCTGGAGCTGGGGGGGCAGGGCGGTCACCGGCAGCTCCCGCAGGCCGTTCAGCTCCAGGGTGGTCTCCACCAGCTGCTGCCGCCCGCGGAACAGGTCGAGCACGGTGATGGTCTGCACCGGCGGCAGCTCGCCGTGCAGCAGGCGCCGCGGCCCGCTGCCCATCGCCCCCAGGCTGAGCAGGTTCACGCCTCCTACCCGGCTGGGGTACCAGACGTGCTGGTGCCCGCTCACGTAGAGATGCACCCCCTGGCGCTGCATCAGCCCCAGCAGCCGATCCGGCTGATGCAGCACCTCGCCGGGGCGATCGCGCCCCTGGCTGAGGCCGAAGGGAGGCAGGTGACCGATCAGCAGCCGCAGCCGGGCCCCTCGGGCCACCGTTGAGGCCAGCTGGGCCTCGGCCCAGCTCCAGTCCTCGGCCGGCACCAGCGCGGAGGAGGCATCGATCACCACGGCGAACAGGTCGCCCTGGCGCAGGCTGTAGCGGAAGGGAAAGCGGCTGGCCTCCACCAGGCTCAGCCCCAGCGCGTTCTGGCGGGCGCGCCAGAAGCGGGCCGCCCGCTCCCGCTCGAGGGCGAAGGTGTAGCCCTGGGCCGTGCGGCTGCTGGAGGCATCGTGGTTGCCCATGGCTGGCGCGAAGGGCTCCCCGGCGCCGCGGATCGGCAGCAGCACCTGGCGCTCGAATGCCTGCCACATGGCATCGAGGTGGCCGGCGGCGAGCCCCAGCTTCTGGCCGGCCACCATGTCGCCGGCGCAGAGCACCAGGTCGGCCTTGAGCTGGCGCACCAGGGCCACCCCCTGGTGCACCTGGGGGATGTAGCTGGTGGAGCCGTAGCTGGCGTTGAGATCGCTGATCAACACGATGCGCTGATCCCCCCGGGGGATGGCGGTGGCGCTCCCCCGGGGACTCGGGGCCGGCTTGGCCCCCAGCCCCCTGCTCCCCAGCAGCAGGGCGGCCGTGGCGCTCCCCCCCAGGCCGAGCAGCTGGCGGCGGCTCAGAACCATCTGTGCTCTCCTCGGCCCCAGGCCATCAGCCGGGCCTCCTCACACCAACGCCAGGCCGCTGGCGTCGAACATGCCTGCGAACAGCACCGAACTGAGGTAACGCTCGCCGGAGTCGGGCAGCACCACCACGATGGTCTTGCCGGCGTAGGCGGGATCGGCGGCCAGGCGCAGGGCGGCAGCGGTGGCGGCCCCACAGGAGATGCCGGCCAGGATGCCCTCCTCTTTCATCAGCCGCCGCGCCGTCGTCACCGCCTCCTCATCGCCCACGGTCTCCACCCGGTCCACCATCGCCAGATCGAGGTTGGTCGGCACGAAACCGGCGCCGATGCCCTGAATCTTGTGGGGCCCCGGCTTGAGTTCCGCCCCGGCCAGGGTCTGGCTGATCACCGGGCTGTTGGTGGGCTCCACCGCCACCGACTGCAGCGGCTTGCCCAGGGTGGTCTTGATGTAGCGGCTCACGCCGGTGATCGTGCCGCCGGTGCCCACGCCGGCCACCAGCACATCCACCTGGCCCTCGGTGTCCTCCCAGATCTCCGGGCCTGTGGTGTCGTGATGAATCTGGGGATTGGCCGGGTTGGCGAACTGCTGCAGCAGCACGTAGCGGTCTGGATCGGAGGCGGCCAGGTCGCGGGCCGCGCCGATCGCCCCCGCCATGCCCATGCGGCCTTCGGTGAGCAGCAGCCGGGCCCCATAGGCCGTGAGCAGCTTGCGCCGCTCGATGCTCATCGTCTCCGGCATGGTGAGGGTGAGGGGGATGCCCCGCGAGGCCGCCACGAAGGCCAGGGCGATGCCGGTGTTGCCGCTGGTGGGCTCGATCAGTTCCTTGCCCGGCCCGAGCAGCCCATCCTTCTCGGCCTGCCAGATCATCGCCGCGCCGATGCGGCACTTCACCGAATAGGCGGGATTGCGGCCCTCGATCTTGGCCAGCACCCGGGCCGAACAGCCACGGGTCAGCCGCTGCAGCTCCACCAGGGGGGTGCGGCCGATGCTGAGGCTGTTGTCGGCGTAGATCGTCATGGCGGGTCGCCCGAGCGGCCCCAGCCTAAGGATGGTGCCCCCGGCGGGATCGATGGGTTGCGCTTCTGGGTTGGAAGGCCCCTGTTGGAGGGCTCAGCCGGCCAGCGGCTCCCATTCGATCTTCACCACATCCACCGGGCCGCGGCCGGTGTGATTCAGCTCCAGGGCCGCCCGCAGGGCCGCTTCATGGGTGTGAAACAGGTAGGCCTCCTTGGCCTGGCTCACCTCGGTGACCGCCTGATCGCCGCCCTGCACCGCCAGGTAGTGGCCGTTGTCGGTGCGCACGATGGCGTAGCGCTCCGGCTGGGTGCACTCCATGGGATGGGACGGATCAATCTCAGGCGCCCAGAAGTGCATGGCCGAGGTGGGGATTCCAGTGGGGATTGCTTTCAAGTTAGCGAGCACCTGTGGAGTTGCTGGCTTCAGGCCGCTTCACATCAAATCGACCATTTCATTGAATCCCGGGGCCGCACTCTGGCGGCCACCCTCACGGTCGGCTGCGCGCCCGCGACAAGGAAAACCGGTTGCACGCCGCGCTGCGGGTCAACGGAGCGGCCCCCGCCCGCCGGCCTCCTGCGGTTGACCCAGCGGCAGGATCAGTTCCATCAACGCCCCGCCCTCGGGGTGGTTGCTGGCTTGAATCCTGCCGCCGTGGGTCACGGCGATCTGTTGCACGATCGCCAGGCCCAGCCCGCTGCCGCTGCGCTGGCTGCGCACCCGCGAGGGGTCGCCGCGGTAGAAGCGCTCGAACAGGTGGGTGAGGTCCTGCTCGCTCAGGCCCGGCCCGTGGTCGCGCACGCTCACCAGGCACCAGCCCCCCCGGCTGCTCAGCGAGACCTCCACCTCTGCGCCATCGGGGCTGTAGCGCACCGCGTTGTCCAGCAGGTTGAGCAGGGCGCGATGCAGCCTGGATTGATCCGCCTCGATCGGCAAGGGCTGGCGCTGCTGCATCACCAGGCTGATCTGGCGCTGTTCCGCCAGGGGGCGCAGCCCGGCCCACACCTGCTCCAGCAGCTGGCCCAGCTCCAGCTGCGCCACTTTCAGGCCCCGGCCGGGCAGGGTGTTCTCCAGGCGCGAGAGCTCCAGCAGATCCCCCACCAGTTCCTGCAGGCGCAGCAGCTCCCGCTGCAGCCGCTCCACCAGGCGCTCGTTCTGGGGATTCACCTGGGCCGCCAGGCTGTCACCCACCAGCAGCAGGGCGGTGAGCGGGGTTTTCAGCTCGTGGGCCACATCGCTCACCCAGCGTTCCTGCTGCTGCAGCTGGGCCTCCAGGGAGCGGCGGCTCTGCAGCTGCACCCCCAGCCAGCCGTCCAGCCCCGGCACCACCATCACGTCGTAGTCCTGCTGCCGGAACGGCCACTCCAGCCGTTGCGGTCTGTCCTGGCGGCGGGCCAGACCGATGCTGCTGGCCAGATTGGGGTCGTCGCACACCTCCGCCAGGCTGCGGCCATGGGAGGGGCGGCTGCTCTCCCAGCCCAGGATGCGCTCGGCGCGGGGGTTGAGATGGCGGATGCGGTTGCCCCGGTCGAGCAGGATCCAGCCCACCGGCGAGGAATCCATCCAGCTCAGCAGCTGGCGGGAGCTGGGCAGGCTGCCGCCGCGGTCGCCGCGCCGCTGCCACCAGCGCCAGATCTGGCGGGGGGAAATCAGCATCGGGCCCGCCTCAACCGAAGCGGTAGCCGAAGCCCCGCACCGTGATCAGGTGCTCGGGGGAGGAGGGATTGCGCTCCAGTTTCTCCCGCAGCCAGCGGATGTGCACATCCACCGTTTTGCTGTCGCCGAAATAGTCCACGCCCCACACCTGTTCGAGCAATTTGTCGCGGCTCCACACCCGGCGTGGATTGGCCATGAACAGCTCCAGCAGCCGGTATTCCTTGGGTGAGAGATTCACCTCGATGCCGTCGCGGGTGACGCGGCATTCATCCTGGAACAGACGCAGGTTGTCATGTTCCAGCACCTTGCTGCTGGCCGTGGCCGTGGTGGTGCGGCGCAGCAGGGCCCGGCAGCGGGCCACCAGTTCGCGCATGCCGAAGGGTTTGATCAGGTAGTCGTCCGCCCCCACTTCCAGCCCTAGCACCCGGTCGGTCTCGCTGTCGCGGGCGCTCACCACCAGGATCGGGGTCTGGTTCTGGGCGGCGCGCAGCTGGCGGCACACATCCAGGCCCCCCAACCCCGGCAGCATCAGGTCGAGCACCACCAGGGCGAAACCGCCGCCCTCGGGGGCCCGCTGGATCGATTGCAGGGCATCGCGGCCGTTGCCGCAGGCGATCACCTCGAACCCCTCCAGCTCCAGGGAGTCGCGGATGGTTTCGCGGATAGTTTCGTCGTCCTCGACGACCAGCAGCCTGGTTTGCATCACAGCATTCTCACCGGTGGTGGGCCGAAGCCAGAAGCCGCCAGGGTCAGCCAAGGCAGTACCCCCTCCCCCGCACGGTGGTGATCAGGGTGGGGTGGGCCGGATCGGTCTCCAGCTTCAGCCGCAGCCAATGGATGTGCACGTCCACGGTTTTGGGATCGAAGTCGAGCGCCTCCAGTTCGCCCCACACCCGCCTGAGCAGTTCCTCGCGGTGCCAGATCCGGCCCTGGTGCTCCAGCAGAAACTGCAGCAGCCGGAATTCCCGGGGGGAGAGGGCCACCGGCTCACCGCTGCGGCGCACCAGGTGTTCCTCCACCACCATCTCGATCGGCCCGTAGCTGAGCACGGTGGTGGCGGGACGGTTCACCTGGTGCCGGCGCACCAGGGCCCGGCAGCGGGCCAGGCACTCGGCCAGGCCGAAGGGCTGCAGCAGCACATCGTCGGCGCCGGCCTCGAGGGCCTGCACCCGGGCGGCTTCACCGCTGCTCGAGCCGGCCAGCTGGTCCCGGTGGCCGGAGCTCCCCAGAACCAGCAGGGGGCCGGCCTTGCTCAGGCCGCGCCGTTCGCCGCAGAGGGCGAGGATTTCCGGCGCGGCCGGATCGCCGCTGGCAATCACAAGATCCCAGGTGCTGCGCTGCATCATCTGGTGCTGCATGGCTTCCGCTGCCGGCTGCGCCTCCACCACAAAACCGCCCTGCCGGAGGGCAGCCTGCAGGGCCTCGCAGTGGCCAGGCTGGATCTCGATCAGCAGCAACCGCAGCGCACGCTGCGGTGGGCTCATCGTCGGCGCAGGGGCTGGTGGCTGATCACCAGACGGCGCTGGGCGTCGATCTGCAGCCAGCCTTCGTCGCGCAGGCTGCCCAGCACGCGGGTGACGGTGACGCGGGTGGTGCTGAGGGCGCTGGCCAGATCCTGGTGGGTGAGCTTCACATTGAGGCGCAGGCCCTGGTCGCAGGGCACGCCGTAGTCGTTGGCCAGCAGTTCGAGGAAGCCGCGCACCCGCTCCTCGATGCGGCGCAGGCCGAGCAGGGCCAGCATGGCCTCACTCTGGCGATAGCGGGCGGCCATGCCCTGCAGCACGGCAATGGCCAGATGGGGGGACTCCGCCATCTCGTCGCAGCTGATGCAGAGCAGGTCGCTGTCCACCATGCTGCGGGCCTCGTAGGCCTGCACGTTGGTGAGGGGGTCGCCGAAGGGCTCATTCGGCCCGGCCAGGCCGAGCAGCAATTCATCTCCCTGCATGGAGATGGCGCTCAGCTTCACCATGCCCCGCACCACCAGCCACACGGATTTCTTGAGCAGGGGCACGGTGCTGCCGGCGCTCAGATGAACGAGGCTGCGTTTCTCATAACTGGCTTCCAGCAGATCCCTGAAGCTGTCGCGGTAGTTGGCTTCAAGAGCGGGTGTGAACACCATGACACTCAGGGGTCTGTTCTGCCTCTGAACGCTATGAACGTGTGCTCGATGACAGGCAAAGGCCGGGTAGGCTTCGGTTTAAGAAACGGTTAGCAGTTGCCCGCGTTGGCTGATTGGCCAGCTTGCTGTTTGGCCAGTTGGCGGGTTGGCTGTTTGGCGAGTTGCCTGGGGTTCAACCGCCGGATACCGGTAGGCGCAACAGCCACAGCTGGGCTCCGGACCCCCACAGCAGGGTGATCTGCTCCCGGCTGAGCAGGGAGCGACCGCGGGGATCACCGTCGGCGAGGGGGCCGAGGGCCTGGCGCTCCACCCGGCGCAGCTGGACCCCCGCCGGCAGGGCACTCCAGGCGTCGGGGGCTTCAGCCACCTCGGCCTCATCCCAGGCCCGTTGCAGCTGGCCGGCGTCCTCGGCCGAGAGCCACCACTGGCGACGCTGGAGTGCCACCTGGGCCGGGCTGGCCCCTTCCGCCGGCAGGGCCTGCCGGCCTGCTGCGATCGCCTTGGCCAGATCGAGCGCCTGGCCTGGCTGGGCGGGCAGATCGCCGGGCAAGGGCGCCGCCGCGGCCGGCTTGGCAGCGCCTGGCCGGGGGCTCGGCTGGGCGGATCTGGGCCGGGGGCTGCCGCTGGGGGCTGGGGGCTGTGCTGGGGGCCGGGCGGGGGACCGGCACGCCGGTGGCCTGGGGCTTGGGCTTGGGCTTGGGCTTGGGCTTGGGCTTGGGTTGGGGTTGGGACTGGGGCGCCGGCGGTGGGGTTTGGCTGAGCTCCGGGGGCGGCGGCAGGGGCAGGGCGAGCAGCTGGCTGAGCCCGGGATTCGGGGTGGCTGGGCCCTGCAGCAGATTGCGGCTCAGGCGCAGCAGCTCGGGAGTGTCATCGGCTGGTTGGTTCGCCTGTCCGGAAACTGTGGACCGGGCTGTGCCGGTGGAGGGGGAGGGGCGCAGCTGGGCGATCAGTACGGCCTGGCAGAGCAGGGCGGCACCCAGGGCCGGCAGCAGGGGATGGCGGAGCAGGTCGGGCATCAACGGGCTGCCGGCAGTTGCAGCTCCAGGGGCAAGGGGCCTCCCTCGAGCTGGTGGAGCAGGTCCTGGAGGGCCCCCCAGGAGACCTGGGGATCCGGCACCACCCGCAGGCGGCTGCCCGGCCGCCGCTGGGCGGCCGCCCGCAGAAAGGTGCTGAGCTCGCGGTGGCTCACGGGCTGGTGCCAGAGCCTCAGCCTGTTGTCGGCGCCCAGGTGCAGGGTCACCACGCCCTGGTGGAGAGGCTGTTGCAGCAGGCGCTGGGGCAGGAGCAGCAGCCCCAGGGCCAGGCCGCAGAAGGCCGTGGCCAGGCCCGCCCAGGCCAGGCCCTGCGTCGCCGCGGCGGAGACGGTGATCAGCCGGCTCATCGCTCCAGGGGCGGCGCCAGCCGCACCGGCAGTGGCGAGCTCTGGCGCAGCCAGGCCAGGCCCTCACTCACTTCGGCCAGGTGGAGTGTGCGGCTCACCACCAGCACCACCTCGCCGCCGTCGTTCACCCTGGCTTCTCCCAGCAGCCTGGCCAGCCGCTCCGGGGCGATCGGCTGCTGATTCAGATACCAGCGCCCGCCGGCGCCCCGGGCCACCACCTGCTCCAGCTCCGGGGCCTGGGGCGGGCTGGGCCGCTCCCGGGGTCTGGGCTGGCTGAGCAACAGGGCGGGCAGGGCAGCGGCGGCGGTGCACACCACCAGGGTGCTGCCCACCAGGGACACCAGCAGGGCGGCGCTGTTGAGCGGACCGGTCATGCTCATGGCTGCCCGCTGCCCTGGCGCCGCAGCAGGCCGAGCTGCCACTGGCGCAGGCCCTGGTTGAGCAGCAGCAGGGCGGTGGCCAGCAGGGTCAGCTGCAGGCCCAGCAGGGTGGGCAGCAGCACGTCGGCATAGCCGGCCAGCGGCGCGCCGGGGGGCAGCAGCAACTGGTTGCCCAGGTTGCGCAGCACCGCCATCAGGCCGGCGGTGGTGCCCACCAGCCCCAGCAGGGGGGCGAGGATCTGGGTGGCTGCCAGCAGCGGCTCGCCCCAGGCCATCAGCCGCTGCTGGCGGCAGAGCAGGGCCGCCCTGGCCTGGGGCGATGGGCAGGCCTGCAGTTGCTGCTGCAGGTCGACCCAGGGGCGGCGATCCCGCCACCACCAGCGCCCCCAGAACCAGCCGCGCTCAAAGGCCACGGTGAGCACCGCCAGGGAGAGCAGCAGCAGGGGCAGGGCCACCGGGCCGCAGGCCTTCCACAGTGACAGTGCTGAACCCATTGCCCCCGCTGCCTGGGTTGTGCGTCGATGACGGGGAGGTTATGGAGCGCCCGTGATGGAAGCCTGTGTCTGTGTTGCTTGACAGGCGGCGTCCGCCGGAAACAACCGCCGGTTGTGGTTGGCGATCGCCACCAGCGACAGCATCACCGGCACCTCCACCAGCACGCCCACCACGGTGGCCAGGGCGGCACCGGAGTTGAGGCCGAACAGGCTGATGGCCACCGCCACCGCCAGCTCGAAGAAGTTGGAGGCACCGATCATGGCGCCGGGGGCGGCGATGGCATGGGGCTGGCGCCAGAAGCGCATCCAGCGGGCCGTGATCCAGAAGATCAGGTAGGTCTGCAGGATCAGCGGGATGGCGATCAGGGCGATCGCCAGTGGGTTGGCCAGGATGGCGCCGGCCTGCACCAGGAACAGCAGCAGCACGGTGGCGATCAGGCTCACGATCGCCAGGGGCTTGAGCCGCGCCTCCAGGCGCCCGATCCGGCCGGGGCTGCGCAGCAGCAGGCGGGTGAGCCAGCCCGCCGCCAGCGGCACCACCACAAACAACCCCACCGCCGTCACCAGGGTGTCCCAGGGCACCAGCACATCGCTCACCCCCAGCAGCAGGGCGGCGATCGGCGCGAAGGCGAACACCATGATCAGGTCGTTGATCGCCACCTGCACCAGGGTGTAGTTGGGGTCGCCGTCGCTGAGGCGGCTCCACACAAACACCATCGCCGTGCAGGGGGCCACCCCCAGCAGGATCATGCCGGCGATGTACTGGTCGCCGAGCTCGGCCGGAATCCAGGCGCCGAACAGGCCGCGGATGAACAGCCAGGCGATCGCCGTCATCGTGAGCGGCTTGATCAGCCAGTTCACCGCCACGGTGACGATCAGGCCCTTCGGCTGGCGGCGCAGGTCGGCGATGGAACCGAAATCCACCGCCAGCATCATCGGGAAGATCATCCCCCAGATCAGCAGGGCGATCGGCAGGTTGATGCGGGCCACCTGCAGTGCCTCGATGGCCGCTGCAGCTCCGGGAAACAGGGCCCCCAGGGCCACGCCGGCCAGGATTGCCAGTGCGATCCAGAGGCTGAGAAAGCGTTCAAAGATGCCCATTGCGCTGTTGTCGAGGGGTCAGCAGCAGGGCCTGGCGGGAACGCTGCAATTGGCGGCCGCCAGCTCCGCCAGCCAGCCGCGCAGCTGCTCGAGGGCCTCCGGTTGCAGCTGGTAGTAGATCCAGCGGCCGCTCTGGCGATCGGCCAGCAGGCCGGAATCCTTGAGCACCTTGAGGTGAAAGGAGAGCTTCGACTGGGCCAGCCCCAGCACTTCGGTGAGCTCGCAGACGCAGCGCTCACCGCCGCCCAGGACCTCAATCACCTGGAGGCGGATCGGATCGGCCAGGGCCTTGAGCAGCGCTCGGGCCTGGTGTGGATCCAGAGCCGCAGGCGTGGGCGCTGGGGCGAGGGGCATGGGGCGCCGTTGCACGATCGATCAAATCTAGTTGGTGTGAGTTGGGCGGCGCCCGGATCCTTCGAGGCCTCTCTCGGGCCGGTCGGTGGCGGTGTGGATCGGAGCTGCATGCCAGCGGGGCACAGGCAGTGGCTCGCTGGGGGACATCGCCAGGCAGCTGATGGCCGTGACCGGTGATGGCCGTGACCGGGAGGTGTGCATGAGTGGCTGGTGCTGACAGGCAGGCGCGGGACTGGTACAGATGAGGGCAGTCTCCCTGTTGTGTCTGCGCCATGGTGGGTCGTGCTCTGAATCGTCTCGGCCTGGTCCTGGCTGGCCTGGCCCTCGGGCTTCCCGTTGCCCCTGCCCTGGCCTGCACCGGTGGCGCCCTCACCGCCGCCGACGGCTCGGTGGTGGTGGGCCGCACCCTGGAGTTCGGCCAGCCGCTTGATTCCCAGATCGCGGTGTGGCCTGCCGGCAGCACCATCCGCGGCCTGAGCACCCGTGGAGCGGGCCTCACCTTTCGCAGTCGCTACGGATTTGCCGGTGCCACGGTGGCCAACCACAGCGACATGCTGCTGGATGGCCTCAACGAGAAGGGCCTGAATGTGGGTATCTTCTATTTCCCGGGCTATGCCCAGTACACGCCGGTGGCCAAGGCCCGTTCGGGGCGGATTCTGGCTCCGGGGCAGATCACGGCCTGGATCCTCGCCAACTTCGCCAGCGTGGAGGAGGTGAAGGCGCAGATCAACACCATTGATCTCACCCCCCAGGTGTTGGATGTGATCGGAATCGTGCCCGATCTGCACGTGAAGGTGCAGGATGCAGCCGGCCGCAGCATCGTGATCGAGCCGCGCGGCGGGCGACTTGTGGTGCATGACAACCCCACCCGGGTGCTCACCAATGCCCCCACCTTCGATTGGCAGATCACCAATCTCAATAACTATGTAACGCTGATGAAGAGCTACCCCGCCGCCAAGACGATCGGGGCTCCGGGCGCGGGCGAACTGACACTGCAACCCTTCGGCATGGGCGCTGGCGGTGCGGGTCTGCCCGGCGATTTTTCACCGCCGTCGCGCTTTGTGCGCATGGTGTATTTCACGCAGGGCGCCACGCCTGCCGCCAATGCCACAGGCGCCGTGTCTGATCTGTTCCACATTCTCAATAACTTCGACATCCCCTATGGCGTGGCCCAACCGCCCAGGGGCACGTCGGAGAAGAATGCTGATTTCACCACCTGGACGGCCGTGTCCGACCTGAAAAACCTGCAGTTCAACTGGCACACCTACGGCGATCCCCAGTTGAAATCACTGGACCTGCGTCAGGCTCTCGCGGCGGCAGGCGGCAAGCTGCGGCTGCTGCCCATGGGGCCGCAGCAACCCACCGATGCGATGCCCCTCACCCCGGTGACGCTGCCCAACCAGCCCTCCCCTTAACCCCGCCATAAAACCCATCAACTCACCTTGATTGAAAGTGGGTGCAGTTGCTGCTTTGGGCATGAGAGTGGGGATCAACGGCTTCGGCCGCATCGGTCGGCTGGTGTTCCGCGCCCTCTGGGGCCGGCCCGGCATCGAGCTGGTACACATCAACGACAAGGCCGGCGACGCGGCCACCGCCGCCCACCTGCTGGAGTTCGATTCGGTGCACGGCCGCTGGCCCCATGCGGTGAGTGCCACTGGCGACGGCGCAGGCATCCAGGTGGACGCCCAGGCGATCGGCTACAGCCAGGCCGGCGATCCGGCCGCCGTGCCCTGGCGCCAGGCCGGCGTGGAACTGGTGCTGGAGTGCAGCGGCAAGATCAAGACCCCGGAAACGCTCGAGCCCTACATCACCGAACTGGGCGTGCAGCGGGTAATCGTGGCCTGCCCGGTGAAGGGCGCCGTGGCCGGCGAGGAGGTGCTCAACATCGTGTTCGGCATCAACCACGGCCTCTACGACCCCGCCCGCCACCGGGTGATCACCGCCGCCTCCTGCACCACCAACTGCCTGGCGCCGGTGGTGAAGGTGGTGCACGAGAGCTTCGGCATCCGCCACGGCTCGATCACCACCCTCCACGATGTGACCAACACCCAGGTGGTGATCGACAGCTTCAAGAGCGACCTGCGCCGCTCCCGCTCCTGCCTGCAGAGCCTGATCCCCACCACCACCGGTTCGGCCAAGGCGATCGGCATGATCTTTCCCGAGCTGCTGGGCAAGCTCAACGGCCACGCCGTGCGCGTGCCCCTGCTCAATGCCTCGCTCACCGATGCGGTGTTCGAGCTGGAGCGCCCGGTGAGCGTGGAGGAGGTGAACGCCGCCTTTGAGGCTGCAGCGAAAGGCGAGCTCAAGGGAATCCTCGGCTATGAAACCCGGCCGCTGGTGTCGGTCGACTACCTCAACGACAGCCGCAGTTCGATCGTGGATGCCCTCTCCACGATGGTGGTGAACGGCACCCAGCTCAAGGTGTTCGCCTGGTACGACAATGAGTGGGGCTACAGCTGCCGCATGGCCGACCTGGCCTGCCACGTGGCTGCTCTGGAGGAGAAGTGATGAAAGCCCTCTCCCCTGTGCAGCAGTACGGGATCATCACCGCCAACAACTGGGCGTTCACGGTGACCGATGGGGCGCTGCGCATGCTCGTGGTGTTCCACTTCTTCCAATTGGGTTACACCACCCTGCAGATTGCCTTCCTGTTCATCTTCTATGAGTTCTTCGGCATTCTCACCAACCTCTACGGCGGCTGGCTGGGCGCCCGCTTCGGCCTCAAGCTCACCCTCTGGATCGGCACGTTGCTGCAGATCGGCGCCCTGCTGCTGCTGGTGCCGGTGGCCGACACCTGGCCCAAGGCGTTGTCGGTGGCCTGGGTGATGGTGGCCCAGGCGATCAGCGGCATCGCCAAGGATCTGGAGAAGATGAGCGCCAAGAGCGCTATCCGGGTGGTGGTGCCGGAAACTCCGGATGATCAGGCCAAGGGCGAGCAGCAGCTGTTCCGCTGGGTGGCCATCCTCACCGGCGCCAAGAATGGCCTCAAGGGCCTGGGTTTCTTCGTGGGCGGCCTGCTGCTCTATGCGGTGGGCTTCAACAAAGCGGTGATCGTGATGGCGGTGTGGCTGGCCCTGGCCTTCCTGCTCACCCTGCTGCTGCCGCGCGACATCGGCCGGATGAAGAGCAAGCCCGCCTTCAAGGCCCTGTTCTCCAAGAGCGAGGGCATCAACGTGCTCTCGATGGCCCGCTTTTTCCTGTTCGGCGCCCGCGATGTGTGGTTCGTGGTGGCCCTGCCCGTGTTCCTGCAGTCCACCCTGGGCTGGCGTTTCTGGGAAGTGGGCGGCTTCATGGGCCTGTGGGTGATCGGCTACGGCATCGTGCAGGGCACAGCCCCCAGCCTGCGCCGCGCCTGGGGCCAGACCCGGCCGCCCGGCCCCAGCGCCGTGCAGTTCTGGGCCGGCCTGCTCACCGCCATCCCCGCCCTGATGGCGATCACCCTCTGGCGTGAGGTGGGCAACCCCGCCCTCACGGTGGTGGTGGGCCTGGCGGTGTTCGGGGTGGTGTTCGCCATGAATTCCTCGATCCACAGCTACATGATCCTGGCCTACACGGAGGCCGAGGATGTGAGCCTGAATGTGGGCTTCTATTACATGGCCAATGCCGCCGGCCGCCTGGCGGGCACCCTGCTCTCGGGCGCCCTGTTCCTGGTGGGTGGGATCCAGGCCTGCCTGTGGGCCTCGGCCGTGATGGTGGGGATGGCCGCCCTGGTGAGCCTGCGGCTGCCCCAGCCGCCCCGGCAGCTGGCCCCAGCCACCTAGATCCTGCCTAGCGGAATTCCGGTTTGCGGTGATCGTCGAAGCTGGTGCGCAGGGCCTCTCCGATGCTGAGGCCCACCGGCAGCTCGCCGCCAAAGGAGGTGCCCAGGATGTGGCGGTACAGCTTGGATTCCACCAGCCGGTAGGTGTCGGCCGGCAGGGGGATGTAACCCGCTTCTTCCACCAGCTTGAGGCCGTTGCCCACGGTGAAGCCCACGAAGCTGCGGATCTCATCGTTGGCCCGCATCTCCTTGTCGTTCACATAGATGAACAGCGGCCGCGAGAGGGGCTTGTAGCTGCCGTCCTGCACGGTCTTCACCGAGGGCAGCACGGGCTGGCCACCCTCCGGGGCGATCGCCAGCACCTTCAGCCGGTCGCTGTTGGCCTGGTAGTAGGCGAAGCCGAAATAGGCCATGGCATTGGGATCGCTGCCCGCGCAGGCCACCAGCACGTTGTCGTCCTCGCTGCTCTCCACGTCGGTGCGGGCATTGCTCTTGTTGCCGTTGATCGCCTCGTTGAAGTAGTCGAAGGTGCCGGAATCGCCGCCTGGCGCGCACAGCCGCAGGGGCCGCTCGGGCCAGTCGATGTTGATCTGCTTCCAGCTGTTGATCTTGCCCTGGGCCTCCTTGTTCCAGGTGCGGGCCAGCTCCCGGGTGGTGATGGCCGAAGCCCAGTCGTTACCGCTGTTCACCACCACCGAGAGGGCATCGAAGGCCAGGGGCAGCTCGATGAAGGTGATGCCGTTCTCGGCGCAGGCCTTGAGCTCCTTGCTGCTGATCGGCCGGGAGGCGTTGGCGATCGGGATCTCGCCGGCGCAGAACTGGCGCAGGCCACCGCTGGTGCCCACCTCGCTGAGCTCGACGGTCACATCCCGGCCCCGCTCGGTTTTGCGGTAGCCCTCCACCGCCCGCTCGATGATCGGGAACACGGTGCTGGAGCCGCTGATGCTGATCGGGGCGCCACCCCGGGGGACGCTGGAGCCGCAGGCCGCCAGGAGGGCGGCCAGGGCCGGGAGCAGGGGAGCCAGGACAGCGGAACGCTGGGCAGCCATGGGTGCCGGCGGCAAGTGGAATGAACCCCCCAAGCCTGATCAATCAAGCGGATTTGCTGGTTAAGGCTTGGTTGGGGTTGGGGCGACTGCAACAGTTGGAGGCAGGCCCACGCCTGGGACGGACCGCCTGATCCATGCCACTCCCCCTCTCATCCACCCCCAGCCTGGCGGCCGTTGGCGCCAGTTTCACCGCCATCACCCTGGCGGAGCTGGGCGACAAGACCTTCTTCATGGCCCTGATCCTGGCCACGCGCCATCGGGGTCGCCTTGTGTTCATCGGCGCCTTCGCCGCCCTGGCGGTGGTGACCCTGATCTCCCTGGGGCTGGGCTATGGGCTGCGGGAGCTCCTGCCCGCCACCTTGCTGCCCTGGCTGGCGGCGGCCCTGTTCAGCCTCTTCGGTCTCAAATTGCTGGTGGATGCCCAGCGGCTGGAGGCCGGCAACGACGACGAGGAACGGGAGGCCCAGCAGGCCATCGAGCAGGCTGAGAGCCGGCGGCCGATCAGCAGGCCATGGGCCGTGATCTGGGAGGCCTTCGCCCTGGTGTTCATCGCCGAACTGGGCGACCGCACCCAGCTGGCCACGATGTTTCTGGCCACCGCGCCGGCCTTCACCTTTGCAGGCCTGCTGGCGGGCAGCCTGGCCGGCCATGCCGCGGTGACCGGCGTGGCGGTGGGTTCCGGCAAGTGGATCGGCGCAAGGATCCATGAGCGCTGGCTCTACCGGCTCAGCGGTGGCCTGTTCGTGGTCTTTGGGCTCGTTGCCCTCAGGCAGGCCCTGGGCTGAGGGAGCGTTGGCGGCCATGGCTGAACCCTCCGCTGCCCTGCTGGTGGCCATCGGTGCCGTGCCCGGCGCCTGGCTGCGCTTTCGGCTGGTGAATCACCTGGAGCCGATGCTGCCGCGCAGGCACTGGGGCACGTTCGGGGTGAACGTGATCGCCGCCTTTGCCCTCGGCCTGGTGGTGGGGCTGGAGCAGAGCTGCGGCGTGGCGGCCCAACGGCTGCTGCTGCTGCTCGGCACGGGCTTTTTCGGCAGCTTCAGCACCTTTTCCAGCTTCATCGGCGAGGTGCACAACGAGCTGCGCCAGGGGCGCTGGGGCGAGGCGGCCCTGCTCATCCTGGGCTCGGTGCTGGCCGGCCTGCTGGCCCTCAAGATTGGACTGCTGGTGGGGATGGAGCCATGAACCACCATCTGCGCCGTGAGTTGCGCGACCTGGCCCTGGTGGCCGGCGGCGCCATCCCGGGGGCCCTGCTGCGCTGGCAGCTGGAGCTGGTGGCCGCCTCCGCCACCAGCCCTGGTCTGCGGGCCATCAGCGGCGCCGACCTGCTGGCCAACCTGATCGGCTGCCTGCTGATCGGCATGCTGCTGGCCCAACCGCCGCGCCGCACCCGCCTCTACCTCTGGGGCGGCATCGGTTTCTGCGGCTCGCTCACCACCTTCTCCAGCTGGATGCTCGAGCTGGTGAGGGGACTCGAAGCGGGCAAGCCCGATGAGGTGGTGGCCCTCCTGGCCATGAGCCTGCTGGGGGGACTGGCCCTGGTGCAACTGGGGTTTGGCGTCATCAAGAAGCGCTCTTAGCGCAATGGGTCCGCCGGCGGGGTCGACAGTGCTGGTCCTGCTAAGTTCGCGCCATGGCCATCAGTCCCCCCTAATCCAGTCATCCAGCAGCCCTGATCCAGCAGCTGTTCAGGCATTCCCCGCAGGGGCCTGGCTGATCAGGGCCATCGCTCTCCGACCGGAAGTCATTCCCCTGTTCGGGGGGCCGGGAGTGAACCCATGGCATCGGGCGGACCCATCATCCGACTGCAAACAGCCAGGACATGCCGTGGGAGGGCTGAGTTCTGCACTTGCCATTGATTCTTTGCTTTGTTTCGCGTGTTGAAAGGTTGGTCCTTGATCCCCAACCGCCAGGCGTTTCCCACTGACATCCTGGCCGGCCTTGTTGTAGCCCTCGGTATCATCCCCGAGGCCATTGCCTTCTCGATTGTGGCCGGCGTGGATCCCCAGGTGGGATTGTTCGGCTCGATCTGCATTCTGATCGTGGTGGCCCTGCTGGGCGGCCGCCCTGGCATGGTGTCGGCCTGCACAGCCGGTGTGGCCCTGCTGATGGGCGGCCTGGTGCAATCCCACGGCCTCAGCTATCTCCTGGCCGCCTCCATCCTGGCGGGCGTGTTTCAGATTCTCTGGGGCTATCTGCGGCTGGCCCAGCAAATGCGCTTCGTGCCCCGGGCCGTGACCGTGGGCTTTGTGAACGCCATCGGTGTCCTTATTTTCATGGCCCAACTGCCCCAGCTGGGCATCGGCCGCGACGGTGGCGAAACCATCCCCAGCCTGGCCGCCACAGGGCAAAGCATCAGCTGGCCATGGGTGTGGGCTCTGGTGGCCCTGGGGCTGCTGATCATCTATCTGCTGCCAAGGCTCACCAAGCTGGTGCCCTCCACCCTGGTGGCCATCCTGGTGATCAGCGGCCTGGCGGAATGGCTGCAGTTGCCGATTCCCCGGGTGGGTGATCTGGGCCAGCTGCCCAGCAGCCTGCCCGTGTTCCAGATCCCGGCGGTGTTCGGCTCCTGGGCCACCTGGGGCATCATCCTGCCCACGGCCCTGGCGATCTCGTTTGTGGGGCTGTTGCAGTCGTTCCTCACCGCCAATGTGGTGGAAGACATGCTCGATCAGGAGGCCGACTACGAAGCCGAGGCCCGCGCCCAGGGCTTCGCCAACATCACCGCGGGCCTGTTTGGCGGCATGGCCGGCGCCGGCATGATCGGCCAATCGGTGATCAACCTGAACTCCGGCGGCCGCCATCGCCTCTCCACCCTCACCGCCGGCGTGGGGCTGCTGATACTGGTGATCTCCCTGAGCAGCTGGCTGGCCCGCATCCCGATGGCGGCGCTGGTGGCGGTGATGATCATGGTGTCGATCAGCACGGTGAACTGGGATTCCTTCCTGAAGGCCAGGCTGGTGCCCAAGAGTGACACCGCGGTGATGCTGCTCACCCTGGCGCTGGCCCTGATCACCCGCAACCTGGCCATCGCCGTGCTGGTGGGTGTGGCCCTGGCCGGCATTCTGTTCAGCCGCAAGGTGGCCAAGGTGATCTCCGTCAGCGCCACCCAGCTCGCCGACGATCACCTCTACTACGCGGTGCAGGGACAGCTGTTCTTTGTGAGCACGGTGTATTTTCTGGCGGGCTTCAAACGCCACGCCCACCCGGCCCGCGTCACGATCGACATGGCCCAGGCCCACGTGTGGGACCAGACCGGCATGCGCGCCCTCGATCAGGTGATCCGCAAGCTGCAGCAGGGGGGCTCCACGGTGGAGCTGATCAACCTCAACCAAGAAAGCCTGGATCTGTTCGATCGCATCAGTGAAACGCCCGATTTTGTGATCGGAGCCCGCTGCGATCTACCACCAGCAACACCGGCTGCATCCTCCTGAGCATCACGATCGACAGGATGAGCCGCATGCAAACCAAGGCGGTGCAAACGATCAGCACCGCCAACGCAGTGGATGACCCAGCGGCTGACCTCAGCGACCACGAGCGCCAACTGCTCAACCAGGCCAAGGGACGGGTGCTGTTGTTCCAGCTCAACGGTGCCATGATTTTTGGGGTCGCCAAAGCGATCAACCGGGAGCACAACGCGATTGGGGATTGCGATGCGGTGATCTTCGATGTGTCGGAGGTGTTTCACCTCGGGCTCAGTACCGCGCTGGCGATCGAAAACGCTGTGGAAGACGCGATTGAAGCCGGCCGCAACATCGATGTGGTGGGCGCCCAGGGCACCACCCGCCACCAGGCCCTGATTCACGCCGTGAACGCCCTCGGCTGAGTCCTGTTCCGCGGCCAAAAAAAAGCGGCTGGCGGGGCCACACAGCCCCAGCCAGCCGGATTGGTGAGTCACCCTGCCGGTGCTCGGCCGCTCACTCCTTGATCTTCTCGATCTCGGCCAGGGCACGCTGGAGCACATCGCCCTTGATGGGCACGTAGCCCAGCTCGGCGGCGGTGGCCTGGGGGCCGTCCTGCAGGGACCAGGTGAGGAAGGTGCGCACGGCCTCGGCCTTCTCGGCCCCTTGGCCGCTCTGGTAGGCCAGGATCCAGGTGAAGGCCACGATCGGGAAGCTGTCGGCACCGGCCGGGTTGCAGTCCTCACCGCCGAGGCGCTCGTCCAGCACCACGCCGTTAAGGGCAGCGGCACCGCTGGCGGCGTCGGCCACCACGAAGTTGCCTTCCTTGTTCTGGATGGCGGCCGACTTGAGCTCACCACGCACGAAGGCCTGGTTCACATAGCCGATCGAGCCCGGGGTGTTGCTGAGCACGCCGGCCACGCCCTCGTTGCCCTTGCCGCCCACGCCCACGGGCCAGTTGACGGCCTTGCCCACACCCACCTTCTCCTTCCACTCCTCGGAGAAGCAGGCCAGGGAGTTGGTGAAGGCGTAGGTGGTGCCGCTGCCATCAGAGCGGTGGGCCACCGTGATCGGGCCATCGGGGCAGCCCAGGTCTTTCCAGTTGGTGATCTTGCCGAGGAAGATGTCGGCCACTTGGGCCTGGGTGAGCTTGAGATCGGGGCAATTGGCATTGTTGTAGGCCACCGGCACCGTGCCCCCCAGCATCGGGATCTGCACGGCTCCACGCTCACCCGCGGCGCCTTTGCTGAAGTCCTCGTCGGCCAGCTGTTCATCGGTGGCGCCGAAGTCCACCGAACCGGCCAGGAACTGGCGCACGCCGGCGCCCGAGCCCACCGACTGGTAGTTCACCTGGTTGCCGGTCTCGGCGGCATAGTCCTTGGCCCAGCGCTGGTAGGCGGCCGCCGGGAAGGAGGCGCCGGCGCCGCTGATGGTGGGCAGTTGCTTGGTGCCGCCGCCGCCGCAGGCGGAGGCCAGCAAGCCCACCGCAACGACAGCGCCGGTGGCGAGAAGTCTCGTTCTTTGCATGAACCCTGTGTTGGCTGCGGTCCACAGCTAAAGGACCAAGATAGGGATAGCCCTAAGGCCGGGTTAAGAACAAAAAAAGGGGGCCGATGGCCCCCTTGCTGCTGGCAGTGGTTTTGTGCGGCGGCCCCCCTGGGGGGACCCGCCGCCATCAGTTGCCGATCTTGGCCACGGCGGCCCGGGACTGGTTGAGGATCTGGCCGCGCAGGGGCACGTAGCCCAGGCCGGAGGCCTGGTTCTGGGCCGCGGGGCTGAGCAGGTGGTTCATGGCCGTGCGGATGGCCGGGGCCTTGGCTCCGTTGCCGCGCTGGTAGGCCAGGATCCAGGTGAGGGTGGAGATGGGGTAGCTGTTCGCACCAGCGGGATTGGGATCCTCACCGGCCAGGTTGCCGTCGAGCTTGATGTTGTTGAGGGCGGCGGCACCGCTGGCCTCGGTGGGCATCACGAACTTGCCGGCCTTGTTCTGCAGGGCGGCAGCGCGGATCTTGCCCTTCACGAAGGCCTGGTTGAGGTAGCCGATGGCACCGGGGGTGTTCTGGATCACGCCGGCCACGCCCTCGTTGCCCTTGCCGCCCACGCCCACGGGCCACTTCACCGCCTTGCCTTCACCCACCCGGCTCTTCCACTCGGGTGAGAAGGCGCTCAGGGAGTTGGTGAAGGCGAAGGTGGTGCCGGAGCCGTCGGAGCGGTGGGCCACCGTGATCCGGCCCTTGCCGCACTTGAGCTGCTCCCAGGTGGTGATCTTGCCGAGGAAGATATCCACGGCCTGCTTCTGGGTGAGCTGCAGGCGGGGGCAGTCGGCCTTGTTGTAGGCGATGGCGATGGTGCCGCCCACGGCGGGGAACTGGATCACGCCGCGGCTCACCTTGGCGGCTTCAGCGCGCTTGATCGGTTCGTCGCTGGCGCCGAAGTCAACGCTACCGGCCACGAACTGGCGCACGCCGGCGCCGGAGCCCACCGACTGATAGTTGACGCGCACCTTGCTGGCGATGCCGGCAAAGGCTCGTTGGTAGAAGGGGGCCGGGAAGGAGGCGCCGGCGCCGCTGATGGTGGCCTGGGCCAGCACGGGGGCGATCAGGCCGGCACCGGCCAGGGAAATGCCAGAGATGATCAGGGCCTTCTTGGGGAAGGTCATGGATGGTCCATTGGGGATCTTTATGGATTTAGCAAGCGATAACTGGGGCAGTCGTTATGCCTGCATTAAGAGCTGGTCAAGATTGACTTTGAATGTTCAATTGCGCACAAAAAAGCCCCCTGTATGCAGGGGGCTGATGGTTGTGTGAGTGAGTGAATTCCCGGGTCTGGATCAGAACTTGAAAGTGGTCTGGATCACGCCGCCCCAGGTGCCGAAACCGCTGTTGTTGCGGTAGTCGCTGGCGTAGAAGAACGCCGGGGTGATCGAGATGTTGTCGGTGGCCTGGTACTTGTAGAACACTTCCAGCAGCCAGCTCTCGCTGTCGTTGCCGCTGTTGAAGGGCGGCATACCGAAGGCCACGCCGGCGTTGTTGCCTTCCATGAACACGTCGCTCCACTGCAGGCCCACCATCCACGACTGGGAGTCGCGGAAGCCGCCGTCGCCACCGTTGTAGCCGTAGCCGGCGCTGATCGAGGGCGCCCAGCCGGCGTCGATCGGCGACCAGTAGCCGGCGATGGACACGCTGTTGGTGTTCTGGCCGTCACCCAGTTTGCCGGGGCTGAAGTTGGGCACACGGATGGCGGAACCCTCGGAGCCGTAGCGGTAGGCCACGGCGGCACCCCAGCTGCTGCCGCGGATACCCAGCTGGGCCAGGGCGTTGATGCCGCTGTCGGAGTTGAAGGCACCAACAGTGGAATCGTCGTAGCCACTGCTGGCCACGTAGTTGGCGTCAAAGGTGATGTAGGGGTTGCCCTTCTCCACCTGCTGGCGCCAGCTCAGGCCCACACCGGCGCCGGTGGCCTTGTTGTAGGTGCCGGAGGCTCCAGCGAGCTGGAAGAAGTCGAGAATGCTCGACTTGTAGGCAGTGGGAACGAAAGAGATCATCTCCGTGTTACGCACCAGGGCGCCCACGGTGAGATTGAAGCCCTTCGAAACCGGGAAGCGGTAGAAGAGGCGATCGATGATCACGCTGTCATCGGTGCCTTCAGCCTTGTCCAGCTTGAAGATCTGGCTGCTGCTGCCAAAGGGCAGGGAGCTGAAGTTGCCGGCGCGCAGACGGGTGCGCAGCAGGTCCTTGCCGCTGAAGCTGGTGTCGAAGCTCAGGCGGGCGTCGTAGTTGAAGGTGGTGCGATTGGGGTCGGCCGGACGGCTGCCGTCGCTGTTGCGCAGGGGGCTGTTGAAGTCGGGGCTGCCGCCGAGGATGAAGCTCACCTCACCGCGCAGCTTGGTGGTGGTGGAGAACTGCTGGGCCTCCAGGGTCTCGACCTTGCCCTCGAGGGTGTCGACACGGCCCTTGAGCACGGCCAGTTCCTTCTCAAACTCGGCCATCAGGCGCTTGAGCTCGTCGGTCACCTCGGTGACGCGATCGAGACAGGCGTTGAGCAGGGCGGCTGCCTCATAGCGGGTCATGGCCTGGCGGCCCTTGAAGGTGCCGTTGGGGTAGCCGGCCACGCAGCCGTAGCGCTCCACCAGGTTGGAGAGAGCCTGGTAGGCCCAGTCGGTGGGGCGCACGTCGGAGAACTGGGACACGCTGGTGACCTGGTTCTGGGCTTCCCAGGCGCGGAAGCGGTCGATGTCCTGCTGCTCCATGTAGGAGCTGATGGCGGCAGAACTGGAGACGGCGCTGGCGTCCTGGGCCGTGGCGGCCAGGGGAGCCAGCAGGCCGGTGCCGGCCAGGGCCAGCAGCAGCTGTTGGAAGGGTTTCATCGGGTCCTCACACCGATAGGAAGAGCGCAAAGCGCCGGCCGGACCGTATCGGCCCGGTGACAACCGCTACCAGTGCCCAGAACACGACACGGATGTGATCCCGAATACGGCGCGACTCGGGTCGGATGGGTTACCCGTTCAACAGCTGGCTCATGCCACCAGCCCTGAATCAGGCGGGCAGCTCAGAAGAAGAGGCGGCTGAAACGCTGCTCGCGATTCTCCGGTTGCTCAGGCCGGAAGGGATAGAGCTCCTCATCCCTGAGGCCGGCCATCTCCTGGAGCTGGCAGCGCAGCCAGTGGCGAAAGATCAGCAGGGCGCCCAGATCGGCCAGGCGCGCATCGGTGAGCATCCAGATGGGGGTGGGAGTCACGGGATTGCGCACCTAAGGCCTGGGTGGTGTTCCTTAGCGCAATCGGCCGGCAATGTCGATTAAGGCCCGGCGCCAGTGCCGCCAGCCGCGGGCGGCGCGGTGCGCTCTGGTCAGCTCCGCCAGCCGCCGTCGGCGGCTGGGCAGGTCATGGACCCCCTCGCTGAGCTGGCGCCAGCGCCGCCAGAGGTGCAGCCGGTTCTGTTCCAGCAGCCAGGCCAGCTGGGGCAGGCTCTGCTCGAGCCCATCGCTGCTCTGCTCGTGGATCGCCTTGTGGAGCACATCCAGATCGTTCAGCTCCCCCAGCAGGCTCTGGCCCTGTTTGAGGCTGACAATCCACTGGCGGCCCGCTGGAGCGAGATACGCCTCGAGGTTCTCCAGCCGGTAGCGCAGGCTGCGCAGCTGTTTGCGCAGGCCGTGGAGCGTGGCGCTGTCCAGCCCGGGCCGCTCCAGCCACCAGCCGGGATGGAGCATCAGGCTGGTGCTGGCCGGCACTGCCCATTCCGGGATCCAGTGCAGCAGCGGCTCCTCCCCCAGCGGCGTGTAGCGGGGCTGCTTCAGCCAGGCCTGCAGCTGGGCGATCAGCTCCAGATGGCGCGAGCTCTTCAGCACCGAAGCCAGCTGCTCGCCGGCCAGGCGCCGCTCCCGGGCCAGCTGGCGGCGCACCGGTTTGAGCCGCTCCTGCTCCAGCTGGGGCAGCTGGGGCAGGAGCACCGCGTTCAGGTGTTGGCGCAGCACGTCCAGATCCCGGGCCACCCCCAGTCGCTGCACGGATTTGGCCAGACGGCGGTCGTTCACCTGCTCCGGCAGCACCAGGCAGGGCCCGAACTGGTCGAGGGTGGCCCGCAACCTGCGCATCGTCACCCGCAACTGGTGCAGGGGCTCCTCGTCGTTGTCCCGCAGCACCGGGCCCTGCAGCGCCACCATCCGCTTGCAGTGCGCCTGCAGCAGGGCGTGCCCATGGGCTCCATTGCTCATCGGCTGGCTCACGGAAACGCTCTGCCTGGGCGGGGGCCTGGCTCAACTCTGCAGCGCCGCCGCCGCCCTTCCGGTTAAGGCCAGGTTGTGCTGCTGTGGTGCCGCTCAGCGCGGCGTGGTCCAGTCCTGGAACCAGCCGCGCCGCCACAGCCACCAGGCCTGGATGGCGGCGATGGCGGCCATCAGGGTGAGGGCATAGGCGTAGCCCAGGCGCCACTTCAGTTCCGGCATGTACTCGAAGTTCATCCCATAGATGCCGCCGATGAAGGTGAGCGGCGCAAAGATGCTGGTGAGGATGGTGAGTGTCTTCATCACCTGGTTCATGCGGTTGCCCACACTCGCGGCATAGGCCTGGGTGATGGCGTCGCACTGGTGCCGCAGCAGCTCGCAGTTGCCGAACAGCAGCTCCACCAGTTCCCCCATCTCGGTGAAGCCCACCCAGGCCTCGGCGCCGAGCAGATCCTGGCCCTGGCGCAGCACCATCTTGATCTGGTGGCGCAGGGGCCAGATCTGGCCGCGGATGCGGCGCAGGTTGCTGCGGTGGCTGAAGGTGCGGGTGAGCAGTTTCGGCTTGGGATCGCGCAGGGCGGCCGCTTCGAGGTCGTCGAGCCGGTTGGCGATCTGCTCCAGCATCGGATGGAGCTCATCGAGCACGTCGTCGATCAGCAGGTGCATGATGTTGGCCAGATCGCGCTGGTCGCCCCTGCCCACCCGCGACCGCAGCCAGTCGAGCAGTTCGGGGAAGGCGTCGCCGTGGTGGCTCTCCTCGAAACTCACCAGCAGGTTCGGCAGCAGCAGCAGCCCCAGCTGGCTGCTGATCAGGTGGGAGGGGTCGCGGGAAAAGCTGAGCCGGTGCAGCACCACCAGCAGGGCCTGGTCCACCGCGTCCACCCGGGGCCGTTGGGGGATCTCCAGCAGGGGGGGCAGCAGCGCCGCCGGCACCTCCAGCTCGGTGAGCAGCTCCGCGATCCGCTCGGGCTGGCCCAGGCCCATCACCCGCAGCCACAGGGGGCGGCCCTGGGCCCGGAGCCTGGCCAGCTGCTCCGGCTGCTGCAGCTGCTCCAGCCGGGGGCCATCGGCGTCCAGCACCACGGCACAGAACTGGGTGAGCGGGCGGCCCCCGGCCACGTAGAGCTGGCTGGGGAGATTGGCTGGCCGTTCCTCCAGCAGGCGGGAACTCAGAGTGGCCGGGGTTGGACGCAGCACGGCGGTTCGGGGGCGATCCAGCGATCGACGATCTGACCACTCCCCACAATGACGGCCTGGAGCAGGAGGCAGAGCAGCACGTCCGGCAGCAGGGACTGCCGGGAAGCGGGTTGGGCCACGGGATTCCCATCAGCCGAGTTGCAGAGATCCTGGGCAGGTCCGCCGCCGCTGTCGGTGTTCCAGGCCACGGGGGGCCTTCAACCGTTCTTAATGCCTGCTCGCTAAGGTCAGGCTCCGCATCTTGGGGGACTTTAGTCGTCCCCGGTGACCTTCTGCATGTCGGCATCCCCTGGCGATCGTCAGCCCGGTGAGCCCGCTGGGGATCACAGCTCCCCCGGTTCGCCCACCCGCTCTCCCCTGGAGGCCCATTCCTCCTACCGCGCCCCCGACTGGACGCCCCAGCGGCTGATGTTTCACCAGAACCTGGAGTCGTTCGCCGAGCGCGTGGGTCTGCTGGTGGGGCTGCAGAGCAACGGCAAAGTGAGCCAGGAGCAGGCCTACGCTGAAATCCGCAAGCTCTGGAAGGGCCTCAAGGACAGCCGCGGCAACCTCCTGGAGGACTAGCCCAGCTGGAGGACTGGCCCAGCCGCCTAGGGGTGGCCGGCGCGACGCAGTTCCTGGCGCAGGCGGCGGATGGCCCGCTTCTCCAGGGCCCGCACCATGTCGCGGGAGATGCCCAGCTCCTCGCCCACCTGCTGCAGGGTCGGAGGCAGGGCGCAGAGAAAGCGTCGCTCCACCACCAGCCGTTCCTGGGCGCTGAGGCAGCGCAGGCGATGGCGCACCTGATCGAGGGTGCCCAGCCGATGGAGATGGTCGTAGGCATCCCGGTCTTCGGCGGCCAGGGCCTCCACCAGCAGTGGCCCCTCACCCCCCTGGGCCGGCTTGTCGAGCGAGGACACCTTGCGGGTGAGCAGCAGCGACTTGGTCACGGCCTCCACGTCCAGCTCGGCCTCCAGGGCAATCCGGTTCAGGGAGGGATCGTTCACCCCGGAGCGCTGCAGCTGCTCGGCCGTGTGGCGCACTTTGCGCAGCAGGGCGTTGGTGTGGCCGGGGATGCGGATCGTGCGGTCCTTGTCGGCAATGGCCCGGCTGATCGCCTGGCGGATCCACCAGGTGGCGTAGGTGGAGAAGCGGTAGCCGAGGGTGGGGTCGAATTTCTCCACTGCCCGCATCAGCCCCAGATTGCCCTCCTGGATCAGGTCCTGGAGGCTGAGATGCTCGGCCCGGTAGTGCTTGGCCAGGGTCACCACCAGGCGCAGGTTGGCGTTCACCATCCGTTGGCGGGCCCGCTCGCAGGCCATGATCCGGCGCTTGAGCTGGGGGGTGAGCGCGTTCAGACTGAGCTGGCGCAGTCCGGGCAGGGCCCGCACCTGCTTGGCCAGCAGGATTTCCTGGTCCGGGGTTAGCAGGGGGTGGCGGGCGATGGCCTGCAGATAGTGGGCCAGGGAATCCTGCACGGTGCGAGCATGGCGCCTGGCCCATCTTTGGCAGGAATGCCGGCGGCGGAGGTGTCGCCCATCACCTCCGCCCGGTGATCACAACCTGGCGTAGCTCTCCAGCTGATCAGGCCCAGCTGATCAGGCCGCCAGGGCCGGCTCCCGTTCACTGCCGGCGATGGCGGCCGGGGTTTCGCGGCGGAAACTGGTGAGCTTGTGGCTGCCGGCGCCCAGTTCGGCGGCGAGCACGGCACAGGCCCGCTCGGGCATGGTGTGGTCACCGCAGGTGAACACATCCACGGCGGCATAGCCCGATTCCGGCCAGGTGTGGATGGAGATGTGCGACTCGGCCAGCAGGGCCAGGCCGGTGACGCCCTGGGGCTCGAAGCGGTGGGTGATCAGGTTGAGCAGGGTGGCACCAGCCCGTTTCGCGGCGGAGGTGATGGTGTCCCTGAGGAAGGCCTCGTCGTCGAGCCTGGAGCTGTCGCAGGCGTAGAGCTCGAGGATGCAGTGCTTGCCCACCGTGTCGGAGCCGGCTTGGGCTGGGGTGCAGGTCGCCGTGGCGCTGGCTGAGGTGCTGCTGCCGGTCCATCCAGGGTTGGGGTGGAGCGACTGAAGGGTCTGGACCATCAAGGGTCTTGGCGTTGGAACAATCAATGTAACGCCAGGTCAGGGTGGATGCACCGAGACCTGAGCCGGGCCCCCTCTTCCCAGGGCTTTTCGATGTGGGTGCGCCCATCGGCTGGCCCCCTGCCCCCGGCGCACGCTTGATTTGAAGCAGCGATGGCGGATCGATGGCCCCCAGCCCAGCCCCCCGGGCCCCTGCCGTTCTGGTGGTGAATGCGGGCAGTTCCAGCATCAAGCTGGTGCTGTGTGATCACCAGGGCCGGCGCCTCTGGCAGCAGCAGCGCGGCTGGGGGGTCACCGCCACCCCGCAGGGACATGCGGCTCCAGAGGGCGCCGCCGACCTGCCCGAACTGCTGCGCCAGTGGCTGCTGCCGCTGCTGGCCCAGGCGGATCCCGCGCCAGGCCTGGTGGTGCATCGGCTGGTGCACGGCGGCTCGCGCTTCACCGCTCCCACCGCCCTCGATGCCGAGGTGCGCGGGGCCCTGGCCGAGCTGGTGCCCCTCGCCCCCCTGCACAACGGCCCGGCCCTGGAGGTGATCCGCTGGTTTGAGGACCAGTCGGCCACGGCCAGCCTGCCCCAGTGGGCCTGCTTCGACACCGCTTTCCACGCCACCCTGCCCGAAGCCGCCCACACCTATGCGATTCCGGCGGACTGGCGGCGGCAGGGCCTGCGCCGCTTCGGCTTCCACGGCCTCAACCACCAGCATGTGGCCGAGACCGTGGCGGCCAGCGAGCCCGGCGTGCGCCGCCTGATCAGCTGCCATCTCGGGGCCGGCTGCTCCCTGTGCGCGGTGGCGATCCCGGTCGAGGGCCCGCCGCGCAGCGTGGACACCACGATGGGGTTCACGCCGCTGGAGGGCCTGGTGATGGCCAGCCGCAGCGGCAGCGTGGATCCGGGGTTGTTGCTGCATCTGCTGCGCGAGGGCCTCAGCGCCGCGGAGCTGGATCAGGCCCTGAACCGCCAGAGCGGCCTGCTCGGGCTCTCCGGCCTCAGCGGCGACATGCGCGAGCTGCGCCAGGCTGCGGCCGCCGGCCACGGCGGCGCCCAGCTGGCCATCGCCGTGTTCCGCCACCGCTTGCGGCAGGCCATCGGCGCCATGGCCGCCAGCCTGGGGGGGGTGGATGCCATCGCGCTCACGGGTGGCATCGGCGAGCACGACCAGGCCCTGGCCGCTGAACTGGAGGGGGAGCTGGCCTGGCTGGCGCCGCTGCGCTGGCTGCGGGTGCCGGCCGATGAGGAGGGGCTGATGGTGCGCCAGTGCCTGGCGGCCGGGGCTTGATCTGGTCTTAACCAGCAGCGGGCGCTGTGTTCCCACCCTGGGATTGGACCCTTCCCCTCGCCACGTTCTTTCGCCATGGTCGCTCCCACCGCCGATGCGCTGATCCTGCGCAGCATGCAGTCCCTGGCCGACCATGGCCAGGTGCGCGAGCTCAACCCCGGCGAGGTGGTGTTTGCGGCCGGGGAACCGGGCGACAGCTTCTTCGGGGTGCTCGACGGCCAGGTGCGGCTGGCCTGGGGCGATGGCAGCCAGGGGGAACTGCTCCAGGCCGGCCAGTGCTTTGGCGAAGGGGCCCTGGTGCAGCGCAGCCACACCCGCCACGGCACCGCCACGGCGATCGAGCCCAGCCGCCTGCTGGTGATCAACCGGGAAACCTTCCTGTTCGCGCTCGAGACCCTGCCGATGTTCGCCCTGGAGCTGCTGGCTTCCCTGGAGGCGCGGCTGCAGGCCGTCCGTCTGCTCACGGTTCGTTAGTGCGGCGTTAACCGGCTCTGGCCAGGGTTGGCCCAGATGCACCCCCTGCCATGACGCCAGCCAGCACCATGACCGCCGCTGAGGCCTTTGCGGCGATCCCCCTTGCGGCCGTGTGCTGTGACCAGTGCTTCGCCGCCGAGGAGGCCAAGCTGATCCGCGAGCAGCTGCTCACCAGGGCTCCCTACCGCAGCATGGAGCCCTACGCCTTCGGGGTGCTGTTCTCCGGCCTGCTGGGTCGCTTCCGGGCCGAGTCGTGGCAGGGGTTGGTGGCGGCGGCGGCACCCCTGCTCGAGCCGGCCCAGCGGGACACCGCCTACGCCCTGGCCTGCCAGCTGGTGCACTGCGACCGCAGCGTGGAGCCGGCCGAGCGCGCGTTTCTGCTTGCTCTGGCCGAGGCGCTCGGCCTCGACCCGCACCGCCGTGACCAGGTGCTGGACGTGTGCGAGCTGCTCCACCGCGACTGCCTGGCCACGACCAGCGTCACGGCGGAGGTCCTCAGCCCCCGGACTTGACGCCGGGGACGAACCGGCGCTCGTGCTGGGCGCCGGCGAGCATCCGGTTCCAGTAGAGGGCAGGGAGAATCTTGCGCTTCACGAACCACATGCTCCAGCGCTCCTTGGTGGGATCGAGCGGGAACGACGGAGCCGGTTCGGCCTTGTAGTTGAACTCCGCCATGATCGTCTTGCCGTAGCCGGTGATCAGCGGGCAGCAGCTGTAGCCGTCGTAGGCGGCGGCCAGGGGCAGGCCATCGAGGAGGGCCAGCAGGTTGGCCACCACCACCGGCGCCTGGCCGCGCACGGCCGCGGCGGTCTTGGAGTTGGGCATGCCGCTCACATCGCCCAGGGAGAACACATTCGGATAGCGCACGTGCTGGAGGTTGAACTGGTCCACCTCCACGAAGCCCGCGCCGTTGGCCAGGGGGCTGCTGGCCACCACATCGGGGGCCGCCATCGGCGGGGTCACGTGCAGCAGGTCGTAGGGGATCACCTCCTCGCGGCTGGTCTCTCCCTCGCTCACCTGGAACACCGCCTCTTTGCTGTCGGCGCGAACAGCGGTGAGCACGTGGTTGTAGCGGGCGTCGAGGCCCTTGCGCTGCACCACCTCCCGCAACGGTGCCGCATAGGCCGGGATGCCGAAGATGCCCGGGGTGGCGGTGGCATAGATCACCCTGGCGTTGAGCCGCTTCTTCTTGAACACGTCGTCGGCCAGGTAGGCGATCTTCTGGGGGGCGCCGGGGCACTTGATCGGCATCGGCGCGCAGGTGAACACGGCGTTGCCGCCCTTGAAGGCCTGGATCGCCTCCCAGGTGTAGGGGGCGAAGTCCTTGCTGTAGTTGCTGCACACCCCGCCCTTGCCGAGGGCCGCGCTCAGCCCCTCGATCCTGTCCCAGCAGAGCTTGAGGCCGGTGGCCACGATCAGCACGTCGTAGCTGATGCTGTCGCCGGCGGTGGTGGTGACGCTGTTGTGGTCGGGGTCAAAGCCGGCGGCGCCGGCCTGGATCCAGTGCACCCCCGAGGGGATCAGGTCGCGCTCGGCGCGACGGGTTTCCTCCAGGCTGAACACGCCGCCGCCCACCAGGGTCCAGCCGGGCTGGTAGTAGTGCTCAGTGGCGGGCTCCAGGATCGCCACATCCAGGGCAGTGCGGGCCCGCTTCAGCTGGGCGGCCACGGTGATGCCGGCGGCACCGCCGCCGACGATGAGAATCTGGTGGTGGGCCATGGGATGGGCAGACCTGTGGGGTGATGAGAGCGGTTGCACCCAGGCTCCGCCTCGGCTGCCAACGCGTTTGCTCAGATCTAGGCACTCCCGGGGCCAGACACCAGCCTTTGCAGCGAAAGTTTCAACCGTGCCGGCTCAGACCGCCGGCTGCTCCACGTCCCGCTTGAGCAGGGCATAGAGATAGTCGGGCGACTTGTAGCGGCTGGGCAGACATTTCTGCAGCAGGCTCAGCCGCTCCCAGCAGACGGTGCGCTGGATGGCCTCGAAGCTGCGGCCGTTGCGGATCAGCAGCCGCAGTGCCTTGCAGTAGCTGGGATAGCCAGCCTCCAGTTCGCCGATCGTGAGCTTGGCGGCTGAAGACATGCGCGGGGTGGCGATGGGGCGGAATGGCAGCCGATCCGTCTCCGCTGGCATTCCACACCATCCTCGCCTGCGGCAGGCTCCTGCCGGTTAAGTCCGGGGCAAATCGAAAGGCACAGGCCCTGCAACAGTGGCAAGGGAGCCCCAGCCAACGAGCCCGATGATCGAGCGCCTGAGCCTGCGTCAGCCCGACGACTGGCATGTGCACCTGCGCGATGGGGCCATGCTGCAGGCGGTGGCACCAGCCACGGCCGCCCAGTTCGCCCGGGCGATCGTGATGCCCAACCTCAGGCCGCCGGTCACCACCGTGGCAGCCGCCGGCGCCTACCGGCAGCGGATCCTGGAGGCCCTGCCCGATGGCTGTGCCTTCACGCCGCTGATGACGGCCTACCTCACCGACAGCATCGATCCGGCGGAGATCGAGCGGGGCTTCGCCGAGGGGGTGTGGACTGCTGCCAAGCTCTACCCGGCCGGCGCCACCACCAACTCCGATTCCGGCGTGACGGCGATGGCGCGGATCGCGCCGGTGCTTGAGGTGATGGAGCGGATCGGCATGCCGCTGCTGATCCACGGCGAGGTCACCGACGCCGAGATCGACATCTTCGATCGCGAGGCGGTGTTCATCGAGCGGGTGCTGGAGCCGCTGCTGGCGCGGCACCCGGGCCTGAAGGTGGTGCTGGAGCACATCACCACCGGCGACGCGGTGGAGTTTGTGCGCAGTGGCCCGGCCACCCTGGCGGCCACGATCACGCCCCACCACCTGCACATCAACCGCAATGCGATGTTCGCCGGTGGGCTGCGGCCGGATTTCTATTGCCTGCCGGTGGCCAAGCGGGAGCTGCATCGCATCGCCCTGCGGGCGGCGGCCACCTCCGGCAACCCGAAGTTCTTCCTCGGCACCGATTCCGCCCCCCACGGCCGCGAGGCCAAGCAATCGGCCTGCGGCTGCGCCGGCATCTTCAACGCCCCGTTCGCGATCGAGAGCTACGCGGCAGTGTTCGAGCAGGAGAATGCCCTGGAGCGGCTGGAGGGTTTCGCGTCGGAGTTCGGCCCCCGCTTCTATGGGCTGCCGCTCAACGAGGGCACGGTCACCCTGGAGCGCAGGCCCAAGGAGGTGCCCAGCCGGCTCCACCTCAACGACGCGGCCGGCACCGCCGTGACCCTGGTGCCCTTCCACGCCGGCGAAACGCTGCCGTGGCGGCTCGCCACCCCTGCCGCAGCGACTGACCCGCTCCTCAGAAGCAGAGACAGCTCACCAGGCGATCGGCCTGCTCGGTGCTGTGGTCGGAGCGGGTGATGCCGGAATGGTGGGCGATCCGTCGCAGGGTGCGCACCGTCTCGGTGATGTTGGCCCCCTTGTTGAGCATCAGGGCCTCGGCCCGGGAGCCCATGGCGGCGTCGGTGATCTCCGGCCGGGTGGGGGTGCCGTGGTGGGCCATGGTGTCCAGCACCTCGGTGGCCCAGATGCAGGGCACATGGGCCGCGGCGCACACCCGCAGGATCTCCTCCTGGATGGCGCTGAGGGCGTCCCAGCCGCACTCCACCGCCAGATCGCCACGGGCGATCATCACCCCCAGGGGCATGGGCTCGGCCATGGCGGCCAGCAGCAGCCTGGGCAGGTTGAGAAAGGCCTGCTGGGTCTCGATCTTGAGCACCACCCCGCCGCCTGGGTTCTCCTGCTGCGCCAGCGCCTGGTGCAGACAGGCGACATCCGCCTCGCTGCGCACGAACGAGTAGTTCACCAGGTCGGCGTGGCGGCAGGCCAGGGCCAGGTCGTCCCGGTCCTTGGCGGTGAGGGCGGGGATCTTCAGGTTCGTGTCGGGCAGGTTGATGCCCTTGTCGGCCCGCAGGCGACTGCCCTTGGGCCGTGCCTGCACGATCTCCAGCTCCACCTCCAGCTCGGCCCCCGGGCCGCCGCCGGCCGGGGCCACCACCACGGCGCCGATCTTGCCGTCGTCGAACAGCACCCGCTGGCCCGCTTCCAGATCGGCCAGCACCTCGGGCAGGCTGCAGCTCACCCTGGCGGGGGCCTGGCCCGGATCGGCGCTGCCGGTGATCGGTCCGCCGCTGAGGCGCAGCCGCTCGCCCTGCTTGAGCAGCAGCTCGCCGGGGCACTCGGGCAGGGCGGCCACCTCCAGGCGCACCGGTCCGCCCTCCTGGCGGAACACCAGCCCCGCCACAAAGCGGCAGTGCTGGCGGCAGTGCAGCAGCACGCCGTTCTCCAGGCGACCGTCCACCACCAGCTCCCGCCAGCGCCCCGACGCGTCCCGGCTGCGCAGCCGGTCGCCGCTGTCGAGCTGCCGCCAGCTGTTCCCCACCACCGGCAGCAGCACCAGCTGGGGGTCGCAGTCCGCTGGCGGCGCGGTGCCCTGCGGCAGCGCAAGAATCCGGGCCGGCTGCAGCAGCCGGCCGTAGCGATCGCGGTCGGGTCGGGCGGCCACCACACCCGGCAGCGCCGGCAGGGGCCCGGTGCGCAGCTTCGGGCCGGCCAGATCCATGGCGATGCGGCAGGGGCGCTGCTGGGCCTGGGCGGCGGCGCGCACCTGGCCGGCCAACGCCGCCCACACCGCCGGGGTGTCGTGGGCGCAGTTGATGCGGGCCACATCCATGCCGGCGTTCACCAGCTCGGGGATCAGGGAAGGGTCGTGGGTGGCGGCCGCCGGCAGGGTCACCATCACGGCCCGGCCGCTGCCCAGCAGGCGTTCGCTGTGGCGGCGCAGCAGCGCGTGGCCCTGCTCGAAGCTGGCGGGGGGCTCGATCCCGGGGGCTGTATCCGGGTCGTATCCGGCCTCGCCGGGGTCGACCGGCGTGCCACAGAGGCAGTGCACCACCGCAATCAGGCTGTTGAGGCTGGCCAGCAGGTGGGGCTCGCAGCCAGCCAGCGTGCTCAGCCCCCGCTGGCGCAGGGCCTGCTGCAGGCTGGGCTGGTGGGGGCGGTGGTGGTTGTGGCGGTGAAATGCCACGAAATGGAGCAGGTTGCGGGCGCTGAGCCGATGGGGGGCGGCCACGGCGGCCAGCCGCGCGGCCTGCTCCTGTTCAAAGCTCAGCAGCTGCCGGCGCAGCTCCAGCAGTTGCTCACGGATCTGCAGCAGGTCCACAGCTGGTTCCGTTCTCATGGCTGGCCGCTGTTGCGGTTCAGATCACAGGCCATCACCAGGGGCCGGGACTCCACCTTCCAGATGCCCTGCGCATACTCACCGATGGAGCGATCGGAGGAGAAGTGGCCGCTGCGGGCGGTGTTGAGGATGCTCATCCGCTGCCACCGGGCCTGGTCGCGCCAGGCCAGGGCCACCTCGTCCTGAGCGCGGCCGTAATCGGCGAAGTCCGCCAGCAGAACGTAGGGATCGTGGCCGCGCAGGTTGTCGGTGAGCGGCCGGAAGAGGCCGCTGTCGCCCTCGCTGAAGAAGCCGTTGTCGAGCAGCTCGAAGGCCTCCTTCAGCAGCGGTTGGTGCTCCAGCACCTCCCAGGGGCGGTAGTGGGGGCGCAGCTCGGCGATCTCCTCGGTGGTCTTGCCGAACAGGAAGAAGTTCTCTGCCCCCACCCGCTCGCGGATTTCCACATTGGCACCGTCCAGGGTGCCGATGGTGAGGGCGCCGTTGAGGCTGAATTTCATGTTGCCGGTGCCGGAGGCCTCCAGGCCGGCGGTGGAGATCTGCTCGGAGAGGTCGGCCGCCGGGTACACCCGCTCCCCCAGCTTCACGTTGTAGTCGGCCAGGAAGGCCACCTTGAGCAGGCCGCGGCAGGCCGGGTCGCGGTTCACCACATCGGCGATGCCGTTGATCAGGCGGATGATCAGCTTGGCCGTGAAGTAGCCGGGCGCGGCCTTGCCGCCGAACACCACCGTGCGCGGCACCAGGCCAGTGCTGTCGCCCTGCTTGATGCGCAGGTACTGGGTGATCACCTGCAGGGCATTGAGGTGCTGGCGCTTGTACTCGTGAATCCGCTTCACCTGCACATCGAACAGGCTGGTGGGATCCACGAGCAGGCCGGACTGCTGGTGGATGATCGCCGCCAGCCGGCGCTTGCAGTGCAGCTTGCAGCCGGCCCACTGCTCCTGGAAGCCGCTGTCGCCTGCCAGCGCCTCCAGCTGGGCCAGGGCATCGCCCCGCCCCGGCCAGCCCGCGCCGAGCTGCTGCTTGAGCAGCTGGTTGAGGGGCGGATTGGCCAGGGCCAGCCAGCGCCTGGGCGTGACGCCGTTGGTCACGTTGGTGAAGCGCTCGGGGTAGAGCCGCGCGAAGTCGGGCAGCAGCTGCGACTGCACCAGGGCGCTGTGCAGGGCGGCCACCCCATTCACATGGTGGGCGGCCACCACGGCCAGGTGGGCCATGCGCACCGCCTTGCCGCCATGCTCATCGATGATCGAGAGCCGCTGCAGCACCCCGGTGTCGCCGGGCCATTTCAGCCGCACCTGCTGCAGGAAGCGGCTGTTGATCTCGAACACAATCTCCAGGTGACGGGGCAGCAGGTCGCCGAACAGCCCCAGCGGCCAGGTTTCCAGCGCCTCCGGCAGCAGGGTGTGGTTGGTGTAGGCGATGGCGCGGCTGGTGATCGCCCAGGCCTCATCCCAGCCCAGCTGCCGCTCGTCGATCAGCAGGCGCATCAGTTCCGGCACGGCGATGGCCGGATGGGTGTCGTTGAGCTGCACGGCCCAGTGGTCGGCGAAGCTCTGCACCGGGATGCCGCGCTGGTCGAGGTTGCGCAGCATGTCCTGCAGGGAGCAGCTCACGAAGAAGGCCTGCTGCTGCAGGCGCAGGCGCTTGCCCGCATCGGTGCCGTCGTTGGGGTAGAGCACCTTGGAGATGGTTTCGCTGCTCACCTTCTCCTCCACGGCCCGGCTGTGGTCGCCGTGGTCGAAGGCGTGGAAGTCGAAGGCCTCGCTGGCCTCCGAGCGCCAGAGCCGCAGCCGTGCGCAGCTGTTCACCCGGTAGCCCTGCACCGGCACGTCGTGGGGGATGCCCACCACGGTCTGGGCCGGGTGCCAGCGCCGGTGCAGCCGGCCGCTGGCATCGGAGTAGCTGGAGAGGCTGCCGCCGAAACCCACCCGGCAGCTCTGGTCGGGCTGGGGGATCTCCCAGGGCCAGCCGCCCTTGAGCCACTTGTCGGTGATCTCCACCTGCCAGCCACCCTGGATCACCTGGTCGAAGATGCCGAACTCGTAGCGGATGCCGTAGCCGATCGCCGGGATTTCCAGGCTGGCCAGCGACTCCAGGAAGCAGGCCGCCAGGCGGCCCAGGCCGCCGTTGCCCAGGCCCGGCTCCTCCTCCACCGCCAGGATCTCCTCGATGTCGGCCACGCCGAAGCGGCCGAGGGCCTCGCTGGCGGCGTCGCGGATGCCCAGCATCAGCAGGTTGTTGCCCAGCTGGGGACCGATCAGGAACTCCGCTGAGAGGTAGGCCACCTGTTTGGCGGGCTCCTGCCTGAGGGCGGCGTCGCTGGCCAGCTGGCGGGTCACCAACCGGTCGCGCACCGCCAGGCTCAGGGCCTTGTAGAGGTCGTGGGTGGTGGCGCTGCTGGCCCGGCGGCCCAGGCTGAAGAACAGGTGCTCGGTGATCGCCTCGAACAGGTCGCCCGCCGTCAGCCCGTTGCGCTGGGGGTCGCCGTAGCTGGCGGGTTCCGGGATGCCGTACAGGTTGGCGGTGCCAGCGGCAGCGGCCTGCGGGGTGGCGGTCATGGGAGTTAGCAAGTGCGTGCCTCCAGGCTGGGAACGTTGCGTTAAGGCTTCGTTTTGGGGGCGGCAGCCGTTGCGGGCGCGCCTGTGTCGTGGTTGCTCGACAGCGCCCGCTGGCGGAGCTAGGGGATCCAACAGAGAGGGCCCGCTGGTGATGGCGCATTCCGACCCACCCCCCCCCGCCGACCCCGGGGCGGAGGCGCCGGTGGTGGTGTGCGGCCTGGGCTCCCTGGGCCAGGCCTGTCTGCAGCGGCTGCTCAGCTTCAACGTGCCCCTGGCCTGCGTGGATCTGGAGCCGCCCCGCTGGCGCGACCCCAGCCTCGAGCAGCGGCTGCGGAGCTGCCTCACCCTGGGGGACATGCGCCTGCCCCATGTGCTGCGCCAGGCAGGAGCGCCCGGGGCCCGGGCTGTGCTGCTGCTCAGTTCCGAGAGCACGGTGAACCTGGAGGCGGCGCTGCAGGTGCGCCTGCTCAACCCCGGGGCGGAGATCGTGGTGCGCTCGGGCAGCCGCCAGGCCGATCTGGGGGTGCTGCTGGAGGAGCGGCTGCCCGGGGTGGCGGTGGTGGACCCGGTGCTGCTGTGCGCCGAGGCCATCAGCTCCGCACTGCGGCCGGAGACCATCCCGGTGAGCTTCGAGGCCCATGGCCAGGACTACCAGATCCTGGCCCATCCCTGGGATGACCGCCGCTTTCAGCGCCCCCTGCGCCTGCCGCAGCAGCCGGGCGGCGATCCCCTGCTGGTGATGCCCCGCAGCCTGTCGGTGAGCGGTGAGGATTCCGTGGCACCGGGGCTCCGTCGCCGCCGCCGCTGGCGGCGCCTACCCGCCATGGTGGCGGCGGCGCTTGGCCAGTGCTCCCGGGGACAGCGGCTGGCGCTGCTCGTGCTGGCTCTGCTGGCCGCCCTCGGGGTGCATCTGTTCTCCGAACTGGGGGGCTGGCGCCAGGGGGTGTTCGTGACCCTGGCCCTGCTCAAGGGGGAATATGCGGATCCGGTGAACGTGCTGCTGGAGGCCGGCAGTGGCCTGGCGGAGAGAAGTGGCTGGCTGATCGCCGGCACCCTGCTCTATTCGCTGGTGGGCACCATGCTCACCTCCGCCCTGGTGGCGGTGATTCTGGAGCGGCTGCTGCGCGATCGGCTGGGCACCTCCAGGCCCCGTCTGCCGCGGCGGGCGAGCCGGCCGGTGCTGCTGCTGGGCAGCGGCGGTCTGGCCCAACGGGTGGCCCGCCTGCAGCAGCGCCTGGGGCGCACGGTGCTGTTGGTGGGGGCGGAGCGAACCGCCGGCACCACGGCCATCGGCTTCGACGATCTGCCCGCGGCGTTGCAGGCCCTCGATGGCCTGCCGGTGCGGGCAGTGGCCCTGCTCTCCACCGACCTGCTGGCCAACCTGCAGGGGGCCCTGAGCCTGCAGCAGCGCTGGCCGGATGCCCGCATCGCCATGCTGGCCCACGCCTTCGGGGCCGCCGAGCAGCTGGGGGACCTGCTGGGTGGCGTGGCGGTGATCTCCGCCATGGATCTGGTGGCCGATGCCATGGTGGCCACCGCCTTCGGCGAGCGGATCGAGGCCGTGCTGCGCCTGCGGGGCACCAACCTGTTGCAGGTGCTCTACCGGGTCGCGGCCGGCGACACCCTCTGCGGCCGCAGCGTGGCCCGGCTGGAGAACGGCTACGGGATCACCGTGGTGTCCCTGTGGCGGCCGCGGCGGGGTGCGCCCCTGGCCCTGCCCAGGCTCGACATGCTGGTGGCCCCCGATGACCAGCTGGTGGTGCTGGCCACGGCGGACAGCCTGCGCCGGATCGAACTGGGCGAGGCCCGCCCGCCCGGCTGTCGCCTGCGCCTGCAGAACGTGCACGTGGACGCGGCGGGCAGTTGCTTTGAGGCCCAGCAGCAGCTGGCCCGGGCCCTGGGCTGTCTGCCGGGGGAGGTGGCTTTCCTGCTCGATGGCCAGGAGCATCTCTCGCCGCCGCTCGACGGCGACGTCGGGGAGCTGCTGATCGATGAACTGCGCCGCCAGGGGGTGCGCTGCCGGCTGGAGCCGATCTGAGGCCGACGCGTCAACATGACTAAGACTTCTCACGGCCCCTGGTGCGCCGGGGGATCGCTCATCTAGCAACGTTCCAGGCCGGCGCCGGGCATGGGCTTCTTCATTCAGCTCACCGATGCGATCGCCGCTCGCCAGTCCCTGCTGGTGACCGGACTCGATCCCAATCCCGAGATGCTGCAGAGCTGGGCGGCGCGCCGGGGGCTGGGCGGCCGTTCCTTCCTCAGCCAGGCCCGCCACTGGATCAAGGCGGTGATCGAGGCCACCGCTCCCCACGTGTGCGCCTACAAGCCCAGCCTGGGCTTCTACCAGGCCCTGGGGCCGGTGGGGCTGGAGCTGCTGCTCGAGGTGCGCGACCTGGTGCCGCGGGAGCTGCCGCTGATCATCGATGCCAAGCACGGCGATCTCAACTCCTCCTCGGCCCTGGCCCAGTACCTCTTCAAGGAGCTGGCGGCCGACGCGGTGACCCTCTCGCCCCTGGCCGGCCAGGACATCGCCGCCCCGTTCCTGCTGTATTCCGGCAAGGCGGTGGTGATGACCTGCCACAGCTCCAACCAGGCGGCGCGGGTGATCCAGCACTACCCGAGCGAACAGGAGCCCCTCTACCTGCGCATCGTGCGCGAAACCCAGCTCTGGGCCACCCCGGAGCAACTGCTGCTGGAGGTGGGCACCAGCGATCCGGCGATCCTGGCCCGGGTGCGCCAGGAGGCACCCGAGCGCTTCCTGATCCTGCGCAGCCTCTGGGGCCAGGAGGAGCGGCTGGAGGCCATGCTCCAGGCCGGCTTCACCGCCGCCGGCGACGGGCTGCTGCTGCCCCTGCCCCAGAACCTGCTGGTGGAGGACGACATCGCCGAGCGGGCCGCCGCCCTCAAGCGCCAGATCAGCGCCAGCCGCGACGCCTGGCTGAACCAGCAGGAGCGGGAGGGCAGCTGCGTGCTCTGGCAGGCCCCGGCCGAGGGGGACCTGATGGATCAGCTGATCCTCGACCTGTTCGACATCGGCTGCCTGCTGTTCGGCGAGTACGTGCAGGCCTCCGGCGCGGTGTTCAACTACTACGTGGACCTGCGCCAGATCATCTCCGACCCCAACCTGTTTCACCGGGTGCTGGCGGCCTATGCCGGTTGCATGGCGGAACTGGCCTTCGACCGCATCGCCGGCATCCCCTACGGCTCCCTGCCCACCGCCACCGGCCTGTCGCTGCTGCTGCACAAGCCGCTGATCTACCCGCGCAAGGAGGTGAAGGCCCACGGCGCCCGCCGCCTGATCGAGGGCGACTTCGAGGAGGGCGACCTGGTGGTGGTGGTGGACGACATCCTGATCACCGGCGGCAGCGTGCTGGAGGGCATCGCCAAGCTGGAGAGCTCGGGGCTGCAGGTGCAGGACGTGGTGGTGTTCATCGACCACGGCGGCGACCACGACCGCCATGCCACCGAGCGGCTGGCGGCGGCCGGCTACCGCTGCCATGCCGTGCTGGACATCGGCCGCATCACCCGGGTGCTGCACGCTGCCGGCCGGCTCAGCGCCGCCCAGGCAGCCACCCTGCTGCCCGGCACCACCCTCGCCTGAGGCCCGCTTCGGTTAGGACAGCAGCCCGGACCCGGGGCAGCCCGGCCCTGCCCCTGGGTCCGGTCTGACTTCGCCCGCCAACCGTTCGTGACGTCGTTTTCCGAGCCCTTCCTGCGCCGGCCGGTGCTCACCCTGGTGGTGACCCTGATCGTGCTGCTGGTGGGGCTGGTGTGCCTGCCCCGGCTGGATGTGGAGAACCTGCCGGCGATCGCCCCCAGCCGGGTCACCGTGCGCGCCACCTATCCCGGCGCCAGCCCCGAGGTGGTGGAGCAGGGGGTCACCGCCCTGCTGGAGAAGCAGCTCAACGGCATGGAGCGCCTCGATCAGATCCGCTCGGTGAGTGCGGCCGGCAGCAGCTCCATCAACCTCACCTTCACCGGTGGCGATCCGGAGATCAACCAGATCAACACCCAGAACGAGGTGGCGGTGGTGCAGCGCCAGCTGCCGGCGCCCGTGGCCCGCTTCGGCGTGCAGGTGCGGCGCAGCTCCGACGACCTGCTGATGGTGCTCAGCTTCAGTGCCGACCGCGAGGCCTACAGCGAGGGCTTCCTCAGCGGCTGGGTGGACCAGGTGGTGAAGGACCGGCTGCAGCGGGTGCCCGGGGTGGGCTCCGTGAACGTGTCCGGTGGCAGCAGCCTGGCCTTCCGCCTCTGGCTCGATCCGGTGCGGCTGCAGGAGCGCAACCTCACCCTGGCGGACGTGCGCCAGGCCCTGCAGGCCCAGAACGTGCTGGCCGCCCTGGGCCAGCTGGGGGGCGCCCCCAGCCCGCCGGGCCAGGAGCTCACCCTGCCGCTGCGCATGGAGGGGCGGCTGCGCTCGCCGCAGGAGTTTGAACAGCTGGTGGTGGCCAAGGCCCCCAATGGCGGGGTGACCCTGCTGAAGGATGTGGGCCGGGTGGAGCTGGGCATCGAGAGCTACGACACCGTGGCCACCAACCTGCAGGGCGATGCGGTGGTGGCGGTGCTGGTGTTCCAGCGGGACGGCAGCAACGCGATCAGCGTGAGCGAGGGGGTGAACCGGGCCCTGGCGGAACTGGAGGACCGCTTCCCGCCGGGGGTGGACCTGCAGCTGATCGTGGATGAGGCCGACTTCGTGCGCGGCAGCATCAACGCCACCCTCAGCAGCCTGCGGGATGCGGTGCTGCTGGTGTTCCTGGCCCTGCTGCTGGGCCTGGGCAACCTGCGGCTGGCCCTGATCACCGCCGTGGCCGTGCCCGTGGCCCTGGTGGGCTCGTTGATCGTGCTCGACCTCACCGACCAGTCGATCAACACCCTCACCCTGTTCGGCATGGTGCTGGCCACCGGCCTGGTGGTGGATGACGCCATCGTGGTGAGCGAGGACATCGGCCGGCGGCTGGAGGCAGGCACGCCGCCGCTGCGGGCGGCCCGCGAGGCGATGGCCGAGCTGGGCAGCGCCGTGATCGCCACCTCGCTGGTGCTGGTGGCGGTGTTCGTGCCGGTGCTGGGTCTGGAGAGCAGCGTGGGCCGGCTCTACGCCCCGATCGCCATCACGATCAGCGCCACGATTGTCTTCTCCACCCTCAACGCCCTCACCTTCACGCCGGTGGCGGCCAGCCGCCTGATGCGGCCCAGCCAGTCCCAGCCGGCCTGGCTGCTGCGCTGGATCGATCCCCCCCGCCGCTGGCTGGAATCCCTGGAGGGGCCCTACAGCCGGCTGCTGGAGCGCACCCTCGGCTACCGCCGCCGGGTGGCGGCCCTGCTGCTGGTGGGCCTGCTGCTCACGGTGGTGGCCCTGCAGCAGCGTCCCCGGGCCTTCATCCCCCAGGAGGACAACGGCCAGCTGCGAGGCGTGGTGATCCTGCCCGATGGGCTGGGACTGCAGCCCACCACCGCGGCGATGGAGCAGGTGCGCCAGGTGATCGCCGCTGAACCGCTGGTGGCGCGGGCCAACTTCTACGCCGGCCGCTCCTTCGGCGACAGCAGCCCCAACAAGGGGCAGTTCTTTCTGCGCCTGCGGCCGATCGAGGAGCGTCCCGGCCCTGACGACACCACCGAGGCGGTGGCCGGGCGGCTCAGCGCCAACCTGCGCCGCCAGGTGAAGGGGGCGGCCGTGCAGCTGAGCCAGGCCCCTTCGGTGCGGGGCTTCAGCTCGGAGGGGGGCCTGGAGTTGGAGCTGCTCGACACCAGCGGCGGCCAGCTGAGCCTGGAGGCCTTCGCCCAGGAGGCGCAGGGCTTCATCAATGCGGCGATGGCCACCGGCGCGTTCGAGCGGGTGTCCACCCGCTTCACCGCCAATGCCCCCAGCTGGCCCTGGTGCCCGACCGGCTGCAGATGGCCTCCCTGGGGGTGGACCTCTCCACCCTGGTGGATGGCCTGGGCGCGGCCCTGGGCAGTGATTACGTGAACGACAGCTTCGAGAGCGAGCAGGTGCGCAAGGTGATCCTGCAGCTGGAGGGCTCCGGCCGGCGGGACACCGCCGACCTGCTGGCCCTGCCGGTGCGCACCAACACCGGAACGCTGATTCCCCTGGCCCAGCTGGTGCGGGTGGAGACCGACAGCGGACCCACCACGATCAACCGCTCCCGTCTGGCGCGGGCCATCTCTGTGCGGGCCCTGCCCAGGGCGGGGGTGAGCAGCGGCCAGGCGATGGCCACCCTGGAGCGGCTGCAGGCGGAACGGGGCAGCAGCACCGAACTGGAATGGGCCGGCCTGGCGCGGGAGGAGGCCCGGGCCGGCGGCAGCAACGGTCTCACCTTCGGGCTGGCGGTGCTGGTGACGCTGCTGGTGCTGGCGGCTCTCTACGACAACTTCCTCGATCCCTTCATCATCCTGGTGACGGTGCCGCTGGCCCTGCTGGGGGCCCTGGTGGGGCTGGCCCTGCGCGATCTGCCCCTGGACGTGTACGGCCAGATGGGCCTGCTGGTGCTGGTGAGCCTGGCGGCCAAGAACGGCATCCTGATCGTGGAATTCGCCAACCAGCGCCTGGCTGAAGGTGCCGACCTCGACAGTGCCATCCGCGACGCCGCCCGCACCCGCCTGCGGCCGATCCTGCTCACCGCCGTGTCGTCCCTGGCCGGCTTCGTGCCCCTGCTGCTGGCCCGGGGCTTCGGCTCCGGCAGCCGGGTGAGCATCGGCACCGTGGTGTTCTCCGGTCTGCTGGTGGCCACCCTGCTCAGCCTGTTCGTGGTGCCCGTGCTCTACCGGATCATCAAGGGCTGGGAGCTGAGCCTGTTCAGGGGTCGTCCGGGTGCTGGGCACTCCCACTGAAGCGGCTGATCAGCAGCCCCATCACCACCGCCAGATAGAAGGTGCCGGCCACGGCGATGGCCACGCTGCCCATCTGGGCCAGGCCGGTGATCGGCAACACATCGCCGAAGCCGGTGGTGGTGAGGCTCACAAAGGCGAAGTAGTTGAGGCGCATGAAGTTCAGCTCCCACACCTGCTGTCCCCCGAGACGGCTGGCCTCCACGGCCCCCTCGCCCTGGTTGAGCTCCATCCCGGCAAGCCCGAAGCTCCCCGGCTGGATCGTCTCCAGGGCGGCGAAGATCAGTCCACCGCTGAGCCCGAGCATCAGGTATCCCGCCAGCGCGCCCTGCAGCACATCGCCACTCACCCGCCGCTCCTGGGCCAGGGTGAGGATCAGTCGCAGGGCGCTCCAGCAGCTGAACAGGCTCCACAGCACCAGCACCGGGATACCGCTGCCGCGCATTGCCAGGGGGGTGACGTACCAGATCACACCACTGGCCAACACCGCCAGGCCCAGGGCCCGGTAAGGCACGAAGGATGGCGCCCCACGGTCGCGGGGCGCCAGGGTCTGGAGCATGGTGGCGGCCAGGGCCAGGTAGCCGAGAGAGGAGAGGCGCGCCCAGGGGCCAGGCAGGGTGAAGCTCACCAGCAGCGCCAGGCAGATGGCCAGCAGGTGGCGGTAGTGGCGGTGGCGTCGATCACCTTGAGCATCCCGGCTGTGCGCCTGGGCCCGGGGCCTGGGCTGGGGCATGGCTCAGACCTCCAGCTGGCAGCTCACCTTGTATTCAAACGGCACGGCGCTGGCCGGCAGGCTGAGCAGGTGGCCGATGCTGGCGGCCAGATCCTCCGGCTGGGTCATGGCCTGCTTGGGCAGCGCCGTCACGGCGGCGGCCATCTCCGTGTTCACCCAGCTGGGGCACATCGCCGTGACGCGGATGCCCTGGTGCCAGCCCTCGTTGCGCATCGTCTGGCAGAGGGCCAGCAGGGCGAATTTGCTGGCGCTGTAGGCCGCCAGGTGGGGCCAGGCCGCCCGGCTCAGGCGCCAGGGCCCGAGCAGATTCACATCCAGCACCCGCTGGATCTCCGCCTCTTCCCCAGGGGAGAAACAGAGGCCTACCCGCGAGAAGATGCCAGCGCAGTGCACCACGGCATCGATGGTGCCCCACCGGGCCAGTGCCGCAGCCACCCAGGTCTCCGGGCTGCTGTCGGCCCGATCCGGGCCGGTGGGCTGGCTTGCCCGGGCCTCGTAGGGGTGGATCAACAGGCGATCCAGCCATTCCTCGGGCGCCTCGGGGCTGGCGGCCAGCCATTCCTGGGGCGACAGCGGTTGCCGCAGGCCCAGGCTCACCCGGTGGCCATCGGCCAGCAGCCGCAGGGCGGTGGCCCGGCCGATGCCGCGGCTGGCCCCGCTCACCAGCACGCTGCGCTGGCCGCGGGCTGGGCCAACGTTGCTGGGGTCAGTCATCGCTGCGGGCAATCGGATCGGTGGCGCTGGCCTGGATGGCGCCCAGGATGGCGTCCAGCTGCGGCTCGGGGCCGATGGCGACGCTGCGGGCCTGTTCAGCTGCTGTGAGTGGCTCCTGCCCCTGCAGCTGCCCGGCCAGCACGGCCAGGTCGGCATCGGAGGGATCGCCGCCGCTTCGCTGGCGCCCGCTGATGCGCTGCTCCAGCAGCGGCCGCGGCACCTGCAGGTCGAGGATCACCAGGGGCACAGCACAGCGCTCGGCCACGGCCGCCATCGCCGCCCGGTAGGCGCCGCGCAGGAAGGTGGCATCCACGATCACGCTGAAGCCCGCCGCCAGCAGCCGCCCGGCCAGCTGGGGCAGCACCTCCAGGAACAGGGCATCGCTGACGCTGGCGGTGTAGAGGTCGGGGTTGCTGCTGGGGGTGGTGGGCGGCGTCCCCTTCCCGTGGCCGAAGCGGCGCTTGCGTTCCACATCGGAGCGCAGCCAGATCGCCCCCAGCGGCCCGGCCAGCTGGCGGCTCAGGTGCGACTTGCCCGACCCCGAGAGGCCATGGCAGAGCAGCAACCGGGGGGAACCCGGCTGGCTGGTCTGGTGGGCCCAGCTCAGGTAGGCCAGCGCTCCGGGGATGTCGCCGCTGAGGGCCGCCACCTTGGCGCGCACCATGGCCCGGTAGCAGCTGTACCAGCGCCAGAGCTGCAGGCCGTCGTAGTCGCCGGTTTCAGCCAGCCAGGCGTTGAGCAGCCGGTTGCCCAGGGCGGGGGCTCCCCGCTCCTCCAGGTCCATCACCAGGAAGGCCATGTCGCTGATCACGTCGATCCAGCGCAGGGAGGGGCTGAACTCCAGGCAGTCGAACACCTGGATCCGACCGTTCAGCAGCAGCATGTTGCCCAGGTGCAGGTCGCCGTGGCACTCGCGCACGCGGCCGGCGACCAGGCGCTGCTCCAGCAGCGGCCGGATCTCGACAAAGCAGCGCTCACTCCACTGGCGCACCTGCTCCAGCGTTGTTTGGGCGTGCGCCGGCAGGCGGGGCTGCAGGGCGGTGATGTTGTCGCGCACGGGCTGGAGCACGGCGGCGGGCGTGCCGTAGGCCCCATCCACCGGGGCCACCGCCGCCCGCCGATGGAAGCGGGCCAGGTCCAACGCCAGGGCATCCAGCTGGCTGCCGTCGAGGGCGCCGCGGGCCAGGGCCGCGGGCAGCAGGGCCTCCTGGGGGAACTGGTGCATGCGCAGCCCCACCTCCAGCGGCGGCCCACCAGCCGGCAGGGGGGCGCTGCCCGGATCTTCGTTGGCCTCCACCACCCGCAGCCCGGCCGGGCTGTCCACCACGGCCACCAGGCCCAGGTAGAGGCCGTGGCTCAGGCGCCGGTTCAGCCGCAGCTCCTCGCGGCAGTCGTGCAGGCGCTGCTCCAGGCGGGTGAAATCGAGAAAGCCCAGGTTCACGGGCTTGTGCAGCTTGTAGGCATAGGGCCCGGTGAGCAGCACCCAGGAGATGTGGGTTTCCACCAGGCCGATCGGCTCCTGCACCGGATGGGGCCAGGGGCCGGGCTGGCGCAGGGCTTTCACCAGCCGGGCTGCCTGGGCCAGGGTTGCATCGGCCCTCGACTCAGTCAAACCCCAGCAGGTCGAAGATTTCGCGGTCCTTGAGCGATTCGGCCTCCAGGGGTTCCACGCTGTCGAGCATCGCCTGGGCGAGCTTGAGATATTCCCGCTGCACCGCCTCCACCTCTGGGGTGGCTTCCATCTCGAAGATCGTGCACTTCTTGAGGCGCGAGCGGCGGATGGCGTCGAGGTCGGGGAAATGGGCCATGGTCTTCATGCCCACCCGCGCGTTGAACTTGTCGATCTCGTCGGTGTCCTTGGAGCGGTTGGCCACCACGCCGCCGAGCCGCACCTTGTAGTTCTTGGCCTTGGCCTGGATCGCGGCAATGATCCGGTTCATCGCGAAGATCGAATCGAAGTCGTTCGCCGTGACGATCAGGCAGTAATCGGCGTGCTGCAGGGGTGCGGCAAAGCCGCCACACACCACATCACCGAGCACATCGAAGATCACCACATCGGTGTCTTCCAGCAGGTGGTGCTCCTTCAGCAGTTTCACCGTCTGCCCGGTGACGTAGCCGCCGCAGCCGGTGCCGGCCGGAGGCCCGCCGGACTCCACGCACTGCACGCCGTTGAAGCCCTCGAACACGAAGTCTTCTGGGCGCAGTTCCTCGGTGTGGAAGTCGACGGTTTCCAGGATGTCGATCACCGTGGGCACCATCTGCTTGGTGAGGGTGAAGGTGCTGTCGTGCTTGGGATCGCAGCCGATCTGCAGCACCCGCTTGCCGAGCTTGGAAAAGGCAGCCGAGAGATTGGAGCTGGTGGTGCTCTTGCCGATGCCCCCTTTGCCGTAGACGGCGATCACCAGGGCACCCTCCTCGATGTGCATGGCCGGATCCTGATGCACCTGCACACTGCCCTCACCATCGGGACGACTGAGGGTGGCTGTCATGGCAAGGCTTCGCAGGTGCAAACACCATCCAACTCAGCCGCAGGTGCACACGGACGGCTGTTGGTGTAAAGCGAAACATCGCCCCCTGAAATGGTGATGATCTGCCCACAGAATCATAGGTAGCAATACTCAAATCGGTGGCAATCCTCGTGGCCGGCCGCCAGGGGTTGCCTGCGGCCGTTCTGCTGCCAGTGGGTTGCAGGGCTCACCGCAGCCATCCGGCATCCCCAGGCTGGTGGCTGAAGGGTTGCGGGAAGGGGCGATGCTCAGGCAGTTGCAGGTGCTGATGCCGATGGCCAACACCACGGCCCTGGCCGCCGCCCTGGCCCTCGGCATGCTGGTGGTGGGCGCGCTGTTGGTCGGCGATGTGCTCGACCGGATGGCCCGGTGCCGCCGTCAGCGGCTGTAGTGGGCCTTGGCGTCGTGGAGGGTCTCGGCGTCGATCGTGGCGATGCCGCGCTCGCGGGCGAAGCGCTCGGTGTTGCGCCGCACCTTGCTGCGCACGAAGAAGGGGATGTGGTGCAGCTCCGCCTCGCCGTCGGCGCTCCACACCAGGCCACCCTCGCCCTCGGCCACCGCCACAGCCACCGCCGCAGCCATCGCCGCAGTTGCGTCCCCAGTCGCGTCCCCAGTCGCCCCGGCCAGGGACCGGTCTGCTGCCGGGGGTGGCTCAGGGGCCGGCGCCCCATCGCCGAGATGGCTGCGGTGGCCGTCCACGAATTCGAAGTCGTGGCGGAACATGCCGATCAGGTGCTCCTCCAGCCCCATCATCAACGGGTGCACCCAGGCATCGAAGATCACGTTGGCCCCCTCCCAGCCCATCTGGGGGCTGTAGCGCGCCGGCACGTCCTGCACATGCAGGGGCGTGCTGATCACCGCGCAGGGGATGCCCAGGCGCTTGGCGCTGTGGCGCTCCATCTGGGTGCCGAGCACCAGCTCCGGTGCCGCCTCGGCCATGGCTGCCTCCACCGCCAGGTAGTCGTCGCTGATCAGGGCCTCCAGGCCCAGCTCCTGGGCGGCGGCGCGCACCTCGCGGGCCTGCTCGCGGCTGTAGCTGCCCAGGCCCACCACCTGGAAGCCCAGCTCGCGGCTGGCGATGCGGGCGGCGGCGATGGCGTGGCTGGCGTCGCCGAAGATGAACACCCGCTTGCCGGTGAGGTAGGTGGAGTCCACCGAGCGCGAGTACCAGGGCAGGCGCGAGCGCCGTTCCGCCTCGCACACCCCATCGGCGCCGGCCACCAGTTCGGCCGGCAGCTCCAGGCCCAGCACGCCGTGCAGCTCACGCAGGAAGGCCACCGTGGCGCCGATGCCGATCGGCACGGTGTTCACCGCCGGCAGGCCGAACTGGCGCTCCAGCCAGCTGCACACCGTTGCCGACACCTCTGGATACAGGTTGAGGTTGGCATCGGCCGTGGGGATGCGCAGCAGGTCGGCCGGCCGGGCACCCAGCGGCGCCACCACCGCCACGTCGATGCCGTAGGAGGCCAGCAGCTGGCTGAGCTCGCGCACGTCGTCGCGGCAGCGGAAGCCCAGCAGCGTGGGGCCCAGCAGGTTCACCCGCGGCCGCCTGCCCTCGGCGCGCCAGCGGCTGGGATCCGGTTTGGGGGTGCCGGGCGGCGGCAGCTGCGGTTTGAGCAGGCCGCGCACCAGCTGATAGAAGGTTTCGGCGGCGCCCCAGTTCTCCTTCTTGGAGTAGGCGGGCAACTCCAGGTTCACCATCGGGATGCCGCCCAGGTCCATGCCGGCGGCCAGGGCACCGGGCTGGTCCTGGATCAGCTCGGCCGTGCAGCTCTCACCCACCAGCAGGGCTTCCGGCTCGAAGCGCGCCACGGCGTCGGCGATCGTGCGCTTCACCAGCTCAGCGGTGTCGCCGCCGAGGTCGCGGGCCTGGAAGGTGGTGTAGGTGACCGGGGGGCGCTTGTCCCGCCGCTCGATCATCGTGAACAGCAGGTCGGCGTAGGTGTCGCCCTGGGGGGCGTGCAGCACATAGTGAACCCCCTCCATGGAGGCGGCGATGCGCATGGCACCCACGTGGGGCGGTCCTTCGTAGGTCCAGAGGGTGAGTTCCATCGAGTGAGATGCCGGCGAAGATCGGGAACGGGCAAGACGCGCGGAGCGCTCAAACAAACGAGAGGGCGGCCCGGCGGCGCAGGGGGCGGGCGAACAGTTCGGCCAGGTCGCCGGCCTGGTCGATGCCGTGGATGGGGCTGAACACCAGCTCGATCGACCACTTGGTGGCCATGCCCTCGGCCTCCAGCGGATTGGCCAGCCCCAGGCCGCAGAGCACCAGATCGGGGCGCGCCTCGCGCACCCGGGCCAGCTGGTTGTCCACATGCTGGCCCTCGCTGAGCGCGGTGCCGGCCGGCAGCAGGGCCAGCTCCTCGGCCATCAGCTGGCGATCGAGGTAGGGGGTGCCCACCTCCACCAGCTCCATGCCGCACTCGCGCGAGAGAAACCGGGCCAGGGGGATCTCCAGCTGGGAATCGGGCAGCAGGAACAGCCGCTTGCCCGCCAGCACCTCGCGCTGGGGAGCCAGGGCCCGCTGGCCCCGCTCCACCAGCGGATCCAGCACCTCGGCCACCCGCCCGGGCGCCACCCCGAAGGCCGCGGCCGCCGCTGCCATCCAGGCGCGGCTGCCCTCCACCCCGAAGGGGTAGGGGGCGCGGATCAGCTCGGCGCCGCGGTCCACCAGGGCGCGGGCGGTGCCGCTCAGGAACGGCTGGGCCAGCAGCACCCTGGTGCCCGGGCCCACCGCCGGCAGCTCGGTGGAGCGCCGCGGCGGCAGGCTGGCCACCCGCTCGATGCCGAGTTTGTGGAACAGGCCCACCAGCCGGTCTTCCACCGCATCGGCCAGGGTGCCGGCGATCAGCAGCTGCGAGGTCTCGCTGCGGGGCATCAGCGGGATCAGGGCCTGCAGGGCGCCGTCCTCCCCCTGGGTGAAGGTGGTTTCGATGCCGCTGCCGCTGTAGTTGAGCACCATCACCCGGCCGGCGTGGGCCCGGTTGAGCCGTTCAGCGGCCTTGGCCAGATCGAGCTTGATCACCTCGCTGGGGCAGCTGCCCACCAGGAACAGGGTGCGGATCTCGGGGCGGCGCGCCAGCAGCTGGGCCACCAGCCGGTCGAGCTCCTCGTTGGCATCGGCCAGGCCGGCCAGGTCGCGCTCCCCCAGGATTGCGGTGCCGAAACGCGGTTCGGCAAAGATCATCACGCCGGCGGCGCTCTGGATCAGGTGGGCGCAGGTGCGCGAGCCCACCACGAGAAAGAACGCATCCGGCATGCGCCGGTGCAGCCACACGATCGAGGTGAGCCCGCAGAACACCTCCCGCTGGCCGCTCTCGCGCAGCACGTCTGGAGAGGCAGGGGCGGGGGAGCTGGCGGCGACGGACATGCCGGACTCCGGAGAGGCACAGGTCTCAGGGTGCCGCGCGGCGGCGCGGCGTGCGGCAGGAATGGTTGAAATGATGGGATTTATTCGGGATCAGTGCCGGTCGTCTGAGTCCTCCAGAGGTTGCCCCCTCCTGCCCGGGCCGGCGCTGGCAAAACCGAATCCTCGATCTAACCTGCCAGGAACAGTTCGGTTGTTCGTTGTTTGGCTGCGTGCTCCCGCTTGTGCAGTGACGCCGACAACGGTGCGATGAAAACGCTGCGATGAAGACGGTGCGATGAAGACGGTGCGATGAAGACGCTGCGACGAAGAATGACGGCGCACCAGCGGAACCTGGCTGATCAGGGCCGGGCATTCCGTTGATGAACCCAGCCGCTGAGCTCAACGCCCTGAAGCTCGCCCAGGAACGCCTGCAGGAGGCCCAGCGGATTGCCAACCTGGGCAGCTGGAGCCTCGACCTGGTGAGCGGTGAGCTGCTCTGGTCGGATCAGATCTACCGGATTTTCGAGTTGGATCCCCAGGCGTTCCAGCCCAGCTTTGCGGCCTTCCTGGAGCGGGTGCATCCCGAGGATCGGGAGCTGGTGGATCAGGCCTATACCCGCTCGCTGGACACGCGCGAGCCCTATGAGGTGATCCATCGCCTGCTGATGCCGGACGGCCGCATCAAGGTGGTGCGGGAGCGTTGCGAAACCCGCTTCAGCCCCAGCGGTGCCCCCTTGCTCTCCCAGGGCACCGCCCAGGACATCACGGCCCGCGTTGAGCAGAGTCAGGCGCTGGAGGCCAATGAGCGGCGCCTGCGGGCCCTGTTCGAGCTCTCCCCCTATGCCATCGCCCTCAGCGATGGGGCTGGGCGTGTGCTCGACTGCAACCCAGCCCTGCTCCAGCTCACGGGCCTGCCGCGTCAGGCCCTGCAGGAGCGCGGGCTCGACCAGCTGCTGGATGGCGAGCCATCGCCGGGCAGCCTGGTGGATCGGCCTCTGTACGGCCCGGAGCGCCGGCAGCTGCGCACCGGTGAAGGCCAGCCGGTCGAGGTGCTCTGCAGCGCCGTGATGAACCGCGGTGAGCGCAACGAGCAGGAGTTCTGGTGGATCTTCGAGGACCTCACCGAGTCACTGCGGATCCGGGCGCAGCTGGAACAGGCGGCCCAGGTGTTCCGCCATGCCAATGAGGGGATCATGGTGACGGCGGCGGACGGCGCGATCCTGGATGTGAACGCGGCCCTCTGCCGGATCACGGGCTATGGGCGCGAGGAGCTGATCGGGGCCAATCCCCGCCTGTTCAAGTCCGGCGAACACGACCAGGACTTCTATATCCGGCTCTGGCGCCAGCTGCTCGAGCAGGGCGCCTGGAACGGTGAGATCGTGAACCGGGCGAAGGATGGGTCGCTGATTCCGATGCTGGCCACGATCAGTGCCCTGCGTGATGGGCAGGGGGACATCGCCCGCTTCGTGACCCTGCTCACCGACATCCGGGAACAGAAGGGTCAGCAGCGGCGGCTGGAAGCGCTGGCGCTCTACGACCCGCTCACCGGCCTGCCGAACCGGGCCCTGCTCACCGATCGGCTGGAGCGGGCCCTCGACCGCGGTCAGCGCGATGGCACAGGGCTGGCAGTGGGTTTCCTGGATCTCGATGGGTTCAAACAGGTGAACGACCTGTACGGTCACCAGGCCGGCGATGAGCTGCTGCGGGTGCTGGCTGAACGCATGCAGCCCCTGTTGCGCGCCGGCGACACCCTGGCCCGGCTGGGGGGCGATGAATTCGTGCTGGTGCTGCCTGGCATCTCCACCGCCGAACAGGTGCGGGGAGTCGGGGAGCGGTTGCTGGCGCTGATCGCCGAACCGGTGACCTGCGCAGGCCATCGCCTGGCCGTGAGCGGCAGCCTGGGGCTCACCCTGCACCCTGACGATGACCCCGAGGCCGGCGCTGAGCAGTTGATGCGCCATGCCGATCTGGCCATGTATGCCGCCAAACAGCAGGGGCGCAACGGGCTGGCCTGGTTCCGGGAGGTGGCGCCCTAGCCGGCCGACCGGGGCACCAGGCGCAGGTCGAGCGTGCAACCGGGGGGCCTGGGCCAGGGTGGGCCGGGCTGCAGGGCCTGGTGGGGCGGCTCAGGGCTGAGCGGCTCAAAGCGCATGGCTCCTGGTGCCAGCTGCCAGCGCTGGACTGGCGCGGGGGCATCCGGGCCGCTGGATTGGGGCTCCAGCTCCAGCAGCAGTGGCCCCTGCGGGGCAATGCCGGGATGGAGGCAGGGATAGAGCCGCTGCTCCCGCCAGCGCACCGCCAGCGGTTCCGCCCCCAGGGGCAGGGCACGCCCCTGCAGCCGCAGCTGCCAGTGCTCCGGCAGGGCCTCGTTGGCGATCAGCTCCACCCGCCGCATCGACCCATCCACAAAGCGGCTGGTGAAGCCCCCCTCCCGCGGCGTGTCGCAGATCAGCGGCCAGGGCTCCAGGGCCTGGCGCAGCTGCAGCGCGGCGCCGCTGGCGGGGTCGTGCCAGTCGAGCAGCACGGGGAAGCGCCAGGCCCAGATCGCGTCGAAGGGTTCGCTCTGCAAAGGCAGCCCGGCTGCGGCCAGCTCCGCCAGCACCGCCTGCAGATCCGCGCGCAGCTGGCTGGGCAGGAGCATGCGGTCGTGCAGCTCGGCTCCCCAGTGGCGCAGGGCCCGGGGCCGGCGCCCGGGATCCAGCAGCAGCGCCGCCAGGCTGGTCCAGAGCAGGGCGATGGCGGCCATCCACTCCGCCGAGGGCAGGGATTCAATGGCCCGGAACTCGATCAGTCCCAGGCAGCCGGCGGGCGCGCCGGGGTTCCAGAACTTGTCGAAGCTCACCTCGGCCCGGTGGTTGTTGCCGGAGCGGTCGGCATGCAGATGGCGCAGGGTTTCGCCGATCAGCTGGCGCTGGTCACCCGGCTCGCAGCGCTCCAGCACGGTGTACGCCAGCTCCAGGTCGAGCAGGGAGCCCAAAGCCTCGTCGGCCCGGGGCGACTGGGAGGCCACCCCCACGCAATCGCCGCTGAACAGGTAGCTGAGGCTGGGATGGTGCTGGAGGTAGCGCAGCACCCCCACCAGCCAGGCCGGCCGGCTGAACAGGGGGTTGCGCTCCAGGTCGGACCCGCCCCAGAGCAGGTGATTGCCGCCGCCGGTGCCGCTCTGGCCGCCGGCCGGGGTGGCCCGCCAGCTGCACAGGCCCACCTCCGCGGCCGCGTCCTCGAGCAGCAGCAGCCAGTGGCGGTACTCGGCCCAGCGGTGGCACACCGGCAGGTTGATCTCCAGCACGCCCGGATCGGCGGTGAGCCCGAGCACCTGCCAGCCGTCGGCCGCATCCAGCGGCAGCAGGCCGCTGAACAGGGGGGCGCTGAGGGGCCCCCCCAGGGCCGGCTCCAGGGCCAGGCCGCTGATCGCCTGCAGCAACTGTTCGCTGGGCAGGCGCTCCAGGGGCGGCAGGAACACGCCCCACTCTCCGCCGCCCAGCTCCAGGGTGAGCAGCTGGCAGGGGAGTTCCGGCGGGAAGTGCTCCAGCGGCAGCCGCAGCCCGGCCGGCCCTGGGGCCGGCACCAGCTGGCGCCGCTCCCGGGGCAGGGGCCAGGCGGCCCCGCTCCAGCCCCCATCCGGGCTCCAGGTGAGCGGCGCCGCCCACACGCGGCGCTCCGGATCGCCGGGATCCGCCAGCTCCAGGGGCTGCAGGCTGGTGTCCAACCCGTGGCCCAGGGCCTCGAACCAGGCCAGGGCCCGTTGCGGCTGGAGCGCCCGTGCCGGCTCTTCAGCGGCGGGCCAGGGGGCGATCGGCTGGCCGTCGCGGCCCGTTACCAGCCGCAGGGCCCAGCGGGGGTTCACCTCCCCCTCGTAGCGCTTGCCACTGCAATAGAGGAGGGTGGAGCCCGGCCAGCTGCGGCGCTGAATGGCGGCGGCCATGGCCCGGGCCATGGCCAGCTTGGTGGGGCCGTCGGCCGCCACCGTCCACTCAGGCCCCTCTGGTTCGAGGGGGATGTAGGTGGGCTCTCCGCCCAGGGTGAGCTGAATGCCGGCCTCCTGAAGCTTCCCTTCCGCCCGTTCGGCCGCCTGATCCATCCAGTCCATCGGTGGCAGTCGGGCTCGGTGGGTGCGCGGTGGAGTTGGGCTCAAACCCGTCCCAATGTTTCGCGCGGCGCGGCGATGCTGCGGCTCGTATCGCTACAGATCTGCTGCGAATCGGTGTCGATTCCCGCGTCGTTGTGCTGTTCTCTCCCGTTTTCGATTGATTGAATGGGGAGCACCGGCATCCGGATCCGCCCCGCCATGCCCCCCTCCCCCAGCCGGCGCGGCCAGCCCAGGCGGCCCCCCTCGAGCAGGACCCGACAACCCTGGCGAGCGCCCCTGGCCCTGGCCGTGGTGGTGAATCTGGCGGCCCTGGGCTATCGCCTGGTGGAGGGCTGGGACTGGGGTGACTGCTACTGGATGGTGGCGATCACCCTGAGCACCATCGGCTTCGGCGAGGTGAATCCGCTCTCCTCCGGCGGGCGGATCGTCACAGCGCTGCTGATCCTGGGCGGGTTGGTGGTGGTGCAGATCAGCATCCAGGGGGTGCTGGGGCTGAGTGAGTCCGGGTATTTCCGCCGCCTGCGGGAGCGGCGTTTCCGTCGCTGGTTGAGGACCATGCAAGATCACGTGATTCTCTGCGGCTATGGCCGCATCGGCCGGGAGATCGCCAGCCAGGTCACCCGCGAGGGGGTGCCGCTGCTGGTGGTGGATCTCGACCCGGAGCGCGGCGCCGCCGCCGAGGAGCAGGGGCTGGTGGTGCTGGCCGCCGATGCCACCCTTGATGAAACCCTGGAGGCGGCGGGCCTGCACCGCTGCCGCTCCCTGGTGGTGGCCCTGCCCAGCAACGCGGCCAATCTCTATGTGGTGCTCAGCGCCCGGGGCCTGGCGCCCGACTGCCGGCTGATTGCCCGGGCGGACAGCGAGGAGGCGGAGCGCAAGCTGCGCCTGGCCGGGGCGGATGAGGTGATCAGCCCCTACGTGAGCGGGGGCCGGATCATGGCCGCCACGGCCCTGCGGCCCCTGGCGGTGACCTTCATGGATCTGATCTCCGGCAGCGACTGCGAGGTGGAGGAGTTCCGCCTCAGCGGCGATCCGCAGGATCTGGGCGCGCTCCACGGCGCCACCCTCGGCGATCTGCAGCTGGGGCGCCGCACCGGTGCCCTGGTGCTGGCGGTGAAAACGCCCCCGTCCGGTACGGCCCTGCGCCAGTACCGGGGCTCCCAGTACCGCAGTGCAGTGGACGATCTGGTGGCCAACCCCGGGCGCGATCTGCAGCTGATGCCCGGCCAGATGCTGGTGGTGATGGGCAGCAAGCAGCAGCTCGCCAGGGTGGAGGAGCTGCTGGGGCCGGCGCTGCGCAGCGTGGATGCGGTGGCCGGCTGAGGCTCTCCTGCCCAGCTGCTCACCCCCTTTCAGCTGTCCGCCTCCTCCAGCAGCTGGCGTTTCAACTCGATCTGATAGCCCTCGGCCATCGCCTCCAGGGCCTGCTCCTCGCGTTCATCCACCTCGAGGGCCTCAGCCAGGGTCATGTCCGGCACCTGGGTGGCGCCCACGGCGGTGAGAGCCACCCCCAGGGAGGCGCTGTCGCGGTGCCAGATGGCCGCTGCCTCGGCCAGCTTGCTCACGGCCTCCTCTCCCACGGCCAGGCCCCGGTGCTGGTTCACCGCCGCCGCCAGGCGCCGGTCGTCGAACACGGCCGCCGCCGCCAGATGGGCCGCATGCAGGGCCCCCAGGCTGTAGAGGGCCTCCGAGCGCAGGGTGGCCAGGCTCTTGCCCAGGGCCCGGTCCCGCACCCCCTGCCAGGGCTCGGACGGCGTGGTGTCCAGGGCGGCGGCGGGTCCCAGATCGGGGTGCTGCTCCGGATCCTGCTCAGGGGCAGGTGCCCGCAGCGTTCGGGCCTCCAGGCGCTCGCCCAGGGCGCGCAGCCGCCGTGCCAGCCAGGCGGCCAGGTTGGACCGCAACCCCATCAGAAAACCGCAGGTGTACCTACTGTGGCCTGAACCACAACCCGTCTGCAGGCCCTGTCCTTTCGCTTTTTGTCAAGCCCATGTACGGATTAATCAACCAGGCCATCCGGGACATGATCGTTGTTCAACACGGTGAGGACGTCTGGACCCGGGTGCGGCAGCGGGCTGGAGTGGAGGCGGTGCGGTTTGAGGCCATGGAGCCCTACCCCGACGGACTCACCAAGCAGTTGATCGACGCCGCCAGCCAGGAGCTCGAGCAGCATCCCCACGCCCTGATGCGGGCCTTCGGGGAGTTCTGGGTCACCTACACGGCGGCGGCGGGCTACGGCCGGCTGATGGAGCTGGCGGGCTCCAGCCTGCCCGAGTTTTTGCAGAATCTCGACGACCTGCACGCCCGGGTGGGGGTGAACTTTCCCAGCCTTTCGCCGCCCAGCTTCGAGACCGAGCAGCCTGAACCCGGCACCATGCATCTCCACTACCATTCCCATCGCCAGGGGCTGGCGCCGATGGTGATCGGACTGGTGGAAGGCCTCGGCGATCGCTTCGAGACGCCGGTTGAGGTGGATCAGCTGGCCTGCCGCAGCCAGGGGGATGACCACGACGTGTTTGAGGTTCGCTACGACGAGCCGCCCGCATCCGCGCCATGACCCTGGCCCCTTCGGCCCAGCGCTTTCCGGCGTTATTTCCGTTTCACTGGGTTGTGGATGCAGACATGGCGGTCACCCAGCTCGGGGTGGCCCTGCGGCGTCTGCTGGGCGAGGAGGCGATCGGCATGCCCCTGCAGGAGGTGATCCGCTGGTTGCGTCCCTCGGCCGTGGACCCCAGTCTGGAGGGATTGGCCAGGCTCAGCGATCGGTTGGCCGTGCTGCAGTTGCGGCGGCTGCCGCTGCAGCTGAAGGGGGAGGTGCTGGTGGAGAACGGGCACGGCTTCTTCCTGGGCTCGCCGGCCGTGCACTCGCTTGATGACCTCCGCCGGCTCGGCATCGGCATGGCAGACCTGCCTCGCCATGACGGGCTGCTCGACTCGGTGCTGCGGCTGCAGATCAATGACCTGCAGCTGCAGGATGAGGTGTCGCGGCGCACGCGCGAGCTCACCGAGCTGGCCACCCATGACGAACTCACCGGCGTGGCCAACCGGCGCCTGTTCCGCCGGGATATCCAGGCCGAACTGCAGCAGCACCGGCGGTCGGCCGCGCCCCTGGCCCTGCTGATGGTCGATCTCGATCGCTTCAAACAGTTCAACGACACCCACGGCCACCTGGCCGGTGATGCCTGTCTGCAGGCGGCCGCCCAGCGGCTGGTGGGTCTGGTGGGCCGCGGCGGCGACCGGGTGTATCGCTATGGCGGCGAGGAATTCGCCGTGCTGCTGCCCCACACCGATCTGGCGGGCGCCGAGGCCGTGGCCGAGCGGGTGGTGCAGGGCTTCGCCACGAGCCCCCTGGTCCTGCCCGAGCAGAACCTGGTGTCGTTGATCACGGTGAGCGTGGGCATTGCCTGCACGGAGCCTGCGGGTGCCGAGCCGATCACCGACACCCTGCTGATCAGCCGCGCCGATCAGGCCCTCTATCGCTCGAAGCATGCCGGGCGGAGCCGCTACACCAGCTCTGGCCTCAGCCCGTGCTGAACCTGTCCGCCGCCGCCCGAACCCCCAGACCAGGGACCTGGCAAGGTGCGGATATCTCCTCTTCTGCCCAACACCCAGTCCGCTTTAAATCTCTTTATAGTTCTGTCACGTTTCGCAACGCCCCCTTCCATGGCTGACTCCACCACCTCCCGCTTCGGCTTCGTGGCTTTCGCTGAAACCTGGAATGGCCGTCTGGCCATGCTCGGCTTCGTGATCGGCCTTGGCACCGAGCTGCTCACCGGCCAGGGCATCCTCGGCCAGCTGGGTCTGGGCTGAGCCACGGCTCCCTGTCCCGGGTTCATCCCTGCACCCGTCCGGCTCCGCCGGGCGGGTGTTTTGCTCTGGGGAGGTCCTGGAAAGCGGCTGTCAGCATGGGGCCCGCCCACCTCGCGTTGCATGGCCCGGTTGAACGTCACCCGCCGGCTGCTCCTGGTGGTGGTGTTCCCGCCCCGCAAGGCGCAGCAGCTGGCCGGGAATCGGAAATGTTTCCGATTTTTCGCGTCATGGTGTAACTGCTTTCTCTTGCCTGTGGTCGCCTCCCCTTAGTTTTCGGACATCCAGATCGGATCGTGACCCGCGGGGCTTCACCATGACAAACAAGCACCAGAAGGCCGACAAGAAGTCTGAAAAGAAAGACAGAAAGAAAGCCAAGATGAAGGCCGCTGAAGCGATGGTTCCAGGCCTCGTTCCAGGCCTCAATGGTGGCAATGATCGGTACCACCCTTCGCCGATTCTCGACGACTTCTCGGAGTTCTCTGAGGGGCGCCCACCCAAGCTCGACCGCAAGCTCTACGAAAAGGAGCTGGCACGGCTGCAAGTGGAGCTGGTGAAGATGCAGTACTGGATCAAGCATGTGGGCTATCGCCTGATCATCCTGTTTGAGGGCCGGGATGCGGCTGGCAAGGGGGGAACGATCAAGCGCATCACCGAGCCCCTCAACCCCCGCGGCTGTCAGGTGGTGGCCTTGGGTACGCCTTCGGATCAGCAGAAGAGCCAGTGGTATTTCCAGCGCTACGTGGAGCACTTCCCCTCCGCCGGTCAGATCGTGCTGTTCGACCGCAGCTGGTACAACCGGGCCGGAGTGGAGCGGGTGATGGGTTTCTGCAGCCCCGAGCAGGTGGATGAGTTCATGCTCTCCTGTCCGGAGTTTGAGCGCATGCTGGTGCGCAGTGGCATCACCCTGATCAAGTACTGGTTTTCGGTGAGTGATGAGGAGCAGGAGGCCCGCTTCCGCTCCCGGCTGGAGGATCCCGCCCGCCGCTGGAAGCTGAGCCCGATGGATCTGGAATCGCGCGACCGCTGGGTGGAGTTCTCCCGTGCCAAGGACGAGATGTTCACCCGCACCAACATCCCCGAGGCCCCCTGGTTCACCGTGGAGGCGGACGACAAGCGGCGGGCGCGGCTGAACTGCATCCGCCACCTGCTCAGCAAGGTGCCCTACGAGGACATGACCCCCGAGCCGATCGAACTGCCGCCTCGCAAGACCAGCGGCGACTACCACCGGCCGCCACTGAACGAGCAGTTCTTCGTGCCCAACCATTACCGGTAGATCTTCAGGGCTCGGGGCGCACCCCTCCATAGGCCGGTTGCCAGCGGGCCCGCTCCAGGCAGTCGAGGGCCTCGGCCACTGTGCGGGCCCGGCGTGCCAGGTTCTGGCGCACGCCGGTGATCGCCACCGCTTCGGCCACGGCCCGGGCCACGGCCGGGGCTTCACCCAGGGCCGGCATCAGCGCTGCGTCCGGGTCGTGGCTGGCGGGGATGCGCTCAGCCAGGGCCGTGAGGCCGGCGTCGATCATGCCGTCGGTGATCTCTCTCAGGCCCAGGGCGGCGGCGGCGAAGCCCAGGCCCGGGAACAGAAAGCAGTTGTTGCACTGGCCGATCTCCCGCTCGCCGTTGGCTGTGGCCACGGGCGCAAAGGGGCTGCCGGTGGCCACCAGGGCGCGGCCGGCCGTCCAGCGCAGCAGGTCCTCGGGGGTTGCCTCGGCCAGATGGGTGGGGTTGGAGAGCGGCAGGATCACCGGCCTCGGGCAGTGGGCGGCCATGGCCCGCACCACCGCTTCGTTGAAGGCGCCGGCCACGGTGGAGGTGCCGATCAGCACCGTGGGCCGCACCTGCTCCACCACCGCCAGCAAGCCGATGGGGCCCTGGCCGCTGGCGGGCCAGTGCTGCCGCTCCTGGGCGGGGCGGGCCAGCCCCGCCGCCGCCGGGCTGAGGTGGGCCATGTCCTCGATCAACAGGCCGGGCCGGTCGATCGCCCACAGCCGGGCGCGGGCCTCGCTGGCGGAGAGCCCTTCGGCCCGCAGCAGGCGCAGCAGCCCTTCGGCGATGCCGCAGCCGGCGGTGCCCGCCCCGAAGATCACGATCCGCTGGGCGCTGAGGCTCTGGCCCAGGCCGCGGCAGGCGGCCAGCACGGCCGCGCTGGCCACGCCACTGGTGCCCTGGATGTCGTCGTTGAAGCTGGGCAGCCGGCCGCGGTGGCGATCCAGCAGCAGCCGGGCGGTGCCGGTGCCGAAGTCCTCCCAGTGCAGGCAGGCGCCGGGGCAGAGCTCGGCCACGGCCTCCACGAATTCATCCACGAAGGCGAGGTAGGCGTCGCCCTGCAGCCGGGGCTGGCGCAGGCCGGGGTAGAGCGGGTCGTGCAGCAGGCTCTCGCGGTTGGTGCCCACATCCAGCACCACCGCCAGGGCCCGCTCGGGATTCAGGCCGGCGCAGAGGGTGTACACGGCCAGCTTGCCCTGACAGATGTGGATGCCACCCACCCCCTGATCGCCGATGCCCAGGATTCCCTCCGAGTCGGTGACCAGCACCAGATCGATGCCGTTGCGACTGTGGGGCTGCAGCACCTCGGCCAGGCGCCCCCTGTGGGAGGCACTGAGAAACAGCCCCTCGCTCGGCGTGCGGTAGGTGCCGCTGAAGCGCTGGATCGCCCTGCCCACCGTGGGGGTGTACACCACCGGCAACACGGCCTCCAGGTGGCTGGCCAGGAAGCGATGAAACAGCACCTGGTTGCTGCGCCGCAGCGTGTCCGCAAAGCTGAACTGCTCCAGAGGGCCACTGAGGCTGTTGAAGTGCTGCCAGCTGCGCGCCACCTGCAGCTCCAGGGTTTCCACCTGCTCCGGCAGGAGCCCCTCCAGCCCCAGGGTCCGGCGCTCCTCACGGCTGAAGGCCGTGCCCTTGTTCAGGGCCGGATCGCGCAGCAGCTGCAGTCCGCGCAGCTGGGTGAACCGGACTGGGTCGGGGGTGGTGGTGGGCACGGGGTGAAACACCATCACCGGCTCGACTGGCGGTCGCCCCACTGAACTGGCACGCCTTGCCGTGGCTGTGTGTTGGTTGTTACCCAAATCCCCGCTGGGGACGCCATGGCGATCACCAGCATCCGGGCACCGCATTGCCGTTGGTCAGCAGGCCGTCGAACCGCCCCGTTGCCAACGCCCACACCCGGCGGCCGGCATGCCGGATGCTGCCACCGTCAAGCCTGGTTGGCGCAGGACTGGATCAACCGTGGCCTGCGTCATGGGCAGGACTTTCGTCCCCGAAATCAAAGCGCAGTCCGGCGCACTGGAGCCCGCGATCCTGGGGATGGGGGTGCTGCCAGCAGCAGTACACAGGGCGATGGTTGCATCCACCTCCATGCATCGGGGTGGTGAGCATGCCATGCATCCCTTGCCGCACGGGGTAGCCGGCCCTGAGCACCACGCCAAGCCCGCGCCCACTGAACGACACCAGAGCCACCTGAGCCGCTTCCTGTTGCACGCCATCGAGTTCCAGCCAGCCTTCCTGGGCCTTGTTCATCGGCCAGGAGGGCAGGGCACGGCAGGTCCCACTGCTGCAGTAGGTGCTGGCAAGCCCATGCAGGGGCAGGGACGGAGCGCCAACGGGTTGCGGCCGAATCCTGCCGCGTGAGCGTTGCGGGCGCAATGGATCACGCTCTGATTTGCTACGACCATCAGCCATCTCACCACCTCCTGCCTTCATGCACCAGCCTAAGAATCCCCTGATTCAGGCTGCGACTGGCGCGACGGATGTGCATTCATTCGCAACCTTGACCCTGCGCGCCCTCACGTGATCAAGCCCGTTTGAGGCGCTGATCAGGCCAGGGTGCTGATCAGGCGCTGCGGTAGCGGTTGAGCAGGGCTGAATTGATGATCACTGATAACGAGCTCAAAGCCATCGCGGCACCGGCAATCATTGGATTGAGCCAACCGATGGCTGCAATTGGTATGCCCAGGCTGTTGTAAATGAATGCCCAGAAGAGATTCTGGCGAATCTTGTGCATCGTGGCTCGCGACAGGCCGAGGGCCGTCACGACCGCCCGCAGATCATTGCCGAGCAACAGCACATCACCGGCCTCCTTGGCCACATCTGACCCCGAGCCGATGGCGATGCCGATGTCGGCGGTGGCCAGGGCCGGGGCGTCATTGACGCCATCGCCCACCATCGCCACCACCTGACCCGCCTGCTGCAAGGTCTGGATCGTGGCGGCTTTGTCCCCAGGGCGCACCTCGGCCATGACTTCAGTGATGCCCAGCTGGCCGGCGATGGCCTGGGCCGTGCTGCGGTGATCGCCGCTGAGCATCACCACCTGGATGCCGCGCCGCCGCAACCCCTCCACCACCTCCCTGGCCTCCGGCCGCACGGTGTCCGCCACGGCCAGCACACCCAGCACGGCATGGCCCTGGCCCAGCAGCAGCCCGGTGCTCCCGGCCGCCTCCAGTTCCAGCAGGGGGCGCTGCACCGCTGCGTTGAGGTGGGGCACGAACCGGGCCGCCAGCTGGCGATTGCCCAGCCAGAAAGGTTGGCCCCGCACATCGGCCATCACCCCTCCCCCACCCGGGCACGGAAGTCCTCGATCGGCAGCAGCTCCAGCTCCTGGGCAGCCGCGGCATCCCGCAGGGCCATGGCCAGGGGTGCTCTGAGCCGTATTCCAGGGAGGCGGCCAGTTGAAGCACCCGTTCCTTGCTCTCTCCGGCCACGGCCACCACGGCGGTGAGGGCAGGCTTGCCCCGGGTGAGGGTGCCGGTCTTGTCGAACACCACGGTGGTGAGCTGCTCCACCCGCTCCAGCACCGCGCCGCTGCGGATGAGAATGCCCAGCTGCGCCCCCTTGCCCACCCCCACCATCAGGGCGGCTGGGGTGGCGATCCCCAGCGCACAGGGGCAGGAGATCACCAGCACGGCGATGAAGGCCAGCAGGCCGGCGCTGAAGTTGCCGGCCAGGGTCCAGAGCACCAGGGTGAGACAGGCCACGGCCACCACCACCGGCACAAACCAGGCGGTGACGCGGTCGGCGAGGCGCTGCACCGGGGCCGAACTGGCCTGGGCTTCCTCCACGATGCGGATGATCTGGGCCAGGGCCGTATCGGCCCCCACCCGGGTGGCCTCGAAGCGCAGCAGCCCCTGGCCGTTGACCGTGCCGCCGATCAGATCCGCGCCCACCTTCTTGCTCACCGGCAGGGATTCGCCGGTGATCAGGGCTTCATCCACCGACGACTGCCCGTCGAGCACCACCCCATCGGCCGGCACGGTGTCGCCGGGGCGCACCACCACCACATCGCCCCGCTGCACCGCCGCCACCGGCAGCACCATCTCCTCGCCATTGCGGATCACGATCGCCGTGGCCGGCTGCAGATCCAGCAGCCGGCGCACCGCGGCCGAAGAGCGCTGCTTGATGATCTCCTCCATGTATTTGCCCAACAGCACGAAGGCGATCACCACCGCCGACACTTCGAAATAGACATTCCGCTCGTCCACGCCAACCGGCAGCAACTGGGGAGCGAACACCACAAACACGCTGTAGACGTAAGCCACCGACGTGCCCAGGGCGATCAGCACATCCATGTTCAGTGCACGGCGCCGCAGGGCCACCCAGGCGCCGGTGTAGAAGCTCCAGCCGCCGATCAGTTGCACCGGCGTGGTGAGCAGAAACAGCCACACCCCCCAGGTGAGCCAGGGCAGCTGGGCCACCGGTGTCCAGCTCAGCAGACTCACCCCGGCGGCCAGGGCCAGGATGGCTCCGGCACGCAGGACCGCCAGGGCCAACACCCCGCCGAGGGCAAGGGCTATCCGTCCCCGCATCTGGCGCAGTTGATGCTCCGGAGCCAGGAAGGTGTGGCGACAGCCCTGGCTGCAGAAGAAATAGCGGCGCCCGCCCCGCTCAGCAGAGAGGGCCGTGGCCTTCGGCACCACCATCCCGCAGATCGGGTCCTTGGCCAAGGACGCTGTGTTGATCATGGTGGGAAGGCATCAACGTGAGCCGCCGTCACGACGAAGCACGGCAGGCCGGTTTGCGCACGTAAAGCCATCAGCGATCACGCCATGCCCACCTGAATCAGAATGGTTGAGCCGTCATCCCTGTGGAATCTGTTGCACTTGGGCGGCACACAAGCAGCACATGCTCAGCCCATCGATTCAGTCCCGTGAAAGCGGTGGTCGCAGCGCTTCCCTGACGCTGCTGGTCAGGTTCTGACCTGGAAGGATCGGCGGATCTGCTTCAACAAGTGGCCGGGGAGGTCTCCCGGGCGCAGCTGAAAGCTGGCCATCGATCGGGCCAGCGGCAACCCACCACGCTGCAGCAGGCGCAGCAAGGAGGGCTGGTAGGGACGGGCCATCGGATGGGTGGGGAATCAGGAGGCAGGGGGGGCTGCAGCAGAGCCGCGGGTCCGGGGGCACGCCGCCACAGAGGTTCGGGTGTCGCTGCCGTGCGGTGGGGTCTGCCGCACTGCGGTGGTGCAGGCCGAATCGCGCGGTGCGGCTCACCCCTCCCCCGCGACCGCATGGCCCGGCGACAGTGAGCGCACCGGGGGCGAGCGACGACCCCCGCCACTCCAACCTTCGCCATCCGAACCATGCGCAGCCTGCGTTCCTCTTCTCCCTTCGAGCTGTTCGACCGTCTGGAGCAACAGCTCAGCCAACAACTGCACAGCGCCGAGCGGGTGCCCGCCGCCGAGGTGTATGAAACCCCTGAGGCCTACGAGCTGGTGCTTGAACTGCCCGGCGTGCAGCGGGCCGCCATCGAAGTGAAAGCCACCGAGCGCACCCTGCTGATCAGCGCCGAGCGCCGCAGCCAGCGTCAGCAACCCGCCAGCAATGGGGCCGGCGAGGTTGAGACGGTGGCCAGCAACCCAGCTCCGGCGCCGCTGCTGAGTGAGTTCCGCTACGGCACCTGGAGCCGCAGCTTCCGCTTCCCCCAGCCGATCGACCGCGACCAGCTCCAGGCCGTCTACCGCGATGGCCTGCTCACCGTCACCGCGCCGAAGGCCCGCAAGGTGAGCTCGGTCACCGTGCAGGTGGAGGGCTGAGGGACTGAAGCTGCCTGACCGGCGTTCAGCCCCGCGAGGTGGGTGCCGGCCGGCCCAGGCGAGCAAGCGACCACGCCTGTTCAACACTGCTCGCTACCGGCGGCTATCGCGCTTCATGAAGGTGGCTTCAGGTCACTACCGACAGCACCAGGCGGACGTCCTCCGGGTCGAGCAGCCAGGCCTCGGCAGCCTGCTGCTGATCGGCAGTGGTTTGCGGCTTGATTCGGCTAGTGGCGAGCCTGAGCCCATGCAGCATCACGCCGGGCATGTAGCGCAGATGCGCGCACCTGCATCCTGAGGGGCTGCTTGGCTCCACATGATTCAGGAACGCTCCCAGGTCCTGAATCGGAATGCGAGTTCTTCTGATCTACCCGCGCTTTCCGAAAACCTACTGGAGTATGCACGGCGCTCTTGAACTGGTGGGTCGCAAGGTGCTGCTTCCACCGCTTGGCTTGATCACGGTCGCCGCACTGTTGCCTGATTCATGGCAGCTGCGGTTGGTGGACTGCAATGTGCGAGAGATCCGTGAGGATGAGTGGCTCTGGGCTGATCTGATCATCGCCTCGGCCATGATGGTGCAAAAGCAGGATCTGGGGAGGCTGATTCAGGATGCGGCCACTCGCCAGCTGCCCGTGGCGGTTGGTGGTCCGTTTGCCAGCTCCACTCCGGATGCACCTGAACTACAGCAGGCCCCGTATCTGATTCTCGACGAGGGCGAGATCACGATTCCCATGTTTGTGGAGGCCCTTGCTCGGGGCGAGACCCAGGGGCGTTTCAGTTCCAGCGGTGAGCGCCCGGATATGAGCCTTTCACCGATACCACGCTTCGACCTTCTGGACAGAGATGCATACAGCATGATGGCTCTCCAGTACTCACGCGGGTGCCCATTTCAGTGTGAGTTCTGCGACATCATTGTGTTGTACGGGCGCAAGCCTCGTACCAAACAGCCGGCGCAGTTCCTGCGCGAACTCGACCAGCTCCATGGCCTGGGCTGGCGTGGTGAGATCTTCCTCGTGGATGACAACTTCATCGGCAACAAGCGCAATGTGAAGCTGTTACTGCCTGAGATCCGGCACTGGCAGGAGCACCACGATCATCCGTTCCGCTTCACCACTGAAGCATCGGTGGATCTTGCTAGCGATCCCGAACTGATGCAGGGGATGGTGAGCTGCGGCTTCGGGCGAGTGTTCCTCGGCATCGAGACCCCCGACCAATCCAGCCTGACGTTCACCAACAAGGTGCAGAACACCCGCAGCCCGCTCGTGGAGGCGGTGGATGCGATCACCGATCACGGCCTGCACGTGATGGCTGGCTTCATTCTGGGATTTGATGGCGAGCAACCCGGCGCGGGCCAGCGGATCGCGGCGTTTGTGAACCGCACTGCCATTCCTCTGGCCATGCTCGGCATCCTCGTGGCACTACCCAACACTGCGCTCTGGCATCGCCTGTCCCGCGAAGGTCGACTTCTGGATGCTGACGATCAGTTTGATCAAGGCGTGCAGACCCATCTGCTCAATTTCCTGCCGGATCGTTCCATGGACGACATTGCTGCTGAGTTTCTGCAGGCCTTCAGCGATCTGTATGAGCCCATCGCCTACGCCAAGCGGGCCTATCGCTATGCCATCAAGCTGGCGCAAGGCCGTCGCCGCCATGTCCATGGCAACGTTTCTCCCCAGGAATGGCAACAGCGCATTGGCGTGATGGGAGGTCTGCTCACGCTCTTCTGGAGACAAGGACTCAAGCGCCCGAGCCGCGCAGTGTTCTGGCAGCAGTTGGCAGACATCCTCACTAATCATCCGTTGATCCTTACTGAGTACATCTGGCTGCTGATGCTCAATGAACACTTTCTCGACTACCAGCAAATGGTGGTCAGACAGGTGGAGGAACAGCTCGCCTACGCACAAACGCACCGAGTCCATCAGCAACTGGCCATCAGCAACTGGGTTGGCGTCAAAGAACCCCACTCGGAGGATGCTCGGTGATGAACCCTGACAGCCCTGAATCATCCCAAATGGATCTCTCAGAATTGCATCGGCTGCGGCAGCAGCTTGAAGACTGGTCCTTTTCCGGCCAACACCATATGCATAAAAGCTGGCGGTTTCGTCATGCCCAACAGGCGCTGAAGTGGCATGGCCTGGCCAAAGAACTGAGCGCGAGTCACGGTGGCGACTGTTACTTCTATCTGGGCCATGTTGGCAGTGGGCGCGTCGAGACGGATATCCTCAATCATCTGCAGGGGCATTTAACAAGAGCGGATCTTGAAGTCGCCTTGATGATGGATCGGCTCGAGGATGATGTGAAAGAGGCTGACACAGAAGCTCAACCATGACTCCCGTATACCAGAGCAGTGGTTGCTGGGCTCAGTCGTCGGAGCGAGCTCAGCTCTCGGCGCAGGACTGGCGTCGAGCTGCTGGCACTGCTGTTGCGTCGATGAGGTGCCAGTAGATCTAGCCATTGGCAGCTGCAGATTGTCTTGAATCTCGGGATGAGGACCTTCTCGACAGCGCAGTGTTACTCCATTCCCAAGTGAACCCAATGCCATCGGAGCGAAGACCTGAACTGATTAAGTTCAGCATCCATGATTGCTCCCCATGCCAGTTGATGGCTGGATTTGGCGAGCTCGTCCCGGAGGCACTTCAACTTGATTTTTTTGATGTGAACATCAAAATCCCGTGTCATACAAGTCCTATCGCCAATAGCTGCTGCCCTTCAATGGTCGTGGTGCTGGAGTGGTACTCAGGGCTGGATTTCCGGTGCAACGCTGCATGCATTCCATGGTGACAGCGCTCCCATCCCTCACATTTCCCAGCTCCAGTGCCTGGGGCTGCGCTTTGATCATGGGAATGGGGGCTCCCAGTGAAGCAGGTAACGATTTGAACCTCCATGCGCCAGCACCGCGGCCTCCTGCTCCAGCACGGCCCGTTCGGCGGCGTCCCGGTGCAGCAGAGTCGAGCCATGCCCCGCATCAAGTCCCGTCTCCGTGCCGTGGTGGGGACCCTGGCCCTGATCCCCATCGCGCTGGCCCCGGCCTGTGCGGTGCCCGGGCCTGGGGGACAGGCCACGGTGGTTTCCATCGGCGATGGCGATACCATCACGGTGCGGATGGCCGGGGAGCTGGTCACCGTGCGCCTGGCCTGTATCGATGCGCCGGAGGCCTCCCAGCGGCCCTACGGCCAGCACGCGCGGCGCTATCTGCAGCAGCGCCTGTCGCTGGGCAGCCGGGTGCGGCTGGTGGAGAAGACCACCGATCGCCACGGCCGACTGGTGGCCGAGGTGTTCAACGCCAGCAACATCAACCTGATGCTGGTGGAGGACGGCCAGGCCTTTGCCTACCGCCGCTACCTCGGCACTTGCGATGCCAGGGAGTACCTGGCGGCGGAGGAGCGGGCCAGGCGCCGCCGTTATGGGGTGTGGCAGGTGGAGGGCGGCATCACCCGGCCGTGGCACTTTCGCCGGCAGCGCCGGGGCGTGAACGCAGGCCAGCAGGGCAACTGAACGGCCGGCCGCTGCTACCGCTGCAGCGAGACCGGAGGCATGACGCCCGCCCAGTACCTGCTGAGGGACCGACGCCTGGGCGGCAGGGCAGATGCAGCATTGGGCTACCGGAATCCGGGCTCCACTGCCAGGCCGGATTGGTCCAGGCCGGATCCGTGATTCTGTTCACAACCTGACCGCCTTCTCTGCGGCGACGGCGGGCGGCAGGTGCGCCAGGGAGCGCCTGGCCCAGGTGGACCAGGAGGTGGCGATCCAGTATCAGGCCACTCCCGATTTCCAGCCATGTCCCTCGATCAGCTGAAGGCCTTTCTGCGCCGGATGCAGGATGACCCTGCCCTGCGGCAGGCGGTGCAGGCCGCCGCTACCGCCGACGACGTGGCCCAGGTCGCCGGCAAGCTCGGTTATGCATTCTCCGGTGATGAACTGCTGCGTCTGTCCGGGCAGAAGGTGGGTCGCGTCACGGTGACCAAGCAGGACATTCCCGGCGAATACAACTGAGCAGCCAGCCGCCTTTCACCTGGAGAGGCACGGCCCTCAATCAATGCGGATCACCTGGTTGCGGCCGGCCTGCTTGGCCTGGTACATGGCCTGGTCGGCCCGGGCGATCAGGTCGTCCATCCCTTCGTTGGGTCTGGCGATGGCGACGCCAATACTCACGGTGATGCTGACCCGCAGCCGTGACGTGGGGATGGGTTCGGCAATCGCCAGGTTGATCTTCTCAGCCACTTGCATCGCTGTGTCGAGGTCAGGGATGGGATTCAGCACCACGAGGAACTCATCGCCCCCGGTGCGCCCGGTCAGGTCGCCTGTGCGCAGGCAGCTGCGGGTACGTGCGGCCACGGTCTGCAGCACCACATCGCCGGTGGCATGGCCCAGCGAGTCATTGACCTCCTTGAACAGGTCCAGATCGCAGAACAGCAGCCCCAACCGGTCCTGGCTGCGGCGACGATCGGCCTGGTCCATCAGGGTCTGCAACTGCTCCAGCAACGCCCGGCGGTTGAGCAGGCCGGTGAGGTCATCGGTGGTGGCGCGCAGCTGCAGCTCAGCAGAGAGCTGATTGACCATCTCAGCCTGCTGGTTGATCAGGCTGACGATGCGGTTGAGCTCGCGCAGGCGGGTGGGCTGCAGTTGGGGCATGACGACCGCTTGCGTGCCCGGGCTGCGCGGGTCCCGATCCAGCGCTCTGTCGACCGGGACCAGGGAGCCGACGATCCGGTTGAACTGGGCAGCCACCAGGGTGGTGAGCAGCTCGCTGATCAGGGCGGCGGCAATCAGCAGCAGCCCCAGAATCTGCAGGGTTGGTCGCATGCTGTCGATCAGCTCAAGCAACTGTTCGCCGGCGGGCTGCACCACGGTGATCAGCTGCCAACCCTGCTCTGTGCTGACGGGCAGGCGGAGCTGGTAACTCCAGTAGCCCTGCAGAATGCGCTGCAACCTTGCTCCGGCGCGCTCTGGCACCAGCAGCGTCATGCCCTGGGGAGCCAGCACTGTCTCAAGCTCTGGCCGGTAGTCCTGCTCCAGCGAGGCGAACAGCGCAGGATCGGAGAGGAGCCGCTGGCCGTCAGCTGCCACGGCCTCAAAGGCCACTTGATCCTGAGGCTGGCGCTGCGCGCCATCCAGCGGAAGCACGTCAGTCCTGGACGGCAGGCGCAAGGCCACGTCCAGGGCCTGCTGGTTGAGGTCCAGGCGGAACTGGGAGAGGGTCCGGGCGGTGAGCTGGTCACCCGTCACCACAATGTTCAACACTCCGGGCAGGCTGATCAGCAGCAGGAGAACGGCGAACACAACGCCCCGCAGGGAGAGGTCGCCAGGGCGCCGCCTGAGCTGGAGCAGTTGGGCGGCGAGAAACAGCAGCAACCCGAGGCTGGCATTCACCACGCTCACCACCGCCTCTTTGATGTTCAGAGCAGTGGCACTGGCCAGATCGGTTTGCAGCAGACCGGTGTAGAGCAGAGAGCGCAGCGGCAGCCCCACCAGCAACCAGAAGAGGATCGTGGCCAGCACGATCCGGCCGTTGCCACGCTCGCTGGGCCCGCCATTGAAGCGGCTGAGATACAGCTGCTGCCACAGCAGCTGCAGCAGCATCACCAGCGCTGCCCAGGGATGCTCCCACATCTGCCAAGTGCAGAGGGCGGAGACCATCCCCACCGGCAGCCCGAGCCAGCCGAACTGCAACAGGGCAAAGACGCCCAGGCTGGAGCCCAGCAGGATCTGCTGGTCAAAGAAGATGGTCGGGCTGTTGCGTGTTGCCCAGGCAGCCGCCAGCGACAGCACGGTGATTGCTGCGAGCGTCATCAGAAGTTGGGATGAGCGCCTCATCGCACCTCTCCTGGATTGACACTCACTGTTTGGCTTGGGTTGTTGAAAACGAAAGGGCAGTCACTTGCCTGCAAGCCCCTGCAGTTGGTTGGCAGAGTAACAAGCCTTGGTTCGCCGGTATTGGTACCTAGCGCCTATCGGTATTGATGCCTATCGCCTGTCACCTTCAACAGTCCCTGAGGGGAACGGAGTCGGCGGCGCGCATGATCACGGCGACTGCGCTGGGCTGTAGCAGGAGGCCAGTCGGTGCTCAGAGGTCACGGCCGGGAGCTTTCCCGAGGTGGTCGTTGCTCTCGATGGGCAGGCCGGCAGCAGCTCATGTCCAGCCATGGCCGACGAGATCAGTGCGGAACACCTCAAGCTCCCAGGCGGTCTTGATGGTGATCTGCTCCACAACGGATGGCACGGAATCGCCTTGATCCACTTCATGCAGAGCTGTGAAGCCGTCGCTGGGAGTCGTCGCCACAATGATCCACTTCTCTCGGCCCACCAGGAGCGGGCGAGCCAGGGTCGCAACACGCGGGTTGCTGAAAAGAGTCGTCATAGGGAAATCTCGATGATCACTTGCATGCTGATCACTTGCATGCTGATCACTTGCATGCTGATCACTTGCATGCTGATCGTTTGCATCATGCAGAGGGATGGCTGCTTGAGGCCCTTGATCTGTGATAATTCAACCCTGAATCGGCATCAGGCCGGCCAGCTGTGCCCATCGATACAGCTTTGCAAAAGCACTCAGCACCATCCGTTGATGCTGCTCGCGCATCAATCGCAAATGGTTCGTAACGCACCAGTGATGGTGCAACTGGTGATCAGGCCTGAAGTGGGTGCTCCAGCGCTCGGGGCGGATAGGCCTGCAGCCGTCGGGGACGGTCATGGTGGGAACGGCAGTCTGAAGAGACATGGGGTGTTGCCGACGGCATGGACTGCGGCCGCAATCGGTTCGGCCTGGACAGCAGCGCAGCCCAACAGGCTGTCAGAAGGAGGGTGCCCATTCAGGCCTCTGTCTCGCAACCTTGATGGGTGAACCCAGCGATCTTTTGGCTGCGCTCAAGCCTGAGGCCCGTCCTGCGGCGGTGCTGCGCTGGTTGCAGCAGGGCCATCAGCGCTTCCTGGCCGGACAGTCCCTGCATCCCAACAGCACCCGGGAACGCATGCAGTCGGTGGTGGAAGGCCAGCATCCCCTGGCGGCCGTGCTCGGTTGTGCCGACTCACGCGTGCCGGTGGAGTTGCTGTTCGATGGCGGTTTCGGTGATCTGTTCGTGGTGCGCAATGCCGGCACGATGAGCACCACCGCTGCGATCGCCTCGCTGGAATATGCGGTGGGCCATCTGGATGTTCCGCTGATCGTGGTGCTGGGTCACGAGGGCTGTGGGGCTGTCTCGGCGGCGCTGCACCCCGAGTTGGTGCTCACGCCAAGCCTGGCCCAGGTGGTGGGCCAGCTGCGCATGGAACTGCTGCAGTACGGCGACCAGCTCTCCCTGGAGGACTCGTGCCGGCGGCACACCCTCAGCGCCGCCGGCAACCTGGTGCACTCCAGCGTGCTGCTCACCGATCGGCTGAGGGCGAATCAGCTCGCCGTGGTGGCGGGCTACTACGACCTGCATCGCTGCGCGATCGAGTGGATGGGAGCCGTGGAGCCCATCCGGTACCGCGGTGCCCAGGCCACGGATGGTTGAGCGCTGCACAGAGCGGCAGGAGCAGATCCAGTCCCCGGTGGCTGCATCAAGGCCGGCCGTGAGCCGCCACCACCTCGACGGCCTGTTCCAGCGCGACGGCGCCGCCGGGGTGCTCGTGCGGTTCAGGCTGGTCCCATCCCGCTCTGCAACGAGAACAGCCCCCAGGCCGCTTCCCCGAGAAGCATTGCGGCAGTGAGGATGGCGAGCAGTTGGTAGGTCCAGGGCGGGCTGATGCGGCCGATGGCGGTGGTGTCCAGACCCGTCTGCCGCTGGAAGCGCTCCAGGAACTCCGGGAAGCGGGCGATCCGCTGGGGCAGGAGCAGCGCCTGGTCTCCGCAGCGGAGATAAAACACCCGGCCCCCCTGGCTGGTGGCCACGGGCGTGATCGCCGTGATCGCCGACCAGGACACCTGCCAGCCGCGGCGCAGCAGCCAGCCGCACCAGACCGGATGGCCCACGCGGATCCCGTTGGGATCGAGCCGCACCTGTTCGCTGGTGATGGCCCACACCAGCAGCAGCCCCAGGCCCAGGGCCAGCCACAGGGGCAGCCGCAGCGACGCCGGGGCCAGCCAGGGCAGCGGGGCGGCCAGGGCCAGGTAGAGACCCACCAGGGTGAGACGGATCAGCGGTGCCATCGGATAGGCGGCCCCCTCAGGGAGCCTCCCAGGACCGCTGGATGGGGCCGGGCTCATCGATCGTCGGGGGATCCGGGCAGCGGCTCGATCAGCTCGGGCGGCCTGTAGGCGCCGCCGAACACCTCGCGTTCCCGTCCCTTCCAGAACTCGCCCAGGCGCATCATGTCGGCGTGGGCCTCCTGCAGCCGCTCCATGTACTCCTGGGGATCGAGCTGGTCCTTCTCCTCCTTGAGCTTGGTGAGACGCAGCAGCTGCAGCATCCAGGGCTTGCTGAGCTCGCCCCGTTGCTCCAGGTAGCGCGCCAGCTCGGCAGCACTGGGCTGGGGGGAGCCGGCACCGGTGCCGGAAGCGGTCATGGGGGGAGGAGCGGTGAACGGAGTCCCCACCCTATGGACACGGTTCCTCCCGCCGTGGTGCGGTTGTCCGCGCCTTGGCGATCAGCTCGGCGGGACTGGTCGGCCGGGCATAGAGGTAGCCCTGGAAGCACCGCACCCCCGCCTGCACCAGCCGGTCGCGGGTGCGCTCGTCTTCCTCGCCCTCGGCCACCAGGGTGAGCCCCATCGACTCGCTCAGCTGCTGCAGCAGCCAGGAACCGAAGCCATCGTGCAACGGTTGGCTGGGGCTGATGTTGATGGCCAGCCTGAGGCTGGATCCCTGGACCAGCTCCCGGCGCAACGGGCCGAAACCGACCAGGCTCTTGTCAATCAACCGCTTGCCCAGCCGATCAATCAGGCGGTAGCGCTCGGCCAGACCCATGAACTGGTCGGGGGCTGTGCCTGGGAATGGCCAGGGCATCGCAGCTCAGGCCGGCAGGGCCCAGGGGTTGAGGCCCAGGTCGGCGCCGATGCGGTGGGCGCAGGCGAAGCCGCTGAAGGCCACCGCGTTCAGGCCCTGGCCGGGGAAGCACGAATCACCCACGCAGTAGAGGTTTGGAAGTCCGGTGCGGTTGAAGGGCATTGGCAGCAGGCCCGGCAGCCGCAGTGCCGGAATCGGGCCGTAGCTGCCGCCCATGCGGCCCAGGAAGCGGCGATGGCTGCGGGGGGTGCCGATCTCCTGGTGGTGGATGGCGCCCTTCAGGCCCGGCAGGATCGCCTCGAGGCGGGCGATCAGCCGGGCCGCGTCGGCCTCCTTCTTGGCGCGGTAGGCCGATGG